>NZ_VDFU01000009.1 GCF_006152115.1 Rubellimicrobium rubrum | reverse complement strand
TCCGTCGTGCTTGGCCGCCAGACGGAGTCACAGCCCGCTGATGCCGCTCAACTCTTTTCGGGTCAGGCTCTAAGGAAAAGGGTGTCCCGAGGGACACCCGCTTCAATATCAACATTCAAATGCGGCTTCTTTACCGATGTGGCGCAACAGGAGCATGACACAGGCGGTGAGGTTCGATCTGACATACGCGGTCATGAGGCCCCCAGCCCAGCCAATCCTTGACCAGCCGAATGTCCGACCGCACCGGCATACATTTGAACTCGGGAACGTCGCGGACGAACTGCTCGACTCGCTCCTCGGCGTTGCTAGGCCCTGAGGTCGTTCAGGGGCGATCTGCGGCTCGCGAGGATGCTGGGAAGCAGTGCGAGCAGCAGGGCCAAGCTCATGAACCCCGTCACGAGTTGCACCTCGGTCCAGCCGATCCGAGCCTGAACAAGGACGTCCGTGCGAGCCGTCACGAGGCCGGACAGCACGGCCGCGACCATCCACCCCAAGGCCAGTCCCAACGACGCACCAAAGCCCACAAGGGACGCCGCATAGCTCCAAACCACCGCCAGGACGAAACGGCGCGGAGCCCCGAGCGCCCGAAGAAGCGCGAGGCCGCGGGCGAACACACGAACAAGAAGGCTCAGGCCAGCGAGGACCGCCACGACAACAAGGCCCTGAGTCACGAGGGCCATCAGCGACATCGCCTCGCGCATGTCGCGCAGCAGGCCGTGCAGGCTTGCGAGCACGCTGCCCGGAAAGACAGCCATCACGTCCGCCCGCGTGTACCTGTCCCGAAGCGCGTAGTTCGCCCAGACCTCGTCGGCACGCACGAGGATGGCCGGCGTGCCGGGGAACCACTCGGGATCGAAGGGAGGCCCGATCTGTTCGGCCCGCTCGGGCGCGTGGCCGGTGGGGAGGGCATGGACCTCCCAGACAGCCTCGACGGGAACAAGGATGGCGCGGTCCCACGGGCTGCCCGTCGGGGCCATACGCCCGACGACGACATAGGCCGTGCCGCCGTGAGCGTCGTGCTCGGCCACCTCGCCTTGACCATGGGCGGGCTCCACCGCGTCTCCCATGCCGACAGGGGCGAAGGCGCCCGCGACAGCCTCGCCATGGTCCGCGAACATGCGACCCATGGCCAGATCTCCGGCCAGGTGGGTCACGAAGCCGGCCGTGGTGCCCACGACCGGCGCTCCGTTCCAGCTATCCCCGAAAGCGATGGGAGCGGCGAGGTCCACCTCGGGGTCGGCCGCGACCTCGGCGAAGACCTCGCCCGACAGGAGCGGCAGGTCCATGGGCTGGAGGTACACGGCCGCCAGCACTAGGGAGATCTCGCTGCCCGGCGCGCCCAGTACGAGGTCGAAGCGCTCGGCCGCCCGCGCGCTGCCCTGACGGAGCGCCCGCTCCTGCGCCGTGAGCCCAGCCCCAAGCGCCACCGCCGCGGCGATCAGAAGCACGAAGATCGCGTTGGCCCCCCGGAACCGTCCCAGCATTGCCCGCACGAGTGGCCAGGGCTGGAAGCCCCGCACCACGAGCACCCCCAGGAGCAGGCCCGGCAGAAGGAGCCCCAGCGACACAAGGGCATCCTGAGCCCCGACCGGGAGCGAGAGCCAAAGGTCATCCATGCCGCTGTTCCACGACTCGGCCATCCACAAGCTTCAGTTCTCGCCCGAGGCGCTCCGCCAGCCGAGCGTCGTGCGTTACCGCAATGAGCATGCGACCCTCCGCGGCGGCAACGTCCACGAGATCATCGATCAAGCGGTCAGCGCTGGCCCTATCCAAACTGGCGGTAGGCTCGTCCGCAAGGATCACCGCAGGAGCGTGAGACATGGCACGGGCTACGGCGACACGCTGCCGCTCACCCCCAGAAAAGGTTCGCACGTTCGGCTCTGGCCGCTGTCCCAAGCCCGATCGGGCGAGCCAGCCTTGAGCCCGGGTTTCTATTGCAGGACGCTCACGAGCCGGTGCAAACGTCGCTGAGACGGCGGCGTTCCCAAGAGCTCCCAACTCTTCGAAAAGCAGGAAGTCTTGAAAAACAAGACCGACCTTCTCACGACGGAAGCACGCGCAAGCGGCTTCGGACAGGCATGCGATGTCGGTGGTGCCCCATAGAATCCGTCCCTTCGACGGCCTGAGCAGCCCGGCGAGCGCATGCAGGAGCGAGGACTTGCCGGCTCCGGACGGTCCTGTGATGGCGAGCGTGCCACCAGCGGGCAGGTCCAGATGCGGAAGCTCGAGGACGCTTCGACCATCCCGGGCCCGGATCACGAGATCCTCGACCCGGAGCGGAAGAGGATCAGACACGCTCATACGTGGCCTCAACAAGACGCACGCGTGAGTAGAAGCCGAGTTCCGGGTCAGTTTGATCGCCAAGCTCCGGGATGCTGATCGCCCGCATGGGCACGTTGAAGGGGATCACATCGACGGACCGGCGGGCGTAGACCGCCAGGATATCGCCGGGCCAGGTTCGGCCTGGCACGCAGAAGGGGCATGCGGCCATCGGCATCTTCGTCAGGACGAAGAACGTCGACTCGGCCTTGAGCGGGGGCGCCATGAAGCCGTCCACCTTGATGTGCTCGCCCTTGAGCGACAGCGCCAGATCCGAGAAGCTCCTATCGTTGTTGTACAGGTCGCGCAGGCGGATGGAGCCTTCTTGGGCCCGGGCTACGGGGGCAAGGAGAAGGGCGGGCGCGGCGATGAGGAGCGTGCGGCGGTTCATACAATCCTCTGGTCAAGGCTCCCGCCTGATCGGGCGGACCCCGAAAGGGAAACGGCTTCCGCTGACGCAGGATCCGTTCGTTGCAAGGTTAGACGTTCATCAAGGCGCTGCTTGGTTCCCGGTGCCCTCGGCGGCTTCGCCCGTCTCGTTGCCCCCGCTCCACGCCGCTTGGTGGTCCGAACTTGGTGAAGGCCGGTTCGGGGATCTAGGCAACCAGACGTTAGGCCTCGGCGGGCCGGCTCCGCCGCGACTGGTGAAGGAGCGACACGCTATAGAGCGCCAGCGCCGCCCAGATCATCGGAAAGGCGATCAGGCGCGCCCGCCCGAACTCCTCCCCGAACAGGAACACCGCCACGAGGACGATCATCGTCGGGGCGATGTACTGCAGGATGCCGATGGTCGAGAGCTTCAGGAGCTTGGCCCCGTTGGCATAAAGGATCAGCGGCACCGCCGTGACCGGCCCGCAGCCCAGCAGAAGCCAGGTCGTCACGGTGTCGCCCCCGAGGAACTGGCTATGACCCCGCGCGACTAGAAACCCGAGATACCCTAGTGCGGGTAGAAGAAGGATCAGTACCTCGAGGAAGAAGCCCTGGTTCGGCCCGATGGGCAGCCACTTCTTGAGAAAGGCATAGGCCCCCCAAGTAAGCGTGAGCCCCAGCGCTACCAGCGGCAGGCGACCGGTTTCCCATGTCAGGACCGCGACGGCGGCGGCGGCCAGCGCGATGGCTGCCCATTGCAGAGGGCTCAGGCGTTCGCGCAGCAGCAGGGCGCCCAGCAGCACGCTGAAGAGCGGGTTGATGTAGTAGCCCAACGCCGCGTCCAGTGCGTGCCCTGCCTGGATGGACCAGACATAGATCCCCCAGTTGACCGAGATCAGCGCCGCCGTCACTACGGCCATGCCCAGCATCCGGGGTGACCGCAGCGCGCGTGCAAGGTCCCCCGTCCGTCCCGAAACCCAGAGCACCAGCCCTGCGACGGGAATGGACCAGATCACCCGGTGGACGATGACCTCGGCCGGGGGAACATGGGCGAGCGCCTTCATGTAAAGCGGCAGGAAGCCCCACAGCAGATAGACGCTGGTCGCCAGGACGAAGCCCTTTACGGTGTCCTCGTTGGTGCTCATCGGCGCCTCCTGCTCTTGGCCGCCCGGGGCTAACGCAAAGGCGGGGCCGCCGCCACCCCCGGCGCGGGATCAGCCCAGGCAGCGACCCGGGCTCCAGCCCCGCAACGCCTCGGTGGCCGGCAGGGGCTTGGCCCCGGCCCGCTGGACGTCCAGCACCTCAACAGCCCCGTCCCCGCAGGCGACCGTCAAGCCATGGAGGACCTGCCCCGGTTCCCCCCGTCCCTCCACGCGCCGCGATCGCAGGATCTTGATGCGCTCTGCCCCGGCTTCGCACCAGGCACCGGGGAAGGGGGACAGGCCCCGGATCAGGCGGTCCACCTCGGCGGCCGGGAGAGTCCAGTCGATCCGCGCTTCGGCCTTGTCGATCTTCTGGGCATAGGTCACGCCCGCCTCGGGCTGCGGCTCCGGGCGCAGGTCCGGCAGCCGGGCCAGTGCGTCCACGATCATCCGCGCGCCCAGGCCGCTGAGCCGGTCGTGCAGGTCCCCGGTCGTGTCCGTGGGTCCGATCGCCATGGCTTCGCGCAGCAGCACCGGCCCGGTGTCGAGTCCGGCCTCCATCTGCATGATGCAGACGCCGGTCTCCGCATCGCCCGCCATGACAGCCCGATGGATCGGGGCGGCCCCCCGCCAGCGCGGCAGGAGGGACGCGTGGATGTTCAGGCAGCCCAGCCTGGGTGCATCCAGGATGGCCTGAGGCAGGATCAGTCCATAGGCCACCACCACCGCAACCTCGATGCCAAGGGCCGCGAACTCCGCCTGCGCCTCGGGGGTTCTCAGAGACCGGGGATGGCGCACCATCAGCCCGCGCCGTTCGGCCTCGGCCTGCACGGGCGAGGGCCGCTCCTTCTGGCCACGCCCCGCCGGGCGCGGCGGCTGGCAGTAAACGCAGGCGATCTCGTGCCCCGCCTCGATCAACGCGCGCAGCGGCGCGACCGAGAAGTCGGGCGTGCCCATGAAGGCGATCCTCATCCTTTGCGGGCCTTGCGGATCAGCATGTCCCGTTTCAGTCGAGACAGCCTGTCAAAATACATCCGGCCGGCGAGGTGATCGATCTGGTGCTGGACGCTGGTCGCCCAAAGTCCCACGAAATCACGCTCCTCGACCTCGCCGCGGTCGTTCAGGAACCGCACCGTCACGGCGCGGGGACGGGCGATCACCGCCGAAACGCCCGGCAGGTTGGGAGAGGCTTCCTCATGCTCGCGCAACTGGACGCTGGCATGCAGCACCTCGGGGTTCGCCATCCGCACCGCCTGCCCCCGTGCCTCGGAAGCATCCACGACGGCCAGGGCCAGAGACACACCAATCTGCGGCGCGGCCAAGCCCACGCCGGGCATGGCCTCCATGACCTCGATCATCTCGTCCCATAGCAGGCGGATCTCGTCGGTGATCGCCTCGACCGGCGCGGCGGGGCTGCGCAGGATCGGGTTGGGCCAGGGGAGCACAGCGCGGGTCACGCGCCCGGCTCCTCGGACGGCGGCTCCTCCCGGTCGATGCAAAGCACGCCATCGAGATGGTCGAGCTCGTGCTGCACGCAGGTGGCCGCGAAGCCGTCGAACCGGCCCTCCTGGGGCGCACCGTCAAGATCCTGCCAGCGCAGGGCGATATCGGCGGGACGCGACACACGGGACGTCCGCCCCGGGATGGAGAGGCACCCTTCCTCACGGGTGACGCGCTCATCAGAGGCTTCGACGATCTCGGGATTGACGAACACCTGCGGCCGGGGCTCCCCCTCCTTCCAGGCGACGTCCATGACGAAAAGCCGGATCGGCCGCCCGATCTGCGGCGCGGCAAGGCCCCGGCCCGGCGCGTCGTACATCGTGGCGAGCATATCGTCGGCCAGATCCCGCAGCGCGGCGTCGAACGCCTCGACCGGCGCGCAGGTCTCGCGCAGGACAGGGTCGGGGACTTGGACGATGGGGCGGATCAAAGCCGGGCGGCCTCGTGGCCCTTGGGTGCCGGCTTCTCGCGAGCGAGGTCGCGCTTCAGCTTCTCCATCTTGCGGGTGATGACGCCGCGCTTGATCGGCCCCAGGTAGTCGATGAACAGCTTCCCGTTCAGATGGTCGATCTCGTGCTGCACGCAGACGGCCCACAAGCCATCGAAACGCTCCCGCTGAGCGTTCCCGTCGAGGTCTGTCCAGATCACCTCGACCTCTCGGGGGCGGGTCACATCAGCGAAATGGTCGGGAATGGACAGGCAGCCTTCCTCGTAGGGCGCCGTTTCCTCGGAACTCCAGACGATCTCGGGGTTCACGAGGACGATGGGCCGTGGCGGCTCCCTGTCGTCCTTGACGCAGTCCATGACGATGAGACGGCTCAGGACTCCGACCTGCGGCGCGGCAAGGCCGATGCCCGGCGCATCGTACATCGTCTCGAGCATGTCCTCGGCCAGCGAACGCAACGCGTCGTCGAGGACGGTCACGGGCTTCGCCACGGCTTTCAGACGCGGGTCGGGGTGCAGGAGGATGGAACGCATGCTCATGGCACGCGATGTAGGACAGCGCCGCCATCCGTGCAACCGCTTGCCCTTGCGGCTTGCGCGCTCGGCTGGCACCCCTTGGGCCGCAGACGGGAGATCCAGATGACCTTCGACACGCCCATCGACCGGCGCGGCACCCATTGCGTCAAGTGGGACATGATGGAGCCGCTTTACGGCGTTCCGCCCGATGACGGCCTCGCCATGTGGGTGGCGGACATGGAGTTCCGCGCCGCCGCCCCCATCCAGCGCGAACTTGAGGCCATGCTGGCCCACGGCGTTTACGGCTATTTCGGCGACGACCGCCCCTACCTGACCGCGATCCAGTGGTGGATGCGCCAGCGTCATGGCTGGGACGTCGCCCCCGAGGCCATCACCACCACCCACGGCCTCGTCAACGGCGTGGGCCTGGCCGTGGATGCCTGGACGAAGCCGGGCGATGCCGTGGTGCTGTTCACGCCCGTCTACCATGCTTTCGCGCGGGTGATCCGCGCGGCGGGGCGGAGCGTGACAGAATGCCCCCTCGCCTTTGATGGCGACCGCTACGTCATGGACTTTGCCGCTTATGATGCGCGGATGACCGGCCGGGAGCGGATGGTGATCCTCTGCTCGCCCCACAACCCCGGCGGCCGGGTCTGGACCCGCACGGAGCTGGAGCAGGTCGCCGACTTCGCCCGCCGCCACGATCTCGTGCTCGTGTCGGACGAGATCCACCACGACCTCGTCATGCCGGACCAGAAGCACACCCCCATGGCACTGATCCCGGGGGTCGAGGACCGGCTGGTGATGATGACGGCGACCACCAAGACCTTCAACATCGCGGGGGCGCATATCGGCAACGTCATCGTGCCGGACGCCACGCTCCGCGCGCCGTTCGCGGCACGGCTCGCCGCGCTCGGCATCTCGCCCAATGCCTTCGGGATGCGTATGGCGACCGCCGCCTATTCGCCCGAGGGCGCGGCTTGGGTGGACGAACTGACCCGCTATCTCGATGGCAACCGGCAGCTTTTCGATGACGGCGTGAACGCCATTCCCGGCGTCCGCTCCATGCCCATCGAAGCAACTTATCTGGCCTGGGTGGATTTCCGTGGGCTCGGCATGCCGGCCGATGAGATCACGCGCCGCATCGCGCGGGAGGCCCGGATCGCCGTCAATGACGGGCCGAGCTTCGGCACCGGGGGCGAAGGTTTCGTGCGCGTGAACATCGCAGCCCCTCGGGCCGTGGTGGCCGAGGCGGTGGAGCGTCTGCGTCGGGCCTTCGCGGACGTGCAGTGACCAAGGGATGCTGGCGGCTCGAACCCAGGCCTGCGACCTGACCTGAGCCGCCAGCACCTTCGGAATGACCGCGTTGGACTAGCCAAGGCTGGCTCACGCCGTCATGGCCTCCAGAACGTGCCTGCGGCCTTCAGAAGTGCGGCGGGATCAGAGCGGCGGGGGCGGTTTCGGTCCGCTCGAAGTCTGCGGCGGGACGGTCGCTTACTGGCGTATGCCTCTTGAACTCGTAACGCCGTTCACCGGCTTCCTCTCCGGGCGAGGCGACGACAAGGCAGGAGGACAGGTGGCGCGGCCCATCGTACAGGTCCACATAGCCCCGAAGCGGCGGCGCATCGGAAGCGGCGAGGGCGAACCCGCTTTCCCACATCCGCAGCACCTTGTGGATCTTGTCGCCCTCGTGAACGCATAGACGATTCGAACGCTTCGTGGCGGCGGCTCGTGCGGCTTCCAACCCCAGGCGCACAGCTTCCGGCAGGTCTTCTGTCATGGACTCGGGGCCTCCTCCCCTCGAATCGACAATGACCGAAGCTCGGTTAAAATCAAGTAATTGGATTGAAGGTCGAGCCGACGTTGCCATCGGGCCAGCCCGGCGCAGGGGGTGCCTTCAATCCGTTCCACCGGCGACACGGACCCGTGGTCGCAGCACATGGGGACGCGACGGGTCGTAAAGGGCGCTGTCCGGGAAGTCCGCCGATTCGCCCAGCGCCGGGCCCACCAGGATCAGCGCCGTGCGGGTGACCTTGGCCTCGCGCACCTTGGCGTGAATGTCGGCGAGGGTGCCGCGCAGGATCATCTGGTCCGGCCAGCCCACGCGGACGCAGATCGCCACCGGACAATCCTCGCCATAGAATGGCGAAAGCCGCCGCACGATGTCCCGCAGCGCCCGCACGCCCAGATGGATGGCCAGCGTCGCGCCCGAGGCCGCGAAGTTCTCCAGCGTCTCACCTTGGGGCATGGCGGTGGACTGCATGGACATGCGCGTCAGGACGATGCTCTGGGCCACGCTGGGCACCGTGAGCTCCTGTCCCAGCGCGGCTGCGGCGGCGGCATAGGCGGGCACGCCGGGCGTAATGTCGTAAGGGATGCCATCTGCCCGCAGCTGTCGGATCTGCTCGGCGATCGCGCCATAGAGCGAGGGGTCGCCCGAATGCACCCGCGCCACGTCCTTGCCCTGCCGATGCGCTTCCACGATCAGCGCGTGCGTCTCGTCCAGCGTCAGCGGCGCGGTGTCCCGCACCAGCGCGCCGGGCGGGGCCCCCGCGACCACCGCCTCGGGCACGAGGCTGCCGGCATAAAGGCAGACCGGGCAGGAGGCGATCAGGCGCTGCGCCTTGAGGGTCAGAAGCTCCGGGTCGCCCGGCCCCGCGCCGATGAAGTGGACGGTCATGCGGGCACCTTCCTGGCATAGCCGCGCGGGGTGTAGAGCCTTGGCCCCTCGCCGCGCTGGACGATCCGGCTTTGGGACGAGCCGATCAGGACCACGGTCAGCATGTCCACCTCGTCCACCCGTAGATCGGCGAGGCGACGGTAGGAGAGCTGCTCCTGCGGGCGGCCCAGGTTGGAGGCGAGCAGGACGGGCGTCTCGGCGGGGCGGTGCTTCAGCAGGATGTCCCGCGCCTCGGCCAACAAGGTGCGCCGCGTGCGCGAGACGGGGTTGTAGAGCGCCATCACGAAGTCGCCCTCGGCCGCCGCCGTCAGCCGGCGCAGGATGTCCTCGCGCGGGGTGAGGAGGTCGGACAGCGACACGGCACAGAAGTCGTGCCCGAGCGGCGCCCCCGCCCGCGCAGCGGCGGCCTGGAGCGCGGAGATGCCGGGTGTCACGATGACCTCGGCCCGCCGTGCCGCGTCCGAAACGCCATGCACCTCGCGGTCCAGCAGTTCGAAGACCAGCGCGGCCATGGCGTAGATGCCCGCATCGCCCGAACAGACCAGCGCCACGTTCCGCCCCTCCCCCGCCCGCTCCAGCGCATAACGGCAGCGGTCCTCCTCGCCGCCCAGCGGAAAGTCGGCGCGGGGCTTGCCGATGGCGAGCGGACCGAGAAGGTCGATGTAGAGGCCGTAGCCCACCAGTTCCTCGGCCTCGGCGATGAGGCGGGATGCTTCCGGCGTGCGCCAAGCCGCCTGACCGGGCCCGATGCCCACGATGGACAGGCGTCCGCGCGGACGCCCGGCGAGCGCGGTGATCGGGGTGGGCACAATGGCGACGGCGCAAGTGGCGTTCCGCGACTTGCGCTTGGTGACAGCGAGTTGCCCCTCGGGTCCGGCAAAGGCCAACGCCGCCCCTTCCGACACGCCATGGCAGCCGACCTCGGCGAAGACGGTGTCTGATGGAGTCGCGAGGCGTGAGGCCTCCGCTTCCAACTGGGCGGCCGTGAACAGGCGGAGGGGCACGCTGAGCGCACGGGACAGGTCGAGGATCGCAGGCTCGTCGGCCTTGAGGTCGAGCGTGCCAATGCCGGCCAGCGCCTCGGGGGCGAGGTTCGCCTCGGCCAGTGTGGCGCGGACGAGATCGGCCAACTCCTCCGGCGGGCATCCGCGCGACGCGCCGACGCCCAGCACTGCCTTTTGCGGCGCGAAGTGGAGCGATGCCGCAGGCGCGGGAGCGGTCGTGCAGGCGACCTCGATGTCCGTCCCAGGCGGGAGGGTGTCGAGCCAGCGCGCCTCACCAGCCGCCTCGCCCGTGAGGCGCGCGCCCTGCCCCGACAGGAGATCCGCCATGACGGCCCCGGCCTTCTCAGGCTCTGCAAGCCACCACCCTTCGGGCGGCTCGTCCAGGGCCAAACCCAGCGCCGCGTCCCCCGCCGTCGTCACGGCAGCCTGCACGCCCAGCAACTCCGCGATGCTCCGCGCCAGGGCGTTCGCGCCCCGATGCCCGCCTAGCAGCGGCACGACCGCGCTCCCGTCCTCGGCCACGGCGATGACGGGCGGCTCGGCGCGCTTGTCCGCAAGAAGCGGCGCGACGGCGCGGATCAGGATGCCCGCCGCGCAAACGCCCACCACGGGCACCCCGGCGGCGAACAGGGTGCGGACCTGCTCCAGCGTGTCGTCGAAAGCTACGTCCGCGTCCGGCACGCGCCCCGCACGGCCATGCAGCGGCGCGCCCAGCGCATCGGCCACCTGGCGCGCGACAGGGCTGGTCGTGAGGGCGATCACCGCCGGGGTCAGAGCCATGGGTCGGAGTCCTTGGACACGAGAAGCAGGGAGAAATACGGCGCCTCGGCGGGCGCCTGCGCGAGCGGCAGGACCAGTTCCTCGGCGAGCGTCGCACGGGCGACATAGGTGGAACGGTCGGTCAGTCCGAGAGCCTCGAGCAGCGCCCGCACGCGCGGGAAGTGGCGGCCGAGCTTGAGAAGCGCGACCGTTTCATGCGCCTGGAACCCAGCCCGGAGCGCCTCGTCCGGCAGGGTCGCGGGCAGCACGGCAATCCGTCCCTCCCGCGCGCCCAAAGGCAGCCGCGCCAGCGCCGCCGCCGCCGCGACCGAAGTCACGCCGGGCACCACCTCGGTCGCGAAACGGGGAGCAAGCCGGGCTTGGAGATACATGAAGGAGCCGTAGAACATAGGGTCCCCCTCGCAGAGGCAGACCACATCCTGCCCCTGTTCCAGCCGCGTCGCGATGCGCGCGGCCCCGGCGTCGTAGGCCGCCTGCGCGGGTTCGCGCGCGGGGGTCATGGGGATGTCGATGGCGATCTCCTCGGCTCCCTCGCGCACATGCGCGGCGGCGATGGAGCGGGCAAAGGAGGGCGATCCGGCGAGGGTCGGGTAGGCCAGCACGCGCGCGTCCTCGATCAAGCGCGCGGCGCGCAGGGTCAGGAGGTCGGGCGCGCCCGGTCCCACGCCCACGCCGATCAGCCGCCCGGTCATTTCACGAGGCTCCACTGCATCACCTCCATCGACGGCCGCCATCCGGTGAGGCGGCCGACAGGCTCGGCCCGCTGGACGGCAAGGCGGATCAGGTCGCCGCCCTGCCGGCGGTGCAGGTCCAGCATCACCGCCTCAGCCTCCAGCGTGACGGCGTTGGCGACCAAGCGGCCATAGGGCTTCAGGGCCGTCCAAGCGGCCTCGAAAGCCGCCTTGGAGAGGCCGCCACCCAGGAACACGGCATCGGGGGCGGGCAATCCGGCCAAGGCGGTTGGCGCCTCGCCCGCCACGATGTCCAGATCCGGGACGCCCAGCGCGAGCGCGTTGGCCGCCGCCATCGCCCGGCGGTCGGCCCGGGGCTCGACGCCAATGGCCCTTGCCCCCTTGGCGGCGCGCAGCCATTCGATGGCAACCGATCCGCTCCCCAGTCCCACGTCCCAAAGGAGCGCCCCGGGCATCGGCATCAGCTTGGCCAGCGTGGCCGCCCGCACCTCGCGCTTGGTCATCGTGCCGTCGGACTGGAAGGCGTCGTCTGGCAGGCCCGTCCGGGGCAGGAGCCGCGTCTCGGGCCCCGTCAGGCATTCCACGGCGAAGGTGGTCAGGAGCGGAACATCCCCGGTCCATTCCCCGGCTTGACCCTCCAGGCGCGCCTCCTCGGGACCGCCCAGATGCGAGAGCGCGGTCATGCGGCTTGGGCCGTAGCCTTGGGCGACCAGCAGACGGGCGAGGTCGCGCCCCGTCGCCGGTCCGTGCGACAGGATCAGGAGCCGCGCTCCGGGGGCAAAGCTGGGCAAGATCCGCTCGACCGGGCGGCCATGGACGGTCAGGCAGTCCGTCCCATCCAGGGGCCAGCCCATCCGCGCCGCCGCCAGTTGAAAGGCCGACGGGTGTGGATGGATCAGCACCTCGCCCGAAAACGCCTCCACGATCCGCTCTCCGGCCGAGAACCAGAGCGGGTCACCCGTGACAAGGACGATCACCGAACGACCGCGCAGCCCGCGCAGCCTGTCCTCCATCGCATCCCATGGCGAGGGCCAGGCGATCCGCTCGCCCCGCGCCCCGGCAGTCAGTTGGTGGTGTCGCGCCCCGCCGACCAGCACCTCGGCGTCCAGCACAAGCGCGCAAAGATCTGGCGACAGCCCCGCAAGCCCATCCTCGCCCAGGCCCACGACATGGAGCCAGGGGGTCACGCCCGCTCGCCCCCGAGCGCGTTCACCGCCGCCGCTGCCATGGCTGACCCGCCGCGCCGCCCTTTGAGAGCCACGAAAGGAACCCCGCGCGGGTCGGCAGCGATCTCGGCCTTGCTTTCAGCGGCTCCCACGAAGCCTACGGGAAAGGCCAGGATCAGCGCCGGCTTGGGCCAACCCGCGTCCAAGCGTTCAAGCAGGTGGAACAGCGCCGTGGGCGCGTTGCCGATGGCGACCACTGCCCCCGCGATCCGTCCCTCCCACAACTCCACGGCCGCCGCCGAGCGCGTTGTGCCGAGCCGTTGCGCCAGTTCGGGCACGCCGGGCTCGTTCAAGGTGACCAAGACCTCGTTGCCGGCCGGAAGGCGCGACCGGATGATGCCTGCTGCCACCATCTCGCAGTCGCAGATGACCGGAGCCCCGGCGAACAGCGCCTGGCGGCCAGCTTCGCCCGCGTCAGGGGAATAGGCGAGCCGGTCCGCGACCTCGACCATGCCGCAGGCGTGGATCACCCGCGTGACCAGCGGGCGCATCCCATCCGGAAAGCGGTCGAGCCGCGCCTCCCGCTCCACGGTCGCGAAGCTTTCCGCATAGATCGCGGCAGGGTCCTTGAGATAGCGGCGCATGGGCAAGCCTCGGCACGGGCGGAGGCGGGCCTCCGGCGGGGATGTCTAGGGCTGGACGGGGCTCAGCGCTTCTTCAGTGTCGCCAGCGCGCTGAGCGGCCCCAGCGGGTGATCCTCGTGCGGGTAGCGCGGGTGCTGGTGGTCATGACCATGCGAGTGCTCATGGTGGGAGTGCCCATGGTCATGCGAATGGCCGTGCGACGGCCCGTGCCAGTGGATCTGTCCGTCGCCATGGTCGTGCAGATGACCACCTGCGGAATGCGACACATGACCGAACGGCTCCACCGCCGCGACCTTGAGCCGGCAGAGCCCAGTGCAGAAATCGTCGCAGAACGTGCAATCCGCCACGTTCGCGCCGGGCGCGGACGCCCCCTGCCCCTCGACGTGATGGTGGTGGCTTTCCTGAGGGCTGCCCACCTCGGCCTCGAAGCCCAGGACCTGCGTGCGGTACTTGCACATCTGGCAGTTGGGCGGCGGCACGCCGTCGATCTGCTCGGTCGCGCGTTCGGCGAAGGTCCGGAGCACCTCGGGGTGCAGGCCCAGGTAGTCGGCCTTGACCCATTCGATCCCCGGATGTGCCTGCGCCACGCGGTCGGTGAAGCCGTAGATGCGGTCCACCAGCACGCCCGAGAACAGAAAGTACGGGAACACGACCATGCGACGGTAGCCCAGCCGCGCGACGTGCGTCAGGCAGGGTTCCACCAGCGGGAAGGTCACGCCCGAATAGCCGACCTCGCACCAGCCAAGGCCCAACCCTTCCCACAGCATCCGCGCGACCTTGGAGACGTTCGCATTGGCATCGGGGTCCGATGCGCCGCGTCCGATCACCACAAGGCAGGTCTCGTGCAGCGGCACGGGGCCATGCTCCGCGTCGGCGCGGGCCAGCGCCTCGCGCACGCGGGCACCCGCGGCGGCGATCATCTTGGGGTCCACGCCCAGCTCGCGCCCATAGGCGACGGGCAGGCCCGACTTGGCCGACCAAGTCGAAAGCACCGTCGGAATGTCATTCTTGGCGTGCATCGCCGCGAACAGCATGCCAGGCACGGCTAGGATGCGCGTCGCGCCCTTGGCCTTCAGCGCCTCGAGCCCGTCGCGCAGGACGGGGTTGGCGAACTCCAGGTAGCCATGCTCGACCAGCCAGTCAGATGGCAGGTGGGCGGGCAGTGCGGCGGCGAGTTCGGCGAATTCGGCCACCGCGCCCGCATCGCGTGAGCCGTGGCCGCAGAGCAGGACCCCGATGCGGTCGCCGTTCATGCGCCGGCCTCGTCGTCCTCCGCCCGCTGGGTTCTGGTGGTCTTGGAGGACCGCAGCTCGGTCCAGATCAGCCAAGAGGACCCGGCGATCGCGGCCAGGAGAGCCCAGGCGGCCATATAGTGCTGGTGGCCATCGAACTCGTTCAGGTGGCCCGGATGGGCAAGCGCCGCGCTGGGCAGCAGAACCGCAAGGAGGGGAAGAATGGCGCGCATGAACAGGGCTCCCGGGCCGGGTTGGGAGCGGGATGCCGGCCTCGGGGCGGAGCCCCGTCTGACGATGCGCGTCAGGGACCCCCGGTCTGGGTCGACCCCCTCACGCCACCTGTCCGGCCCCGCAGGGCTTCGTCTCACGTCCTCCTAACCGCTGATTGCCGCGAGCGCAAAGGGAGAAGCGTCACCCTGCGCCGAACTGCGACATCGCCTGCCTTCTGTGCGCGGGTGCGGACCCCTCTGCGCCTTTCCTCCCCCGCCCGAGCGGCTAGGTCCGCATCACGGTTCAGCAGGGAGACGCGGTATGGGGCAACTCGAGAACGGCAAGTGGGTCGAGGCGCCGGTGGCCCGCGTCAAGGGGGGCGCCTTCGACCGCCCGGACTCGGTGCTCCGCAACTGGGTGACGGCGGACGGCGCGGCCGGCCCCTCGGGGGACGGCGGCTTTCGAGCCGAGTCCGGGCGCTACCATCTGTATGTGAGCCATGCTTGCCCTTGGGCCCATCGCACGATGATCGTTCGCGCCCTCAAGGGCCTGGAGCCCCATATCGACGTATCGGTCGTCCACCCCGACATGCTGAAGGACGGCTGGACCTTTTCAACCGACTTTCCGGGCACGACCGGGGACCGGCTCTACGGCCTGCCCTTCCTGCGGGACATCTACACCAAGAGCGACCCCCAGGTGAGCACCAAGGTCACCGTCCCCGTCCTGTGGGACAAGGAGCGCGAGCGGATCGTCAACAACGAGTCCTCCGAGGTCATCCGGATGCTGACCCAGGCCTGGGACGGGATCACGGGCAACACCCTCGACCTCTGGCCCTCAGACCTGCGCGACGCCATCGGGCCGGTGAACGCCCGCATCTATGACACGCTCAACAATGGCGTCTACAAGTCGGGCTTCGCCGAGTCCCAAGAGGCCTATGACGCGGCCGTCCGTCCCCTGTTCGACACGATGGACTGGCTGGAGGAGCGGCTGGCCGGCCAACGCTACCTTATGGGCGAGCGGCTGACCGAGGCCGATATTCGCCTGTTCACCACGCTGATCCGCTTCGACACGGTCTATCACGGGCATTTCAAGTGCAACCGGCGCAAGCTGATCGAGTATCCCCACCTGTGGGCCTTCACGCGCGACATCTTCCAAATGCCGGGCGTGGCCGAGACCGTCCACCTCGACCACATCGCGCGGCACTACCATTACAGCCATGACCGCATAAATCCGTTCCGCATCGTGCCCATCGGGCCGAACCTGGATCTCCTTGCCCCGCATGGGCGCGAGGCGCTGGCGCGGGCGGCCTGATCCGGCGGCCCTTGCGGGGGCGACCGGAATCCGGTTGAACGCCGGTCCATGCCCACTTGGATCACCATCTGCGAAACCTGCAAGCGCGAGGACTGGCCCGGCCCCGAGCAGGGGGCCGAGGTGCCAGGTGCCCGACTGGCCGCTCTGGTCGAGGCGGCAGTGGAGGGCACCGATCTTCGGACCCGACGCGTGGCTTGCCTGATGGGTTGCGACCACGGCTGCAACGTCGCGGTGCAGGCGCAGGGCAAGCTGTCCTACACGCTGGGCCGCTTCGAGCCGACGCCGGAGGCTGCTGAGGCGATCGTCGCCTGGGCCGCGCTCCACGATGGCAGCGGATCGGGCCAGGTGCCCTACAAGCTGTGGCCGCAGGGGGTGAAGGGCCACTTCGTCACCCGCCACCCGCCCCTGCCGGAGGAGGCATGACGGCCCGCGACCACGGCGGGGGCCTTGATGCGGCGATGGTCCGCTGGGGCGGTGCGCGGGCTGACTGGCTGGACCTGTCCACCGGGATCAACCCGGTGCCCTACCCCCTCCCACCCCTTCCGGACCACGCCTGGACTGCCCTGCCCGACCGGGCCGCGGCCGACGCGCTCACCGCGGCGGCCCGGAGCTTTTGGAACGTCCCCGAGGGCGCAGAGGTGATCCCCGCGCCGGGCCTATCCGCTATCATCGCACGCCTGCCCCATGCCACAGAGGCCGCTTGCGTTCACATTCCCGGCCCGACCTATAATGAATACGCCGCAAGCTTCCTGACCGCCGGAGTGCCAGCGTCGAACGCCCCGGATGCGCCCGGCGTCTTCGTCCATCCCAACAATCCCGACGGCCGGCTCTGGACACCCGGAGAGATCGGCGCCCGCCCCCTCGCCATCATCGACGAGAGTTTCTGCGATGTCCTTCCCAAGGACACCCATGTGGCGCGGGCAGCTGCGCCGGGCGTTGTCGTGCTCAAGAGTTTTGGCAAGTTCTGGGGCCTAGCCGGGGTTCGGCTCGGCTTCGCGATCCTGGCGCCCGGCCCCATGGCTGATCGGCTACGCGAGGCTCTGGGGCCTTGGGCCGTCTCGGGCCCGGCGCTGGCAATCGGAGCGGCGGCGCTGGCCGACCGGACCTGGGCCAAAGCCACCCGCGACCGACTGAACCGCGATGCGGCACGCATGGATGCGCTTGTCACGGCTCGGGGGGCGAGGGTCGCGGCAGGTACCACACTGTTCCGCCTGTACGAAGTGGATGACGCGCAGGCCTGGCACGACCGCCTCGCGCGCGGGCATGTGCTGAGCCGCGTCTTCCCCTACTCCGCCACCTGGCTGCGCCTTGGCCTTCCCGCCCCGGATCGCTGGGATCGGATCGAGGCCGCGCTGTGAGCCTGGTCCTTGCGCTGCTCCTGGATGCCATCTTCGGCGAGCCCCGCGCCCTCTGGGATCGCTGGGCTCATCCCGCCGTCCTGATGGGGCGCGCCGTCGCCTGGGCCGACGAACGCTTCAACGAAGGGGGGAACCGCCGCTGGAAGGGTGTCCTTGCGCTCGGCCTCCTTGTCGTGGCGGCGATGCTGCTGGGCTGGGCGCTGGCCGCCCTGCCGGGGAGCCTGGCCGAGGTGATCGTCGGGGCGATCCTCCTCGCGCAGCGATCCCTGGCCGACCACGTCCAGGCCGTCGCCCGCGCGCTGCGGCTGTCCCTGCCGGAGGGACGGCGCACAGTGGCGATGATCGTGGGACGCGACACCGCCTCCATGGACGAGCCTGCCGTGGCGCGCGCCGCCGTCGAGTCCGCGGCGGAGAACTTCTCCGATGGCGTTGTGGCGCCCGCTTTCTGGTTTGCGGTGGCGGGCCTGCCGGGCCTACTGATCTACAAGCTGGTCAACACCGCCGACAGCATGATCGGCCACCGCACCCCCCGTTACGAGCAGTTCGGCTGGGCGGCTGCCCGGCTCGACGATGGGCTGAACCTGATTCCCGCGCGGCTTTCGGCGGCGCTGATCTGGCTGACACGGCCACGCGCCGCCTGGGGCCCGATCATCCGCGACGCCCGCCTGCACCGTTCCCCCAACGCGGGCTGGCCCGAGGCTGCCATGGCGCGCGTCCTCGACGTGGCCCTCTCGGGTCCCCGGTCCTATCACGGCACAATGCAGGATTTGCCTTGGGTTCACCCACAAGGGCGCAAGGCCATCGGCGCGGCAGAGGTCCATGCCTCCGTCCGCGTCCTCTGGCAAGCCTGGGCGATTCTCCTGCTTCTGGCGCTCCTGCTGGTCGCCTTCTAGGCCGCCGCGCAAAGCTCCTGCCCGGCCTCGGCCATGATGCGAAGGGAGGTGAGCCGCGCATCGAGGTCGTAGATCATGCCGGCCAGGATGATCTCGTCGGGCTTGTAGCGGGCTGTCACCTCTTCCAGCTTGCGGCGCACGGTGGCCGGACTGCCCACGGCCGACAGGGACAGGGCATGGTTCACCCCGACCATCGCGTCCCGGGATACCTCGGCCAGCGAACCCGGCGGGGGCAGCTTGCCCGCCTTGCCAGTGCGGAGCCGGGCAAAGGAGAGGACCTGCGAGGTCCGCAGATGATCGGCCTCGGCGTCCGTCGCAGCAGCACAGGCGCCCATAGCAACCATGGCGTAGGGCGCATCGAGCCACTGGGACGGACGGAAGGTCGCGCGGTACACCTCCAGCGCCTCCTCCAGATGGGCCGGGGCGAAGTGCGAGGCGAAGGCATAGGGCAGACCCAGATAGGCCGCGAGTTGCGCGCCATAAAGCGAGGAGCCCAGGATCCAGACCGGCACCTCGGTCCCTGCGCCGGGCACGGCCTGAACGCGCGCTCCCTCCCCTTCCTTAGACAGGTAGCCCAGAAGCTCGACCACATCCTGGGGAAAGCTGTCCTCCTCGGCCATGTGACGCCGAAGGGCACGGGCAGTCAGCATGTCCGTCCCCGGCGCCCGGCCAAGCCCGAGGTCGATCCGCCCCGGGTGAAGCGAGGCGAGCGTGCCAAACTGCTCGGCGATGACCAGCGGGGCATGGTTCGGCAGCATGATCCCGCCCGCGCCCAAGCGGATCGTCCTCGTGTTCGCCGCCACATGCTGGATGGCGAGCGGCGTGGCCGATGAGGCAATGCCGGGCATGTTGTGATGCTCGGCCAGCCAGAAACGGTGGAAGCCCAGCCGCTCCGCCTCCTGGGCGAGGGTCACGGATTCGCCAAGGGCGCGCGCAGCGTCACCACCCTCCACGATGGGGCAAAGGTCGAGAACGGAGAGTTCCATGCGCGTTCCTCGGGGGTCGGAAGGTTCCAAGGTGGGAACGGGAGAGAGCCCGTGCAACCCCGCCTAGTGCGGCTGGAGCCAGAGATAGGCGTACTGGCCGGCCCCGACCACGGCGAGCGCTACGATAACCGCCATGATCGACCGTTCGTTACCCAAGCCATAGCAGAGGGCCGCCACCACACCTGTCCCTGCGGCAAGGAGGCGCCAGCCTTCACCGACCGGCAGGATCGCCACGGCCAGCCATGCCGCAGCCAAGGCGTTGAGGAGGAGCCAGACATGGCTCCAGCCCCCCAGGCCGACTTGGAACGGTTCGGGCAGGTAGATCTGGCCATAACCGCGCGCGGGCGACAGGAGGTCCGCCGAAAGGTGGATCGCCACGCCCAGGAAGGCCCCGGCCGCTGCCGCAGGACCGAGCGCCGGCAGAAACCAGAGCACGAGGAACGGCAGCAGCACCGAATGCGTCAGGATGGACCGGTGATGCAGGAGCCGTAGGAGCATGAGATCGATGTCCGGCGCCGCCAGGAAGACCGCGGTGGCGCCGAACAGGATAAAGGCCTGCCCGGGCCCCGACAGCCCGAGCCGCTCGATGAGGTCAGCCAACCCGGCCCCTTATTCCGCCGCGCGGGCCATGGGATTGTTGGGGTGCGTGGTCCAGTTGGCATAGTCCCCGACCACGATCCCGGTGCGCGGGTCCATGGTGCCCTTGGGCAGTTCCACCATGGTGATGCAGTCCTGCACGGGGCAGACGTCCACGCACAGGTTGCAGGCCACGCATTCCTCATCCTTGACGGTGAAGACCCGGCCCGGGTTGATCGCGATAGCTTGGTGGGACGTGTCCTCGCAGGCCGCAAAGCAGCGCCCGCATGAGATGCACAGGTCCTGGTCGATCCGTGCCTTGGTGACGTAGTTAAGGTTCAGGAACTGCCAGTCGGTGACGTTCGGCACCGCGCGGCCTACGAGTTGATCGACCGAGGTGAAACCCTTCCTGTCCATATAGGCAGACAGGCCCGTGATCATCTCCTCTACGATCTTGAAGCCGTAGGTCATGGCCGCCGTGCAGACTTGCACGGAGCCCGCCCCCAGCGCCATGAACTCGGCCGCGTCGCGCCAGGTGGTGACGCCGCCGATGCCCGAGATGGGAAGGCCCCGCGTCTCGGGCGAGCGCGCGATCTCGGCCACCATGTTGAGGGCGATGGGCTTCACCGCCGGGCCGCAATAGCCGCCATGCGTGCCCTTGCCGTCGATCTTGGGCTCGGGCGCGAAGTCGTCGAGGTCGACGCTGGTGATGGAGTTGATGGTGTTGATGAGGGAAACCGCATCCGCCCCGCCGCGCTTCGCCGCCTCGGCCGGCTTGCGGATGTCGCTGATGTTGGGCGTCAGCTTCACGATGCAGGGCATGCGCGAATGGGTCTTCACCCAACGCGTGACCATCTCGATGTATTCGGGCACCTGCCCCACCGCCGAGCCCATGCCGCGCTCGGCCATGCCGTGCGGGCAGCCAAAGTTCAGCTCCACCCCGTCCGCGCCGGTGTCCTCGATCCGGGCGAGGATCGATTTCCACGAATCCTCGTCGCAGGGCACCATGAGGCTGATGATCAGCGCCCGGTCCGGGTAGTCGCGCTTGACCGACTTGATCTCGCGCAGGTTCACCTCGAGCGGGCGGTCGGTGATCAGCTCGATGTTGTTAATGCCCATGACGCGGCGATCGGCGCCGTAGATCACGCCGTAGCGCGGGCCGTTGACGTTAACGACGGGCGGTCCTTCAGAGCCCAGCGTCTTCCAGACCACCCCGCCCCAGCCGGCCTCATAGGCGCGGCGGACGTTGTACTCCTTGTCGGTGGGCGGCGCGGAGGCGAGCCAGAACGGGTTCGGGCTGCGGATCCCAATGAAGTTGGTCGCGAGATTCGCCATGGATCAGTTCCTCCCCATCAGCGCCGCATGGATCGCCTCGGCCGCGTCGCGCCCCTGCGCGGCAGCCGTCACCGTCAGGTCCTGCCCGCCCGGCGCGCAGTCACCGCCCACCCAGACTCCGGCGGGAAGGCTGGTGGGATCGATCTTGCCCCCCATGGCCGACATCCCGTCGGGCAGCACCCCAAGCGTCTGGCCGATGGCCTTGAACACCTGATCAGCCTCGAGGCGGAAGCCGTTGTCGGAAATCCGCAGCCCCTCGGGCGTGGTCTCGGTGTAGGCGAACTGGACCTCGTGGGCGACGCCGTTGCCCCGGATCTCCACGGGCGCGGCCTCGTGGACGATGCGGACGCCGACATGCTTGGCGTGGTCCTGCTCGTAGCCGGACGCGCTCATCTGCGACTGGTCGCGGCGATAGACGATGGTGACGTTCTCGGCCCCCAGCGCCTTGGACTGCACGGCGGCGTCGATAGCAGTCATGCCACCGCCGATGACGACGACGCTGCGGCCGATGGGGATTGCGCCCTTGTCCTGCGCCTGCCGCAGCCCGGCGATGAACTCCACGGCGTCACGCACCTCGCCCTTGTCCTCGCCCGGGGCACGCAAGGCATTCACGCCCTGAAGCCCGATGCCAAGGAACACCGCGTCGAAATCCTGCCGAAGCTGGTCGATGCTCATGTCGCGGCCCAGTTCCACGCCCATCCGCAATTCGATGCCGCCGATCCGCAGCAGCCAGTCCACCTCGGCCTGCGCGAAGTCATGGGGCACCTTGTAGGCGGCGATGCCGTATTCATTCAGCCCGCCGGGCTTGAGGCGGCGGTCGAACACCACGACGTCATGGCCGTGCATCGCCAGCCGATGCGCGCATGACAGGCCTGCAGGCCCTGCCCCCACTACCGCGATGCGGCGGCCGGTGGAGGGCGCACGCGCATAAGGGTGCGTGTTGGTCGCCATACCGGCATCCGTGGCATAGCGCTGAAGCCGCCCGATCTCGACCGGCTTGCCCTCGGCGACCTCACGGACGCAGGAGCCTTCGCACAGCTGCTCGGTCGGGCAGACCCGGGCGCAGGCGCCGCCAAAGATATTGGCGTCCCAGATCGTCTTGGCCGCCACCTCGGGGTTGCCGGCCAGGATCTGCCGGATGAACAGCGGGATGTCGATCTCGGTCGGGCAAGCCGCGATGCAGGGGGCGTCGTAGCAGAAATAGCAGCGGTCCGCCGCGACACGCGCTTCATGCTGGTCGAAGGGCAGTTGCGCGTCCGAGAAGTTGGCGGCGATCCGTCCGCCATTGAGGCGGTGCGGGACGACGCCGGGCGTCTGCGGGCTGTTCATCTGGGGCTCCCCGTTGAGCGTTATTCTGGCCGAGCCTGCCATAGGCCAAAAATTTTACCAAACGGAAAAATTCAGTCCCCAGCCGAGGTCGCGAAGTGGTGAGCGATGCTGCTCGCGTAATAGGCAAAGAGGTCGGCTTCGTGCGGCTTGCGCGCGACGCCCGCGGGCCCACGCGTGACGACGCCGCGGTCGTCAAGCAGGCCCAGCGCATCCTCCACGATCTTGGCCGGACCTCGTCCGGGCAGATCGAGACCTTTGGCCGCCAGATGGGATAGGTCGGCTCGAACGGCGGCAACCAGCGCCTCCGGCGTCCGGGGGAGGCCGTCCAGCAGGTGCCGCGCCACGAGCGGGACCGGCACGACGGGCATGACCCCGCTCACCCTTCTCATCAGTTCGGCGGCGAGCGCCTCGGTCGGATGCTCTGGCTCCTGGGCAAGAAAGGCCCGAAGCGACAGGGGCTGCCCCAAGGCGACCTTGGCGGTGCCGAAACCGCGGAACCGCCGCGTGACCCGCCGCCAGACATGCTGGCCCAGCCCGCCCATCACCTCCGCCAGCGAGGGACGAAACCGTCGGACTCCAGTCACTCCTGCCTTGATGAGGAAACGATCCTCGATCACCCGGTCGTAATTCAGCGCCGTCGGCACGAAGATCACGTCGCGCGCACGATCAGGCACCCCTTCGACGATGTAGCTGAGAAGGCCCAACCGAGGCTCGCCCATACGGCCGTCGACGCTTAGCCGACCTTCGGGAAAGATGGCCTGCGTCACGCCTCCGGCGGTGGCCAATTGCACATACCGCGCGAGAACCCTGCGGTAGAGCGCCCCGCGGTCGCGGCGTCGGATGAAGAAGGCCCCCATCATGCGGATCATTCCCGACAGCGGCCAGACCCGAGCCCATTCCCCGACCGCGTAACTCAGCGCACCCGATCCGGACACCAGCCAGGTTACCAGCACGTAATCCATGTTGGACCGATGATTCATCACGAAAACGACCGCAGCGTCGGAAGGCAGCCGGTCGAGTCCCGCCAGATCGATCTCGGACAGCCGGATCCGGTAAAGGGATCGGCTGAGCCACCGGGCCAGTCGCGTTCCCCAACCGAAATAGACTGTAGCCGAGAACCCCGGCACGATCTCGCGGGCGAAGTCGCGCGCCCGCTCAAAGGCCACGTTCTCGGGAATGCCTTGGGCATGGGCCTCCTCGGCCACCGCGCGGGCAACGGCGGGATCATAGATCAGCCGCTGGATCATGTCGTAGCGGCGGGCCAGCTTGAATGGCTCGATCGGACGCTTCAGGCGGGTGTTGAGCCGCGCCACCACCCGCTCCATCCGGCGGCGGAAAAACCACCGCACCGACGGAAAAAGAAAATGCGAGGCGAAGGTGACGCCAGCGAACAGCAGGATCAGGATCAGGAGCCAGAGGGGAATGGCGACGGTCCGGGTCATGACCCGGAGCCATGACAGGGATGACCGGTCTCGACAATCCCATCCGTCGGTCATCAAGGGCGGGAATTCACCCTAGGGCAGGTCATGGCAATATCGGTAAAAGATTGGCGATGCCGCGATTGCGTGATTGAATTGGCTGCTATATGGACTAAAAATCTTCCATGTGGTGCTCATATCCAGTGTCGATGGTTTCGGGAGATCAACGAGGGAATGAAGAATGAACGAATTCGAGAGCATGTCGCGCAAGGAGCTGATGCAGCTTCGCGCCAATATCGATAAGGCGATCGCCACAGTGGGCGATCGGGACAAGCGCAATGCGCTGAAAGCCGCCGAGGACGCCGCGCGGGAGCATGGCTTCACCTTGGTCGAGTTAATGTCTCTGATGAACCAGGGCCGTACGCGCCGGGGACGTCCGGAGGGGGAACAAGCTCCAGCAAGCGCGCCGCGTTTCCGCAATCCCGACAATCCCGAGCAGACATGGTCGGGACGGGGTCGCCGTCCCCGCTGGTTCCATGAGGCCGAAGCGGCCGGGCGCCCGCTTGAGGATTTGATGGTCCGCTAAGCGCTTCGGGACAACGACGGGGCGATTACCGGCCCAGTCGATCCACCAGTTCGTCATAGCTGTAGCGTTTCGCAATCTCGCCCGCTTGGCTTTTGTAGAAGTTGGGCGCGATTGGAAGGCATCCCACCCCACAGACCTGCTTGGCGACCATCCGTTCTGAGTCGGTGAACCAAAGGCGCCCCCCTGGGGTGGCGATCCAGCCGTTCACACCCAGGCTCTGGTCGCTGAGCATGTCGGTGTCCGACGGCAATTCATTGTAATAGGTGAAATCGAAAGCGCCATGCGTGTGGTACGTGGCAACCACTTCCATGTCGCTCGGCCAATCGAGTGGGCATGAAGCCTCGGTTCCTGGCCTCGGTTCCGTGGCCACAAATCGGCCGTTTGTGTCATAGCCCACGAAGCCACAGTATTCACGATGCTTGTCGAAGGACAATGACTGAAGATCCGTGAATAGGTCCATCATGAAGTCGACGTCCGGACGCGATTGCGCATGGCCCGACTCCGGAAGCGAAAAGACCAGAAGGGTCAGAGCGACGCATGGGCGCATTCGAGATCTCCTTTGCCGCTGGCATAGCACGGGAAGACCATGTCCGGAATGCAGGGCCCAGACGGCGTGCCATGTCGCGTCCGGCCCGTCCGCTCAGGTTTGACGCCGCTGCATGGACGCGCCACAAGGATCCAAGCAATGTGAGCGGAACGGCATGACAATCCATATCGGAGCGAAGCCCGACGAAATCGCCGAGACGGTGCTGAT
The DNA here is from genome assembly GCF_006152115.1 of Rubellimicrobium rubrum. GTDB lineage: Bacteria > Pseudomonadota > Alphaproteobacteria > Rhodobacterales > Rhodobacteraceae > Rubellimicrobium > Rubellimicrobium rubrum. The sequence goes on along the minus strand of NZ_VDFU01000009.1, from coordinate 125,292 downwards.
GCCCGGCGATCCCTTACGCGCGGAATGGGCGGCCAAGACATTCCTGACCGATGCGGTTTGCGTAAACCGGGTCCGGGGAATGCTGGGCTTTACCGGCATCTGGCGGGGACAGCGCGTCACGATCCATGGATCTGGAATGGGCATGCCGTCGCTGTCCATCTATGCCAACGAACTCATCCGGGATTATGGGGCCAGGACGTTGATCCGGGTGGGCTCGGCTGGAGGCTATCAGCCGCACACGCTCGTTCGCGATGTCATCCTGGCGCAGGCGGCCTGCTCGGTCTCCACTCCATCCTCGACCATTCTGCGGGAGGTGAACTACGCACCGATCGCCGACTGGGGATTGCTGTCCGCGGCGTATCGCGCAGGCCAGGCGCGGGGGACACGGCTTCATGTCGGCAACATCTTCTCCTCGGACACCTTCTACACGGAGCGGGCGGATCATACCGAGCAGTTGACCCGTCATGGCGTCCTGGCCGTAGAGATGGAAGCGGCCGAACTTTACATTCTCGCGGCTCGATACGGAGTCCGGGCCCTCGCCATCCTGACCGTCAGCGACCACATCGTCACGGGGGAAGAGCTTTCCGCCGATCAGCGCGAGCGGAGTTTTGGCGAGATGATCGAGATCGCCCTTGAGGCCGCCTTTGCCTGATACCCACGATCAGTTCGTTTTGATCTGGATCATGTCGGAGGGCACGAACCCCCGCTAGCCTTTGTTGAACGCGCCAGAGGGAGGTCTGCCATGCGCCCGAGGTCCAACAGCCTGGACTGGACTACGCGACGCATCGTGACCCCGAGCTTCCCGTCTGCCGTGCTAGTGCGGGAGGCGATGGATCACGGCTTGAGCCCTGCCGAGATCCGGCGGCTCGTCTCCCTGTCGTGCGAACAGATCCAAAGGAGAAACAGGATGGCCCAATTGAACGGTCTCGAGCCCGCGCGCCTCGAGACGGACCCCGCGCTCGACATAGCCACGGCCATGTGCTGCGCGGATTGCGCCGCCGAGGGCTATTGCCGCATCGCCGTCGACAGCAACGACCCCACGGGCAGCGCGGACTTCTGTGCGAACGCAGCAACCTACCGGGCTGTTGCCGCCGAGTAGGCCGAGGGAGGGGTCGTCAGACGACCCGCTCCAGCATCAGGCCCCGTATGTCCATGATGGCCTTGGCCGGATTCAGCCCCTTGGGGCAGACCTTGGCGCAATTCATGATCGTATGGCAGCGGTACAGCTTGAACGGATCCTCAAGGTCGTCGAGCCGCTCGCCCGTGGCTTCATCCCGCGAATCCACGATCCAGCGATAGGCATGGAGCAGGGCGGCAGGGCCAAGGTAGCGATCGCCGTTCCACCAATAAGAGGGACAGGCGGTCGAGCAGCATGCGCAAAGGATGCACTCGTACAACCCATCGAGCTTCTTGCGGTCGTCGATGGACTGCCGCCACTCCTTCTCGGGAGCATTGGTGTAGGTCTCCAGCCACGGCCGCACCGACGCATGCTGCCCGAAGAAGTGGGACAGGTCCGGGACGAGATCCTTGATGACAGGCATGTGCGGCAGGGGATAGATGCGGACGTCGCCCTTGACCTCATCGATGCCGGAGATGCAGGCCAGCGCGTTCACCCCGTCGATGTTCATCGAACAGGACCCACAGATCCCCTCGCGGCAGGAGCGACGGAAGGCAAGCGACGGATCGACCCGGTCCTTGATGAAGATGAGGGCATCCAGGATCATGGGGCCGCAGTTGTCGAGATCGACAAAATAAGTGTCGATGCGCGGATTCGCCCCATCTTCGGGATCCCAGCGGTAGATGCGGAACGTCTTGAGGTTGGTCGCGCCCGCAGGCTTGGGCCAGGTCTTGCCCACGCTCATGCGGCTGTTCTTGGGGAGGCGAAGCTGGACCATCGTTCGGTTCCTCGGGATCACAGGCCGGGACGGCGGTCCGTCCGGGCCAGGGGGTTACTGCTTCAGCGTGGCTTCGACGCAGCCGACCGTCTCTGGCCGGTTGATGACTGCGGTGATGATGGCGCCGATCTCGGTCGAGGGACCGGCGGCATTGGCCATCGTGGTCTTCTCGTCGGAGGTGGCGTGCGCCACGACGCAGGCGGCCAGGACCTGCCCATGGTAGCCGGGTGCAAGCTCCTGCAGCATGGGCGTGATCAGCGCGTTGGCGCGCGTGTCGTCGTCCGTGGTCTGGGCCAGGACGGGGGTGGCTAGGAGGCCGAGCGTCACGATCAGGGCGAGTTTCATGCCGATGGCTCCTTTCAGGACCGCAGGCGGGGCGGTCGGATGGGCGCGGCGCCGGTCCGCTGGTAGACGCACGCCTCATAGACGTCGAGGGGATCACGTCCGGCCAGGTAGTCGCCGGTGATCCCGATTTGGGTTCCTACGAAGGGACCGTCGTCGGAGCTGGCGCCAAGAGTGACCGAACCCGTCGGCCCTTGCGCCCCTTGGGCCCGCCGCTCGCAAGCGACGGCAGCACTTTCGGGGTCCACGGGCCCAGGGTCGCAGGCGGCCAGGAAGACCGTTCCCGCGAGAAGTGGAAGGACGATGCGAAGCATCAGTACACCCTTGCCTTTGGTGCGATCTTCTTGGGATCAATGCCGCCCTGATCGAGCGGCGTCAGCGGCTCGGTGTGGACAGGCCGGTAGTCCATCCGCACCTCGGTCCCGTTAACATAAGCCAGCGAGTGCTTGCGCCAGTTCACATCATCGCGCTCGGGGAAGTCCTCGTGGGCATGGGCCCCGCGGCTTTCCTTGCGCGCCTCGGCCGCCACGATGGTGGCCAGCGCGTTTGGCATCAGGTTGGTGAGTTCGAGCGTCTCGACAAGATCGGTGTTCCAGATCAGGCCCCGATCCGAAACCTTCAGGTCGTCGAGCTTGGCGGCCACCTGAGTCATGCGCCCCACGCCTTGGGCCAAGGACTTGCTGTCCCGGAAGACGGCGGCGTCCTCCTGCATGGCCTGCTGCATCTCTTGCCGAAGCTCGGCCGTGGCGACGTTGCCCTTGGCATGTCGGATCGCATCGAAGCGGCCCAGGGCAAAGTCGATCGCCTCCTCCGGGATCTCGGCATTCGGGGTGCCCGGCTTGACGATCTCGGCGGTGCGGATCGCGGCAGCGCGTCCGAACACGACGAGGTCGATCAGCGAGTTCGAGCCCAGGCGGTTCGCGCCATGCACCGACGCCACCCCGGCTTCGCCCACGGCCATCAGGCCGGGCGACACGCGGTCGGGGTCCTCGGCGGTGGGGTTCAACACCTCGCCCCACATGTTCGTGGAGATGCCGCCCATGTTGTAGTGGACCGTCGGCAGGACCGGGATCGGCTCCCTGGTGAGGTCCACGCCCGCGAAAATGCGAGCGGATTCCGTGATGCCGGGCAGCCGCTCGTGCAGCGTCTCGGGCGGCAGGTGGCTCAGGTTCAGGTGGATGTGGTCCTTGCGCTTACCGACGCCCCGGCCTTCGCGGATCTCGAGCGTCATGCAGCGGCTGACCACGTCACGGCTCGCGAGGTCCTTGTAGGTGGGCGCATAACGCTCCATGAACCGCTCGCCTTCGGAGTTGGTGAGGTAGCCTCCCTCCCCCCGCGCGCCTTCGGTGATGAGGCAGCCCGCACCGTAGATGCCGGTCGGATGGAACTGCACGAACTCCATGTCCTGCAACGGCAGGCCCTGGCGGGCCACCATGCCGTTGCCGTCCCCGGTGCAGGTGTGCGCGGAGGTCGCCGAGAAGTAGGCGCGTCCGTAGCCCCCGGTCGCCAGCACCACCATCTTGGCGGTGAAGACGTGCAGCGTGCCCTGGGCGAGGTTCCAGGCCATCACGCCCCGGCAGTCCCCCTCAGGGCCCATCAGGAGGTCGATAGCGAAGTATTCAACGTAGAACTCGGCCTTCTGCTTCACGCTCTGGCCGTAGAGCGTGTGCAGGATGGCGTGGCCGGTGCGGTCGGCGGCGGCGCAGGTGCGCTGCACCGGCGGGCCTTCCCCGAACTCGGTCGTGTGCCCGCCGAAGGGGCGCTGGTAGATCTTGCCGTCCTCGGTCCGGCTGAACGGCACGCCGTAGTGGTCGAGCTCGTAGACCGCCTTGGGCGCCTCGCGGGCGAGGTACTCCATGGCGTCCATGTCGCCCAGCCAGTCCGACCCCTTCACGGTGTCGTACATGTGCCATTGCCAGTGGTCCGGCCCCATGTTGCCGAGCGAGGCGGCGATGCCTCCCTGCGCGGCCACGGTGTGGGAGCGGGTCGGGAACACCTTGGTGATGCAGGCGGTCTTGAGCCCGCGTTCCACCATGCCCAGCGTTGCGCGCAGGCCCGCGCCCCCGGCGCCGACCACGACCACGTCATAGGCATGCGTTTCGTAAGGATAGGCAACCATCGGGCAGGTCCAGTCAGAGGGCGATCCGCGCCACCGCGAACAGGCCGATGGCCAGGATCGCATAGGTGACACAGATGGCGGCGATGATCATGACACGCCGGGGCGTGCCGTGGGCGTAATCCTCGAGCACGACCTGCACCCCGAGCCGGAAGTGGTACAGGCCGACCAGAAGCGTGAGCGCGATCACAAGGGCCACGAAGGGATGCGACAGCGCCGCGAGAGCCTCCTCGTAGGGGCGGCCAAGGACCGAGCCAAAGGTGAAGATGAACAAGGGAACGAGAACGATAAGCGCGATCGAACTGACGATGTTGTGCCAGTGGTGTTGTGTGCCATCGCCGGACGCGCCCAGGTTCTCGGCCATCTTGCGGGAGGTGACGTAGCTCGTGGAGCGGCTCATGCGGTCACCCACAGGATGATGACGGTCAGAATGGTCAGGACAAAGGACAAGGCCACGATGACCTTGCCAAACGTCTCGGCCCGGTGGATCTCCATGAAGCGGCCGGTGGACCATACGAGGTGCCGGATGCCAGCCAGGGTGTGATACCATAGCGCCCACAACGAGCCGAGCAGGACAAGATCACCGAACCAGCTGCGAAGGACGGCGTCGGCAGTAGCGAAAGCGTCGGGTCCCGTGGCGGCGGCAATGAGCCACCACACGATCAGCACGGTCGCGACCAGCAGGGCGTTGCCGGTGATCCGCGTCAGGATGGAGGTCGCGGACGTCCACTGCGGACGGTAGATCTGCAGGTGCGGCGAAAGCGGCCGGTTGCCGCGCGGAATATCGGGCATGTCTGTCCCTGAGCTTTGGCCTCGGAGCTATGCCCCTTTGCCTGCTTTTCCAGGCGCTGTCACGCGCCTGTGCGGGAGAAAATGCCGCAAGAGCGAATGGTTTCGCTAACATTCCGTGCGTTGTGATCGCAGGCCAGAAGCCTGTGATCACAACGTTAATCAGCCCATAACCTTTGTGCCGAGACCGTGACCCTCGGCGGCGGCTTTCCGGGTCCTGGCGTCCCGCAGTTCGTCCACCGACCGCACGTCGAGTCGAGCGGCGCCGGACCAGTCCTGCGTCTTCACCTTGGGGTTCCTGAGGCGTTCACGGGCTGCTGGAACCGCATGGGCGTATTGCGGCAGCCACTGCTCCTGGGCCACTACCATCTCGTCCACCATCTGCCAGACCTCCTCGGGGTTGAGGATCGCGCCCACCAGCGGGTCGTGCAGCACCGCCTGCTTGAGAAGGTCGAGATCGCCGGTCATCGCGGCCTCCACGCTCATGCGCTGGACGCTGACCGAAACGTTGCAGGTCGCCGCGCAGGCGAGCGGCAGGGTGATTCCCTCGACCATGTTGATGCCGAAGCGGTCCACGAAGCCGGGCGATTCGATGATGCAGTCGGGCGGCAGGTTGGTGATCGCGCCGGCGTTCTTGACGTTGAAGTGCCCGCGGTAGGTGCGCCCCGTTTCCAGCGCTTCGAGAATGTGGGAGGCGTGCTCGTCGGTCCGCTCGTACTCGGACAGCGGCTTGCCGGCCTCTTCCAGGAACATGGGGAAGTCGGTCTCGAACCAGTTCCGGTTCTCTGTGGTGTAGCGAAGGTAGCCGCCGGTTTCGCCGTGAATCCATTCGTCCATGGAGATCCACTTGGTGATCTCCTCGCGCCGCTTGCGATACCAGGGCAGGTACTCCGACAGATGGCCGTTCGACTCGGTGGAATAGTACCCAAATCGCTTCAGCACATCGATCCGCACCTTCTCCTGCTCGGAGAAGACGGGGTGCCGCTCGAAGGCGGCGAGCAGCTCGTCCTTGCCGATCCTGCGGCCCTTGTGGCGCAGGTCGATGTACCAGGTCTGGTGGTTGATGCCGGAGCAGACGATGTCCAGCTCCTCCATCGGCACCTTCAGCGCCCGCGCGATCTGCCGGTGCCCGTTCTGCACGCCGTGGCACAGGCCGACGGTGTTGACCTTGCCGTGGTCGATGGCAGCCCAGGTCATCATCGCCATGGGATTGGCGTAGTTGAGGAGAAGCGCGTCCGTCTCCGCCACCTCGCGGATGTCCTTGCAGAACTCCATCATCGCAAAGATGCCGCGCTGGCCATAAAGGATGCCGCCCGCACAGATCGTGTCGCCGACGCACTGGTCCACCCCGTATTTGAGCGGGATGCGGATGTCGTCGGCGAAGGCTTCCAGGCCCCCGATCCGCACCACGTTCATGACATAGCGCGCGCCCTCCAGCGCCGCGCGGCGGTCGGTCGTGGCGGTGACCTTGGCGGGCAGGCCGTTCACCTCTACGATGCGCCGGATGATTTGCGCGATCATGTCGAGGTTGTGCCCGTTGATGTCCGTCAGCGCGAACTCGACCGCCTCGAACTCGGGCACCTTGAGCAGGTCCGAGACGAGCTTCTTGGTGAAGCCGACGCTGCCCGCGCCAATGATGCATACCTTGAACGTCATGCCGCCATTTCCTTGTGAAGGGATTCGAGCCAGGCGCGATGCGGGAGGCACTTCTCGGCCGCCCTGGAGTATTCCGCGACAAGGCTTGCATGGGTTTCGCGCGCCCGCTGGCGCAGCTTGGGGTCCCGCGCCATCTCGGCCCGGGCGAGGTCCTGAGAGAGCAGCCCCAGCCCGTTCAGCACGGGCACGTAAAGCTGCTCCTGCACATGGGCGAGGCCGAGCGGGAACGGCTCGAAGTCCTCGCGCGACGGGAACTTGCGCGACCACTTCTCCAGCCGTTCCGTCACCACGGGCGGATGGGAGGCAGTCACGTCCCGCCAGTAGGCCGTGTCGCGCCGCTCGCTCACATAGTGGAGCCGCACGAAGTCGCGGAAATCGTCGACCTGCCGTGCGGCGGTGGCGTTGTAGCGCTCCTTGCCGCTTGGAGTTCCGATCCATTCCGTCAGGCAGATCAGCTGCCCGATAGTTCCGTGGATCGAAGTCGCCTCCAGCGGCTCGAGGAAGCTCGACGCGAGACCCAGCGCCACGACATTTCCTACCCAGACGTCCCGCTGCCGTCCGGGGTTGATACGGATGTCGCTGCGCGGCTCGATGGGATGCCCCAGCGCCCGCTCGATCTCCGCCTGGGCCTCCTCGGGGGTGATGTACTGGTCGCAATAGACGTAGCCGCACCCATACCGCCCTTGCGTCGGGATATTCCACATCCAGCCGTGCCCCTGCGCCCAGGCGCCGGTCACGGGGTCGATCTCCTCCCCGTCCTTCAGGTCCAGCCAAAACGGCAGCGCCCGGTTGTTGGGCAGCATGTCGGCGAAGCTCACCCACTCGAAGGGCAACTCGCTCACCAGTCGCCGCCGGAAGCCCGAAGCGTCGATGAAGAGGTCGCCCTCCACCCGCTCCCCGCCCTCCAGATGGACGGCGACGACGCCCTCCCCGCCCGTCTCGACCCCCGTGACCTGATCGTTGACATGCCGGATGCCCTTGGCCTTTTTCCTCAGCCACGCCCCCACCAGCGCCTGGTCGAAGTGGAAGGCGTAGTGGAACGGTCCCGCCGGCACCCGCTTCCCGTTCACCTCGGCAAAGGGTCCGCGCTTCTTCCAGATCAGGTGCTGGAAGAGGTGCGCCTCCTGCACCGGCTTTCCCGCCGCGACCGCGTAGGCGTCCAGCGGCACCCCCGGCGCGACCAGATGCGGGTCGTCGATCGGCCCATCGTAGTGGTGCCCGAGCCGCCGCCAGTCCCGGTGCCGGATGCCGAACTTGATCGTGGCCCCGGTTTCCCGCAGGAACTCCTCCTCATCGAGCCCGAAGCGCCGCAGCATCTGGCGGAAGACGGCCGTGGAGCCCTCCCCCACCCCGATGACCCCGATCCTGGAGGACTCGATCACCGTCACGGACGTGCCGGGCGACGTCTTCGCCGCCACGTCCGACAGCATCATCGCGGCGAGCCAGCCCGCCGTGCCGCCGCCCACGACGACGATGCGTCTGGGCCAGCCCGCCGCAGTCATCACGAGGCCTTCCGGCGCGGCTCGGGACGAGCCCATTCCGGCGTGAATTCGCCATGCGCCAGCAGCAGGTCATCCACCAGCGACCAGATCTGCTCCAAGTCCAGCTCCGCCCCCGTGTGCGGGTCCAGCATGGCGGCGTGGTAGATGTGCTCGGGGTTCTCGGTCATCAGCGCGGCGACCGTCAGCTCCTGCACGTTGATGTTGGTCCGTTGCAGCGCGATCAGCTGCGGCGGGATGTCCTGCACGGTCGTGGGCTGGAGGCCATTGTCATCCACGAGGATCGGCACCTCGACGGCGCAGCCGTCCGGCAGCTGCGGGATGAAGCCGCGGTTGCGAATGTTGCCGTAGATCACCGAAGGCTCGCCCGTGACGACCGAGTTCACGATGGCCGAGGCGTATTCATGCGAGGGCTTCACCACGATCTTGTCGGCGTCGCGATACTCCTGCGCCTGCCGGTCCCAACGTGCGATCTGCTCCACGCAGCGCTTGGGGTACTCGTCCAGCGGGATGCCGAACGTCTCGATCAGGTCGGGCCGGTCGCGCTTGATGAACCAGGGGGTGTACTCGGCGAAGTGCTCGGACGACTCGGTCACGAAGTAGCCCAGCCGCATCAGCATCTCGTAGCGCACCTTGTTCGGGCAGCGCGGGTTCCAGGACGACGGCTTGGGGAACCGTCCCTCCATGTAGCCCTGCCGCAGCGCCGGATAGAGGTCCTTGTAGGACCCGTCCGGCTGCCGGTGCTCGAAGTTCAGGTAGAACGACATGTGGTTGATGCCGCCCGCGCGGTAGCGGATCTCCTCGATCGGGATGTCGAGGTCGCGGGCCAGCTCCTCCGCCGTGCCCTGCACGGAGTGGCAGAGGCCGACCTGCCGGATCTTGGGGAACTTCGCCCCGATGGCCCAGGTGTTGATCGCCATCGGGTTCACGTACTGGAGCATGATGGCGTTGGGGCAGACCTCCATCATGTCGGCGCAGATGGACCACAGGTGCGGCACGGTCCGCAGCCCCCGCATGATGCCGCCTATGCCCAAGGTGTCGGCGATGGTCTGGCGCAGGCCGAACGTCTTGGGCACCTCGAAGTCGGTGACCGTCGCGGGCTCGTAGCCGCCGATCTGGAAGCTGACGACCACGAAGTCCGCGCCGTCGAGCGCCCGGCGCTGGTCGGAGTAGGTCTCGACTGTGGCGTTCGCGTCCATGGACTTGGCGAGTTTGGAGACAACGACCTCCGACTCCTCCAGACGCTTGGGGTTGATGTCCATGAGACGGACGGTAGCGCCCTTCAGCGCCTGTCGATGCAGGATGTCGCCCGCGATGTTCTTGGTGAAGACGGTGGAGCCCGCCCCGATGAAGGTGATGGTTGTCATGGGGATGCCTTTGACGTGAAACTTTAGGCCGCGATCTCGAACGCCGCGCGCACGAGCCGTTTGGTGTAGTCGGACTTGGGACTGACGAGAACCTCGTCCACGGGGCCCTCCTCGACGATCTTGCCGTGCTGCATCACCATAACGCGGTGGCACAGGGCACGGACGACCTTGAGGTCGTGGGAAATGAACAAGTAGCTCAGCCCCTTCTCGCGCTGGAGCTTGCGCAGGAGCTCGATGATCTGAGCCTGCACCGACAGGTCCAGCGCCGAGGTAGGCTCATCCAGAAGGATGAACTCGGGCTCGAGCGCGATGGCCCGCGCGATGGCAATCCGCTGCCTCTGCCCGCCCGAGAATTCATGCGGGAAGCGGTGCGCGATGGTGTCGGGGAGGCCCGCGTCCCGCAACGCCTGCTGCACGCGCCCGAACCTCTCGCGCGAGGTGCGCCCGATGCCGTTCACGATCAGCCCTTCCTCGATGATCTGCCGCACGGACAGTCGGGGGTTCATGGAGGAGAACGGATCCTGGAACACGATCTGCATGCGGGACCGATAGGGCCGCATTCCCTGGCGGTCCTTTGCCTCGATCCGGTCGCCCGCAAAGGTGATGCGCCCGCCGTCGTTCCGGATCAGCCGGATCAGCGCCTGCCCGAAGGTGGTCTTGCCCGACCCGGATTCGCCCACCAGCCCCAGCGTCTCGCCGCGCTTGAGATCGAGGCTCAGGCCGTCCACCGCGATCAGCGGGTGGTACGTCCCCTTGAAGAAGCCGCCGCGCCGCAGGGTGAACTGCACCCGCACGTCCTCGCCCTTCAGGACCGTCTCCGGCTGCACCTGCGCCGGGTCCGCCTGCCCTTTGGGTTCGGAGGCGAGCAGCCGCTTGGTGTAGGGATGCTGGGGATTGCTGAAGATCGTCTCGGTCGGCCCGGATTCGCGCACTTCGCCATGCTGCATGACATGCACATGATCCGCGAACTGCCGCACCACGGTCAGGTCGTGCGTGATGAGGATCACCCCCATCCCGTATTTCGTCTTCAGATCGTCGATCAAGTGCAGGATCTGGGCCTGCACCGTGACGTCCAGCGCCGTCGTGGGTTCGTCGGCGATCAGCACGTCCGGCCGGTTCGCGAGCGCCATGGCGATCATCACCCGCTGCCGCTGCCCGCCCGACAGTTGGTGCGGGTACTGGTTGATCCGTGCGGTCGGGTCGGGGATCTGCACCTCTTCCAGAAGCTCGACCGCGCGGGCCCAGGCGGCCCGGCGCGACATCTTCTGGTGCAGCATAAGCCCTTCGCTGATCTGCGCGCCAATCGTGTAGACCGGGTTCAGCGAGGACATCGGCTCCTGGAAGATCATGGAGATCCGGTTTCCGCGGAGCTGTCGTATCTCCTTGGGCGACAGATGCGCCATGTCCTTTCCGGCGTACAGGATGCGGGTGCGGTCCGACACGCTGGCCCGCTTGCTCAGGAGCCGCATCACGGCGCGGGCCGTCACCGACTTGCCGCTCCCGCTCTCGCCCACCAGAGCGGTGGTCTTGCCGGGCCAGACGGAGAAGGACACGTCGCGCACGGCCTCCACGGTGCCGCCTTCGACCTTGAAGGTGACGGCGACGTTGCGGGCGTCGATCAGCGGGGCCTTGGGAGGGGTCAGCTCGGTCATGGTCCGGTCTCAATACGGGTCGATGGCGTCGCGCAGCCCGTCGCCCAGGGCATTGAACGCAAAGACGGTGATCAGGACGAAGCCTACGGGGCTCAGGATCCAGGGGTAGGAGCCGATCACGGAGAAGGTCCCGGCGTCCTGGAGCATCAACCCCCAGGAGATCAGCGGCGGCTTCACGGCAAAACCCAGGAAGCCCAGGAACGACTCCAGCAGCACGATGCTCGGGATGCCGAGCGTGATCGACACGATGATGTGGCTCATCACGTTGGGCAGGATGTGCCGCGTGATGATCCGACCGTCCGACGCGCCGACGGCCAGCGCGGCGCGGACATAATCCACCTGCCGGAGCGCCATGGTCTTGGACCGGACCTCGCGCGACAGTTGCGCCCAGCCCAGCGCGACGATGACCACGACCACAAAGGTCAGGAACAGCCCCGACGGCGCGGTCACGGGGATCAGGGTGGCCAGCGTGAGGTAAAGAGGCAGTTGCGGGAAGGCGAGGATGATCTCCACGAAGCGCTGGAACCAAGCGTCGAACCGACCGCCGATGTAGCCCGAGGTGATGCCCGCCAGCGTGCCGATGACGGTGATGAGCGCGATGGACGACAGCGCGAGCGCGAGGCTGATCCGGCTTCCCACCACCCCGCGCGAGAAGATGTCCCGCCCCAGCGTATCGGTACCCAAGAGGTGGAAGGGCGAGCCGTCCGCTGTCCCGAACAGGTGCCGGTTCATGCGGATGCCCAAGAAGCTGTACTCCCAGCCCGGGGCGAACAGCACGATCGGGCGCGGGTTGTCGTAGTCCGGGCCGGTGATGGGCTGGAAGGTGACGGGATCGAACTCTTCCCCCTCCACGATGGGAAAGACCACGGGCAGGAGCCGCCAACCCGCCTCAGGGCCGTCGCCGGGCACGTGCCACGAGATCTTGTCCGGTGGCGCAAAGGACACGTTGCGCGCCTTGGGGTCCACCGGGCTCACGAAGTCGGCGAAGATCGCCATAAGGATGAGAAGCGCCACAAGGACGAGTCCCAGCATCCCCGGAATCGACCGCCGCAGCCGGCGCCAGACCAGCGAGCCATAGCTCTGGCTGCGTGTCGAAACGGTGGAGGTCCGGGTATCCAGGCCCTCTTCGGCCAGGGCGCCGGAAAGGGCCGGAGCTTCCACGGCGGCCGTCCCCGGGCCAGTGGCGGGCAGAAGGGTCGTGCGGGGGTCGCGCGGGGCGGCGGGGTCGTCCCCCCCGGCCCGGCGGGGCGGCAGCCGGGAGTCTGTGGCGTCGGTCATGCCTGGCTTCCCACCCGAATGCGCGGATCCAGCAGCGCGAGCGCCAGATCAGCCAGGATGTTGCCGATGATGAGCGTGGCCCCCAGCACGAGGAGCAGGGTCGCGGTGACATAAACATCCCCGATCCCCATGGAGCCCACGATGGCCGGTCCCACTGTGGCGAGCGAGAAGACGATTGCGACCTCGATCTCGCCGGTCAGCATGTAGGGCAGCACGACTCCCTGGTAGGCCAGCAAGGGATGGAGCGCGTTGGGCACCGCATGGCGCATGATCACCCGGTGCTCTGGCAAGCCCTTGGCGCGGGCCGTCTCCACGTATTGCGCGTTCAGTGTGTCGAGCAGGTTCGCCCGCATCACCCGCATGTTGTAGGCCAACCCACCCAGCGTCGCGATGGCGACCACTGGCCAAACATGCTGGATCAGGTTCCAGAGCTTGCCCCAGTTGAAGTCAAACCACCCCTGCCAGTAGGGCTGCCCCCCATATCGGCTGGAATAGAAGCTCCCCAGTTCCTGGACGTTCAGCTTGAAGGCCAGGACATACAGGATGATGAGCGCGAGGAGGAAGCGCGGGATCGTCATGCCCAGGAAGGCCACGAAGCTCAGCACCGTATCCACCCAGGAATACTGCCGCGTGGCCGCTAGGATGCCGAAGCCGATGCCCAGAACCGACGCGAGGAGGTGGCAGACCAGAGCCAGCATGATCGTGCGCGGCAGCCGCTCGGCGACCACATCGGCCACGGGCTTGTTGTAGAAGAACGAGAAGCCGAAGTCGCCTCGGGTCACGATCCCGGTGATCCAACGCATGTACTGCACGGTCAGGGGGTCGTTGAGGCCGTTCCGTTCCCGGAACTCCTGGGCGGCGGTCTCGGCGGCGGCGATCGAGGAGCCGCCCTGCGTGATCATGTTGTTCTTGATCATGTCCGCATAGTCGCCGGGGGGCGCCTGGATGATCATGAAGGTGATCAGGCTCATCACGAAGAGAACCGGGATCGCCTGCAGGATGCGGGACAAAAGGAAACGGATCATGGGCACCTCGCCTTGGGCCGGCACGGCCCTTTGCCCGGCGGCGAAGCAGGGCTCCGCCGTGTCGAGAGGAGCCCGGGCAGACCATGCCGCCCGGGATCGGTCAGGGTCAGCCCGCCGTGACGGGTCCGTCGCCGCCGGGTGCGCCGGGCAACGTGTCGGGATGCAGTTCGTAGTCCTGCTGCTGGTCCGCAGGCACGAACACCCGCTCGCGCATGATGCTGTCCTCGGCCCAGTTGAACTGGAAGATCGGCGCGCCTTCCGGGATGTTGGCGAAGCGCTTGTTGATCACCAGCGCACCCGGATAGGCCACGAGGCCGACATGATAGAGGTTCTCGGTGAACACGCGCTGATACTGCTTCATCAACTCGGTCCGTTCGGTCGGGTCGCGGCTGGCGATGAAGGCGTTGACCGTGTCCACCATCTCCTGCTCCCAGGGCAGCAGGTCGAGCTCTCCGGCCTCGTTGGCATGGTGGTTCCACGACGTCGCGGGGCCGGTCGGCGCGAGTTGCGTCGTGCCCTGCACCACGGTGATCAGCTCGGGCCCGTTGCGGTAGACCATCCAGTCGTACTGCCCGGCGTCCCGCGCCGCGTCACGGTCATTGCCCGCGAGCGTGTTGAGCGCGACCTGGATCCCGGCCTCCTCCAGCATGGCGACCACGCCCTCGCCCAGGTTCCGGTCCGTCTGGTAGTCGCCATTGACGAGCAGCGTGATCTGCACGTCCTGGCCGCCCAGCGTCCCCTCAGGGAAGTTCAGAAAGCCGTTGCCGTCGGTGTCCTCCAACCCTGCCTCGGCGAAATGCGCTTTCGCGCTGTCGAGGCTGTAGGGATAGAAGACCGTCGAGGCCTCGTCGTAGTAGGCCGTCCCGGGATAAAGGCCACCCGCATACTGGGCGATGAAGGGCCCCTTGACGAGGCTCTCGCCCAGGCGCTGCCGGTCGATAGCCTGGCTGATGCCCATGCGGAAATGCTCGTTGCGGTTCAGCTCGCGCACGGCCTGCGCCCGCTCGTCGGGCTCGCCCCAACCGTTGCCCGACAGGTTCGGATACAGCGAGTAGCCGATGATCCTCGGCCCGAACTGCAACCGCGCGGGGGCATTCTCATCGGCGGCTCGGCGAAGGCTTTCGACAAAGTTCTCGGCCTGCTCGAGGTTCGAGAAGTCGCCCGTGCCGGCCACGGCCTGCACGTCGCGGTCGGCCCAGGTGGACAGCCGGTAGTGCATCTCGTCGAGATAGGGGAGCTGGTTTCCTTCCTCGTCCACCTTCCAGTAATAGGGGTTGCGGCGCATCACGACGATGTCGTCGGCTCGGTACTCGACCGGCACCCAGGCGCCCATCACTGGGAAGTTCAAGTAGTCCGGCGGGAATGCGTTCTTGAAGGCGTCGTAGGACTCGCCGCCATGGGCCGGGTGCAGCGGCTCGAGGACATGCGACGGGCCGGGGCAGAAGGTCCCGTAGGCCAGCGAATAAAGCACCTGCTCCGGAAAGGGCGTCGTGAAGACGAAGCGGAAGGAATGGTCGTCGATGACCTCAAGCGTCGTGCCCTGGCCGAAGGTTTCCTGCGAGGCCGGGTTGAGCGGCGTCACCTCGGGGTCGAGCACCACGTCGTTCCAATAGAACGCGATGTCCTTGGTATCGAACGGGTCGCCGTCCGACCATTTGGCCCCTTCGATCAGGTTAACGGTCAGGCTCATGCCATCCTCGGACCATTCCCAGGACTTTGCAAGGTTCGGCAGGGGCTGCAGGTCCTCGGGGTTGACCTGGAACAGCGGACCGGTGCGGGTCAGGCACTCCGAGAGGCCGATGTCGATGCCGCCCCAGCCCTGGCTTTGGCCGGCCGTGTAGTTCCAGCCCTCGGGCCGGCCGCCGATCACGTGGCGCATCACGTCGCCGTAGGCGCCGACTCCGTCCGGCATGTTGGCGGCGGAATAGACTAGTGGCTCCGTGGGCAGCCGCTCGGCCACCGGGGGCAGTTGCCCGGCTTCCACGAACTTGGTCACGAACTCGGGCTCGTGATATTCGGGGAGGGCGCGGTAGCTGTAGATCTCGTCGCGGTTGACAAAGACGGGCTGCCCCTGAGCCGCGAACTCGGGCGCGGGCGGCGGCGTGGTGGGCTCAACCATCTGCGCCCAGAGAGCCACCGGCGCGGTCCCCAGGAGCAGCGCGGCCAGCAGGGCTCGCGTGTGCGTTCTCATCGGTCGTATCCTCCCCTCGGGTCCGGATCGGACCCGCATGTCGTCTGCCCCTGAAAGGTCGGTGCCGGCGCGCTTGGTGGCGCCTTCCGCCTCCGGGCGATTCTCCGCGTCCCCCTCCCCGGGGCGCCGCGATGCGCAGAAGGATGGACCCCGGACCGGGTTTCGAGCAATATCGGAAAGGACATTCTTTATTCCGGAATCCCAAGGTCCGTCCCGCTATCATGCGCTCTACAACGTCCAAGGCCGAACGGCGCTTCTATGCCGAGGACCGTGCCATCGGCCGCTTCGGTATGCGGCTGTTCGAGCCCCGCCTCATGCCTGCCCCGCATTGGCACGGTCATGTCGAGGGCAATTTCCTGATCGGCGGATCGATGACCTATGTCGTCGAGGATCAGGAGATCGAGGTCGGTCCCGGACGGCTGGTGCTGTTCTGGGCCAACATCCCGCACCAGCTCGTGCGTCTCTCGCCCGAGGGCGACGGCCCGGTTCGGCTCGCCAACATCTACCTGCCGCTCGATGTCTTCCTGTTCATGGCGCATATTGCGCGGCTTCAGGTAGCCCTCATGTCGGGCGGCATGGTCGCTCTCGACCCCGCCCTGCTGACCGAGGCGCAGGTAGGGACTTGGTACCGCGATTACCGGTCCGGCAATGCCGAGCGGCGCGACCTCCTGCTCATGGAGCTGAACGCGCTCCTTCGCCGTGCGCTCCTGCAGCCGCTCGACATCCTGCGCGCGCCCATGGGCGACCCGGAAGGGGCCGAGCATCCGCAGCGCAGCCGCGTAGCCCATGTGGTGGCTATGCTCCGCTTCATCCTCGAGAACTTGGCGCAGCCCATGACCAATGCCGACGTGGCCAAGGTCACCGGCCTTCACGAGACCTATGCCCTGTCGCTGTTCACCCAGGTGGTGCGGATGCCTATGCGGCGGTTCATCATCCGCATGCGCCTGCTGCGCGCCCGCGCGCTGCTGATGGAAAGCAACGCGACCGTGGCCTCGGTGGCGGTGCAGGCGGGATTTCCGTCCCTCAGCCAGTTCTACGACCATTTCGGCCGTGCTTATGGCGTCACTCCCCAGGCCCTGCGTGCGGGCGCGAGCGCCGGAAGCGGCACCTGAATTGACCCGCGCCGGGCTGGCGCAAGCATCGCACAAACCCCATTCAGACCGTCACGCTTCCCATGCTATCCCCCTGATCGTGCGAGAATCCGGCGCCCGCCCAAGGAACGCTGCACCATCAAAGGAGAACGGAACCAATGAACGAATCGATGCCGACCAAGGTCAACCGCCGCCACATCCTGGGCGGCGCTTGCTGCGCCGGCCTCGCGATCCCCGCGGTCGGCCTGGGCCTGATGCCCGCGCCGGTGCGGGCGCAGGCGCACGGCGCCACCACCGATCTCACGCCACAGCAGGCGCTCGACCTTCTGAAGCAGGGTAACCTGGATTTCGTGAACAACGTCCCCTTCGACGTGCCCGTGAACCACAGCCGCCGGCTTGAGATCGCCCTCGGCCAGACGCCCTTTGCCGCGCTGGTGGGCTGCTCGGATTCGCGCGTCGGGCCCGAGATCCTGTTCGGCCGCGGACTGGGCGAACTGTTCATCGTAAGGAACGCGGGCAACGTGCTCGACACGGCGGCGACGGGCTCGGTCGAATACGCCGTGGGCAACCTGGGCGTGCCGCTCGTCCTCGTGCTGGGGCACGAACGTTGCGGGGCCGTGGGCGCGGCGCTGTCGGTGGTGGGCGAGAACGCGACCTTCCCGGGCAGCATTGGCCACATGGTCGACCCGATCCTGCCCGCCGCCATCAAGGCCCGCGCCGAAGCCGGTCCGGACGCCCCAGCGGATCAGGTCTTCGACGCCGCCGTCCGCGAGAACGTCGCCCGCGTCGTGACCGAGCTTCGGACCTCGAGCCCCGTCCTCGCTGGTCCGCTGGCCGAAGGCCGCCTCATGGTGGTCGGCGCCTACTACGACCTCGACGAGGGCCGGGTCGACTTCTTCATGGAAGACTGAGCCGACCCGCCGCCGCGTCCGGGGATGCGGCGGCGACCACCTCAGAAGGCGAAAGGCGCCACCACGTTGCGCCGACCCAGCGTCATGGCATCGGCGACATGCGTCAGGGGCGACAGGTCCACGTCGGAGCGTCCGTTTTCGACCAGGTCCGCCATGCGGGCATAGAGCGCCGGATATTCCTCGATCTCGGCCGCGGGCTGTTGCTGCCCGTCGATCCAAAGCTCGTTGCCGCCGAACTTCAGCACGGCCGAGCCCTCGGTGGTGTGGATCTCCATGTCCCAGGTCTGCGGCCCGGTCTGGAGCCAGTCGAGTTCCATCGTGACCCCGCGCGAGAACTCCACGCGCGCGGCGATGGGGGTTTGTCGGCCGTCCGGGAAATCAAGCTCGGCCCGGGTCACATGGACCGGCTTGGGCAGGATCTCGGTCAGGATCGAAAGGGCGTTGATGCCGGGGTCGAAGACGCCCAGACCGCCGGGCTCAAACACCCATTCCTGGCCAGGATGCCAATGACGGACATCCTCCTTCCAAGTGATCTTGCCGCCCGTGACTTCCTTGCCGGCGAGGAACGCCTTGGCCCCGGCGACGCCCTTGCCCATCCGGCTGTGCCAGGTGGCGAACAGGGTCACCCCAGCCTCCTCGGCCAGCCGCTGGAGGTCGTGCACCTCGGACAGGGTCTGCCCGGGCGGCTTTTCCAGCATGACGTGCCGCCCGGCCTTGAGCGCCTTGCGCGCATACTGGAAGCGCGGCTGCGGCGGCAGACAGAGCGAGATCACCTCGATGTCCGGCCGCTCGGACAGCAGCACGTCGAAGTCGCGGAAGGTCGGGATGCCCTCCACGCTTCCCTTCCGGCTGACGGTCGCTGCCAGTTCCCAGTCGGGTGAGGCGTCGATCGCCGGGACGTGCTGGTCCACGGCGATCTTGCCCACGCCGACGATGCAGACCTTGCGGTTCGCCATCAGTGAGAGTCCTTGCCCACGGGGGCGCCGCGGCAGCCCTTGAGGAAGTCAAGGTCGGCCCCGGTGTCCGCACCGCCCACATGCAGGTGGTGAAGCATGGCATAGCCCCCCTCCGGCGCGGTCGCCTGCGGCACCCAGTCCTGCAACCTACGCGCGATCTCCTCGGCCGGCAGGTCGAGGTGCAGGCGACGGTTGGGCACGTCCAGCTCGATCATGTCACCGTCCCGCACGATGGCCAGGGGTCCACCCGCCGCGGCTTCGGGCGAGGTGTGCAGCACCACCGTCCCATAGGCCGTCCCCGACATCCGCGCGTCCGAGATACGGACCATGTCGGTGATGCCCTTGCGCAGAACCTTGGGCGGCAGGCCCATGTTGCCGACTTCGGCCATGCCCGGATAGCCCTTGGGCCCGCAGTTCTTGAGGACCATCACGCAGGTCTCGTCGATGTCGAGAGCCTCGTCGTTGATCTTGGCCTTGTAGTCGTCGATATCCTCGAACACGACCGCCCGGCCCCGGTGCGTCATCAGCGCGGGGGTGGCCGCGGACGGCTTCAGCACCGCGCCGTTCGGGGCAAGGTTGCCCTTGACCACCACGATCCCGCCCGACTGGGTCAGCGCCCGCTCCTTGGGCAGGATCACCTCGTCGTTGTGGTTCTGGACGTCCTTGACCTGCTCCCACGCCGTTTCGCCCGAGACGGTCAGGGCGTCGTTGTGCAGGACCCCCATCTCGCCCAGCCGCTTGATGACGACCGGCAGGCCGCCCGCGTAGAAGAACTCCTCCATCAGGTACTGGCCCGAGGGCATCAGGTTCACGATGGTCGGCACATCCCGCCCGCAGCGGTCCCAATCGTCGAGCGTGAGGTCGATCCCCACCCGCCCCGCGATGGCGAGGAGGTGGATCACCGCGTTGGTTGAGCCCCCGATGGCTGCGTTGGTGCGAATCGCGTTCTCGAAGGCCTGCTTGGTCAGGATGTCCGAGGGTTTGAGGTCGTCCTTGACCATCTGAACGATCCGACGCCCCGACAGCTGCGCCATCGTCCGCCGCCGCGAGTCCACCGCCGGGATCGCCGCATTGCCCGACAAGGCCATGCCCAATGCCTCGGCCATGGAGGCCATCGTGGAGGCCGTCCCCATCGTGTTGCACGAACCTGCCGAGCGGCTCATGCCCGCCTCGGCTTCCAGGAACTCCTCCTGGGTCATCTGCCCGGCCTTCACCATCTCCGAGAACTTCCAGAGGTGCGTGCCCGAGCCCACCCGCTCGCCCCGGAAGTGGCCGTTCAGCATCGGCCCGCCCGTCACGACGATCGAGGGAATGTCGCAGGAGGCCGCGCCCATCAGCAGCGACGGCGTGGTCTTGTCGCAGCCCACCAGCAGCACGCAGCCGTCGATCGGCTGGCCCCGGATCGTTTCCTCCACGGCCATCGCCGCGAGGTTGCGGAACATCATCGCGGTAGGGCGGAAGGTCGACTCCGACACGGAGAAGACGGGCACCTCGACGGGAAAGCCGCCAGCTTCGTAGATGCCGTTCTTGACCTTCTGCGCCAGGATATCGAGGTGCGCGTTGCAGGGGTTGAGCTCGGACCAGGTGTTCAGGATCCCGATCACCGGCCGCCCGTCGAACATGTCGTGCGGGTAGCCTTGGTTCTTCATCCAGCCGCGGTGGTAGATGTTGTCACGGCTCGTGCCGCCCCACCATTCCTGCGAACGGAGCTTGCGGGGCCAGGGTGCGGGCGTGAACGCCATGGGGAAACCTCTAGAGCTGACGGACAGTGGCGACGCCCCGGTCGGCGTCGACAGCAAGCGGGTTGCGCAGCGGCAGCCCGAACGCCGGGGCCTCGATCTCGAAAACGTCGCCCGCCTCGGGCTTGATCCCATCGGCGAAGGACAACGTTGCGGTCCCGAACATGTGCACGTGCACGTCGCCCGGCTGGCAGAACAGCGGATACTTGAAGTGGTGATGCTCCAGGTTGGCGAAGCTGTGGCTCATATTGGCCTCGCCCGACAGGAACGGCTTCTCCCAGACCACCTGCCCGCCCCGCTTGATGCGGCTGGCGCCCCGGATGTCGGCAGGCAGATCGCCCACGAGGATCTCGGGCCCGAAGGACGCAGGCCGCAGCTTGGAATGCGCGAGGTAAAGGTAGTTGATCCGCTCGGTCACGTGGTCCGAGAACTCGTTGGCCAGGGCCCAGCCCACGCGGGCGGGCAGGCCATCCTCACCCACGACGTAGATGCCCGCGATCTCGGGCTCCTCTCCACCGTCGAGCGCGAAGGCCGGCGAAACAAGCGGCGCTCCGGGGGACACGACGTGAATGCCGTTGCCCTTGTAGAACCACTCGGGCTGAACGCCCGGAAGCGCCGCAGGCTTGCCGTCCTCCAGACCCATGCGGAACATCTTCATGGAGTCGGTGGCGTCGTCCGCGTTCGCCTTGGCATGCATGGCACTGCGGGTCGAGGCGCTGCCCAGATGGGTCAGGCCCGTCCCGGTCAGATGCAGGTGCGCGGGGTCCGGGTGATGGATGGGGGCCAGCAGGCGCCGCTCCTCGGCCATGGCGACCAGGTCCACGGCCTCGCCCAGGCCGTGGGCCGCAACGGTCTCGGCCAGCGACCGGCCGGAGGCCAGCGCCTCCAAGGCCAGGTCACGGACCGAGGTGGCATCCTTGACGAGCGCGGCCTCGGAGCCGTCACGCGCGACCACTCCGACCCCTCCCTCGGGCCGATGGATCTGCGACAGAAGCATCATGTCCTCACTTGTTCTTGTTGTAGACGTCGAAGATCACCGCCGCGAGGAGCACGAGCCCCTTGATGACCTGCTGGTAGTCGATGCCGATCCCCAGGATCGACATGCCGTTATTCATCACGCCCATGATGAAGGCACCGATGATGGCCCCCACGATGCGGCCCGAGCCGCCGGTGGAGGATGCGCCCCCGATGAACACGGCGGCGATCACGTCGAGTTCGAAGCCGGTCCCCGCCTTGGGCGTGGCCGAGTTCAGGCGCGCCGTCACGATCATCCCGGCCAAGCCGGCCAGCACGCCCATGTTGACGAAGGTGAAGAAGGTCAGCCGGTCCGCATTGATCCCCGACAGCCGCGCGGCCTTGAGGTTCCCGCCGATGGCATAGATGCGGCGGCCCAGCGTCGTGGACTCCGCGAGGAAGGCGTAAAGGATCGTCAGCACCGCCATGGACACGGCGACGTTCGGGATGCCGCGGAACCCCGCGAGCTTCCAGCCGACAAAGACCAGGGCCGCCGCCATGATGATGTTGCGGATCCAGAAGATTCCTGACGGCTCGGCGTCCATGCCATGGGCGATGTTGCGGGCCCGCGACCGAATCCCCAGGATCAGGATGGCCAGCGCCGCAACGACGGCGACGACCAGCGCCAGGTAGTTCGGACGATCCGGTCCGAAGATGTCGGGCACGAAGCCGGTGGACAGGGCCTGGAATGCAGGCGGGAAGGGCCCGATGTTCTGTCCGCCCAGCAGCCAGAGCGTCAGGCCGCGGAACACCAGCATCCCCGCCAGGGTCACGATGAAGGACGGAATGCGCCAGTAGGCGATCCAGTAGCCCTGGGCCGCACCGATCAGGCCGCCGACCACGAGGCTGGCCGGGATCACGGCATAGATGGGCCAGTCCATGTTGACGGTCAGCACCGCCGAGACTGCCCCGGTAAAGGCCGCGACCGATCCCACGCTCAGGTCGATGTGCCCCGCCACGATGACGAGCAGCATCCCCAGCGCCATGATGATGACGTAGCTGTTCTGCAGGAACAGGTTGGTGATGTTCTGCGGATTGAGGAAGTCGACCCCGATCTGCACCCGCACCAGAACCACGAAGAAGGTCACGATGGCGAGAAGTGCCAGAAGCATCCCGTATTCGCGCAGGTTGTCCTTGAGGTAGGCAGCCCCGCTCCGGCCGTTGGCGCTCAGCCCCTCGCCCTCGCGGAGGCCGCCGACCCCGCGCTCTCCCGGCCCTAGCCGGGCGTTGTCCACGTCAGCCATGCGCGGCCTCCATCTCGCTATGTTCCAGCACCTCGTGCTCGCGCACGATGAGCGACATGATTTTTTCCTGGCTCGCCTCGGCGGCCGTCAGTTCCCCTACGAAGGCGCCTTCGGCCATGACGTAGATGCGGTCGCACATGCCCAGAAGCTCGGGCATTTCGGAGGAGATCATCACGACCCCCCTCCCCTCGTCGGCGAGCTTGTTCATGATGCCGTAGATCTCGAACTTGGCCCCCACGTCGATGCCGCGCGTGGGCTCATCGAGGATGAGAACTTGGGGCTCGGTGAAGAGCAGCTTGGACAGCAGCACCTTCTGCTGGTTGCCCCCCGACAGGTTCATCACCTTTTGGAAGACGTTCGGCGTGCGGATGTTCATCGCCGCCTTGTAGCGCGTGGCAACCTTCTGCTCGGTCGCGTCGTTGAGAACGCCGCCCTTCGACACGCCGGCCAGATTGGCCAGGCTGATGTTGGTGACGATGGGCTCCTCGAGGATGAGACCCAGGGCCTTGCGGTCCTCGGTCACATAGGCAAGCCCCGCCTCGATGGCCTTGGGCACGGTCGAGACATCCGCCTCCTGCCCGCCAAGACGGACCCGGCCCCGGATGTCCTTGCCCCAGCTCCGGCCAAAGAGCGACATGGCGAACTCGGTCCGCCCCGATCCCATGAGCCCGGCGATGCCGACGATCTCGCCCTTGCGGACGTTGAAGCCGATGTTGCGGATGAAGTCGCGGTCCATGTGCTCGGGGTGCTTGGCGGACCAACCGGACACCTCCATGAGCACCTCGCGCGGGTTGCGGACCCGCTCGGGATAGCGGTGCGCCAAGTCGCGGCCCACCATGTCGCGGATGATCCGCTCCTCGGAGACTTGCCCTGCATGGGCGTCGAGGGTGGACACGGTCGAGCCGTCGCGGATCACCGTCACCCGGTCCGCCACACGCCGCACCTCGTTGAGCTTGTGCGAGATGATGATGGAGGTGACGCCCTGCGCCTTGAGCTCCAAGAGGAGGTTCAGAAGCTTCTGGCTGTCGTTCTCCTGAAGCGCCGCCGTGGGCTCGTCGAGGATCAGAAGGCGCACGTTCTTGGACAGCGCCTTGGCGATCTCCACGAGCTGCTGCTTACCCACGCCCAGGTCGCCCACGGGTTTGGTGGGGGCTTCGGTCAGGCCGACCTTGGCCAGCAGCGCCTCGGTCCGGCGGTAGGTCTCGCGCCAGTCGATGACGCCCCCCTTGGCCCGCTCGTTCCCCAGGAAGATGTTCTCGGCGATGCTGAGGAGCGGCACCAGGGCCAGCTCCTGGTGGATGATGACGATGCCCGCGGCTTCGCTGTCGTGGATGCCGCGGAAGCGCGCCTCCTGTCCGGCGAACAGGATCGTCCCTTCGTAGGACCCGTGGGGATAGACGCCCGACAACACCTTCATCAGCGTGGACTTGCCCGCGCCGTTCTCGCCGCAGATGGCGTGGATCTCGCCTTCGCGGACCTGGACCGTCACGTTGTCGAGGGCGCGCACGCCCGGAAATGTCTTGGAGATGCCCTGCATCTCGAGGAGGACGGTCATGGCTCGCGTCCTTTCGCGAAAGAGAATGGGGGCGCCCGCGGACCCGCAGGCGCCCCCGGATGGTTCAGATCACTGCAGGTCTTCGGCCGCGTAGTAGCCCGAGCCCACGAGGGTTTCCTCGTAGTTCGAAGCGTCCACCGGCACCGGGACCAGAAGGTAAGACGGCACGACCTTGACGCCGTTGTCGTAGGTCTCCGTGTCGTTGATCTCGGGCTCGCCGCCTTGCAGGACGGCGTCCACCATGCCCACGGTCACGCGAGCGAGTTCGCGGGTGTCCTTGAACACGGTCGAGTTCTGCTCGCCCGCGATGATGGATTTGACCGAGGGAACCTCGGCGTCCTGGCCGGTGACGCAGGGCATCGCCATGTCGCCCGAGCCGTAGCCCACGCCCTTGACCGACGACAGGATGCCGATCGACAACCCGTCATAGGGGGACAGCACGCCATGCAGCGACTTGTCGCCATAGTTGGCGGACAGGAGGTTGTCCATGCGAGACTGCGCGGTGGCGGGATCCCAGCGCAGGGTGCCGACCACGTCCATGCCCATCTGGCCCGACGGAACGACGACATCGCCGGCGTCGATCATCGGCTGGAGGACCGACATGGCGCCGTCATAGAAGAAGAAGGCGTTGTTGTCGTCCGGAGAGCCGCCGAACAGCTCGACGTTCCAGGGCTTCTGGTCCGCGAAGCGGTCGTTGAGGCAGGCCACGAGGCTGTTGGCCTGCAGCACGCCCACCTGGAAGTTGTCGAAGGTGGCGTAGTAGCTCACGTTCGCGCTGTCGCGGATCAGGCGGTCGTAGGCGATGACCGGGATCTCGGCGGCGGCGGCGTTTTCCAGAGCCGACGACAGGGTAGTCCCGTCGATGGCCGCGACCACAAGGGCATCGACGCCCTGCGAGATCATGTTCTCGATCTGCGACAGCTGCGTCGGGATGTCGTCTTCGGCGTACTGAAGAACGGTGTCGTAGCCAGCCGCCTCGAACTGCTCCACCATGGAGTTGCCGTCCGAGATCCAGCGGGCTGAGGATTGGGTCGGCATCGCGATGCCGATGGTGCCCTTGTCCTGGGCAAAGACGGGGGCAGCGAACCCCACGGCAAGGGTAGCGGCGGCAAGAGCCGCGGAGACGATCTTCATTGGTTCCCTCCCAGTGCGCCGCGCCCCATCGCGCGAACGCAGCGAAACGCCTTGGGTCCTTCGTCGGGGGCCCTGGCTGCCGGGCACCATGGCGAGGCTTGCCCGGCAGGTCAAAGCGCAATATTGCGACACCACATGACAAAACTGGTATGAATGCAAACGACTGTTAATGCTAACGGATCTTTGTTCCGTCGTGGCCTCAAGCTTGCCCATCTCAGGCTGATGGCAGCGTTGGGAGAGACTTGCGCCATCGGCGTGGCGGCCGCCCGCGTCGGCATCACCCAGCCCGCGGCCTCGCGCCTCCTGGGGGAGATCGAGGAGATCATCGGCCGGCCCGCACACACCAGAGCGGGCCGCGGCATCGTCCTGACCCCCGAGGGCGACATCTTGGCGCGCCGGGCGGTCCGCGCCTTGGCCGAACTGGGGGCCGCGGAACGCGAGATGTCCGAGATGGGGCGCGGCCTGTCCGGCCATGTGCGCCTAGGGGCGGTGACCGGTCCCGCGCTGGACCGAGTGCTGCCGGCCCTTCGGGCGGCGCGGGTCGCCCTACCCAACGTGACCGCCGACGTCGTCGTGGCGCCGTCGGACCCCCTGGGCGACCTCCTTCTGGCGGGTCGTCTGGATTTTGCCCTGGCCCGCCTGCCCGAAGGCCGCGAGCCTACCCTGTTCGACCTGACTGCTATGGGCGAGGAGCCGGTGAGCCTGGTGGTGCGGCCCGGCCATGCGCTCGCCCGCAGGGCGGTGATCACGCCCGAGGACCTGCTCGCCTACGACTGGGTCCTGCCCGAGCCGGGAACACTCCTGCGCCGCACGGTTCTGGAGCGTCTGGCCGCCCTGGGCCTGCCCCCGCCTCCGGGACGGCTCTCGACCTCATCCTTTCTGCTGACCTTGGCCATGCTGCGCGAGTCCAACGCCATCGCCCCGCTTGCAGATGCAGTGTCGCGGCGCTTCGCCTCGGGGCCCGAAGGGGGGCTCGTGGTGCTGCCCATCGACCTAGGGTTCGTGGTGCCGGCCTATGGATTGATGACCCTGCGAGGCGCGCGCCTCACGCCCGCGGCGGAGCGGCTGCGCGACCTCGTCCAGGCGCAGACGGGCTAGGCCCTTCCCTTCCAGGGCACCAGCACCCGTTCGCCCCAGCGCATGAACAGGTCGATCACGAAGCCGATCACCCCGATCAGCACGATCCCCAGGATGACGATGTCGGTCTGCTGAAACTTGGACGCGGCCATGATCATCATCCCCGCCCCCTGGTTCGCCGCGACCAGCTCGGCCGCGACCACGGTGCCCCAGCAGACGCCCATGGCGACCCGCGCCCCGGTGAAGATGTCGGGCAGGGAGTTCGGCACGATCACGTGCCGCAGTACCTGCGCCTTGGAAGCGCCCAGGCTGTAGGCCGCATGGACCTTGCTGAGCCGCACCCCCGACACGCCCGACCGCGCCGCAATGGCCATGATCCACAGCGAGGCCAGGAACAGCAGCACGATCTTTCCGGTCTCACCGATGCCGGCCCAGATGATGACCAGCGGGATCAGCGCCAACGGAGGCACCGGCCGCATGAACTCCACGATCGGGTCGAACCAGCCCCGGAACCACCCGGACAGGCCCATGGCATAGCCCAGCGGCACGCCGACCAGAGCCCCGAGCAGGAAGCCGGTGACAACGCGGAACAGCGAATAGCCCAGATGCTCCCAAAGCGACGCGTCGCGGTAGCCGCCCCGCGCGATCTCGGACAGTCTCTGGACGACCGCCTCGGGCGGTGGCAGCCACAGGGGCTCCATGCGCCAGCCCGGGTCGGGCGCGACATTGAGCGTGCCGCGCGCCGTCAGGTTCACCTTGCCCCAGTCCAGGACGAGCCCCGGCCCGCCCGGCTCAAGCGCCGTGCCGTTGACAGCCACGACCCGCGCGCCGTCGTCGCCGGTCACCTCGTCGTTGTCCTGTGCCTGCACAAGGACCGCGCGGGCGGCCTGCACCAGCGCCGCATCGTCCTTGGCCCAGCCCTCACCGGGCGAGATCGCGGGCGCGTCCGGCTCCTCGCCACCCGCATGGACCACCACAGTCACCTGCGCCTCGTCGCGGGTTCCGTCCGGGGCCTCGGCTTCATAGGTGAAGCCGCCCCTTCCCAGGAACGGTCCCGGCGCGCGAAGCCAGGACGGCACCAGGGCAGAGCCGGTGAACGCCGCCCACAGCAAAAAAATTGCCGCGATCGACAGGACTGACGCCACCCCGCTCGAGCGCACCGCGCCGGCATCGCCAAAGGCCACCGTGCGCCGCATCGCGTCGCGCGTCCGGCGCCCGAGCAGCCGCTGGAGCCCACGCCACAGCCCGAGCAGCAGCAGGATCAGCCCCACATAGGCGGCTATCCAGGGCAGCGCCTTGGCGGCCGCCCCAAGGACGCCCCCGACCTCGCTCCACAAGCCGCTCACGCCGGAACAGCCCCGGCGGGCGCGCGTCCCATGATCTCTTCCTCCATGTCCCAGATCATGGACAGGATCTCCTCGCGCCGATCGGCAAAGGCCGGATCGCGCTTGACGGCCCGAAGATCCTGCGCCGCGCCCGCTTCGGCAAAGGGCAGCCGGTAGTCGCGATGGACCCGCCCCGGCCTCGGAGCCATGACGACGAGCCTCGCCCCCAGGAGCAGTGCTTCCTCGACCGAATGGGTGATCAGCACGATCGTCTTGCCGGTCTCGCGCCAGAGCTTCAGAACCAGACTCTGCATCTTCTCGCGGGTCAGGGCATCAAGGGCGCCCAGCGGCTCGTCCATCAGGATCACCTCCGGGTCGTTGGCCAGGCACCGGGCCAGAGCCACGCGCTGCTGCATGCCCCCCGACAATTCGTACACCGCTTTCTCGCCAAAGCCGCCAAGCCCGACGGTCTCCAGCAGGTGGTCCACCACCTCGGCCCGTTCGCGGCGCGCCATCCCCTTCATGCGGGGACCGAAGCCCACGTTGTCGCGCACGCTCATCCATTCGAACAGCGCGCCTTGCTGGAAGACCATGCCCCGCTCTGGCCCCGGCCCGTGGACCTCGTGCCCATCCAGCGTGACACGACCCGCGCTGGGCGCCAGGAACCCCGCCACGATGTTGAGGAGGGTGGTCTTTCCGCAGCCCGAGGGGCCCAGGACGGACAGCAGCTCACCCCGATCCAGAGACAGGTTGATGTCGCGCAGGGCTTCCACGGTCCCGCCCCCGGGGGGACGGAACCGCATGGAAAGATCCTTGATGACCAGATGGCTCATGGGCGGGGAACGGCCTGACGGGCGCGGCCCGGCCTTGGCCTCACTGGGCGACCGCCGCGGTCAGCGGGCCGGGCTCGACAGTGTCGGCATAGCTGTCCAGCGCCGCCGGGATGTTCCCCGCGGCCACGAAGACGCCCGCCACGCCCGTCATGTAGTCCTGGATGCCGCCGCCCAGCCACTTCGCCGTCAGTTGCTCGTCCGAGCCCGGGAACACGAAGGAGGCCAGCGTCTCGCGGGTCGCGGTTTCGTCCATGCCGGACTCCTGCGCGATCACCGGGATCATCGCCTCGGCCTCGGCCCCGCCCGCGTTCCAGCGGTCGTTCATCTCGTGGGTGACGGCCAGGAAGCTCTCCACAAGGTCCGGGTTCTCCTGCACGAAGCTGCGCGGCGCGGAGGTCACGTCGAAGACCAGAATGCCAAGCTCCTCCTTCTCGGTGCCGGTGAGCAGGACGTTCCCGGTTTCCATCGCCGTCCGCAGATGCCCGCCCCAGCCGCAGAACACGTCGATGGCCCCCTGCGCAAAGGCTGCAGCCCCGTCCGCCGGCGCCATGTCCACCACCTCGAGCGAGGCCACGTCGACCCCGAAATGCTCCATCTGCCGCAGGAAACCGTAATAAGGCGCGGTGCCCAGCGGCACGCCCACGCGCTTGCCCGGCAGTTCGGCCCCGGCGTTGGCCTTGTCGATCTCCAGCGCCTGCTGAACGACGCAGTTGTCGTTGTCGGAATAGGAGACCGCGATGTCCAGCGCCACAAGGTCCTGGCCCGCCGAAGTGGCCACGACAAAGGGCGGCACGCCCTGGCTGACCGAGATGTCCACGTCGCCCGAAGCCATCGCCGCCGACATCGCCGTCCCGGTGTCGAAGGTCACCCATTCGACCGGTACGCCCAGCCGCTCCTCGTACAGGCCCTGCGCCTTGGCGAATTGGAACGGCATCGGCCATTCCAGAAAATATCCCACAGTGATCCCGTCCTCCTGCGCCGCCGCCGGCCCCGCCAGCACCGCGGCGCCAAGAAGCAGCCCAGTCAGCGTCGATCCCTTCGTCATTCCCGTCTCCCTGCGTTGGGCCTGTCAGCCGGGCGGAGATCAGCACGGTTTCCCCTGGGTCGAAAAGCCCCTTTCGCGAAAAAAGACGACAAACCCGCTCGTGATACTAGAGGCAAGCCACCCCGGGGTTGAAGGCCGCCTGCCGCGCAGGCAGGATGCCCGGGATCACGCCATTTCCCAGAGGCCGCCCGATGGACACGCTCTACGACCGCAGCAACGACCCCCGCGCCGTCATCGAGGCCGACCGGGCCCATGTCTGGCACCACCTGATCCAGCACAAGCCCTTCGAGACGGTGGACCCCCGCATCATCGTCGAAGGCCGCGGCCTGCGCGTCTGGGACATCAAGGGCAAGGAGCATGTGGACGCCGTGTCCGGGGGCGTCTGGACGGTGAACGTGGGCTATGGGCGCGAACGCATCGCCAACGCCGTGCGCGACCAGATCATGAAGATGTGCTTCTTCGCCGGCGCCTCGGGCACTATCCCCGGCGCGCTGTTCGCGGAGCGCCTGATCGAAAAGATGCCGGGCCTGAGCCGCGTTTATTACGCGAACAGCGGCTCAGAGGCCAACGAGAAGGCCTGGAAGATGATCCGCCAGATCGCCCACAAGCATCACGGCGGCAAGAAGTACAAGATCCTCTACCGCGACCGCGACTACCACGGCACAACGCTCGCCGCCCTGTCCGCCGGCGGCCAGCAGGAGCGGAACGCCCAGTACGGGCCCTTCGCCCCGGGCTTCGTGCAGGTGCCCCATTGCCTCGAATACCGCGCCGGGGATCTCGCGGGCGAAGGCTACGGCGAACGCGCCGCCGCCCAGATCGAGGAGGTGATCCTCCGCGAAGGCCCCGACACCATCGGCTGCCTCTGCCTCGAACCCATCACGGCGGGTGGCGGCATCATCGTCCCGCCCAAGGGCTACTGGGAACGCGTGCAGGAGTTGTGCCGCAAGTACGACATCCTCCTCCACATCGACGAGGTCGTCTGCGGCTTTGGCCGCACCGGCACCTGGTTCGGCTACCAGCAGTTCGGCATCCAGCCCGACATCGTGACCATGGCCAAGGGCGTGGCCTCGGGCTATGCCGCCATCTCCTGCTGCGTCACGACCGAGAGTGTGTTCGAGATGTTCAAGGACGACACGGACAAGCTCGGCTACTTCCGCGACATCTCGACTTTCGGCGGCTGCACGGCGGGCCCGGCGGCAGCGCTGGAGGTTTTGTCGATCACCGAGGAAGAGGATCTTCTCGGCAACTCCGCCCGCATGGGCGACTACCTGTCGGGCAAGCTGCACGAGCTGATGGACAAGCACGCCGTCATTGGCGAGGTGCGCGGCATGGGCCTGTTCCAGGGGGCCGAGCTGGTGGCCGACCGCGCCACGCGCGAGCCCTTGGAGGAGAAGAAGGTCCAGGCCATCGTCGTCGACTGCATGGCCCAAGGCGTCATCATCGGCGCGTCCAACCGCTCCATGCCGGGGTTCAACAACACCCTGCTCTTCGCGCCCGCGCTGATCGCGACGCCGGACGATCTGGATCAGGTGGTGGCTGCGGTGGACGCGGCGATCACGAAGGTGGTGGGATCGGCCTGACCTGGGGAGAGGGCAGGCTGCCCCCGGCATAGCCAAGACATCTGTCAGCCGGTCCATGCGGGTCGGCTGACGGTCCCGGAAGGGAAAGGCGTCCGGCGCGCTCCCTCTGGCAACGGGCCGGACGGCTCGTCTATGGTCCCGTGCAACGATCCAAGGGACCCCCATGCGCCTCACCACCGAAGAAGCCTTCGTCAAGACCCTCCAGGCCCACGGCATCCGCGAAGCCTTCGGGATCATCGGCTCGGCCTTCATGCCTATCTCGGATTTGTTCCCGCGCGCCGGCATCCGCTTCTGGGACTGCGCGCACGAAGGATCGGGCGGGATGATGGCCGACGGCTACACCCGCGCCTCGGGCCGGATGAGCTTGATGATCGCCCAGAACGGCCCCGGCATCACCAACCTCGTGACCGCCGTGAAGACCGCCTACTGGAACCACACGCCGCTCCTCGTGGTGACGCCGCAGGCCGCGAACCGCACCATCGGCCAGGGCGGTTTCCAGGAGGTGGAGCAGATGGCTCTCTTCCGCGACATGGTCGCCTACCAGGAGGAGGTCCGCGACCCCGCCCGGATCGCCGAGGTGCTGGCCCGAGTCATCCAGAACGCCAGGCGCCACTCCGCCCCCGCCCAGATCAACATCCCCCGCGACTTCTGGAGCCGCGAGATCGACGTGACCCTGCCGCCGATCCTTGACTTCGAGCGGCCTTCGGGCGGCGCGCAGGCCCTCGACGAAGCCGCCAGCCTCCTCGCCTCCGCAAAGCGCCCCGTGATCCTGAACGGCGCGGGCGTGGTGCTGTCGAACGCCATTCCCGCCACCGCACGGCTCGCGGAACGTCTCTCGGCGCCGGTCTGCGTCGGCTACCAGCACAACGACGCCTTCCCCGGCTCGCACCCCCTCTTCGCGGGCCCGCTCGGCTACAACGGCTCCAAGGCCGCCATGGAGTTGATCGCCGAGGCCGACGTCGTCCTCGCCCTCGGCACCCGCCTCAATCCCTTCTCGACGCTGCCCGGCTACGGCATCGACTACTGGCCCAAGAACGCGGCCATCATCCAGGTGGACATGAACCCGTCCCGCATCGGCCTGACCAAGCAGGTCAGCGTGGGCATCGTCGGCGACGCGGGTCTCGTCGCCGAGGGCCTGTTGCAGCGCCTGCCGGAGCGGGAGCCCGACCGCGACCGCTTGGGGCGCATTGCGCAGGTCAAGTCCGCCTGGGCCCAGCAGCTTGCCTCCATGGACCACGAGGACGACGACCCCGGCACCAGCTGGAACGCCCGCGCCCGTGCGGCCAAGCCCGACTGGATGAGCCCCCGCATGGCGTGGCGCGCGATTCAGGCCGCGCTCCCGCGCGAGGCCATCATTTCCTCCGACATTGGCAACAACTGCGCCATCGGCAACGCCTACCCGAGCTTCGAGGAAGGTCGGAAGTACCTCGCCCCCGGCCTCTTCGGCCCCTGCGGCTACGGCCTTCCCGCTATCGTCGGCGCCAAGATCGGGCGGCCCGACGTGCCCGTCGTGGGCTTCGCGGGCGACGGCGCCTTCGGCATCGCGGTCAACGAACTGACCGCCATCGGCCGCCCCGAATGGCCCGCCATCACCATGGTCGTCTTTCGCAACTACCAGTGGGGGGCGGAAAAGCGGAACTCCACCCTCTGGTACGACGACAACTTCGTCGGCACGGAGCTGAGCGACCGCGTGTCCTACGCCGGCATCGCCCAAGCCTGCGGCCTCCAAGGCGTGGTGGCCCGGACCATGGATGAGTTGACAGAGGTCCTTCGCACCGCCATCCGCGACCAGATGGAGCACGGCCGGACTACCCTGATCGAAGCCCTCATCAACCAGGAACTGGGCGAACCCTTCCGCCGCGACGCGATGAAGAAGCCTGTCGCTATTGCAGGGATCGATGCCGCCGACATGGCGGTCTGAGAATGCTACCCGACCTCGGGCCCATCGGCTGGGGCTGGCTCGCGCTGGTAGTCTTTGGCGCGGCCGTCGTGCGCGGCTATTCGGGCTTTGGCTTCTCGGCCCTGGTGATTTCGGGCGCAGCCCTCGCCATGGACCCGGTGTCTTTGGTGCCGGCGGTTCTGCTTTGCGACCTCGTGCTGACGGCCCCGCAATGGGCCAGCATCCGCGGCTCCATCGATGTGCGCCGCGTCGGCCTGTTGTTCGCGGGTTGCCTGGTGGGGGTGCCGCTGGGGGTGCGCGCGGTCGCGGCCATGGGGCCGGATCTGGCCCGCGCGGTTGTGGCGGGCTGGGTGCTTCTCATGGGGGCGGTGATGCTGCGCGGCTGGCGGCTCGACCGGCCGGCCGGGACGGCGCCGCACCTGGGGGTGGGCCTGGTGTCCGGCCTTGCGAACGGCGCGGCGGTGGGCGGGCTGCCGGTGGCCGCCTTCTTTGCCGCCCAGCCGATCCCGGCGGCCGCCTTCCGCGCCACGCTGGTCGCCTACTTCGCGCTTCTCGACCTTTACACCTTTCCGGTGATGGCTTGGCAGGGCCTGATCGATCGCTCCACCTTTGCGCTGACGGCGCTGGGACTACCGCTCATGCTCCTGGGACTGCATCTCGGCTCCCGCCGCTTTCTGGCCGCCCCGCCCGAGGAGTTCCGCCGCTTCGCTATCCTGACGCTCATGGGCCTGGCGACGCTTGGCCTGCTCCGCGCCGCGCTCTAGCTCTGGCCCGACCCGCCGGGAGACTTCCATGTCGCTGATCGACGACCATCCCTTTCTGTCCAACAGGACGCCCCATGCGCCCGACACCCTCCTTAGGCAGGCACGGGGTGCGCCGCCTCCGCGCGTGGCCCTTGTCAACGCCGGAGCGCCTACGCCGCTCGAAGGACTGCGCGAAGCATGCGAGGCGGGCTTGGCCGAGCCGATCCTTTTGGGCGAGCCGATCAAGATCCACGCCGCCGCCGAGACGATCGGCTGGGACATCAGACCGTTCCGCCTGATTGCCGCGCCCGGTGACAGCGCCGCGCCTCGCGCCGCCGCCCTTGCGGTCGCGGGCGAGACCGACGCGATCATGAAGGGACAGATCCACACCTCGACCTTTCTCAAGGGCCTTTTGCCATCCTCGATGGGGCTGCGGGACAAGGGCGCGACTTGCGGCCATGTCTTCCATATCACCATGCCGGACTCCGACAGGCCGCTGTTCCTGACGGATGCCGCTCTCAACGTCAGGCCGGACCTCGCGACCCGGCAGGCCTGCCTTGCGCACGCCGTCAGGCTCGCGGGGCTCGTGGGGGTGGAACGGCCCCGTGCCGGCATCCTGGCCCCGTCCGAGGATGTGACCCCGACCATCGCCTGCACGGGAGAGGCCGCCGCAATCGCCGCCTGGGCCAAGGGCGCTCTGAAACAGGCCGTGGTCGAAGGGCCGCTCGCGCTCGACCTGATCCTGTCGCGCCGGGCCGCAGCCATCAAAGGCGTGGAGTCCCAGGTCGCGGGCCGCGCCGACATCATCCTCGTCCCCGAGATCAACGCCGGCAACGCGCTCTTCAAGCTGATGTCGCTGGGCATGGCAGCCTGCGCGGCGGGCGTGGTGATGGGCGCACGTGTGCCCATCCTTCTCACCTCGCGCGGGCAGGGCGCCCCCGACCGCATCGCCTCGGCCGCCTTGGGGGCCATCCTCGCCGCGGATGCACGGTCCAGACGCGCGGTCGCCGCATGATCCTGGTCGTCAACGCCGGATCCTCCTCGGTCAAGGTCGCGCTGTTCGACGACGACCTGCAGGAGGTGCTCAAGGGAGCCGTCACCGAGATCGGAGCCGTGGGCGAACTCACCCTCGGGTCCTTCCGCCAGCCCGTGCGCGCCTCGGACCATGCCGCCGCCTTGGGCATCCTCCTCGCCGTGCTGCGAGGAGAGGACCACCCGCCCGAAAGCTTTCGCGCAGCCGCCCATCGCGTGGTGCACGGTGGCGCGCGGCTCACCGCCGCGACTCGCCTGACGCCCGATGTCATGGCTGACATCGAAGCCTGCGTCCCCCTGGCGCCGCTGCACAATCCCGGGAACCTCGCGGGCATTCGGGCGCTGGAACGGCTCGTTCCGGACCTGCCGCAGTTCGCCAGCTTCGATACCGCGTTCCACGCCACGAACCCCGAGGTGGCAACGGCCTATGCCATCCCGCGCGAATTGCGCGACCGGGGCATTCGCCGTTACGGCTTTCACGGGATCAGCTACCAAAGCCTAGTCGAACGGCTCGACCCCCTGCCCCCTCGTCTCCTCGCGCTCCACCTGGGCAATGGTGCCTCCCTTTGTGCGATCCTTGATGGGCGGTCGGTTGCGACCTCCATGGGATATTCCCCCCTCGATGGCCTCGTCATGGGCACGCGGTCGGGCAGCATCGACGGCATGGCGGTGCTGGAAATTGCGCAGCTGCACGGGGTGGAGGAGGCCGCCCGACTGCTCAACCGGAACAGCGGCCTTGCCGCTCTGACGGGGACCTCGGACATGGCGGCCATCCTGGCCCGCGACGACGCGGAGGCGCATTTTGCCGTGGACCTGTTCTGCCATTGGGCCATCCGCCACGCAGGATCGGCCATCGCCGCGATGGGCGGCCTCGATGCGCTGGCCTTCACCGGCGGGATCGGTGAGAACTCGGCTCTCGTCCGGGACAGGATCACCGAAGGGCTCGCCTGGGCGGGCCGGGTTCCCGTGCATGTCCTTCGAGCCGAGGAGGAGCGTCGGATCGCGGCCGATGCCCTCGCGCTCCTGCGGGGCTGAGTCTTCCCTTCCCCAGTCCCAGGCAGTAGGCCCCCCGGCCATGGATGTCGCCAGCCTTTACGACAGCCGCGCCCGCGAGGGACGGCTCAAGCCCGACAGCGCCCAGCGGGCGCTCTTGCCCTATCTCGACCGACTGCAGGCCGAGATCGAGGATCCTCCGCGCCGGGGCCTGTTCCGCAAGCCCCAGCCGGTGCGCGGTCTTTACCTTTGGGGCGGGGTCGGCCGGGGCAAGTCCATGCTGATGGACCTCTTCCTCGATGCGCTGGGCAGTAAGGTTCCAACCCGCCGCCAGCATTTCCACGCCTTCATGCAATGGGTGCAGGCCGCGCTGGCCCGCGTCCGTGCAACCGGGGCCGAGGACGCCATCCTTCCCGTGGCCGATGAGATCGCGGTCGAGGCGCGGCTGCTCGCCTTGGACGAGATGCAGGTCACCGACATCGCTGACGCGATGATCCTGGGCCGGCTGTTCCAGCGCCTCTGGTCCCAGGGGGTGACGCTGCTCACCACATCGAACCGGCCGCCCTCGGACCTTTACAAGGACGGCCTGAACCGCGCGCTGTTCTTGCCCTTCATCACCATGATCGAGCAGAACTGCGAGGTGGTGGAACTCGCCTCGCCCACCGATCACCGCCAGGGCCGCTTGGTCGGTTCGCAGCGCTACTTCTGCCCCGTGAACGCCGAGACGCGCGCCGCCATGAACGCCCTTTGGGCCGACCTGGCCCATGGTCAGGCCAAGCCCGCCACGCTCCGCGTCTATGGCCGCGACGTGGAGATCCCCGCCTTCCACAACGGATCGGCGCGCGCGAGCTTCTACGATCTCTGCGGCCGCCCCTTGGGGCCCGCCGATTATCTCGCCCTGGCCGGGACAGTCCGCGTGCTGCTCATCGACGAGATCCCACGCCTGTCCTCCGAGAATTTCAATCAGGCCCGCCGGTTCGTAACCCTCATCGACGCGCTCTACGAGGCGCGGGTGACGCTGTTCGCCTCTGCCGCGGCTTCACCGGACAGGCTGTACGTCGAAGGCGAGGGCAGCTTCGAGTTCGCCCGCACCGCAAGCCGCCTCATGGAGATGCAGGCAGCCGACTGGGGCCGCGTGACCGAAGGTCAGGGGGTGGCGGAGCCCTCGGCCACCAAGCTATAACCGGTCCGCCAACCCAAGGAGCCCATTCCCATGCAGAACGCCGAGATCGCCGAGCGCCGCAAGACCGCCATCGCGCGGGGCGTGGGGATGCAGACCCAGATCTATGTCGACAAGGCGGAGAACGCCGAGGTCTGGGACGTCGAGGGCAACCGCTACATCGACTTTGCAGCCGGCATCGCCGTAGTGAACACGGGCCATCGTCATCCCAAGGTCATGGCGGCCGTCCATGCGCAGTTGGACAGCTTCACTCACACCTGCCACCAAGTGCTGCCTTACGAGAACTACATCCGCTTGGGCGAGCGGCTGAATGCCCTCGTGCCCGGCGACTTCGAGAAGCGCACCCTGTTCGTCACCACCGGCGCCGAGGCCGTGGAGAACGCGGTCAAGATCGCGCGCTACGCCACGGGCCGCAGCGCCGTGATCGCTTTCGGCGGCGGCTTCCACGGCCGGACATTCATGGGCATGTCGCTGACCGGCAAGGTCCAGCCCTACAAGGCGGGCTTCGGCGCGATGATGCCTGACGTGTACCACGTGCCCTTCCCCGTTGCGCTGCATGGAACCACCGCCGACGATGCGCTGGCCGGCATCAAGGCCCTGTTCAAGGCCGACCTCGACCCCGCCCGCGTCGCCGCGATCATCCTCGAGCCCGTGCAGGGCGAGGGTGGTTTCTACCCCGCGCCGGCCGAGCTGATGCGCGGCCTGCGCCAGCTTTGCGACGACCACGGCATCGTGCTCATCGCGGACGAGGTGCAGACCGGCTTCGCCCGCACCGGCAAGCTTTTCGCCATGGAGCATTACGACGTGGCCCCGGACCTCGTCTGCATGGCCAAGGGGCTGGGGGGCGGCCTGCCCATCGCGGCGGTGACCGGCCGCGCCTCCATCGTGGACGCGGCCAACCCCGGCGGCCTTGGGGGCACCTATGGCGGCAACCCGCTGGGGATCGCGGCGGCTCACGCCGTCCTCGACGTGATCGAGGAGGAGGACCTTTGCAACCGGGCCAACGTCCTGGGATCGCGCCTGCGCCAGCACCTCGAGTCCCTGCGCGACCGCGTGCCCGAGATCGCTGAGGTCCGTGGGCCGGGGTTCATGGTCGCGGCGGAGTTCACCTTGCCCGGCACCCACACGCCGGATGCCGATTTCACCAACCGCGTGCGGACTGAGGCGTTGAAACGCGGCCTGATCCTGCTGACCTGCGGGGTCTATGGCAACGTTATCCGCTTCCTGGCTCCGATCACCATCCCGGACGACGTCTTTGCCGAGGCGATGGGCATCCTGGAGGAGTCGGTGCTGGCGGCCCGGGCGTTGCCCGAGGCGGCCTGATGGCGTCGGAGCGGGGCTGAAGATCCCCGCTCCCCCTACCGTCGCCGCTTGCTCAGCAGCGCCGGCCCCGCGCAGGCGGGGTCGGTCGGCGCGGTGGTCTGGGCGATGAAGGGCTTCTGCGGCTCGACCCCCGACTCCTCGATCCAGACACCCGACAGGCAGAAGTCCTGCGCATAGTTCCCGGCGTTGAAGCCGAACTCGCCCTCGTCGCAGTCCATGGCCGTCCCGTCCGCGTTCCAGCCCTGGTCGAAGAGACCCGGCACCTCGCTGTTCGTGGGGAACTGCATGAGGCGCGGGAAGTAGCGGAGATACCAGGTGTCGTCGGGTTCGCGGGTGCTCATGTCCCACGTACCGATCAGCGCACCGTTCTGGAATCCCGCGATGCGGAAGCGCGTGACATCCTGTTCGGTGATGAGATCGGCCTGCGCGAGGTCGTCGGGGAACTCCATGGAGCCGGTCATGGTGTAGCCGTTCGACCCGGCCCAGCAGAAGTGGACAAGCGCAGCATGGGACGGCTGGGCCCAAAGGGCCAGGAGGAGGGCGGTACGGATCATGCGCCCTGTCGTAGCACGTGCCCTGCCAGATACAGCGACCCGCAGATCAGGATTCGGTGAGCACCCATCCCGGTCGCCGCAGCGATTGCTTCGGGTACGCCCTCGGCCATGTCCGCCTGCAGCCCGGCCTCACGCGCGTGGCGTGCCGTGTCCTCGGCGAGCAGCGTGTTCGCCTCGCCGGGAATCGACACGGCCCAAAGCCGCTCCGCCACCCCGGCCAGGGGGCGCATGAAACCCGCGACGTCCTTGGTGTTCAGCATCCCGCACACGAGATGGGTGCGCACCGGGGGCATGGCCCGCAGCGTTGCCGCGATCGCCTCGCCCGCCGCCGGGTTGTGGCCGCCATCGAGCCAAAGCTCCCCGGGCCCGACCATCTCGGCCAGAAGGCCCCGCAGCCGCTGCATGCGCGCAGGCCACTCGGCGCGGGTCACGCCCGCCTCGCAGGCGTCGTCATCCAGCCCAAGCGTCCGCATCGCCGCAAGTGCCGCGCCCGCGTTGACGATCTGGTGCGGCCCCGGAAGGTTCGGCAGCGGCAGGTCCAGCAGCCCCCGCTCGTCCTGATAGACGAGCCGCCCCCGCTCCACGCCGCAATGCCAGTGCTGCCCAAAGGCCAGGACCGGCGCGCCCAGGCGCGCGGCCTTCTCCTCGATGACGTCCAGCGCCTCGGGGTGCTGGCGGGCCACCACGACCGGTACGCCGCGCTTGATGATCCCCGCCTTCTCGCCCGCGATCTTGGCAAGGGTATCGCCCAGATATTGCTGATGGTCGAGGTCCACGGGCGTGATCACCGTCAGCCGGGGCTGCTCGACCACGTTGGTGGCATCGAGCCGTCCGCCCAGGCCCACCTCGAGCAGCGTCCAGTCGGCGGACGTCTCGGAGAAGGCGAGAAAGGCGGCGGCGGTGGTGATCTCGAAGAAGGTGATCGGCTCCTCGCCGTTGGCCTCCATGCAGCGGTCAAGGACCGCCATCAGGTGGTCCTCGTCGATCAGTTCCCCGGCCAGCCGG
This sequence comes from Rubellimicrobium rubrum, assembly GCF_006152115.1. Classification (GTDB taxonomy): domain Bacteria; phylum Pseudomonadota; class Alphaproteobacteria; order Rhodobacterales; family Rhodobacteraceae; genus Rubellimicrobium; species Rubellimicrobium rubrum. The sequence goes on along the minus strand of NZ_VDFU01000009.1, from coordinate 85,248 downwards.
ATGCGCTCGTGGAACCACGCGAGGTGCGGCGAGGTGTAGGCGTGGACCCTGGCGCCCGTCGCCTCCAGCCCGGCCCGGATCATCGCCTGCGTGGAGCCCTTGCCGTTTGTCCCGGCCACGTGGATCACGGGCGGAAGGCGGCGCTCCGGGTGGCCCAGCGCGGCGCACAGTCGTTCGACGCGCGCCAGCGTCAGGTCGATAATCTTTGGATGGAGCCGGGTCATCCGCTCCAAAAGCATGTCAGACCCTTGGGGGCCGCTCATTCCGCAGCGGCGGCCGGCGCTTCGATGACCGATGCCACCTGCGCGGGCGGAGGCAGGTCGGCCATGACGGCTGGGGGCTCACGCAGGAGCATCCGCAGAATCGTCACGATCTCGTCCTTGAGCTTGCCACGCGGCGTCACCCGGTCGAGCATCCCGTGGTCGAGCAGGTATTCGGCCCGCTGGAACCCTTCAGGCAGCGTCTCGCGGATCGTCTGCTCGATCACGCGGGGGCCAGCGAAGCAGATCAGCGCGCCGGGCTCGGCGATCTGGACGTCGCCCAGCATGGCGTAAGAGGCCGTAACGCCGCCCGTGGTCGGATGCGTCAGCACCACGATGTAGGGCAGCCCCGCTTCCTTCAGCATCTGCACTGCGACCGTGGTGCGCGGCATCTGCATCAGCGACAGGATACCTTCCTGCATCCGCGCGCCCCCGGCGGCCGAGAACAGCACCAAGGGCCGCCTCAGCTCCACCGCCCGTTCGGCGGCGGCGATGATGGCGTTGCCAACATACATCCCCATGGACCCTGCCATGTAGGAGAAGTCCTGCGCCACGGCGATGATCGGGGTGCGCCCGACCTCGCCCTCGGCCACGAGCATGGCTTCCTTCTCGCCGGTGGTCCTGCGGGCCTCCTTGATGCGGTCCACGTATTTCTTCTGGTCGCGGAACTGCAACGGGTCCTGGATCGGCTCGGGCACCCGAACCTCGGTGAAGATGCCGCCGTCAAAGAAAGCCGCGAACCGTTCGCGCGGCTTGATCGCCATGTGGTGCCCGCAATTGGGGCAGACGTTCAGGTTCTCGGCCAGTTCGCGGTGGAACAGCATCTGCCCGCATTCGTCGCACTTGGACCAGAGATTCTCGGGCACCTCGCGGCGCGAGAAGATCGAATTGATCCGCGGGCGGACGTAGTTGGAGATCCAGTTCATGCGCGCGCCCTCCGAGCCTTTGGCGAGGGGAGATAAGCCGGGGGGACCGCGAATGCAATCGGCGGGACCGTCCTGCGCCGTTTGGCCCTGCCTTGCACACCCCAGGAATGGAACGGCGGCCGAGCTGGGGCCAGCCTGCGGGCATCTGGACGCATGGCCCCTGGCGTCGTATCCCCTTGGCCCGAACCGAGGGGGATCCCATGACGATCAACACGCGCTTCGACAAGTCGCGGCTGCCCAGCCGCCATGTCACCGAAGGCCCGGCCCGCGCTCCGCACCGGAGCTACTTCTACGCCATGGGGATCACCGAGGAGGAGATCCACCAGCCCTGGGTCGGCGTCGCCACCTGCTGGAACGAGGCCGCGCCCTGCAACATCGCCCTGAATCGGCAGGCACAGGTCGTGAAGCACGGCGTCAAGAAGGGCGGCGGCACCCCCCGCGAGTTCACGACCATCACCGTCACGGACGGCATCGCCATGGGCCACGAGGGGATGCGCTCCTCGCTCGCCTCCCGCGAGGCCATCGCCGACACCGTGGAACTGACGATGCGCGGCCATTGCTACGACGCCATCGTGGGCCTTGCGGGTTGCGACAAGTCGCTGCCGGGCATGATGATGGCGATGGTTCGGCTCAACGTGCCGTCCGTGTTCATCTATGGCGGGTCTATCCTGCCAGGGCGGCTCAATGGCCAGGACGTGACCGTGCAGGACGTGTTCGAGGCCGTGGGCCGGCATCAGGCCGGCAACATGTCCGATGCGGAGCTGGAGATCCTCGAACGGGTGGCCTGCCCTTCCTCGGGGGCCTGCGGCGCGCAGTACACCGCCAACACGATGGCCTGCGTGTCCGAGGCGATCGGCCTCGCGCTGCTCAACTCCTCTAGCGCCCCCGCCCCCTACGAATCCCGCGACCAGTTCTGCGAGGCGTCGGGCGTCGCGGTCATGCACCTGATCGAGAAGAACATCCGCGCCCGTGACATCGTCACCCGCAAATCGCTGGAGAACGCGGCTCGCGTGGTGGCCTGCACCGGCGGCTCGACCAACGGCGCGCTGCACCTTCCCGCCATCGCCCACGAGGCCGGGATCGATTTCGACCTGTTCGACGTGACCGACATCATGCGCGACACGCCCTACTTCGTCGACCTGCGCCCGGGCGGCCGCTACGTCGCCAAAGACCTCCACGAGGTCGGCGGCGTGCCCGTGGTCATGAAGGAGTTGCAAAAGGCGGGCCTCCTGCACGAGGACTGCATCACCGCGTCGGGCCGGACTCTAGGCGAGGAGCTGGACGACATCCGGGCCGAGGCTGATGGCCGCGTGATCTACCCGGTGACGACCCCCCTGACCCGCACCGGCGGCGTCGTGGGGCTCAGGGGCAATCTCGCGCCCGACGGCGCCATCGTGAAGGTGGCCGGCATGAGCGAGGCCGAGCAGGTCTTCACCGGCCCCGCCCGCGTCTTCGACTGCGAGGAGGACGCCTTCGCCGCCGTCAAGGCGCGCGAGTACCGGGAAGGCGAGGTCATCGTCATCCGCAACGAAGGGCCGGCCGGAGGCCCCGGCATGCGCGAGATGCTGGCCACGACCGCCGCTCTGTCGGGCCAGGGCATGGGCAAGAAGGTCGCTCTTATCACCGATGGGCGCTTCTCGGGGGCCACGCGCGGCTTCTGCGTGGGCCATGTCGGCCCCGAGGCGGCGCATGGCGGTCCCATTGCGCTTCTTCGGAACGGCGACGTCATCACACTGAACGCGCTGACGGGCGAGTTGTCGGTGGCCCTATCGGACGAGGAGTTGGCAGCCCGTCGCGCCGCCTGGGCCGGCCCGCGCGAGACGCAGTACGCCACGGGCGCACTCTGGAAGTTCGCCAAGCTCGTCGGCAGTGCCCGCCACGGTGCCGTCACCCATCCGGGCGCCCAGGCCGAGCGGCACGTCTACATGGACCAGTAAGGGTCCCATTGTCCGGCATCCTTGGGCTGCCGGACGCCTCGGGCTCGGGCGCTGACGCGGCGTCCTGCGTGATCCGCCCCGCTTCGCGCGGCATAACGGCGGCATGAGCCCGTATCCCCGTCTTCTCGCTCCCATCCGGCTTGGCGCGGTCGCCTTGCCGAACCGCGTCATCATGGGCTCCATGCACACGGGGCTGGAGGAGTTGGGGGACTGGGACCGGGTCGCGGCCTTTTATACCGCCCGCGCCTCGGCGGGGCTCATCGTGACGGGCGGCATGGCTCCCAATCGCGAGGGCGGGGTCTTTCCGGGCGCGGCGGGGCTGTTCACCGAACGTGACATCGTCAACCACCGCCGCGTGACCGAAGCGGTCCATGCGGCCGGCGGGCGGATCGTCATGCAGATCCTGCATGCGGGCCGCTACGCCTACGGGCCCGAATGCGTCGCGCCCTCGCCCCTGAAATCACCCATCAGCCCCTTCGCCCCCAAGGAACTCGATCCTGCTGGCATCGAGACTCAGGCCGCCACCATCGCCAGCGCCGCCCGGCGGGCCGTGGAAGCCGGCTACGACGGCGTAGAGGTCATGGGCTCCGAGGGTTACCTCCTCAACCAGTTCCTCGCGCCCCGCACCAATCGCCGCACCGACGACTGGGGCGGATCGCTCGAAAACCGGATGCGCTTTCCCCTGGACGTGGTGCGGAGGGTCCGCGCCGCCCTCGGGCCCGACAAGGCGCTGATCTACCGTATCTCGCTCATCGACCTCGTGGAGGGCGGTCAGTCTTGGGAGGAGGTCGCGACGCTCGCCCGTGCGGTCCAGGCGGCGGGCGCGGACGCGCTCAACTCTGGGATCGGCTGGCACGAGGCGCGGGTGCCGACCATCGCGACCTCGGTCCCGCGGGGCGCCTGGACCTGGCTCACAGCGCGGCTGCGGCAGGAGGTGACGATTCCCGTGATCGCCTCGAACCGCATCAACACGCCCGAAACGGCCGAGGCGATCCTGGCGCGGGGCGACGCCGACCTTGTGAGCCTGGCGCGGCCCTTCCTCGCGGATGCCGACTTCGTCGCCAAGGCCGCGCAAGGCCGCGCCGCCGAGATCGCCCCCTGCATCGCCTGCAACCAGGCCTGCCTCGACCACACCTTCTCGGCCAAGGTGGCGACCTGCCTCGTGAACCCGCGGGCCGCCCACGAGACGGAGCTTGTGGTGGTTCCCGCCGCCCACCCCAAGCGCGTCGCGGTGGTCGGGTCGGGCCCGGCGGGGCTGGCTGCGGCCCTGACGGCGGCCGAGCGGGGCCATGCCGTGACGATCTTCGAACGCGGCGCCCGGATTGGCGGCCAGCTGAACCTTGCCTCGGCCGTGCCTGGCAAGGAGGAGTTCGGCCCCCTCATCGGCTGGTTCGAAACCATGCTGGCCAAGCGCCGGATCGACCTGCAGCTCGGCGTGGCGCCGTCCACAGTCGACCTGATCGGCTTCGACGAGGTTATCGTGGCCACCGGCGTCCGGCCCCGCAGCCCCATGATCCCAGGTCAGGACCTGCCGCATGTGGCAAGCTATGCCGACATCCTTACCGGTCGCGTCGTTGCGGGTCCCCGCGTGGCCGTGATCGGCGCGGGAGGCATCGGCTTCGACGTGTCCGAATTCCTGGTGACGGGCCAGAGCCCCACTCTGAACCTCCCGGCGTGGCTGGCTGAATGGGGCGTGGGCGATCCTGCATTCACGGCCGGCGGGCTGGCCCAGGCCGGCCCCCGCCCCGATCAGCCGCTGCGGGAGGTCACGCTTCTCCAACGCAAGGCCGAGCGGCCAGGACGCAGGCTGGGACGGACGACCGGGTGGATCCACCGCGCGTCGCTGCAGATGAAGGGCGTGCGCATGGTCGGAGGGGCCAGCTACGAGCGCATCACGACGGACGGCCTTTGGACCCGTCTCGGAGAGGAGGCGGAGGCCATCCTCATCCCGGCCGACACGATCATCCTTTGCGCGGGTCAGGAAAGCGAGAGGGGGCTGGCGGACGACCTCATCGCCCAGGGCCACGCCGTGCACGTCATCGGCGGCGCCGATGCGGCGGCCGAGCTTGATGCCAAGCGGGCCATCGACCAGGGAACCCGCCTCGCCGCGGGATTGTAACGGGCCCGAACGAGGTCTGGCGCGGAACGTCCCGTTTCCGGCGCTCTTGCCAATGCCATGGAAATCCCCGGATTTGTCTGCCCGGAGTCCCAATTGTGCCGGATTCGTCGTCAATACCTGCGCTCACCGCCGGACCTGTAGGGAGCGACCATGGACCGCCTGACCGAGATGGAGGCCTTTGCCACGGTTGTGGACCAGGGAGGCTTCACGGATGCCGCCAAGAAGATGGGGATTTCCAAGTCCGCCGTTTCCAAGCATGTCTCTGCGCTCGAGGCGCGGCTGGGGGCCCGCCTGCTCAACCGCACGACGCGGCGCGTTTCCCCGACCGAGATCGGGCTGGCCTATTACGACCGCGCGCGCCGGGTACTCAACGATGCGGGCGAAGCTGACGCGCTCGTCACCTCCATGCAGACCGCGCCCTCGGGACTCCTGCGGATCTCGGTCGCCACCGACTTCGGCGTGAACCACCTGAGCCCCGTGCTCGGCGAGTTTCTCCAGTCTTATCCCGACATCACCGTCAACATGGTCCTCAACAACCGCTATGTGGAGCTCATCTCCGAAGGCTTCGACATGGCGGTTCGGATCGGCGACCTAGAGGATTCGACCCTGCGGGCCCGCAAGCTGGCCGAAACGACCCGGCGGATGATCGCCTCGCCCGGCTACTTTGCCCAGTACGGCCGACCCGACAAGATCGACGACCTGAACGAGCACAAGCTCCTGCACTACTCCAATCAGGCGAACTCGGCCGTCTGGAAGATCACCGCACCCTCGGGCGAGAAGCGGCAGGTGCGGACGGCGGGCTGGCTGACCGTCAACGACGGGCAATCGCTGCTGAACGCCTGCGTGTCCGGGTTGGGCATCGCCTACCTGCCCGCGTTCCTGTATGCGGACGCCATGGCCAAGGGTCTTGTGGAGGAAGCTATTCCCGGCCTTCCCGTCGAGGTGCAAGGCATCTACGCCGTCTATCCGCCAGGCCGCTTCACCCAGCCCAAGGTGCGGGCCTTCATCGACTTCCTGGTCGATGCTTTCGCCGATCGGGGTCCCGACAACTGGTGAGCCGCGGACACCTCTAATTATGCGAAGGTAGCTGCCGCTGGGTCATTACTCCTTAATCCGTTCCGCCGCACCTTTGGCCCGTGGAACGGGATTGGATGGCCAGGCTAGTCGGGATCGTAGCGCCACGCTCGTTGTCGAGCGCGGTCCTGAAATCCCTTGGCTTCCTTGTTCTGGTCAATGCGTTGGACTTCGCCGTGAGGACCGCCGCAGGACAACCCCCTCCGGTGGTGCACACGGAAATCGCGCTCACCACCGCCATCGCGCTGCCCTTCACCGTGCTCATCATGGGCGCGCTGTTCCATCAACGCCGGCTCCAGGACACGCTGTCGATCCTGGCCACCACCGACATGCTGACCGGCCTTCCCAACCGGCGCGACTTCCTTGCCCGGACGCAGGCCGCCCTAGCTGGTGACGGCGCGGGGCTGCTGCTGCTGCTCGACGCGGATCACTTCAAGCGCATCAACGACCAATGGGGGCACAGCGTCGGCGACGCCTGCCTGATCGCCATCGGCGCTCACCTCCGCGGCACTTTGCGCGCTCACGACATCCTGGGCCGCCTGGGCGGCGAGGAGTTCGCGGCCTTCCTACCCGATGCGACCCTGGACGATGTGGGCCGTTTCGGCACGCGCCTGTGCTGCCCCATCCCGGTGGCCGGGGACTGGGATGGAACCCTGTCCGTCACGCTTTCTATTGGCGCTGCAGCCGGAAGGTCCGGGATGTCGCTCGACCGACTGATGGCACAAGCCGACGCCGCGCTTTACCGTGCCAAGGCCGAAGGCCGCGCTCGGGTCGAGATATGGTCGGGTGGGGACGACAACGTAGCGGCAGCCTGACCTCCGAAGGGTTCCGGATGCCCGATGCCTGGGCCCGCCGGCCCAACGGGACGAGCCTTTCCACCGCTCTGTCGGGAACGACGGCCCAGGACTCGCTGTCCCAATCCTCCGGACCGATCCGGCCTGGCGCTATCGGGGAAGGACAACGGCCTCCACGCGCCGGTTGGCCTCGCGGCCATCTGGGGTGAGATTGGTGGCCCGAGGCGCAAGCCACCCCATGCCTTCGGCTTGGATCTGGGCGGGCGCGACGCCAAAGGTCGTGACGAGCCGGTCGACGACGGCCTGTGCCCGCTGCCGGGACAGTGCGACGTTGCTATCCAGGGAACCTTGCGCGTCGGTATGACCCACCAAGGCGACCCGCCGCCCGGGATCGCCTGACAGATACGCCCCAAGCGCCGCCAGTTCTGCGTCACCACCCGCGGCCAGCTCCGCGGAACCCGTCGCGAAGCGAAGACCATCGAGCGCCACGCGCCCCTCAGCCTCGAGCCGGGCCCCCAATCCCTCCGCCAAATCGCCCTTTGTGGGCGGCGCGGTCGGGGCACCCGCGGTCACGTCCGACTTCGGAGGTTCCGCGCCGTTCCCGTCCAGCACCACGCGAATGATCTGGATGAAGCCCCGCTCTTCGCTGCGGCTGACCAGGAGACTGAGCCCTTCATTCTCCGACACGGCGGACACATAGCGGAAATCCACGAGGTCCACGAACATCGCCGGAGGCGGCAGAACCTTGATGGCGCGCCGAAAATCGAAGCCGCCGCAATCGTCCCCTTCGCAGTCCAGCAGGGTCTGGAATCCCTGGGCGGCTAGCTGCACCCGCAAGGGATCGATGATCTGGAGCGTCGTGCGGCCGGACGAGCCTGTTTGCCAGACCTGGCGCGTCACCGCCCCCTCGATGATGCGCTCGGGCACGAAGCCGTCCGCCCATGGACCGGTGGCCAGACCGTGGCTCGCAAGAGGCTGGCTGTCCTCGAGGGCGAGGGTCGCCGCGGCGGGAAGATCCAGTGTCAACGCCAAGGCCTGCGGGGCCAGCAGCACAAGCGTCGCCACGAGCCGCAGCGACGGCCTCATTCCGGAAAGATGGCCGCAAGCCGAGTCATGGCCTCGTGGAGGCGGGTGCTATCGCTGCCCCGGATCACGATGTTGGCTCCGAATGCCCCGTTCTGCTGAAACGGATAGGAGCCCATGGACAGGTCGGGATAGCTGGCGGCCAGATCCGCGAGCGGCCCCGCGATCTCCCCCTCGCCCCTGAGGATTCGGTAGCTCTGGGACAGGAGCGGCGTGCCCCCGGTCAGGCGGGGCAGCAGGCCCGCCACCATGGCCTCGAAGATGCGCGGGACGCCCGCCATCACATGGACGTTGCGGACCGAGAAGCCGGGTGCGGAGCTGACCGGGTTGTCAATCAGGATGGCGCCTTCGGGGATGCGTGCCATGCGCAGGCGCGCTTCGTTCATCTCCACACCCATGCGCTCGTAGTGGGCCTGGAGGATCGCACGGGCGTCGTCGCGGACGCCCAGCGGCACGCCCATGGCCTCGGCCACCGCGTCGGCGGTGATGTCGTCGTGGGTGGGACCGATGCCTCCGCTCGTGAAGACGTGATCGCAGGCCCCCGACAGGTCGCGCACCGCCTGGACGATGACCGGATGGCGGTCCGGCACCACGCGCGCTTCCTGCAGGTCGATGCCGACGCGCGCCAGTTCCTGCGCCAGGAAGTGCAGGTTGGAGTCGCGGGTGCGGCCCGAAAGGATCTCGTCCCCGATGACGAGGATCGCGGCCGTGGGGTTCATGAATGCCCTCGCATATGTGCTGGGGCCAAGGTATAGGCTGCCGCCCCCGGTCGATCCAGCCTCGGCGTCTGGAACTCCCGGGTGGTTATGTCTATTTCCCCGGCATGCATGGAAGGATGCGAGCAGTGGACGAACGCAGGGGCCGACTCACGCGCGACGGGATCCGCATCCACGAGGCGGCGGACTTCGCCGGCATGCGGGCTGCCGGGCGCGTGGCGGCCGAGATCCTCGACGACATCGGGCCCCATGTGTTTCCCGGCCAGACCACGGGCGAGATCGACCGCCTCATCACCGCCATGGTCGAGGCGCGGGGCGCGGTGTCCGCGACCATCGGCTACAAGGGTTATCAGCACGCGTCCTGCATCAGCGTGAACCACGTGGTCTGCCATGGCATCCCGGGTGACAAGGTGCTCAAGGACGGCGACGTCCTGAACATCGACGTCACAGTCATCCTGGACGGCTGGTACGGCGACACGAGCCGCATGTACGTGGCGGGCGCGCCATCGCGCAAATCCGAACGGCTCATGCAGGTCACGCATGACGCGCTCATGTTGGGGATCGAGGCGGCGCGGCCGGGCGCGACCTTTGGCGACATCGGCGCGGCCATCCAGGCGCATGTGGAGGCCAACCGCATGTCCGTGGTCCGCGATTTCTGCGGGCACGGGCTGGGCCGGGTGTTCCATGCACCCCCGAACGTGCTGCACTACGGCCGCCCCGGCACCGGGCCGCGGCTGGAGGAGGGCATGTTCTTCACCATCGAACCCATGGTGAACCTCGGCCGCCCCGAGACCAAGGTGTTGGCCGATGACTGGACCGCCGTGACGCGGGACAAGTCGCTCTCCGCGCAGTTCGAGCATTCGGTCGGCATCACCGCCGCCGGCGCGGAGATCTTCACCGGCTCGCCCGGCGGCCGGTTCTTCCCGACCTGGGGCTAGGCCCGGATGGTCAGCGGCTCGGGCAGCCAGTGCTCCTCAAGATTCTGGCCTTCCCCGATCCGGTCCACCACGGCGAACAGGCCCGGCGCATGGAGCGGTGTCAGGACGCCGTGCCAAGTGCCACGGTGCAGGTTGATCCCCTGCCCCGGCGCGGTCACGAAGGCGCGGACGCGGCCCGGCGTTCTGTCCCGGCCCTCTGCGACGATTACCAGGAAGGGGTGCTGGGTCATCGGCAGGAAGGTCTGGGAGCCGAGCGGGTGCCGCTCGACCAGGTCCAGCCTGTAGGGCAGCGACCGGGGCTCGGCGTGGAAGATGCTGATCCCGGCCTGCCCCCCTCCGAAGTCGAGCCGGGCCCGGTCGTGGTAGCGCCCGCAAAGGCCCTGGTTGATGAGCCGGTCGGGCGCGCCCGAGGCGTCCAGCACATCGCCGAAGGGGGCGAAGGCGTCCGGGGTCAGTGGCTCGATCTGGATCTCGGACATCTGGTCAGAGCACCAGCGCCGGGTGACGGTTCACGTCCTTGTAGAGCAGGTAGCGGAACGGCCCCTCCCCGGTCACCACGCAGGCCTGCGGACAGAAGGCGCGGAGCCACATGAAATCGCCGGGGCCGACCTCCACCCAGTCGGTGTTGAGGAGGTAGCGCGCGGTCCCTTCCAGCACGTAAAGCCCGTGTTCCATGACGTGCGTCTCGGCGAAGGGGATGCGGCCGCCGGGCTGGAAGGTCACGATGTTGACGTGCATGTCGTGGCGCAGGTCCTCTGGGTCCACGAAGCGGGTCGTGCCCCAAAGGTCGGTGTTGGGCATCCAGCGGACCGGCGTGTCCTGGTCCGAGGTCACGAAAGCCTCGGGCGCGGGAACGCCTTGGGCAGGCACGAAACGGCGGCGGACCCAGTGGAAGCGCAGGAGCGATGTGGCCCTCAGGCTCCAGGCTTCCCCGGCAGGGAGATAGGCGTAGCCCCCCGGTCCGAGGTTGTGGTCGGCTCCGCCGATCCGAAGGCAACCCGTGCCCTCGGCAATCAGGATCACCCCCTCGGCGCCTTGGTCAGGCTCGGGCGTGTCGCTGCCGCCGCCGGGCTGCACCTCCATGGCGTATTGGGCGAAGGTCTCGGCGAAGCCTGACAGTGGGCGGGCCAGGATCCAGGCACGGGTGCCGTCCCAGCCGGGGAAGAAACTCGTGACGATGTCGCGCTGCACGGCGGCGGGGATGAAGGCATAGGCCGTGGTGAAGACGGCGCGGTTGGTGGCAGGGTCTTGGGACTGGTCGGGCAGGCCGCCGGGCGGGAAGGCATAGGTCATGGGAGGATGGCTTTCAGGCGAAGTTCGGCGATGCGTTCGACCTGGCGCAGGGCCTCGGCGAACTCGGTGGCGCGATCATTGTGGAGGCGTCGTTCGAAGTGCTGGAGAATTCCGGCCTTGGTGTGATCGCGCACCGCGATGATGAACGGGAAGCCGTGACGCTCCACATAGGCGGAGTTCAGGGCGGTGAAGCGCTCGCGCTCCTCGTCGGTCAGGGCATCGAGGCCCGCGCTGGCCTGCTCGGCGGTCGAATCGCCGGTGAGCCGCTTGGCGGCGGCGAGCTTTCCCGCGAGATCGGGGTGGGCTTGCAGGACGCCGAGCCTTTCCTCCTCGGAGGCGGTGCGGAGGATGCGGGCCAGCGCGTTGGCAAGGCCTGTGGCGCTGTCATGGGCGGGGCCGAGTTCCAGGTCCCAGGCCCGCTCGGCCACCCAGGGGGAATGCTCCACGATGCCGCCGAACGCCTGGACGAACGCCTTGCGATGCATCTCGGACGGGCGCTCGCGCCGCTGGTGCGGGTGGTGGGCGGCCCAGTGGGCGGCGATCTGGCCACGGGTGGCGAACCAAGCGCCGCCCTTCTGCCGGGCGTGGGTCAGGAACTGCTGGAGCCCCGACGCCTTGCCGGGACGGCCGACGAGGCGGCAGTGGAGCCCGACCGAGAACATCCGCCCCCCTTCGGCATGCAGCGTGTCGAAGGTGTCGCAAAGGTAGTCGCCGAAATCGCGTCCCGTCACCCAGCCGGGCGACACGGCAAAGCGCATGTCGTTGGCCTCGAGGGTGTAGGGGATCACGAGCTGATCGCGCGACCCGACCTCCAGCCAATAGGGGAGGTCGTCGTCATAGGTGTCGGATATCCAGTCGAACTGCCCGGTCTCGGCCGTGAGGCGCACGGTGTTGGCGCTGCAGCGGCCCGTGTACCAGCCGCGCGGGGGCTCCCCGACCACCTCCGCATGCAGGCGGATCGCCTCGGCGATCTGGGCTCGTTCGACCTCCTCGGGCATGTCCTTGTGCTCGACCCATTTCAGGCCATGCGAGGCGATCTCCCAACCGGCCTGCTTCATGGCGGCGACCTGTTCAGGGGAGCGCGCCAAGGCGGTGGCCACGCCGTAGATCGTCACGGGCAGGCCGCGGAGCATCCGGTGGAGCCGCCAGAACCCGGCACGCGCGCCGTATTCGTAGATGGACTCCATGTTCCAGTGCCGCATCCCCGGCCACATGGACGCCCCGGCGATGTCGCTCAGGAATGCTTCGGAGGCGGCGTCGCCATGGAGGACCGAGTTCTCGCCCCCTTCCTCGTAGTTGAGCACGAGACTGACGGCCACGCGGGCGTCGCCGGGCCAGTTCGCCTCGGGCGGGGTCGCTGCATAACCGCGCATGTCGCGGGGATAACGATCGGGCATCGGGCTCTCCTGTTCAACGATCTGTAGGCACGGGCCGGGCGGGGTTGCAAGCGGGGCGGGCCCGACCCAAAAGGGACCAAACGGGGGACCGGGATGGTTGAGGGATTTCTGACCACGCATGTGCTCGATACGGCGCGGGGCGTGCCGGCGGCAGGACTGCGGATCACGCTCGACCGGGTCGCAGGCCCCTCGCGCGAACGGCTGGCCGAGGTGGTGACCAACGCCGACGGACGGACCGATGGACCGATCCTGCCAAGGGAACGGTTCGCGCCCGGGCTCTACGAGCTGACCTTTCACGCGGGCGACTATCTGCGGGGCACGGGCGCGCGGCTCAGCGACCCAGCCTTCCTCGACGAGATCCCGATTCGCTTCGGCATGGAGGCAGGGCACTACCACGTGCCGCTGCTGCTTTCCCCCTTCGGCTATTCGACCTATCGGGGGTCCTGAGATGTACGACCTCGCCGTTATCGAGCATTGGGCCGAGTTCGCGGTCCGCTGGCTCCATGTCATCACCGCCGTCGCTTGGATCGGGTCGAGCTTCTATTTCATCGCGCTCGACCTCGGCCTGCACCGTGACCGCAACCTGTCCACCGGCGCGGACGGGGAGGAATGGCAGGTCCATGGCGGCGGGTTCTACAACATCCAGAAGTACCTCGTGGCGCCCAAGTCGCTTCCTGACGATCTCGTCTGGTTCAAATGGGAAAGCTATTCGACCTGGCTTTCGGGCTTCTCGCTCCTCGTGCTCGTGTACTGGCTCGGCGGCGAGCTTTACCTGATCGATCCGCGCGTCCTCGACATCCCGGTGTGGCAGGGTGCGCTCATCTCGGCGGCCTCGCTGGCCTTCGGCTGGGTGGCCTATGACCAGCTCTGCCGGACCCGCTTCGGGGACGAGCCGGTCCGGCTGATGGTGGCCCTGTTCGGGATCATCGTGCTGATGTCGCTGCTCTACACCCACGTCTTCTCGGGCCGGGCGGCGCTCCTGCATCTGGGCGCGTTCACGGCGACGATCATGACGGGGAACGTGTTCTTCACCATCATGCCGAACCAGCGGATCGTGGTGGCGGACCTCAAGGCGGGGCGGAAGCCGGACCCGAAATACGGCAAGATCGCCAAGCAGCGCAGCACCCACAACAACTACCTGACGCTGCCGGTCATCTTCCTGATGCTGTCGAACCATTACCCGCTGGCCTTTGCGGGGCAGAACACCTGGATCATCGCGAGCCTCGTGTTCCTGCTGGGGGTAACGATCCGGCACTGGTTCAACACGCGCCATGCCCGCCAGGGGAGCCCGCACTGGACCTGGGCTGCGACGGCGATCATCTTCCTGGTGATCGTCTGGCTGTCCGCCACGCAGGCCTTCTCCTACGACGAGGAGACGGCCGAGGCCTCCACCCCCCATGAGCTGCGCTACGCCCAGGCCGCGGGGTTCGACGAGGTGCATGACATCGTCATCGGGCGCTGCTCCATGTGCCACGCGGCCGAGCCGGGCTGGAGCGGGCTCTACTGGCCCCCCAAGGGCGTGATGCTGGAAACCGAGGCGCAGATCGCGCGATTGGCGCGGGCCATCTACCTTCAGGCGGGCGTCAGCCACGCCATGCCGCCCGGCAACCTGTCCGACATCTCCGAGGAGGAGCGGGCGGCAATCCGGGCCTGGTATCAGGGCGCCTGACGCAGCCAGCCATCCCGCAGGTCGATCCGGGCCACATCCGAGAAGCGCGCAACCCGCTCCAGTTCGGCCATCAGGCGCCGGGTCCGCTCCTTGCCCCATCGGACGCCCGCCTCGGGCCAGAGCGCGCGCAGCGTCAGGGCTCCGCCCCGCGAATCGAGGTCCGCGCGGCCCACGAGCCGCGTTCCTTCAAGAAGCGGGAAGACGTAATAGCCATAGGTCCGTTTGGCTGCCGGCACGAAGATCTCGATCCGATATCGAAAGCCGAACAGCCGCTCGGCGCGGGCCCGGTCCCGCAGTGCGGGATCGAAGGGCGACAGGATCCGCAGACGATCGCCGGGATTGGTCAGGGCCGCCGCCTGTTCTAGCGCGCGGGGCCGGGCAAGGACGCGGCGAAGACTCCCGTCGGCTCCTTCGACCCGGATCTCCTCCACCTCGCGCCGCTCCAGCGCCCCTTTGGCCCAGGCCTGTGCCTCGGCGGGTGTGAGCAGGTCCCAGAAGGCCGCGATTTCGCCCGGCGTGGCGAAGCCCAGTCGGTCCAGTGCGGCGCAGGCGGCCCAGTCGATGGTTGCGGCCAGATCCGGCCGGTGCGCCCGTGCGGCCTCGGGGATGACCCGCTCGGTCAGGTCATAGACCTTCTGGAAGGCGTCGCGCCGTGCCACCGACAGCTCGCCCACACGCCAGAGATATTCCAGCGCCACCTTGGACGGATGCCAGTTCCACCACCCAGGCTCCCGCCGGGGGCCGTCCGCCAGATCGCCGCTGCGCACGGGGCCGTTGTCCGTGATGTGACGCAACGTGCGATCGAGCTGCGCGCGAAAGTCGGGGCCATGCCACGCCTCCCACCGCCTATCGAGCCGCTGGCGATCCCGGTCGAAGCGGTGCCGCCAGTGCGGCCAGAATTCCACCGGAATCACGGCGGCGTCATGAGTCCAATGCTCGAACGCCCTGCGCTCCTGAACCAGGGCCTGGAGGTCAGGCGGGCGGTAGCCGGGGTGCCGGCTCCACAGGATCATGTCGTGGGCGCGGGCGAGCGTCAGGACCGAGTCGACCTGCACGAAGCCGAGGCCATCGAGAAGCCGCGTCAGATCCTGCGCGCGGGGCCGGTCCAGCAGGCCGTGCCGCGCCAGGAAGAGCTTCCGTGCGGCATCGTTGGAGAGAATCGGCACGACCATCGGGGCTCCTCATGGACAGGGGGCATCCGAGAACCTATCTCGGGCGGATCATGGCCCAGGAAAAGAATCCCAACCGCAAGCTCATCTCGGAAAACCGCCGCGCGCGGTTCGACTTCGCCATCGAGGACGATCTCGAGGCGGGGATCATCCTCATGGGCTCCGAGGTCAAGTCGCTGCGGATCGGGCAGTCGAACATCGCGGAAAGCTACGCGAGCGTCGAGAACGGGGAACTGTGGCTGACCAACGCCTACATCGCCCCCTACGACCCCGCCAAGACCTGGGGCCATGAGGAGCGGCGTCGGCGCAAGCTGCTGGTCAAGAAAAAGGAATTGGCCCGGCTCTGGTCCGCGACGGCGCGCGAAGGGATGACCATCGTGCCGCTATCGATGTATTTCGATGACAAGGGGCGGGTGAAGCTGAAGATCGGCGTCGCCAAAGGCAAGAAGCTGCACGACAAGCGCGCTGCCGAGGCCGAGCGCGACTGGAACCGCCAGAAGGGCCGCCTCCTCAAGCAAGGCTACTGAGGCGCGCGGGCCGCGCCCGCTCGGCCTTTGGAATGCGGGGGCATCCCCGGCTTGCGCTGGGGGCGGCCTGCCCTTACGGAGCGCGCCATGCGCGATGACCCGAGAACCCTGGTCTCGACCGATTGGCTGGCGGAACGGCTGGGCCAACGTGATCTCGTCGTTCTCGACGCGTCCTGGCACCTGCCCACCTCGGCCCGTGATGCCGGGACAGAGTTCCGCGACGGCCATATTCCGGGCGCTCGTCGCTTCGACATCGACGCCCTGTCGGACAGGGACAGCCCCCTGCCCCATATGGCGCCGCCACCGGAGGCGTTCTCGGCCTGGATGGGCGATCAGGGCATCGAGCCGGACATGCAGGTCGTGGTCTATGATAGCCTCGGGATCTTCTCGGCCCCCCGCGCCTGGTGGACGTTCCGTCTGATGGGCCACCCGACGGTGGCCGTCCTGGATGGCGGCTTGCCCAAGTGGCGCGCCGAAGGACGCCCCGTCGAGAGCGGTGAGCCCCGTCCGGTGGCCGTCGTTCCGGCTCCCCTCAGGCCGGACGCGACTCTGGTCCGCGCGGCTGAGGACGTGGCAGCGACGCTGCGCGACGGATCGGCGACCGTCCTCGATGCCCGCCCTGCCCCTCGCTTTCAGGGAACTGCGCCCGAGCCGCGCCCCGGCCTGCGCGCGGGCCACATGCCGGGTGCCCTGAACCTGCCCTTTGCCTCGGTCCTCGATCCTGACGGCACGATGAAGTCCCGCGAGGCGCTAGCCGGGACCTTGGAGGCTGCAGGCGTAGACCCGGACCGGCCCGTGATCACCACCTGCGGATCGGGCGTGACTGCCGCGATCCTGTCGCTCGCCCTCGAACGGCTGGGGCGGTCCCATGCGCTTTATGACGGCTCCTGGGCCGAGTGGGGTGCGCGGGACGAGCTGCCTGTCGAATCCTCTTCCTGAAGGACTCCCCATGCTCGACCAGTTGAAGGACCAGCCCGCCGACAAGATCCTGAGCCTGATGGCCGCCTTCCGCGCCGATCCCCGGCCCGAGAAGATCGACTTGGGCGTCGGGGTCTACAAGGACGCCGAGGGACGCACCCCGGTCATGCGCGCCGTTCGCGAAGCCGAGAAACGCATCTGGGACGGCGAGACGACCAAGACCTACACCGCGCTGGCGGGCGATCCGGCCTTTGCCGACGCGCTGGTGCCGCTGATCCTCGGTCCCTCCGTGCCGCGTGCCCAAGTGGCGGCTGTGGCGACGCCGGGCGGGACGGGCGCCGTGCGGCAGGGCTTTGAGCTCATCCGGATGATGAGCCCCGGCGCGACCGTCTGGGTGCCCGAGCCCACCTGGCCCAACCACCTGTCGATCCTCAGGCATCTGGGCATGACGGTGCGGGGCTACCGCTACTTCGACGAGGCCACGCTGGCCGTGGATGCCGACGGGATGCTGGCGGACCTGGGCGGCGTGCAGGCCGGAGATGCGGTGCTTCTCCACGGCTGCTGCCACAACCCGACCGGCGCCGACCCCGATCCCGCAACCTGGAGCAAGGTGGCCGACCTCCTGCGCAGCCGGGGCGCCCTGCCCTTCATCGACCTGGCCTATCTGGGCTTCGGGGATAGCCTTGAGCTGGACGCGGCCGCCACGCGGATGATCGCCGGATCGGGCGAGTGCCTGATCGCGGCGTCCTGCTCCAAGAACTTCGGCATCTACCGGGAGCGGACGGGCCTGCTGATGGCCGTCGCCGGGGACGAGGCCACGGCCAAGGTGGCGCAAGGCAACCTCGCGCACCTGAACCGGCAGAACTTCTCCTTTCCGCCCGATCACGGGGCACGGATCGTGTCCACCATCCTGGGCGACGAAGGTCTGCGGGCCGACTGGGAAGCCGAGTTGGAGGAGATCCGGACCGGGATGCTGACCCTGCGCGAGGGGCTCGCGGCCGAGCTGCGTAGGCTCACCAATTCGGACCGGTTCGACTTCCTGACCCGGCACAAGGGGATGTTCTCGCGACTGGGGGCAAGCCCAGAGCAGGTCGAGGCCATGCGGCGGGACCACGGGATCTACATGGTGGGCGACAGTCGCATCAACGTGGCGGGGCTGAACGCCCGGACCATGCCCATCCTGGCGCAGGCCATGGTGGCGGCGGGTCTCTGACCGTCGGGGATGGTCGCTAAGACGAAGGGGGCCAACCGGCCCCCTTTTTGATGCCCCGAGAACGAGACGGCCCGCGCGGGAGGAGACGCGCGGGCCGCCAGTCCTGGACTGGGGGCGGAGGGGAGGACTCCGCCCGCCGGACCAGGAGGTCACATGTTGTAGGCGGGCTCTCCATGCTCGGCGAGGTCGAGCCCCTCGCGCTCCACGTCCTCGCGCACCCGCAGGCCCATCAGCATGTCCACCAGTTTGAACAAGATGAAGGAACCAATGCCCGAGAAGGCCAGGGTGAAGAGCACCGCCTTGAGCTGCGCCGTGATCATGAAGCCGAAGTCGTAAGCTCCGACCTGCAGCGTGCCGGGGACGCTCAGGTAGTCGGGGATGCCTGCGCCGCCCAGGGCCGGGTTCACGAGGATCCCGGTCGCCAGCGCACCCACGATGCCGCCGATCCCGTGGATGCCGAAGACGTCGAGGCTGTCGTCCAGACGGAGAGCCGCCTTGAGGTAGGCCACGAAGAAGAAGCACACGAGGCTCGCGACGATCCCGAGGACGATGGAGCCCATCGGCCCGGCAAAGCCTGCGGCCGGGGTCACCGCGACAAGGCCCGCGACCACGCCCGAGACGAGGCCCAGGAGCGAGGGATGGCCCTTGAGGAACCATTCCGCGAACATCCAGGCCACGCCGGCTGCCGCCGCCGCAACGAAGGTGTTGATGACGGCCAGCGAGGTGATCGAGTTCGCTTCGAGGTTGGAGCCGGCGTTGAAGCCGAACCAGCCCACCCACAGCAGCGCCGCGCCGATCATGGTCATGGTAAGCGAATGGGGGGCGAAGTTCTCGCGGCCGTAACCCACCCGGCGCCCGAGCATGAGGCAGCCCACGAGACCGGCAACGCCCGCGTTGATGTGGACCACGGTGCCGCCCGCGAAATCGAGCGCGCCCCAGTTCCACAAGAGGCCGTTCGCGGCAAGGTTCGCCGCGGCGGTATCGGCAGCGGCGGTGTCGCCAGCAGCCTGGGCGATCAGCAGGGCGGTCTGCTGCTCGGCCAGGAAGTCCGGGCCGCCCCACCACCAGACCATGTGGGCCATGGGGAAGTAGATGAAGGTCACCCAAAGGATGATGAAGACCAGCAGCGAAGAGAACTTGATCCGTTCGGCGAACGCCCCGACGATTAGCGCCGGCGTGATGCAGGCAAAGGTCATCTGGAACGCGACAAAGGTGAACTCCGGCAGGTAGATGCCGTTCGTGAAGGTGGCGACTACCGTGGTCGCGTCCACGCCCCGCAGGAAGGCCTTGCTGAACCCGCCCACGAAGCTGTTCCAGGCACCGCCGTCCGTGAAGGCCATCGAATAGCCGTAGGTGACCCACAGGATCGAGACCACAGCTGTGATGGCGAAGACTTGGGTGAGTACGGACAGCATGTTCTTGGTGCGCACAAGGCCACCGTAGAACAGCGCAAGGCCCGGGACGATCATCAGGAGCACCAGCACGGTGGCCATCGTCATCCAGGCCACGTCGCCCTTTTCCACGATCTGTTCGTAGGTATAGGGCGCGATCGCCGTTGCGGACGCGTCGGCCGCCTCCTGAGCCCAGGCGGGGGCTGCGGCGAGGGCCGCGCCCAGGGCCGCAAGGCCGGAAAATGTCTTCAGATTCGTCATTGTCCCTTTTTCCCTGACCTCATGCCCCTCAGAGGGCGTCCTCGTTGAGCTCGCCCGTGCGGACGCGCAGGGCGGCCTCCACGTCGACCACGAAGATCTTGCCGTCGCCGATCTTGTCGGTGCGTGCGGTGCGCGCGATGGTGGA
Organism: Rubellimicrobium rubrum; assembly: GCF_006152115.1. GTDB lineage: Bacteria > Pseudomonadota > Alphaproteobacteria > Rhodobacterales > Rhodobacteraceae > Rubellimicrobium > Rubellimicrobium rubrum. Next base: position 65,418 of record NZ_VDFU01000009.1, on the reverse strand, counting down.
CGTGACCTGATCCACCAGCACGTCGGGCACCACGATCTCGAGCTTGACCTTGGGCACGAAGGCGACGGCGTACTCGGCCCCCCGGTAGATTTCGGTGTGGCCCGACTGAGCTCCGAATCCCTTGATCTCCGTCACCATCATCCCGCGCACGCCCACGGTGGTCAGTGCCTCGCGCACCTCCTCGAGCTTGAACGGCTTGATGGTCGCGATGATGAGTTTCACGTCCCTGTTCCCTTGCGTATGTCCGCTCAAGGGAACCAAGACCGTCGCAGGGCTTCGGGAGCAAGGACAGGCCCGGAACCGGAATGGCGACCTCTGCGAGTACCGGTCCAGAAACGCACATTTTGTGCGCGATGCACGATTTATGTGCATCTGAGGGATGATCACGTCGCGGTGAGCACGCTACCCCCCTTCGACACCCAGTCCGTTCCGGGTTATGGTCGCTGCTCAAAACGAGGGTGGCCGCTCCAGTCGGCCGGAGGCGCATGGGCAGACAAGGTTCAGGCAAGACGCCGCTGGTGGCGGAACGGCGGTATGGCGGCGCGCCGACCCAAGAAGAGCGCACGCGGGCCAGGAAGAAGGCGCCGCCCGCCGCACCTCGGCGCAGGCGGGGCCCGATCCGCTGGGCTCTGGACCTTTTGGGCGGAGCCTTGTGGCTGGTCGTCCGCGCGCTCTGGGCCGTGGGCTGGCGCCTTGGAGCGGTGAGCGCCATCGTCCTGGGGATCGCGGTTGCCTATGATGCCGCAAGGCTGCCCCAGGTCAGCGCCTTGGTGGACGGCCGGGCACGCGGCTCCGTCACGCTTCTGGACCGGTCGGGAGAGCCGTTTGCTTGGCGGGGCGACCAGTTCGGCGGGATGATCACCACGGACGACGTTTCCCCCCATCTGGTCAACGCCGTCGTGGCCACCGAGGACCGGCGTTTCCGCTGGCATTTCGGCATCGACCCCCAGGGCATCGCGAGCGCCATGCGCATCAACCTAAGCGAGGGGCGCGGCCCCTTGTCCGGGAACGGCGGCTCGACGATCACGCAGCAGACGGCCAAGCTTCTATGCCTCGGGCTACCCTTCGACCCGGACGAATGGGAGGACGAAGCCGCCTACGAGGCCGACTGCCGTCGGACGACGCTGGCGCGCAAGGCGCAGGAGGCCGTCTACGCGATGGCCATGGAGTTGCGCTATTCCAAGGACGAGATCCTGACCATCTATCTCAACCGCGCCTATCTGGGCGCGGGCACGCGGGGCTTCGAGGCTGCGGCGCAGCGCTATTTCGGCGTGTCGGCCAAGGATGTCACTCCCGCCGAGGCGGCGATGCTGGCGGGGCTGCTCAAGGCCCCCACGACCTATGCGCCCACCAACAGCCTCGACCGGGCCCGCGACCGCGCCAATGTCGTGATCGGCCTGATGGAAGATCAGGGCTATCTCGATGCTGCGCAGGCCGAGGAAGCCCGCGCGAATCCGGCGCAGTTGTCGCCCGCCGCAGCGGCCCGTTCGGGCGGAGCCTTTGCCGACTGGGTGATGGACTCGGGGCCCGAGTTCTTCACCCGCGACACGACCGAGGACGTGACCATCCGCACCACCCTCGACCCGCGTATTCAGCGGGCTGCCGAGGAGGCGCTGGCCGATGTGTTCGAGTCCCAGGTGCGGGCCGGCAGCAAGGCCGAGGCGGCCATCGTCGTAATGAGTTCGGACGGGGCGGTGCGCGGCATGGTCGGCGGGCGCGAGGCGGGTGCGGGCCAGTTCAACCGGGCCACCATGGCCCTTCGGCAGACCGGGTCGAGCTTCAAGCCCTTCGTCTATGCGGCGGCTCTCGATCTCGGGATGCATCCTCTGGACCTGATCTCCGACACGTCGATGTGCCTGTCGATCGCGGGCTCGGGCAACTGGTGCCCCGACAACTACGACCATCAGTTCAAGGGCACGATCACCCTGACCCAGGCCATGGCCGAAAGCCGTAACATTCCCGCCGTCCGCCTGTCCGAACAGGTGGGCCGCGAAAGCGTCCGCAACGTTGCGGCGCAGTTCGGGATCGAAGGCGACCTCGCGCTTGGCCCGGCGCTGGCGCTGGGTGCCTCCGAATCGACTCTGCTGGAGATGACGGGGGCCTATGCCGGCATCCTGAACGGCGGGTCGGCGGTGACGCCCTACGGCCTTCTGGACCTCACGCTTCATGGCGAGGAGACGCCGCTCATGGGCCAGGGTGGCGGCATCCGCGAGCGGGTGATCCAGGAAACGGCGGCGCGCGAGCTCACCTGGATGATGTGGCGCGTGGTCGAGGATGGGACCGGCCAGCGGGCCCGCATCCCCGGCTGGCAGATCGCGGGCAAGACGGGCACGACCCAAGCCGCGCGAGACGCGTGGTTCATCGGCTTTTCGGCCGATTACGTGACGGGCGTCTGGATGGGCTACGACGACAACACGCCGCTCAAGGGGGTGACCGGCGGGGGCCTTCCGGCCGACATCTGGCGCGAGACGATGACCCGGGTGCTGGAGGGCGAGACGCCCCGGCCCCTGCCCATGGCGCCTCCTGCCGGAGGTGGTGGGGGATTCGTCGATCCGAACGGCCTTCTGGCCGACGGTTCGGGCGAGCCATTCGCGCCTACCGGCGATCCGGCGACGGACGCAGCGCTGGCCGCGGCCTTCGGAACCCCGGCCCCTGCCGGCGAGCAGCAGGAGCAGGATGCGGTGCTCGATGCGCTGCTGTCGATCCTGTCGGGGCAGTAGGTCAGTCGGAGGCGTCTCCGGGCGCCTCCTCCGCTGAGGCCTTTTCGTCCGAGGCGGGACAACGATCATACCGGAAGGCGTAGCCCCGCCACATCAGGTAGATTCCGTCGCCCTCGGCCGCATCCATCAGCATGGCGCGCTCGGTCCAGGTCTCGCCCTCGCCGCTGCATTCCATGACATAGAGGGTCGCATCGAGGTCGAGCACGTCCACCGGGTCCGTCATCCGGCACGTGGACTCTACGCCGTGAAGCACCCCCTCGGCGATGCGGAGCACCCCCGCCTCGTCCGAACAGTTGGCTTCGGCCGAGAGGCGGTAACGTCCATCCCAGGGCAGCGCAGCCGCAAGTTGCGGCGCGATCAGGGCTCCCAGCGCAAGGACACGAACGGGCATGGAACGGCTCGGGTCACCTGCCGTGGGATATGGGGCATCTGGCGGGCCGCGCCAGCCCGGCCCTACATCCGGGACAGGTCCGCGATGAGACGTTCCAGGTCGCCGCCCCGCTGGTCGAGCATGGCCTGCACTTCGGTCCGCTCGGACAGGAGCATGTTCACGCCCTCGATGATGATGTTGAAGAACTTCGGGGAGCCCGTCGCCGTCGACACCCAGAAATCGACCCGGAAGGGAGCCTCGTTCACGAAGACGGCGGTGGTCTGGACCTCCACGCCGTTGGGCACGGCGCGGGCGTCCTCCACGACGATGTCGCCGCCGATGAATTCGCGGAACCGCGAGCCGTACTTGCGAGCAACGTAGTTCGAGAAGGCCTGGGTGTAGCGGGCCAGCTGGTCGGGGGTCGCGGCCCGGGCATCCGCGCCCAGAGAGTAACGGGCGATCGTGGGCGCGTCGGCGTAGGCTTGGAATATCTGGGCGAACTGCCCGATCATGGCATTCTCGGCCGCGCCGCTGGCAATCACGGCGTTCACCTCCGCCACCAGCCGATCCACAAGCGCGCGCGACGTCGCAAGATCCTGGGCCATGGCGCGGGGCGCTGCGCCGATGACCAGGGCCAGCGCGGCCCCATGCCCGAGCAGGGCGCGACGGGTGATCGAGACGGTCATTGCTGATCCTCGTAGGGATTGAAGTAATAGTCCTCGTCAGCGGCCGAGGGAGCCTCGCCCAACTCGTAGCGGCGATTCTGAAGATAGATCAAACGCGCCTGGGCATAGCTGTCCGCGCTGTCGTACAGGATCTCGTCGAAGGTGCTGCCGAACTGCCCACGCTCGACGACCTGCTCGGCCACCTTGGCGGGGAAGGACAGTTCCCGGACGGACTCGGCCACGCCGTCGAGCCGGTCGAGGGGGTCGATGACAAAGTCCACCACCCGGCCGGCGGCATCCCGCTCGGTCGAGGGCCCAAAGCCCGGCAATTCAAGATAAGCTCCCTCGGGCACGCCCCAAACGGCCAGGGTAGCGCCGAAGTCGGTCTCGACCTCCCGAAGCCCGATGGCTCCCGCAGGGTCGGCCAGCCCCAGCACGCCCACTGTCGTATTGACGACGAAGCGCAGGGTATTCCGCGCCGCGCCATCGATATTCCCCTGAAGCAGGTTGTTGACCACCGTCCCGGGCAGTCCTGCATTGTTGGAGAAGTTGACGACCGGCTGGAGCGAACCGTCCGGAGCGCCGGATGCCGTTCGGCCGAGGGGCCGCAGCACGGCTTGGTCCACAGCCTTGTTGAGGGCATGAACCCGGCGGTTCAGGCCTTCGTAGGGATCGTTGATCCCGCCCTTGGGTGGCGCGGCGGAGCATGCCGCCAGAAGCGAAAGCACGAAAACTTGAAGCAGGCGGTTCATTGACTACTCGGGGCTTACGACAGGGTCAGTCTCTGGTATAGCGGGCGCCACGCAACGGGCGGAACCCCCCGAGGCATCACGATTGAACCCTGCGTTGAAACTGCGCGGGTGGTTGAGGGGAACATGGCCAAGGACGACGCTGCCGCGCGAGGCGCGGCTGAACTCAGGGCAGCGCGAGCGGAAAGCCGATGGCTTTACTGGTCCGTGGCGATCTTCAGCTTCTTCGTGAACATGCTGATGCTCACCAGCCCGCTCTACATGATGAACGTGTATGACCGGGTCCTGGGTTCCCGCTCCTTCGAGACTTTGGTAGCGTTGTCGGTGCTGATGGCCTTCCTTTATGCCTGCATGGGCGTGCTGGACTATGTCCGGGGCCGGGTCATGGGGCGGATCGGCGCGCGGTTCCAGGCCCGCCTCGACCGGCGCGTCTTTTCCGCGGCCTTGCGGGCGCCTTCCCTCGCCCGCGCCCAGCGCGAGGCCCAGTCGGGCCTGCGCGATCTTGAAGGCGTGCAGAAGGCCCTGACCTCGCCGGCGATGATGGCGATGTTCGACTTGCCGTTCGCGCCCATCTTCTTTGCAGGCATCTTCATCTTCCATCCCTGGCTGGGCTATCTCGGGCTGGGTGGCGCGGCGGTGCTGATCGTGCTGGCGCTGGCCAACCAAGCGTCCACGCGCCGCCCCTTGGAAGTCGCTGCCCAGACCACGATGGCAGCCGAGTCCATGGGCGCGCAGGTTCGCAGCGAGGGCGAAACGATTCAGTCGCTCGGCATGCGCGACGCGGCCTTCAACCGCTGGCAGCAGGCCCGGGGCCGCTCGCTCGATGCCTCGATCGCGGCGCAGGACGCGGGCGGCAGCTATGCGGCGATCATCAAGGCCGTACGGATCTTCCTCCAGTCGGCGATGCTGGGCCTGGGGGCCTTTCTCGTGCTCGAAGGCTGGGCGACCGGCGGCGTGATGATTGCGAGTTCCATCCTGCTGGGCCGCGCCTTGTCGCCCATCGAGATGATCGTGGGCCAGTGGGCAATCATTCAGCGCGGACGGGAGGGCTGGCGCAACCTGTCCGTCCTTCTGGGCGAGGTGCCCGAAGAATACAAGCGCACTGCCCTGCCGCGCCCCAAAGGGCGGCTCGAACTGGAGCAGGTCACCGTCATCCCTCCCGGTGAACAGCAGGCCACCCTGCGGATGGTGTCCTTCAAGGTCGAGCCCGGTCAGGCCGTGGGGGTGATCGGCACGTCCGGCGCGGGCAAGTCCACCTTGGCGCGTGCGATCACTGGCACCTGGCGCGTCGCCGGCGGCAAGATCCGGCTGGATGGCGCGGCGCTGGACCAGTACGACCCGGACGTCCTGGGCAAGTACGTGGGGTACCTGCCGCAGCGCGTGTCCCTGTTCGATGGGACCATCAAGGAAAACATCGCTCGTCTGTCGACGGCCCCCGACGACGCCGAAGTGGTCCGCGCCGCGCAGGCCGCTGCGGCGCATGAGATGATCCTGCGCCTGCCCGATGGCTACGACACGCGGGTGACCGCGAACGGCGGACGGCTCTCGGGCGGACAGATCCAGAGGATCGGCCTGGCGCGCGCGCTATACGGCGATCCGGTGATCGTGGTGCTCGACGAGCCCAACTCGAACCTCGACAACGATGGCTCTCTTGCGCTCAACGCCGCCATCAAGACCCTCAAGGAGCGGGGCGCCGCAATCCTGATCATGGCCCACCGTCCGGCCGCGATCCAGGAATGCGACCTGCTCCTGATGATCGAGGGCGGGGCGCGCCGCGCCTTCGGCCCCAAAGAGGAGATCCTTCGCGAAATGGTCGCCAACCATCGTCAGATCGCGGCCCAAGGCCCGGCGGGAGGCGTGACATGAGCGCCGCCACCGATGCCCGCTGGTCGGCGCGCTCCCCGCTCCTGACCGGAAGCCTTGTCCTCGCCCTCCTCGTCGGCGGGTTCGGGGCCTGGGGGGCCACGACGCACATCACCGGGGCGGTCATCGCCCATGGCCGGGTCGAGGTCGCTCAGAACCGGCAGGTCGTCCAGCACCCGGACGGCGGCGTCGTGGCCTCCATCGAGGTCGAAGAAGGCCAGCGCGTCGAGCAGGGCGACCTGCTCATCCGCTTGGACGCGGAACAGCTCCGGAGCGACCTCGCGGTCACCGAAGGCCAGCTGCTCGAGATCCTGGCCCGCCGCGCCCGCTTCGAGGCTGAGGAAGGCGAGCACGACCAGCTCGTATTCAATCCTCTCCTCCGCGATTCCAAGAACCCTGTCGCGGCCGAGCTCATGCAGGGCTCCGAGCGGCTGTTCCGGGCCCGCAAGGAAACGGCCGAGCGCGAGGCCGAACAGTTGGCCCGCCAGCGCGACCAGACCGCCGACCAGATCGAAGGGATCAAGGCGCAACAGGCCGCCACCGCGACTCAGCTTGAGCTGATCGAGCGGGAGCTGACCAGCCAGCGGTCGCTCTTTGATCGAGGCCTTGCTCAAGCTGGGCGCTTGCTGGAGCTTGAACGCGAGCAGGCCAACCTCATGGGCCGGCAGGGTGAGCTGACGGCCTCTGTTGCACAGGCCGAGGGCAGGATCACGGAGATCGAGATCCAGATCCTCCGCATCGAGTCGCAAGGGCGCGAGGAAGCCTCCTCGGCGCTCCGCGATCTGGGCTTCAACCAGATTGAACTGTCCGAGAAGCGCATGGCCCTGCTGACCCGGCTGGACCGGCTCGACATCCGGGCTCCGGTGTCGGGGATCGTCTACGGGCTTGCCGTGTTTGCGCCTCGGTCGGTGATCCGTCCGGCCGATCCGCTCCTTTATCTCGTGCCGCAGGATCGTCCTCTGGTCATCTCTGCCCAGGTCGAGCCCATCCACGTCGATGAGGTTCATGTCGGCCAAGAGGTGACTCTCCGCTTCTCGGCCTTTAACCAGCGCGAGACACCCGAGCTCAAGGCACGGGTCATGTCCGTCTCGGCGGACGCCTTCCAGGACCAGAACTCGCGCATGTCCTACTATCGCGCCGAGGTGACGATCGAAGAAGGCGAGATGGCCAAGCTCCCCGAGGGCCTTAGCCTCATTCCCGGCATGCCCGTCGAGGCCTTCATCCGGACGGGGGAGCGCACGCCCCTGTCCTTCCTCACGAAGCCGCTGACCGACTACTTCGCCAAGTCCTTCCGCGAGACCTGATGGACGAGACGTGATGGACGGGCCCCCTGCCCCGGGCTAGCTTGCCCGCCGGACAGGCAGGGGGACCACCATGATCGATGTAGAGGAGCGGCTGCGTGGATTGGGGCTGGACCTACCTGAACCCGCCGCGCCACTGGCCGCCTATGTGCCTTTCGTCCGGGCCGGCGACCTGCTCCATGTCTCGGGGCAAATCGCACGCGACGGCGGCGGCGTCATCCAGGGCACGCTGGGTCAGGACATGGACGTCGAAAGCGGCGCGCGCGCGGCGCAGTCCTGCGCGCTGCATCTTCTGGCCCAAGCTCGGGCTGCCTGCGGGGGCGAATGGGGCCGGCTGGTGCAGGTGGTCAAGCTGACGGGCTTCGTGGCCTCCGCGCCAGGGTTCTTCGACCAGCCCAAGGTGATCAACGGCGCCTCCGAACTAATGGTCGCGGTGCTGGGCGACGCAGGCCGGCACGCCCGTTCGGCCGTCGGTGTCGTGGCCCTGCCGCTTGGCGCGGCGGTCGAGGTGGAAGGGGTGTTCCTTCTGCGATGACGCTGCCACATGCATTTCTCGCACGGCCGATCGCGCATCGGGCGCTGCACGACATTCAGGGCAGCCGCCCCGAGAACAGCCGCGCGGCCATCCGCGCCGCCGTTGAGGCCGGTTATGGCATCGAGTTTGACCTCCAGCGGTCGGCCGACGGGGTGCCGATGGTCTTCCACGACGAGGCGCTCCTGCGGCTCACCGGGGTGGAGGGGCTGGTCAAGGACCGCACGGCCGAGGAGTTGGGCCGTCTGACCTTGCACCATGGCGAGGAGGGCATCCCGACGCTGGCCGAGGTCCTGAGACTGGTCGCGGGCCGGGTGCCGCTGCTCATCGAGGTCAAGGACCAGACCGGCGTGCTGGGTCCGGTGGACGGGCAACTGGAGGAAGCGACCGCACGGGCCCTGCACGGCTACGAGGGACCGGCGGCGCTGATGTCCTTCAACCCGCATTCAGTGATCGCGCTGCGCCATCTGGCGCCCGACAGGCCCCGCGGGCTCACGACCGAGGCCTACGATCCGAAGGATTGGCCCGGGCTTCCCGAGGAGGTCTGCGCGCGCCTGCGGGAGATCCCGGACTACGAGACGGCGGGGGCCTGCTTTGTCAGCCATCAATACCGCGATCTGGGGCGGGCGCGGATCGGCGAGCTGAAGGCGGGCGGTGCGGCGGTGTTGTGCTGGACGATCCGGTCCGCCGAGGCGGAGCGGGAAGCGCGAGCCCTGGCGGACAACGTGACCTTCGAAGGTTATCTCGCGTGACGACGCTGGAAGTCAGCGTCCATGACCGCATCGCCGAGATCGCGCCCGAGGTCTGGGACGCCTGCGCCTGCCCCGAGGCGGCGGATGGCGGGCGGCCGCTGGACCCGTTCACCACACATCGGTTCCTTCTGGCGCTGGAGGACAGCCGCAGTGTCGGGGGCAGGTCGGGGTGGCAGCCCCGGCACCTGTCGGTCCAGATGGGAGGCGAGACCATCGCAGTGGCCCCGCTCTACGCCAAGAGCCATAGCCAAGGGGAATACATCTTCGACTGGTCCTGGGCCAATGCCTGGGAGCGGGCGGGCGGGAGCTACTACCCCAAGCTGCAGATGGCGGTTCCCTTCACGCCGGTGACCGGCCGGCGCTTCCTGTGCCGCCCGGGTCACGAGATGGCGGGCCGGGCGGGTCTGGTGCAGGCCGCGGTCAAGATCGCAGCCGACAACCACCTGTCCTCGGTCCATGTCACCTTCTGCACCGAGCAGGAAGCCGAGGCCGGGGAAGCCATGGGCCTCCTGCCCCGCGCGTCCCAGCAGTATCACTGGGAGGATGAGGGCTATGGCAGCTTCGATGGGTTCCTCGGGGCCCTGTCGTCCCGCAAGCGCAAGACCATCCGCAAGGAACGGGCCGAGGCGCAGGGCTTTGGGGGCGAGATCGTCGCCCTGACCGGCGAGGCCATCGAGAAGCGCCATTGGGATGCGATGTGGCGGTTCTACCAAGACACCGGCGCGAGGAAATGGGGCAGCCCCTACCTGACCCGCAGCTTCTTCGACCTGGCGGCCGAGCGGCTGCGCGACGACTGCCTCCTGTTCTTCGCGACGCGGAACGACCGGCCCGTGGCGGGGGCCTGGAACTTCGTGGGCCGGGACACGCTGTTCGGCCGCTACTGGGGCGCGACCGAGCATATCCCGATGATGCATTTCGAGCTTTGCTATTATCAGGCCATCGATTGGGCCTTGGCGCACGGTCTGTCCCGCGTGGAGGCGGGCGCGCAAGGGGAGCACAAGATCGCCCGCGGTTATAAGCCGGTGATGTGCCATTCGCTCCACTGGATCGGGGACGAGCGGTTCCGCGCCGCCATCGCGGATTTCCTGGACCGGGAGCGGGAGGCCGTGGGAGAAGAGATCGAGGTGCTCACGGCCTTGGGCCCGTTCCGGCGCGAGGCCCATGTCGAACAGGACTGACCTATGGCTCTGACGCTTTACACCAACCCGATGTCGCGGGGCCGCATGGCCCGCTGGATGCTGGAGGAGGTGGGCGAGCCCTACGAGGCCCGCATCCTCGACTATGGCCCGATGATGAAGGCGCCGGAGTACCGGGCGATCAACCCGATGGGCAAGGTGCCGACGCTGGTCCATGACGGGACCGTGGTGACCGAGGTGCCCGCGATCCTGTCCTATCTGGCCGAGGCTTTTCCGCAAGCGAACCTAATGCCGGAGGATCGGGCAGGCTTCTATCGCTGGATGTACTTCGGGGCGGGGCCGCTGGAATACGCGGTGACGAACCGGGCCCTGGGCTTCGAGGTGCCGGGCGAGCGGCGCGGCATGATCGGATATGGCTGCTTCGACGACGTGATTGCGACGCTGGTCGGGCATCTGGATGGGCGAAGCTACTTTTGCGACGACCGCTTCACGGTCGTGGACGCCTATGTCGGCGCGCAGATCGGCTGGGGGCTGATGTTCGGCTCGGTGCCATCGGAGCCGGCCTTTGTCACCTACTGGGACCGGATCAAGGAGCGTCCGGCCTTGCGGCGGGCCGCAGAGATCGACGACAGGCTCTTGGCCGAGAAGAAGGCCGAGAATGCCTGACCTCCTGAGCGAGGCGGAGCGTCAGGAGCTGCTCCCGCCCCTGGGCGAGGCCGGATGGGGCGCGGACCCGGACACGGACGCGCTGCGCAAGATCTGGAAGTTCCGCAGCTTCTCCGAGGCCTGGGCCTTCATGAGCCGGGTGGCCCTGCTGGCCGAGAAGCGGAATCATCACCCCGACTGGCGCAACGTCTACAACGTCGTGGACCTGCGGCTGACCACGCATGACGCGGGCGGGCTCACGCGGCTCGACACCGACATGGCCGCAGTGATCGACCGGTACGCCGGGGCGGCCGAGGTGCAGCGGGACCTGGCGCAGGAGATACAGTGCCTGTGCCAGGTGCAGCGCCCCGGCCACTCCAACGGGCCGGCCTAGGGCGTCGGCCCATGCCCGAACCCGGCCAACCGGCCGGGCCAGAACGGCAGCCGCTTGCGGGCCGACAGGTCAGCCCATGGCGGTCAGCATCGCCTCGCCGGCGGTGGCTTCGCAGACGCCGGGGCCCGCCTCCTCGTGCCAGATTTCCACCACCCCATCCACGACCAGCGCCGAGAACCGGCGCGAGCGGCGGTGGAAGCCGACCTGCGGCGCATCGAAGGCCGTGCCCAGGACCTCGATCCAGTCGCCCGAGGGGTCGGCAAGCATGGTGATGCCCGCCGAGGCCGCCCCGGTCGCCTCGCCCCAGGCCTTCATCACCCAAGGATCGTTGGCCGCCACGCAGATGACCTCGTCCACGCCCCGCGCGGTAAGGGAAGGCATCACCCGCATGTAGCTGGGCACATGCGCCGTCGAGCAGGTGCCGGTGAAGGCGCCGGGCAGCCCGAACACGACCACCCGCCGACCGGCGAACAGGTCGCGCGTGTCTACGCCGTCCACGCCGTTCGCACCCATCTTCAGAAGCTTGCCCTCGGGCATCCGTTCGCCAGCCTTGACCGCCATGGGAATCCTCTTTTGCGATTGCGCGTGCAGCAAGGGAGGATAGGTTGCCTGCCGTCAAGCGGGAGGGGGGCGGCATGACCCATGTTGTGGTGGTGGGTGCGGGCCAAGCGGGGCTGGCGCTGACGGCGCGGCTGCGCGAGGACGGCTTCGACGGCCAGATCACCCTCATCGGGGCCGAGCCCCACCCCCCCTACCAGCGCCCGCCGCTGTCCAAGGACTACCTGCTGGGCGAACTGGCGCGTGAGCGGCTCTATCTGCGGCCCGAGAGCTTCTATGCCGAGCAGGGTATCGACCTTCGCCTGGGGGCCGAGGTCGCGTTCATCGACACCGGACGCAGGGAGGTCAGCCTCGTCACCGGCGGAGTGGTCCCTTACGACGAGCTGGCGCTGACCACCGGCTCCACCCCCCGCCGGCTTCCAGCGGCGATCGGGGGCGACCTCGACGGCGTTCTGGTCATGCGCGACATCCGCGACGCCGACCGTCTGGCACCCGAGCTGGCAGAGGGCAAGCGCGTCCTTGTCGTGGGGGGCGGCTATATCGGCCTCGAGGCAGCGGCGGTCTGCGCCAAGCGGGGGCTGGCGGTCACGTTGGTCGAGATGGCCCCCCGCATCCTGCAGCGCGTGGCCTCGCCCGAGACCTCCGACTATTTCCGCAGGCTCCACGCCGCCATGGGCGTGACAATCCGCGAAAGCGTCGGCCTTGAAGGGCTGCTGGGCGAGAACGGCCATGTGCGAGGCGCGGTGTTGTCCACCGGTGAGGAGATCCCCGTGGACCTCGTGCTGGTCGGCGTCGGCGTGGTGCCGAACACCAAGCTGGCGGAGAGCGCGGGCATCGAGGTGGAGAACGGCATCAGGACGGACGAATACGGGCGCACCTCGGCCCCGCATGTCTGGGCGGCGGGGGACTGCGCGTCCCTGCCCCATGGGGACGGGCGAATCCGGCTGGAGTCGGTGGGCAACGCCATCGATCAGGCCGAGGCGGTGGCCCGGAACATCATGGGGGCGAACACGCCCTATGTTGCCCAGCCCTGGTTCTGGTCGGACCAGTACGACACCAAGCTGCAGATTGCCGGGCTCAACACCGGCTATGACCGGGTCTTCGTCCGGGAAATCGGCGGCGGCCTGTCGCACTGGTACTACTCCGGGGACCGACTGGTGGCAGTGGACGCCATGAACGACTCGCGCGCCTACATGATCGGCAAGCGGCTCCTGGAGGCCGGGAAGTCGCCCGCGCCGGAGGTGGTCATCGACCCGGCCACCGACCTCAAGGCGCTGCTCAAGGCATGAGGCCTCGCTGGTGAGGATCGTCGGTGGCGCCAACCGGGGCCTGAAGCTTGCCGAGGTCGGCGAGGGCGACGCGGCAGCGCATCTGCGACCCACGAGCGACCGGGTGCGCGAGGCGATCTTCAATCTGCTGCAAGGCGGACGCTTCGGCGACTCGGTGCCGGGCGCGCGCGTGCTCGACCTGTTCGCCGGGACCGGCGCCCTGGCGTTGGAGGCCCTGTCGCGGGGCGCGTCCGAGGCGGTTCTGGTGGAGCAGGGACGCGTGGGCCAGCGCCTTATTCGAGAAAACCTCCGCTTGGCCAAGCGCGATGGACAGGCGCGGCTCCTGTCGCTGGATGCGACCCGCCTGACCGCTAACACTGAGCCGCCCTTCACCCTTGTCTTCCTGGACCCGCCTTATGGGAAAGAGCTTGGGACGCAGGCGCTTGGGGCGGCACTCAAGGGGGGCTGGCTCGCGCCCGAAGCGGTCGTGGTCTGGGAGGAAGCGGGGCCGATGATGCCGCTGCCCGGAACCGGACTTCTCGACCGCCGAAGCTATGGCGGAACGACCGTGACGCTCCTGCGGGTCGAGGGCTAGGTCCAGGCCCGCAGTTGGGCATCCACCCGGGCAGCCCAGGCACGGTCCGGGTACCATCCGGCCCGCCGTGCCGCCCGCAAGAGGCCGCCGCCCAAGGTCGTCATCTGCGGAGGAACGGGGGGCCGGCCAAGATCGCGGGCCACTCCGTCGCGCAGCAGCACGCTTCGGAAGGCGCCGCCAGCTGCGACCCAGGACATGGAGGCACCAAGCCCAGCCCGCGCCGCCGCGACGCGGGCCATGCGCGCAAGCTCGGCCGCCGCGCGCCAGAGCAGGCGCTGCGCGGGCTCATGGCCTTGCGCGGCCAGCTCGTCCACGATGCGCGCCACTGCCGCTACGGCCGAGCGTGGCGTCCCCGATTGGACCATGAGCCAAGTCAGGGGGGCAAAGTCGCCCTGCGCCTGGGGGCCAAGCCGGAGCACGAGTGCCCGGGCAAAGAGGACAGCTTCTGGCGCGCGGCCGTCGAGAGCCCGTGTGGCCAAGGATAACGCCTCGCGACCGATCCAGGCGGCGCTGCCCTCGTCCCCGAGCACATCCCCCCATCCGCCCACGCGCACGACCCCTTGCGGACCGCGAGCCACGGCCATGGACCCCGTCCCCGAGAGAACAAGCACGCCCGCGCCATCGCCGAACGCGCCAAGATGGGCGAGAGCCACGTCGTTCATGGGCTCGTAGGGAACGGGCAGCGTGCGGCGCAGCAGGTCACGCGTGGCCGCGTCGTGGGCCGGCACCTCGCCATGCCCCGGCAACCCGAGGACCACGGCGGCCAGACCGCCCGGCCTGTGCAACGCCCGGTTCAGGCTTTCGCGAAGCACCTGATCCCAGCCGGGGCCGTCCTGGGGGTTGCAGCCGCGCCCTTCGGGCAGAATGGTCAGTTCGGCGCGCCGATCGGCCAGAGCAATCGCGGTCTTGGTGCCGCCGCCATCGAGCGCTGCGACCCATGCGCCCCCGTTCGCCATTCACGCCCCCTGCCGCTGTGCAAGGGCAGAGTGGCACGAAGCGGTCAGACCCGTCAGCCCGATTCAGCCCTCGTCGGGACGAGCCAGGGGACGGAGCCGGGCTTGACCATCGACCTCGATGGCAGCTTCCTTGGCAATGGCACGCGGCGCCGAAGAGGTGGATATCCGCTCGACCGGCATCAGATCGGCCGTGGCGACCAGGAATGGCCGCGCCAAGGGTCGGATATGCGGTGGTTGCCCCCTGAGCAGGGCTGTGAACTGCACCGGCCCTGTCACCCCGGTCAAACGGGCCCGATAGATCGGGATCGATTCGGCGACGCGCATCACGTAAGTGCGGGTCTCGGCGAATGGGATGTGCTCGATCCAATCGACGACATCCACCTCGGCGTCGCGGATGTCGCCGCGCTGGCCCATCCACTGACGGGGCCGACCGGGACCGGCGTTATAGCCGGCCGCGATCAGCACTGGCGAAGTCCCGAACATCTGCTCCAGCATGGCGAGGTACTGCGTGCCCAGCGTGGCGTTATACTCCCAGTCGGTGAGCCGGTCGCGCGAATAGGGCAATCGCAGGTCGCCCGCGACCTCGCGCGCCGTGGCGGGCATGAGTTGCATCAAGCCCTGCGCACCGACCGGCGATGCGACGCCCGCGTTGAACTCGGATTCGCGCCGCGCGATGGACAGCGCCAGTTCAGGCTCGACCGGCCAGTCCTGCCGGGCCATCGGGTGGAGCGGGAAGTATGCGGTCGGGATCACGACCCCGCGCTCCACGGCGGCCTTTCCGGCCAGAACGGCCATGTAGGGTTCCTGCATTTGCTCCAGCAGGTTGCCAAGCTGCCCCATGCCCGTTCGGTCCAGCGTCCGAGCAAGCTGGAGCGTGAAGCGAAGGGCGTCGTCACGATCCCCCGCGGCAAGCAGCAGCAGCATGGCCTGCGTCAGGTCACCCGCCATGGCTGGTGACTTGCGCCAGTCCCCGAAGTCCTCCTGCCCCGTCAGGCGCGGGTCCAGGGACAAGCCCAGACGCTCGGCCGAAAGAAGCCCGTAGAAGGCAGTCTGATGGCGCGCGCCCCGTGCATAGGAAAAGGCTGCGGCGTCGAAGACTCCGATCTCATCTTCGGCCCGCCCCTGCCAGTATGCAGCGCGCGAGGCGGCGATGGGGCCCTTGACGGCCTTCTCAGAGGCCTGGAAATGCGCGAGCGCACGCTCGGGATCATCAAGATAACGCAGGCTCAGATAGCCGGCCAGCCATTCAAGATCGGCGTAAACGTCGCTCGGCTCGGAAAGGTGATGGCTCGCTGCCAAGTCGTAGGCTTCCTGCGCGCGCCCTTCGCGCATGAGCCAGCGGACGATCTGCGCACGCCACGCGGCCCAGCGGAAGGGCTCGCCCAGATCCTCAGCCGACTTGCTCCGCGCCTTGAGGATCGCCAGCGCCTCGCTGTAGTCGCCGTCCTCGGCCAGATGGTTATAGCGGTCATAGGCCAGGCCCGGATCGTCCCGGAGACCGCCCGGAATCTTGGCGATCAGGTCGCGGGCGTTGCCGCCCCGGATCAGCGCCATGCGCGCCCGCACTAGGGCGCGCCGCTCATCGGGCAGCAGCGACAGCATCCGCTCGGCGTCCGAAGTGCGCCAGCGCCAGAGCATGGCCTCCGCGCGCTGCGCGTGGAGCGGCTCGAGCCAATCGCCATAGGCCTGGACCAAGGCGGCCTGTCCGGCGTCGTTGAGCGGCTGGGTCAGCCACACCTTTTCCAGCATGGCGCGGGCGTCGTCCTCGCGCCCTTGGGCCACCAGCGCACGCGCCAGGGCGCGCGCCCCCTGCCCCGTCTGCGGCAAGGCTTCGCCGAAATAGGTCAGGACCTCATCGGGCGAGGCACTGGCGGGGATCGACGTCTCGCCGTTCGCACGCAGGCTGTCCAGATCGGGCCAGTCCGGATGCTCGGTGATGAAGGTCGCGTATTCGTGGAACTCGCCCCCGGAGTCGCGCAGCGCCTGCCAGTCAAGGATGGCCTCGACCACCGGTCCTCCATCCTCGGCGGCGGCGAAGGCGCTTTCCCAGTCGCCGGACCGCGCCTCGCGCGTGGCCTCGCGCAGAGCCGATACGGCGGTCGATTCCGCCATGGCCGCACCTGCGGCGATGGACAGAACAAGGGAGGACGCCGCCAGGCGCCGGAAGGCAAAGGCAGGGAGTTCCGAGAATCGCATGGGGCGCCTGGTCCGGGAGAAGGATTCGAGGGAATTCCATCTCAGGGTTGCAGGCGTGCCGTCAACGAACAAGTCACTAACTTGGCAGTCGGCGGAAAACCGTCTAGGGGTTCCCGCGCCGTGATGCCGGGGTCACACCGCCCCGTTCCGTCTGGTGGATCAACGGAAAGGATCGCCGAAATGTTCCAGGGCTCGCTTCCCGCCCTCGTCACCCCCTTCCGCGATGGCAAGCTCGACCTGGATGCGCTGAAACGTCTGGTGGAATGGCAGATCGCCGAAGGCTCGCACGGGCTGGTGCCCGTGGGCACGACCGGCGAAAGCCCGACCCTGAGCCACGAGGAACATGATTTCGTGGTCAAGACGGTGGTCAAGCTGGCTGCCGGGCGGGTGCCGGTGATCGCAGGCGCCGGGTCGAACAACACCATCGAGACGGTACGGCTCGTGGAGGCGGCCAAGCGCGCGGGCGCGGCGGCGGCCCTGGTTGTTACACCGTATTACAACAAGCCCACCCAGGCGGGCCTCATCGCCCATTTCCGTGCCGCGGCCGAGGTGGGCCTTCCCATCGTGATCTACAACATCCCCGGTCGGTCGGTCGTGGATATGACGCCTGTCACCATGGGTGAACTGGCCCGGCTCCCGATGATCGTCGGCGTCAAGGACGCGACCGGCGACCTGAGCCGCGTGCCCAAGCAGCGGATCACCTGCGGCACGGACTTCTGCCAGTTGTCGGGCGAGGATGCGACCGCACTGGGCTTCAACGCCCATGGCGGGCGGGGGTGCATCAGCGTGACCGCCAACGTCGCGCCGCGTCTCTGCGCCGAGTTCCAGGAGGCGACGCTGCGCGGCGACTACAAGAGCGCCCTGGACTACCAGGATCGGCTCATGCCGCTGCACGAGGCGATCTTCCTGGAGCCGGGCGTGGCCGGGGCAAAGTACGCGCTGTCGGTCCTCGGGCTGTGCTCGGAGGAGGTCCGCTCGCCGCTGCTGCCGCCGACCGGCCGCGTCAAGGACGCGATTCAGGCGGCGATGCGGCACGCGGGCCTGATCAACTAGAACGGCGCGGGCGCGGCGATGCGCAGGGTCCGCCCCCCGTCGGGGTGGCGGACCTGAAGGCTTTCGGCGTGGAGCATCAGGCGCTCGTAATTCTCGCGCGCGGGCCCTTCGGCATAGAACGGGTCGCCCAGGATCGGGTGACCCAGCGATGCCATGTGGACCCGCAACTGGTGGGAGCGGCCCGTCTCGGGGTGGAGCCGAACCCGCGTCTCGCCATCACCGCGCTTGAGGACTTTCCAATGGGTCACGGCGGGGCGGCCGTCCGGGTGGATCATCTGCTTGGGGCGGTTCGGCCAGTCCACCATGATCGGGCGGTCCACCGTGCCTTCCTTTTCGGCCATCTCGCCCCAAAGCCGGGCGACATAAGCCTTTTTCGTCGTCCGCTCCTCGAATTGCCAGCCCAGATGCCTTTGGGCGAGCGGAGTCAGTGCGAAGACCATCACGCCCGAGGTGTCGCGGTCGAGCCGGTGGACCAGCAGGACGGTCGGGAACACCCTACGCACCCTCTCGATCAGGCAGTCGGCCAGGTGCTCGCCCTTGCCAGGGACCGAGAGGAGGCCCGCAGGCTTGTCCACGAAGACCAGTTCGTGGTCGTCATGGAGGATCCTGAGCGGGTCTTGCGGCGGGTTATAGGTGGCGTCCATGGCGGGCATCTGGCTGACGAGGGCGCTGGTGGCAAGGGTAGCCGCTGCTAGTGGGCCCGGTTCAAGCCGGGCCAGCGCCGGGATAAGCCCGGGACTGGGCTGGCAGCGCGTAGTAGTCGCCCTTGTAGGCCGTGAAGATGTGCAGGTCTGGCCTGTGGCCCCCGAGAAGGTCGAAGAGCCCGATATAGACCGATCTGAGACCCTCGGCCCCGTCGAAGGCGATCTTGCTGCCGCAGTGAGGGCAGAACCGACGAACAGCGCCCCCAGGGCTGCGATAGGTCGCAAGGTCCCCTTCCATCCGCGCGCGGCGGTCGGGGTCGTCCAGGCTGAAGGGCAGATGGCCCGACACCTTGCGGCACTGGACGCAATGACAGGCCGTCACCTCACCAGAGTTATCCTCCAGGGTCACGCTGACTTCGCCACACAGGCAGGTCCCCTGGACCGGACCTTGGGGCAAAGGCAGCACGTCCGTCACGAACAGATGCCGCGTCACTGTCAGGCCAGTTGGCCCATCCACCGCGCCGAGCCCAAAGGCGATCTCGCCCGACCCGTCGGCCTCCCAGAACAGGTAGGCTCCGCACTCAGGGCAGAAGCCCCGCCGGGCCTTGGGGCTGGCAGCGAACCAGCGGACTGGCCCCTCGATCTCCAGAGCTTCGCGCGCGATGTCCGCCGAGGCCCAGACCCCGCCGGACTGCCTTCGGCACTGGGAGCAGTGGCAGAAGGAGGTCCGCCGCACGTCGCCGCGAACCTCGAAGCGGACAGCGCCGCAATGACAGGAACCCTTCACGACACCCGGGAAAAGGCAGCGGCCAGAATCGTCTGGAGCCCCCGCGCGTCTGTCTCATCAAAAGCGGCGGCTTGGTCGCTGTCGATGTCGAACACGCCGATCAGACGCCCCGCGCCGTCCAGCACCGGGAGCACGATCTCGCTCCGGGTGGAGGAGGAGCAGGCGATATGGCCCGGAAAGGCCTCCACGTCAGGGACGAGTTGGATCTCGCCCGTGCGGGCGGCTGCGCCACAGACGCCCCGCTCGAACGGAATCACGAGGCAGCCATGCCCGCCCTGGTAGGGACCGATCTTGAGCAGACCGGGCGCGACCACCCGGTAGAAGCCGGTCCAGTCGAAGCGGTCATCGGCATGGTGAACCTCGCAGGCGACGGTCGCCATCAGGGCCACGGCGTCGTCCTCACCCTCCGTCAGGGCGAGGATGTTGCGACGCAAGTCCTCATAATCGACGCGCATGGTGCCTCCGGTCCGGATCGGTCTGCATCACGCCTGGGCGCAGGAGCAAAGGCAAGACCTGTTTCCGTGCACGCAACGCTGTGGGCATGAGGCGCCTTGGTGCCGCCCGATTCCTTCCCCAGCCGGGCCCGGTCGCCTGGGCAGGGTAGCTGCACGGCATGGCTTTCCCGGCCCGGATGACGCAGCCCCCACCGCGTGATCCAAGCCGGGGAAGCGGCCGGACCCGATCAGTTGAGCTGCGCCTGAAGCGCGTAGTGCCCATCCTGAAACGGTCCGAACAGGTCGCGAAGGTCTGGATGCTCCACCGGTTGGCCCGAATTGTCCGGCACGAGGTTCTGTTCGGACACATAAGCCACGTAGGCGCTCTCGTCGTTCTCGGCGAGGAGATGGTAGAAGGGCTGATCCCGGCAGGGCCGGACATCTTCGGGGATGGCCTGATACCAGTCCTCGGTCCTGGAGAACGTCGCATCGATGTCGAACACCACGCCCCGGAACGGACGCGTCCGATGGCGGAGCACTTGGCCCAAGTTGTACTTCGCGACGGTGGTGCGCATGATCCGGCCCTCTCAGCTCGAATAAGAAGCCTCAGTCTCTGAAAAGTCCACAATTTTGCCATGTTTTGGTCATGAAACACTCCGTGTCGTTGGCGTTAACAGTCGACCGCAGGCCTTCGGTTCGGGCCCTGCATGAGCAAACCCGGTTTCCTGCCGCCTGCTCTTGCGCTAGACTGGCCGCAACAACAGGCGGGGCCGACCCCGTGGACGAGTCGAGGGACATCGGGCGATGAGCAAGCAACTGCGCGTGTTGGCGCTGGTCCTCCTTGTGGCGGCCTGCGGCGGCAATCGGGAGTATTCCGCGCCCCGTGACCTGGACAACGCCTGCCGCATCCTGGAGCAGCGGCCTTCGTACCAGCGGGCCTTCCGCGCCACCGAACGCCAGTGGGGCGTTCCCGTCGCGGTCCAGATGGCCATCATCTACCAGGAATCCAAGTTCATCGGGAACGCACGGACGCCGCATCAGTACGCCCTGGGCGTGATCCCGGTGGGGCGCCAGTCCTCGGCCTATGGCTACAGCCAGGCGCTGGACGGCACATGGGCCGAATACCAGCGTGCGCGGGGCGGCGGGCGGCGGGACGACATCTTCGACGCGACCGACTTCATGGGTTGGTACATGGCGCAAACCACGGCCGAGCTGGGCGTCCCGCTCAACGACACCACCAACCAGTATCTGGCCTATCACGAAGGGCGGTCGGGCTTCGCGCGGCAGAGCTACCGCGAAAAGGCTTGGCTCATGCGCGTCGCGCAGGATCTGGGCGAACGCGCGGCCATGTACGATGCGCAACTTCATTCCTGCCGCCGCGCCTGAGCGTCGGACCAAAGACCGTTTCGCCCGCCCCACCGCCGGGCGATAATGGGGCCATGACGATCGTCGCGACCAGCCCGGACAGTTCCGACAGTCTGGCGGCCCGGTGGAGCCGCCTGTCGCTGGCCACGCGATTCGCGGTGGCCTCGAGTGTCGTGCTGGTCTTGGCGACCCTGGCCATTGGATCCATCCTGACGGCACGGCTGGAGGAGGCCGTGACGCGCAACTCGGCCAATGCGACGGCGCTGTATATCGACAGTGTCATCGCACCCATCAGCCAGCAGCTGTCAGCCTCACCCGAGTTGTCGCCGGGCGCACGGCGGGCCCTTGAGGAAATCTTCGTCAACACCCCCTTGGGCGAGCGAGTCGTTTCCTTCAAGTTCTGGAGCGGCGACGGAACCGTCATCTGGGCCGAGAACGACGCGATCATCGGACGCAACTTCGGCCTGACCGACGATCTACGCGAGGCCTGGGAAGGGCAGGTCGTCGCCTCGTTCGACGAACTCGACGAGGAGGAGAACAGCGCCGAAGCCGCTTTGGGCCTCCCGCTGCTGGAGATCTACTCCCCTATCCGCGAAGTGTGGTCGGGGCGGGTCATCGCCGTGGCCGAGTTCTACGAGGTCGCGCCTGAACTGGCGCGCGACCTGCGAGCGGCGCAGGCCGGCGCGTGGGGGGCCGTGGCGGCGACCACCCTGCTCCTCGGCTCGATCCTTTATGGCATCGTTCTGGGGGGAAGCCGCACCATCGAAGCGCAGCGACGCGCCTTGGACCAGCGCCTTGTGGAACTGCGGGAGCTGTCGACCCGCAACTACGAACTCCGCCTTCGCATCCAGGCCGCGGCAGGACGCGCGGCAGCGCAGGCCGATCGGACCATGCGCGGCATCGGCGCGGACCTCCATGACGGGCCGGCCCAGCATCTGGCCTATGCGGCGCTCCGGCTTGACGCCCTCCGCGATCGGCTAGGCGACCAGGCCGCCGAGACCGACCTCGATCGGGTGGCCGCGGCTATTTCTGAGGCGATGGCCGAGGTGCGGGCTCTGTCGCGGGGACTCCAGCTTCCCGACATCGCCGCCCGGCCGGTGGCAGCAATTGCCGGCGGCGCAGTGGAGGCCCATGAAGCCAGGACCGGTCAGGCTGTCAGCCTCCGCGTCCAGTGCGCCGACGATCCGAACCTGGGCCCTGCCGCGCGGATCTGCATCTTCCGGTTCGTCCAGGAAGGCTTGGGAAACGCCGGCCGCCACGCCGGAGGCAAGGCGCTCGAAGTGGACCTCGCTTGCACCGTTGGCGAACTGACGCTGGCCGTGCGCGACAGGGGTCCCGGGCTGCCGCCTGATCCCCGGACGGGTGGCATGGGCCTCGCGGGCCTGCGCGACCGTGTCGAAAGCCTGGGCGGCAGCTTCGTCGCACGGGCCCGCCCCGAGGGCGGGGCCGAGATCATCATGACCCTAGAGACCGGAGGGCCCGCATGGACCTGATCCGCATCGTCGTCGCCGACGATCATCCGCTCTACCGCGACGGGGTGACCCGCACCCTCGCCGAATCGGGCCGATTCGCGGTCGTCGCGGAAGCCGCGTCCGGGCCTGAGGCTGAAGCCGCCATCCTGCGCGAAAAGCCGGATCTGGCGCTTCTCGACATTTCCATGCCCGGCGGCGGGATCGCGACGCTGCGACGGATCATGCTGCTCGACCAGCCACCCCGCTGCGCCATGCTCACCGTGTCGGAGGAAGACGACGACGTGATGCAGGCGCTCAAGGCCGGCGCGTCGGGCTACATCCTCAAGGGCGTGGGCGCGCGCGAACTGGTGGGGATCGTGGCGGACCTGGCCGAGGGACGGACCTATGTGGCCCCGTCCCTGGCCATGAAGGTGCTGGCCGCGCTGAACGCGCCGCGGGCGCAGAAGGTGGCGACCCCGCTCGATACACTGACCAAGCGCGAGGAGGACATCCTGCGGCGCGTGGCCGAAGGCAAGAGCAACAAGGAGGTCGCGCGCGACCTCGATCTCCAGGAAAAGACGGTCAAGCACTACATGACCGCCATCCTTCAGAAGCTTCAGGCCAGGAACCGGACCGAGGCCGCTCTAATCGCCCGGGAAGGCTGGCCCGAGACCCGCAAAACCTAGCGGAGTGCGATCATCCGGGTGAAATCGTCCGCCGTCGCGGTCCGGCGCACGACCAGACGGCTCTGGTGGTCGATGAGCTCGTAGCGACCGCTGACGATGCGTTCGACCCAGCCATCCGAGTAGCGGACCGTGACGTCGCGCAGGCGCTGGCCATTGTCGCGTGATCCCCCCTCGCTGGTCGGGCTGCCCTCTCGCGCGCCCGGCCCCTGACCACCGGCGCGCCCATGATCATCGCGATCGTCAGGTCCATCATCCCCGCCCCGTCCACGTCCGCGACCACGGCCTTGGCCGTCTCCATCGTCGCGGTCATCGTCGTCGCGGTCTCTGCCGTTGCCGCGGCCACTGTCGTCCTCTCCGTCCCGCGCCCAAGCCGGACCAGCCCCCCAAAGGCCGGCCGGTGTCGCCCCAAGCACCAGGGTCCAGCCAAGGAGGCCGAGAGCGTGGCGGCGGCTTTGGAGAACGGGCGGGGTCATGGCGGATGCGCTCGGGGCCAGGGGTTCTTCACCGTCAATGTAGCATCCTGCATCGGCTTCACACGACGGACCAAAGTCCCGTTAACGGGCCTTCTGCCCGCCCCAGACCAAGGTCCGATCCGACGGGGGCCACAGGTCCAGCAGATAGGCCCAGGATCGGGGGACCGGGGTCGGTGCCGCGACGTGCCAATGAAGGGCAGATTGGGTCCATCGATCACACCAGTGCGAAGGACCTGCACCATGAGAACGCTTCTTCTGACCGCCACCCTGGCCGCCCTTGTCCTCGGAGCGGCGCCTGGCTCCGCCGCCGAGTTCGGCACGGGCACCCATGTCGCAGGGGCGCAGGCCTATGCTGGGTTGGGCAACGATGCAGGCATCTTCGACCGGCGCGGCCGCGGCCAGGGCCGCGATGACCGGGGCGGCGGCGACCATCGCGGCGGTCGCGGGGCGGGCGACGACCGCCGGGACGATTCACGCGGGGGTGGCCATGGTGGCCGTCCGCGCGTTCCGGGCGGTTCGGGCTGCGATGACGCCCATGACGTCAGCGAGCATCCGGAGTGCCGTGGCTGACGCCAAAGGCCAAGGATGAGAAAGGCTCCGGTCGCGGGACCGGGGCCTTTGCTGTCGAGAGGTCAGCGCCCGGGGGATCAGCGCCCCCAGTCCTGCATCTCGGCCTGAATATTGAACGCTCGGTCGCCGATCTGCACGCCGGTCCGCATGTCGTTCAGGATGACGGTGGTCTGCGTGCCACTCCCGTCCGTGACGATCCATTGCCGCAACTCGACCGGGGCGGCGGTAAAGACAAGCTGGATCGATCCGTAATCCGGGTGCTGGGGATCCTGGGCCGTGACGATGGTCGACGTTCCGTCCGATGTATGGCCCGTGACCATGCCCGCCCGTGACAGATCCACGTTCCCGGCCAAGATGATCGACAGCGGCGTCTCGCTCAGCGGAAAGCGCTGGGGTCCTTCGTTCGAGGCGGCGTCGAACACGGCGACCTGGCCGCCTCCCGCCAGGAACAGGCTGTTCCCGTCCGCGTACTCGAAACGGATGCGGCCGGGGCGCTTGATGTAGACGTTCCCTGTGGAAACGCTCCCGTCCACGTTGACCTGCGTGAAACCGCCGGCCGCGGTCTGGATCGAATTCAGATAAGCCGAGATCTCGCCCAGCGAGAGCTGCTGGGCCAGGGCCGCTATGGGCGCGAGCGCGACCAGGGCGGCAAGGGCGAGGCGGCGCATCATGGGCAGATCCTTTCAGGGGTTCGAGCGTCAGCGATCCATATAGCGCCGTCCTGCCCGAAGCCCGAGCGACAAGCGATAACGTCAGATCGAAAGGTGGTGACGATCACCGGAACGCGAACGGCGCGCCGGTTGGGGCGCGCCGTCGTGGTAGGCCGTCGGGGCAGTCCGTCGGGGGGCCCTCAGTGCGCCTCGGGCACCAGGATCTCGCGCTTGCCCACATGATTGGCAGGCGTCACCACCCCTTCCTCTTCCATCTGCTCCACCAGACGGGCGGCCTTGTTGTAGCCGATGGCGAGCTTGCGCTGGATGTAGCTCGTGGAGCATTTGCGGTCCCGCGCCACGATCTGCACCGCCATGTCGTAAAGCGCGTCCTCGGTCTCGTTGCCGGTCGGCAGGGTGGTGCCGGACGACTCTCCGTCCTCTGGCGGTTCCTCGAGGACCGACCCCACATAGTCGGGCGGGCCATAGGCCTTGAGATAGGTCACGATCTCCTCGACCTCCTCATCCGAGCAGAAGGGGCCGTGGATGCGGGTGATGCGCCCGCCGCCGGCCATGTAGAGCATGTCGCCCTGACCCAGGAGCTGCTCGGCCCCCTGTTCGCCCAGAATGGTGCGCGAATCGATCTTGGAGGTCACCTGGAAGCTGATCCGGGTCGGGAAGTTTGCCTTGATCGTGCCGGTGATGACGTCCACCGACGGGCGCTGCGTCGCCATGATGAGGTGGATGCCCGAGGCTCGCGCCATCTGGGCAAGGCGCTGGATGCAGGCCTCGATCTCCTTGCCGGCCACCATCATCAGGTCGGCCATCTCGTCCACGATGACGACGATGAAGGGCAGGATCTCGGGCATGAACTCGTCGGTTTCGAAGACCGGATCGCCCGTGTCGTCGTCGAAGCCGGTCTGGACGGTGCGCGAGAACATCTCGCCCCGCTCCAGCGCGTCGCGGACGCGGCCGTTGTAGCCCTCGATGTTGCGGACGCCCATCTTGGACATCTTGCGGTAGCGTTCCTCCATCTCACCCACGACCCATTTCAGGGCGACGACCGCCTTCTTGGGGTCGGTGACGACGGGGCTCAGGAGGTGCGGGATGCCGTCATAGACCGACAGCTCCAGCATCTTGGGGTCGATCATGATCAGCCGGCATTCCTCGGGCGTGAGCTTGTAAAGGAGCGACAGGATCATGGTGTTGATCGCAACCGACTTACCGGAGCCGGTGGTTCCCGCAATCAGGAGGTGCGGCATCTTAGCCAAGTTCGCGACGATGGGCTCGCCCCCGATGTCCTTGCCCAGGGCCAGGGGCAACCGCATCTGCACGTCGTCGAAGGCGTGGGCGGCGAGGATCTCGCGCAGAACCACCTTCTCGCGCTTCTCGTTGGGAAGCTCGATGCCGATCACGTTGCGGCCGGGGACCGTGGAGACGCGCGCCGACAGCGCCGACATGTTGCGGGCGATGTCGTCAGCCAAGCCGATCACGCGAGACGCCTTGAGACCCGGCGCGGGTTCCAGCTCGTACATGGTGACTACGGGCCCAGGACGGACCGATGTGATCTCGCCCTTGACGCCGAAGTCGTCGAGAACCTGCTCCAAGGCGCGGGCGTTCTCGGACAGGGACTCGTCGGGGAGGTGGTGCCGTTGGATGTCCGCCGGGTCCGTCAGGAGGTCCATGGGCGGCGGGGCATAGGTCATGGCGGCCGGAGCCTTGGGAACAGGCTTCGGGGCCGGGGCCGCCATGCGCGGGATAGGGGCCTGTCGGGCCGGAACGGGCGCGATCTCGGGCAGATCCTCTTCGCCACCCTCATCCAGGGTTTCGGGTTCTGGGACCGTGACGCGCATCACCGGAGCCGGCGTGGCCGCAGCCCGGGCCGGCACTTCACCCCGGCGGGGAGCAGCGGGCACGACCGGCTCGGGGCGCTGAGCGGCAGCCGGCGCAATTCGGCGGGCGACCGGGATCGGCTCCTCAAAATCGTGCTCGATGATGTCGGCAGCGGGGGCGGTCTGCTTGCGGGCACGGATAGCGTCGCCGATGCGGGCCTTGATCCGCTCGCCGCGGTGCTCGTCCTCGGGGGTGGTGGCCGGCTCGGCCTCGCCCCTAGCGCGGCGCAGCAGGTTGCCAAGGAAGCTCGGCGCCAGCGACAGCGCCATGGCAGCGGGGGTGGGCGCATGATCCGGAGCAGGCGTTGACAGAAAGGCCGGCGCGGGCGGAATCGCAGGCCGGGTCGATGCGGGCTCGTGCCAAAAGCTGTCGTCGTGGAAATCCTCGGGCTCCAACCCGTCCTCGTCCTCCGGATCGGCGTCCGTAACGCCGAACGGAGGCGGCATGTTGCGCGAACGCGCGCTGTGCGACGCAGATCCCGGCTGCGGGCGCATGATGGCGGTGGTGCGGGGAGAACCCGGCATCACATGGGGCGCAGGCTCGGGCAAAGCTCGGATCGCCTGCTGCTCTTCCTCATGGCGCGCCTGCTCGGCGGCGATGCGGGCGGCGCGCTCGGCCATCATGTCGCGGATGCGGTGAAGCGCGATCTCGTAGGCGTCGAGCGCGAGCAGAAGCCCCCGCGCAGCGGTCCGCAGCGCCCAGGCGTAGGCCAGCACCAGCCCCAGTGCGGTGCGCTGCCGGGCCACCCGGATCTCGGCCCCGGTGACGCCCAGCACGAAAAGCCCGAGCGCTGCGGTGATGGCGGCCACCAGCAGAGACACGAGAAGGCTGCCGAGCGGCACGACCGTGAGGAGGAATCCCAGCGCGGTGTCGCCGAAAAGCCCGCCCGGCCCGTAGCTTTGGGTCCAGCCCTCGCCGGGCGGGAGCGTAGCAAAGGCGGCAGCCAGCACGGCGATGAAGATCGGCGCAAAGACGGTGCGCGCCCGCTCCTCGGCCCGGTGCGTCGCGAGGCGGAGACCCCAGGTGCACAGAACGAGCGGGATGCCCCAGGAGGCCCGGCCGACGATCATCATCAGCGGGTGCGCGATCGAGGCCCCGAACCGTCCCAGCCAGTTCTGCGTCGGGGCGTCCGAGGCCAGGAGCCAGTTCGGATCCTCCGGCGAATAACTGGCAAGCATCATCGTGGCGAGCAGGCCCACCGCGATGAGCGACAGCCCCACCAGCTCCTTGCCTCGTTTTTCAAGAGACGCCTGGGTCTGGCTATCCAGGAGGGGGGCGCGGTCGCGTGTCTGATAGGCCATGGGTCGCCTCCTCCTTACCTATATAGCACGTCGCGGATGAGCCTGAGCCCACGCCGCACATCATCAGTCCCGGCCACAAGGGCGACCCGGATGTATCCCTCGCCCGGATTGCCCTGTCCCGCATCCTTGGCGAGGTAGGCCCCGGGCAGCACCCGCACCCCGGCCTCGCGCCAGAGCCGAAGGGCCGCCGCCTCGCCGTCTTCCACCGGAAGCCAGAGAAAGAAACCGGCCTGCGGGGGCATGTAGCCCGGCACGCCGCCCAGAACCTCGTCCGCGATGCGGTACTTGTCCTGGTAGAGCGCGCGCGAGGCGGTCACATGCCCCTCGTCGGCCCAGGCCCTCTCGGCCACACGCTGCAACGGCAGCGGCAAGGGGGCGCCTGCATAGGATCGGAGTTGGCGCATCCGGGCGATGGCCTGGGGGCCGCCCGCCGCGAAGCCGGAACGCAGGCCCGCCAAGTTCGACCGCTTGGACAGGGAATGGAACGCGACCACCCGCTCGGGGTCGCAGCCTATGGCCTTGGCCGCTGCCAGCGCTCCGTCAGGAGGCGTATCACGATAAACCTCGGAGTAGCACTCGTCGGCGAGAACGATGAAATCGTGCTTCTCGGCGAGTTGCAGCAGGTGCGTCCAATAAGCCCGGTCCGCCACCGCGCCCTGCGGATTCGCGGGCGAGCAGATATACGCCAGGGCCACGCGGTCCAGCACCTCGGCCGGAAGGGAGGCGTAGTCCGGGAGGTGCCCGGTCTCGGCGGTGGCGGGCACGAAGACGGGCTCGGCCCCGACCGACAGGCTGGCCACCATGTAGACCTGGTAGAACGGGTTCGGGATCAGCACCGCCGGACGCTGCCCGTTCTTCGTCTCGGGGCAGAGCGCCATCGCGACGTTGTAAAGCCCCTCGCGCGTGCCGTTGAGCACCAGGATCCGATCGGGCGCGACCGCGACGTCGTAGCGGCGACCGAGCCAGCCCGAGATCGCCCCGAGCAGCTCGGGCGTGCCCTCGTTGGGCGGATAGGAGGCGAAGCCCTGGAGATTCGCGGCGATGACCTCGCCCAGGAAGGGCGGCATCGGATGCGTCGGCTCTCCGATGGACATGGCGATGGGTTCGCCGCCTGGGGCGTGCGCGTCCAGCAGTTTCCGCAGACGCGGAAATGCATAGTCCGGAAGGTCCGAGAACCGCGCAGGTGCCGCCATCACTGCCTCATGATCCAGGGTCGTCGCGTGCCCCGGCTTGAAGCCAGAGTATCGTCCGCCCAGGCGGTCTGTCCAGAAATCCAGCAGCGAATCGAGCAGGGGTACAAGAGCTGCTGTGGCATTTAGGCCAAGTTCCTTAAGGTTGCCTGCGCCAATCTTAACATTCTGCCTTCGCGCCCCGGCAGCGCGCTTAGCAGCAGCCCGCAGGACAGCCTCCCGGCGGGCACCGAGATCGAGGTGAGGCCCAGCAGGTTCGCCATCCGGGTGTTGCGGAGCGCCTTCAGATTCGTCACCCGGAACAGGTCGTGGTCGGCCGTCATCGCGGCAGCCAAAGGGGGCAGGATCGGCGCAGTGGCGCAAAGGACGGCATCGAAGCCCGCCATGGCCTCCCAGGCGCGGAGGCGCAGCCGTTGCAGGTCTGCCGTTCCGGCGATCCAGTCGGCAGCCAGGATGTCGCGGCCCGAGGAGATGCGGGCCAGGACCGGAGCGAAGACCTTGTCCTCGCTCCCTTCGATGCGCTCGCGCCAGCAGGCCCAAGCTTCGGCGGCATAAAGCGCGGAACCCAGGTCATAGGCGAGGGGGAGGTCGGGAAGCTCGAGGTCCGTCACCTGCGCACCCGCCCGGGCCATCCGCTCCATGCCATCCTCGAGCGCCTGGGCCGGCTCGGGATCGAGGTCGTCGCCCACGACGGTCCGCAGCAGCCCGATCCGGACGCCCGCCAGATCGGCCCCTGACAGGTCCACCCGGGGGCCGCCCATCACCTGCCAGATCAGGGCGGCATCCTCGACGCTGCGGGCCAAGGGACCGATCGTGTCGAAGGACGGGATCAGGGGAACCACACCGTCCAGGGGCAGGCTCCCATGAGCTGGCTTGAAGCCCACCAAGTCGTTCCAAGCCGAGGGCAGCCGGATCGAGCCGCCGGTGTCCGAGCCCACCGCCCCTGCCGCCAGCCCATAGGCCACCGATGCGGCCGCGCCCGAGGACGATCCGCCGGCGAGACGGTCCGGGTCGTACCGGTTGGGCGGGGTGGCGGTGACGGGGTTCAGGCCAAGGCCCGAGAAGGCGAACTCGGTCATGTGGGTCTTGCCCAGGCATACGGTCCCGGCCAGGGTCGCCGTCCGCAGCACCCCCGCATCCCTCTCGGGCGTTCGGCCGGCCAGCAGCGCGGTTCCGGCCTCGGTCCGTATGCCCGCCGAGTCGAAGAGATCCTTCCAGGACAGCGGCACGCCGTCCAACGGGCCGCGCAGCAACCCCGACCGGGCGCGATCGCGGGCGGCACGAGCCTCGGCACGGGCGCGGTCGGGCGCCAGCCGGGCATAGATCCGGCCGCACAACTCATGCCTTTCCGCAGCATCGAGGAAGGCGTCGGTCACCTCGACCGGGTCGGCCTGTCCTGCCGCAATGGCTCGGCCCAGATCGGCTGCCGTGGTCGTCCTCCAGTCCATGCCGTGCCCCTTGCCCGCTGACGCCGTTCTGGGGTTCTCCGCTCCGGATGGTGAAGCAACCCCGCCTGTTCGCCGCCATTGTTTCCGACCGATGAGACAAGGCCAACCCCTGGCGACAGGACAGGCCTCCGTGCGGCCCCGTGACAACCATGCCTCCCCGAGCCATATCACCAGCCATGACCCAGCAGCCCCCCTCCCCCACCGAGTTCCCTCATGACGTCCTCATCGTGGGCGGCGGCCTGGCAGGGCCCGCCTTGGCGCTGGCGCTGGCGCAGGAAGGGTTTTCGGTGACGCTGATCGACGCGCGCCCCCCAGAGATGGGAGACGGGCGTGAAAATGGCCGCTCCTATGCCCTGGCCTTGGCCTCGCGCAGGCTGCTCACGCATCTGGGGGTCTGGGCGCGCTTGGCCAACCAGGCGCAGCCCATGCTCGCCATCAAGGTCGCGGACGGCCGCCCGGGCGAGGCCCCCTCCCCTCTTCACCTCGCCTTCGATCATGCCGAGATCGAGGAAGGCCCCATGGGGCACATGGTCGAGGACCGGCACCTGCGCGCGGCCTTGGACGCAAGCCTGGCCGCGGAGCCCCGCGTCCTTGTCCGGCGCGGAGCGACGGTGGTCGCCCAAGATATCGGGGCGGGCTTTGCGGCCGTGGCGCTTGCGGATGGATCACGGTTGGAGGGTCGGCTGCTGGTCGGAGCCGATGGGCGTGACAGCGGCACGGCTCGGCGCGCCGGGATCGGGCGGATGGCCTGGGGCTATGGCCAGACCGCCGTCACCTGCACGGTCGCGCATGAGCGCTCGCATCGGGGCACGGCTTTTCAGTTGTTCCTGCCGTCGGGTCCGCTGGCCATCCTGCCCCTGATCGGCAACCGCTCCTCCATCGTCTGGAGCGAAACGGACGAGCGCGCCAAGGCGCTGATGACCATGGACGACG
The DNA here is from genome assembly GCF_006152115.1 of Rubellimicrobium rubrum. GTDB lineage: Bacteria > Pseudomonadota > Alphaproteobacteria > Rhodobacterales > Rhodobacteraceae > Rubellimicrobium > Rubellimicrobium rubrum. The sequence goes on along the minus strand of NZ_VDFU01000009.1, from coordinate 33,840 downwards.
ACGCGTTCCTGGCCGCGCTCCGGCCGGTCTTCGGCAGCTTCCTCGGGCCGATCCGCCTCGATGGTCCGCGCTTCGCCTATCCCTTGGGCCTGACCTTGGCCAAAAGCTTCATGGCACCGCGTCTGGCGTTGGTGGGCGACGCGGCCCACGGTGTTCATCCCATCGCCGGCCAAGGGCTCAATGCGGGCCTTCGCGACGTCGCAGCCTTGGCCGAGGTCTTGGCCGAAGCCCGTGCGCGGGGCGAGGATGTCGGGACGGCGCCGGTGCTCGAACGCTATGCCAAGTGGAGGCGGTTCGACACGGCAACCTTGGCGCTGGCCACGGACGGCTTCAACCGGCTGTTCTCGAACGACTCGCGCCCTCTCCGGTTGGTGCGGGATCTAGGGTTGGGGCTGGTGAACCGCCTGCCCCCGCTGCGCAGGGCCTTCATCCGCGAAGCGGCGGGGCTTACCGGAGACCTGCCACGCCTGATGCGATAAGAGTCAGTCGAGCCCTCTCGCCTCGCTGGCGAGCATGATCGGGATCCCGTCCCGGATCGGATAGGCAAGGTGGGCGGCGCGGCTCACCAGTTCCTGCCGCTCGGCGTCGTAGATCAGGACGCCATGGGTCTGCGGGCAGACCAGCGCCTCGACCATGCGGGGATCGAATCCGGGGCCCTTGGGCTCCTCGGGAACGGAGGAGGCTGCGGCGTCCGTCATTGCATCATCTCGCCTGTCTCGCCGCCATGGAGCGAGAATTCGATCAGCGTGACCAGCGTTTCGCGCCGAGTGGGCAAGGTGGGGGCCTCGAGAAGGGCTTGCTTGTCCTCGGGCGGGAAGGGGCAAAGCATTGAAAGGGAGTTGATCAGGAGTTCATCCTCGGCTTCGCGCACCGTGTCCCAATCGGTCGAGAGCCCCTGGCTTTGAAAGAAGCGGTTGAGGAGGTCAAGGAACGGGTCGCGATCAAGGTCGGGGTCCCGTTCGGTCAGGCCGCGGTCGCGTTCGAAGCCCGACCAGGATACCTCGCAGCGGCGATAGGGCGTGAACCCCTCCACCTCCCGCTGCACGCGAAAGCGCGACACGCCCGAAAGCGTGACCATGTAGCGGCCGTCCTCGGTTTCCGAAAATGCCGTCACCCGCCCGGCACAACCGATGCTGTGAAGCCGGTCCGCGCCGGACGGGGTCTCGAAAGGCTGGATCATGCCGACCAGCCGTGTCTGGGTCTTGAGCGCATCATCGATCATCGCGAGGTACCGCGGCTCGAAGATGTGCAAGGGCAACTTGGCCCTGGGCAGGAGCAGCGCGCCCGGCAAGGGGAAGATCGCGATCGTATCTGGCAGGTCGGAGGACAATGGCATGATGCCGATCTAGGTCGCACAAGCCTTAGGCAAAGATGAGGGACGACAGTTTCCGACGGCCCGCCAGCGCGATCGGATCCTTGGCCGGCAAGGCATCGAAGATGGTGAAAAGCTGCGTCTTGGCCGCGCCGTCGTTCCACTCCCGGTCGCGCCGGAAGATCTCGAGGAGCTGGTCCACCGCCTCCTGCACCTGACCCGACGCGTGCAGCGCCGTGGCGAGGTCGAAGCGCGCCTGATGGTCGCTGGGATTCGCCTCGACCCGGGCCTGGAGATCGGCCACGGGACCGGCCTTGGCCGCCTGCCGCGCCAGCCCGATCTGGGCGCGCACGGCTTCGAGTTCGGGCTTCGTCGCGATGCTGGCGGGGGCTCCGTTCAGGATCGCCTCGGCCTGGTCAAGATCGTTGGCGAGGATCATCGCCCGCACGAGGCCCGCATAGGCGCGGGGGTTCTCGCCGTCCTCCTGTAGGATCGCCGCGAAGGTCTGGGCGGCGTCGACCACCGCGCCTTCGTCCAGCATCTGCTCGGCCGCCGCGATGGCCTCGTCGAGGCCGCCGTCGCCCGCGAGGTCGGCCACCTTGGCGACGAACTGGTCCACCTGGCTGGGCGGCAGGGCGCCCTGGAAGCCGTCCACCGGCTGCCCCTGCCAGAAGGCATAGACCGTCGGGATGGATTGGACGCGAAGCTGCCCCGCGAAGGCAGGGTTCTTGTCCACGTCGATCTTGACGAGCCGGACCTTGCCGTTCTGCTTCTTGACGGCCGCCTCGATGGCAGGCCCGAGCGTCTTGCAGGGGCCGCACCAGGTGGCCCAGAAATCGACGATGACCGGCACTTCGCGCGAGGCTTCGATCACCTCCGTCATGAAGCCCGCATCGGTCCCGTCGATGATGTCCCGCGCCTGCGCCGCTTGCGCCATGATGTCCCTCCTGATGGGTTCGCCGTTATATGTGCGTCTCTGGCCCGAAGGTGAAGGGGCGTTTGACCGGTCGCTGGTGCGGCCCTAGCCTGATGCCGACCACGCGAGGAGCCCGACCCATGACCCGCACCCTGCTCTGCTTTGGCGACAGCAACACCCACGGCTCGCCGCCCATCGTCACCCGCGGGGAGCCCTATTGGCGCTTCGACGCGCACACGCGGTGGACGCGCGTCGCGGCGGGCCTGTTGCCGGACTGGGACATCGTGGAGGAAGGGCTTCCCGGCCGGACCGCGCAGTTTCCCGACCCGGTGATGGGCGCCCACATGGACGGGCGTGACGGCCTCAAGATCGCCCTGCAAAGCCACGGCCCCATCGACGCCCTGACGATCATGCTGGGCACCAACGACACCAAGACCCGCTTCGGCGCGACGCCCGAACGGATCACGGCGGGCATCGCCGGGCTTCTCGACATCGCCACGAGCCTGGAGGTGCAGCAGCGCCATGGCGGCTTCCGTGTTCTGGTGATCTGCCCGCCGCCGGTGCTGGAGCAGGGCCCCATCATGTCCGAGTTCACGGGAGCCCGAGAGAAGTCGCTGCAGCTTCCCGCGCTTTACCGGGCACTGGCCGAGGCGCGTAGCGCGGGCTTCCTCGATGCCGGATCGGTCATCGAGGTCAGCCCTACGGACGGCATCCACTTCGAGCCCGAGGCGCATCGGCAGTTGGGCGAGGCGGTGGCCGAGGCGGTCCAGCGCCTCTAGATGTCGAAGGTCGCAAAGACCGGGACGTGGTCCGAGGGCCCGTCCCAGGCGCGCGCGTCCTTGAGCACCCGGCTTCCATGCGCAGCCCCGATGATGTCGCGCGTGGCCCAGACATGGTCGAGCCTGCGTCCCCGGTCCGAGGTCACCCAGTCCGGCGCCCGATAGGACCACCACGAATAGAGCTTGCCCTGTGGCTGGTCGAGGCGGGTCACGTCCGTCCAGCCCCCGGCCTCCCGCGCCTCCTCGAAATGCTCCACCTCGATGGGGGTGTGGCTCACGACCTTGAGCATCTGCTTGTGGGACCAGACGTCATCCTCGAGCGGCGCGACGTTGAGGTCGCCCACGAGGATCGCCCGCGACGGGCGGTCAGCGTGGAAGTGGTCGCGAAGATGGGTGAAGAAGTCGAGCTTCTGGCCGAACTTCACGTTCTGATCGCGGTCGGGGATGTCGCCCCCGGCGGGAACGTACACATTGTGGATCATCGCCCCGCAGTCGAGCCGGGCCGCGACATGGCGGGCGTGGTCGAGACCGGCGAAGTCCACGCTGCCTGCATCCTGGATAGGCCGCTTGGAGAAGATCGCGACGCCGTTGTAGCCCTTCTGCCCGCGCATCACGACGTGGTGGTAGCCCAGCGCGGCAAAGGTCGCGACGGGGATCTTTTCGGTCGGAGACTTGCACTCCTGCAGGCAGAGGACGTCCGGGTCCTCCTCGCGCAGGAGGCGGGCCACGAGCCCTTCCCGAAGGCGGACCGAGTTGATGTTCCAGGTGGCGAGGGTCAGGGGCATGGCGGTCTCCGCAGGACGGGGCCCTCCTTAACGGGACGGGCCGCCGAGGGGAACCCGGCGGCCCGATGATCGGCAGGGAGGAGGAGGGCCGATCAGTGGATCGTGTACTGGTTGTAGGCGCACAGATCGAAGGTGTCGGTCTGCTGGTAACCCGTCTCCCACTCGATCAGGACATCGTAATGGCAGTTCGCCACGTTGTGGATGATCACATCGAGACCCTGGCCCGGATACAGAACGCTCGCCCCGAGCAGGTCCTGCTCCCAGGAGCTGTTGTGAGTGGGTGACGAGTAGATCCGGTACACCGTCGCGCCCGAGCTGTTCTGGAAGCGGACCGAATAAGTCTGGGCGGCGGCCGGGAAGGCGGACAGGGCGGCAAGGGTCAGGGCGGACGCGAAAGCGGCGAGGCGGGTCATGAAATCTCCTGAACGAAAAGGCTGTGCAATGGAGCGGTAATAGGCCCGCCCGCCTTGTCCGTCAGGTCTGGAATTCCTGCGCCGCGGGTCGGAAAAACCCGCCTTGCGCCATTCTCCCCAAGAAAAAGGGCGCCTGACCCTTCGGTCGGCGCCCGCAACGATGGCCCGGGGCCCGCCGGATCAGCTGGGGCTCAGAGTATAGCTTGCCGTGTCGCAGACATTGACGCGATCATACATCTCCGACCCATCCTCGAATAGGATGCGGAGATCGCGGTCGCAGCTCGCGGTGCCGTCGGGGATCGTGACGGTCGCCGTCTCGCCCGAGGCCAGGACCTGGGCTGCCAGGAGATCCTCTCCGAAGCTCCCCTCGTCGGCGACGGAGGTGTAGAACTCCATGAGCGCGAGGCCGCTGTTGTTGACGATCTCGTAGCTCGCGTCCTGCGCATGGGCGGGAATGGCCAACACGGTCAGGGCAAGAGCGGAAGCGAGGCGGGTCGAGAGCATCTTCGGTCCTATAGCAGGGCAATGGGCCCGTCAGGGGGCGCATCATGCGTCCCTCGACCATCCATATACGCCTTGTCCGCGCCGATTGCATCGGGCGGACAACCTCTCCGTGCGAAAATTTCCCCGCTGCAGAAAAAGGGCCCGGAGCGAACTCCGGGCCAAGTCCAACAGGGAGGGATGATGGCCTTGCCCCGCCATCGGGGGTCATGGAAGGAACACGCTAACCTTATGGTTGTTCCGCTGGGTCAACCAAAAAAGGCGACGCTCAAGCAACCAGGCGATAGCCGCCGGACTCGGTCACCAGCAGACGCGCGTTCGAGGGGTCGGGCTCGATCTTCTGCCGCAGGCGGTAGATGTGGGTCTCGAGCGTGTGGGTCGTCACGCCCGCGTTGTAGCCCCAGACCTCGTGCAGCAGCACATCGCGCGGCACCACGCCATCCTGCGCACGGTACAGGAACTTGAGGATGTTGGTCTCCTTCTCGGTCAACCGCACCTTCTTCTCGTCCTCGGTAAGGAGGAGCTTCTGGGCGGGCCGGAAGGTGTAGGGGCCAAGCTGGAAGATGGCGTCCTCGGACTGCTCGTGGGTGCGGAGCTGGGCGCGGAGACGGGCAAGGAGGACCGGGAACTTGAACGGCTTGGTCACGTAATCGTTCGCGCCGGCATCAAGTCCGAGGATCGTGTCCGAATCCGAGTCGTGGCCCGTCAGCATCACGACCGGGCACTTCACGCCCTGCTTGCGCATCACGCGGGCGAGCTCGCGGCCATCAGTATCGGGCAAGCCGACATCCAGGATCACGAGGTCGAACAGGCCCGCCTTGGTCTTGGTCAGCGCGTCCTGGCCGGTGGTGGCCTCGAACACATCGAAATCCTCGGTCATCACGAGCTGCTCGGACAAGGCCTCGCGCAGATCGTCGTCGTCGTCCACCAGAAGAATCTTCTTGAGCTGCGCCATCGCGGCCTCCGTGTGATCACTGTGGTTCACAGGGCCAAGATGGGAAGGAACCCCTTCCACTCCAATGGCTTCGCAACATCTCTCACGCCCATGTGTCGCCGTGGGGCGCAATGTTTCAATCCGCCGGCGCGCAGGGTATCGAATGGGGCATGAACCATCCTATCGACCTCAGCAATGGCGAACGCCTGGCCCGAGCCCGCGCGGATATGCGGATCGGTGTGCCTGTGCTCCTCAGCCATGAGGGCCAGGACGCCCTAGCCGTAGCCGCCGAGACTGCGACCGCGCGCCGCCTGCAGGAGTTGCGCGCCATGGGCGAGGTCGCGCTGGCGATCACCGCGCGCCGGGCCGAGACGCTGAGAGCGCGAGTCTATGACGGCGACTTGGGGCGCGTACGGGTTCCGTCCGACGCTGATGTGACCTGGGTCCATGCCACCGCCGACCCGGCCGAGGATCTGGCCCAGCCGATGAAAGGCCCGTTCTCCTCCCTCCGCGGAGAGGAAGGCCCGGCCCCCCTTTTGGCCCGAGCCGCGCTGCGGCTGGCCAAGTCGGCGCGCCTTTTGCCGGCGGCGCTGCTGGTTCCCCACACGGGGCCTGTACCCGAAGGGCTGGTGCGACTGCCTGCCTCCCTGGCCCTCGACATCCATCCCGCCCCTTTGGCCGAGTTGGTGTCGGCGCGCGTGCCCCTGGCCGTCTCGCAGGCCGGGCGGGTCCATGTCTTCCGCTCGCCGCTCGACGAGGCCGAGCATGTGGCCGTGGAGATCGGGAGCCCGCCGCGCGACCGGCCGGTGCTGGCGCGGCTTCATTCGGCCTGCTTCACCGGCGACCTGCTGGGGAGCCTCAAATGCGACTGCGGCCCCCAGCTTCATGCGGCGCTGGCCCGGATGGCCGAGGATGGGGCCGGGGTGCTGCTTTATCTCGATCAGGAGGGACGCGGGATCGGTCTGGCCAACAAGATGCGGGCCTACTCGCTCCAGGATCAGGGGTTCGACACCGTCGAGGCCAACCACCGCCTGGGCTTCGAGGATGACGAGCGCGACTTCCGCGTGGGCGCGCAGATGCTGAGGGCGCTGGGATTCTCGGCGGTCCGCCTCCTGACCAACAACCCGCGCAAGGTCGCGCGGATGGAGGAAGCGGGCCTGCGGGTGACGGAAAGGGTGCCGCTGCAGGTGGGGCTCAACGACCACAACGCCGCCTACCTCGCCACCAAGGCCGCGAAGTCGGGACACCTGCTTTGAGGGTGACCCGCGACGACCTTGTTGTGACACCGCGCGGGCTGCGCTTTCGGGGACGGATGTTCCCTTGCACCAGGGGCCGGCGCGGCCTGACCTCGGACAAGCGAGAGGGCGACGGATGCACCCCGCGGGGGGCGCATGGCATCGCGGCCGTGCTTTACCGGCCCGACCGGATGCAAAGACCGACGGCCGAAGCTGTCCCCATCCTGCCTTGCGACCTTTGGTCGGACGATCCGGCCGACCCAGCCTACAACACCTTGGTCCGCGCGCCTTACCAGCCCTCTCACGAACGGCTGCGGCGGGCGGACCCGCTCTATGACCTCGTGCTGGTGACCGACTGGAACCTGTCACCGCCGGTGCCCGGTCGAGGCTCGGCGATCTTTGTCCACCGCTGGCGCAGGCCCGGTGCTCCCACGGCCGGGTGCATCGCGCTCCAGCCTGACGGCCTTCGCTGGATCGCGGAGCGGCTTACGCCCCGGTCGCGACTGGTGGTGCGCTGACGTCGCGCGCCCCGAAGATCGCGGAGCCCACCCGCACATGGGTCGCCCCCTCGGCCACCGCCTCCTCGAAGTCGCCGCTCATCCCCATGGACAGGCCCGACAGCCCGTTTCGCCCGGCGATCTCTCGCAGCAGGCGGAAGTGCGGCACAGGATCCTCGCCGTCGGGCGGGATGCACATCAGGCCCACGACGGGCAGTCCCAGCTCGCGCGAGCGGGCGACCAGCGCATCGGCCTCCTCGGGGGGGCAACCGGCCTTCTGGACCTCCCGCCCGGTGTTGACCTGCACGAACACCTCGGGCGAGGCGCCCCGCTCCTGCGCCAGCCGGGCCAAGGTCTCGGCCAACCGCGGCCGGTCGAGGGTGTGGATCGTCCCAAACAACTCCACGGCGGCACGCGCCTTGTTGGTCTGGAGCGGACCGATCAGATGGAGGTCTATTCCGCCTACCTCCTCGCGCAGAGGGGTCCAGCGGGACTGAGCCTCCTGAACCCGGTTCTCTCCGAACACGCGCTGCCCGTCCTGCAGCACGGCCCTGACCCGGTCCTCGGGCTGGGTTTTGGACACGGCGATAAGCGTCACGGAATTCGGTGCGCGCCCTACCCGCGTCTCCGCCTCCCTGAGGCGCGATCGGATCGTCCGGAGTCCTTGCATGTCTGTCGTCCCACCCTTATCGGAAATGCCACGGCCCGCTGGGCGACGCCGTTCTCCGCCCTAGCTGACCGCTTGCAGATCCCTTCTTGCCATGGCATCGGGCGGCCTTCCACCTGTGTGGCCCGGCTGCATCAATTTCCTGGCGCACCCTCATCACGCTTCCGAGACTGTTGAATGTGGCCCCCTGAGGGCGCAAACACGCTTCAATGCTAGTCGGACTGGCATTCTCGGGAATGCACAACACGAGGGAAACCATGAAACGCATCCTGCTGGCCTCGGCCTCGATCGTCGCCTTCGCGGGCGCGGCTGCCGCTGAAGTCACTTTTGGCGGTAGTGCTGAGCTTGCCTACAACCTCGACAATGGCGACGAACTCCGCGACGGCGAAGGCTCGGACGGCTTCTACTGGGAAGCCAACCTGGGCGTCACCCTTTCGCAGGAACTGAACAACGGCCTGACCGCCGCGGCCAGCTTCACGCTTGAGATCGTCGACGACAGCGACGGCGGCGACAGCGCCGACGACGATGGCGTGAACGTCGACAACGACTTCGTGCTCTCGCTGACCACCGAAGCCGGCGGCCTGTTCTTCGGCGACACCGCCTACGCTGCTGAAACCCACTGGGATCCGGCGGGCGAGATGCTGGCCGACGACTTCTCGGAGCAGGACGGCGAAGTCGTCCTCCGTGGCGACATCATCTACAGCGGCGTTGAGGCCGCGATCTCGTACAACGTCGCCGACAACGAGAACGACGTTCCCGAGGATGACCTCGACCAACTGTCGTTCGGCGCCTCGGGCACGATCAGCACCTTCACCTACTCCGTCGCCTACCAGGAAGAGTCGGACGCGGTAGCGCTGATCGAAGACGACGAGACCACCCCCGACGTCGACGAGTCGGAAGCTAACGAAGATGTTTACACCATCGACGACGATTTCGAACCCTATGAAGTGTTCGGTATCTCCGTCGGCACCACGTTCGGCGGCGCTGACGTGTCGGCCGCCTACGCCCGCAACCTGACGCAGGAAGACTCCTCGCTCGGCCTGGAAGTCGCCTACCCGTTCGGCCCCGTGACGCTCGGCGCGTACTACGTGCTCGAAAACGACGATGCCAGCGACGCGACTGACACGACCGAAGACGATTTCGACAATTCGTTCGGTGTGTCGGCTGACTACGCTTCGGGCCCGCTCTCGGTTTCGGCCTTCTACGAACTCGAGGATGACGGCAACGACGACAACGATGACGAAGCTGAGGGCGACGCCGAGAACGCCGGCGACGACGATGACGAAGACTCCAACTACGGCATCGAGTTCGGCTACGAATCGGGCGCCGGCCTCGAAGTCTACGCCGGCTACATCCAGGAAGACGGCGGCTACGTCGGCGTCGAGTACGACCTGGGCAACGGCGCCGAGCTGATCGCCTCCTACGCCGACGAGGACGAGGAAGGCGCTCGCGAATACGAAGCGGGCACCACGGTCGCCCTGTCGCTCGAGTTCTGATCCTTCCCGGATCGAACGGAATTGGGGGCGGTCCTTCGGGGCCGCCCTTCTTCTTTGCGGCATCCCGCTCTGGACAAGAGAAACCCGCTCGGCCATGACCGGAGCCGTCCCCTGATGCCCGAAGGATCGCCCATGTCCCGCCCCGACATGCCCCCCTACTCCGCCCCCACGATCGAAGCCCGCTGGCAGGCGGCCTGGGACGAGGCGGGCTGCTTCCGCGCCAAGGCCGATCCCGAGAAGCCGAAGTACTATGTCCTCGAGATGTTCCCTTATCCATCCGGGCGCATCCACATGGGGCACGTCCGCAACTACACCATGGGCGACGTGGTGGCGCGCCATCGGCGGGCCACGGGTCATGCCGTGCTGCACCCGATGGGCTGGGATGCCTTCGGCCTTCCGGCCGAGAACGCGGCCATGGCCAGCGGGGGGCACCCTAAGGATTGGACCTACGCCAACATCGCCGACATGCGCGGGCAGATGAAGCCCTTGGGCTTTTCCATCGACTGGAGCCGGGAATTCGCCACCTGCGACCCGGAGTACTACGGCCAGCAGCAGGCGCTGTTCCTCGACATGCTGGATGCCGACCTCGTCACCCGCCGAGCCGCCGTCGTGAACTGGGACCCGGTCGAGATGACCGTGCTCGCCAACGAGCAGGTCGTGGACGGCAAGGGCTGGCGCTCGGGCGCGGAGGTCGAGCGGCGTGAGCTCACGCAGTGGTTCTTCAAGATCTCGGATATGGCCGGGGATCTGCTGGACGCATTGGACGGCCTGGACGACTGGCCCGCCAAGGTGAAGCTGATGCAGGCGAACTGGATCGGCCGCTCGCGCGGGCTGGAACTGGCCTTCCAGATGACCGAGCCGGCACAGGGCTTCGACTCCATTCCCGTGTACACCACCCGCCCCGACACCCTGCTGGGGGCGAGCTTCGTCGCGGTGTCGCCCGACCATCCGCTGGCCAAGGCCTTGTCCGCCGAGGACCCATCGATTGCGGCCTACTGCGAGGAAGCCCGCAAGGGGGGCACCACCGAGGAGGCCATCGAAACCGCCGAGAAGACCGGCATCGACACCGGACTGCGCGTGCGGCACCCGCTGGACGACTCCTGGGAGTTGCCGGTCTGGATCGCCAACTTCATCCTGATGGACTACGGCACCGGCGCGATCTTCGGCTGCCCGGCGCATGACGGCCGCGACTTGGATTTCGCCCGCAAGTACCAGTTGCCGGTGGTATCGACCTTCGTTCCCGCCCAAGGAGAGCATGTCCGCCCCGAGGAAGGCGCGGACGCCTTCACCCCCCAGAAGTCCGAGCCCGTCCGTTACGTGAAGCTGTTTGCGGGAGAAGAGGTCCAAACCTCCGATCAAGGCGTCGAGGCTGCGGTCGCCCAAGCCGAAGCGGAGGGCTGGGGCAAGGGCGTCACCCGCTACCGGCTCCGCGACTGGCTCCTGTCCCGGCAGCGCTACTGGGGTTGCCCGATCCCGGTGATCCATTGCGCTGATTGTGGCGCGGTGCCGGTGCCGCGGGATCAACTGCCTGTTGAATTGCCCGAAGACGTCACTTTCGACCGTCCGGGCAACCCGCTCGACCGGCATCCGACCTGGGGACGCGCCCCCTGCCCCCAATGCGGCAAGGAGGCCCGGCGCGAGACGGACACGATGGACACCTTCGTGGACTCGAGCTGGTATTACGCTCGCTTCACCGCGCCACAGGCTGTCACCCCAACCGAAATGGACGAGGCCGCCTACTGGATGAACGTCGACCAGTACATCGGCGGCATCGAGCATGCGATCCTGCACTTGCTCTATTCGCGCTTCTTTGCCCGGGCGATGGTGAAAACGGGGCACCTGCCCGCGAGCGCGCGCGAGCCCTTCGATGCGCTGTTCACGCAAGGCATGGTGACCCACGAGATATACCAAAGCCGCGACGAGAACGGCCGCCCGGTCTACCACTTTCCGGAAGAGGTCGAAGGCGGCAAGCTCAAGGACACCGGCGCGCCGGTCGAGGTGATCTCCTCGGCGAAGATGTCCAAGTCCAAGAAAAACGTCGTGGACCCGGTCGGCATCGTCGCGACCTATGGGGCCGATACCGCCCGCTGGTTCGTGCTCTCCGACTCTCCGCCAGAGCGGGACGTGGAATGGACGGCTTCAGGGGCCGAGGCGGCCTACAAGCATCTGTCGCGCGTCTGGCGTCTGGCCCACGAGGCGGCCTCGTCGCAGGACAAACCCAACGCCGTCGCAGATACCGCACTGGAGCGGGCGCGGCACAAGATCGTCCACGAGGTGTCCCAAGTCATCGAGAGCTTCGGCTTCAACGCCGCGATCGCGAAGCTTTACGGCTTCACCAACATGCTGTCGAAATCGGACGCCGGTGCCGGGGTCAAGCAGAAGGCGGCGCGCACCCTGGTCCAGCTGATGGCGCCGATGACGCCGCACCTGTCCGAGGAGCTCTGGACGCTTCTGGGCGGCGACGGGCTTTGCGCTCAGGCGCCTTGGCCCAAGGCGGACCGGGCGATGCTGGTCGAGGATAGCATCACCCTGCCGATCCAGGTGAACGGCAAGCGCCGGGGCGAGATCCAGGTGGCCCGGGACCTCGCCGTCGCAGAGATCGAGCGTCTGGCCCTTGAGGCAGTGTCACGGAGCCTGGACGGGGTCGCGCCCAAGAAGGTCATCGTGGTGCCCGGCCGGATCGTCAACGTTGTGGCCTGAGGTGATCAGCCGGAGAGCGCTGCTGGCGGCGCCTCTGATCCTCGCCGCCTGCGGATTCGCACCGGTCCATGCCCCCGGTGGCGTGGGCCGGGCGCTGAGGGACCGCGTGACGGTCGAGGCACCGGATACGCAGGACGGTTTCCGTCTTCGCGCCCGCCTGGAAGACCGGCTGGGACAGACGGAAGCGCCAACACTCAGGCTCGCCGTGGATCCGGTGGTCGAGGAAGTCTCGGCCGCCGTCACGCCGGATGGCGCAATCACCCGCTACAACCTTGAGGGCCGGGCGCCGTGGCGGCTTTTGGCTGCGGACTCGGGCGCGGTGCTGGCGCAAGGAGAAGCGACCGGTTTTGCGGGCTACTCGGCCACCGGCACCATCGTCGCGACCCGTTCGGCCGAGGAGGACGCACGGGAGCGCCTGATGATCCTTCTCGCCGATGATGTGGTGACGCGGCTCGCGCTGCTTCCGCCGGGAACCCTTCCTTGAAGCTCTCGACGAGGGATGCGAAGGCATTCCTGAAGCGGCCCGACCCGGCCATAGCCGCCATTCTCATCACCGGGGAGGACGGCGCACGCGTGGCCCAGGCCAGGGCTGACCTCTTGGCCACCCTCCTGGGACCGCAGGGCGAGGCCGAGATGCGGCTTGAACGGTTGTCCGGTCCCGATGTACGACGCGATCCGGCGCTGGTTCTCGACGCGCTGAAGGCCGTCGGGTTTTTTCCGGGCCCCCGGGCCGTGCTGGTCGAGGATGCGACCGACGGCGTGGCCCCAGCGGTATCAAGCGCCATGGAGACTTGGACGCCCGCCGATGCGCGTCTTATCCTGACCGGGACGAGTCTCGCCGCCAAGGGCGCGCTTCGCAAGCTGATGGAAAGCCGGCGCGAAACCGCCGCTATCACGCTCTACGACGACCCTCTGACCGAAGGCGAGGTCGTGGACATGCTGCGCGCAGCCGGGCTGGAGCGCACGGAGGCTGCCGCGCGAGATTATCTGGTGAGTCTGGCGCATTCGCTGCCTCCGGGGGACTTCCGTGGCCTCGTGGAGCGGCTTTCCCTTCACCAGCTGGACAGCGATGGCTTCCTCGACCTTGCAACGGTCGCGGCACTCGCCCCTCAGGCGGAGGAGGCCGAAGTGGATGATCTCCTGGCGGCGGTCACGGCTGGGCGCCGGGATCAGATCGGGCCCTTGCTGGTGGGGCTGGGCGCGCAGGGCGTAGGACCGGTGACCGTGACGATCCAATCGCTTCGGCATTTCCGTGCGCTGCTGACGGTGGCAAGCGATCCGGGGGGTGTGCAGGCCGGTCTGGCGGGACTGCGGCCGCCGGTTGGCGGTCCGCGCCGACAGGCCCTGGCCCGCGCGGCCGAGTCGTGGCGGCGTGAGAGGATCGAGGATGCGCTACGGACGCTCATCGATCTGGATCTGGCGCTGAGGTCGGGAGGACGGATGCCGGATCGTGCCTTGGTCGAACGGGCGCTGATGCGACTGGCGACCTGAGAACTAGCCGGATCAGCATCGGACCCCCCTTGAAACGCTCAAGGCAGGCCTCGCGGCCTGCCTTGGCATCGTCCGATTGCCGAATGGCAGCCGGGCTTATTCGTCTTCCGACTCGTCGTCCGAAGCGACGGCGAGGGCCACCAGGCCGCCCAGGAGGGCGAGCGGCAGCAGGATGCCGAAGGTCGAACGGGGAGCGGCGGGCTCAACGACTTCGACGGGGGCGACAGGCGCGGCGTCAACCACGACGGGGGCGAAGCCACCGGCAACGGCTTGGCTGGCCAGGGTCGCCGCGGCGGCGGCGAGCACGAGGGACTTGAGATAGGTCATGTGACTGCTCCTTTGGATATGCACGGCCGGGGCCGTCTTCACGATCATGGCATTCGACCCTGAACGAAACAAGGCAGGCCGACCGGCCTGCCTTGCTGAACCTCATTGCCTTGCGGCAATTAGATCACTGTTCACTCGTCTTCCGACTCGTCGTCCGAAGCGACGGCGAGGGCCACGAGGCCACCCAGCAGCGCGAGCGGGAGCAGGATGCCAAAGGTCGAACGGGGAGCTTCCGGCTCCACGACGACCACGGGCTCGACGGGCGCGGCGTCAACCACGACGGGGGCGAAGCCACCGGCGACGGCTTGGCTGGCCAGGGTTGCAGCAACGGCAGAAGCCAGGAGGGCTTTGGTGAGGCGCATGTCTCTACTCCAGTTAGTAACAAAGCGTTGAGACAGACGTAGCTTCATTGGCGAGCCGACTCAACAATTTTGCTTTGGACGACGCCGAGCTTGGCGAGTCAAAGCCGATTGCTGCGCAAATATGCCACAGTCGGCGACACATACTGCCGTGACGCGGCAATGCTGCCTGCGTCGTCCAACCAATAGATATTGTTGAAGATAATGGCGTCACCCTGGCACCGCTCATCCATCCGACGAAGGGGAATCGCGCGCACGCCCAAATTGACCGCTTCGCTGCCCGCCGAAGTGATCGTGCAATTAAACAGGAATGTTTGGATCTGATCCTGTCCGTTCAGCGTTTCCATCCTTCTGGACACCGAGCCGCCGCCCGATTGCAGCGCGGATAGGACCCCGGCCGAGTCCATTACCATGAGATCATCCCCAAAGCCACGTGTCGCGACCAGGACGCCGCCGTCATAGGCCGCCGTAGGCCCGGACTGGAGGGCGAGAGTGATCTCGCTCCCGTTCCCCTGAATCACCCGCGCCGGCTCCAGGAGGCCGAGCGCGTTGACCTGCACCAGGCGGTAGGCGCCTGGTTCTGCCGCGATCGCCTCGGAGGTAAAGCCTCCCGGGATGCTCCGCTGTGCGCTGACCTCGGATCGGGAGTTCAAACCACCGATGAAGCCCTGAAGCTGCGATACGGCCCCCGCCACAGCCCCGCCACCTGCGTCCTCCTGCGAAGGAGCGTTCCCCGGCCCGCTCTCTCCGGAGCAGCCTGCCAGAGCAAGGGCGGCCAGCGCCCCCCAGATCGTCTGCCTCATCTCCAGAACCGCCCCCATGAATCCTCGAGATCCCCGTAATGTCCCTGGCGCACCGTGTCGTAGAGCCGCCCATCGACGTTGAGCCGTGCGCCGCCGTCGCGGTTGAGCGAGCGCAGGGTGTTGGACACCTCGCGCCGGGTGGGTCGGCCCAGGGCGAAGTCCAGCGGGATCGTCACCCGGATGCCCTTGTCAAAGGATCCCTCACCGAAGTCTTCGAAGGAGATATCCGTCAGGGTGAAGTACCCCCCCACGCTCCAGCCGTTCTCGAACTCACGGTCCAGAGTCACGGTGGCACCCCAGTCACCGGCAAGATAGCGGCCGGCGTCGACTTGGCCGTGGAAGCCGTTGCCGAAGTCGTAGTAGGCCGAAACGTGCCCGGTGACGGTGTCGTAGTCCCGGAACTCGAACAGCTGATCGTAGTCGCGCTGTACGGCGTAGTTGACCTCGGCGCCGACACCCAAGCGCGACTCCACGGGTTTCCAGAGAACCTCGGCCGAAACCCCGCCATACATCGATTCGAGATAACCGACGGTCACGCGGCTGAAGAGGTCGCGCCCGGGCCGTCCGTAATAGGCCAGCGTCAAATCCTCGAGCGTGGGGTTGCCGTCGTCCCCGTACAGGCCCGCATTCCGGCGCACGACCGGAATGCCGTTGATCGGCTCCTCCTCGTCGGCGCCTTCGCCCCCGCTGCGCAGGAGAGGCTGGCGGATCGCCCCTGACAGGATCAGGTTCGGCCTGATTCGGTAGGCTGCCGACAGTTCGGCCCCGAAGCTCACACGGAAGTTGTCGTCCGCGTTGAAGAGAAGGAGCCCGAAGTAAGGGCGCAGGCCCCAGGTGAAGGCGTCGCGGCCGGGCGGCACGGGCACAAGGCCCGCCGCACTGCCGGCGTTGCCAAAGGCGGCCTGATCAAGGCTGGCCGCCGTGCCCCCGACCTCGTTCTCGTACGCCTCGATGCTGGAGCGCGCGAAGGTCACGGCCGACAGCGGGATGCCGCTCTGCACGGGCTCGAGGGTCAAGCTCTCGATGGAAGGGGGAAGCTCTTGGGTCAGGATGCGGGCCACCCGGCCCATGGCCTGCGCCTCGGCCCGATAGCGGGTGTTGCTGTAGCGCAGACGGGCGCTGCGGTCGGTCAGGTCCACCGACAGGAGTTCGATTCCTTCGGTCCGCAGTGCCTCGCGGAGGCGGTCGCGCAGCGTCGCCTCGGGCAGGGTGGAACGGTCCCAGCTCTGGGCGGCGCGCAAGGCCTCGGCCCGGACAGCCACTGGCTGCGGCGCGGGATCGAAGCCTGCGCCGAAAGGACGGTTGTTCGGGTTCACAGTCACCGTGCCCGTGAAGGACAGCTGCGTCCCGTAAAGATAACCTAGGCCCAGTTGCACGCCCGGCAGCGGCCGCCAGGTCACGCCGAAGTTCAGCGGAGAGTCGCGGTCGAACAGGGGATCGCCCTGGCTGTCGAGATAGGCATCGTCGGACGAATACTCGGCTTTTAGGATCCAACGCTCGCTGGGGGCCCATTCGAGGCCGCCGAAAAAGGCAGCGTCACCCCGGAAAAAGGCCTCCACGCCCGGCGTGCCTCCTTCATCCCCCGACTCGAAGACATCGGGCCGGGTCTCGAAGCGCTCGCCCAGGGCACCGAGGGGATTGGAGAAGCCGTTGTACGTTCCCAACCGTCCCCATCCCAGGCCGGCGGTCACCCGGAAGGCGTCGCCCACGGTCTTGGTGGCAACGAGGTATTCGGCCGAATAGACGCCGGTGCCCAGGAAATCCTGAAGCCCCACGGCAAGGGCCGGAAGGTAGCGCCCCTCGTCGTTGAAGCGGAAGCGCAGGTCGAAGCTGCGGTCCCAGAACGCATCATCGCCCTCCGAGTAGTCGGGGATGCCCGTGTACCGGAAGGTTCCGGACAGCCGCGGCGTGACCTGGAAGGTGAACGACGTGCGGAGCTGGCCACCGAAGTAGCCGACGGTGCCTGCGATCTCTCCGTCGTCGGCACTGAGAGCCGACGGCATCTCGAGCAGGCCTGGCGTGCCATACAGCGTGTAGGTCACGGCGCGGTCCTGCGCCAGACTGGTGCCCGCTAGCAGCAAGGCGAGAGCGCTCGCGGTGCCGAGGCGGTAGGATAGAGCCATGGCGGGTCCCCTCGTCGTGGTCCCGACCACCTAATCCGAAGCCGGCGTCGATGGGAAGCCGAGCCGGCCCACCAATGCGGGCTTTTCTGCCGGTTCCCGCTCCTCCGGGGATCGGCCGGACCCATGGCCGTCCAGCCAGGCCGCGGCGCCCTGCCCCGCCAGCCGGCCCGTGGCCAGGCAAGCCGTGAGAAGGTAGCCCCCCGTCGGAGCCTCCCAATCCAGCATCTCGCCCGCCGCGAAGACGCCCGGCCGGTCCCGGAGCATGAGACGATCGCTGAGCGCCCCGAAGCGGAGCCCCCCGGCGGTCGAGATCGCCTCGTCCAGCGGTCGCGGCCCGTCATGGCGCACAGGGAGCCGCTTGAGCAGGGGAGGCAGGTCGTCCGGCAAGGGACGGCCCCATTCCTGCAGGAGCGCCGCACGCACCCCTTCAAGCCCGAGTCGCTTGCGCAGGCGGTTGCCGAGGCTCTCGCGCCCGCGGGACCCGAGCTTCTGCCGAAGCGCCTCCTCGGTCAGGTCGGGGAACAGGTCCAGCGTTAGGGGGGCTCCCTCCCTCAAAGGCCGTGATAGGGGATAAAGGCCACCACCCTCCAGCCCGCGCGCCGAAACTACCACCTCGCCGCGCGAGGTCAGGCCGCCCGCGCTCCAGGCCCCGCCCTTGACGGGCTCGCCCAGGTGGCGAGCCATGTGGGGGGACCAGGTGGCGAGCAGGCCCATGTTCGAAGGGGAGAATGGGGTCACATCGCCGAAGCATCGCGCCCATTCGCCATCCGAGCCAAGCCGGCGCCAGCTCGCTCCGCCCATGGCCAGGATCGTCGCGCCGGGGCGGACGAAGCGCGGCCCATCGGGCGTGTCAAAGCGCGACAGGTCCTTATCGAAACCGATCCAGCGCCAGCGGGGCATCAGGGCGACCTGTCGGCCGTTCAATCGGCTGAGCCAAGCGCGCAGAAGGGGCGACGCCTTCCATGCGGTCGGAAAAACCCGCCCGGTGGAGCCCGTGAACACCTCCTGCCCAAGGCCGCGAGCCCAGTCCATCACCTCGGCCGATCCGAAGCCCCGCAGCGCGGCGTCCAGGGCCGGCGGCATCGCCCCGTCCGGCGCATAGGCGGCGTGGAACAGGTCGCGCGGCTCGTCCTTGGTCAGGTTCAGTCCCGACTTCCCCGCCATCAGGAACTTGCGCGCGGGCGACGGCATGGCATCGGCCAGAAGGACGGGCCACCCCGCATCGGACAGGACCTCTGCCGCGGCAAGGCCGGCAGGACCCCCACCGACCACGAGCGCCCCCGGGTGATCGATGATTTGTGCCGTCTCGTCCGGGGGTGATGGACCTGCGTCCGATGGGGGCAGTGGCAACAGGCGGGCTCCTCACGATGCTCCTGGGGGCAGCGGTGCCAGCGGCCGGTCGGTTCCGCAAGACGGGCCAGGGCCGCGGGCGATCACTGTCGCGAGCGTTTCGTGCCGCTGCGCTTGTCCGAGCGTGGCGCCGTTCCGATCTGTGGATCCATGGCCCGCGCGCGACGAACACGCCACTCCGACCCTGAGCCGGCCGACTCTCCCGAGGCGGACCCGGTCTGCGCCCTGTGCGACCGGCCGATCCCTCCGGACGCGCCCAAGAGCCTTCATCACCTTGTCCCGAAGCTGAAGGGCGGCAAGGGCGGGCCGACGGTTCTGCTGCACCACATCTGCCACAAGGAAATCCACGCGACCCTGAGCGAGGCCGAGTTGGCGCGCGACTACGCCACGCCTGAGGCCCTGCGCGCCCACCCCCGCTTGGCCCGGTTCATCGAATGGGTGTCCAAGCGCCCGCCGCACTTCCTGTCGCGGGTGCCCAAGGCGCGCGGCCGCCGCTAGATCCTCGCGGGCTGCTCGCACGGAGTTTCCCGGAATGGGCAACGCTGCGGCCCGCTTTTCCCTTCCTTGCCGTCCTGCCCGGCCCTAAGGTCCGGCCCGAGTGCCGAAAACCCGACCTTGACCGCCCTTTGCTGCACGGGCGAGGGAAGGGGCGCTACATTCATCAGGGAGTTCTTCGATGACCGCATTCAAGCCCAACCTGGCCGTTTCGGCCACTGCCCTGCTCGTGGCCTTGTCGGCGGGCCCAGCCTTCGCGGATGTCACGGCGCAGCAGGTCTGGGACGACTGGAAGGCCCAGATGGGCCTTTACGGCGAGGATGCCGTCACGATCGGCTCGGAGTCGCAGGAGGGCGATGTCCTTACCGTGACCGACCTCGGCTTCGACATCACCGGCGAGGACGGCTCGACCGCCACGGGCAACCTGCCCGAGCTGGTGTTCACGGAAAACGGCGATGGCACGGTCACGGTGACCATGTCCGAGGAATACCCGATCACCATCACCACGCCCGCCGACCCCGGAACAGGTTCGGAGGCGTCCGAGATTGCGCTCGCGCTGCGCCAGAACGGCATGACGATGACGGTGTCGGGCGATCCCGGCGCACTTACCTACGATGTCGCGGCAGCCCGCTACGCCGTCGAGCTCGACCGCCTTAGCGAGGGCGGGTCCGATGTCCCGGCCGAGGCTCTTCTTGCGTTCAACGACGTGTCGGGCCGCTATACTTCGAACACCGGCACGATGCGCGATTTGGGCTACGACCTCGGCGCGGCCTCGATGGACCTGCTGATCGACGCCACCAACCCCGAGGACGGGTCGCACCTCATGCTGTCCGGCAAGGTGAACACTGTGGCCACGCAGGCCGCGGTTACCCTGCCCCTCGATCCGGCGACCGATCCGGAGATGCTGCTGATGAATGGCATGGCGGTGGACGGCGGCTACACGACGGCGAACGGCAGCTACATGTTCGAGATGACCGACAGCTCGGGCACGAGCAGCGGGAACTTCACGACCCAAGGCAGCGAGATGAGCTTCCGGCTCAGCAAAGACGCGGTGGCCTACAACTCCACGGCCAAGAACGTGGCGCTGGACGTGACGACCTCGGCCATGCCCATGCCGATCACGGCCAGCATCGCCCAGTACGGCATCACCTTCGAGATGCCGTTGTCCAAGACGCAGGCTCCCGCGCCCTGGGCTCTGGGCCTGAACCTCACCGATCTTGCCCTCAACGAGGAGATCTGGGGAATGTTCGACCCGCAGGGACTGCTGCCGCACGATCCGGCGTCCCTTGTGCTCGACATGACCGGCACGGCGACGCTCCTGTTCGATGCCGTCGATCCTGCCCAGGCCGAAGCCATGGCCGCGGCCGAGATGCCGGCGCAGGTGAACTCGGCCGACCTGAACGACCTCCGCATTACCTTCGGCGGGGCCGAGATCACGGGAAGCGGCGCGTTCACCTTCGACAACTCGGACCTGACGACCTTCCCGGGCGTGCCCCGCCCGGCGGGTGCGGTGGACCTTCAGTTGAACGGCGTGAACGGGCTCATCGATGGCCTTGTTGCGCTGGGTCTCCTGCCCGAGGATCAGGTGATGGGCGCGCGCATGATGCTGGGGGCCTTCACCACGCCCGTGGGCGACGACCAGCTCACCTCGCGCATCGAGGTGACGGAGGACGGCCAGCTTCTCGCGAACGGCCAGCGGCTGCAGTGAGGCGGTCAAGGCCGTCCCACCGGCCCGGCGGGGAACCCTGCTCCACCACTTCGTGGCGGATTGCATGCTGTCCTCGTCGGTCCGGGGTGGGTGGACCTAGTTGGTGCGCCGTGCCTTGACCCGGAGGCTCAACCCTCAGGTGAGCCGGAGAACGAACCACCCCCTCCGGCTCATGAAGGTCAATCCTCAGGACGAGGACCGGGCTCGTCCTTACGGCTGAGCGTGCCTCCCGACCATGCTTGCCCCGGTTCCCAAGGCAGCCTAACTCGGACGGGGACAGAAAAGGACGCGCCATGGCATCGCTTCAGGACCTCACCGCCCGCCTACTCGACGCGGCCCGCGCAGCGGGCGCCGAGTCGGCCGACGCCTTGGTGGTGCAGGGCACCCAGGTGTCCGTCGAGGTCCGCCACGGGACGCTGGAGGAGGCGCAGCGGGCCGAGGGAATCGACCTCGGCCTTCGCGTGATGATCGGACATCGTCAGGCGGTGGTGTCCTCCTCGGACCGTCGTGACGCCACGCTGGCCGCCATGGCCGAGCGCGCGGTCGCCATGGCGCGCGAAGCTCCGGAGGATCCTTCGGTTGGCTTGGCCGACCCTGGCCAACTGGCGCAGGACCGCGATGCCGATCGCCTTGAGCTGACGGATCCCGCCGCCGACCCCGAGCCCGCCGCTCTGGAGGCCCGCGCCCGTGAGGCCGAAGCCGCGGCGCTGGCGGTGCCCGGCGTGACGCAAGTCGTGTCCGCCTCGGCCGGCTGGTCCCGGCGCGAGGTGGCCTTGGCGGCAACCAACGGCTTTTCGGCCAGCTACAGCCGAAGCGACCACGGCTTTTCCTGCGGAGCGATCAGCGGAACCGGCACGGGAATGGAGCGGGACTACGACTGGGACTCGCGGGTCTTTGCCGCCGATCTTCGCAGCCCCGAGGAGATCGGCCGCACCGCGGGAGAGCGGGCCGCCGCGCGGGAAGGATCACGCAAGCCCCGGACCGGAACCTTCCCGATCCTGTACGACGAGCGGGTGTCCTCGTCGCTCATCGGCCATCTCCTCTCCGCCATCAACGGCGCGGCCATCGCGCGGGGCTCGTCCTTCCTGCGCGACGCCATGGGAACGCAGGTCCTGCCCGATCACCTGTCCCTGACCGAGGATCCGCACCGTCCGCGCAGCCCGGCCTCGCGACTGTGGGACGCAGAAGGATTGCCGACCCGCTCGCGCCCGATCGTGGACAAAGGGCAGCTCGCGACCTGGACGCTGGACCTCGCCTCGGCCCGGCGCCTCGGACTCGAGAGCACGGGCAACGCCGCGCGAAGCCCGAGCGGCACGCCATCGCCATCCGTCACGAACATTGCCCTCACCCAAGGCGAAGCCACCCCCGAGGACCTGATGCGGCAGATGGGCACGGGCCTTCTCGTGACCTCTCTGATCGGCTCGACGATCAATCCGAACACGGGCGACTACTCCCGCGGGGCGTCGGGCTTCTGGGTGGAGAATGGAGAGATCGCCTATCCGGTGAATGAATGCACCATCGCGGGCAACCTTAGGGACATGCTGCGACGCATCATTCCGGCCAATGACGCGCGACCCTGGCTGACTCGGGTGGTCCCATCCCTTCTCGTCGAGAGCATGACGCTCGCGGGGGACTGATCGCCGTTAACTTGACCCTCAGGGTTATTTGCTTAGGGTGCGGCGCGTTCTTCAAAGGAGCATTCCATGACCCAGCGCCTGCATCTCGTCTTTGGCGGCGAACTCGTCGATCCCACGAAGAACGTGTTTCGTGACGTCGACAAGATCCACATGGTGGGCATGTTCCCCGACTACGCCTCGGCCTTCACGGCCTGGAAGGCCGAAGCGCAGCGCACCGTGGACAACGCCCACATGCGTTACTTCATTGCCCATATTCACCGACTCCGGGACGAGGAGGTGGCCGCCTCCGCCACCGAAGAGCTTGGGCACTGACCTGCGGCACGCGATGCCCCGATCCCTGGCGCTCGGGGCCTACCTGCTGCTGGCTGGTCCCGGCGGCTCAAGCACAGAGGCGGAGCCGCCCCGTCCGGACGGGCCGCTCCTTTGGGTCCACGCCGACAGTGCAGAGCGCCTGCCGCCTGTCCTCGCCATGGCCGAACGCCTGGAGTCCGAAACCTCCCTTCTGCTGACCCTGCCCCGGTACGTCGAACCGCCCGCCACGCCCCCACGCGTGATCTTGCGGCCGGCCCCCGTGGACACCATGCCGGCTGCGCGCGCCTTTCTGGACCATTGGCGGCCAGACCTGCTGCTTTGGGCCGGCGGCGGGCTGCGGCCGGCTCTGCTGTCCCTGGCGCGAATGCCGAAGCTGCTGGTCGAGGGCGCGCCAGAACCGCAACTGCTGGAGCGCGGGGCCCGATGGCCGGGCCTCGGCCGGGCGGTGGTGCCGCTGTTCGATCGGGCGCTGGTGACGGGCGACGCCGCCGCCGAGCGGCTGTGGCGCGCGGGCCTGCCCGAGGACCGGCTGGAGATCGCGCCGCCGCTGGATGCCCCATCACCCGTCCTCCCCTGCAACGAACGCGAGAGGCGCGACCTGGCGCAGACCATCGGTGCCCGCCCCGTCTGGCTGGCCGGGGATCTGCCCTTGTCCGAACTGCCCGCCGTGGTCGCAGCGCATCGCCACGCGAGCCGCAGCGCCCATCGGCTCCTTCTCATCCTTGCTCCCCGGTCCACCGAGGATGCGCCTGCCATGGCCAAGGCACTGACCGAGGCCGGCCTCACGGTGGCTTTGAGGGCCGATGGCAACGAGCCCGAGGACGACACGCAGGTGTACCTCGCCGACGGCACCGGCGAGATGGGGATGTGGCTTCGGCTGGCCCCTGTCACCTTCATGGGCGGCACGCTCTTGGGCGGCCCAAGCGGTCGTCACCCGTTCGAAGGCGCAGCACTGGGGTCGGCCCTGATTCATGGCCCGGCAAAGGCCCCCTTCGATGAGGTCTGGGCGCGCCTGGATGCCGCGGGCGCGGCGCGCGTCGTCTTGAACGGCGCCGAACTCGGCCGCGCGGTCGAGGCGCTGCTCGCATCCGACCGTGCCGCGGCCATGGCCCATGCCGGCTGGGACGTGGCAACCCAAGGCGCAGATGTGGCGAACAGGGTGGCCGACCTGATCCGCGAGCATCTGGCCCGGGAACAGACCACCGGCGACCTTGGCGTCACCATGCCCGCGCTTGGCGCGGTGACGAGCGCCTGATGCGTCCGCCACACTGGTGGTATGATCCGGACGGCGGCTGGCCCGCCCGCGTCCTGAGCCCGTTGGGGATGCTCTACGCCGGGCTGACGGCGCGGCGGTTGGCCCGGGGTGCGCCCCACGAGGCCGCCGTTCCGGTGATCTGCGTGGGGAACCTCGATGCGGGCGGGACGGGCAAGACCCCGTTGGCCATCGCGCTGGCCGAGCGGCTCCTGGCCTGGAACGTCGCGGTGCATGTGGTGTCGCGGGGGCATGGAGGCCGGCTGGCCGGGCCCATGCAGGTTCTTCCCTCCCATTCCGCCGAGGAGGTGGGCGACGAACCCCTGCTCCTGTCGGCCTTTGTCCCCACCTGGATTTCGCGGGACCGCGCAGCGGGTGTCCGGGCGGCCGAAGCCGCCGGTGCTTCGGCAGTGCTACTCGACGACGGCTTCCAGAACCCGTCCGTCCGAAAGACTCTGTCCTGCATTGTCGTGGACGCGGCGCGTGGCTGGGGAAATGGACGGGCGATCCCGGCTGGACCGCTGCGCGAACCGGTTCGCGTGGGGCTGGCGCGAGCGGATGCGGTCATCTCGGTCGGAGACGCCGCCGCCCAGGACCGCTTCACGCACCGCTGGGGGCCCATGATGGACGGGCGTCCGCATATCCGGGGCGAGTTGCGCCCGCTGCCCACAGGGATGCCCTGGGCCGGCCTCCGAACCTTGGCCTTTGCCGGCATCGGGCAGCCCGAGAAGTTCTTCGCCACCCTCCGGGATCTTGGGGCCGACATCGTGGCAACCAGGTCCTTCGACGACCACCAGCCGCTGGGGCCGTCGCTGCTGCAGCGGCTCGAGGCCGATGCGGCTCGCTTGGGCGCGCAACTCGTCACCACCGAAAAGGACGCCGCGCGGCTGCCTCCGGCCTTTCGCGCCCGCGTGCTCACCGTGCCAGTGCGGCTGCACCTCGACGATTGGGGCCCGCTCGATGCGGCGCTGGCCCGGTTGGGCCTTGGCTAGCCCCAGGGGGCGGACAGGGTGTCCTGATGCTCCCCAAGGCGCGGCGAAGCCCGGTCGAGCGAGAGAGAAGCGTCCGAGAAGACGATAGGAGTTCGGACCCCCGGCACGCCATCCGGGTCAATCCGCAGCCTTCGCGCGACGACCTGCGGATCGGCAAAGACATCGGCCATGTCGTTGATCGGACCGGCCGGAACGCCCTGCGCCTCGCACCGCCCGAGGAGATCGTCGCGCGTCAGCCGAAGCATGGCATCCTGAAGGATCGGCACCAAGGTCGCTCGGTGGATCAGGCGGGCGGGGTTCGTCGCATAGGCCGGGTCGCTCGCCAGGGCTTCGAGCCCGAGCAGGCTGCAAAGGCGGCGGAACTGGCCATCGTTGCCCACCGCCACGATCGCGTGCCCGTCGGCACAGGAAAAAACCTGATAGGGAACGATATTCGGATGCGCATTGCCCATCCGCATGGGGGCGACGCCGCTGGCCAAGTAGTTCATGGCCTGATTGGCGGTGATGGCCGTGGCGACGTCAAGCAGCGCCATGTCGATCCGCTGGCCCGTTCCGGTCGCGTTCCGCTGATGGATCGCCGCCAGGATCGCCGTGGCGGCATAAAGCCCGGTAAAGATGTCGGTCACGGCGACCCCGACCTTCTGCGGCTCGCCGCCGGGATCGCCCGTGACGGACATCAGCCCCGACATGCCCTGCACGATGTAGTCGTAGCCCGCCCGGTGGGCATAAGGCCCGTCCTGGCCGAATCCGGTGATCGAGCACCAGACGAGCCGGGGGTTCGAGGCGGACAGCGCCTCCCAGCCCAACCCATAGCGATCAAGACCGCCTAGCTTGAAGTTCTCGATCACCACGTCGGCCCCGGCCGCGAGGCGGCGCACGGTCTCTTGGCCCTCCTGGGTCGCGAAGTCAGCGACGACCGACCGCTTCCCCCTGTTGCAGGCGTGGAAGTAGGCGGCCGCCGACTCCCCGTCATGGTCGATGAACGGCGGGCCCCAGCGGCGGGTGTCGTCACCCTCGGGGCTTTCGACCTTCACCACGGTCGCGCCCAGGTCCGACAACAACTGACCGGCCCAAGGGCCGGCCAGGATGCGAGCAAGCTCGAGAACCCTCAGGCCATCGAGCGGGGGGCGTCCGGCGGTCACTGCGCGGTTTCGGTCAGCTCCGCCTCGAGGATCTGCTGCAGCTCCTCGTAGGCCATGTTGGAATGCGTCTCGCCGTTGATGATGAAGGTCGGCGTGGACTGGATGCCGTCGCGCTCGGCGTTTTCGGTGTACCAGGCGACCAGCGCCTCGGCCTGCGTCTCGTCCTTGAGGCAGGCATCGAGCGTGGCGTCGTCCATCCCGGCGGTCTTGCCGATCCGACGGAGGTTGTCGGCGATGGCGGCCGGGTCGCCTTCACCGATCCATTCGCGCTGGGTGTCGTAAAGGATGTCGCTGATCCCGAAGAAGCGCATCTCGCCGCCGCAACGCGCGATCATCGAGGCCCATAGGCCGAATCGGTCGAAGTAGACCTCGCGGAAGACGAAGCGCACCTTGCCGGTGTCGATGTAGTCGGTCTTGAGCTGCTGGTACTGATCAGCGTGGAAGGCCGCACAGTGCGGACAGGTGAAGGAGCCGTATTCGATGATGGTGACCGGCGCGTCCTCGGCACCCTGCGCCATGTCCGGGATCGTGACAGGCTCGGCCTCGGCCGTCTGGTCGGGGGTAGCGGCCTGCTCGGAGGCAGCGTCCGGGGTCGGCGTCGCGGCTTCCTGCGCCCAGGCGGACAACGGCAACGCCGTCCCCCCCAAAGCGAACACGGAAGTCAGGGCGGCGAAAAGGACGGGTCTCTTCATGGACGGGCCTCGAAATTGCGGGTGTCCCGTCAGGTCCGGGACTTCGACAGGACATTGGCGGCGAGCGCAGCGAGCGCAAGTCTCAATTCCGTGTCGCTCACGCCATTGGCAAGAGGTTCGGACGGGCTCGGGGGCACGGAGCTTGTGACAGGGGGCCGCTGGACAGGGGCCGGACCGGCGGTGAAGGACTCGGGCCCCGCTTGCTTGATCCGGATCTTGGCAATGGCGTTGTAGCCGTAGCAGGCATTCACCCGCTCGCGCAGCCGCTCCTTTTCCATCTCGAGCCGCAGCGCCGCAGCGCCCAGCGCCAGGATGGTGAGCGTCGCGCCCTCCTCCGCAGCCTTCTTGCCTCGGGGGTGGCGAACCTCCAGCGGCTTGGCGATGGCGGCAATGGATTCTCCCACGATCTCGGGCCAATGGGTGAGGAGACGCGTGGCCGAGAAGCCCCGCGCCTCTCCCAACTCGCGGATCTTTGCGCGCAGGAGGTCCGAGGCGGGGGTGAAATAACCGTGACGGCTCACGACATCAGCTTTCCTGTGGTCCGCTTGATGATAGGCCGGCGGGTGCAGCGGCGACAGCCCCCGGAACGGAAGAATGAACGCGGATCTCTCGAACGACCTGCTGGCATGGTACGACCGCCACGCCCGGACCCTGCCCTGGCGCGTGCCGCCGGGCTCGGGCGCCAAGCCGGACCCGTACCGGGTGTGGCTCTCCGAGGTCATGCTGCAACAGACCACCGTGGCGGCAGTGAAAGGTTATTTCGAGCGCTTCACTGCCCGCTGGCCGACGGTGGAGGCGCTTGCGGCGGCCGAGGACGCCGATGTCATGGCCGAATGGGCAGGCCTGGGTTACTATGCCCGGGCTCGCAACCTCTTGGCCTGTGCGAGGGCCGTCGCGGCCTGTGGCGGGTTCCCGCGAACCGAGGCGGAGCTGCGCACCCTTCCGGGGATCGGGGCCTACACGGCAGCGTCGGTCGCCTCGATCGCCTTTGGGCAGCGGGCCGTCGTGGTGGACGGCAACGTCGAGCGGGTGATGACGCGCGTCTTCGATATCGCCACACCGCTTCCTGCCGCCCGCAACGAGATCCGGGCCTATGCCGATTCCCTCACGCCATCCGAGCGTCCTGGCGACCATGCCCAAGCAGTGATGGACCTGGGAGCCACGATCTGCACTCCGCGCTCGCCCGCCTGCGTGGTCTGTCCCTGGCGCGAGCCCTGCCTTGCCCGCAAGCGGGGCGTCCAGAAGGACCGGCCCGTGAAGCCGCCCAAGCGGGAGGTGCCCCAAAGGCGTGGGGTCGTCTATGTCGGGCGGCGCGAAGATGGCGCCTGGCTCTTGGAGACACGGGGGGCGGACCGGATGCTGGGTGGGATGCTGGGCTGGCCCGGCTCGGCCTGGGACCGCGGCGAAGAGGAGGCGCCGCCCCCTGTCGCTGGCCCCTGGACCGCGCTCAACACCGAGGCGCGACACGGGTTCTCGCATTTCGCTCTGGGCTTGCGCGTCATGGTCGCGCGCCTGCCGTTGGACACGCAAGCCGGCCAGGCGTCCTTCGTTCCGGCCGACCGCTTCAGTCCGGACATGATCCCGACGGTCATGCGCCGGGTGCTGGCCGTGGCCCTGACGTCGCCATTGATCGCGGATGCTGAACCGACTGTTCAGGCTTGAACGACTCAACCCCACGATGTGGTGTTGATTCCGGGGCACAGTCCGGCGATAAGAAGAAAAAAGGCCCTGCCGGGTAGCGAGCCGACGGCAGGGCCCAGGTGGGAGCCGGGCGCATGAGGGCGCTCGCCGGCTCCGGCGGATCTGAGGCCCACCCAGAACGGGTGGGCCAATTTCCTGAATCTCAGTGGTGCTGGGCCATCTCCGCACGGACCTGCTGGCGCAGGACGTCGATGGGGACGTAGCCGCCGTCACGCCGGAAGTGCCAATAGGTCCAGCCGTTGCAGGATGGGGCGCCTTCGAGATGCGCGCCCACCTGATGGATCGACCCCTTCACGTCCTGGCCCACAAGGGTGCCGTCGGCTCGGACCTTGGCCTTGTGACGCCCCCCCAAGGACCAAAGCTCCTCGCCCGGACGGAGCATGCCGCGTTCCACGAGGACACCGAAGGCGACGCGAGGTTCGGCCTTCTTGGAGGAGGTCGTCTCCAGCGCGACGCTGTCGAGTCGGCGGATCTGGGCGATGCGCGCCTCGGCCGCCTTGCGGTAGGAGTCCTCGCGTTCGATGCCGATGAAGTCGCGGCCCAGGCGCTTGGCCACGGCGCCCGTGGTGCCCGTCCCGAAGAACGGATCGAGCACCACGTCGCCTGGGTTGGTCGTCGCCAGGATGATCCGGTGCAGGAGCGACTCGGGCTTCTGGGTCGGATGCGCCTTGGCCCCGTCCTCGCCCTTGAGCCGCTCATGCCCGGTGCAGATCGGCAGGACCCAGTCCGACCGCATCTGCACACCTTCGTTCAGCGCCTTCAGCGCGTCGTAGTTGAAGGTGTACTTCGAGGCCTCTGCTTTGGAGGCCCAGATCAGTGTCTCATGGGCGTTGGTCAGCCGCTTGCCCCGGAAGTTGGGCATGGGGTTCGACTTGCGCCACACGACGTCGTTCAGGATCCAGAAGCCCTGGTTCTGGAGCTCGGCCCCGAGGCGAAAGATGTTGTGGTAGGATCCGATCACCCAGATCGCCCCGTGGGGCTTCAGGACGCGCTGCGCTTCGCGCAGCCATTCGCGGGTGAACCGGTCGTAATCGCCGAAGCTGCTGAACCGGTCCCAACCTTCTTCCACGCCATTGACGCGGGAGTTGTCGGGCCGGTGCAGTTCCCCCTTCAATTGAAGGTTGTAGGGGGGATCAGCGAACACGAGGTCCACGCTCGCGTCCGGCAGGCGACGCATGACTTCGATGCAATCGCCTGCAAGTATCCTGTTCAGAGCGCCGTTCAGGCGCTCCGCCACTGCCGTTTCTGCCATTCACTGCCTCATGAACCGGCGAATTGTTCCGCTCTGGTTGGGGATAAGTTGAGGTCAGCGAAGGAGACTGTCAAAAGCCAAAAGTGATCAGGAACTTACCTTTTCTGCTTGCCACAAGACCTTGTGGACGGGACTGAAGGTTCGTCTATGGAATGGGGACGGACCCAAGGCCTGTAGCGCCGTTATGTGTCTTTTGGACCCATAACCCATGTTGGTCTCCCAGCCGTATCCCGGGTGCTGTTGCGCCAGCGTGACCATGATCCCGTCGCGCCACACCTTGGCCACGATCGAGGCCGCTGCGATGGATAGGCTCCGCGAGTCGCCGCGCACGAGGCCGGTCGCCGGGCAGTCCAGATTCGGAGGCAGCTGCAGGCCGTCAATCAGCGCATGATCCACCGGCCTGCCCAGATCCGCCAAGGCGCGGCGCATCGCCAGATGGGTGGCGCGGAGGATGTTGAGCGTCTCGATTTCCTCGACCGAGGCTTCTCCCAGACCCACCTGCGCCGATTCGCGTATGGCCTGAGCGGCGCGGTCGCGGCTGCGGGCAGTCATGCTCTTGCTGTCGTAAAGGCCCGCCGGGATGCGCTCGGGATCGAGAATCACGGCAGCGGCCACCACGGGACCGGCCAGCGGGCCGCGGCCCACCTCGTCCACGCCGGCAATCCATCGGTGTCCCTGGGCGAGGAGAGCGTCCTCATGGGCAAAGTCGGGGGTGATTCTCATGCGCCCCATCTGGCCGGCCTGACCCCTCTGGAGCAAGCGGGCCGGATCTGCGGGAGGAGCCCCGAAGGGCTCCTCCCCCGTCATGACGCAGGCCGACTGGGGCGAAGAGCCAGCGCCAATCCGGATCCTTTGGTCGGGAGAGGCCCCGAAGGGCCCCTCCCTGAGTTCGGCACGGACCACTGGGGCGACGGGTCCGCGCCACTTCCCGGCCTTCAGCCCCGAGACAGGGGGCTTCGGCCGAAACGGTCAATCTCGCTGCAGCCGCCAGCCTTCCTCGCGCAGGCAGTCGGGCGAGAAGCCAGAGACGAATCGTCCATGGCTCCGCACCGTCACAGCGCAATCCAGCGGCAGGCGCGAAGCCGCCCGGTATTCGAGATCCAGGCAGTCCGCGTCATAAAGCGCCACGGCACCATCATGGGTGGGCCAGTCCACCAGGCAGCGGGCCGGCACACGTGGTCGCTCATCCTTCTTGTCGTCATCGTCGTCCTGCGCCGCATGGATCGCGAGACCAAGAACCGCCAGCGCCGCAAGGCCCATGACGACGCCATTCGAGCCCCGTTCCGCCCCCATGGACTGCCGCTCGGCCCGGCTTTGGGCCAGGACAGGCTCGCTCGACGCCAGGGCGAGCGCCAGGATGACGGCTGACGTGGCGAAGGGTCGAATCATGACGGCAGGGCTTTCGTGAAGATCGGCCACAGGGGCAGACCGGCTTGCCCGACAGATCGTCCAGAGGTGGACGTCATACAATGACACCCTCTAAGCTTGGGCCTGATCGAGCCCTGCACCACGGGGTTTAGGACCCGGTTATTGAATAGCGGATCGTGCTAGGACACTTGTATCTCATGAGATTTCGCATTCTCCTCCTGTCTCTCGTTTGCGCCCTGGCTGCGACCTGCGCCATCGCCCAGGAGCCGTGCTACGCCGATTACAGGGCATCGCGAACCGGGCCGCTGGAGCTTCAGTACGGGGTAGCCGAGATCTTTGGCGGCTGCTCCGTGCAGGAGGCCCAGCAGGAGTTGCGGCCGCGACTCGCTGCGGATGGCTGGCAACTCCTCGAGGTCATCGCTACCTTTGGCGAGTCGGGTCTGGAGGAGAGACGTGAAAGCGCTGGCGAGTTTTACCTCCGATACTGAC
Organism: Rubellimicrobium rubrum; assembly: GCF_006152115.1. Lineage (GTDB taxonomy): Bacteria > Pseudomonadota > Alphaproteobacteria > Rhodobacterales > Rhodobacteraceae > Rubellimicrobium > Rubellimicrobium rubrum. Next base: position 2,112 of record NZ_VDFU01000009.1, on the reverse strand, counting down.
GTCACCTCGGCCGAGGCACGGGTCTGGGGCAACCGGACCGTCATTGTCGGGATCGCGGCCGTCGTCGCCATCCTGCTCGGGGCGGCGGTGCTGCTGTTCGTCAATCTTCCAGACGCCAATGCCTTCAACGCGCGGGTTGAGCGGCTGTTCGTGGAAGCCGACTTCACCACCCAGCGCGAGATTCGGCTGCTGGAGGTGCTGGCCCAGTCGGGGACGGCGTTCGAGCAGGTGCTGGGTTCCTACCGATCCATCATCTTCGTGCTGCTGGTCTTTGCGACCGCCATGATGATCGCGGCGGTCGCTTTCCTTGTCATGCTGGTCACGTTGAACCGCCGCATGGGCCAGATCGAGCGCAAGGGGATCGAGGTGAACTCTCTCCTTATCTCGCGCGAGTCGAACACGGTCTACCTCAACAACTTCGAATTCAAGCTGACCGAGGCTGCCATCGAGACCTTGGCGGTCCTGGCCGAGGCACGGATGGACGACGAAGTGCTGTCGGGCGCGCAGATCGAGGGCGTGATCTCGGGCCGCGACCCGGCCAACTGCGACGAGGCGGCTGGAGCCACGCGGATCAAGCGGTTGCGCGACACCCTGGGCAATCAGATGGTCAGCGAGCTCCTGGTCCGGAACATTGCCCGGAAGGGCTATACCCTGGCGGTGGACAAGTCGGCTATCCGGATGGTCTGAGAGCGATCAGGTCATCCGAAGGAAAAGCGGATCGACACGCCGCCAGAAGTGCAGAAGGTCGGCGGCGACCGACGGGATCTGTCCCATGCATTGCACTGCATGGACATCGGCCGATATGAGCGCGGACAGGCGGTATCCCAAGGGGATCATCGGTTCCCGCCCCGCAGAGTCGCCGAACGTGTCCTCGATTGTCTCGGTGGCACAGGTGACCGCATAGACCAGAGCCAAGGCGGGTTCGGCCGGCCAGCGTTCGGCCATGCGGCGTACCATGGCCCGACGCCTTTGCCCGTCGCCTGACATCAGTTCCTCGATGACGAATTCGATCATCAGGTCCAGGGTGGCAGTGCGGGGCGGTCTCACGGTGGCACCTTCCTTAAACGTCGCTTGGCTGCGACCGGGATAGGCCCTGAGCTTCGGGAAGTCCCGAATATCGTGCATTTAATCTTAATGCACAGTGTTCAGCCAGCCGGCACGCCCTGGAAACGGCCTCGACCCATGCTGATCAAGGCTAAAGGAGGTGGTGCCCCCGGCTGAACCCCGTGTTGTCAACCTCTAGGAACTTACGAGAACAATGTCCAAGAACTTGGGTCATGCGCGATCAAGAGGTTGGAATAAAGGTTCCAAGTCGATTGGCCTCCTCGGCTATAGCTCGAAAGCAGCATCAGCGAGCGCGCGAGAACACCATCAGGTCGGCCTTTGGCATCAGCCGGGCACTGCTTGCGGCCGTAGTGGTCCGTGTTCGGTCGATGATCTAAAGAACCCGGTATCTTTTCCGTTCGCTCACCCGAGCGTTGCGGAGCAGTCCCAACCGGCGCGACTGCGGGAGCAGTCTATAGCGGTAGATGGAACCGTCCGCCGACCCGGAGGTCTGACCGCAGCCTCCGCGGGTGGCTGGACCGGTTGCCAGGACGGGTCGAGGGCACCAAATCTGACTATCAGCCCGGTCCCTTGTTTGAAGCGCCATGTCACGCAGCATCAGCATTCACATCGGCACGGCCGGATGGAACGTTCCCAAGGAGCACGCCGACGCCTTCCCGACCACGGGAAGCCATCTGGAGCGCTATGGGCAGGTGTTCGGCGCGGCCGAGATCAACTCGTCCTTCTACAAGCCGCATCGCCGCTCGACCTACGAGCGATGGGCGACGTCGGTCCCGCAGACCTTCCGCTTTGCCGTGAAGGTCCCTAAGGCCATCACCCACGAGCGTCGTCTCAGGGAGGCGGGCGACCTCCTGGATCGGTTCCTGTCCGAGGTCAGCGGACTGGGATCGAAGCTGGGCCCCCTTCTGGTGCAGCTCCCGCCCAGCCTCGCCTTCGAGCCGGAAGTGGCGGACGGCTTCTTCCAGGACTTGAGGCAGCGCACTGACGGCGCCATCGTCTGCGAGCCGCGCCATTTGTCCTGGTTCACGCCGGAGGCCGGAGGCCTGC
>NZ_VDFU01000103.1 GCF_006152115.1 Rubellimicrobium rubrum | reverse complement strand
GTCCAGAGCTGGGCGGTACCCAGGCTCGCCGGCGAAAACCGGAGCCGTGCCGGCCGCGCGGACAGATGAGCAACTGCTATAGAAGACGTCCCCAGCGGGGGCCGGCGTCGAGCGCGATGGAATGATGACACGGGGTGGCAGGGGAGCGGGTTCAGCCACTACAGCATTTGAGAGGGTCGGGACATAGATCCATTCGGGTGCTGCCTCCGCCAGCGCTGGTGATTGTTCTGCCACCGCGACCGGCGCTGGCGCTTCGTCGTCCAAGAGCACGACAGTTTGTCCTTGGCGATCAGGAGGCACAGGCACGCAGGCGGTCAGCAGGATTGCGGCGGGCAGGGTGTCAATGATCCTCACTCAACGGCCTCCAACCCCATCAGGGCAGCTCTGATGAGAGCAGGAATGCAGTGATTTGCGAAGCCTCTCAGACGGCCCTGTCAGAAGAACTCGGGTTGAGCGGGGCAGGGGGTCGGCCTAGCCTCCGCGGATCACTATGCCCAGCCCGTTCAAGTACTTCAAGACCTCGCCCGAGGTGATCCGCTTGGCGGTGATGCTGTACGTGCGCTTCCCGCTCTCGCTCCGGAAACCGGAGGACCTTCTGCACGAGCGCGGCATCGAGGTGAGCCACGAGAGGGTGCGGTTCTGGTGGGGGAGGGTCGGCCCGATGTTCGCGGCCGAGATCCGCCGCAAGCGGGTGGGCCAGATGCGGTTCTCCCGCTGGCGCTGACATCTGGACGAGGTGTTCGTGAAGGTGAATGGGGTCCGGTACTACCTCTGGCGGGCGGTGTCGCCCGTCGGCCTCTTCTTGCCCGCCTCCAGAAACTTCTTGGACCAGCCGTAGACCATGGAGCTGGCAATGCCCTCGCGCCGGCACAGCTCAGCGATGCTGTCCTCGCCTCGCAGGCCCTCCAGCACAGTGCGGATCTTCTCTTCGGCCGAGAACTGGCGGCGCGTGGCGCGCCGGATTTGCCTGCCCCAATCGGGTGGTCCGGGTTCAGACTTAGTGCATGACCGGCTTGGGCGCTACGACTGGGGTGGC
>NZ_VDFU01000102.1 GCF_006152115.1 Rubellimicrobium rubrum | reverse complement strand
GAGGGCCCCCATGCGGGGGCCTCCGGCGTCGGTGACGAGGCCGATGTCGGAGAAGCCTCCGGCGTTGAGCGCGCCCATGACCTGGGCCACCCGCGTCCAGGCGTTCTGGCCGTCGGCGCGCAGGTAGATGCGGGTGGAGCTGCGTTCGGCCGCGATGGCCTGCAGGCGCGGCACGAGGTCGGCCTCGGCCACTTCCGCCGTTTGGATCAGCAGCGCGCCCGTGTCGGTCACGGTGACGGTGAGGGGCTCCTCCTCGTCCATGGGCAGGGCGCTGGCAGCGGTCTGGGGCAGCTCCACGGGCACGCCCACGGTCATGAGCGGCGCGGCCACCATGAAGATGATCAGGAGCACCAGCATCACGTCCACGAAGGGGGTGATGTTGATCTCGGCCATGGGCTGGGCGCGCCCGCGCGCGCGCCGGCGCCGGTGCGAGCCGGGCTCGGGCCCTTTCATGACGCCTGCGGCCATGGCTTTCTCCCCCTCAGGCCGCGGCGTCGAGCTGGCGCGACAGGATGGTCGAGAACTCGTCGGCGAACGCCTCGTAGCCTCCCACGATCCGGTTCGCGTCCGCGCTGAGCTTGTTGTAGAAGATCACCGCCGGAATGGCCGCCAGGAGCCCCAGCCCCGTCGCAAGCAGCGCCTCGGCGATGCCCGGCGCCACCACCGCGAGGTTGGTGTTCTGCGACTCGGCAATGCCGATGAAGCTGTTCATGATGCCCCACACCGTGCCGAAGAGCCCAATGAACGGCGCCGTCGAGCCCACGGTCGCCAGCACCGGCAAGCCCCGGCCCAGCGCCTCGCCTTCCTTGGCAATGGCCACGTCCATGCTCCGGTCGATCCGGCTTTGCGCCCCGGCGATGAGCCCGCCCCCCTCGCGGTGCGAGCGGCGCCACTCGATCATGCCCGCCGCAAAGATGCGCTGGCTGCGCCCCTTGGGCTCGGGCCCGATCTGCTCGAACAAGCCGTCCAGCGGCTCGCCCGACCAGAACGCCCGGTCAAACACCGCAGCCTCCCGCCGCGCCCGCCGGAACTGCACCAGCTTGTCCAAGATCACCCCCCAGCACCACACCGAGGCCAACACCAGCCCCACCA
>NZ_VDFU01000101.1 GCF_006152115.1 Rubellimicrobium rubrum | reverse complement strand
GTTTCACCGAGGCGCAGATCATCGGCATGATCAAGGAACAGGAAGCTGGATTGGCGACCGCAGAGGTGTGCCGCAGGCATGGGCTCAGCCCTGCGACCTGTCTCACAAGCTGAAGGCCCGGCATGGCGGGATCGACGTGTCAGACGCCAAACGGCTGAAGCAGCTCGAGGACGAGAACGCGAAGCTGAAGCGCCTGCTGGCGGATGCGATGCTCGACAACGTCGTGCTCAAGGACCTGCTGGGAAAAGGCTGACGACACCGATGGCGCGGCGGGATGCAGCGCTCCTGGCGATGCGGGACCACGACATCTCGCAGCGCCGGGCCTGCACCCTGGTCGGTGTCGATCCGAAGACGGTGCGGCGCGAGCGTCCGCCCGACAACCCGGAGATCCGCAAGGAGATGGGCCAGATTGCCGAGAAGCGCCGGCGCTTCGGCACCCGCCGGATCGGCATCCTGCTCGCGCGCAAGGGCATGACCATGAACCACAAGAAGCTCTACCGGCTGTATCGCGAGGAAGGCCTGTCGGTCCGGCGCAGGCGGGGCCGCAAGCGCGCCCGCGGCAGCCGATCGCCGATGCCCGAAGCCCTGCGCCCCGGCCAGCGCTGGTCGATGGACCCTCGCCACGGGCGCTCGGACCCATGGCGCACCCGTGGCTCGATCTCCGACACCTTTGGAGCCTCGCGCCGGTTCCGGATTCTGGCCGTGAACGACGACTGCTGCCGAGAGAACCTCGCCCTCGTCGCCATGACCCCCATCTCGGGCGCCCGCGTCGCGCGGGAGTTGGACGCGTTGGTGCGGCTCTACGGCAAGCCCGAGAGCATCGGCAGCGACAATGGCACCGAGTTCACCAGCCAAGCTATCCTGAAGTGGGCCAAGGATAACGGCGTCGAGTGGCACACCATCGACCCCGGGAAGCCACAGCAGAACGGCTTCATCGAGAGCTTCAACGGCAGCCTGCGCGACGAGTGCCTCAAGGAGGAGATCTTCGACAGCCTGGCCGACGCGCGCCGAAAGCTGGCTCTCTGGCGATACGACACCAACAACGTCAGGCCGCATTCCTCACTTGGCGGTAGAACTCCGGCCGAGGCGCGCCGGACGCTCGACCGGAGCGAGGGAGCCGCCCCTGACAGACTTGCC
>NZ_VDFU01000100.1 GCF_006152115.1 Rubellimicrobium rubrum | reverse complement strand
AGGAGGAGCGAATGCTGGTGCATCTTCGACAACACTGCGGCCTTTGCCGCAACCGGCAATGCGCTGACCGCACGGGTGGTTGGGGTTCTCGATGATCAGACGATCATCAGCTTCTCGCAGCGGCAGGGGTCGGATCGTGCGGGCTGACCTTGGGGGGCAGAGCCTCCCGCCCTGCTCCCAGGTTCGGCCCCAGCGCAACCTTTCCGGTAGACAGGATCGCCAGCCGGACCGGTGTCGCACGGCGCCCGACACCCGTCGAAGCCGGCTGGTCATCCCCGCCCCCTCAGGTCGGGCCCAGGGCCCGCAGGCCGCCCCCACGTGCCGCATTCCCTTAACCGAGGCGCCAAAGCCGTCGACGCAGGTCACATGATCGTCCAATGCGAGGCCCTGCCCAGGATTGGGGCCACGCGGAGGGCGCGCCCTTGACCACTCAGCACGCCGACCAGCAGGAGCGGCTCGAGCGCCGCATTGCGGCCCTCGAGGCCGAGAACACCCGCCTGCGAGCCAGCCTTGCCGCGGGCGGCCACGACGTGGACCTGGACCCCGATGCTGATCTTCGCGGGCCTCACCGCTTATGACACGCAGACCATCAAGGCGACCTACGTGGCCCATGCCGCTCAAGGTGCCGTGGAGTGCCTGGGCAAGACCGCTATCATGGGCGCATTAACCTCTACCTCGACTTCATCAACATGTTCATGTTCCTGCTGCAACTCTTCGGCAACCGCGAGTGAGCTGACGGGCAGGATCGACGACCAGGGGCCGGTGGAAACGCCGGCCCTTTTCGTTCGTTGATCGAAGGCCCAGGGACACATCGAAGGCCCAGGGACACCGTGAGCCTGCGAAGCAGCAGCTAGCATCTCCTTTGGCCATCTTGCGCTTCACCAGCTGGTCCGCGGCTCCTGCCCCAGTGAGCCCCGTTCCGACGCGGAAACCCCTTCGACTACCTCGCCAGCTCCATCGGCGCCGTTCTCCTTGAGAAGCTCGGAGTCAGGGCTTTCGAGCACCTTCTCCGCGTGCACATCCTCGCGGCCGTAGCGAACCTCGTGGTAGCCCTCGTAGATCATCTCGAGCGAGACGTAGAGGATCACGAGCAGGCCCAGATAGGCGATCCAGCGGAAGCGATGGATGATCCGGGCGATGAAGGTGGA
>NZ_VDFU01000099.1 GCF_006152115.1 Rubellimicrobium rubrum | reverse complement strand
CCCCCGCATCCTGCCCCTGCCCGAGTGGCGGCGCATCGAGGAAGGGCTGAGGCAGCGCGTGCTGGCCCTCAACATGTTCATCGATGACGTCTACCACGAGCAGCGGGCGTTCAAGGACGGCATCGTCCCGCACGAGATCCTGGCCACCTCCAAGAACTTCCGGCCCGAATGCATGGGCGTCTCGCCGGCCCATGGCGTCTGGGCCCACATCTGCGGCTCGGACCTGGTGCGCGACCGCGACGGCACGGTCTACGTGCTGGAGGACAACCTGCGCGTCCCCTCGGGCGTCAGCTACATGCTCGAGAACCGGCAGGTCACCAAGCGCAGCTTCCCCGAGCTGTTCCGCCGCGCGCGCATCCTGCCGGTGGACGACTATCCCCTGCAACTCCACGCCATGCTGGCGAGCGTGAGCCCGCGCGCCGGCGACCGGTCGCAGATCGTGGTGCTGACGCCGGGCATCTACAACTCGGCCTATTACGAGCACAGCTACCTGGCCCAGCGCATGGGCGTGGAGCTTGTGACCGGCGCCGACCTGTTCGTGGACGACGACGACCGGGTGCAGATGCGCACCATCTCGGGCCCGCGTCGCGTCGACGTCATCTACCGCCGCGTCGACGACCTGTTCCTCGACCCCGAGGCGTTCCGCCCGGACTCGATGCTCGGGGTGCCCGGCCTGATGCGCGCCTGGCGGGCGGGAACCGTGGCCCTGGTCAACGCCCCCGGCGCGGGCGTGGCCGACGACAAGGTGGTCTACACCTACGTCCCGGCGCTGATCCGCTACTACCTCGATGCCGAGCCCATCCTGCCCAACGTCCCGAGCTACCGCTGCGCCTTTCCACAGGAGCGCGAGCACGTGCTGGCCAACATGGACAAGCTGGTGGTCAAGGCCGCCAACGAGTCCGGCGGCTACGGCCTGCTCATCGGCCCCCACGCGACCCAGGCCGAGCGCGCGGCCTTTGCCGACGCGGTGCGGGCCGACCCGCGCAACTACATGGCCCAGCCCATGCTGACGCTGTCCACGGTGCCCACGGTCGTCGGCCACCGCGTGGCGCCGCGCCATGTGGACCTGCGCCCTTTCATCCTGTCGGGCGAGCGGACCGACGTGACAGCGGGCGGCCTCACCCGCGTGGCTCTCGTGGAAGGCTCCACCGTGGTCAACTCGAGCCAGGGCGGCGGCAGCAAGGATACCTGGGTCGTGGACCTCAATGGCAGGAGCGCCTGATGCTGTCGCGCGTCGCCGAGAACATCTACTGG
>NZ_VDFU01000098.1 GCF_006152115.1 Rubellimicrobium rubrum | reverse complement strand
CGATGGCGGAGGAACACACTATGGCGAGTTATGTCGGCCTCGACGTCTCCCTCGCGGAGACGAGCGTGTGCGTGTTGGGTGACAAGGGCGAGGTGCGGTTCGAGGGTAAGGCAAGGAGCCGGCCTGAGGACTTGGTCGAGTGCATCCGTAGGTGCGCGGGCGACGCGGAACGGGTCGGACTGGAGACGGGCCAGACCGCGGGCGTGCTTGTCCGGGCCCTGAAGGAGGCGGGGCTGCCGGTCGTCTGCCTGGAGACGCGCCACGCTCATAAGGCGCTCTCGGCCCGAGCGAACAAGACGGACCGCAACGACGCGCGCGGCCTGGCCGAGCTCATGCGGGTGGGCTGGTACCGCGAGGCCTGGGTTCGCGGCGCCTCGGCCCAAGCGGTCCGGAGCCTGCTGCTGGGGCGCCGGCTGCTGATGCAGACCAAGCGCACGCTTGAGAACACGCTGCGGGGTGCGGTCAAGCGCTTCGGCCTGATGATCACCAAGACGGCTGGGCGCACCTTCAAGCACCGGGCGGCGGCCATGATGGACCGCGACCCGGCCTACGCCGCCTTCGCCGCGCCGCTCCTGGCCGTGCTGGGCACCGTGCTCGCGCAGATCGCCTCGTACGAGCGCCAGCTCCGTGCCATCGCGCGAGGCGACGGGACGGTACGCCGTCTCATGACTGTACCTGGCATCGGCTATCTGACTGCGCTGGCTTTCACCTCGACCCTGGAGGACCCGGCCCGCTTCAAGCGCTCCGAGGACGTGGGCGCCTACCTTGGCCTGACCCCGCGCGTGCATCAGTCGGGCGAGATCGACAGATCTGGCCGGATCACCAGAACCGGCGACGGCATGACGCGCAGCTACCTGTTCGAGGCGGCCAGCGTGGTCCTGACGCGCATCACGCGACCTTCGGCGCTGCGGTCGTGGGGCTTGCGGCTGCAGGAGCGGTCCGGGCTCAAAAAGGCCAAGGTGGCCGTGGCCCGCAAGCTTGCAGTGATGATGCATGCCATCTGGTCCGATGGCACCGAGTTCGAGTGGAGGGCGGCCGCCTAGCCCCTCCGCTCGCCCTGCTCCCTCCGGGGAGGCGTCCTTGCCGGGACGCAAGCCGGCCCTGACCTCGAAGCGATCGTCGCGGCATGGACCCGCGCGGCAGTGACATTGAGGCGGAGCCAGCCACGGACACCCATCATGAGGCGGCCCATCCGACCTCGGAACGAACCTTGTGCCCGGCAGCGCTTCAATCCTCCTCCAAGGATCCATGGGGTCGAACCAAGAGCCTTGACCACCACCGCTGTTAACGAACGAACCTTGTGCCCGGCAGCGCTTCAATCC
>NZ_VDFU01000097.1 GCF_006152115.1 Rubellimicrobium rubrum | reverse complement strand
TCCTCATCGCCCATATACGCCTCCTCACCCGCCGCATCGCAAGCCATTGCGCATGCTGAAAGAGTTCCGAGTCAGGCTCTAAGTTCTTCGACATGAGGACGATGAGGAACGTCTATCACCTACCATCTGGGGTTACGCGGTCCCGACCAGTGTGAGCGGGCTGAACCGCTGGCCACTCGAACTGAAGCAGGAGGTCGTTCATCGGCTCGTTGAAAGCCGCAAGGCAAAGGCTTTGGCTAACTAACTGCGCACCTCGCATGAGTTGGTGCGGAAGTGGTGGCTCAAGATGAAACTGGAAGGCTACTGCCTGCCTCGGGTGGGTGATCCTTTCGCCGAGATCCACGTTCCTGATGTCAAAGAGACAGGTACAACGGGCGCAGCAAACGCGACCGCCGCGGCTGGTCCGATCATCGTCTCTGCGAACCGTTCTACGGTAAACGGGCTGACGTTCGAGACGGAGCGTAACATCATCCTGGAGGACCTAACTATGCTTCTTCGGGCCATGGGGAGGGTGCGATGATCGCTCCCGCGCACGACTGCAGTTGCACCTTGCCACCCAGCCCGTCGATTTCCGCAAGGGTGTGGACGGGCTAGCGGCCTACGTGAAAGCGAACCTCGAGCACGACCCGTACAGCGGGTCGCTCTTCGTCTTTCGGTAGAAGTGCGGGAACCGGATGAAGGTGCCCCTATGGGACGGGACGGGGCCACTCAATGGGGACCGGTCACTAGACAGGGATTTCCTGCTTCGCCGCATCAATGAGTTGAAACCCCATCGACTCCTCTCCTTGGCGAGAAAAGCCGTGGCCCGATTCAGGATCTCGCGCTTATGCCGTAGCAGATTGAACTCAGCGATCAGGTCCTCGTGCCAGTCCTGGGGTGGCCGCTCCATCTGCGCATCACCGCGGCCATCAATCCAAGCGCGCAGAGTGGAGAGCCCAATGCCGAGGTCGACGGCGATCTTGCGACGGGGCCGCCCGCTCGTGTGAGCAAGGCGCCCCGTCACGGAACTCGGGGGTGAAGCGCTTCCTCGGTTCTGGCATGGGAGACCTCATCCTTCATGGAAGATCTCTCCACTTCTTCGAAGCAAGTCCACGTTGCGTCTCGCACGTCGTGTAGCGCCGACGCAGCTTCACGTGGCCAGCCATGCGGGCACAGACATTGGATCAGGCGATGGCCCAAGGTCTCGACAAATGCCTTCATCGGGAACCGTCCTTGCCGGTCTACGCCTAGCTGTCCCAAAGACGTCTGCGGATGGCATGCAGAGCCCTGTCGCAAACATTGTTCCAGCGCAATGTTTCCGCGCGCGCTCTCCTGCATGGTGTTTGTGACACGCAATAGAGGAGAAGATCATGCTGTCGCGCAGAGCTGCCCTGATGGTTGGCGCCGGGCTCGCC
>NZ_VDFU01000096.1 GCF_006152115.1 Rubellimicrobium rubrum | reverse complement strand
GGATCCGAGCACGACCAATGTCAACCTCAAGGACTCTCGTCATGAACGAGGGACGACCAGGGGGCAGGTCATTACGGCAAACACCGCCTCTAAACGACGATGAGAGGGGACGCGGTTGGGCCTACCTTCTGGATCGGGTGAACAGGATACAGGTGAAAGCGGGCGTTGACGGCAGTTGCCCGATTCTTGCCAGAACAGCGTGCCAAAACTTGCCAAACCATGCATGGGACGCGGATGACGCCCCGATGATCGCTTTCTTCCAGCCCAGCGTTTTCGCCTTGTTTTCCTGAGAAGACCCACATAGAGACGGCGGCGGAGATGTGGCCGAGTGGTCGAAGGCACACCCCTGCTAAGGGTGCAGACGGGAAACCGTCTCGAGGGTTCGAATCCCTTCGTCTCCGCCATACACCTTCATTAAGTAATCGTTTATTGGCGGTTTTCCCGTGGTCTGTTTGGTGCTGTACCACATCCTAGCCCACATTTAGGTTTTAGTTGATGCTTGGGTTTGGCATTGTTGCCTAACTCGAGCTGAGGCCGAGTTCACCCCTTTCCCCTTTAGCTTAGGCGACGCGCGTGATCTCAGCCCGGCCGAGGGCGAGGAGCAGTTCAGGAGGGCTACGCGGGTGTGGATCTCGGCGACTAGGCGGTCGGGGTCTCGCGAGGCGATCCGCTCGCCGAAGCTCTTGAGGCGGCGCATCTGGGCTTCAATCCGACTTCGGGCGTGGTACCCGGTCAGCCGCTTCCAGAACGCTCGTCCGAAGTGGCGTGTCCCCCGCAGGTTCTCGTTGCTGGCTTTGGCGGCGGGGCCGTCCTCTTTCCAAGGCCGGCCGTTCTTGCGGATCGGGATGACGGCGGTGCCGCCTCGCCAAGCGATGGCGGCGTGGCAGGTCCGGGTGTCGTAGGCCCCATCCGCCGTAACGGTGCCGATGGCCTGATCGGGCGGGATCTGCTCGAGCAGGTCCGGCAGCACGGGGCTGTTGCCTGTTTGGCTGGAGGTGAACTCCACCCCACGGATGTCCCCGGTCGCCACATCCATGGCCAGATGTACCTTGCGCCATTGCCTCTGCCGGCTGTGACCGTGCTTGCGGACTTGCTATTCGCCCTCGCCGCGCATCTTCACGCCCGTGCTGTCGACCAGCAGGTTGAGCTCGCCGCCCGCGCGACGAAACAGGATCTGGATGCTGACAGTCTTCTGCCTGCGGCACAGGGTACAGGGGTCCCGCACCGGCCAGTCCAGGCCTGCCAGTCTCAGAAGGCTCGCCACCATCCCAATCGTCAGCCGCAGCGCCAGGCCGAACAGGTCTTTGATGCTCAGGTTGAACTGGATGGCAGCATCCAAAAGTGTTGACCTGCCCCCTGGTCGTCCCTCGTTCATGACGAGAGTCCTTGAGGTTGACATTGGTCGTGCTCGGATCC
>NZ_VDFU01000095.1 GCF_006152115.1 Rubellimicrobium rubrum | reverse complement strand
GGGCGTTTGGAGGACATGGGGTCGTTCCAGAAGTACATCGGGGGCAGCCCCACGAACATGGCGGCGGGCACGGCGCGGCTGGGGCTGCGCTCGGCGCTGATCACGCGGGTGGGCGACGAGCACATGGGCCGCTTCATCCGCGAGGAGCTGGCCCGCGAAGGCGTGGACGTGCGGGGCGTGGTGACCGACCCCGAGCGGCTGACGGCGCTCGTCATCCTGGGCATCCGCGACCAGGAGCAGTTCCCGCTCATCTTCTACCGCGCCGACTGCGCCGACATGGCGCTCTGCGAGGACGACATCGACCCGTCCTTCATCGCCGAGGCCCGTTCGGTGGTGGCCACCGGCACGCATCTGAGCCACCCGCGCACGGAAGCCGCGGTGCTCAAGGCGCTGCGGCTGGCGCGCGAGACGGGCGCCCAGACCGCGCTCGACATCGACTACCGTCCGAACCTCTGGGGCCTGGCCGGGCACGGGGCGGGGGAGAGCCGCTTCATTGAGAGCGCGGCCGTCACGGCCAAGCTGCAATCGCACCTCGCGCTCTTCGACCTGATCGTGGGCACGGAGGAGGAGTTCCACATCGCGGGTGGCTCCACGGACACCGTCGAGGCGCTGCGCGCCGTGCGCGCGGTGTCGCAGGCCACGCTGGTGTGCAAGCGGGGCGCCCGCGGCGCCGTGGCCTTCACCGGCGCCGTCCCCGACTCCCTTGACGACGGCGAGGCCGGCCCGGGCTTCCCCATCGAGGTGTTCAACGTGCTGGGCGCGGGCGACGGCTTCATGTCGGGCCTGCTCAAGGGCTGGCTCGACGGGGAGAGCTGGCCGCGCGCGCTCGAATACGCCAACGCCTGCGGCGCCTTCGCCGTCTCCCGCCATGGCTGCACACCCGCCTATCCCTCGCTCACCGAGCTGCAATGGTTCCTCGACCGCGGCGTGACCACCCCGGCGCTGCGCAAGGACGCCCCGCTCGAACAGCTCCACTGGTCCACGAACCGCCATGGGCAGTGGGACCGGATGCGCGTCTTCGCCTTCGACCATCGCAAGCAGATGGAGGAGATGGAGGGCGCCACCCCCGACAAGATCGGCGCGTTCAAGCTCCTGTGCCTGGAGGCCGCGCAACAGGTCGCGGACGGGCAGCCCGGCTACGGCATCCTTTGCGACGGCCGCCTGGGGCGCGACGCGCTCTACAAGGCGGCCGGAACGGGCCTGTGGATCGGCCGTCCCGTGGAATGGCCCGGCTCCCGCCCGCTCACGCTCGAGCCCGAGTTGGGCCCCGACTTCGGCGGCCTCTCGGAATGGCCGCTGGAGCATGTGGTCAAGGTGCTGTGCTTCTGCCACCCCGAGGACGACGCCCAGATGTGGGCCGACCAGGAGGCGACGCTGGTGCGCCTCTTCGCGGCCGCGCGGCGCAACCGGCTCGAGGTGCTCCTGGAGGTGATCCCCTCCAAGGTGGCCCCGGTGGATGACGACACCACGGCCCGCATCATCGAGCGCATCTACGCCCTGGGGCTTTACCCCGACTGGTGGAAGCTCGAGCCTTTCAAGACCGATGCCGCCTGG
>NZ_VDFU01000094.1 GCF_006152115.1 Rubellimicrobium rubrum | reverse complement strand
GGGGCATTCCTTCGTCCTCCTCAGGCCCGAAAGCCTACTTCAGGGAGGACCACTTTTCAGGGGGCAGACCAGTGGACGCCTGGAAACTTGAGAGGCAAGCGGTGGTGGTTCTGCTGCCCCCGGTGCTGGACGCGCTGCGCGGTCCTTTACTCCTCGCGCCGTCGGCGCTGCTATGGCAGCCGCTGCCGCTCCGAGCTGACCTCGCCTCATGACCGGCTGCTCCTCAAAGCCATCAAGATCCGCAAGCGCTTGGGGCAGACCACGGGCGGGGTCATCGTGCCCTTCCCCGAGCGGACCAGGTCCATGCACCACCGCACCTACCTGCGGCTCAGGGCAGAGTGCACCGACTTGGAGCAGCGCTTCTTTAGGGGAGAAGCCGATCGGATGCGCAAGATGGGCATGCAGGTGTAGGAACCAAGCTGAAGAACGCTGAGCCTCAGAGACGAGCAAGCCGACGCGGGGCGGGCTGGTGTCAGGCGCTCTGTCAGGTTTGTGATAGTAGGAGGGCTTCCCTGTTTTCCCAGTCGAAGGCCCCAAGGTACTCGGGGCCTGTAATGCCCTTCCGCTGCAGCAGACCGTGAGAGTTCTGCCTGACGGCTATCAAGGGCGGACATGCCGGGGGGTAGCGTCTGCTTGTGGATGTTGGACAGCGTCGAGGTCTCCAGTGGCGCGGGGACGGAAGCGGCGGATCTGGTTGGACGAGGAGAAGCGAGCGATCTGCTCACAGGAACGGGTACCGGGGATCTTGGTGAGCCAGGTGGCGCGACGCACTTACACCAACAGGACCGACGAGCTTCTTCCATGGAGCTGGTCCGCGCCATGAGCATTCTGCGCCTCATTGTCGTTCTGGAGGACGTCACGCCCCGCGTTTCGCGAACGCTCACGGTGCCCGCGGACCTGCGCCTGGACCGATTGCATCTCGTCCTGCAGGCAGCCATGGGCTGGGAGAACCAGCATCTCTATATCTTTGAAGCTGGTCCCCACCGCTGGAGCCTGCCTGAACCACACCTCGGGCCCGGTGCCCTGCCGGTCACAAAGGCTACCCTCCAGGACGTCCTTGCCGCCGAGGGGAATGGGCCGCTCGTCTACACCTACGACTTCGGCGACAACTGGCGCCATCGGCTGGCCGCGGGGCTGCTAGGTTGATCCCGAGTGTTTTGATCTTCATGTGGATGGCCCTCTCCTCTGCTGGCTTAAGACAGCACCAGCTTGGCACAGCGATGCCGTCAGGGTGGGGCCATCCACACTATCAGACGAAGACGAAGTCCGATAGGGTGACCATGGCGCCGCTGTCGAGATCGGCAATCAGGCCCAGGCCGCTCGGATCCTTGCCGTTGTTGTCGTACCACAAGGTCTGGTCGGTGGTGCGGAAGATGAACCGGTCGTCGCCGTCCTGCGCCACGTTGTCGGCCCGGATCTGAAGGCGCGACGCGGACAGGGTGCCGACCGCCATGCCAAAGCTTGCGGCGCTGAACTCGAAGCGGTCGCTGTTGCCCGCCTGGCTGCGGAAGTCCGTGATGACGTCCCCGAACTCCGCGGACGACGCGAACTGGAACACG
>NZ_VDFU01000008.1 GCF_006152115.1 Rubellimicrobium rubrum | reverse complement strand
CGCCGCCCATCTGGCCCAGGCCCGCCGTTCCCACGCCGCCCGACTGCGACATCGACCCGGTGTCGGCGTAGCCTTGCTGCTGCGAGCCGAGGTCCGCCTGCGAGCGGCGGCCCGTGTCGGCGGCCATCTGCGTGGTGCGGTCCTGCAGGCCGTCGTCATAGATGGTGCCGCGGGTGTTCATGCTGCCATCGGTGGCCGTGGTGTCGCGGCTGTCGCCAGTGAAGGCATCGCCCACGCGGTCCGCCGCAGCCCCGATGGTGGCACCCAGGCCATGGGCCGTACCCGACAGGCCCGAGGTGCCGCCCGCCATGCCGCCGGTGCCCGAGATGTCGCCATCGCGCCGGTACTCCGATCCCTCGTAGCCCGACCAGCCCGAGGACCGCCATTCGCCTTCGCGGGCATTCAGGTCCACCGAGCCCTCGTCGTCGAGGATGTCCACGATGGTGTCGTGCATCGAAGCGTCGAAGCCTGTCACGGTCACCATGCTGGCCCCGCGCGACAGCCCTTCGGCATAGCTGTAACGGTCCTCGTCCGGGAAGAAGAAGTCCGAGAGCGAATCCCAGAAGCCCTTGTGCTGGTCGCGATAGGTGGTGTCGTTGTAGTCCACGGTGCCCGAATAGCTCTGGGTCGAGCCGCCGCTGACGCGGATCTGGCTGTCGGACAGGCCTGCTGTACGAAGACGGGATACGGCGCGTTCGGCCTCGGCGCTGTTGTCGAACATCGCGGTGACGGTGCGCGAGCCGGAATACATGTCGTCCATCATTGTGCTCACTCCTTGGTAAGTGTCTGGACTTGCGATTGGACCGTCCAACGGGGCAAGGCGTTCCACCTCGGCCACCTGGCGGCGGACCTCCACGGGCATCTCGACCTCGTGGCTCCGCGCCTGGCGCCGGACATGGACCTCCTCAAGGAGAAACAGGCGTTTCTCGACGACGAGGCGTTCCTCGTAGACGGGCAGAATGGTGAGGTCGCCTTCCGTGCGCGGCGCCTCGGCAGCTTCCACGAAACGGCCGACCGGGACGCGCTCGACCTCGACGGTCACGTCCTGAAGGATGTCGCGAAGGGTTTCGGTCTGGACCTCGGTGCGGGTGGAGACGCGAACGCCCCCTTGGTCCACGACCCGCTTGCCGAACGTCGCCCGCTCCTCGATGCGCTGGATGATCCCATCCGTGGGAAGCCGCTCCGCATGGCGGAGCCTTTCCTCCTCGATCGAGGAGGATTGAGGATCGAAACTGGATTGCGTCATAAGACCTCGCCGTCTGCCCGTACCCGTGGGACGGGATGCAGGACAAACGGCATCCGCGCGCGGTTCGTTCCGCACGCGGCTCAAGATTTCATTGCGCGATCAGCCCCTCTGGTCCGGGGCCCGCGCTTCGCCCGCCAGTTGGGCGATCGCCTCACCCAGAGGCATCACCTTTTGCCCGTCCTCGCCCAGGCGGCGCATGGAGACGGTCTTGGCTTCGACCTCCTTCATGCCCAGCGCCAGGATCACCGGCACCTTGCCGACCGAGTGTTCACGGACCTTGTAGTTGATCTTCTCGTTCCGCATATCTGCCTCGGCCCGCAGGCCCGCCGCTTGCAGCGCTTCCGTGACCTCGCGGACATAGTCGTCCGCATCCGACACGATGGACGCCACCACGACCTGCCGGGGCGCCAGCCAGAACGGCATCCGGCCTGCGTAGTTCTCGATCAGGATGCCCAGGAATCGCTCGAAGCTTCCCAGGATCGCGCGATGGAGCATGACGGGCCGGTGCTTGGCCCCGTCCTCGCCCACATACTCCGCGTCCAACCGGTTCGGCAGGTTGAAGTCCGCCTGGAACGTCCCGCACTGCCACTCGCGTCCGATGGCATCGGTCAGCTTGAAGTCGAGCTTGGGTCCATAGAAGGCCCCATCGCCCGGCGCGATCTCATAGGGGTAGCCCGCCTTCTCGATGGCCCCGGCCAGCGCTGCCTCGGCCTTGTCCCAGACCTCGTCCGAGCCCACCCGCACCTCGGGCCGGGTGGAGAGCTTGATGTCGAAGGTCTCGAAGCCGAGGTCCTTGTAGACCGACGACAGCAGCCCGAGGAACGACGCGCATTCGGCCTCGATCTGGTCCTCGGTGCAGAAGATATGCGCATCGTCCTGCACGAAGCCGCGCACGCGCATCAGCCCGTGCATCGACCCCGACGACTCGTAGCGGTGGCACGACCCGAACTCGGCAAGCCGCAACGGCAGGTCGCGGTAGCTCTTGAGGCCCTGGTTGTAGACCTGAACGTGGCAGGGGCAGTTCATCGGTTTCAGCGCGTTGATGCGCTTCTCCTTGGCCCCTTCCTCGTCCACCTCCACGATGAACATGTTCTCGCGGTAGGCCTCCCAGTGACCCGACTTCTCCCACAGGATGCGGTCGAGCACCTGTGGCGTGCGGATCTCCTTGTAGCCCGCGCGCCGCTGCCGCCGCCGCATGTAGTCCTCAAGGGCGCGGTAGATCGTCCAGCCGTTCGGGTGCCAGAAGACCATGCCCGGTGCCTCTTCCTGCATGTGGAAGAGCTCCATCTCGCGGCCGAGCTTGCGGTGGTCGCGCTTGGCGGCCTCCTCCAGCATCGTGAGATGCGCCTTGAGGTCGTCGCGGTTGCGGAACGCCACGCCCGTGATCCGCTGGAGCTGCGGCCGGTTCACGTCACCGAACCAGTAAGCGCCCGATACGCCCATCAGCCGGAAGGCGTCGCCCGGAAGTTGCCCCGTGTTCTGGAGGTGCGGCCCGCGGCACAGGTCCTGCCAGTCGCCGTGCCAGTACATACGGATGGGCTGGCCCTCCGGGATGCGGTTGATCAGCTCGACCTTGAAGGGCTCGTTCGTCTCTTCGTAATGCGCGATGGCACGGGCGCGGTCCCAGACCTCGGTCCGCACGGGGTCCTTGGCGCCAATGATGCGGCGCATCTCGGCTTCGATGGCCCCCAGGTCCTCGGGCGTGAAGGGCTCCGACCGGTCGAAGTCGTAGAACCAGCCCGTCTCGGTGACAGGGCCGATCGTCACCTTCACGTCGGGCCAGAGCCTCTGGACCGCCCGCGCCATGACGTGGGCGAGGTCGTGCCGGATCAGCTCCAGCCCCTCGGCGTCCTTGAGCGTCCGGATGGCGAGCGCGCCGTCCCGGTCGATGGGCCATTGGAGGTCCCAGTGCTGGCCGTCGAAGGTGGCGGAGACAGCGGCCTTGGCCAGCGACGGCGCGATGGACTGTGCCACCTGCGCGGGCGTCACGCCCGCTTCGTACTGGCGCGAGTTGCCATCGGGAAATGTCAGGGAGATGGAGGCCATGGCCTGCTCCTCGTCGGTCTGGCGCCCACGATTGCGCCCGGTTGCGGGTCCGGGGGTTCTGCCCACCGCTTGCGGAACCGTCAAGGCCCGCGCACCATGCGGGTGCAGCGAAGCAGGAGACCCGCGACATGGAGACCATCACCACGCCCCAGGGACGCAGGCTGGCGCTGATGCGGCAAACGGGGCAGGGGCCGCATGTCGTGTTCCTGGGTGGCTTCCGGTCCGACATGACCGGGACCAAAGCCGCCTGGCTGTCCGATTGGGCCGAGGCCAAGGGGCGTGCCTTCACCCGCTTCGACTATTCCGGCCATGGCCAGAGCGAGGGATCGTTCGACGAAGGCACCATCGGCCAGTGGCTTGAGGACGCCCAGGCGGTGCTCGACCTCGCCCCCGGCCCCGTCGTGCTCGTGGGCTCCTCCATGGGGGGCTGGATCTCGCTTCTGGTGGCCCGGCGGTCGCCCGAGCGGGTGGCGGGACTTGTCACCATCGCCGCCGCGCCGGACTTCACCGAGGACTCGATGTGGGCCGACGCCCCCGACTTCCTTCAGGCGCAACTCATGGAGCAGGGGCACATCCACATCCCCTCGGATTATGGCGCCCCCTACAAGATCACCCGCCACCTCATCGAGGACGGGCGCGAGAACCTGATCCTGCGCGCGCCGCTCCATCTGCCGATGCCGACCCGGATGCTGCAGGGCACCGCCGACCGGGAGGTGTCCGTCGGGACGGCGCAGCGACTGCTAGACCATGTGAGCGGGCCGGATGTCCGGCTGACCCTCGTCAAGGACGCCGACCACCGCTTCTCGTCGCCACGCTGCCTCAAGCTGATCGCCCGGGCCATCGAGGAGGTGACGTGACGCTTCCGCCGCCCGCCGGGATGGAGGCTTGGCTCGCGGCGCGCGAGGCTCGCGTGCCGCATCTCCGGCCGGGCTGCGAAAAACGCGTGACCTGGGCGGGTGCGCCGGAACGGACGCCGTGGTCCGTGGTCTTCATCCACGGCTTCTCGGCCAGCCGTCGCGAGCTATCGCCCTACCCCGAGCGGGTCGCCGAGGAACTGGGGGCGAACCTGTACGGGGCCCGGCTGACCGGCCATGGCCAGGACGGCTCGGCCATGGGGCGGGCCACCCTGCCGGACTGGCAGGCCGACGTGGCCGAAGCCTTGGCCATCGGGCGCATCATCGGGGAACGGGTCCTCGCCATCGCCTGCTCGACGGGCGGCACGCTCCTCACGCTGGCCTTGGCCCGAGCCGAGGCGGTCGCGGGCGCCGTCATGATCTCGCCCCATTACGGGGTGCGGCTGCGTCGTCTTCAGGCCGTGCTGGATGCGCCGCTGTCCAGCTGGTGGGGGCCGCTCCTGATCCGGGGGGAGGTTGGGGCGCCCGTGATCGACACGACCGGCATCTGGACCCCGCGCTACCCCGTCCAGGCTTATGCCCCGATGGCCCAGGCAGTGCGCGCCGTGCGTCGGGCCGATCTCGATGCGATCGATGCGCCGGCGCTGTTCGCCTATGCTGATTCCGATCAGGTGGTGGACCCCGGCCTGACGTCGGCGGTCATGCGCCGCTGGCGGGGGCCCGCCCGCCGGATCGTGCTGACGCCCGGACCCGGCGACGACCCCATGGGCCATGTGATGGCTGGCGCGGTAAAAAGCCCGGGCCAGACCGCCCCCCTTGTGCGGCGGACGGTCGACTGGGCCCATAGGCTCTGACTATTCGCCCTGCGCGGCGACGATCGGCAGCATCGAGACAGCCCGGGGCCGCCGTTCCACAAGGCCGCTGTTTTCATCCATGAACTTGAGCACGAGCGGGCGGATGTTGTCGCGCCAGCTCTTGCCCGCAAAGATCCCATAATGGCCCGCCTTGGGTTCCAGATGGGCAGCCTTCTTGGCCTTGGGCAGTCCGGTCAGCAGGTCGAGCGCGGCAAGGCATTGCCCGGGGGCGGAGATGTCGTCCTTCTCGCCTTCGACCACCATCACGGCCACCGAGTTGATGCGGCCCATATCCACCGTGCGACCCGCGACCGTAAAGACGTTGCGGGCGATCTCACGGCCTTTGAAGACGCGTTCCACGGTGGACAGGTAGAACTCGGCCGTCATGTCCATGACAGCCAGGTACTCATCATAGAACGCGTTGTGCTTGTCGTGGTCCGACGTCTCGCCTTTGGCGGCGCGGAAGATCTGGTCCACGAAGCTCCGGTTATGGGTCTGGGCGTTCATGGACATGAACGACGCCAGCTGCAGCAGCCCCGGATAGACCATCCGGCCCACGCCCTTGTACTTGAAGCCCACCTGCTGGATCACGAGCTGTTCGAGCTGGCCCATGGTCACGCGGCGACCGAAGTCGGTCACGTCGGTCGCGTTGGCGTCCGGGTCGATCGGCCCGCCCACAAGGATCAGCGACCGGGGCTGCGCTTCCGGGGCCTCTTCGGCGAGGATGGCCGTTGCAGCCAGAACCAGCGGCGCGGGCTGGCAGATCGCCATCACATGAACGTCAGGTCCCAAGTGGCGCATGAACTCGGCCACATAGAGAGTATAGTCCTCGATGTCGAACTTGCCTTCGGACACGGGAATGTCGCGGGCGTTGTGCCAGTCGGTGATGAACACCTCGCAGTCCGGCAGCAGGGAGATCACCGTCTTGCGCAGCAGCGTCGCATAGTGCCCCGACATCGGCGCAACGATGAGGACGCGGCGCTGGCGCGGGAACCGCCCCGGTGCCCGGAAATGGAGAAGGTTGCCGAAAGGCTTGCTGACCAGCGTTTCGATTCGCACCGTGTGGTCGCGCCCGTCGTCGCCGGTGACAGCCGAAATGCCCCAGTCGGGCTTAACCACCATCCGGGCAAAGGTCCGCTCGGTCACGTCGCCCCAGGCCTTGACCCACTCGACCAATGGGTTGCCCGTCGCGGCCATCACCGGATAGGCACCCATGGCCCGTGCCGTCGCCCCCAGCCACTGGTTGGTGTTGCGCACACTTTCCATCAGGTCATACGTCAACATATACTTCACGTCAGGTCTCCCGCTCGATGCGGACAGGGTCGCACCGAGGACCTTGCCAACGCCTTATGCTGCAACTGCAAAACTAAAACGGAGTTCCGCTCATGGCAACCGACAGTGCGGATACGAACGGAGGAGTGGAGCAAACGGGCCGCAATCTTGAGCTTTTCGAAGCAAACTTGAAAAAGATCGACGTGCTGACAAAGCGCCTCGTAGGCATAATGGCGAAGCGCAAGAAGGTGCCAGCCGCTCTCCAGGGTCCGTCGCAGGAGCTTTATCTCAAGGCGATGCAGGCTTGGATGGCCGAAGCCGTGGAGCACCCCGCCAAGGTGATCGAGCTGCAGGCCGGCTACTGGGGCAAGACGCTGGCGCATTTCGCCGAAGCGCAAGCCGCGCTTGCCAAGGGCCCGTTCAAGGCGCCCGAAGATCCCGGTCCAAAGGACAGGCGGTTCTCGAACCCGCTCTGGGATACGCACCCCTGGTTCAACTTCTGGAAGCAGCAGTACCTGATCAACGCGGACGCCGTTCAGAAGGCAGTGGCGCAGACTGACGGCTTGTCCGAACGCGACAAACGGCGGCTTCAGTACTTCTCGAAGCAGATCGTGGACATGCTCGCACCCACGAACTTTCTCGCCACCAATCCCGACGCGCTGGAGCGCGCCGTGGAAACCAACGGCCAGTCCCTCGTGGACGGCCTGACCAACCTCGTAACGGACCTGGAGCGCAACGATGGCGAACTGATCGTCCGTCTTGCGGACGAGAGCGCGTTCAAGGTCGGAGAGAACCTCGCCACCACGCCGGGCGAGGTGGTGTTTCGCAACCGCATGTTCGAGTTGATCCAGTACAGGCCCACGACCGAGCAGGTGCGCGAGATTCCCCTGCTCATCTTCCCGCCCTGGATCAACAAATATTACATTCTCGACCTCAAGGCCCAGAACAGCCTTATCAAATGGGTGGTGGATCAGGGATTCACGCTGTTCGTCGTGTCCTGGGTGAATCCCGATCCGTCCTACAAGGACACCTCGCTGGACCACTATGTCGAGGACGGCTACCTGACGGCCATCCGCGAGGTGAAGGCGATCTGCGGGACCGATGTCGTCAACGCCGTGGGCTACTGCATCGCCGGGACCACGCTGGCTCTGACCCTCGGGCTGCTCAGGAACCACGGTGACAATTCGATCAACAGCGCCACCTTCTTCACGACGCTGACCGACTTCTCGGACCAGGGGGAGGTCGGGGTCTTCCTCGACGACGACTTCGTGGACGGGATCGAGAAGGAGTCGATGGAGAAGGGCATCCTTGAAGCCTTCTTCATGTCGCGGACCTTCAGCTATCTGCGGTCCAACGACCTGATCTACCAGCCGGCGATCCGGTCCTACATGCTGGGGCAGACGCCGCCGGCCTTCGACCTGCTTTACTGGAACGGGGACTCCACGAACCTGCCCGCCAAGATGGCCGTCGAATACCTGCGTGGCCTCTGCCAGGGCGACCGCTTCGCGACCACGGGTTTCCCGATCTGCGGCGAGACGGTCCACATCTCCGAGGTCACGGTGCCCCTTTGCGCCGTGGCTTGCGAGACCGACCACATCGCGGGATGGAAATCCTCCTATCGCGGCGTCCAGCAGATGGGTGCTGCGGACAAGACCTTCATCCTGTCCGAGTCAGGTCACATCGCCGGGATCGTGAACCCGCCCACCAAGAAGAAGTACGGCCACTGGACCGGCCATGACCTGCATGCTGCGCCCGAGGACTGGTTCAGGATTGCCGAGAAGCACGAGGGCAGCTGGTGGCCGCGCTGGGGCGAGTGGCTGGCCCAGCGTTCGGGTGATCTGGTCCCTGCCCGAGAGCCGGGCGATGCGAGACATCCCGCGCTGGCCCCGGCACCAGGGACCTATGTGACGGCCAAGCCCGACGCCGCGTGACCCTGCGGCAATCGGGCGCGCCATTTCCCGCCGCTCCAGCGCTGCACCGCAGAAACAACCCTTGCAATGCTGCAGTGCAGCATCCATATTCATCGTGCTGAACACAGGGGCGACCGGGTCGCCTCCATTTCCGAAAGGATGCCGACATGGCTTCGACCGATTACGCCCAGATGATGAAAGACGCGATGACGAACTTCCCCGTGGACACCTCGTCCGTTGAGAACCTCGCCAAGTCCCAAGCCGCCCTGGCCGAAAAGCTGTCCACCGTCGCCATCGAAGCCGCGCAGAAGTCCACCGACCTGTCGGCCCGCTGGATGCAGGACACCTTGTCCAAGCTGACCTCCGTGACCCAGGCCAAGGCCGATCCCGCGGACTACGCCAAGTCGATCACCGACTTCATGTCCACCTCCGCCGAAGCCGCCGCCGAGCACATGGCCGCCTTTGCCGACATCGCCAAACGCGTCCAGACCGAAACGCTCGAGCTGATGCTCGCCGCCGGCAAGGACATGTCCGAGGACATGACCAACGCCGCCCGCAAGGCGACCACCGACATCACCAACGCCGCCAAGACCGGCGTCCAGACGACCTCGACCTCCACGAATGTCTGATCGCTATCGGGGGCTTCGGCACCTGATCAAGGATTGACCGCTGCCCGGCAGCGGTGAGGGGCGGGCCCATGCGGGTCCGCCCTTTCCTTTTGTCCTGACCGGGCCTAGGCTGTTTGCACGTGCAGCAACCGGAGCCGTCCATGCCTGACAATGACAAGCCGCTCCTGATCAAGCGTTACGCCAGCCGTCGCCTCTACAACACGGAAACCAGCGACTACGTGACCTTGGAGGACATCGCGCTCTTCATCCGTCAGGGCCGGGATGTTCAGATCGTGGATCTCAAGTCCGGCGACGACCTGACGCGGCAATACCTCCTCCAGATCATCGCAGAGCACGAGTCGCGTGGCGAGAACGTGTTGCCCACGGACGTGCTGACCTCGCTCGTGCGGACCTATACGACACAGGCCGCGACGGTGATGCCCCAGTTCCTTGCTGCCAGCTTCGAGATGCTGCGCGAAAGCCAGTCGAAGGTGCTGGAGCAGATGACCAAGGGCAACCCGATCACGAAGCTTCCGGGCTTCGAGGCGATCCGAGCCCAGCAGGAAGCCTTTTTCAAGGCCATGAGCGGCGGGCTCATGCCGGGGTCCTCGGGGCCCGCAAAGGACGACGAAGAGAAGCGCTGAGCTCTATGCCGGTCGGAAACGGCGGGGAGCCGGGGCTCCCCGTGCGTCAGGCCACCTCGGCGAACACCTTGTCGAGCGCTTGACCCAGCTTGGTGAACATCTCGTCCATCTGCGGCTCGGTCATGATGAACGGCGGGGCGAGAACGATGCTCTGGCCCAGCGGTCGGCAGATCAGCCCCTGATCGGTGCAGGTGTTGGCGATGCGCTCGGACACCGACAGCTTGCCGTCGAAAGGCCGCTTGGTGGCCTTGTCCGCGACAGCCTCCAACGCTCCCATCAGGCCCACGCCGCGCCATTCCCCGATGTTCGGGTTCTCGGCCAGTCTGGCCATGCCGGCCTGGAACCTGGGCGTCAGACGCTTGACGTTGTCGGCCAGCCCTTCATTCATCACCACGTCGATGGCCTTGAGCGCGATGGCGCAGCCCACGGGGTGACCCGAGGCGGTGAAGCCGTGCGGGAACTCCTCGATGGCCTCGGAGGCACGCTGCAGGCGGTCGGTCAGTTCCGGCCCCAGGATCACGGCACCCATCGGAAAGAACCCGGCGGTCAGGTTCTTGGAGGAGATGATGGCGTCGGGCATATAGCCGAAGGTTTCGCAGCCCCAGGTGTTCCCCGTCCGCCCGAAGCCGGTGATCACCTCATCCGAGATCAGCGGGATGCCGTGCCGCTTCAGGATCGGGTGTATCGCCTGGAAGTAACCCTTGGACGGCACGATCACGCCACCTGCGCCCATGACCGGCTCGGCCACGAAGCCCGCGATGGTGTCGGCCCCTTCGCGCGCGATGACCTCTTCCAGTTCGTCGGCCATGCGCTGCGTGAACTGCTCCTCGGTCTCGCCCTCCGCGCCGTTGCGCCAGTAGTGCGGGCAGGTCAGGTGGATGAAGCCGGGCAGGGGGAGGCCGAAGACCGAGTTGTAGGGCTTGCCGGTCATGGAGGCCGAGACGGCGGTCACGCCGTGATAGGCGTTGACGCGGGTCAGGATCTTGCGCCGCTGTGGGTTCCCCTCCGAGGCGTGGAGGAACCAGAGCATCTTGACCAGGGTGTCGTTCGCCTCGGAGCCGGAGTTGGTGTAGAACACCTTGCCCGTCTCGAAGGGCGACACCTCCACGAGCTTCTCGCTCAGCATCACGGTCTGGTCGGACAAACGACCGAAAAAGGCATGGTAGCCGGGGAAACGGGCGTACTGCTCCTGCGCGGCGGCGATCAGGCCGGGGTGGTCGAAGCCCGCCACCATGTTCCAAAGGCCCGAGTTCGCATCGAGGTATTCGCGCCCGTGGACGTCGTAGATGTAGGGGCCCTTGCCATGCGTGAGAACGACCGCGCCACGGTCCCGGACGCTTGGCAGGTCCGTGAAGCCGTAGAAGGTGGCGGCGTCGGCCCGCGACTCCCAGGAATTGGGGCTTTGGTCGTTCATGGCGGCTCTCCTCGTGCTGAGCCTTCTTAACCTGTGCGTCATGCCTCGGGCAATGCCGGCCCTCGCGAGCCAGGGGGCCTGCTACGCAAGGTCCTTGCGCGGCGCCCGGCTCCTCTCGCGACGTCTTGCGCCGGTGGTCGGCTCAGATGCCCAGCCGGTCCCGCATGGCGTACCAAGTCATGGCCAGGGTGAGGAGCGGCGCCCGCGCGAGCGCCCCGCCAGGAAAGCGCGGTGTGGGAAGGAGGGAGAGCGCGTCGAAGCGGCCCGCCTGACCCAGGACCGCTTCGGCCATGGCCCGGCCCGAGATCCCCGACAGTGCGACCCCATGGCCCGAGAAGCCGCCCCCCGACAGGATGTTGGGCGCGACCCGCAACAGCAGCGGCAGCCGCGTCATGGTGATCCCCAGCGTTCCGCCCCAGACATGCTCGATCTTTGCCCCAGTCAGTTGCGGGAACAGATCCGCGAGTCGTCGCCGCAGCGGCCCGCCTATGTCCTTTGGGAAGCCCAGGCCGTAGCTCTCGCGCCCGCCGAACAGGAAACGGCGGTCTTCGGAGAAGCGGAAGTAGTTCACCACGAACTTGGAATCCGCCACGGCGATGTCCTCGGCCAACACGTCCTGCCAGCGGTCGGGCAGGGGCTCGGTCGCGCCGATGAAGCTGTTGATCGGCATGACGCGGGCCGCGACCTGCGGATCGAGGTCAGGCATGTAGCCGTTCCCCGCGAGGATCACGTGATCGGCCCGCAGCTCTCCGTCCTTGGTCCGCAGAACGGCGGGCTGGCCTTTTTCGATCCCCAGGACGATGGAACCCTCGTGGATCACCGCCCCCGCCCGCTCGGCCGCGCGCGCCAGCGCCAGGGCATAGCGCAGCGGATGCACATGCCCCGCCCCCCGGTCCAGCACCCCCCCGACATACAAAGGCGACTTCACCAGCGCCCGGAACGCGTCGCGGTCCATGACCTCGATCCGGTCATAGCCGTAGTGGCGTGCCAGATGCTCCGCGCCGGCGCGGGAGTCCCGCGCTTCGGACGCCGAGTATTCCCCGTGTGCCACGCCGGGAAGGTAGTTCGCCTCGGGCGCCTCGGCGGCGCAGAACTCGCGAAGCTGGCGCTTGCCGTCCTCGCAGATGTCCCAGACGGCGCGCGCCGCGTCCCGGCCCATCCGCGACTCCAGCTTGCGCTGGTCCCAGTTGGTGCCGGTGCCCACCTGCCCGCCGTTGCGCCCCGAAGCGCCCCATCCGACGCGATGCGCTTCGAGGATCACGGGCTTCAGCCCCCGCTGGGCCAGCGTCTTGGCCGCCCAGAGTCCGGTGTAGCCCGCGCCCACGATCGCCACGTCGGCGCGCTGCGCCCCCTTGAGGGGCCCGCGCGGAGCCGCGACCTGCGCGCTCTCGGCATACCAGGACGATGGATAGGTCCCAGGGACCGGGTCGTTCTGGCGCAGCGGATCGCGGGCCATCAGACGTTCAGCAGGAGATGCTCCCGCTCCCAGGGGCTGATGACCTGAAGAAATTCCTCGTTCTCGGTCCGCTTGACGATGGAATACACGCGCGAGAAATCCTCGCCCAGAACGCTTTGAAGATCCTTCGATTCTTCGAACAGATCGAGCGCGTCGGACAACGAATAGGGGATCTCGGCATCCGACTGGTAGGCGTCGCCTTCGAACATCGCTCCGGCCGCCAGTTGCCGGGTCATGCCCAGATAACCGCAGGCCAGCGATGCCGCGATGCAGAGATAGGGATTGCAGTCCATTCCCGGCAGCCGGTTCTCGACCCGCCGCGACTCGGGGGATGAGACCGGGACCCGCAGCCCGGTGGTCCGGTTGTCCCGGCCCCATTCGAGGTTGATGGGGGCAGCGTGGTTGCGCACATAACGGCGGTAGCTGTTCACATAGGGCGCGATGACGGCGATGGCTGCCGGCATATGCCGCTGGAGTCCCCCCACGAAGTTCAGGAACTCGGGCGTCTCCTCTCCGTCGGGGCCGCAGAAGATGTTGCGGCCCTTGGCATCCAGCACGGAATGGTGGACGTGCATCGCGCTGCCCGGCTCGCCCTCGATGGGCTTGGCCATGAAGGTGGCGAAGCAGTCATGCTTCAGCGCGGCCTCGCGGATCAGGCGCTTGAAGTAGAACACGTCGTCGGCCAGGCGCACGGGGTCGCCGTGGCGCAGGTTGATCTCGAGCTGCCCTGCGCCGCCTTCCTGGGTGATGCCGTCGATCTCGATGCCCTGAATCTCGGCGTACTCGTAGATGTCGTCGATGACGGGACC
The DNA here is from genome assembly GCF_006152115.1 of Rubellimicrobium rubrum. GTDB lineage: Bacteria > Pseudomonadota > Alphaproteobacteria > Rhodobacterales > Rhodobacteraceae > Rubellimicrobium > Rubellimicrobium rubrum. Next base: position 178,620 of record NZ_VDFU01000008.1, on the reverse strand, counting down.
GTATTCGTCCACGGCGGTCATGGAGTAAGCTTGGCGGGCGGCGGCGGGGCGGCCCGTCCGGCCCATCATGGGCACGATCTCCTTGGCCGGATCGACGTTGCGGCCCACGAGGTAGAACTCCATCTCCGGGGCGACGATGGGGGTCCAGCCCTGGGCGCGGTACAGGTCCACCACGCGCTTGAGCACGTTGCGGGGCGCCATCCCGATGGGGTTGCCCTGCATGTCATAGGCGTCGTGGATCACCTGCAGCGTCCCGTCCACGGCCCATGGGGCCGCCGTGGCGGTGGCCAGGTCCGGGCGCAGGATCATGTCGGGTTCGGTGAAGCCGTCGGTGGCGGCTTCAGCCCAGTCGCCGGTGATGGTCTGGAAGAAGATGGAGTTCGGCAGGTGGAAGTACTGCTGCCGCTCCCATTTAGCAGCCGGGACGGCCTTGCCGCGCGCGATGCCGGGGAAGTCGGCGATGACGCACTCGACCTCGTCCAGACGGCTGCCATCGAGATAGGCCCGCGCGGCGGCGGGGATCTTGTCGAGCCAGTTCATGCCGTCACCCGTTCCTTGAAGAAGCGGGCGATCCGGTCGGCCAGCCTCTGGTCGTCGATGGGTTGCTCCACGGCGGCCTTGGCCCTGTCCAGCAGGGGATCGGGCACGAGCCCACGCCCCCGCTTCTCGATCATGTCGGCCACGAAGGGACGCGAGAACTCCGGGTGCGCCTGCACGGTGAGGATGCTGTCCCCGTAGACCAGCGCCGCATTAGCGCAGAAGGGGGAGGTGGCGACCACCTTGGCGCCCTCGGGCCGTTCCACCACCTGGTCCTGATGCCAGGCATTGAGAGCGATGCGTTCGTCGCCCCAGTCGTAGTCGGTCCGGCCCACCGACCAGCCGCCCGGCCACTTCTCGACCCGTCCGCCCATTGCCTGAGCGATGATCTGATGGCCAAAGCAGATGCCGACCATCGGCACGCCCTGCTTGTGGATGTCGCGGATCAGCCGCTCGAGGGGCGGGATCCAGGGGTGGTCCTCGTAGGCGCCGTGGCGCGATCCGGTGATGAGCCAGCCGTCCGCATCGTGGGGGCCGGAAGGAAACTTCCCATCCACCACGGCCCAGGTGCGGAACGTCAGTCCCTTGTCCCTGAGGAGCCGTTGGAAGAGGTCGGGATAATCGCCATGGGCGGGCTTGAGCGCGTCGGGCGCATGACCGGTCTGCAGGATGCCGATAAGCATGGGGGTCTCGTATTGGGGTGGCCTAGGCCTACGCCCGGACCCGGGGGGGTGGTCAACCCCCTTCCGCGCAGGGGCAAAGGCCGTCCCCCAAGACGTTGTGGCACATGTCGTCCCCGCCAGGGACGGAACGCAACGGCCGGCCCGGTTGGGCCGGCCCTGGACCGCGATGGGGCAAACCCCGCCTGCGGTCAGATCTTGAGATTCGCTTCCAGGTTCTTCAGCTGGATGCGGGCCATGCCGAGGTTCGAGTTCGCCTTCTCCAGCGCCACGTAGATGAACATGGAACGGTTCCGCTCCAGCGGGCGGATCAGGTGAACCTGCTTGTCCAGGGTAATGAGGATGTCCTCGATGTCCTGATTCAGCCCCAGCGTGTCGATGGCGTTCTGCTTGGCCTTCACGAAGTCGGTGTTGAGCGCCGCCACCATGTTCATGTCGAGCTTGCCGCCCCCTTCGGAGGCAAGCATCAGACCGGTGTCGCCGTCCACGAGGCAGGCCCCGATGAAGCCGCTGATCTTGGTGGCGTCGGAGATGGAAGTTACAGCCATGTCAAAGTCCTTGTTGCTGGGATTGAAGACGTAGGGATCGAAGAGGGGGCGCACTCCGTCGCAGCGGCGATCCGATCTCGGATGGCCGCATGAGCCTGAGTTGCGCCGGACGCCGTCCCGCGCGGTCCCGTCAGGATCGGTCGGACTGGGTCACGCGGGGAGAGGCTCGCCTTGTTGGCCAAAACCGGGAAGCGTAGGACGTTCTGCCGATCTCTGCATCCACTGTTTCCCTCCCGTGTTGGTTAAGAAGAGATTAACGCGAGATATGGCGGCATTCGGGCACCATCGGGGCTGCATTGGGAAACGGAGTCCCGCATTCCAAACAATTTTAATCATAATGAGACACAAACAGCCGTAAATTGAACGGGCTGCGTCCGTTCAACGCCAAGCTGAACTGCGGACGGCGTCAGGTCGATCCGGCCTCGTCGGACCGGAGCGATCGATCCGCGCCGGCCCACTGTCTCTGGACCGGTTCGGAGGAGCAGCCGTCCCGCCGGGAAAGAGCCCCGGCGGTGACCGGTCACACGGTGTCGAGATAGAGTTCGAGCTGTTGCCGGGGCGTAAGCTCGGCCATGTAGTGCAACTCCTGCCGCTTGGTCATGACGAAGTTGTCGATGAGCTGCGGTGCAAAGATGCGCCGGACGAAGGCGCTGGTCTCGAAGGTTTCGATGGCCTGCTCCCAGGTATCCGGGATCTGCGCCAGATCCTGTTCATAGGCGTTTCCCATGATCGGCGGCGGGGGTTGCAGGTCGTCTTCGATGCCGATGAGGGCCGAACCCAGCACGGCCGCCAAGAACAGGTACGGGTTCACGTCCCCGCCCGCCACCCGGTGCTCCACGCGGCGCGCCTTGAGGCTGCCGCCCGGCACGCGGACCGAGGCGGTGCGGTTGTCGTAGGCCCAGCAGATGCCGGTCGGGGCATGGCTTTCGGGCACCAGCCGTTCGTAGCTGTTGGCGTGGGGCGCAAAGACCAGCGTCAGATCGGGAATGCCCTTGAGGCAGCCCGCGATGGCGTTGCGAAGGACTGGGGTCCCCTCGAAGGTGCTGTTCGCGAAGGCGTTGTTCCCCTCGGAGTCTAGGACCGAGAAGTGGGTGTGGAGACCGTTCCCTGCGTAATCCTCATAAGGCTTGGCCATGAACGACGCGGCGAAGCCGTGCTTGCGGGCCAAGCCCCTCACCAGCATCTTGAACAGGTACGCGTCGTCCGCGGCCTTTAGGGCGTCCGGCACATGGCTGAGATTGATCTCGAACTGGCCCAGGCCCACCTCGCTGATCGCTGCTTCGGCCGGGATGTCCATGGCATCGCAGGCTTCGTAAAGATCGTTGAAGAAGGAGTCGAACGCGTCGAGGGCGCGCAGGCTCAGGATCTCGGCTCCCGGGCGGCGCTTGCCGGATCGGGGCGAGGGGGCCTGCCGCAGGTCCACCCCGGAGTCGTCCACGAGGTAGAACTCCATCTCGGTGGCGACGACCGGCGTGAGGCCATGGGCCTTGAATCTCTCCACCACCGCCCGAAGCGCATGGCGGGGGTCCCCGTCGAAGGGCTGACCATCCTCCGTGTACATCCACATGGGCAGGAGCGCCGAAGGCGTCTGGAGCCAGGGCATGGGAACGTAGCCCCGCTCGGTCGGTCGGAGAACCCCGTCGGGGTCGCCGATCTCGAAGACGAGGGGAGAGTCCTCCACATCCTCGCCCCAGATGTCGAGATTGAGCACGGATAGCGGGAAGCGGGTGCCTTCCTCCTCGATCTTGCGGGCAAATCGGACAGGGAGACGCTTTCCGCGCGCCTGTCCATTCAGGTCGACGGCGCCGCAACGGATGTTGCGCACCTCGGGGTGCTGGTCGAGCCAGCTCATTGTAATCACCTTTTGGCTTTCTGGAGGGCTAGAGGCTTGTCGGGCCGACGGCCAGAAACCGTGGGGGCCATGTCATCGGATCACCTGAAACTTGGCGCGCCAGCGTCCCGTGCTGGAGGGCATGTGACGGTTGAGCCACCTCGACCCCAGCCAGAACAGTCCGACGATGGCCATGGTGAGGAGGACGAAATACCCCGCAAGGATGGGGTAAGGGACGAACGGGTTGAAGGTCTTGTCCGCGAAATACTGCGCGTAGTAAAGCGCATCCCCTTTCTGCTGGATGGCCGGGAAGCTGCTCACGAAGACCAGCGTGGTGGCGTGGAACAGAAAGATGGCTTCGTTGGTGTAGGCGGGCCAGGCCAGGCGGAGCATGGTCGGGAACACGATGCGGCGGAACTTGGTCCAGCCTGTCAGGCCATAGGCGTCGGCGGCCTCGAGGTCGCCCTTGGGAATGGCCTGTAGCGCGCCGTTGAAGATCTCGGCCGAGTAGGCGGCGGTGTTGAAGAAAAGCACGATCAGTGCCCCGAGCCAAGCCGAGGTCAGGATGCCCAGGCCCGGAAACTGCCCCTTGAGACTGAGGAAAAGAAAGTAGCCAAAGAAGAACTGAATAAAGAGTGGCGAGCCGCGAAAAATGAAGACTAACCACTCCGCGGGCTTGCGGACCCACGCCTTGTGGGATGTCCGTGCCAGCGCGATGCCAATGGCCAGGAAGAACCCCGCCAGCAGCGCCACCACGCCGAAATAGATGTTCCAGGCCAGACCCGAACCGATCAGGGTCGCCTGCTGGCAGAAGGTGAAATCGGTCGTCGGCAGCGCCCGTTCCCCGTAGCCAAGGGACCGGAAGGCGTAGGCCTGAATGGTGTCGAGGCAGCTCATGCCGGTCCCGCCATGGCGGCCTTGCGCTGGGCTTCGCCTCCGGCGACGGCCTGTCCGTGTGTGAACCGCCGCATCAGCCGATCGAGCACGATCTCAGAGACGCGTGTGAAGGCGAGGTAGAAGACCAGCAGGAACAGGAAGTACCACATCCGCCAGTCGCCATGCGGGAAGTCGGTGAACTGCGGGGTCTTGGAGCCGCCAAGGTCGCGCGCCCAGTACACGATGTCCTCGACGCCCAGGAGGAACAGCAAAGGGCTGGCCTTGATCAGGACCATCCACAGATTCGACAGCCCCGGCAAAGCATAGACCCACATCTGCGGGACCAGCACCCGCCAGAAGGCCTGGCGATGGGTCATGCCATAGGCCTCGGCCGTTTCCATCTGGCCGCGAGGAACCGCGCGCATGGCGCCGAACAGGACGTTGCCCGCGAACGCGCCGAACACGATGGCGAAGGTCAGGACGGCGAGGAAAAAGCCATAAACCTCGTGCATCCACTGGGGCGAGGAGGACAGGGGCAGTTTCGCGATGTCGCAGACGACGAAGTCGTTGCCCTGACGCACGGGCTGGTCCCAGTCGGGGCACAGAAGCCGGTGCCGAAGGTATTCGAAGCCCTGATCCAGCGCGATCACGAAGAACAGGAAGAAGACGATGTCCGGAATGCCCCGGACGAGCAGGATGTAGGCCTTGCCGATCCAGGAGAGCGGCGCCACGCGCGATCGCGCCAGCATGGCGCCCCCGAAGCCGAGGAGGAGAGCTGCCGGTGCGGTGACCAAGAGAAGGAGAAGCACCGTTCCGAACGAGGCGTAGAAGCCCAGGTGCTTGCCCGTGGTCAGGTAGCACAGGAACCAGAGCGCATCGCTCAGGGTGGATGGGTCGGCGCACATGACAGGAACCTGGGCGGGAGCCGAGGGAGCACTGGGTGTCCCTCGGGATTAGGGGTCAGAAGCTCGGGACGGTTTCGCCCGGGAACCACTTGGCGAGAAGCTCGTTCACCGAGCCGTCGTCCTTCATGGCCTGAATCGCGGCGTCGAGCTGGTCGCGAAGCGCGGTGTCGGATTCACGGACGCCTGCGCCGATGCCACCGCCCAGCGGCACGCGGTCACCCACGAACTGAAGCTCGCCGCCCGAGTTCGCCACGATCGGCGCCAGGAAGTCGTAATCCGCGAACACCGCATCGGCCTCGCCGTTGCGGACGGCGGCCACGGTTTCCTCGGGAGTGGCGTATTCCTGGAGCGTGGCGCCCGTCGTGGCGACATGCGCGGCCTGGATGGTCGCCGCCTGGGCCGACACGACGCCACCCTGGATATCGGCCTCGGCGCTGGGGGCCGCATAGGCCGATGCCGTGGGCGGGTAGTAGTTCTGGGTGAAGTCGATGACCTCGTCCCGCTCGTCGGTGATCGACATGCCGGCCATGATCACGTCGTAGTTGCCCGAGACGAGGTTCGGGATGATCGAGTCCCACTCGTTCGTGACCCATTCGCAGGTCAGCTGGGCGCGGCGGCACATCTCGTCGCCGAGCTCCCGCTCGAAGCCGGCGATCTCGCCCGAGTCGTCCAGGAAGTTGTAGGGCGGATAGGCTCCCTCGGTGCCGATCCGCACCACGTCCTGCGCGAGCGCCGCCGACGCCGAGAGCGCCAGGGCGGAGGCGAGCAGAAGTCTTTTCATCGTTGTTTCCCTTGTTGGTCGAGCGGTTCTTGTCAGGCGGCCTGCGTGGCCGACAGGAACCCTCGGAGCCGCTCCGTCCGAGGGTTTCCAAAAAGCCGGTCGGGAGGGCCTTCCTCCTCGATGCGACCCTTGTGAAGGAAAACGACATGATGGGCGACATCCGCCGCAAGCCTCATGTCATGCGTCACGATGATCATCGTCCGCCCTTCCTGGGCCAGCGCCTTGATCACCCGGACCACCTCCTGTTCCAGCTCGGGGTCCAGCGCGGAGGTGGGCTCATCGAAAAGAAGGGCCTTGGGTTCCATGCAGAGCGCGCGCGCGATGGCGGCGCGCTGCTGCTGCCCGCCTGACAGTTGCGCAGGCCAGGCATCAGCCTTGTCGGCGATGCCAACCTTGGCGAGGTAGGCGCGGGCCTTGTCCTCGACCTCGCGCGGGTCGCGCTTCAGGACGGTTAGAGGCGCTTCCATGACGTTCTGGAGGATCGTCATGTGGGACCAAAGATTGAAGCTTTGGAAGACCATCGACAGGTTTGTGCGGATGCGGACCACCTGGGTCCGGTCCGCCGGGCGGCGGTCCATGCCGCGTCCCTTCCAAAGCACCGGTTCGCCGCAGAACACCACCTCGCCCTGCTGGCTGTCCTCCAGCAGGTTGCAGCAGCGGAGCAGAGTCGACTTGCCCGATCCCGAGGATCCGATCATCGCCACCACATGCCCGGCGGGCGCGGCGATATCGACGCCCTTCAGCACCTCGAGCGACCCATAGGCCTTGTGAAGATTGCGAATTTCAATGACGGGCGCGGCGTCGTTCGGCACGTTGTCTTCCCTATGGCTTGGGAAGGAGACGTCATTTCCGGGTCGATTGCAACGTTTTTGGGCTTAGGCCTTTGTGACGTCAGGTGACGGGGGCAGCCGTCGCTCATAGGCCGACAGGGGCAAGACCACCACTGCCCGAAGTCCCAGCACCTCTGCCTCGACCTTGGGCAGGGCGGCGATGGCTTCTGCGATCGCGGCACGGAACGGGGCCGGGTCGCGGCTCCTGGCGGTGATGAAGCTCATGCCCGGCCCGGATGCTGTGTGGCCCACCACACGGACATGGCGGGCCGTGTCGTCCCAGCGCCGCAGGTTGCGGAAGGTCACCGCGTCGATGCTGGCCAGGTCCGCTCGGGCGTTGGTCACCGCCCTCTGCGAGGCGGCGTGCGAGCCCGTGACCAGCACCGGCCGGATCGCGATCCCGTTGCATGCCGCCTACTCCTGCCCAAGGTCGCAGCCGGAGTTCGACGCCGCGTCGTTGAGCGCGAAGCGCGCACCCAGCGCTGGACTGGCGGCGTGGGCGATGACGACGCTGTAGTACTCTCCCGGCCCGGCACCGGGGAGCTCATAGTCGGCGGCGCCGATGATCGTGACCCGGTCCCGCAACCGCGCCCACTAGGGCAGGTTGCAGATCTGCCCGAGCACGAGGTCCGGCCGTCCCCATTCGTCCATGGGGTCCGTCCCGTGGTCCAGCGCGTCGGGTGCCGCATTCCCCCGGGACCGAAGCCCGTCCCGGATGAGCGACCAGAGCGCGTCATGCGCCGCCCAGTTGTCGGGCCGGTCGTACATCGGAAGAGCGGCGATCACCGCAGCCGGGCGTCCACGCGCTGACGCGCAAGACCGCTGTCGGCGTCCTCCACCCCGAGCATCGGAGCCACAAGCCGCATCAGCGCGTCCTCGTCCTCGGCGCGCCGGCCATCCGCCAGCGCGACCTCCCAGAGCGCCTCGATGACCCCTAGCCGCTCTTCGTAGGGCACGTGTTCCTTGATGGCGCGGGTGAAGCGGACGGTGTCGGGCGCTTCTGTCTCCAGGACCTCCGCGTCGCCTCGCAGGCGGGCGACCTCGAAAGGGCCAAGGCCGAACCGGGCGCTCAGCACTTGATCGATGCGGCTCACCTCGGCGGCGGTGTAGTGCCCATCCGTCCGGGCCAGCCGTACGAGAAGGGCCGCCAGCGCCAGACGCGCGTCCGGGTCGGGGAGGGTTTCAGGGGCGGGTGACAGGAGGCGGCGGAGGAGGTGCTCGAACATGTGTCCGAGGTATAGCGTGGATCGGCCTGCGGAAAGGCTTCAGAGCGTCACGAAACGCTCAGCGAGCCAGGCCGCGCGTTCGTCCAGCCGCCAGGGCGGGTTTACGGTGAACAGGCCCGAGCCCACCATGCCATGGCCGGGCCGGGCCGGCGGAAACCGGACCTCGTGCCGGAGCGCGTCGGGAAAGGACCGCTCCAGCCGCCTGAGCATGGGGGCGTGCCGCTCGTCGGGCAGAAGGGGGTACCACAGCATCAGCACGCCCACGTTCCAGCGCCGATGCACCCGCTCCATGAGGTCCGGAACCGTGGCGTACTCGTCCTTCACCTCCCACGATGGGTCGATCAGCAAAAAGCCCCGGCGCGGCGTGGGTGGGGTCAGTGTCAGGGCCATCTCCGCTCCGTCCCGCCGCTCGATCCGTGCGCCATGCGGGGCGAGGTTGCGCTGAAGGGCGTCGCCTTCGCGCGGGTGGAGTTCGGCCAGCGTGATCCGGTCCTGCGGGCGCAGCGTCAGGGCAGCCACGAGGGGCGAGCCCGGATAGGCGCGAGGCCCATGCATCCGGCGCGTCTCTGCCAGCACCTTGGCATAGGGGTCGTCCTGGGCGAACCACCCTTCGACGCGTTGGATCCCCGCCGCCGCTTCGCCGGTCTTGAGCGCCTCGCCGCTGCCCAAGTCGTAGAGCCCCCGGCCCGCATGGGTTTCCATGTAGCTGAGCGGCTTGTCCTTTTTCCCAAGCTCCGCCAGCACCCAGGCGAGCATGGCGTGTTTTTGGACGTCGGCGAGGTTTCCGGCGTGGTAGCCGTGCTGGTAGGAAAGCATGGTCCCCCCTTAGCATCCTCTCGGAGGATGAGGGAGAGGACAGCGGCCTTAGGTCCGCAACCGCGCCGGGGACAGCGCCGCCGCCAGTTCCGCCCCTAGCGTCGTCGGGCCGCCTCCGGCCAGTTCCGCCAAATGCCGGCTGGCCGCGCAGGAGGTCTGGAAGCCGTAGCCGCCCTGTCCCGCGCACCAAAGGAACGCAGGCTCCAGCGGGTCGGGCCCAAGCACCAGTTGGCGGTCGGGAGCAAAGGTCCTGAGCCCGGCCCAGGAGGCCAGCAACCGCGTCACCTCCATCGTGACGTTCTCCTCAAAGCGGGCGAGGCCCTCGGCCAGCACCATATCGTCGGCCCAGGCATCGTGCGGCTCCTGCGGCTGCTCCTCGGCTGGGGAGACGAGGAGCGCGCCCGCGTCGGGCTTCATGTACCAACTCTCGCCCGCGCCCAGCACCATGGGCCAAGAGGATGGGTCCAGGGGTGAGGGGATTCGCGCCATCGAGCGTCGCATCGGTTGCAGGCTCAGCGGCGGCAGTCCGGCCATGACCGCGACGCTGTCCGCCCAGGCGCCCGCGGCGTTGACCAGGACATGGGCTTCGTATGTCGCGCCCGCTTCCACGGTCCAGCCTGCGCCGGTCCGGCGAATGGCCGTCACGGGGGAACGCGAGACGACCTGCGCCCCGTTCGCCTTGGCTTCGCGCAGGAAGCCCTGGAGCAGCCGGTCGGTGTCGAGATCGAAGGTGTCGGGCTGGAACGCCGCCCGGATTGCCGCGGGGCCGAGGATCGGAAACCGCTCCTGGGCCTCCCCGAGCCCGATCTCGGTCATCTCGAGCGCGATCAGGTCATGCTCAAAGGCCTGATCCTCCTCCGCGCGGGCCACCATCATCAGGCCGCGCGGGCTCAGCACCGCCCTGTCTTCCAACTCGGACCGGCTCGCGCGGCTGAGGGCCACGGTCGAGGGCGCGCCATAGGTTTCCTCGAAGACCGCCGCCGAGCGACCTGTCGCGTGATGGCCCAGCCTGTCCTCTGCTTCCAGCAGGGTGACGGAGCCCAGGGCCGAGAGGCGGGCCGCGGCGGAAACGCCGGCAATGCCACCGCCGATGACAAGGAAGTCGATCATGGGTCGGTCGTTCTCGAAGGGATGGGGATCAGTCACGGCTGGATGAGCAGGCCGGACAGGGGTCTGGCACGCAACATCGGGACGCGCGGCCAAGGACGACACCTTGTGGCCGGATCGGGCCTGCTGCGGAGGGCGGCTGAACGGGGGGCTCGCGCCTGCGAGCCCCCCGTGGCGTTGGCGGTTACGAGGGGATCTCGCCCGCGATGCCCTCGACGTAGAAGTTCAGGCCGCGAAGCTCCTCGTCCGTGGCGACCTGGCCTTCGGCCAGCCAGACGCTTCCGTCCTGCTTGTTCAGCGGGCCGGTGAAGGGGTGGTAGGCCTTGGACGCGATCTGGTCGCGCAGAGCCTCGGCCTCGGCTTTCACCTCGGCGGGAACGGCTTCGGTGATCTCGCCGATCAGCACCTCGCCCTCGGCGATGCCGCCCCAGAAGGACTGGCTTTCCCAAGTCCCGTCCAGCACTGCCTGAATGCGCTGGATGTAGTACGGGCCCCAGTTGTCGATGATCGAGGAGATCCGCGGTGTGGGCTTGAACGCCTCCATGTCCGAGGCTTGGCCAAAGGTGAAGACGTTCCCGGCCTCCTGCGCGGCGGCCTGCGGCGCCGTGGAGTCGGTGTGCTGGAGGATGACGTCCACGCCCTGTTCGATCATGGCCTTGGCAGCGTCGGCTTCCTTGGCGGGGTCGAACCAGGTGTAGGCCCAGATCACCACCATCTCGACGTCCGGGTTCACTTTGCGGGCGTGGATGAAGGACGAGTTGATGCCCTGGATGACCTCGGGGATCGGGAAGGAGCCGATATAGCCGATCTTGTTGGTCTTGGTCATGCGGCCGGCGATGGTGCCGATGACCGCGCGGCCCTCGTAGAAGCGCGCGTCATAGACGGCGAGATTCGGCGCGGTCTTGTAGCCGGTCGCATGCTCGAACCTCACGTCCGGGAACTGGGTCGCGACGTTGACGGTCGGGTCCATGTAGCCGAACGAGGTCGTGAAGATCAGCTTCGCGCCGCTCAGCACCATCTGGGTGATGGCCCGCTCCGCGTCGGCGCCCTCGGGGACCGATTCCTGGTAGATCGTCTCGACCGCGTCGCCGAAATGCTCCTCGACGGCCAGACGGCCTTGATCATGCTGGTAGGTCCAGCCGCCGTCGCCGATCGGTCCCACATAGATGAAGCCCACCTTGAGCGGCCCCTCCTGCGCGCGGACGGGCAGGCCCAGCGTGGCAAGCGTGGCGGCCGTCGCCCCCGAGGCGAGAAGCGTCCGTCTGTTCAGTTTCATCCGCAGTAACTCCCTGTTCTGGATGGTCCCGCCTCAGCGCGAGGCGTGGAATGGTTGCCCGAGCGAGCCCGGAGCGGCCAGCGCCGCCCGGCCCCGTCCCGAGGAGATGAGCACGAGCACGAGGATCGTGATGACGTAAGGGGCCATCGACAGCACCTCGACGGGCACGGGCACGTTGGCCGCCTGGAGGTTGAGCTGAAGCACCGAGATCCCGCCGAACAGCCAGGCCCCCAGCAGCAGCCGCAGCGGACGCCAGGAGGCGAAGACCACGATGGCCAAGGCGATCCAGCCCGCGCCGGCCGTGACTCCTTCGGTCCATTGCGGCACGCGGACCAGGGACAGGTAGGCTCCGCCAAGGCCCGCGCAGGCTCCGCCGAACAGGATGGCAAAGAACCGCAGCCGAAGGACCTTGTAGCCCAGGGCGTGCGCGGCCTCGTGGTTCTCGCCCACGGCGCGCAGCGTCAGGCCCGCCTGCGTTCGCAGGAACCACCACACCGCCGCGACTAGGGCGAGCCCTAGATAAACCACCCAGTCGTGCTGGAAGAGGATGGGGCCCAGAACGGGAAGCTCCGACAGAACGGGGATGGTGATGTCCGCCATCTCGGGCGCGCGGATGCCGTTGTAGGACTGCCCCACCAGCGAGGCGAGCCCGAGCCCGAACAACGTCAGGGCCAGTCCGGTCGCCACCTGGTTCGACTTGAGCCACAGGACCAGGACCGCAAAGAGCACCGACAGCGCCGCCCCTCCGGCGGCCGCGCCCAGGAAGCCCAGGACCGGCGATCCCGTGGCCACCGCCGTCGCGAACCCGGTGATCGCCCCGGTGATCATCATGCCTTCCACGCCGAGGTTCAGGATCCCCGCCCGTTCCACCACCAGTTCGCCTAAGGCAGCCAACAGGATCGGCGTGGACGCGACCATCAGCGAGGCGAGCAAGAGGATCGGCGAGATGCCGGACAGGTCCATCAGCGCGTCCCCCCGGCCGGATGGGGCTGCGTCGCGACCGGGCGGGTCGCCGTGACCCGCTGGTGCCCGAGCCGCAGCCGGTAGGTCGTCAGCAGATCCATGGCCAGCAGGAAGAACAGGAGCATGCCTTGGAACAGCTGCACCGCCGCGGCAGGCAGGCCAAGCTGGGTCTGGGCCATCTCGCCCCCGATGTAGGTCAGGGCCATGAGCAGTCCGGCCAGCAGGATGCCGACCGGATGCAGCCGGCCAAGGAAGGCCACGATGATCGCCGTGAAGCCGTAGCTCACGTTGAAATCGATGCTGATCTGCCCGGCCGGGCCCGTGACCTCGAACACGCCAGCCAGCCCGGCCAGCGCGCCCGAGATCGCCATGCAGGCATAAACGAGCCCCGACGGCGATACCCCGGCAAAGGCGGCGGCGCGGGGGCTCTGCCCGGCAAGGCGGACCGCGAAGCCGAAAACATGCCGCGACAACAGAATATAGGCGGCGATCACCGCCAGCCCCGCCGCCACGACGCCCCAATGGACGCCCGTTCCCGGCAGCAGGTCAAGGTTGGCCGCAGCCGGCCATTGCGCCAGATTCCGCGAGCCGGGAAAACCCATGCCCTCGGGGTTCTGCAGCGGCCCGAGCGCGGCATAGGCAAGCAGGTTCGTCGCGACATAGACCAGCATCAGCGAGACCAGGATCTCGTTGGTGCCGAACCTGACTTTGAGCAGGGCCGGAATCAGCGCCCAGGCCATGCCTCCCAAGGCCCCTGCCAGGACCATCAGGGGGAAGATCAGCCGCGACTCGGACGGATAGAAGGCCAGTCCCACGGCTGCGCCGGTCAGCGCGCCCAGGACGTATTGCCCCTCGGCCCCGATGTTCCAGATGCCCGCGCGAAAGCCGAAGGACAGCCCGATCGCAATCAGGATCAGCGGCCCCGCCTTGATGAGAAGCTGCGGGCGCGTATAGCTCGCGAAGTCGCCGAAGAGCGGGTCCCAGAAGATCGTGCGGATCGCCAGCACCGGGTCCTTGCCCAGCGCCGCGAACAGGAGGCCCCCCACGACCATGGTGGCCAGCACCGCGAGGACAGGGGTCGCCAGGGCCCAGCCGCGCGACGGGGCCGGGCGCTTCTCCAGGACGATCATGGCATGCGCCTCCTGACGGGGTGGTCGTGACCTGCCATGCGGAGCGATAGCGCCCCGGCCCTCAAGACCGGGTAAATCCGATGCGGGCGCTGATCAGTGGGCATGGTGGGCGACCTCCATCCCGTGCGCGCCGCCGAGCAAGAGGCCGATCTCCTCGACCGTCAGGCCGTGCGCGGGGCGGGCGGGGGAAAGGCGGCCTTCGTTCAGGGCGGCAAAGCGGTCCGAAATTTCCATGAGCTCATCGAGGTCCTGGCTCACCACCACCACTGCCGCGCCCTTGGACGCGAGATCGAGAAGCGCCTGCCGGATCGAGGCCGCCGCCGAGGCGTCCACGCCCCAAGTGGGCTGGTTCACCACCAGCACGTCGGGGCGTTGCAGGATCTCGCGGCCGATCACGAACTTCTGGAGGTTGCCGCCCGACAGCGAACGGGCGGTGGCCTGGGGTCCCGGCGTGCGGACGTCGAAGCTGGCGATGATGCGCTCGGCAAAGCCGCGGGCGGCCGACCAGTCCACGAAGCCCCGCCGCGCCAGACCTTCGCGCACGCGCCCCGTGAGCAGCGCGTTCTCGGTCAGGGTCATGTCGGACGCTGCGGCGTGGCCGTTCCGCTCCTCCGGGGCGCAAAGAAGACCGCGCGCGCGCCGCTCCGACGGACGAAGACTCCCGATGGGATCGCTCCGAAGCCGGACCATCCCCGGCGCGACCCGCATCTCGCCCGAAAGGGCGAGCAGCAACTCGTCCTGGCCGTTTCCGGCGACCCCGCCGATGCCCAGCACCTCGCCCCGGCTTACGCTGAAGGTCACGTCCCGCAGTGCCTGTCCGTGCAGGCGGGTGGGCGCCGCCGTCAGGCCCTGGACCTCCAGCACCACCTCGCCGCCGACCGAGGCGGCCCGCGTCGGGGTCTTGAGCGTGCCACCCACCATCATCTCGGCCATCTGGCGGGCCGACGTCGAGCGGGGGTCGCAGGTCGCCACGACCCGGCCGCCCCGCAGGATCGTCGCCTCCTCGCAGAGCGCCCGGATTTCTTCGAGCTTGTGCGAGATGTAGAGGATCGCGAGCCCCTCGTCCCGAAGCTGGCGCAGGGTGCGGAACAGGATCTCGACTTCCTGCGGGGTCAGGACAGAGGTTGGCTCGTCCATGATGAGGAGGCGGGGGGACTGGAGGAGGCAACGGATGATCTCCACCCGCTGACGCTCACCGGCCGAAAGGTCGCCCACGGTGCGGCGCGGATCGAGCGGCAGGCCATACTCGCGCGAGACTTCGGTGATGCGCTGGGCGAGAACGCCTAGGGCCGGCGGGTTCTCCATGCCAAGGGCGATGTTCTCCGCGACGTTGAGAGCGTCGAACAGCGAGAAGTGCTGGAACACCATCGCCACCCCGGCCGCGCGGGCGGCACGGGGCTCGGGCGGGGCGTAGGCCTGACCCGCGAGGACCATGGCGCCTGCATCCGGCCGCACGAGGCCGTAGATCGTCTTGACCAGCGTGGACTTGCCCGCGCCATTCTCGCCCAGAAGGGCATGCACCGAGGCGGGGCGGATGTCGAAGCTCACCTCGCTGTTGGCGACGACCCCCGGATAGGCCTTGGTCAGGCCTCGGATCGCCAGCAGCACCTCACTCATCCGGTGGCATCCTTGTCCTGGCATTGCCCGCTTGTCCCTGCCGCCCTGATTAGCGCGGCAGCGACGCCAACGGCAATGGCTTGGGGGTGCTTGCCGAGGCTGGGGTCGCCTATCGGACAGGCAATGCGCGAAATCTGGGCAGCTGTGTGACCCAACGCAGTGAGGCGCGAACGGAACCGGCCCATCTTAGTCGCGGACCCGATAAGACCGAGGCTCGCGAATCCATGATGGAGCAGCGCGTGGCAGAGCTGGAGGTCCAACTCGTGCGACCGGGTCAGCACGAGGTGGTCCGCGTTCCCAGGGGCATAGCGGACGAGCGCCGGAGGCTCGGTGGCCGGGAGGGTGGTCACGCCGGGCGGCACGCTGGAGGGGAAGCGGTCCGGTCCCAAGTCCACCCAGGTGACGGCGACGCCGGGCCAGGGGGCCAGAACGTTCACGATCGCCCGGCCGACATGACCCGCGCCCCAGACCCAGAGCGGCCGTCCGGGTGCGGGCCCAGCCTCGATCAGCCAGCCGTCACGCACGACAGGGCGCGCGCCGGGCCGAAGCTCCACCAGCGGACCTGCCCCCGATGTCCCTGCCAACGGGCGTGCGTGCGGGAGGGCGTCCGGCAGGCTCGCGGCGTCGAACCGCTCCCAGGCCAGCGTGACCGCCCCTCCGCAGCACTGCCCCAGCGCGGGACCCAACGGCACCGTTCGCAGGAACGGCCCCGGCTCGCCCGCCAGCATCGCTCGCGCCTCGCGCACGGCCTGGTTCTCCAGTTCCCCGCCTCCGATGGTGCCGTCCTCGCCGCCGTCCCAGACCAGCATCGACGTCCCGGCGTCCCGGGGCACGGACCCCGCAACCGTCACCACGAGGATGCGGACGACGCGCCCATGCGCCGCCACCGCCTCGCGCAGGGCGGGGAGGTCGAGGCTCATCCGGCCCGCGCCCGCTTGACCGCCGCCAGAACCCGTTCGGGCGTCGCGGGGGCGTGAAGGTCCGGGAACGCGGGCCCGCACGCCGCGCAGGCGTCCTGCAGCGCCAGGAACGCCGAGATCCCCAGCATGAGCGGCGGCTCCCCCACGGCCTTGGAACGGTAGATCGTCTCAACCCGGTTCGGAGCGTCCCACAGACGGACGTTGAACAAGGCCGGCCGGTCGGACACGGCCGGGATCTTGTAGGTCGAGGGGGCGTGGGTCTTCAGGCGGCCCTTCTGGTCCCAGACAAGCTCCTCGGTCGTCAGCCAACCCGCACCCTGGACGTAGCCCCCCTCGATCTGGCCGATATCCAGCGCGGGGTTCAGCGAGTTGCCGCAGTCGTGCAGGATATCGGCGCGCAGGATGCGGTTCTCGCCCGTCAAGGTGTCGATGACGACCTCGGTCACCGCGCAGCCGTAGGAGAAGTAGAAGAAGGGCCGTCCCGTGCCGCGCAGCCGGTCCCATTCCAGGTCCGGCGTGGCGTAGTAGCCCGTCGAACTCAGGGAGACGCGGCCAAGGTAGCAGGCCTCTACTGCCCCGTCCCAGGTCAGGCTCTCCGGACCTACGGCCACCATGCCGTCCCGGAACTCCACGCGGTCCGGCGTGGTCTGATAGAGCCCCGCCAGATGCGCGGCCATGCGGTCGCGAAGCGTGTCGCAGGCGGCCTGCGTCGCCATGCCGTTCAGGTCCGCGCCCGAGGACGCCGCCGTGGCCGAGGTGTTGGGCACCTTGGTCGTGTCGGTCGCGCTGATGCGGATGCGGTCCAGCGGCACGCCGAACCGGGCCGCCGCCACCTGCATGATCTTGCGGTGCAGGCCCTGGCCCATCTCGGTCCCGCCATGGTTCAGCAGGATCGAGCCGTCGCGGTAGACGTTCACCAGCGCCCCCGCCTGGTTCAGGTGGGTGAGGGTGAACGAAATGCCGAACTTTACGGGAGAGTAGGCCAGGCCCTTCTTCAGGATCGGGCTTTGCGCGTTCCAGTCGAGGATCGCCTCGCGTCGCTTGGTGAAATCGGACGCCTCGAGCAGGTCCTCGGTCATCTCGTGAAGGATGAAGTCGGTGACCTCCATGCCGTAGGGCGTGGTCTGCTCATCCCCAGCGGGGCGGGAGTGCGGGCCGCCGAAGCGCCGCCCGGTGCCGGGGCCGGTCTTGGCACCGCCGGGGGGGTCGTAGAAGTTCAGGCGACGCACCTCGACCGGGTCCTTTCCCAGCGCGCGGGCGACGTGCTCGATAATGCGCTCCATCCCCAGCATGCCCTGCGGGCCGCCGAAGCCACGGAAGGCCGTCGCGCTCTGGGTGTTGGTTCTGAGCCGGTGCGAGGTGATCCGCATGGCCGGGATCAGGTAGGCGTTGTCGGCGTGGAGCATCGCCCGGTCGGCTACGGCCAGGCTCAGGTCCTGCGACCAGCCGCACCGGGCATACTGGGTCACGTCGATGGCGTGGAGCCGCCCGTCCTCGTCAAAGCCCACCTCGTAGTCGATGCGGAAGTCGTGCCGCTTACCGGTGATGACCATGTCGTCGTCGCGGTCGTACCGCATCCGGCAGGCGCGCCCGGTGCGTTCCGCCCCGACGGCGCAGGCGATGGCCAATGCGTTGCCCTGGCTTTCCTTGCCGCCAAAGCCGCCGCCCATCCGCCGCATCACCACGCGGATGTCGTTCATGTGGACGCCCAGTGCGTCGGCCACCTTGTGCTGGATCTCGGACGGGTGCTGGGTGGAGGAGTGGACCTCCATCTGCCCTTCGCCCGGCAGCGCCAGCGCCGCCTGTCCTTCGAGGTAGAAGTGCTCCTGCCCGCCAATCTCCATCGATCCCTCAAGGCGGCGCGGCGCTTTGGCTAACGCGGCCTCGGCATCGCCCTTGGTCCAGATGCGGGGCCCGTCCTCGAAGCGGCTGTTCGCGGCCAGCGCCTCGTCGAGGGTGAGGATCGGCGTGTTCTCCTCGACCTCGGCCTTGGCCAGCCGCACGGCACGCCGGGCCGCGAGGTGGCTCGTGGCGATCACGAGGAAAAGAGGCTGGCCCAGGAAGTGGATCGGCCCGTTGCAGAGGAGCGGCTCGTCATGGGCGCTGGGCGAGGTGTCGGCGGGGCGCGGCAAATCTTCGGCCACCATCACCTCGACCACGCCGGGCGCACCCCGTACCGCCGACAGGTCGAGCGTCAGGAGCCGTCCCCGGGCAATGGCTGAAAGCCCAAAGGCCAGATGCAGGCAACCCGCCGGCGCTGGGATGTCGTCCACGTAGCGTGCCTGCCCGGTGACGTGCAGATGGGCCGAGTCGTGCGTCTCGCGAAGACCCACGCTCATGGCGCGACCTCCCGGATGTCCGTGGCCGCCCCTGACAGTTCAGCGAAGTAGCGCATGAGCATCCCCCCCGCACCTTCCAGCCGGTAGGCCGCCGAGGCGCGCATGTCCGAGAGTGGCGAGAAATCGGTGACCAAGGCCGGCATTGCCGCCGCAATGGTCTCCGAGGTCCAGGGCCTGCCGGTCAGGGCCGCCTCGACGGCGGTCGCGCGCTGGGGAACGCCCGCCATGCCGCCAAAGGCGATCCGCGCCGTTGCGACGGTCCCGTTCTGCACGGTGACGTTGAAGCCGCCGCAGACGGCCGAGATGTCCTGGTCAAAGCGCTTGGACAGCTTGTAGACCCGGAAGGCCGAGGCGCCCAGTGGCACCGTCACGGCTTCCACGAACTCGCCGGGCTGGCGGTCCTGCTTGCCATAATCCAAGAAGAACGCCTCGATGGGCATCTCGCGCCGGTCGGCGCCGCGCCGCAGATGCAGGGTCGCCCCCAGCGCGATCAGCGCGGGCGGGTTGTCCCCGATCGGGCTGCCATTGGCGATGTTGCCCCCGATGGTCGCGGCGTTCCGCACCTGCGCCGAGCCATAGCGCCGGATCAGCGCCGCCCAGCTTGGGAAAGGCTCTTCGACGGCCCGCAGCACCTCGCTCATCGTGGCCGCCGCGCCGAACCTGATGCGGCCGCCCGCCACCTCGATCCGGGCCATGTCGCGCGCACGGTTCAGGAAGGCGACCTTGGGTAAGTCCCGCAGGCCCTTGGTCACCCACAGGCCAACATCCGTCGCCCCTGCGATCAGTGTGGCGTCCGGGTTCGCCAGGTACCACGCGGCGAGTGCGTCGGCGCTTTCGGGCAGGAACGCCTCTCCATCCGTCTCCGGCATTGCGGGGGGCAGGGCGACCGGCGCGGCCACTCCCGTGCCCGAGGACACGGCTCCGCCCGTCGTCTCACCCCGTTCGCCCTTGAAAGCAGGGGAGGGCCCTCCAGCGGTGGCCGACGTGTCGGCCGTCCCCACGGCATCGTCGCGCGTTCCGGCCCACCCCTCGGCGGGGGGCATGTCGCCCGCTCCGGTCGCGCCGGCCGTGCCGATGGTCCCCGTGGGCGCGCCACCCGGGGGCACGTCGCGCAGCCAGTCCGGCACCGGCTCCGAGGCCGCCGCTTCGGCCGCGCGGATGATCGGCGCGTACCCGGTGCACCGGCACAGGTTCCCCGCAAGGGCCGTGTCATGATCCCGGTCGCCGTTCAGATGCGCTGCCGCCATCGCCACCACGAAGCCCGGCGTGCAGAAGCCGCACTGGCTCCCGTGATGCTCGACCATCGCGCGCTGGACCGGATGCAGGTCCCCGCCCGGTGAGGCGATCCCTTCGACGGTCCGCACGGCCTTTCCGGCAAGCTGGGGCAGGAACAGGATGCAGGCGTTCAGCGCATGAACCCCCCGCGTATCGGTCACCATCACCGTGCAGGCCCCGCAGTCGCCCTCGTTGCAGCCCTCCTTGGTGCCCCGAAGTCCCCGCTCCTCGCGCAGCCAGTCCAGCAGCGTGCGTGTGGCCGGGCCGTCGGCCCTGACCGTCTCCCCGTTCAGGAGAAACTCGATCTGCATGTGAAAGCCCGCCGCGTTACCAGGTGGCCGTGAGGTCGCGCGGTCGATGCGGCGTAGACCGCGCTTCGGGGATCAAAGCCCAAAGCGCGCCCGGTTGGCAAGTGCCGTGCGCGTGACCCTGCCGCGGTCAGGAAAACCGGACTGTCTCCATCCCGGCACCTGAGGGTAGGTCATGAACCATCATTCAAACTGACAATCATTTTCCAGGACCATTCAACAATGGATATCATCCTTCTATTGAAGCTCGTCCATGTCGTGGGCGCCATCATCTGGGTCGGCGGCGCGTCGGTGCTGACGTTGCTTGTCGTCATCCTCGACCGGCGGGGCGACGACCGGGCCACCATGGCCGGCGTGTCCTATGTCGCGCTGCTCGGCAACCGGGTCTTCGCGCCCCTGGGCCTCCTGACGATCCTGACCGGCCTGACCTTGGCTTGGCTGGGCGGCTGGGGCTTCGCGGCCTGGACGATCCTTGCGGCTGCGATCGTCGCCTGCACCTTCCTTCTGGGGGCACTGGTGCTCGGCCCGACCTGCGAACGCTCGGTCAAGACCTGGGCCGAGACGGGCGACGTAGCGGCGTCCATCGCCATGGGGCGGCAGGTTTTGCGCCTCGTGAAGCTCGATCTGGCCGGGCAGTTCGCGATCATCAGCCTGATGGTGCTCAAGCCGTCCTGGGCCGACCTGCACCTGCTGGTACCCGTGGTCATCCTCGTGGCGGGCGCGCTGTCCTTTCTGCGGACCACCGCCCCAGCAGCAGCGCAGCCGGCCTGAGGCTGCCTTCGTCCGTCAAGCGGGGCCGGACAGTCCGGCCCCAGAGATGGCGGCAACTGTTCTAGCTCCAACTAGCCATTTCAGGATCGATTATCATGGACCTAATGATTGCGCTGGAGTTTGCCGGCATCGTGGCCGCCTTGGCCTGGATGGGCGCGGCGGCCGTGCTCGGCCTCATCCTCCTGAGCGCCGACCGGGATGGCGACGACGACGCCGTTCTTCGCGCGGCGGCCGAATCCGCCCTGATCTCGCGCCGGGGCATCCGCCCGGCCATGTCGGTAACCCTTCTGGCGCTTGTGGTGCTGGCCGGCATCGGCGGCTTCGTGAGCGAGGCCTGGGTGCTTCTGTCCGGAGGGCTGTCGCTGACCGCCTGGGTCGTGGCCCGACGCTCCGCGGAGCCCGCCTGCGACAAGGCGATCCAGATGCCGCACGGGGCTGCCCCGTTCCAGGCCCGCCAAGCGCTCCGCCTCCTGCGGGGGAGCCTGATGCTCCAGCTTGGGGCGCTGGCGGCGCTGATCCTGACGCCGGGCTGGAGCGAGGCCGCGCTACTGGCCGGTCTGGCCGCCTGCTTGGGTCTGGCCGTGGCGCTGGCGCGCGGCATGGGCGAAGGCGCCTCCGACGCAGTCTGAACGGAAGGGCGCGACGGGCAAAGGTGCGGAAAACCACCCTCCGCCCGAAGGTCTGGATGATGTAGACTCCCGGCTCACGGCCAGGTGCAGTTCCAAGTGGAGAGACATCATGGGTCTCTATGAAGTGCTAAAGGTGGTCCATATCGGGGCCATCATCGTCTGGGTCGGCGGCGGCCTCGGTCTTCTGGTCCTTTTCGCCGCTGCCGAACGGTCGCACGACAACGCCGACGCCCTTCGCGTGATCAAGGGGGCCTCCATCCTCGGGCCCACGCTGTCGGTCCCGGCAGGCTTGCTCGTGTTGCTAAGCGGTCTAGGCATGGTCTGGGCCGGCGGGCTGGAGTGGGAGGCCTGGGTCCTGCTCTCCCTCCTGGGCGTGGCTGCGATCTTCGGGCTGGGGGCCGGGGTGGTTGGGCCCAAGCCGGAATGGGCCACCCTGATCTGGGAACGGGACGGGGACGAGACGCGGGCCCTGGCCTGCGGTCGGCGCGCCCTGCGCATCGCGCGGCTTGATCAGGTGCTCCAGTTCGCGATCCTGGCCTTGAACGTGATCCAGCCCGCCTGGACCGACGAGGGCATCATCGCGGGCCTTGGCATCCTGGTCACCATCGGTGCCCTGCTGACCTTGCGACCGCTGCCCGGCTTGGTCGAACCGGCCTGAGCCACAGCATCCGGCCCGGCCCATCGGGCACAGCCCCACGCGGTTGTTGTTGAACCCGGCTTCCGACTCGGGCGCGGGGTGGCCTAGACTGCGGGGATGGCCAATCCTCGCTTCATCCACCTCCGCGTCCATTCCGAGCATTCCCTCCTGGAAGGCGCGGTTCCCGTGAAGAAGCTGCCCAAGTTGGCGGCCGAGGCCGGAATGCCCGCCGTGGCGCTGACCGACACCAACGCGATGTTCGCCGCGCTGGAGTTCTCGGACTACGCCTGCAAGATGGGCGTCCAACCGATCGTCGGCGCGCAGATGGACCTGTGCTACCTGCCGCCCGATCCGGGCCGGCCGCCCTACCGCCCCGCCCCGATCGTCCTCCTCGCCCAAAGCGAGGCGGGGTGGAACAACCTGATGAAGATGTCCTCCTGCGCCTATCTGGCGGACACCAACGGCGACGGCCTGCCGCAGATCACCCTTGAGGATCTGGAGCGACACAGCGCGGGCCTGATCTGCCTGTCCGGCGGGCCTGACGGTCCGTTGGGGCGGCTTCTTCAGCAGAACCAGCGCGGCCGGGCCGAAGAGGTCCTTCGCCGCATGGCCGGGATCTTTCCGGGCCGCTTCTATGTCGAACTTCAGCGTCACCCTGTCGATGGCGGCCTGCCCGAGGCCGAGCGGCTGACCGAACGGCCGACGCTGGAACTGGCCTACGACCTCGACCTGCCTATCGTGGCCACGAACGACGTCTACTTCCCCAAGGAGGGTCTGTTCGAAGCGCATGACGCGCTGCTGGCCATTGCCGAAGGAGCCTATGTCGATCAGTCCGAGCCGCGCCGCCGCCTGACGCCCCAGCACTACTTCAAGTCCCAGGCCGAGATGGCGACCTTGTTCGCCGATCTGCCCGAGGCGCTGGAGAACACCGTCGAGATCGCGCGCCGCTGCGCCTTCAAGGTGCCCAAGCGCAAGCCGATCCTGCCCAAGTTCGCCGACAACGAGGTGGAGGAGCTGCGCCGTCAGGCCAAGGAAGGGCTGGAGGCCCGTCTGAAGGTCATCCCCCACGCCGCGCCCGTGGAGGAGTACGAGAAGCGCCTCGCCTTCGAGGTCGGCATCATCGAGCAGATGGGCTTTCCCGGCTACTTCCTGATCGTGGCCGACTTCATCAAATGGGCCAAGTCGCAGGGCATCCCCGTGGGGCCGGGCCGGGGCTCGGGGGCGGGTTCGCTGGTGGCCTATGCGCTCACCATCACCGACCTCGATCCATTGCGATATTCGCTGCTGTTCGAGCGGTTCCTGAACCCCGAACGGGTGTCGATGCCCGACTTTGACATCGACTTCTGCATGGACCGCCGCGAAAAGGTGATCGAGTACGTCCGCGACCGCTACGGCGCGGAGAAGGTGGGCCAGATCATCACCTTCGGCGCGATGCTGTCCAAGGCCGCCGTGCGCGACGTGGGCCGCGTGCTCCAGATGCCCTACGGACAGGTGGACCGCCTCAGCAAGATGATCCCGATGGAGGGCGTGAAGCCCGTCTCCATCACCAAGGCGCTGGCCGACGAGCCCCGCCTGCGCGAGGAGATGCGCGCCGCCGAGGTGGTCAAGCGCTGCATGGAATACGCCGAGCAGCTGGAGGGGCTGCTGCGGAACGCCTCGACCCATGCGGCGGGTGTCGTGATCGGCGACCGGCCGCTTGATGAGCTGGTGCCGCTCTACCGCGCGCCGGGCACCGAGGACATGCCCGCGACCCAGTTCAACATGAAATGGGTGGAGCAGGCGGGCCTCGTGAAGTTCGACTTCCTGGGCCTCAAGACGCTGACCATGATCGACAACGCGGTGAAGCTGATCCGCAAGACGCGCGACCTGCACGTGGCTGCCGATGGCACGCGTCTTTACGACCCCGCGCCGGGAACGGAGAACGACATCCTCGCCATTCCGCTGGACGATGCGGCGACCTACGACCTTTATGCCCGCGCGCGAACCGTCGCCGTGTTCCAGGTGGAGTCCACCGGCATGATGGACGCGCTCAAGCGGATGAGGCCCACCTGCATCGAGGACATCGTGGCGCTCGTGGCGCTGTACCGTCCCGGTCCGATGGAGAACATCCCCGTCTATTGCGAGGTCAAGAACGGAACCCGGCCGCTCGAGTCCATTCATCCCACGATCGACCACATCCTCAAGGAAACCCAAGGCATCATCGTCTACCAGGAACAGGTGATGGAGATCGCCCAGGTCATGGCGGGCTATTCGCTGGGCGGCGCGGACCTGCTGCGCCGCGCCATGGGCAAGAAGATCGCCGAGGAGATGGCCAAGGAGCGTCCCAAGTTCGTGGACGGCGCCAAACGGAACGGCGTGCCCGACAAGAAGGCGGGCGAGGTCTTCGACCTTCTGGAAAAGTTCGCGAACTACGGCTTCAACAAGTCCCACGCCGCCGCCTATGCCGTGGTCAGCTACCAGACCGCCTGGCTCAAGGCGAACCACCCCGTCGAGTTCATGGCCGGCGTCATGAACTGCGACCTCCACATCACCGACAAGCTGGCCGTCTACTTCCAGGAGGTGCGCAAGCACCTCAAGATCCCGACCGTGCCCCCTTGCGTGAACCGCTCCCAAGCGGTGTTCAGCGTGGAGGACGGAAAGCTCGTCTACGGGCTCGGTGCGCTCAAGAACGTGGGCGTGGATGCGATGGAGCTGATCGTCAGGGGACGGGGGAGCAGGCCCTTCGCCACCGTCTTCGACATGGCGCGGCGCGTGGACCTCAAGCGCGTGGGCAAGCGGCCCCTCGAGATGCTGGCCCGCGCCGGGGCCTTCGACATGCTCGACAAGAACCGCAAGCGGGTCTGCGAGTCGCTTGATGCACTCGTCGCCTACTCCGCAGCCGTCCACGAGCAGCGCGCCTCCTCTCAGGTGAGCCTGTTTGGAGAGGCGGGGGCCGACCTTCCCGAGCCGCGCTTGCCCAACACCCACGACTGGGACCCGCCCGAGCGTCTGGCCGAGGAGTTCAAGGCCGTGGGCTTCTACCTCACCGGCCATCCGCTGGACGACTATCTCCCCGCTCTCAAGCGGCAGGGGGTGTCCACCTACGACGAGGTGACGCTCCGGGTGCAGGAGGGGCCCCACATCGCCAAGATCGCGGGCACCGTCGCCGCCCGGCAGGAACGTAAATCGGCCCGCGGCAACCGCTTCGCCTTTGTCGCGATGTCCGATCCGACCGGCCAGTTCGAGGTGACGCTGTTCTCCGAGGCGCTGGAGGCCGGGCGGCCCCATCTCGAACCGGGCTCGCGCGTCATCATCCAGGTGGAGGCCACCTCCGAAGGTGACCAGCTCAGGCTCACAGGCCGCGCCGTGACCCCCATCGACGACGCGCTCGCCAACAGCGGGACGGGCCTGCGGGTCTTCGTGGACGCCGAAGAGGCGCTGGTCTCGGTCGCCAAGGTGCTCGAACAGGCCCGTCAGGCCGCCAAGCGGACAAGGGGCGGTCCGGTGGTCCTGCTGCTCCAGCACCCCTCGCTCCCCGGCGAGGTCGAGGTGGAGATCGGTGATACGGTCCCCGTCACGCCCCAGATCCGCCGCGCGCTGCGGTCGCTGCCCGGCGTGGTCGAGGTCGAGGAGGTCTGACGGCGGCCAGCACGGCGCGCCGGCTGCGCGGGGAACCACCGACCCGGGCCGCAGTCTTCGACATCCGCCGGGGGCGTCCTACACCCTTCGGGCATCGCATCGCCCAAGGAGACTCCCCCATGACCCGCGCCGTCGGACTGGCTGCCCTGGCCCTTCTGGCCCTTCCGGCCTGCGAGGCGGGATTGGCCCCAGCACCGGGCGTGACCGCAGCCTTCGCGGAGGCCACGACCGCGGTCCCCTCCGCCTGCGGCCTGTCCGAAGCCCAGCTTGGGCCGGCGATTGACACAGCGGCAGGCTACGTGGTGCACGACACCGCACCGAACACCGTCGCCCCGCGGACGCACTACATCACAGGATTCGCGGATGGCTGTGCCCGGCCCGTGACAGGGGCCCTGGTCATGTTCGGCGACCTCGCCACCCACGAGACCACGCGCTATGGCGCATCGGCCGTCGCCTACTCGCCGACTGACGCGGCCTATGAGCGGATCAAGTCGCAGGTCTGCGGCGCGGGCCCGGGGCAGCCCTGCGGCACCCGGCTGGCCCAACTGGCGCAGGACACGGTGTTCGTGTCGGTCTATCCGGTCTTCGGAGCGGAGGGACACACCGACCTGCTGCTCCATGACGGCGATCTCGTGGCAGTGGACGGGGGCTAACTGTCGGGTTCAGCCCTACCAGTGGGGCGGCCGGTCGATGGGGACGTCGCGCATCCCCTGAGCCTCGCGCTCGCCTTCCCGTTCCATGAGCATCTGCACCCGGCGCGTGAGAAGGGCGATCTCGCGCTCCTGCCGGGCGACGACCTCGGACAGATCGTCCATGGCGCGGGTGAGGTGGGCGATGCGTTCTTCCAGGGGGGTCAGGTCCATGGCCGCACCAAGCCCGAGCGGCTACGCCCTGTCCAGCCCCGCCGTTGCCCCCGCCCATCGGCCACGCTAAAGCGGCCCGGCAGCCCGGAGGAGCCCGCGTGCCCAAGGAACCCAAGACCCGCCGCCCCAAGGCCGAGACGCCCAAGGGCTTTCGCGACACCTTCGGCGCCGAGGTGACCGAACGCACCGCGATGCTGTCGCGGATCGCCGAGGTCTATCGCCATTACGGCTTCGAGGCGCTGGAAACGAGCGCGGTCGAGACGGTCGAGGCGCTGGGCAAGTTCCTGCCCGACGTAGACCGCCCGAACGAAGGGGTCTTCGCCTGGCAGGAGGAGGATCGCGACTGGCTCGCGCTCCGCTACGACCTGACCGCGCCGCTGGCCCGCGTCTATGCCCAGCATCGCGCCAGCCTGCCCACGCCCTATCGCCGCTATGCCATGGGCCCCGTCTGGCGCAACGAGAAGCCGGGACCGGGCCGCTTCCGTCAGTTCTACCAATGCGATGCCGACACCGTCGGCACCCCGACCGTCGCGGCGGATGCCGAGATCTGCGGGATGCTTTGCGACGCGATGGAAACGCTGGGCATCGCGCGGGGCGATTACCTGGTGAAGATCAACAACCGCAAGGTCCTGAACGGCGTCATGGAGGCTGCGGGCGTCCTCGATCCCGCCGACCCCGACCGCTTTGCCCACGAACGGGGCATCGTGCTGCGCGCCATCGACAAGCTCGACCGGCTGGGCCCCCAAGGCGTGAAGGCGCTGCTGGGCGAAGGCCGAAAGGACGAGAGCGGCGACTACACCAAGGGCGCGAAGCTCTCCGAGGATCAGGTGCAGGTCGTCCTGGGCTTCATCGAGGCCCGTGGCGCGACCGGGCCCGACACCCTCCGCAACCTGACGGCCCTGTGCGGGCAGACGCAGATCGGCGCGGCAGGGGTATCGGAACTCTCGCAGATGGCTGAGCTCCTCGATGCCGGTGGTTACGGCGCGGACCGCATCCTGCTCGATCCCGCGACCGTCCGGGGTCTTGGCTATTACACCGGCCCGGTCTTCGAGGCCGAGCTCACCTTCGAGATCCTGGGCGAGGACGGCAAGCCGCGCCAGTTCGGCTCGGTCGCGGGAGGCGGGCGCTACGACGACCTCGTGAAGCGCTTCACCGGCGAGGCGGTCCCCGCGACGGGCGTCTCCATCGGCGTGGACCGGCTGCTCGCCGCGCTGCGGGCCAAGGGGCGGACGCAGGCCGAGGAACCGGGGCCGGTGGTCGTCACCGTCATGGACCGCGATCGCATGGCCGACACCTTTGCCATCGTGGCCGAGCTTCGTCAGGCGGGCATCCGGGCCGAGGCCTATCTGGGTAACCCCAAGCAGTTCGGCGCGCAGATGAAATACGCCGACCGCCGCCGCGCGCCCTTTGCGATCATCGAAGGCAGCGACGAAAAGGCGAGGGGGGTCGTACAGGTCAAGGACCTGATCGCCGGGGCGCAGGCCGCCCAGACCGCGAGCCTCGAGGAATGGAAGGACCGTCCCGCGCAGCAGGAGATCGCGCGGACGGACCTGGTCGCCCACCTCAAGGCCCTGCTCGCCAAGTGACCCTTCCCGCCCAGAAGTCGGCCGCCAAGGCCGAGGCGCAGCGCCTCCTTGCTCACCTCCGTGCCCTGGGCGCGGAGGAGGTGGAGGCCGCCATCCTCCAACCCGCCGAGGAGCTTCTCGACCTTTACGGCGAGGATATCCGGGCCCGGGCCTTCGTCACGCAGGACCCGCTGCGGGGCGAGATGATGCTGCGGCCCGACTTCACGGTGCCGGTCGTGCGGATGCACATGGAGGCGGGGCTCGACCCCGCCCGCTACGCCTATGCGGGCGAGGTGTTCCGGCGGCAGGAGGCGGACGATCCCCTGCGGCCCAGCGAGTTCCTCCAGGTGGGCTTCGAGCTGTTCGGGGGGCGTGATCCGGCCGATGCCGATGCCGAGGTCTTCGTGTCCTTGGCCTCTGCCCTGTCCGACCTGCATCTGCGCGCGGCCATGGGGGACATCGGCCTCATCCTCGCGGCGGTGGACGGGCTTTCTACCACGCCCATGCGCAAGGCCGCGCTGCGGCGGCATGTCTGGCGGCCGCGGCGGTTCAGGGCGCTGCTCGACCGGTTCGCCGGTCGCATCCCCGTGTCCGAGGAGCGCGCAGCCCTGTTGGCCTTGGCCGATCCCCTGGCGGACGCCGGTCCCGAGATCGGGGTTCGGACGCGGGCCGAGATCGAGGCCCGACTCCAGCAGCTTCGCGACGAGGCGCTGGCGCCGCCGCTGCCGGGCGAGGAACTCGCTCTCATCGATGCTCTCCTGTCGCTCGCCGCGCCGGTGCCCTCGGCCTTGGACACGCTGAGAACCCTCGAACAGGACGCCCCCGGGATCGGACCCGCGATCTATCGGCTGGAGCGTCGGGTGGAGGCCCTGGAGCGGCGTGGCATCGACCTTGCTGACGTCACGTTCGAGGGCAGCTTCGGCCGCACGACACTGGAGTATTACGACGGCTTCGTGTTCGGCCTTTTTGCGGCCGCCCGGCCCGAGCTTCCTCCTGTCGCTACGGGCGGGCGCTATGACGCGCTGACGCGGGTGCTGGGGCAGGGGCGCGTGGTCCCGGCGGTGGGTGGGGTAATCCGGCCCGAGCTCGTGGCGCAGTTGCGGGGTGGAGCATGACGCTGCGGCTGGGCCTGCCGTCCAAAGGACGACTGATGGAAGATGCCTTCGGCTGGTTCGCCGCACGAGGGGTCACGCTAGGTCGCAGCGGAAGCGACCGGGAATATGCCGCGCAGTCGGACTGGGACGGGTTGGAGCCCGTCCTGCTGTCTGCCGGAGAGATCCCCCGCGAACTGGAGGCGGGGCGCATCCATTTGGGCGTGACGGGCTCGGATCTGGTGCGCGAGAAGGTCGCTCGATGGGAGGACCGCGTCGAGGAACTGGCGCCCATGGGCTTCGGTGCGGCCGATGTGGTAATCGCGGTGCCGCGCTTCTGGGTGGACGTGGAAACACTCGACGACCTCGACGCCGCCTGCGCTACCTTTCGCCGGAACCACGGCCACCGGCTGCGGATCGCCACCAAGTACCACCGGCTCACGCGCGACTTCCTGCGTCAGCACGGAGTCGCGGACTACTTGCTGGTGGACAGTCAGGGCGCGACCGAAGGCGTGGTCCGGGGCGAAACGGCCGAGGCCATCTCGGACATCACCTCCACGGGCGAGACGCTGCGGGCAAACGGCCTCAAGGTTCTGGCCGACGGCGTCATCCACCAGAGTCAGGCCACCCTGTTCTTGAGCCGCCTCGCGCTTTGGAACGACACGGAGCAGAAGACTCTGCTCCGGCTGCGGGAGCAGTTGCGCCTGCCACCGAAATGATCGCCCCGCAGACCGGGAGCGACGATCCGTCAACAATGGCAGGCTGCTGACGGGGTTTGTGTCCCAAGCGGGCCCGTGGACGTAAACGCGCCTTTACCATGCCGCATTCGGGCTGGAGTCCTGTGCTGATACAGCACGAGGAACGAGTGGCCGTGTCATTCCCAGGGTCGGTTCGGCGAGTCGCTCTTTTAGTGGATGGGGACAACCTTCCACCGGTGCTGGCCGGGGCGATCCTGGGAACAGCCACCCAACTCGGGCGCGTAGATCTGCGCCGTGTCTATGCCGCCGAGGCCGGGTTTCGCGCTTGGGAGGGGGTGGCGGGCTTCCGCGCCATCCGTGTGGGCGGGGCCAAGAATGGGACGGATCTGCTGCTTTGCATCGAGGCGGTGGAACTGGCTTGCCAGGGCGGGATTGGGGCCTTTGCCGTCGCGTCGAACGACAGGGACTTCACGCATCTGGCGCACTGGCTGCGTGAGCGGGGCTTGCCCATCCTGGGGATCGGGACGACGAAAGCGCCGGCCACATGGCGGGCGGCCTGTACGGAGTTCGTCGCGCTTGCGATGCCCGCACAGGCCGAGGTGGTTGGCACGGTCGTTTCCTCCAAGCCTCTGCCCACCATCGATGCCAAGATTCGGGATCTGATCCGTGCCGAAGGCCAGGGTGACGCCATGGCCATGATGATGCTGGGCGCGCGCATGGGCTCGGTTCACAAGGTCACGCTGGCCAGCATCGGCGCTGCGAACTGGCGATCCTACCTGTCGGAGCGCCCGAGCCTCTATGCGCTCGATCCGAAAGGACCGCAGGCCTGGGTCCGCTGGATCAGCGGTTAGGACGCCGACCGCTTGGGCGCTGGGCCCCAGACCACACCGAACTCCGCCAGGGCCATCGACAGCTTGGGGGGCAACTCGTCCTCGGCCTCATCCCACTCGCCAAGGTCCCGAGGGGCCTCGGCATGGGGCAGGTAGCGCCAACCCTGGAAGGGGCGGCGGGGCGTCGGCGTGACGCGCACCAGTTGGGGGTCGAGGATCAGCGCGCAGCGGGGGATGCCGTCCGATCCCACGACCTCCTCCAGCCGAAGGAGGCGCTGGCGGCAGAGGATCACGCCCTTGATCGTCCAAAAGATCGAGCCGCCGTCGAGAAGCTCCGCCTCGCGCTTGGGCCACATGCGCGTGACGTGGCGGGGCAGGCCGTCGGGCCCTCGGCCCCGCCCGGACTGCCATGCGGCGAGGTCGGCCACGTCCTCCGTGCCGACCGACAGCTTCATCAAGTGCAGTTCCGCCAATCCCGCCTCCGTTCCAGCCGCGGCAGCATAAGGTCGGGCCGCTTGCCCGCAAGGGTCGCGACCCCACATCTTGTTGACCCATCCCCCATGTGGCCCCAGGATCGGGCTTTCGGCTGAGTGGAGACCCTGATGGCCAACGACCAGAACCCCATCGGCTCGCGCTTCCTCGCGCCGATCTCGGAATCGATCTGGGACATGAAGTACCGCCTCAAGGGGCCGGACGGGACGCCTTTGGACGTCACGGTCGAGGACACCTGGCGCCGGGTGGCGCGGGCGCTGGCCTCGGTCGAGGCGCAACCGGAGGTGTGGGAGCCGCGGTTCCAAGCCGCGCTCGATGGCTTCCGCTTCCTGCCGGCCGGCCGGATCGTCGCCGGGGCGGGGACCGGGCGGTCCGTCACCCTGTTCAACTGCTTCGTCATGGGCACGATCCAGGACTCCATGGCCGGCATCTTCGACGCCCTCAAAGAGGCGGCGCTGACGATGCAGGCGGGGGGCGGGATCGGTTACGACTTCTCGACCCTGCGGCCCAGGGGAGCCGAGGTGAAGGGCGTGGGCGCGGACGCCTCGGGCCCGCTGTCGTTCATGGATGTCTGGGACGCGATGTGCCGGACGATCATGTCGGCGGGATCGCGGCGTGGCGCGATGATGGCGGTCCTGCGCTGCGATCATCCCGACATCGAGGACTTCGTCACCGCCAAGCAGGACCCGGCGCGGCTGCGGATGTTCAACGTGAGCGTGCTGGTCACGGACCCCTTCATGGAAGCGGTCAGGTCCGACGGCGACTGGGATCTCGTGTTCGGCGGCAGGGTCTACAGGACCATCCGGGCGCGGGACCTGTGGGACCGGATCATGCGGTCGACCTACGACTTTGCGGAGCCGGGGGTGATCTTCATCGACCGGATCAACCGGGAGAACAACCTGCGCTACGCCGAAACCATCGCGGCCACGAATCCCTGCGGGGAGCAGCCCTTGCCTCCTTATGGGGCTTGCCTCCTCGGCTCCGTGAACCTGTCGCGGCTGGTGCGGGACCCGTTCGGGCCGGGCGCGCAACTGGACGAAGGGGACCTGCGAGATCTCGTGGCCGTGGCCGTTCGCATGATGGACGACGTCGTGGACCTGTCGCGCTTTCCCTTGCCCCAGCAGGCCGAGGAGGCCCGGACCAAGCGGCGCATCGGACTCGGGGTGACGGGGCTCGCGGACGCGCTGATGATGGTAGGGCTGCGCTACGGCTCCGAGGAGGCGGCGGACTGGACCCGCGCCACCATGCGGCAGGTCGCGCGGGCGGCCTATCTGGCCTCGGTTGACCTCGCCAAGGAGAAGGGGCCGTTCCCGCTCTTTGATGCGGAGAAGTACCTGGCCTCCGGCACCATGTCGCGCATGGACAAGGACGTCCGCGAGGCTGTGCGGGCGCATGGCATCCGCAACGCGCTCCTCACCTCCATCGCGCCCACGGGGACCATCTCGCTTTATGCGGGCAACGTGTCCTCGGGGATCGAGCCGGTCTTCGCCACCGCGTACACCCGCAAGGTGCTGATGCCGGACGGGAGCCGGCGGGAGGAGGAGGTCGTCGATCATGCCGTCGCGCTCTGGCGCAGGCTTAGGGGCGCCGCGCCGCTGCCTGACCACGTGGTCACGGCGCAGGACCTGACCCCGATGGATCACGTGCGGATGCAGGCCGCGGCGCAGGAATGGGTGGACTCCTCCATCTCCAAGACCATCAACGTGCCCGCCGACATCCCCTTCGAGGAGTTCCGCGACGTCTATCAGGCCGCCTGGGACGGGGGATGCAAGGGCTGCACCACCTACCGCCCGAACGCGGTCACCGGGTCCGTGCTGTCGGTCGCCGAGGCTCCGAAGCCCGAGCCGAAGGCCGAGGACCCGCCAATGGAGCGCCCCGAGGAGCTTGAGGGCGCCACCTACAAGCTGCGCTGGCCGGGGTCCGAGCACGCCATGTACATCACCGTCAACGACATCGTCGTGGACGGGCGGCGGCGGCCCTTCGAGGTCTTCATCAACTCCAAGAACATGGAGCACTACGCCTGGACGGTGGCGCTGACGCGCATGATCTCGGCCGTGTTCCGGCGCGGCGGCGAGGTGGCCTTCGTGGTCGATGAGCTCAAGGCCGTGTTCGACCCGCGCGGCGGGGCCTGGATGGGGGGCAAGTACGTGCCCTCGATCCTGGCCGCCATCGGCATCGAGATCGAGAAGCACCTCAAGCACACCGGCTTTCTGGACAGCGCGGCGTCCCTGGTCGAGCCGCAGGGCACCGCCACGCCCGTGGTGCGGACCGGCAAGTTCGACGATGCCGGTTGGGAGGAGACCCCGGCCCAGGACGCGGTCGCAGCCCCGCCCGGCATGGCCTGCCCCTCCTGCGGGAGCTACGAGGTCCGCGTGCAGGAGGGCTGCCTGAGCTGCGCGACCTGCGGCTTCTCGCGCTGCGGCTGACAGGAACCCCCGCGCGCCTCGGGCATTGAGCAGGCAAGGGGCCGGGACAGGCATGCCGCCCCCAAGGCACTGCATCCGAAGGAGCGCTACCGTGGCTGACCAACCGAACCCACCCGATCGGGACGACGCCGTCACCGAGCGCGCCGTGTCCATGGACACCCGCCCTGTCGGCTCCACGGCAGGGGCGGG
Source organism: Rubellimicrobium rubrum (assembly GCF_006152115.1). Taxonomy (GTDB): domain Bacteria; phylum Pseudomonadota; class Alphaproteobacteria; order Rhodobacterales; family Rhodobacteraceae; genus Rubellimicrobium; species Rubellimicrobium rubrum. The sequence continues at coordinate 144,846 of NZ_VDFU01000008.1, read as the reverse complement.
CCGCGCCATCAACGCCGCCTTCAGCCGTCGCCGCCCCGAGGGGGAGCCGGCCCCGCAGGTCCAGACCACTGGCCAGCAGGACACGCGGATCGAAGGCGCGGGCTATCCGTCCGAGGACCGGGACGACGTGGACCCGGAGATCGAGACCGAGGACGACGACGGTTATCGTGATGCCGACAACGACCTCGACAACGACGATGACGCCGAGGATGCCGAAGAGGCGGACGAGGACGGCTACCGCACCTCGGACGACACGGAGGCTGAGACGCTGGGTGCCAACCCGGATGCCTTGCAGGATGTCCTGGTTCCGCCGGGCGGGGACGCCCTGGGCGGGAACCGCGACACCGACCCGAACCTCAATGGAGGGCACGGCATCCAGATGACCGCGCCCGAGGAAGGCCCCGTCCCGATCGAGGACGAGCCCACGGACCTGTCGATCATCGGCCACGGCCACGAGGACAAGGCCGCCTGGAACCGGGAGCGCGTGGCCCATCTCCAGGATCTGGAAAACGACGAGCGCGACCTGCGCGACGCCACCTCCGAGGATGCGGGCGTGGGCGGCGCCGTGCTGGGGGGCGTGATGCAGGGCTGGGAAGGCGGGGATGCCTCGCCCACCATCGATCAGGGCGACGATCCTACCTTCGACTCGGAACTGTCCGAGGAGGAGGAAGTCTTGGGCGACATGGCCATCGACGACATGGCCGAGGACGTGATGGAGGACGGATCCATCCGCGACCCCAACAACATGCCCTTCCTGCCCGAGCACAGGGCCATGCCCGACGACAACCTGTCGCTCGAGGAGCAGCTGATCGCCACGCCGGGCGAGGACGTGCTGTCCTCGGGCGCCGAGATCGGCGTCAACGAGGAGTTGGAGGCGGAGGAGCTGAACCAGACCGACAGCATCTCCCGCACTTATGAAGACACGCGCGAGTTCCTGGACGACTCCATGGCCGGCAACGAGCGCAAGGGCGGCGTCGAGAACGACTGACCCCTCGCGCTTGCGCAGGGGTCCGGGGGCGTGGCCGATCAGGCCGCGCCCTTCTGTGCGTTGGAAGACTCGCCATCCGTGACCGGGCTGGCTAGGAGGCGTCACTCCCTGTCCAAGGATGCCCCCATGACGCGCGCCCTGATCCCCGAACTCGTGCTGTCCGACCCGGAAGCTGGCGCGGCCCAGTTGCAGCAGGTCTTCGGCTTCGAGCGGCAGGGGGACCGGATGGTTCTGGGCACCCAGACCGTGCTCCTGTCGCGGGGCCAGCCGGATGGACGGCACGGGCGCATCGACCATCTGGCCCTGTCGGTGCCGGACCTCGGCTCGGCCCTGCAGGATTGCCTGGCGCGTGGGGGGCACCTGTCAGCAGCCACGCCCACAGGGCCGCTCTCCATCGCCGAGTTCTGGGAGAACGGCGTGGACTACGTGTTCCTGGACGGCCCCGAGGGCGCGAAGTTCGAGCTGATCGCCAAGCGGTCCCCTGCCGTCCCCGCACCCTGGGGCCACGACCACATCGGTATCTCCTGCACGGAGCTTGGTCCCATGCGGGCCTTCTTCCTGGGCCTGGGGCTGGAGGAACGGGCGGCAGTAACGCTGGACCAGCCCGAGGGTCGTGTCGATGTGGCCTTCCTGGCCTGGGGCGACGACGTGGTGGAGTTGTACTGCCTGCCCGAGACCCGGGCCGACCCGACGCTGTCCGATGGCCTGGGGTTCTGGCGCCGCCTGCGTGCCCAAGGCATCGACGGACCACGAACGGGTCCCGAAGGGGTGGAGGTCCTACCCCTTTGACCCGCGCGGGATCGCCACCCCTGCCAGGATGATGGCCACGCCGAGGGCACGGATCGGCGCGCCCTCGGCCTCGCGCAGGGTGTCCAGCAGCGCCCCCGAGACCATCTGTCCAGCGATCACCAGGAGCGCCGTGTTCGCCGCGCCGATCCGGGCCACGAGCCAGCTTCCCGCCGCGACGAACAGCACGCCCAGCGGCCCGCCGGCCCAGGCGGGCAGGGGTGCCTCTGACAGGCCGGGCGGCACCAGGGGTCCATTCGACACACCCCATGCCGCCAAGGCCGCAAGCGCAAGGGCAATCGCACCGACGAGGTGGTTCCAGAACGAAGCCCCCAAGGCCCCCTTGGTCAGCGACAGCCGCCCGTTGACCTGACGGCTCAGGCCGATCAGGACGCCGGCCAGGATTGACATGGCGACGGGTGCGATCACGCGGGCGCCCCAAAGATCAGGATGGCGCTGCCCCCCAGGATCAGGCCCAGCGCCAGAAGGTCCCGACCTGTCGCCCGGCGCCGTGGTAGCCCCAGCAGTCCCCATCGGTCCGCCGCGAGCCCGAACCCCGCCTGACCAAGAAGCCCCAGCGCCAGCGTTCCCGACAGCGCCAGCGCCGTGTTTGCCGCGACCGAGGACAGCATCACCGTCAGCGCCCCCAGAAGCCCGCCGAGATAGGCCCAAGCGGGAGCGCTGCCGGTCCGTTCGCCATGGGATCGGCGGACCAGCAGCGCCAAAGCCAGGGCCGCGGCCAGGGTGCCGGTCGCATGCGGGACCAGAGACCCCCAGAGCGCGTTCGCATGGGCCGTGATGGTGGAGTTGCACAGCACCATGAGCGACAGCAGCCCGCCCGTTCCCAACGCTGCCAAGACATGAAGGACGCGCGGACGCGTTGCGGCGGCTGGATCAGGTCCGGCCGTCATTCGCGCCAGTGCTCCGCAACCCAGGGCGCCGGCAGCGTATAGTGGCGCAAATGGCTGAGCAGCCCTTCGCGCCGCTCACCCCTGAACCCGGCCGCGATATGATCGAGCGGAGGGCGCTCCGGCACGGTGTCCCGGTAGCGCCCGGCGATGGCGTCAGGGGGGTTGAGGGGGCCGGGAAAGATGACCACGCGGGTCTCCTTGGGCAGATGCGGCGTCCGGATGTAGTTCATCGGAAATGTCGGGATGCAATGCCGCTTGTAGTGCGCAACCCAGCCCTTGGGCCAGAAGCTGATGCCGCCCGGTGCATGGCGGCTGACGAAGCGCTGCTCGAAGCGGTAACGGTCCGCGATGCCCTGGGGGTCCGCGAGGAACATCTCGCGCAAGGGGGCGAGCTTGCCCACCGGATAACGGTAGATCGACGTCTGGCCCAGCTTCTCGAAGGGATTTGTGGGACTGCGCGCCAGGATGACGTCGTCGGGCGAGCCTACCTCGAAGAAGCCGTCCATGGAGCCGGTCACCACCACGTCGAGGTCCAGGAACAGCACGGGGCCCGTGGGGCCGCCCAAGTCGGGACGCCAGAGCCGCGACTTGCCCCATTTGCCCAGGGTGTTCTTGGGTGGCTCGCAGCCGAGATCGGGCAGGGGGAGGCACTTCACCTCGGGCCTGGTGCCAACCGGGTCGTCTGTCAGGCACCAGAAGTCGAAGGGCGGCGTGGTATGGCGCGCGACCATGCCGTAGAGGCGGTTGAGGTACTCGGGCCCGTATTTCCGGCCCCAGCGGATGGCCAGGAACTGTTTGTGCATGGCGCCACTCTTGGCCCTGCCGCCAGGGTTGACAACCCCTCTCCGAGAGGTCATGAGGCGCGCCTGGTGTTGGCGGCCCCCGCAAGGGGATGCCTGTCGCCCTTCGGGGAAAGGACAACGCCCTTCAACCTGCCCGCCATGGGCCCATCGAAGGAGATCAGGGGTGACCAAACGCACCGCTGCCAAATACAAGCTCGACCGCCGCATGGGCGAGAACGTCTTCGGACGCGCCAAGTCGCCGGTCAACAAGCGTGAATACGGCCCCGGCCAGCACGGCCAGCGTCGCAAGAACAAGCTGTCGGACTTCGGCACCCAGCTGCGCGCCAAGCAGAAGCTCAAGGGCTACTACGGCGACCTGACCGAGAAGCAGTTCAAGCGCATCTACACCGACGCCGCCCGCGTCACCGGTGACACCGGCGAGAACCTCGTGGGCTTCCTCGAGCGTCGCCTCGACGCCGTGGTGTACCGCGCCAAGTTCGTGCCGACCATCTGGGCTGCCCGGCAGTTCGTGAACCACGCCCACGTCCTCGTGAACGGCAAGTCGGTGAACATCCCCTCCTACCGCGTGAAGGAAGGCGACGTCATCGAGGTCCGCGCCAAGTCCAAGCAGATGGGCCTGATCCAGGAAGCCATCGCCCTGACCGAGCGTGACGTGCCCGACTACCTGGAAGTGGACCACAACAAGCTGACCGCCACCTTCGTGCGCCAGCCCGGCCTGTCCGATGTGCCTTATCCGGTCATCATGCAGCCGAACCTCGTGGTCGAGTTCTACGCCAAGAACGGCTGACACCAGCCTTTCTGGCCAAGGCTTCAGACCCGTCGCGATCCCTCGCGGCGGGTCTTTGCATTGCCGAACCCCTCGTCCCAAGGCATAGGGGCGGCATCATGGTTCAAACGGCTCCTCGCGGGCGCACGACGCCCAGCTATCCCGTCCACGGCCGCATCGACGGCGCCGTGGTCATCATCGGCTTCGGCTCCATCGGCATGGGCGTCCTGCCCTTGATCGAGCGGCACTTCGACTACGACGCCAGCCGGCTCACCGTGATCGATCCCGATCCGGACATGGCCATCTGGCTCAAGCAGCACCGCATCCGGCATCTCAGCCTTGGGCTGACCCGCGACAACTACCGGGAGGTGCTGGGCGATCTGTTCGCGGGCGGGCCCGGCTTCTGCGTGAACGTGTCTGTGGACGTGTCCTCTCTCGACGTCATGAAGTTCTGCCGCGAGATCGGCGTCCTGTACATCGATACGGTGGTGGAGCCGTGGTCCGGCTTCTACTTCGAGACCGAGGACAACGCCGCGCGCACCAATTACGCGCTGCGCCAGGCCGTGCGGGACGAGGCGGCGCGCAACCCCGGCGGCACCACGGCGGTCAGCTGCTGCGGCGCCAACCCCGGCATGGTGTCCTGGTTCGTCAAGGATGCGCTGCTGCGGCTTGCCGCCGACACCGGCCGCGCGGTCACGGCGCCGACCACCCGCGAGGGCTGGGCGCGGCTCATGCAGTCACTGGGGGTCAAGGGTCTCCACATCGCCGAGCGGGACACCCAGGCCCGCGCCCGTCCCAAGCCGCGCGGAACGTTCGTCAACACCTGGTCCGTCGAGGGCTTCATCGCCGAAGGGTTCCAGCCGGCCGAACTGGGCTGGGGCACCTTCGAGCCCTGGTTCCCCGAGAACGGCCATCGCTTCGAGACGGGCTGCCGCTCCGCGATCTGGCTGGAGCGGCCCGGCGCGATCACCCGAGTCCATAGCTGGTGCCCGACGCCGGGGCCGCAGTTCGGCTTCCTCGTGACCCACAACGAAGCCATCTCGATCAGCGACTACTACACGGTCGGCGACGCCGCCTCCCCTACGTTCCGCCCGACCTGCCACTACGCCTACCACCCCTGCGACGAGGCCATCCTGTCCCTGCACGAGCTGTTCGGCGGAGGCCGCAAGCAGGATCGGCTCGAGATCCTCACCGCCGACGAGATCACCGAAGGCGGGGACGAGCTGGGGGTTCTCCTGTTCGGCCACGAGAAGAACGCGCTCTGGTACGGCTCGCGCCTGTCCAACGACGAAGCGAGGCGGCTGGCACCCCTGCAGAACGCGACGGGGCTGCAGGTGTCCTCGGCCATCATCGCAGGCATGGTCTGGGCGTTGGAGAACCCAGAGGCCGGAATCGTCGAAACCGACGAGATGGACCACGCCCGGTGCCTGGAGATCCAGCGCCCCTACTTGGGGCCGGTCGAAGCGCATTACACCGACTGGACCCCGCTCGCGACCCGGTGGGACCTGTTCCCCGAGGAGCATGACGACAAGGAGCCCTGGGCCTTCCTGAACGTGCTGGCGACCTAGACCTCGGCCAAGATGCGGTCCATGCGGGGATCGCCGCGCGTGTAGCCCTCGCGCGGGTCGAGGAATGTGCGCTCGGTCAGTTCGAGGTCCAGCATCTCGTGCGCGTAGAAGCTGCGCCAGCCCTTGCGGGCCTGCCAGCCCATGAGCCGCAGCCGCCCGCCATCCAGGCCCAGCCGGTAGGGTTCGACGGTCCGATGTTCGCCGTGGTATCGGAACTCGATCACGCGGCGATCCCGGATCGCCTGCCGGAGAAGAGTGTCGTCCATGGGCCCGTCCCGGACAGGGTAGGACCGGGCGCCCGGACAGATCCGGACGCCCGCTCTGGCAGGATCAGAGGATGAAGTCGTCCCGGCTGGGGCGGAAGTTGCCGATCGAGTCGACCAGGATCTCGAACTCGCTCGCGGAGTCGAAATCGAGGTTCACCCGGACGTCGTAGTACCCATTGGTCAGTTCCACGACGCGGACCGAGTTGCGGCCCGTGCCACCGAACGACAACTCACCCAGCAGCAGGTCGCTCAGGTCGATGGTGTCCTGCTCCTGGAAGTCCTCGATCCGGTCCTCGATCGAGCGGCTGCTGGCCGGGGCTTCGTTGGCCAGGAAGTGGAAGGTATCCGCCCCTGCGCCGCCATAAAGCACATCGACCCCGGTCCCGCCGCGCACGAAGTCGGCCCCGTCGCCGCCGTAAAGCTGGTCGTTGCCCGAGTTGCCGTCGATGTCGTCGTTGCCGGTCTCGCCCAGGAGGAGGTCGCCGCCCGTGCCGCCAAGCAGGTCGTCGCCGCTGCTGCCGCCATACAGGAAGTCCCGTGCGCTGCCGCCAACCAGCGCATCGGAGCCGCTCTGGCCTTCTAGCCGGTCCGTGCCATCGCCGCCAACCAGTTCGTCGCTGCCGATGCCGCCCCGCAGGATGTCATTGCCCGCACCGCCCAAGGCGATGTCATTGCCCCCGTTCATGTTGAGGATGTCGTTTCCGCCAAGCGCGAGCACGCGCTGTGCGGTATCCCCATAGCTCCTGCTGTTGGCGCCATCGGTCAGGGCGGTCAGGCGGGGAAGGCTGGGGGTGGACACGTTGAGCGTGTAGTCGCCGGTGTCGTCGTCCCGATTGACGAACCGGTAGCCGCCGTTGACGTAGTCGTTCTCGTCCTCATGAACGGCCACGTAATAGACGCCCGTCGTGTTTACCGTGACGACCAAGCGCGGATCGTCGCTTCCCGAGGAGTCGTCGCTGGACGCGACACGCAACCCCTCGTTGTTGATCAGATCGAGTTCGAGGTCGATGTCGCTCGAGTCGCCCGCTCCGTCGTCCACGTCAAAGGTGTAGCGCTGCCCGGCCACCAGCGTCACGGCAAAGATGTCCACGTCGCCAGGGGACTCGATGGACTGGTTCAACGCCGCCGCGGAAAAGGAGGTGCGGTCATCCACGCCCCCGCCCGGTCCAGTCGTAAAGAGCCCGCGGCTCAGATAGGTCGGCTCGGCCAGCGAGTTGTCCGAAAAGGAGAAGTTCGTCGGCATTCAATTCCTCCGGTGCGCCATAGGAGCGCTGTGGGCCGGGACGGCGTGTTGGGACGCCCGGCCGAGTTGTTGCCCCAGCGCCTATCACCTAGGTCGCGGGGCGCGCTCTTACAGGGTGGCGAAAAGGACCGGTGCCGGCCCGCCGCCCTGGGCCCTTGCGGGACGGATCACGCGCCGCCATCTGCGAGGAGCAGGGCGCGGGCCCAACACGTTCTTCGGGGGACTGGACCATGGCCGAACTGATCTACGGCTTCGACCCGCTGTGTGGTTGGTGCTACGGCCTCGTGCCCGCGATGCGCCGTGTGGCGGCGGATCACCCGGACCTTCCCATCCGCCTGGTCATGGCCGGCCTGATATCCGACGAGCGCGTCGGCCCCTATGCGGAGATGGAAAGCTTCATCCGAGAGGCCTCGGGGCATCTCAGGACGGTCACGGGCCGTGAGCCGTCAGAGGCCTTTTTCCGTCTCATCGAGACGCCGGGGGTGGATGCGAACAGCGGCCCCCCTTCGGTGGCCATCGCCCATGCGGCGGGTATGAAACCCGATCGGGCGGTGGAGTTCGCCCACAGCGTGCTTGACGCCCACCACGGCGAGGGCCGCGATCTCAACAGGGCCGACACCTATGCCCCTCTGCTTGCCGCGATCGGGTTGCCGCCGGACCTGCCGGACATCCACGACCCGCAGCTTTGGGAGGCCGTCTGGGAACAGGGGCGGCGCATCGGGCTTCGCAGCTTTCCGACCCTGGCCGTCGTGAAGAACGGCGCGGCCCATGTCCTGCCGCCGGAATACGGTCCCGAACGGCTGTCGGCGCTGGTGGCCAGGGCCGTGAAATGACGGTGGCATCCCTGGTCACGCCTCGCTAGAAGGGCGCCCGACAGGAGGCCCCCGACGTGACCAGGATCGTCCCCCAGCCCGGCATCATGGACATCGCCCTTTACGAGGCGGGCGTGTCGCATCTGGAGGGCCGGGCCAATGTCCTCAAGCTGTCCTCCAACGAGAACCCCTTCGGCGCGCCCGAACCGGCGCGCGAGGCGTTCCAGCGCGCCGTGCGCGACCTGCACCGCTACCCCTCCACCGACCACGCCAGCCTCCGGCAGGCCATCGGCGAGGTATGGGGCCTCGATCCGCGGCGGATCATCTGCGGCGTGGGCTCGGACGAGATCATCACCTTCCTGTGCCAGGCCTATGCCGGCCCCGGAGACGAGGTGATCCACACGGAGCACGGCTTCTCCATGTACCGCATCTCGACCCTCGCGGTCGGGGCCACCCCGGTCGAGGTGCCGGAGCGGGAGCGGACCACCGACATCGACGCGATCCTGACCGCCTGCAACGAGCGGACCCGCCTCGTGTTCCTGGCCAACCCCAACAACCCGACCGGGACCATGGTGGGCACGTCCGAGCTGCGGCGTCTGGCCGAGGGTCTCCCTCCGCAGGCGATCCTGGTGCTGGATGGTGCCTATGCCGAGTATGTCGAAGGCTACGACGCCGGGGCCGCGCTCATTGCCGAACAGGACAACGTCGTGATGACGCGGACCTTCTCCAAGATCTACGGGCTTGGCGGCCTGCGCGTGGGGTGGGGCTATGGTCCGCAGGCGATCATCGACGTGCTGAACCGCGTCCGCGGCCCCTTCAACCTGTCCACGGCCGCCCTGATGGCCGCCGAGGCTGCCGTTCGCGACCGCGCTTGGGTTGCTCGCTGCCGCAGCGAGAACGCCCGCTGGCGCGACTGGCTGGCGCGTGCCTTGGCAGAGATGGGCGTACCCTCCGACGTGTCCACCGCCAACTTCATCCTGGCCCGGTTCTCCGACGCCGCCGAGGCGGACTCCTGCGACGAGCATCTGCGCGGGGCGGGGATCATCGTGCGTCGGGTTGCGGGCTACAAGCTGCCCCACTGCCTGCGGATCACCGTGGGGGACGAGGCATCGTGCCGCCGCGTGGCCCACGCCATCGGTCAGTTCAAGGGCCTGCGGTGATCTACGAACGCGTCGCGCTGATCGGCCTGGGGCTGATCGCCTCGTCCATGGCCCATGCCATGCGGCGTGGGCAACTGGCCCGCGAGATCGTGGGCTATGCCCGGACGGCCGAGACGCGCGACGTTGCGCGCGGGATCGGGCTTTGCAACCGGGTCGTGGACAGCGCCCGCGAGGCGGCGGACGGGGCGGACCTTGTCGTGCTGGCCGTGCCCGTTGGTGCGATGGGGGCCCTGGCCGAGGAGATCGCCCCTGTGCTGCGGCCAGGGGCCACGCTGACCGACGTGGGCTCGGTCAAGCGCGCGGTGATCGGGGCTGTCGGCCCTCATGTGCCCGATGGCGTCCACTTCATCCCTGGGCATCCCCTGGCCGGGACAGAGTACTCCGGCCCACGTTCGGGGTTCGCCACGCTGTTCGACAATCGCTGGTGCATCCTTGTCCCCGACGGGGCGGACCGGCAGGCGGTAGAGCGGCTCGCGCAGCTTTGGCGCGGGATGGGCGCCAACGTGGACGAGATGGACCCCGATCACCATGACCTCGTCCTCGCGGTCGTGTCCCACACGCCGCACCTGATCGCCTATACGATGGTCGGCGTCGCCGACCATCTGGAGCAGGTGAGCAACAGCGAGGTCATCAAGTACTCCGCCTCGGGCTTCCGGGACTTCACCCGCATCGCGGCGTCGGATCCGACCATGTGGCGGGACGTGTTCCTGACCAACAGGGATGCGACGCTCGACATCCTGGGACGCTTCACCGAGGAGCTGTTCGTGCTCCAGCGCGCCATCCGCATGGGCGACGGCCAGCACCTGCACGACTACTTCTCCAAGACCCGCGCGATCCGGCGCGGGATCGTGGAGGCGGGGCAGGACACGGCCGCCCCGAACTTCGGCCGGGTGCCGGCCCCCGGCGCATGAGGCGGCTCGTGCCGCCGCTCCTGGCGCTGGGGCTCATCGCCTTGGCCGAGGCAGTGGTGGCGCAGCAGGCCCCCGAAGGATCGCTCCGGCCCGAACCGCGCCCCCTGTCCAATGCTCCTGTTCGCCCCGGACCCCGTACCGACCGGGGCAGCCCGCCGGTGGACCTGGTTCGCCCCGGCGACGAACCCGCGGCCCAGGACGCCGCCCCAAGCCTGGGCCGCCCTGCCATCGGTGGGGGGTCCATCCCGGACCTCCAGCGCGATGTCCTTCCTCCGGTCCCACGCCAGCCGCCCCTGATCGAGACCGAGCCGCCGGAGCCGAAACTCGAGGGCTCCATGGGGATCGTCCGGGCCGAGGAGCTGATGACCGAGCCGCCACCCGTGCCGGTGATGCTGGACGGCTGGGACGGCAGCACGCCGCCCACCCGTCCGGACGCCGAGCCCCGTCGGGCCGAGCCCCCCAAGCCGGGTCGTCCCCGTCTCCGGCCGCTGCCTCCGCAGGATCCGCGCCCGCTTCTCCCCCCCGAACCCGATGCCCCTCCGGCCTATGCGCCCGAGACGCAGCCGGACATCCTTCCCATCGGGCCGGAGTATTCGCGTCTGGCGGTCGCGCGAGTCCGCCTGCCGACCGTGCGTCCCCCGGACATCGTCGAACAGGCTGCCCGGAGGCAGGCCGCGCTGATCCAGGGGCAGGTTTGCGGGAACCCGGGCCTCCAGGGCGAGGTCACCGCCGCCATCCGGTCAGGGAATGGCTGCGGCATCGAGGAGCCCGTCGAGATCCGCTCGGTCGATGGCATCGCGCTGTCCGAGCCCGCCACCATGGACTGCGTCACCGCCGAGGCGCTGCTCGAATGGACGCGCGACGGGGCGCGGCCCGCCGTGGGCAGCCGTGGTGGCGGGCTCGTGGGGCTGCAGGTGATGGGCAGCTACTCCTGCCGCCCTCGCAACAATCAGGCCGGCGCGCGCTTGTCCGAACATGGCCGGGGCCGCGCGGTGGACATCGGCGCGGCCATCCTTGCCGACGGATCCAGAATCGAGGTGCTGCGGGACTGGCCCGACCCGGCCCTGCGCGCCATGCGCGAGGCCGCCTGCCAGAACTTCTCGACGGTGCTGGGGCCGGGCTCGGACGCCTTCCACGACGACCACCTGCATCTCGATACCGCGCGCGGCCGCGGAGCCTTGTGCCGCTAAAGGCGCGGCGCGTCGAGGAGAACGAGCCCCAGCGCCTCGACCTTGCCATTGGTAAAGGTCACGGGCACCTCGATCCTGTCCTCGCCTTGCGCGAGGCTCCTGAAGGCGCCCTCGAACAGCGCGCGACGGTCGAAAGGCAGGAACTCCAACTCCTGGAGCAGATCCAGCAGCCCCGGCCAGTTATTGACTGTGACCGTCACTTCGCCGGCAAGGACTCCCTGGGCGTCGGGGGCCAGATCGCCCCGAGCGGAGATGGCCACGTCGCCCCGTGTGAGCCTCGCCTCGCGAAGCGCGATGCTTCGGGGGTGGGGCGTCCCCGTCACATGACGGTTGAGCGGCTGGTCCAGCGTGACCTGGGCATCGAGCCGTAGGAGGTCCAAGCCGACAGGCACGGCGGGCGAGACGAGGTTCTCGGTCTCGACGAACACGTCATAGGTGGCGGGCGCAGCGCCCGCCTCACGGATTGCGCCCAGCAGGCGGCTGAGCGAAGCGCTCCAGCCCTGCTCCGAGGTCACGCTCAACGGGCCGCTCTCCACCGCCGCATGATCCAGCGGCAGGTCCGGCGACAACTGCGCGGTGCCGCTGGCGCGCAGCCCTTCCGAGATCACGGTCAGCGGCTGTCCGGCCACCAAAAGGCGCTGCTCCGGGGGCCAGACGGCGATGACCTGGTTGGGCCGATAGCTGAGCGCGAAGACCTGCACGAAGGGTGCGTCCCAACGGACCTGCCCGTCGGGGGAGCCGAGATGGACATCGGTCACGGTCGTGTCGAAGCGGGACGGGAAGCCTTGCGTGGACAGGTCCGTGTAGTCCACCTCCCAGCCTCGTGATTCCAACTGGGCCAGGGCGGCTTCGGCCCGGGTTTCGACCTGGGAGGAGCCTATGAACCAGTAGCCGGCGTAAAGCGCCGCCAGCAGTGCGACCACGAAGAAGAGAGCGCGCATCGGGGTGTTCCTTTCCACGCTCATCTATAGATGTCGGGCCGGGAGGGACCAGAGACGTGACGGACAGAACGGATCTATGGCTATTCGCCTACGGCTCGCTCTTGTGGGATCCAGGCTTCGAACCCGCCCGCTCGGTGCGCGCCCGTCTCGACGGCTGGCGGCGAAGCTTCTGCATGTGGTCGTTCCACTACCGGGGCACCGAGGAACGCCCGGGCCTCGTGCTCGCGCTGGACGAGGACGCGGGCGCCTTCTGCGAGGGGGTGGCCCTCAAGGTCGAGCCCGAGCGCCGGGATGAGGTGTTGGACAAGGTCCGCTCGCGCGAGTTGGTGTCGGATGCCTATGAGGAGCGCTGGCTGTCGGTGACGCTGACTGACGGGCAGGCCGTGACGGCGGTCACCTATGTCGTCCGGCGCGATCATCGGCAATACGCCAGCGTGGACCTGGACACCCAGGCCCGCACCATCGTCGAGGCCAGGGGACTGCGCGGGCGGAACATGGAGTACCTGTCCAACACAGCCGCACAACTCCTGCGGTTGGGCATCCAGGACGCGCAGATCGAAGCGCTGATCGAGCGGACCCGAAGCCTCGCCTCCTGAGGTCGCCGCGCCCCCGCCCAAGTTCCGCCGTGTTGGATCGGTCATACCCTTGCGTCAGGGCAGGGGGACTCCGCCTGTGCGGGTGTGGCGGGGCTTGGGTTTCGCCATGCGGTCCTTTAGCGTGATACGATGGTGTTGACGGGCAGGGGTAACAGCCGGGGCATGGACAGGCAGGATTCCGAAGCGGCGCCGCACTTCTCGCAGCCGGTGCGCCAGATCACCCTGATGCTGGTCGCCCTTGGGCTCGTGCTGACCGGGGCGTATTTCGGCTTCCGCACGCTTCAGGCAATCTTCTTCACCAACGTTTATCTTAACACTACCATCGCCGTCGTCTTCGCGCTCGGGGTGTTCAGCTGCTTCCGGCAGGTGTTCCTCCTGATGCGTTCGGTGTCATGGATCGAAGCCTTCTCCCGATCCCGCGGAGCCGAGGGCCTGCCCGCGCCGCCTTCGCTCCTCGCGCCCCTGGCGGCGCTGATGCGGACGCGGGGCGCACGGATGCAGCTCACCTCGACCTCGACCCGCTCGATCCTCGACTCGGTTGCCACGCGCGTGGACGAGGATCAGGAGATCACGCGCTACCTGTCGAACACGCTGATCTTCCTAGGGCTCCTGGGCACCTTTTACGGCCTCGCCACCACCGTTCCGTCGCTCGTGGAGACTATCCGCTCCCTGACACCAGCGGAGGGAGAGACGGGGGCCGACATCTTTGGCCGGCTCCAGGCGGGATTGGAAAGCCAGCTCGGCGGCATGGGCACCGCCTTTTCCTCCTCGCTCCTGGGCTTGGCGGGATCGCTGATCGTGGGGCTCTTGGAACTGTTCGCCGGCCACGGGCAGGGCCGCTTCTACCGCGAACTCGAGGAATGGCTGTCCTCCATCACTCGCGTGGGCCTGTCGGGCGAGGAGGGCGGCTCGGCCGAGGCGTCCATGCTGGGGCAGGTCGTCGACACGATGGCCGAGCAGATGGAGGGGCTGAACCGGATGTTCGCGCAGTCCGATAGCGCGCGGGCGCAGACGGACCGGCGGCTGGGGGATCTTGCCATCGCGATCGGCCAGCTTGTCCAGAAGATCGACGAGCGCGACACCGGCCCCGCTCTGCAGCGCCTCGTGGAGGGGCAGGATCGCATGGCGGCCGCCCTGGACCGGCTGGGCCAGCAGATGGCCGAGGGTGGCGCGGACGCGGAAAGCCGGATGCGCCTTCGCTCCATCGACGTGCAGCTGCTCCGCATCCTCGAGGAAATCTCGGCGGGCCGGCAGGAAAGCATGGCCGAGTTGCGCGCCGATCTTGCCAGCCTGACCCGGACCCTGCGCGGCCCGGCGCGGGTTCGCGACGAAACGAGGTAGGGCGATGCTGCGCGCCCGCCGACGCGGGGTCCATGCGGCGACCTGGCCCGGCTTCGTGGATGCGATGACGGGCCTGCTGCTTGTCCTCATGTTCGTCCTCACGATCTTCACGGTGGTGCAGTTCACCCTGCGCGACCAGATCAGCGGCCAGCAGACCCGGCTGGACGACCTGACCGGGCAGGTGGCCTCGCTCACCGAAGCGTTGGGCCTGTCGCAGGGGCGCGAGGCCGACCTGTCGGACGCTCTGGCGGAAGCCACCCGGCGCGGCGACGAGCAGGCAACCCTGATCGACAGCCTGACACAGGAACGGCAGGCGCAGGACGCTGCCCTGACCGAAGCGCGGATCCGCATCACCGACATCGAAGCGCAGGTTGCCACCCTTCTTCTTCAACGTGACGAGGCTCGGGGTCAGGTGGCGGCCCTCGAGACCCAGGCTGCGCAGCAGGCGGAGGAAGCGGCGACCCTCAGCCAGGCGCTCGCCTCCGCCCGGGACGAGATCGACACGCAGACCGAACAGGCCCGCCTTGCTGCTGCCCGCCGCGAGGCGCTGGAACAACTGGTTCGCTCGCTCCAGAACCAGACCGCCCAGGGCGGGGAGGCGCTGGCCGAGGTGAACGAGCGATTGTCCGAAGCCGAGCAGCAACGTCTTGTCGACGCCGCGGCGGCCGAAGCCCTGCGGCAGCGGCTGGAGGACTCCGAGGCCGAACTGACAGCCATGACCCTCACCCTCGAGGACGAGCGCAGAAAGGCCGAGGAAACCCTGACCCTCCTGGCCGCTGCCGAGGCCGCGCGCGACGACCTCGACATCCAGCTTGCCGCCGCGATCCTGGCGCGGCAGGAGGCCGACCGGCAGGCCCAGGAGGCTCGGACGCAAGGCGACGATCTCGACGCTCGGCTGCTTGCGGCGCTCAACCTTCAGGAGAGCACCCAGGCCGAACTCGATACCGCCCGCGAAGCCTTGGAGGCCGCCCAGGCGGAAGGGGCGTCGCTCTCCACCCGCCTCGCCGCCGCGCTGTCCGCCCAGGACCTGACCGAAGGCAATATGGCGGAGGCGCAGAAAGCCCTGGAAGCGGCCCTCAACGAGGCCCAGGCCAGCCGGCAGGAGGTGGAGGAGCGTCTGGCCCAGGCGATCCTGGCCCGCGACGCCGCCCAGGCGCAGCGCGAGGAGACCGAGGCCCGCCTTGCCGCCCTGGAAGTCGAGGGACGAGAGCGGGCAGCGGCGCTGGCCAGCGCCACCGAGGGTCAGGATGCGATGAGCCAACGTCTCGCCCGGGAAATCTCTGCTCGCGAGGCGGCGGAGGCAGAACTGGAGCGCCTTACGACCGAGCGGCGGGACCTGTCCGCGCAACTGGCCGAAGCCTTGGCACGGCAGGAGCCCGAAGCCGGTCCGACTCGCGACGACGATCTGCGAGCCCGCCTCACGGCGGCGCTGGAACGCCTTGCCGAAGCCGAGGCATCGTCCGATCAGGCGCTGACCGAAGCCGAGCGTCAGGCGGCGCTTCTCGCCATCGCCCAGGCCGAACTTGCGGATCAGGAGGAGCTTTCCACCGAAGCGCAGCGTCAGGTCGCCGCGCTCAACCAGCAGGTGGCCGAGTTGCGGGCCCAGGTCGGCACGCTCCAGGCTTTGCTGGAGGTGGCGCAGGACGCCGACGAAGACGCCCAGGTGCAGATCGAGTCCCTAGGGGCCGAGCTCAACACCGCATTGGCCCGGGTCGCCGCCGAGCAGCGCCGCCGTGCCGAGTTGGAGGAGGCCGAACGACAGAGGTTGAGCGAGGAAGCCGCACGCTTGGCCGCTGAGGCCGAGGACCTGGAGACCTACAAGTCCGAGTTCTTCGGCAACATGCGGCGGCTGCTGGAGGGCCGCGAAGGCATCCAGGTCGTGGGTGACCGTTTCGTCTTCTCCTCCGAGGTGCTGTTCGAGCCAGCCAGTGCCCAGCTATCGCCCGAAGGGCAGGCCCAGATCGCGCGCGTGGCCAGCCTCCTGACCGAGATCGCCTCCGATATTCCGCCCCAGATCGACTGGGTGATCCAGGTGGACGGCCACACCGACGACCTTCCCCTGTCCGGCACGGGTACGATCCGCGACAACTGGGAACTCAGTCAGGCACGCGCCCTGTCCGTGGTCCGTCAGATGAGCGAGGTCGAGGGCATCCCCGCCGAGCGCCTGTCCGCCAATGGTTATGGAGAGTACCAGCCCGTCGATCCGCGCGACACGCCGGAGGCCCGTGCGCGCAATCGCCGGATCGAGATAAAGCTGACGGAACGGTAACGCGGCTCCTCCGGGCAGCGAGCGATGATCGAAAGCCCGCTCTGCCGCTTGCCCAGTAGGTCGGCACAGGCTCGCCGTCTGCCTATCGCGGGCAGGGCATCGACCGCCCACTGCATGGCACCACCAGTCTGTCGCGTCCTGCCGGGGCCCGGCCCGCCGAGAGCGGACGTCCTTCTGGTAACCGCCCCTGCCCGGATGTCAGGGCATGTCGGTCGTGATCTCTTGCCGGCCGATCTCGGCGCCGTTGCGGACGAGGGTCACCGTTCCACGGTAGTTTCCTGCGGGCCAGCCACCCTGGGGCGCACGCAGCCCGGCGGCGCGGAACAGGAGGGCCTGAGTGCGGTCCAGCGGTTCGGAGTGGTCCAGCACCTCTTCGCCGCTGGGACCGAGGATGGAGATTTGCACCTCGTCCCCCTCGCGCCCACCGAAGAACAGGCCGAACAGAACCAGCGGCTGGTCGGGAACCGGCGCAACGGCCGCTGTGCCGGCACGAACGGCATCGTACTCCGGCACGGCGGTCGCGAAGCCTGCATTGGTGACGCCACCTTGGGGTAGCGGCAACGGGACGGCCCAAAGATCCGTTGCAGGCAGGGCGCCGCAGGTCGATGGGGCATCCGGCGCAAAGGGGTCCACCTCCTGCCCGTCCGTCCGAACGGTGAGGTGAAGATGCGGGAACTCGGTCTGGCCGGAAAGGCCGACACGCCCAAGCACGTCCCCAACCTTCACCTGATCCCCTTGGGCCACCGCGATCGAACCCCGGGCCATGTGGCAGTACTGGGTCTCCCAGCCGTCCTCATGGGTGATCAGGACGCCATTGCCGCATTCCCGGTCGGCGACGTCCGGCGCGCCGTCCGTGCCCTGCGGGATGTCCTCCATGCCGTCCCGCGCACCTTGGACGATTCCGGCCGCAGCAGCCCTGACCTCGACCCCAGCCTGCTGGGCAGCCAGCGTCGGCAGGGCGATATCGGTCCCGTCGTGTCCATCATAGGCCAGCGGGCCGCAGGCGGCATCCTGCGCGCCAGGACCCGGATCGTGGTCGAACAGGTTCTGGAGATAGCAATCGTCGCCCGGCGTGCAGGCGACCGGAAAGGCAAGTTCGAACGCACCGGCGCCCTTGGGGCACACTGTCAGCGTCAAACCCAGCACCAGACCCAGCGCTGTCCAGGACCGTGCCCGGCCTGTTGCCTGTGTCGACTCCTGCATCCTCGTCATGGGCACCCCTCCGTCGCTTCGCGCCTTTGGCAGGACCAATCCTGCCTCGGAGCGCCTCGAATGTCGTGTGGAGCATCCTGAGGGCGGCTGGGGATCAGGACAACCTTTGTCAGATCCGCAGGGAATCGCGCGCAGACTGGCCAGGACTTGCCGTATTGCGGTAGCACCGTTTTCCACGCCCGCATCGACATCGGGTCGAAGCTGTAGAAACCATGGAGAAGCTTGTTCGACAGGGTGAGGGCCGTGCGAGACCCTTATAGCCAAAGCTTTCGGTTCAAGAACCGTGTCTATGACCCGACCGCGCTGCATCCCGCCGGGCAAGACTTCGCCGTCCAGATGGCCGCGCGACTTACACCCGGCGGCACGGCCTGCCCCTCCGTTTCAGGGCAAGTGGCCAAGCTTGGGCAGGGCTTTCAGCAGCCCTGCCTGCTGTCCAGAACCCACTAATGAAAACGCCGCCCCGGAGGGCGGCGCTTCCTTGATCATTCCGCCGTGAGAAGCGGCGGCTTATTGTCCGTCAGGCGCGGGACCGAAGCGGACTCGTACTTCAAGTCCAGCTTGTCGTCCTTGACGCCCACGCGGACCACGCCGCCCTTCGTCAGCTTGCCGAACAGCAGTTCTTCGGCCAGCGGCTTCTTGATGTGCTCCTGGATCACGCGGCCCAGGGGACGCGCGCCCATCTTGTCGTCGTAGCCTTTCTCGCCAAGCCACGCCGCCGCCTCACGCGACAGCTCGATATGGACATGACGGTCCATCAGCTGCGCTTCCAGCTGGAGGACGAACTTCTCGACCACCTGATGGATGACCTCCTTCGACAGGGGCGCGAAGGAAATCACGGCGTCGAGACGGTTCCGGAACTCGGGCGTGAAGGTCCGCTCGATGGCGGCGGTGTCCTCGCCCTCGCGACGGTCGCGGCCGAAGCCGATGGCCGCCTTGGCCATGTCCGCCGCACCCGCGTTCGACGTCATGATCAGGATCACGTTGCGGAAGTCCACAGACCGGCCGTTATGGTCGGTGAGCTTCCCGTGGTCCATGACCTGCAACAGGATGTTGTAGACGTCCGGGTGCGCCTTCTCCATTTCGTCGAGGAGGAGCACGCAGTGCGGGTGCTGGTCCACCCCGTCCGTGAGCATCCCGCCCTGGTCGAAGCCGACATAGCCCGGAGGCGCCCCGATCAGCCGCGACACCGCGTGCTTCTCCATGTACTCGGACATGTCGAAGCGCAGGAGTTCCACGCCGAGCGTGTCGGCGAGCTGCTTGGCCACCTCGGTCTTGCCGACGCCGGTGGGGCCGGCGAACAGGTAGTTGCCGATGGGCTTCTCGGGCTCGCGCAGGCCGGCGCGGGCCAGCTTGATGGCCGAGGACAGCGCCACGATGGCATCGTCCTGCCCGAACACCACCCGCTTCAGGGCGCCTTCGAGGTCCTTGAGAACCTCTGCATCGTCCTTGGAGACGTTCTTGGGCGGGATGCGGGCGATCTTGGCCACGACGGCCTCGATCTCCTTGGCGCCGATGGTCTTGCGGCGCTTGCTGGACGGCATCAGGTGCTGGGCGGCCCCGGCTTCGTCGATCACGTCGATCGCCTTGTCGGGCAGCTTGCGGTCATTGATGTAGCGGGCCGACAGCTCCACCGCGATCCGGATCGCGTCGGAGGTGTACTTGATGTGGTGATGTTCCTCGAAGTAGGGCTTGAGGCCCGTGAGGATTTTCACGGTATCTTCCACCGAAGGCTCGTTCACGTCGATCTTCTGGAAGCGCCGCGACAGGGCGCGGTCTTTCTCGAAGTGCTGGCGGAACTCCTTGTAGGTGGTCGAGCCCATGCAGCGCAGCTTGCCGCCCTGGAGCGCGGGCTTGAGCAGGTTGGAGGCATCCATCGCGCCGCCGGAGGTTGCCCCCGCGCCGATCACGGTGTGGATCTCGTCGATGAACAGAACCGCGTCGGGATGCTGCTCCAGCTCGCTGACGACGGCCTTGAGCCGCTCCTCGAAGTCGCCGCGATAGCGCGTCCCGGCCAGCAGCGCGCCCATGTCGAGCGAGAAGATGGTCGCGCCCGCGAGCACGTCCGGAACCTCGCCATTGACGATCTTCCAGGCGAGGCCCTCGGCGATGGCGGTCTTGCCCACGCCGGGATCACCGACCAGGAGCGGGTTGTTCTTGCGGCGGCGGCAGAGGACTTGGATGCAGCGCTCCACCTCCAGCTCGCGGCCGATGAGCGGGTCCACGTCGCCCTTGCGGGACTTGGTGTTCAGATCGACGCAATACTTGGCCAGGGCGCTCTCCTTGTCGTCGGCGGACTCGGACTTGTCGTGCTCCTCGTTCTTGGACGAGGAGGAGCTGGCGCCCGTGACGGGACGGGACTCGCCAAAGGCGGGATCCTTGGCCACGCCATGCGCGATGAAGTTCACGGCGTCATAGCGGGTCATGTCCTGCTCTTGCAGGAAGTAGGCGGCGTTGGATTCACGCTCCGCGAAGATCGCGACCAGCACGTTCGCGCCCGTGACCTCGGTGCGGCCCGAGGACTGGACGTGGATGGCCGCCCGCTGGATGACGCGCTGGAACGCCGCGGTGGGCACGGCCTCGGACCCCTCGACGTCGGTGACCAAAGTGGACAGGTCGTCGTCGATGAAATCCTCGAGGTTCTTCCGCAACTCTTTCAGATCGACCGAGCAAGCGCGCATGACGCGTGCCGCGTCGGGCTCGTCGATGAGGGCGAGGAGCAGGTGTTCGAGGGTGGCGAGTTCATGACGCTTGCTGTTCGCGATGGCAAGCGCGGCATGGATGGACTGCTCGAGAGTGGTCGAGAAAGACGGCACTTGCGTGCTCCTCTGTCGGGGGCCGTTAGGGGACTTGCCCCACGCGACCTTGGGCCTCTTGGGTTTAAAGATCGGTGTTTGCGCCCGCGCTTCAAGCGGTTTTTTTATGCAGGCCGATCACGATCCCATGGGTAAGGGTCCGACGCCGCGTCAGCGACGCCGAAGCGGTCCGGAGAGGGACAGGCGACACGGAAAGCGCCTGTTCGTTAGGCGCACTCAGAACCTGTCCTTCGCGGAGCGGATCGCGCCGAACACCTCGGCGTCGGAGCGGTCCCGCATTCCCATCGCGGACTTAAGAACGGGGTCGTCCGCGCGCAAGAAGAGGTTGGTGGCGATCTCCTCCGAAAGCAGAGACGGCACGGTGGGTTCGCCCCGCTCGCGCGCCTGGCGGATCGCCTCGGCCCGGGCCTGGAGCGCCGCGTTCTCTCCGTCGATCGACAGGGCGAAGCGCGCGTTGCCCGTCGTGTACTCATGGCCGGAGCAGACCGTGGTGTCGGGCGGCAGCGCACGAAGCCGCAGGAGCGAGTCCCACATCATGGGCGCCGTTCCCTCGAAGAGCCGCCCGCAGCCCAGCGCCATCAGGCTATCGGCGGTGAAGACCATCTTCGAACGGGGGAAATGGAAGGCCACATGCCCCACCGTATGGCCGGACACGTCGATGACCTGAGCGGCCTCGCCGCAGGCCGTGACGCTGTCGCCGGGCGAGACCTCGAGATCCAGCCTTGGCAGCCGGTGCGCATCCGCGCGGGCTCCGATCACGCGAGCACCCCCGCGCAGCGCATCCACCGCCTGAATGTGGTCGTCGTGGTGATGAGTGATCAGAATGTCGCTCAGGGTCCAGCCGCGCCTGTCGAGCTCGGCCCTGATCGGCGCGGCCTCGGGCGCATCCACGAGCGCGGTCTCGCCCGTGGCCTCGTCGTGCAGCAGGAAGGCATAGTTGTCCTGGAGGCACGGCACGGTGACGAGCGTCAGGGGGGCGTCGTTGTCGGGCATGGCGGGGCTGCCTTCTCTTGATATGGTCGGGGCATCCTGCCCGGGCAAAGGCCTACCCGCAATGCAACCCGTCGCATGCATCTAGACGTTACCGAGCTTCGCGACTTCTATTACCGCAGCGCCCTGGGGCGTGCGGCCCAGCGGGTCATTCGCGACGAGCTGATAGGGCTCTGGCCCGAGGCCAAGGGGCAGGCGGTCGCGGGCTACGGTTTCGCGGTTCCTTTGCTGCGGCCTTATCTCCCGCAGGCGCGGCGCGTCATCGGCCTCATGCCGGGACCACAGGGCGTCATGCCCTGGCCCGCCGGGCAGCCCAACATCTCGCTCCTGTGCGAGGAAACCCTGTGGCCCATCTCAACGGGCTTTGTGGACAAGCTCGTGGTCATGCACGGCCTGGAGGTGAGCGAGCATCCCGCCGCCCTTCTCGAGGAATGCTGGCGCGTTCTGGGACCAGGGGGGAGGGCGGTCTTCGTGGTGCCGAACCGGGCGGGGCTCTGGTCCCGGACGGATGCCACGCCGTTCGGCTACGGCCGCCCCTATACCATGGGCCAGCTCGAGGTGGTGCTGCGCCGTCACCGCTTCACCATCGAGCGGGGGCACTCGACCCTGTACCAGCCGCCTTCGACCAAGCGGATCTGGCGGCGCGTCGGCGGCGTCATGGAGCAGGCGGGCCGCCGCATGCCGGCCCTCGCCGCCGGGGGCGTGCTGATGGTCGAAGCGTCCAAGCAGGTCGCGAACCCCACCCGGCCCGGCCTGACCGAAGCGGTGCGGCGCCCCATCGCGATCCCTCAAGGCATGCCGGCGCCGGTCGGCCGCCTCCCCTCATCTTGAGGTCCGGCACGCCCCGCGACCAAGGTCGCAGGGGGCCGGGTGGTCAGCGAAAACCCTTTCCAAGCCGTTGCGAGCGCAGGATCGGTCTGCTAGACGCGCCCACGAATGAACGCCTCCGCCGGAGCCGGGCTCCGGGCGGACGCTTGGCGCAGGATCTCTGCGACAGGGCGGACGGGGGCCATCGACAAACGGAAGGGTGGACGTGTCCGAACCAGCTTCGATCTCGACCGGCATCGCCAGCCGCTATGCCCAGGCCGTCTTCGACCTCGCGCGCGAGGAGGGGATGCTGGACGGCGTGGAAGCCGACATCAATGCGCTCGAGGCGGCGCTTTCGGACAGCGCCGACTTGCGGTCGCTGATCTCGTCGCCCATCTATTCCCGAGAGGAGCAGGGCGCGGCGATGGACGCGGTCGCGGGGCGCATGGCCCTGACGCCGGTGATGCGCAACGTGCTTGGCCTCATGGCCCAAAAACGCCGCCTGTTCGTGCTGCCCCAACTGGTCGCCGTCCTTCGGGAGCGGCTGAGCCAGGCCCGGGGCGAGGTCACGGCCGAAGTCATCTCGGCCCAGCCTCTCACGCCCGAGCAGGAGCGGAACCTGGGAGAGATGCTCGCGGCCCGCGAAGGCAAGCGCATCAGACTACGGACACAAGTCGACGAGTCGCTGATCGGCGGCCTCGTCGTTCGGGTGGGCTCGCGCATGATCGATACATCGATCCGCGCAAAGCTCGGCCGGTTGCAGAACATGATGAAAGAGGTGGGATGATGGCGATCCAAGCGGCCGAGATTTCGGCGATCCTTCGGGACCAGATCAGAAACTTCGGCCGTGAAGCCGAGGTGGCCGAGGTGGGCACCGTGCTCTCCGTCGGCGACGGCATCGCCCGCATCTACGGCCTGGACAACATCCAGGCCGGCGAGATGGTCGAATTCCCCGGCGGCATCATGGGGATGGCACTCAACCTTGAGACCGACAACGTCGGTTGCGTGATCTTCGGCTCGGACCGGGACATCAAGGAAGGCGACACCGTCAAGCGCACCCAGTCCATCGTGGACGTGCCCGCCGGCGACGCCCTCCTGGGCCGCGTCGTGGACGCGCTGGGCAACCCCATCGACGGCAAGGGTCCGATCGCCTTCGCCGAGCGCCGCGTGGCTGACGTCAAGGCCCCTGGCATCATTCCGCGCAAGTCGGTGCACGAGCCGATGGCCACGGGCCTCAAGTCCGTGGACGCGATGATCCCGATCGGCCGCGGCCAGCGCGAGCTCATCATCGGCGACCGCCAGACCGGTAAGTCGGCCATCGCGCTCGACGCGATCATCAACCAGAAGGTCTACAACGAGGCCGCCGGCGCCGACGAGAGCAAGAAGCTCTACTGCGTCTACGTCGCCGTGGGCCAGAAGCGCTCGACCGTGGCGCAGCTTGTCCGCCGCCTCGAGGAGTCGGGTGCCTTCGCCTACACCGTCGTGGTCGCCGCGACCGCCTCCGACCCCGCGCCCATGCAGTTCCTGGCGCCCTACGCCGCGACTGCCATGGCGGAGTACTTCCGCGACAACGGCCGCCACGCGCTCATCATCTATGACGACCTCTCGAAGCAGGCCGTGGCCTACCGCCAGATGTCGCTGCTGCTGCGCCGTCCGCCGGGACGCGAAGCCTACCCGGGCGACGTGTTCTACCTCCACTCCCGCCTGCTGGAGCGTTCGGCCAAGCTGAACGAGGACAACGGCTCGGGTTCGCTGACCGCGCTTCCCATCGTGGAAACGCAGGCCGGCGACATCTCGGCCTACATCCCGACCAACGTGATCTCGATCACCGACGGCCAGATCTTCCTTGAATCCGAGCTGTTCTACCAGGGCATCCGTCCGGCCGTGAACACGGGCCTGTCGGTGTCGCGTGTGGGCTCCTCGGCCCAGACCAAGGCGATGAAGTCCGTGGCCGGTCCCGTGAAGCTGGAACTCGCGCAGTACCGCGAGATGGCCGCCTTCGCGCAGTTCGGCTCGGACCTCGACGCGTCCACCCAGCAGCTGCTGAACCGTGGTGCGCGCCTGACCGAGCTGATGAAGCAGCCGCAGTACTCGCCGTTGACCAACGCCGAGATCGTCTGCGTCATCTATGCGGGCACTAAGGGCTATCTGGACAAGGTTCCAGTGAACCAGGTCGGCCGTTGGGAAGCGGGGCTGCTCAGCCACCTGCGGAACCGTCGCCGTGACGTGCTCGACATGCTCACGACGCAGGATCCGAAGATCGCCGGCGACGCCGAGAAGGCCATCCGTGGGGCCCTCGACGAATACGCCCGCGACTTCGCATAAGGGTGGGATAGGGGATGCCCAGCCTAAAGGACCTGAAGAACCGCATCGCCTCGGTGAAATCCACACGGAAGATCACCAAGGCCATGCAGATGGTCGCGGCGGCCAAGCTCCGCCGTGCCCAGGACGCGGCGGAAGCGGCGCGTCCCTACACCGAACGGTTCAACGCCGTGATGGCGGGACTCGCGGGCGGCACGGCGGGATCGCCCGCCGCACCGGCGCTTCTGGCCGGGACGGGGCGCGACCAGGTGCACCTGCTGGTCGTCATGACCTCGGAGCGGGGGCTTTGCGGCGCGTTCAACTCGTCCATCTCGCGGATGGCGCGCCTGGAAGCCCAGCGGCTCCTGGCGGCCGGCAAGACGATCAAGATCGTCACCGTCGGCAAGAAGGGCCGGGACGCGCTGCGGCGCGACCTGGGCCAGTACTTCATCGCCCATGTGGACCTCTCGGCCGAGCGTCGGCTGGGCTACGCCATCGGTCAGCGCATCGCCCGCGACATCATCGCCCGCTTCGAAGCCGGTGAGTTCGACGTCGCGACGATCTTCTACAACCGCTTCCAGTCGGTGATCTCCCAGATCCCGACGGCGCGGCAGGTGATCCCCGCGACCTTCGAGGACACGGGCGCGTCCGCGAACTACGACTACGAGCCCGGCGAGGAGGCCATCCTGGCCGACCTGCTGCCTCGCGGCGTGGCCACGCAGATCTTCGCGGCCCTCCTCGAGAACGCGGCCTCGGAACAGGGCGCGCGGATGTCGGCCATGGACAACGCCACCCGCAATGCGGGCGACATGATCGATAGGCTGACGATCCAGTACAACCGGAGCCGGCAGGCCGCGATCACCAAGGAG
Source organism: Rubellimicrobium rubrum (assembly GCF_006152115.1). Lineage (GTDB taxonomy): Bacteria > Pseudomonadota > Alphaproteobacteria > Rhodobacterales > Rhodobacteraceae > Rubellimicrobium > Rubellimicrobium rubrum. The sequence goes on along the minus strand of NZ_VDFU01000008.1, from coordinate 119,303 downwards.
CTCATCGAGATCATCTCGGGGGCGGAGGCGGTCTAAGCCCGCGCCCCCTGGCCCCCTCGGGCGGCCGGACGACCAGACCACGGGGGACCGCCCCCGCACCGACACACGAGGAGAGACGCAATGGCACTGGACGCCACCCCCAGCGGCAAGATCACCCAGGTGATCGGCGCCGTCGTGGACGTGCACTTCGACGGGCACCTGCCCGCGATCCTGAACGCCCTGGAAACCACCAACAACGGCAGGCGCCTCATCCTCGAGGTGGCGCAGCACCTCGGTGAGAGCACCGTGCGCGCCATCGCCATGGATGCGACCGACGGCCTCGTCCGTGGCGCCGCCGTGTCCGACACCGGCTCGCCGATCTCGGTGCCCGTAGGACCGGGCACCCTCGGACGCATTCTCAACGTCGTGGGCGAGCCCGTGGACGAGCGTGGCCCGGTCCATGCGACCGAGACGCGCCCGATCCACGCCGACGCGCCCCTCTTCGCCGACCAGTCCACCGAGTCGACGATCCTCGTGACCGGCATCAAGGTGATCGACCTCCTCGCCCCCTATGCCAAGGGCGGCAAGATCGGCCTCTTCGGCGGCGCCGGCGTGGGCAAGACCGTGCTCATCCAGGAACTCATCAACAACATCGCCAAGGTGCACTCGGGCTTCTCCGTGTTCGCCGGGGTGGGTGAGCGGACCCGCGAAGGGAACGACCTTTACCACGAGTTCATCGAGTCCGGCGTCATCAACATGGACGACCTCGAGAAGTCCAAGGTGGCCCTCGTCTACGGCCAGATGAACGAGCCGCCGGGAGCGCGCGCCCGCGTGGCCCTGACCGGACTGACCATCGCCGAGCAGTTCCGCGACGCTTCGGGTACGGACGTGCTGTTCTTCGTGGACAACATCTTCCGCTTCACCCAGGCCGGGTCCGAAGTGTCGGCCCTTCTTGGCCGTATTCCTTCGGCCGTGGGCTACCAGCCGACGCTCGCCACCGACATGGGCGTTCTGCAGGAGCGGATCACCTCGACCAAGAACGGCTCGATCACCTCGGTGCAGGCGATCTACGTTCCAGCCGACGACCTGACCGACCCCGCGCCGGCCGCGTCCTTCGCCCACCTCGACGCCACGACCGTGCTGTCGCGCGCCATCTCCGAGCTCGGGATCTACCCGGCCGTGGACCCGCTCGACTCCACCTCGCGGATCCTCGACCCGCAGGTCGTGGGGCAGGAGCATTACGACACCGCCCGCGCCGTGCAGGGGATCCTGCAGCGGTACAAGTCGCTCCAGGACATCATCGCCATCCTCGGGATGGACGAGCTGTCCGAGGACGACAAGCTGACCGTGTCGCGCGCCCGCAAGATCCAGCGCTTCCTGTCGCAGCCCTTCGACGTGGCGCAGGTCTTCACCGGCTCGCCCGGCGTGCAGGTGCCGATCGAGGAAACCATCGCCTCCTTCAAGGCGGTGGTGAACGGCGAGTACGACCACCTGCCCGAGGGTGCGTTCTACATGGTCGGCGGCATCAAGGACGTGATCGCCAAGGCCGAGCGCATGGCAGCGGCGGCGGCCTGATCAGATGGCGGACACGCTCCAGTTCGACCTCGTGAGCCCGGAGCGGAGGCTATCCTCCGTCACGGCCCGCGAGGTGCAGATCCCCGGAACGGACGGGGATCTTACGGCGATGGCGGGGCATGTCCCCACCATCACCACGCTGCGGCCCGGCATCCTGCGGGTGCTCCACACCGGCGGCACCGAGGAGTTCGTGGTCTCTGGCGGCTTCGCCGAGATCACGGCGACGAACGTGTCGGTCCTGGCCGAGCAGGCCCTGCCACGCGCCGAAGTGACGGCCGACGTGCACGCTCGCATGGTCGCCGAAGCCCGCGAGGCGGTCGTGACTGCACAGGGTGCCGGCGACTCGAGCCGCGTGGACGAAGCCGCCAAGGCGCTGGCCGATGTCGAGGCGATCGGCACCCGCTGACCTCGGTTGCATCCCAATCCTATGGGGCCCGGCAGCGATGCCGGGCCTTTTCCATTTGGCGATGGTCAGGCATCACGCCGAAGCAAGAAACAGGTTGAGCGTGGCCGGAACGCGCACTGTTCCACCGCTCTCGAAACCGCCTAGGCGCTCGGCCACCGCGCTCTCGATGGCCGCTACATCATCCCCGCTGCCTTCCCGGAGTCTCAGGATCCGCGCGGCCGGGCCCACTCGACTGGTGAGGCGGGCCACGCTCTGAACATCGCCGGGCGGGGTCAGCATGACGTGGCGCTCCTGGCTCCGGACATCCGTGAGCCCGGCCGCGCGCAGGAGCGCGACGACGTGATCCCGGTCGGCGAAGGCGAGGGGTCCCGGGGCCCCCGGTTCAATTGCCGGGGGACTCCCGAGCCTTTCGACGGCGGCGGCCTGCGGGATCAGGAACCAGGGGTTCTGCTCCACTCCGGCCCAGGCCACGACGGCGATCCTCCCTCCGGGCCTCAGCACGCGGCCAAGGTTCCTGAAGGCTGCCACCGTGTCCTCGAAGAACATGACTCCGAACCGCGACAGGATGAGGTCGAAACGGCCCGGGCCGAGGTCGTGGGTCTGCGCGTCGGCCCGCAGGAACCGGATGGAGCCATGCCCGGCCCGCTCGGCCCGTTCACGCGCCCGCGCCAGCAACGGCTCTGCGATGTCCAGGGCCGTCACATGCCCGGCTCCGACCAGTTCTGCCAGACGCAGCGTGCTGGCCCCGGTGCCGCAACCGACATCGAGCACCTCCTCGCCCCGGTGGGGCGCGGCAGCTTCCATGAGGACGGCAAGCGCGGGTTCGAGCGTAGCGTCGAGCGCCGCCTCGTGATCGATCCAGAGCCGTCCCGAGGGGGAACTCCAGTACTCCGCCTGTGCGGCGTTGCCAGCCGATGCAGTGGTCATGCGGGTCACCTCCTCTCGGGAGGTTAGCACGATCGGCCCCGGCTGACCCCTGTCGTTCCGGGGGTCACCCGCGCGAGTACATCCCCTCGTAGATCGGGGCGAGGCTGTCGGCCTCGAACAGGGACGACACCGACGTGCCGTTCCAGATGTTCAGGATTGCCTGCGCGAACATCGGCGCGGTCGGGACGATGCGGATGTTGTGGGCGGCCCTGACATGTTCGGTCGGCTCGATGGAGTCGGTGATGACCAGGCTCTTGAGCATGGAATTCGATACCCGTTCGACAGCAGGACCCGACAGGACGCCGTGGGTGATGTAGGCGTGGACCTCCTTGGCCCCCTGCATGCAGAGCAGCTCGGCCGCCTTCACCAGCGTGCCGGCGGTGTCGCAGATGTCGTCCACGATGACGCAGATCTGGTCCTTGACGTCCCCGATCACCGTCATCTCGGCGATCTCGCCCGGACGGGCGCGGCGCTTGTCCACGATGGCGAGGTTCGCCCCGATCCGCTGCGCCAACTCCCGCGCGCGGGCCACGCCGCCCACGTCGGGCGACACAACCGTCATCTCGGCCGAGCGCCCGTTGAAATGATGCTCGATGTCCAACGCAAAGATCGGCGCGGCATAAAGGTTGTCCACCGGGACGTCGAAGAACCCCTGGATCTGCGCGGCATGGAGGTCCAGCGTCAGCACCCGGTCGATCCCGGCGGTCGTCAGCAGGTTCGCGACCAGCTTGGCGCTGATCGGCGTGCGGGCCTTGGCGCGGCGGTCCTGCCGGGCATAGCCGAAATAGGGGATCACCGCCGTGATCCGATGGGCCGAGGACCGGCGCAGCGCATCGGTCATGATTAGCAATTCCATGAGCGTGTCGTTCGCAGGGTTCGACGTGCTCTGGATGACGAACATGTCCTCGCCGCGGACGTTCTCGAAGACCTCGACAAAGATTTCCTGGTCGTTGAACCGCTCGACCCGCGCGCTGACGAGTTCCACTGCGACGCCGCGGTGCAGCGACATGCGCCGCGCGACCGACTTGGCCAGAGAGACGTTGGCGTTGCCGGAGATGAGCTTGGGCTCGGTCATGACGGGCATGGGTGATTCCTTCTACGCTGGCCGGGGCCTAGCACGGAGGCACGGCAGCCGGAACGGGCTGCCCAGCCGCAACGGCAAGGAAGCGGTCCACGGCCCCGGTGCCCAGCGACCAATCGCAGACAAGGCGGCAGAGGAGGGGCTCGTCGGGGTCACCCTCCTCCAGCGGACCGTCCCAAAGGTGGTAGGTCGCGCCCGCATCCCGCAGGCGCTGGTGCATGGCGCGTGGCAGGCGCACGAAGACGAGGTTGGCGTCCGGCTCCCATTCCGGCGTCACGCCGAGGCTTCGCAGCCCTTCGACCAGCAGGGCCAGCGCCGAATTGGCCGAGCGTGCCATCTCGAGCCACAGACCATCGGTCAGGTAGGCCGCCATCTGAGCGCCCAGGTAGCGGCCCTTGCTGAACAGATGGGCGGCGCGCTTGCGTCGCAGCTCCATCTCCCATGACTGCGCGGGGTCAAAGAGGATCACCGCTTCGACGCCCATCAACCCGTTCTTGGTGCCGCCGAAGCTCAGCGCATCCACGCCCGCCTTCCAGGTCATCTCGGCCGGCGTGCAGTCCAGGGCGACCAGCGCGTTGGCGAAGCGGGCCCCGTCCATGTGGACGCGGGCGCCGAACTCACGGGCGACCGCCGTCAGGGCGCGGATCTCGTCGAGCGAATGGACGGTGCCCTTTTCGGTGGCCTGGGTGATCGACACCGGACCGACCTGCGGGCCATGGACGCTACCCAGCCGGGCCATGGCGGGGCGCAGAACCTCGGGCGTCAGCTTGGCCTGTGGGGCGGGCAGCCCCAGCAGTTTCGCGCCGCCCGTAAAGGCCTCGGGCGCGTTGCACTCGTCCTCGTGGATATGCGCCATCTCGGTGCAGAAGACCGCATCCCATGGCCGAGCCAGCGCAGCCAAGGCAAGTGAGTTGGCCGCGGTCCCGGTGGCGACCAGGTGCACGGCAGCATCCGGCGCCTCAAAGATCTCGCGGATGCGGGCGACGGCCTCCTCGGTCCAGCGGTCGGTGCCATAGGCCGGGACATGGCCCTCGTTGGCGTCGATGATGGCGCTGATCACGCGCGGATGGACCGGGCCTGCGTTGTCGCTGGCAAAGTTCACGTGCCGGGCTCCTCGATGATGTGGTCTTCCCATTCGTCGTCGGTGATCTCGGCCTCCGAGACGGTCATGTCCGCGACCGACATGCCCGCGCGGTGGACGCTGTCCGGGTCGCCGCTGAGAAGGGGGTGCCAGTCGAGCAGGGGCCGCCCCTCGTAGCGCAGGCGGTAGGCGCAGGTCTGGGGCAGCCAGTACATGTTCTTGCGAAGGGTCTTGGGCGTCAGCACGATGCATTCCGGCACATAGTCGTGCCGCGTCGGATACTTGCTGCACCGGCAGGTCGATCCGTCGAGCAGCCGGCAAGCCACGTTGGTCAGCGCGACCTCGCCCGTGTCCTCGTCCTCGAGCTTGTTGAGGCAGCATTTCCCGCAGCCGTCGCAGAGCGCCTCCCATTCGGGGCGCGTCAGCGACCGCAGGGGAAGCTCCCAGAAGCGGGGGCGCAGGTCGTCAGGCATGGGCCAGGATCTCGCGGGCCTGGGCGCAATCGGCGTCCATCTGCCGGATCAACGCCGGAAGGCCGTCAAAGGTCATCTCGGGCCGTAGATAGTCGAGCAGGGCGACCGACAGCGTCGCTCCGTAGATGTCGCCCGCGAAGTCGAACAGGAAGGTTTCGCAATTCGCCTGATTGACCCCGAACATCGGCCGCACCCCGATCGAGGCCGCGCCGCCGTAGCTGCCCGCATGGGGGCCGTCGAGGATATCGACCTTGACGGCATAGACGCCGAACCGGGGAGGATGCAGGCCCGCGATGCTCATGTTCGCGGTAGGATAGCCCAAGGTCCGCCCGCGCTGGTCGCCCTGAATCACCGGGCCCTCGATCCTGTGCCAGTGCCCGAGCATCCGCGCCGCATCGCGGGGCCGCCCGTCCGTCAGGGCTTGGCGGATGGCGGTCGATGACACCTCGCCGTCGCCGACCTCGACCATCGGGGCGATGGTGACGTCGAGCCCGGCCTCGTGCCCCAGGGCGCGCAGGACCTCGGCCGTCCCGGTGCGGCCCTTGCCGAAGCGGAAATCCGCGCCCACCACCGCGTGCGACAGGCCCAGGTCGCGGACGAGGACGTCGCACACGAAGTCCTCCGGGGTCAGCGACGCCAGCGCGGCATCGAAGGTCACTTCGAACAGGGTGTCCACGCCCAGCCGCTCCAGCCGGTGCGCCTTGGCTTGGGCGTTCATGAGACGGAAGGGCGGGGCGTCGGGCGCGAACCATTCGCGCGGATGGGGCTCGAAGGTGACGACGCCCAGCGCCGCGCCGGTCCGGCGTGCGGCATCCAGCACGGCCTGATGCCCCAGGTGCACGCCGTCGAAGTTCCCGATGGCCGCCGAGGTGCCCCGGGCCCCGGGCGGGATGGCATGACGGTCGCGAAGGATGAGCATGGGCGGCTGGTTAGCTGTCCAGCGTAGAAGGCGCAACCCGACACGGTGATGCCGCCCTGGCCTTTGGCCATCGGCCTCAGGCTCGCCCGATCACCATCCAGAGAGGGTCGCCGCGCCCGCCGGGCGGCAGGGGCTCGCGGATCTCGACCGCGTCGAACCCGGCCTCGGTCAGATAGGCCGACACCAGCCGCGCCTGGTCGCGCCCGCCCAGCGCCAGCCAGATCGCCACCGCCTTGGTCGGGAAGCAGCGGTTGGAGAACGAGACGACCAGCGGCCCGCCCGGACGAAGCACCCGGCGCAACTCGGTCAGCACGGCCACGGGGTCCTGGAGATACTGGATCGACACGCACAGGCAGGCGGCATCGAAGGACGCGTCCTCCAGCGGCAGCACAGGGTCGGCATTGAGGTCCTGCACCCACCAGTCGGACAGGCGGGGATTGGCGGCCAGCTCCTCTGCATTCATGCCATGGCCCGTGACCACATAGTCCAGCTCGGGCGGCAGATGGCTCACCCAGCTCGACATCAGGTCAAGGACGGCACCCCCGACGGGAAGGATCTCGCGGTAGGTTTCGGTGATCGCCGCGATGACCTGGTCGTCGATATGGGTGACGAAGCGGGGCACCTGGTAGAAGCGGCTGTCGGGCGTCGTGTCGTCCTTGCGGAACGCCTCGGGTGGAAGCTGAAGCGGCATGGGAAGCTCCGGAATGATCCTTCCGGAGCTATGCCGCCCGGCCGCCCCGCCCAGCGCCTAGCGGAGGAACCCGATGGCGTAGGTGGGCTTCAGGCGCTCCACCTCCAGATAGGCGTCCAGCGCGCCCTGATCGGGCTGGCCGCCCGGGGTCGTCCGCGTCTCGGCGGCGGCAAGGCCTCCGGTGATCATCAGGCTGTCCAAGCCTTCGCCCACCGCGCCTGCGATATCGGTCAGAATGCCGTCGCCCACGCAGATGATCTTGTCGTCTGGTGGCATCAGCCCGATCTGCGAAAGCCGCCTGCGCGCCAGATCGTAGATCGGCGCATGGGGCTTGCCGAAATAGAGGCTTTCGCCCCCCATCTCTTCGTAGAGCCGGGCCAGGGCGCCCGCGCACCATTCCCGGCTTTCGCCGCGGTCGACCACGAGGTCGGGATTGGCGCACAGGAGACGAAGCCCCTTGGCGATCGCCAGCTCAAAGCCGGGACGGTTCACGTCTGGATGCGCGAACGGATCGAAGGGGCCGCAGCAGACGATGCCCTCGGCCTCGTCCAGCGGGACTTCGGTGATCGGGACGGGGTTCTGGACGATGCGGGGCGGTTCCAGGAACACGCGGTCGCGCTCTTCGCCCATGAACCAGATCAGGTTGCCGACGGCGCCCTGGAACAGCGCCACCCGGCCGGCATCGCCCGAGGTGGCTATGGCGTCCCACGACTCGCGCGGGATGCCCAGCCGTTCGATCTGCGCTTCCACGCTGGCGCGGGGGCGAGGGGCGTTGGTGACCAGGATCACCTTTCCGCCCCGCTCCCGGTAGGCCGTCATCGCGGCCACGGCCTCGGGGAACGCCCTAAGGCCGTTGTGCATGCAGCCCCAAAGGTCCACGAAGGCCGCGTCGTAGCGGTCCGCGATCTCCGCGAAGCCCTGGATGATCTGCGCCACGGGTCAGGCGACCTTGAGCGAAGGAATGATCTGCTTCTTGCGCGACATGATACCCGGCAGAACCACTGTGTCGCCGCTCACGGTAGCGCCGAAGGAGGCTTCGGCCACCTTCTTGGTCAACTCATTGGGGATCAGCATCGTCGCTTCCTCGTTGAGGATGTCCACGACGAACAGCAGCACCTGCTGCGCCCCATCCTCGGCGGCGACCTGGGGCATGGCGGCCATCAGGGCGTCCTTGCGGGCCAGGATCTGCTGGGGCGACACGGTTTCCAGGACCGAGACGCGGAAGTCCATGCCGTCCACGGTGAACTCCTTGGAGTCCATGCGCAGCAACTCGGCCTCGGAGAAGGCAGACACGTCGGACTTGGCCGCGAACATCTCGGCGGCATAGGACGGGATGTCGATCCCGAGATCCTGCGCCAGCTGCTCGGCCAGGCGGCGGTCCACCGGCGTCGTGGTGGGCGAGCGGAACTCGAGAGTGTCGGACAGGATCGCGGACAGCGCGAGGCCCTTGATGCCTTCGGGCGCGTGGCCGCCATGACCGCCCATCAGCTGCCACAGCAGCGTGGCGGTGCAGGCGAGAGGGCGGATCGTCACCTCGATGGGGTTCTTGGTCTCGAGGCCGGGGACCAGCTTGTGGTGGTCGATGATCGCCCGGATCTCGGCGCGGTTGATGTTGGCGGGCAGCTCGGCCGGGTTGTTGGTGTCCACGATGACCACGGGCTGGCCGTCCTCGACGTCCAGGATCTGCTCGGGCAGCTCAAAGCCCCAGCGCTTGGCCACGAACTGCGCCTCGGTGTTGGGCGTCCCCAGGAGCCGCGCCTCCGCAGGCTCGCCCACATGGTCGAGGAACCAGGCCCAGATGATGGGCGAAGCGGTCGAGTCGGTGTCGGGCGATTTGTGGCCGAAGACGAAGATGGTCATGTGGCAGGGTCCCCAGGATGGTATGCGCGACCCCATAGCGGGGGGCGGCACGCTTGTCCACGCGCCGCCCCCGGCCCGGCCTTACAGGCCATGGGTCGGCGCCGTCAGGCGCTGGCCCCAGGCAATGAGCATGGACCCCAGCCGCATCCGCAGCCACGAGGGCCGGACCATCGCCGGTTCGGGCGGGGGCAGGTCGCCCAGCCGCAGGAACTGCGTCGTGGCGGCGGGGCAATCGAAGCGCAGCCGCTCAGGCGAGGAGCGGCGCAGGACCCGGCGTTCCTCGAACGGCAAGGAGGTGTGGTCGATCCGATGATCGACCGTGTGGAACGGAAGCATGGTGGCGATCTCACGGGAGCCCAGCCCGGGGCAATCGGAGCGATGTCAGGCTGGCGATGAGGGTCTGGCCGCAGGAAGCGGCCGGGGGAAGCTGCGGGCGCCTTCAATAGGCAGCGGGTGCAAATCCTTGGTGCATGAGCAGCCTCCATCGTCGGTGCGGCAATGCCGCGCCACAACGTGGCACATACCAGGATTCATGCGCTCGCGCCAGCGTGATTGTTCGTGAGGTGTCGATTTTTTCTGAGTTGGCGGCAGACTGTTCCGCCGGCGCAACTCAGCCGGCCGCCTCGTTTCGCGATCTGCCCATGGAACAGACAAGACGGCGACTCGTTCATCCTTCGCAGAACCGAAGCTCGTCGGGGCGACGGGCAACCGGTTCGTGGCAGTCAACTCAGGAGGAGAAGATGGCCAACAATCACGATGACGATCGGCAGTTCGGCGGGAGCCGCGGTTCCCAGGACTATGGCCAGGGCAGCGGCTTCGGCAGCGGCCAGCACAATCAAAGCCAGCATGGCCAAAGCCAGGCAGGCCGCGACCAGTACAGCCACGGCAACCCCGGCAGCCCAGGCAACCAGGGCGGCACCTATGGCGGCTCGGGAGGCAGCTATGGTGGCGCTTATGGCGGCAGCCAAAGCCATCAAGGGCACCAAGGCGGCGTCCAGGGCGGTTTCGGCTCTTCCGGCGGCTATGGTCAGGGCTCCGGCATGGGATCGGGCTTCGCGGGCAGCCAAGGGTCGGGCAACTACGGCCAGTCGGGCTACGGCTCTGGCGGCCAGGGTGGCCAGCAGAGCTATGGCGACATGGGCTCGGGCAGCTTCGGCGGCTCGCAGGGCGGCTACGGTTCGCAGGGCGGCCAGGGTGGCTTCGGCATGGGCGGCTATGGCTACGGCCAAGGCGGTCAGCATAACCAGAACGCCGGCAGCGGGCAGCACAACTACGGCTACGGCCAGCAGTCCGGCTCGACCTTCGGGCAGGGCGGCCAAGGCGGTCAGGGCGGCTATGGCCAAGGCACCGGCGGCTTCGGCGGCGCGGGGCAGGGCTCGTTTGGCAGCTACAGCGGCCAGGGCGGGTCGAGCTTCGGCGGCCAGGGCTACGGCTCCTCAGGCGGCTATGGTCACGGCGGGCACCAGCAGAACCAGCACGGCTCCTCGGGTGGCCAGCAGGGCGGCTACGGTCAGGGCAGCGGCCTTGGCATGGGCGGCTATGGCCAGGGCTCCTCGTCGTCCCAGGGCGGATATGGCCAGCACAGCCAGTATTCGGGCCAGGGCGGCCAGCAGGGCGGCTACTTCGGATCGGGCCATGACCAGGGCTACGGCCAGCAGAACCAGTACAGCAACCAGGCCGGCCAGCAGGGCGGCATGGGCGGCGGGTTCGTCGGCGGCCTGATCGGCGCGGCGGCCAGCGCGCTGGGCTTCGGTGGCGAACAAGGGCAGCAGCAGCGTGGCCGCGGTCCCAAGGGCTACACCCGCTCCGACCAGCGGATCGAGGAAGACGTGAACGAGCGTCTCTCCCAGGCCGGCATCGACGCGTCCGAGGTCGATGTCTCGGTCAGCAGCGGCGAGGTCACCCTGTCGGGCACCGTCAACTCCCGTTGGGAGAAGCGGCGTGCCGAGGACATCGCGGATGACGTGTCGGGCGTGAAGCACGTTCAGAACAACATCCGCGTGCAAAGCCAGTCGTCGGGCTTTGGCGCGATGTCCGGCGGAGCCTCGTCGGGTTCGTCGATCGGATCGTCCGGCTCCTCGACGGGATCGTCGTCGGGCTCCAGCCTGGGATCGTCCGGGTCGCTGGGTTCCAGCGGATCCTCCGGAACCTCGGGCACGACCTACGGAGCCCCGGGCTCATCGCTGAGCGGCTCGGGATCGTCGAGCACCGCAAGCTCGGGCACCACGGGCAGCAGTGAATCGATGTCGGGTTCCAGCGGGTTGGGCTCGACCTCCGGCTCCTCGTCCAGCCGCAGCTGACCCGCATCCATCGGATCGGCACGGACCGGCCGCCTTCGGGCGGCCGGTCTCGTTTCGGTGATCGACCCTGTTGACAGCCGCCCAGCGGTTTCCTATCTCGGCGTTGCTGGCACTCCTGAACGGTGAGTGCTAACAGAGCCAGAGATTCAAACCACAAGACCACTGGGAGCTTCACAATGGCCTCGTTCAAGCCGCTTCACGATCGGGTGCTGGTGCGCCGCGTCCAAGGCGAAGAGAAGACCAAGGGGGGGCTCATCATCCCCGACAACGCCAAGGAAAAGCCTGCCGAAGGTGAAGTCATCGCGACCGGCGAAGGCGCCCGCAAGGACTCCGGCGAACTGATCGCCCCCTCCGTCAAGGCCGGCGACCGCATCCTGTTCGGCAAGTGGTCGGGCACGGAAGTGACGCTGGACGGTCAGGAATACCTGATCATGAAAGAGTCGGACATCCTCGGCATCATCGAGTCGTCCGCCGCCCAGGCCGCTGCCGCCTGATCCCTTTTCACTGACATTCCAAGGAGACAGCAGATCATGGCTGCCAAGGACGTCAAGTTCGACACCGATGCCCGCAACCGCATGCTGCGCGGCGTCAACGTACTCGCCAACGCCGTCAAGGTGACCCTCGGCCCCAAGGGCCGCAACGTGGTCATCGAAAAGTCGTTCGGCTCCCCCCGGATCACCAAGGACGGCGTCACCGTCGCCAAGGAGATCGAACTCGAGGATCGCTTCGAGAACATGGGCGCCCAGATGGTCCGCGAAGTCGCTTCGCGCACCAACGATGAGGCCGGCGACGGCACCACCACCGCCACCGTTCTCGCCCAGGCCATCGTCATCGAGGGCATGAAGTCGGTCGCCGCCGGCATGAACCCGATGGACCTCAAGCGCGGCATCGACCTCGCCGTTCAGAAGGTCATCGAGAACATCAAGTCCTCCTCGCGTCCCGTGAAGGACTCGGACGAGGTTGCCCAGGTCGGCACCATCTCCGCCAACGGCGAAGTCCAGATCGGCCGTTTCATCGCTGACGCGATGCAGCGCGTCGGCAACGAGGGCGTCATCACCGTCGAAGAGAACAAGGGTCTCGAGACGGAAGTCGAAGTCGTCGAAGGCATGCAGTTCGACCGCGGCTACCTGTCGCCCTACTTCGTGACCAACGCCGAGAAGATGACCGCCGACCTCGAGGATGCCTACATCCTCCTGCACGAGAAGAAGCTGTCGTCGCTCCAGCCGATGGTTCCCCTGCTCGAAGCCGTGATCCAGTCGCAGCGCCCGCTCGTCATCGTCGCCGAGGACGTGGAAGGCGAGGCTCTGGCCACGCTCGTCGTCAACAAGCTGCGTGGCGGCCTCAAGATCGCCGCCGTCAAGGCTCCGGGCTTCGGTGACCGCCGCAAGGCCATGCTGCAGGACATCGCGATCCTGACCGGCGGCCAGGTGATCTCCGACGACCTCGGCATGAAGCTCGAGAACGTCACCCTCGACATGCTGGGCCGCGCCAAGAAGGTCGTCATCAAGAAGGACGACACCACCGTCATCGACGGTGCCGGCGACAAGGCCGAGATCGAAGCCCGCGTCTCGCAGATCCGCGCCCAGATCGAGGAAACCACCTCGGACTACGACCGCGAGAAGCTGCAGGAGCGTGTTGCCAAGCTGGCCGGCGGCGTTGCCGTCATCCGCGTCGGCGGCATGACCGAGATCGAGGTCAAGGAGCGCAAGGACCGCGTCGATGACGCGCTCAACGCGACCCGCGCTGCCGTTCAGGAAGGCATCGTGGTCGGCGGCGGCGTGGCGCTCGTCCAGGCTGCCAAGGTTCTCAAGGACCTCAAGGGCATCAACTCCGACCAGGACGCGGGCATCTCGATCGTCCGTCGCGCCCTCGAAGCCCCGATGCGCCAGATTGCCGAAAACGCCGGCGTCGACGGCGCCGTGGTGGCCGGCAAGGTCCGTGAGTCCGAAGACAAGGCCTTCGGCTTCAACGCCCAGACCGAAGAGTACGGCGACATGTTCGCCTTCGGCGTGATCGACCCCGCCAAGGTGGTTCGCACCGCGCTCGAGGACGCCGCGTCCGTGGCCGGTCTGCTCATCACCACCGAGGCGATGGTTGCGGACAAGCCCAAGGACGAGAAGGCCCCCGCCGGCGGCGGCATGGGCGGCGGCATGGGCGGCATGGGCGACTTCTGATCGCCTGACCGACCGACAGACCAAGGGAAAGGGCGCCTCCGGGCGCCCTTTTTCGTTCCGTCCCTTCGGGTCCTGAAGTGCGACGCCTTCGCCGGGCCTGACGGGCCCGCCTCGATCTACTTGGCTATCCTTCGCCCGTCCGGGCCGAACCTGTCAGAGCGGTTTCTCCAGCCGGATCCGCACATGCGTCCGCTCCCCGATCCGGGTCGCCGCAAACACCTTGGGCGCCCCGAACCCCTGAACCTCCCAGAAGGCCCGCCCGCGAGGGTTCGCCTCCAGGACGGCAAGGAGCAGGCGCACAGCCCCGCGCTCCCGAGCGGCAGCCTCCACATGGCGCAGGAAGATCCGGCCCAGCCCACGCCCGCGCGCGTCCGCCGCCAGCATCATCAGGCCGAGATAGGCGTCGGTCGGATTGGGATAGCCGAACGCCAGATCGGCCAGACCCAGCAGCCGTTCCTCGTTGAACAGCCCAAGCTTGAGCGACTTCGATGGATTGCCGCCCGGTGGCGCGTCGGAAAAGAACTCCTCCACCATGGCAAGAGTGGGCACGCGCCCCGATTCGAGATCCAGGTAGTCCGAAGCCCGCGCATAAAGATCCAGCACCGCATCCTGGTCCGTCCCCGGATGCAGCGGACGGATCATCGCAGGATGGGCTCCAGCGGATCGTAGGCAATGCCTCCCGGATCACCCCAGGCCACGGCGGCCAGGCTGTCCGGCTTGACTGTCAGCGCCGTCATCTCCTCACGGGTGACCCAGATGCGGTGCGTGACGACGCCCTCCGGGTCCACCCAGTCGCCCTCTGGATCACCCCCCAGGATGTGGCAACGGAAATAGATGTCCACCTGATGAAACGACCCATGCGGATCGTGGAACTCGTTCACGAGGCATGGCGGGCCGACCTCCACCGCCAGGCCGGTTTCTTCCCGGATCTCTCGGACCAGAGCCTGCGGCAGGGACTGGTGCACTTCAACCCCGCCGCCCGGCGCGCACCACAGATGCGTGCGGCCCTTCCAGGCGTTGACGAGGAGGAGGCGGTCGTCGCGCAGGATCAGCGCACGGACGGCAAGGCGGGGCGTCGGCATGCCCTCAGGGTGGCGCGTTGGTGGTCGCCCCGCAAGAGGGGACACGAGCCAAAGCCCACGGCCCTCCTTGCCGGTGTGGCGGGACCTAACGCCTGATGCGGTTCACATGGCCCATCTTGCGGCCTTCGCGCGTCTCGGCCTTGCCGTACAGGTGGATCTGCGCGCCGTCCGCCAGCAGGTCGGGCAGCCGGTCCATGTCATGGCCGATCAGGTTTTCCATCACGACATCCGCGTGCCGCTTGCCATCGCCCAGCGGCAGCCCCGCGATGGCGCGGATATGCTGCTCGAACTGGTCGATCAGGCACCCGGCCTCGGTCCAGTGGCCCGAGTTGTGGACGCGCGGCGCAATCTCGTTCACCAGAAGGCCACGGGGGGTCACGAAGAACTCCACCCCCAGCACTCCCACATAGCCCAGCGCGTTCAGGATGCGGGCCGCCGCAAGGACCGCATCGCTTCGCATCCCTGGCGACAGGCGGGCGGGCACGGTGGTCGTCCGCAGGATGCCGCCCTCGTGGACGTTCTCGCCGGGGTCATAGGCCGCCACCGACCCATCGAGCCCCCGCGCGGCGATGACCGACACCTCGCGGTCGAAATCGACAAAGCCTTCCAGGATGGCCGCCCGCCCGCCGATCTGAGCGAACGCTGCCTCGGCCCCCTCGGGCGACAGGATGCGCGCCTGCCCCTTGCCGTCATAGCCCATGGTCCGCGTCTTGAGGATCGAGGGCGTCCCAATCACCGTCAGCGCCTGTGCAAGATCCTCCGCGTCGTCCACGGCCGCGAAGCGCGCGGTCCTCAGGCCCAACTCGTGCAGGAAGGTCTTCTCGTCCAGCCGATCGCGCGAGGTGGCCAGCGCCTTGCGGTTCGGACGGATCGGCACGACCGCCTCTATGAGGTCCAGAGCGGCGGGCGGGATGTTCTCGAACTCGTAGGTCACGACCTGGACGGACTGAGCAAAGGCCCGCAGCGCCTGTTCGTCCCCATAGGACGCATGCGTCGCGACCCGCGCCACCTCGGCCCCCGGGGCGCCCTGGTCCGGATCGTAGATGTGGACACGGTAGCCCAGCCGCGCGGCGGCCACCGCCAGCATCCGGCCAAGCTGTCCGCCACCCAGGATGCCGATGGTCGCCCCGGGGGCAAGCACGTCAGTCATGCGGCACCTCGGGGACCGAGGCCGACAGCGCGTCGCGCCACGCCTCCAGCCGCTCGGCCAAGCTGTCATCCGACAGCGCCAGGATGGACGCCGCCATCAGCGCCGCGTTCACGGCCCCCGCCGCCCCGATGGCCATGGTCGCCACCGGAAAGCCGCGCGGCATCTGCACGATGGAATACAGCGAATCGACGCCGCCCAGGGCTTTGGTCTCGATAGGGACGCCGATGACGGGCAGGGGGGTCTTGGACGCCATCATGCCGGGCAGGTGCGCCGCGCCCCCGGCCCCTGCGATGATGACCCGGATGCCGCGGCTCTTGGCCTCTTTGCCATAGGACCAGAGCCGGTCCGGGGTTCGATGGGCCGACACGATCCTGTCCTCGTGCGGGACGCCAAGCTCGTCCAGGACGCGCGCGGCTTCGCGCATGGTGGGCCAGTCCGACTGGCTGCCCATGATGATCCCGACATAGGCCATCAGGCGATGATGTCCGGCAGGAGACGATCCTCGATCATCCGGATGCGGTCCTTGAGAGCCAGCTTTTCCTTCTTCTTGCGGCGGATCGTCAGCATGTCGCGCGACCCTTCCGCCTCAAGGGCCTGGATCGCCTCATCAAGCTCCCGGTGCTCGCGCCGGAGCACGTCGAGCTCGACGTGCAGCACTTCGGACTCGTCCATCGCGGCTGTAATGTTCATCGGATCCTCGCAAGGGTGCGAGAACATTAACGTGTCAGGCCCGCCCCGACCAGCCCCGGGGCTCTTGCTGGAGCCCAAGAGCTTCCCCATATTTGCCACAAGCGGTTGCCTACCATGGGGACCGTGACTGACGGTCGCTTTCGCGCAAAGGACGTGTCGCAATGACGAAACTCACCTTGGGGACCCATCCGTACCTGCTGGGGTTCGAGCAGCTCGAACGCCTGGTCGAACGGACCGCCAAGACCGGGAACGACGGATACCCACCCTACAACATCGAGCAGACCTCGGATCGGTCCTACCGGATCACCCTCGCGGTGGCCGGCTTCACCGAAACCGACCTCTCGATCACCGTCGAGGATCGGCAGCTCGTGATCCGCGGGCGGCAGGTCGAGGACGGCGAAGGACGGGTCTTTCTGCACCGGGGCATCGCGTCACGCCAATTCCAGCGGAGCTTTGTGCTGGCCGAAGGCGTTGAGGTAGGTGAGGCGGTGATGGAGAACGGTCTCCTTCATGTCGACCTGACCCGCCATGTCCCCGAGACGGTCGTCCAGACCGTCCGCATCAAAAGGAGTGCGGTCAAGTGACTGGTCCCTATGCAAACCACCGCGCCAAGCCTGATCTGAAGGTTATCGGCGCGGACATCGTCTATGTGAAGCCCATCGCTGTCGCCGACCTCCCCGAGGAACTGCGCGAGCAGGCGGGCGAGTTGGAGACCATCTTTGCCGTCCATGACGCCGAAGGCCAGCAACTCGCGCTGGTGGCGGATCGCGACCTCGCCTTTGTGCTTGCGCGGCAATACGACCGGGTGCCGGTGACAGTCCACTGATGCAGGCACCCCCGACGAGGCGGGCAGGGGATTGACGACCCGGCCCGCCGGATCAGGTTTATCCGGGCAGGGGCAGCGGGGCCCCGACGACCGGACCCAAGGCATGACCACGACACCTACGACTCCCTCGGCGCGCGCGGCTCATGCGCGGCATGGCTATTCCTCCTACCAGATCACGCTGCACTGGACGGTTGCCGTCCTCGTGGTGGTGAACTGGCTGATCGGCGGAGGCATGTCACAGGTCTATGAGGCGGTGCAGCAAGGCCAGTCCATTAGCCAATGGGGTCCGGCTTTCGTGCACATCTGCCTCGGCATCGCGATCTTCCTGATCATGCTGGGCCGCTTGGCCGCCCGGCTCCGGCGCCCGGTCGAAACGGCGGCGGGCAGCAAGCATCACATCCTGGCCCTGCTGGGACGGCTCAACCATTGGGCCTTCTATATCGTTCTGCTGCTGATGCCGCCTTTGGGCGTTCTGGCCTGGTTCTTCGGCATCGACGCGGCCGGAAACCTGCACAGCTTGCTGGCCTGGGTTCTGCTGCTGCTGGTGGTGCTGCATGTGGGCGGGGCGCTGCTGCACCTTGTCCTGGGCGAGAACATCATCCGCCGCATGGTCCGCCCCACTGCGGGCACCTGACGGTCGCAGCCTGTCGCTGGATGTGAAAAGGGGGCCTTGCGGCCCCCTTTGTCGTGTCAGCCCTTGATGAGGCCCATGCTTTCCAGCTTCAGGATCACCTGATGCGCGCAGGTATCGACATCGAGCCCCTCGGTGTCGACACGCAACTCCGGGCTCGCCGGCACGTCATAGGGGTCCGAGATGCCCGTGAACTCCTTGATCTTGCCTTCGCGGGCCAGCTTGTAGAGTCCCTTGCGGTCGCGGCGCTCGCACTCGTCGATCGATGTCGCCACATGCACCTCGATAAAGGCGCCGAACGACTCGATCATCTCGCGCACTTCGCGGCGGGTGGTCGCGTAGGGGGCGATGGGCGCGCAGATCGCGATGCCACCGTTCTTGGTGATCTCGCTCGCGACATAGCCGATGCGGCGGATGTTGATGTCGCGATGCTCCTTGGAGAAGCCCAGCTCCGACGACAGGTGCTTGCGCACCACGTCCCCGTCGAGAAGCGTCACCGGACGCCCGCCCATCTCCATCAGCTTGACCATCAGCGCGTTGGCGATGGTGGACTTGCCCGAGCCCGAGAAGCCGGTGAAGAACACCGTGAATCCCTGCTTGGACCGCGCGGGCGAGGTCTTCCGCAGCTCCTTGACCACCTCAGGGAAGGAGAACCATTCCGGGATCTCCAGCCCTTCGCGCAGGCGGCGGCGCAGCTCGGTCCCCGAGATGTCGAGGACGGTCGATCCGGCGGGCACCTCGTCCACGGGGAAGTACTGCGCCTTCTCCTGAACGTAGACCATCTGCTTGAAGTCGACCATCTCGATGCCGATCTCGGCCTGGTGCTGGCGCACCAGATCCTGCGCGGCGTAGGGGTCGTAGAAGTCCTTGCCCTGGCTGTTCTTGCCCGGACCCGCATGGTCGCGTCCCACGATGAAGTGCGTGAGCCCGTGGTTCTTGCGGATGATCGCGTGCCACAGCGCCTCGCGCGGACCAGCCATCCGCATGGCGAGGTTCAGAAGCGACAGGTGTGTGGTCGAGGACGGGTACTGGTCCAGCACCGCCTCGTAGCAGCGGACGCGGGTGAAGTGGTCCACGTCGCCCGGCTTGGTCATGCCGACGACGGGATGGATAAGCAGGTTGGCCTGCGCCTCACGCGCGGCACGGAAGGTCAGCTCCTGGTGGGCGCGGTGCAGCGGGTTCCGGGTCTGGAACGCCACGATCCGGCGCCAGCCCATCTTGCGGAAGAAGGCCCGCAGCTCATTCGGCGTGTCGCGACGCGCCTTGAAATCATAATGGACGGGCGGCGTCAGGCCGGTGATCGGCCCGCCCAAGTACACCTTGCCCGCCTTGTTGTGCAGGTAGTTCACCGCCGGATGGGCAGGGTCGTCGGCGCCGAACACCTTTTCCGCCTCGACCGCCTTGTTGGGCACCCATTTGTCGGTGACGGACAGGACGGCGAGGATCACCCCCTCCTGGTCACGCAGGGCGATGTCCTGCCCGACCTCTACCTTGTCGGCGAACGCCTCGGACACGTCGAGCGTCACCGGCATCGGCCAAAGCGTGCCGTCCTTCAGCCGCATGCTATCCACGACCGAGTCGTAGTCCGCCTGCCCGAGAAAGCCCTTGAGCGGGAAGAACCCGCCGTTCATCAGCAGCTCGAGATCGCAGATCTGCCGGGCCGACAGGTCATGGCTCGGCAGGTTGCCGGCCTCGACCTTCAGCTTCTGAGCCGAATCGGCGGACACGTAGAGCTCTGGGATCGGGCCGAGGTTCTGCATCGGAGAGGGACCTTCGTCGGAGGCGGATACGGAGGAGTCCAGCATTCGAAAGCTTTCTGGCGAAAAGGCACACGGGTTAGCGCGCCCCCGTAACGGCGGCGCGAGCGCGCTGCAAGGAGGGAAAGGCCCCAAGGTCACGAAACGCCGCATTGCAGCATCAGCAAGGCGGCCCGTGCGAACGCCTTACCAATGCGAGAAAGCGGGGCTCGGATCCTGGGTCTTGGACAGCGTCTCGCCCAGGTGGGTCATAGGCTGCGCGGCCAGCCATCGCTCCGCATCCAGGGCGGCCATGCAGCCCATCCCGGCGCTGGTCACCGCCTGACGGTAGACGTGGTCCGTCAGGTCGCCCGCGGCGAACACGCCCTCGACGCTGGTCCGGGTGGAGCCGGGCTCGATCTTGACGTAGCCGCCGTTGTGCAACTCCAGCTGCCCATCGACCAGTTCCGAGGCCGGGGCGTGGCCGATGGCGACGAAAAAGCCGGTCGCGGGCACGTCGCGGACAGCACCGGTCCTGACATCGCGCAGGCGCACGCCCGTCACGCCCTGCTCGCCCAGGACTTCCTCGATCGCGTGGTTCCAGATCACGTCGATCTTGGGATGCCGGAACAGCCGGTCCTGCATGATCTTCTCGGCCCGCAGCGTGTCGCGGCGGTGAACCAGCGTCACCTTGCTGGCGAAATTCGTGAGGAACAGCGCCTCCTCCACCGCGGTGTTGCCGCCGCCCACGACCACGATCTCCTGGTTCTTGTAGAAGAACCCGTCGCAGGTCGCGCAGGCCGACACGCCAAAGCCCTTGTACTTTTCCTCCGACGGCAGCCCGAGCCACTTGGCCCGCGCGCCCGTGGCCAGGATGATCGCATCGGCCAGCCAGACCTGCCCCGAGTCCGTCTCGGCCCGGAACGGCCGCTTCGACAGGTCGAGCCGGGTCACGAGGTCGGTGACGATGTCCGCGCCCATCTCGCGCGCATGAGCCTCCATCCGCATCATCAGCTCGGGCCCCTGGACGCTGGTATCGCCCGGCCAGTTCTCCACGTCCGTCGTCGTCGTGAGCTGCCCGCCCGGCTCCATGCCCTGGATCAGCACGGGCGCGAGCATCGCGCGCGCGGCATAGACGGCAGCCGTGTAACCGGCGGGGCCGGACCCCACGATCAGAAGCCGGACGTGACGCGGATCGGCCATGGTTCATCTCCCTCGGGCGTGCAGGGCCTGCATATAACCTGCCGCACCAGCCTGCGGAACCCTCGCGCCCTGCATGGCGACAATGTGTGGCGCGAAACATAATTGCGCGTGCCGGGGGTGGCCTGTAGGGTCGCGCGGATTGACGGAGGACCCATGCCCGGCCAGCGGCTCGACCATATCGACCGGCACATCCTGGCCCTGCTCCAGGCGCAGGGCCGCATGACCAACGTCGAACTGGCCGCCCGCGTCGGGATCTCGCCGCCGCCCTGCCTGCGCCGCGTCCGCGCGCTGGAGGAGGCCGGGTACATCCGCGGCTACCACGCCGACATCGACCCCCAGCGCCTTGGCTTCGAGGTCAGGGCCTTTGCCCATGTCCGCCTGAAAAGCCAGGCCGAACCCGACCTGCAGGCCTTCGAAGCCCTTGCGCGCGAATGGCCCTATGTCCGCGAATGCCACATGCTGAGCGGCGAGGTGGACTTCATCCTCAAATGCGCGGCCCCCGACCTGCGCGCCTTTCAGCGCTTCCTGACCGAGGCCCTGACCCCGGCGCCGAACGTGGCCAGCGTCAAGACCAGCCTCGTGATCCGCAGCGGCAAGGACGAGCCCGGCGTTCCGGTCCCCCCCGCATCCTGACCCATCAGACCGCGTCGAACAGATCGAGGTCGTGCCGCCGGAGCCGGGGCAGCGCGGGATCGCCAAAGGACAGCAGGTCCGGGTGCTGCGGGAAACAGCTCTGGAACAGGGCCAGGTGATCGCCCCGGAGCGAAAGCGCGTGCAGCGGGCCGGGATGATAGCTTTCCACCTCTATGCCATTGGCCAGAAGCGTTTCGTGGCGGGCGAAGGCCAGGTGATAGACCTCGACCGGAGAAGGGGGCGTCACCTCGACAAGGCTCACCCCGTCCACCAGATCCGCTGCCGGAACGAGCGCGGCATCCCGCCCCGTGAGCAGGCGCACGGCGGGGCGGCGAACCACGACCCGCGCGCGCGGCCCGAGCACGAGATCCTGGAACGGTTTCCCCAGTCCCATCGACTCGGCGGCGACACGGGTCAGCCGTGTCATCGCGGGATCCTGGCCCTCGCCCCGGGGGACGATCACTGTCGATCCGCGCCAGAGCACCCGCGCCGTTCCCCCGTCCGCGATGCGCAGCACCATGCCGGGCCACACATCCTCGACCGAGACCATGCCCCGGTCGGACGCAAAGATCGTGCCGCGCGCAAAGGCGGAGAAGGGCTCTTCGAAGGCGGGCAGGGACGGGAGGAGGCAGCTCGTCTCCTCGATCCCGCCGCGTGGCGACAGGGTGACCACCTCCACGCGCCGCAGCAGCGTCACGGCCCTGCGGGTCGGGCGCTCCGCACCCAGGCCAGGCGTCGGCGCGCTCCCGGGCTCGGGCAGGAAGGGAAGGGAGCGGCCTGCGGCCGTCCCGGGCGGGGGTCCATACGTCTTGGTCATCCGATCACCGTTCGGTGCGTCACGCCAGCTGTCGGCCCCCACCGACAACAGCCATGAAGAATGGCTTCCCCCCTTGGATCGCCCGAGCGCTGACGCCCAGTCAAATACCGGGGCGGGTGAGCTGAACGCGCAGGGTCAATCATCCAAAGGCTGGGGCGATTGTCCCAATCCATCGCCAGACCTCGCCCCGGGCGTGTGCCTGCGGTCCGGCCAACCGGTCCAGCCGGCCGAATCGGACGGATCGGCCCATACAGGGTCATGGGTGGGCCATGCAGCCGCGTCATCATCCAGGCTCCGGCAGGGCGGGGGTGCCCTGCACGGACAACCTGCACGAGGGCCGGTTAAGGTGGCGTAACGACCGGCCCTAAAGCCGGATGGCGGCGATCAGGCGCCCGTAATCCGCCTCGCGCGCATGGACCGATCGGCGGTAGCTGAAAAAGCGGTCGGCCATGGAATAGGTGCAGTGCCGCGTCCAGGCCGCCTCGCCCAGGCCCGCCTGCCGGAGCCGCTGAAGCCCATAGCCCGGAAGGTCGAACAGCAGCCGGTCCCCCTTGCCGCTGGCGAAGTGGCGCGCGGCGCGGGGATCCTCGGCCAGAATCTGGTCCATGAACTCGGGCCCGACCTCATAGGCACGCTGGCTGATCGTGGGCCCGATGGCCGCATGGATGCGGTTCGTCCGGGCGCCCAGCCGCTCCATGGCCGCCACAGTGGCCTCGAGGACGCCGCCCAGCGTGCCCTTCCAGCCCGCATGGGCCGCCCCGATGACCCCGGCCTCGGCATCGGCGAACAGCACGGGTTGGCAGTCGGCGGTCAGGACCGACAGCGCAAGGCCCGGAACGCGCGTGACCAGCGCGTCGGCCCGGGGCCGGGTGGCAAGGGGGCCTTCGACCACCACCACATCGGCGGAATGGACCTGGTTCACGCCAACCAGCGCCTCGGCGGGAACGCCCATCGCCTCGGCCACCCGGCGGCGGTTGATGGTCACGGCCTCGGCCTGGTCGGTCGAGCCCTGCCCGCAGTTGAGGCCCGCGAAGACCCCCGATGACGCACCCCCCGCGCGGCCGAAGAAGGCGTGGCGAACGGGCTCCAGCACGGGCGATGTGATGATGTCGAGGCTCAACTACTCAAATCCAGGCGGCGGTGGGGTATGGGGCGGATGGAAGGCCACCGCTTTGAACAGCGTCCCCATTTCGTCGGGGAGGGTCAAGCGCCGCAGCGCAGCGAGGTGCGACATCAGGCGATCCCCCGCAAGCTTCCGCGCCAGCGCCTCGGCCCGCTGGGCGATGCCGAGCCGGAGGAGCAGTTCGCCCTGGGTCGCCATGGTCGTGGCGCGGGCGGGCAGGGCGGCGCGGGCGAGCGCCTCGAAATCCACATGAGCCGTGAGGTCCGCCTCGCCGGGCGTCCCGAGGGTGTCGGCATAGGCGTGGCGCGCCACGGCCTGGAAGCTGTCGCCCGTCAGGTGCCAGCCGCCGTAATCCACCACCAGCGCCGCGCCACCATGCGCGGCGATGCGGCGGCCGATCTCGCCCATGATGCCGGGCAGGGCGGGGCAATGCTCGACCACCTCTCCTTCGGGGGTGTCGGCCAGCCGCTCCGCCAGCACCGGAACCTGTCCCAGCGGTCGAAGGCCCCAGCCCAGTTGCCCGTCCGACAGCCCTACCACCCGCTCGGACCAGCCAAAGGGCTCTCGCAGGAATTGCCGGATCGGCAGCGCATCGAAGAATTCGTTGGCCAGCAGGAACAGGGGCGCGTCGGGCAGGCCCTCCACCGTGTCGTGCCAGACCGCGCCCGGCACCCGCTTGGCCTGCTCGGCCCGCAGCGTGGGCGAGGCCTCGACCAGATGCACCGACAGCGCGTCGTGGAACCCCGGCACCCGGAGCGTCGCCCGCAGCACGTCGGCCATGAGCGTCCCGCGCCCCGGCCCGATCTCGGCCAGCACGAACGGCGCAGGTGCGCCCTGGTCAATCCAGGCCTGCGCGAGGGCCAGCCCCAGGCATTCCCCGAACATCTGGCTGATCTCGGGCGCGGTGGTGAAGTCGCCCGCCGCGCCCAGGGGATCGCGTGTCGCGTAGTAGCCATAGCGCGGGTGCAGCAGGCATTCCGCCATGTAGTCCGCCACCGTCATCGGCCCCGTCGCGGCGATCCGCTCGGCCAGGAGGCGGGCCAGAGGCGTCACGCCGGGACCGCCCGCGTCCGCCGCCGTGCCCAAAGAATGAGCAGCGCGCCCGCCAGCAGAATCGGCAGCGTCAGCAGTTGCCCCATCGTCAGCCCCCAGCCGTTCCAATGGACGGCAAGGCCCAAAGGATTCCCGGGCGACACGAACTGCGCGTCGGGCTGGCGCACGAACTCCACCAGGAACCGCGCGATGCCGTAGCCGGCCAGGAACACCCCCGTCAGCAACCAGCGCCGCCGCAAAGCCCCCCAGCGGAACGCCAGCAGGATCAGGAGAGTCCCTAGCAGCAGGCCCTCCAACCCCGCCTCGTAAAGCTGCGACGGGTGTCGCGCGCAGGCATCGACCGCGCCGGGGCAGTCCTGCGCCGCCTCGCCCGGAAAGATAACGCCCCAGGGCAGGGTGGTCGGCCGGCCCCAAAGCTCGGCGTTGATGAAGTTGGCGATGCGTCCCAGCAGGATCGCCGGGGGCGAAGCCAGGGCGATGGCATCCGCGACCCCGCCCAAGGGGGCCTTCTCGCGCCAGCAGAACACGAGGATGGCCGTCGTCACCCCCAGGAACCCGCCGTGAAAGGACATGCCGCCCTGCCAGATGGCCGGGATCTCCCACCAGGTCTCCAAGTAGTAGCCGGGGCGGTAGAACAGCACATAGCCCAGCCGCCCGCCCGCGATGATCCCCAGGATGATCCAGGTCAGCAGCGCCTCGAGCTGCGCGGGCGTCATCGGCGGGACGCCCCCGGCCCAAAGATGCGGGCGCTTCAGGGCGGCGACCGCGATCCGCCACCCGATGACGATGCCGACGATGTAAGCCAGCGCATACCACCGCAGGGCGAAATGCAGGCCGAAGATCGTCACGGAAAAGATCTCGGGCGAGATGTCGGGAAAAGGGATGCCGGTCATAAGCCCTTTCCTTGGGCAGGACCGCGCGGGGTGTCAACCTTGCGTGGGGGCGCGGCTCCCCCCATATCTCGATACGACCAGATGCCGGAGCGCCCCATGCAGACCAAGAACAAGTTTCTCGACGATATGTCGCAACTCGTGACCAACGCCATGGGCGTCGCGCAGGGCGCGAGGGACGAGGCGCAGGGCGCGATGAAGTCCCTGGTGGATCGCATCCTGGCCGACCGCAACCTCGTGACCCGCGAGGAGTTCGAGGCCGTGCGCGCCATGGCCCAAAAGGCCCGCGAGGAGAACGACGCCCTGTCCGCCCGCATCACCGCGCTCGAGTCGCGTCTCCAGGGCGCGGCCCATGAGGTGCAATCCCAGGACGAATGGCCCGGTTCCCCCGGCGCCTGACAAAGCGGCAAGGGCGTGTCGTTCACGCCCGTGTTCCCGTTTGTCCCCAAGAAACCGCTTTACAGACTCGCCGTAAGCCTCACCATATCTCGTAGGGGGCGGTGGCAAGCCCACCGAACCTTGGAGCAGGCAACGCGCTCCGGACGCATTCCGCTCCGGGACGCCACAGCAAGGGGCCCGAGCTATGACCATCTCCGAAACCTATCTCGACGAAGGCGAAATCCACCCGATCGACGTGGTGGAAACCATCGCCACGCATTACGAGTGGGACTTCGACCGCGTGGCCGAGAACCAGATCGCCATGACCCTCGAAGGTCAGTGGCGCTCCTATGCGCTGACCCTTGCCTGGTCCCCTTCGGACGAGACCCTGCGCCTTCTCTGCACCTACGAGCTCGACCCGCCTGCGGACCGTTTGCCCGCGCTCTTCGACCTCCTGAACCGGATCAACGACCTGTGCTGGGCCGGCTCCTTCACCTGGTGGGAGGAGGAGAAGATGGTCGTGTTCCGCTACGGCCTGGTGCTGGCGGGCGACCAGATCGCGAGCCCCGAGCAGATCGACACCATGATCCACGCCGCGATGATGAGCGCGGAGCGCTTCTACCCCGCCGTGCAACTGGCCGTCTGGGGCGGCAAGTCGCCCAAGGACGCGATGCAGGTCGCCATCGCCGAGGCCTATGGCCGCGCCTGACCCGCCTCACGGCAACGATCTCGACGGCCGGGCCCAGCGCCCGGCCGTTTCGTTTTGCCCAACCGCGCCTGAAACCCAGCCGTGCTTGAAGCGGCCCCGCCGTGCCCCTAGGGTCGCCCCGACTTCTCGGGGGATGCGATGGCGATGGACGATGTGGCGGCGCGGGGGCTCGTGCTCCTGGGCTGCGGTAAGATGGGATCGGCGCTGCTGAGGGGTTGGCTCGCCAGGGGGCTGCCGCCTTCTGCCGTCCATGTGATCGAGCCGAATCCGTCCGACTGGCTCCGCTCCACCGGCGCGGCCCTGAACGGCCCGATGCCCGACGCGCCCGCCGTGGCCCTGGTCGCCGTAAAGCCCCAGATGATGGGACAGGCGCTGCCCGTCATGACCGCGCTGGGCGGGGGGCGGACGCTGGTCGTGTCCATCGCCGCCGGCACGCCGCTGTCCGCCTTCGAGGCTGCCTTCGGCCCCGGCACTCCGGTCGTGCGATCCATGCCCAACACCCCCGCTGCCATCGGGCGCGGCATCACCGCCATCATCGGCAACGCTCAGGCCACGCCCGCGCATATCGCGCTGGCCGAGTCGCTCCTGTCCGCCGTGGGCGAGGTCGTGCGCCTCGACGCC
Organism: Rubellimicrobium rubrum; assembly: GCF_006152115.1. GTDB lineage: Bacteria > Pseudomonadota > Alphaproteobacteria > Rhodobacterales > Rhodobacteraceae > Rubellimicrobium > Rubellimicrobium rubrum. The sequence goes on along the minus strand of NZ_VDFU01000008.1, from coordinate 92,295 downwards.
GAGGCCCAGATGGACGCCGTGACCGCCGTTTCGGGCTCCGGTCCGGCCTATGTCTTCCACCTGATCGAGACCCTCGCCGCCGCAGGCGAGGCCGAGGGGCTGTCCCCCGACCTCGCCCTCCAACTCGCCCGCGCGACCGTCGCCGGGGCCGGGGCCCTCGCGCAGGAGACGGGAACCGACCCCGCCCAGCTTCGCCGGGACGTGACCTCGCCGGGCGGCACCACCCAGGCGGGCCTGGAGGTCCTGATGGCCGAGTTGCCCCCCCTTATCCGCCGTACCGTCCGCGCCGCTGCCGCGCGGAGCGAGGAGCTTGGACGCGCATGACCGACGACACGATCACCTTCGACGACTTCCTTCGCGTGGACGTCCGCGTGGGCCGCATCACCCGCGCCGAACCCTACCCGGAGGCCAGGAAGCCCGCGATCAAGCTCTGGATCGACTTCGGCCCCGAGATCGGGGAAAAGCGCTCCTCCGCCCAGATCACCGTCCATTACGCACCCGAGAAGCTTGTGGGGCAGGAGGTCTTGGCCGTGGTCAACTTCCCGCCGCGCCAGATCGGCAAGTTCGTGTCCGAGGTGCTGGTCCTGGGCCTCCCCGACGAGAACGGCGCCGTGGTCCTGGTCCAGCCCGAGCATCAGGTCCCCGTGGGCGGGCGGCTCCATTGAAGCTCCTGGTCACCCGCCGCCTGCCCGAGGCCAACATGGCCTTTGCCGCGCAGCACTTCGACACGACCTTCGCCAACAACGACCACGGCCTCTCGCCCGAGGAGGCCGCGCGGGCGCTGCGTGACTACGACGCGATCCTGCCGACGCTGGGCGACTGCTTCACCGCCGACGCCTTTGCGGGCGGCCCGTTCCGCTGCCGTATCCTCGCCAATTTCGGCGTCGGCGTGAACCACATCGACGTCGCCGCCGCCAAGGCCGCCGGGATCACCGTGACCAACACCCCCGGCGCCGTCACCGACGCCACCGCCGACATCGCGATGATGCTGATCCTCATGACCTGCCGCCGCGCGGGCGAGGGGGAGCGGATGCTCCGCGCCAGACAATGGACCGGCTGGGAGCCCACGCAGATGCTGGGCACCCATGTCACCGGCCTGACGGTCGGAATCGTCGGCATGGGCCGCATCGGCCAAGCCATCGCGCGGCGCTGCCATCATGGCTTCGGGATGCCGGTCCTTTACTACAACCGCTCGCCCAAGGCGGTGGACCTGCCCGCTCGGCAGGTGGCCGACCTTCCCGACCTCCTGCGCGAAGCCGATATCGTCGTCACCGCCGTCCCCGGCGGGGCCGAGACGCGGGGCCTGATCGGCGCGCCCGAACTTGCCCAGATGAAGCCCAGCGCCTTCCTCGTGAACATCGCCCGCGGCGACGTGGTGGACGAGGACGCGCTCATGGCTGCCCTTGAGTCCCGCCAGATCGCGGGCGCGGGCCTCGACGTCTATGCCCGCGAGCCCGAGGTCCCCGAGCGCCTCCGCGCGCTCGACAACGCCGTCTTGCTGCCCCACCTCGGCACCGCAACCCTCAGCGTGCGCGAGGCGATGGGCCGGATGGCGCTCGACAACCTTGTGGCCTTCGCCGAGGGGCGCACGCCCCCGAACACGCTCTAACGGTCGCCCACCGCCTCGCGCCAGTGGCGGCGGCAGAGCGACTCGTACCGCTCGTTGCCGCCGATCTCGACCTGCGGCCCTTCGCGAAAGGCGCGGCCCTCGGCATCCCGCCGCACCACCATCGTGGCCTTGCGCCCACAATGGCATATGGTCCGCACTTCCCGCATCTCGTCCGCGAGCGCCAGCAGCGTGGCCGAGCCCGGGAACAGCTCTCCACGAAAGTCGACCCGCAGCCCATAGGCCATCACCGGCACGCCCAAGTCGTCCACGACCCGCGCAAGCTGCCAGACCTGCGCGGGGCTCAGGAACTGCGCCTCATCGACAAAGACGCAGGCGCAAGGTCCGGTCGCCAGCCGTGCCGCGATCATCGCGTAAAGGTCGTCCTGCGGCCCGTAGGTGTCCGCCTCCGCTCCGATTCCGATGCGCGACCGGATGCGCCCTTGGCCCGCCCGGTCATCCAGCCGGGCGGTCAGCAGGTAGGTCGCCATCCCGCGTTCGTTGTAGTTGTAGGACGCCTGGAGGAGGATCGTGCTCTTCCCCGCGTTCATCGTCGAATAGTTGAAATGCAGCTTGGCCATGCCCTCAGGACTACCTCCGCAGGCCGCCCGCTTCCAGGGTTCCGGGGGCGACCGTCGCCGGATGGCGTGGCTTTGGCGCATCCCGGCCCGTCGGGGAAATCCTGACTTCCCCCATGGCGATCCCCGCTTACCTCCAGAACGAAAGGGGGGCCAAGCAGCCGCCCCCGAAACCCATGGGGAGCACGAGCCATGACGGGACGAGGTCTACTTCTGGCAGGTGGCTTGATGCTGGCCGCCAATCTGGGGCACGCGCAGGGCCTCGACTTCCAGAGCGCGGCGGTGGCCGAGAACTTTGCGGGCCTCACCCCGGCCCATTCGCAGGAGGCGTCCCTGCGCCCGGGCCGCATCGCGGTCGATACCGATCCGAACCGCATCCGCCTGGGCGCGACCTCCATCCGCATGCAGCTCGTCCCGGGCGACTGCGGGGCGCGGATCGGCGGCGGCCTTCCCGACGACTGCGCCGAGGGCAATGAGCGGATCGAGATCAACGACACCACGCCCCTGGCCGGCACCACGCTCCAGGCCTTCAGCCTGATGCTGGGCGGCGATTTTGGCCAGGCCAGCTCGGGCTCGGCGCCGACGCTGGTCCAGTGGTTCCAGCAGAATGCGGGGCCGTGCTTCTCGATCCAGTACAGCATCGCGGACCGCCGGATGTTCCTGCGCAACCGCTGCCCGCAGGGGAGCTATGGCGTCGGTGAGCCGCAGGACACCACGCTCCGCGTCAGCCCCTTTGACCAGTTCAACGAATTCGTGGTGCTGGCCAACTGGTCCAAGGGCGCGGACGGCCTGTTCCGGGTGCTGCTGAACAACCAACTCGTCTACAGCTACACCGGCCCCACGCTCGCCGCCGAGGGCGCGGACCAGGTGAACCAACGCTTCATGATCCTGCGGCCCAACGGCTTGGGCCAGATCCCCACGACCTCGACCATGTGGATCGACGACGCGATCCGGGGCGCGAGCCTTGAGGAGATTGAGCAGCGCTACGCCTTCGACCGGGCGAACCTCGGCGTGCGCTAAGCCGCATGCCTCGGGCCCGCCTTACGGGGCGGGCACCTCCTCTGGGCCGGGCGCCTTCTGCATGGCTAGGCCCGGCAAGAGCCCGGGCTCGGAATCACCCATGGCGCCTCGCGGGGGTGTCAGGCGATGGTCCGGCTCGGCCCAACGCCAGTCGCCCAGTGTTTCCAGTTTATCCACACAGAAGCACAAGTTGATGCTACTGTTTAGGGGTTCGCTGGAGACAAGGAGGGTGCCATGGTCATCTCCCGGGTCGTCGGTTCCCTGATCGCCCTCCATTGCGTCGTGCTGGGAGCCGTCGCTCAGGCTGACGTCGTCTTCCACCCGGACACGGCCCTGGAATTTCCGACCGGCTCGACCTTTCCGGACGTGCCCGAAGCCCGTCCCCTGATGAAGAAGGTCGTCGAGATCCTGAACAGTCACGGCTATTCGCTGGCCCGGATGGACCTGGGCAGCGGCATCGTCGGCGGCAAGCGCCTGATCGACGCCAACACGACCGAGATGCTGATCTTCCGCTTCACCCGCGACGTCGAGGACGAATCCAATGTCCTCGTCGAATGGCTGTACGGGCAGTACGTCCTGGCCTTCGGCTACTCCGAGCCACGCAGGGTCGTGGTGAAGCAGAACTCCGAGACCATGGAAGCGGTGATCAAGGAGGTCCAGCTTTACGTGCTCTTTCAGGAGTGACGAACAACCCATGAAGGACAGGTCACCAGCATGAGAAAGCCCCACGTCCAGTCGGTCCTGGCCCTTCTCGTGGTCGGGTTCTTCATGACGATCACCGGCTCCATGGCGCTCTATCCGCTGCTGAAGCCGAACGTGCCGCTGACCGAGTACTCGCAGTACTTCGCCCAGACGGCCAGCGTCTACACCGGCATCGTCGGCGTGGTCATCGGCTACTACTTTGGACGGCGCGAGGGCGAGAACGACGCCAGGTCCGAGGCCCGGCGCCGCGAGGCGGACGGGCCTGGGTCCGGCCAGGACGACATCACGCCTGCAGGCTCCTCACCCCCACCTCGCCTTCCTCCCGGGCCTGGATCGCCAGCGCCGCCGCGTGGGCTCCAGCCGCCGTCGTGAAGTAGGGGATGCGCTCGCTCAGCGCCGCCGCGCGGATATCGCGCGAGTCGCTGACCGCCTGCGTGCCCTCGGTCGTGTTCATCACCAGCGCGATATGCCCGTCCTTGAGTCGGTCCACGATGGTGAGACCGCCCTCATAGACCTTGTTGACGATCTCGCAGGGGATGCCGTGCCCTTCCAGCCAGGAGGCCGTGCCCCGGGTGGCCACGATCTGGAAGCCAAGGGTCACCAACACGTCCGAGGCCTCGCGCATGGCAGGGCCCTTGTCGGCGTCCTTGACCGACACGAAGACCCGCCCGTCGCGCGGAAGCTGGACCCCTGCGCCCATCTGCGCCTTGAGGAAGGCGCGGGCAAAGGACCGGTCCCAGCCCATCACCTCGCCCGTGGAGCGCATCTCGGGGCCAAGGATCGTGTCCACGCCGGGGAAGCGGGCAAAGGGCAGCACCGCTTCCTTGACGCTGAACCAAGGCATGTTCGGGTCCGCCAGCGTCATCGGATCGGCATAGGGCAGGGGGGTGTCGTAGGTCGCGTTCGGATAGGGTTCGCGCAGGGGGAATCCGTCCAACGTCTCGCCCGCCATCAGCCGCGCGGCGATGGACGCGATGGCGCTGTCGGTGGCCTTGGCCACGAAGGGCACCGTGCGCGAGGCGCGGGGGTTCACCTCGAGGAGGTAGACCACCCCGTCCTTGATCGCGAACTGCACGTTCATCAGGCCCACGACCTGCAGCGCCAGGGCCAGCGCCTCGGTCTGCTTGCGGATCTCCTCGATGATCGCGGGCTCCAGCGAATGGGGCGGCAGGCAGCAGGCCGAATCGCCGGAATGAACCCCGGCCTCCTCGATATGCTGCATGATGCCCGCGACATGGACGCGGGTGCCGTCGCACAGGGCGTCCACGTCCACCTCGGTCGCGCCCGACAGGTAGCTGTCCAGCAGCACCGGGCTGTCGCCCGACACGTTCACCGCCTCGCGGATGTAGCGGCTCAGCTGGTCCTGGTCGCGCACGATCTCCATGGCGCGGCCGCCCAGCACATAGGAGGGCCGGATCACCAGCGGAAAGCCGATGCGCTCGGCGATGGCAAAGGCCTGCTCGGGCGAGGACGCGATGCCGTTCACCGGCTGCTTCAGCCCTAGCCGCTCCACGAGTTGCTGGAACCGCTCCCGGTCCTCGGCCAGGTCGATGGCGTCCGGCGTGGTTCCCAGGATCGGGATGCCCGCCTCTTCCAGCGCGTTGGCGAGCTTCAGCGGCGTCTGCCCGCCGAATTGGACGATGACGCCGTGCAGCGTGCCGCGCTCCTGCTCGACCCGCAGGATCTCCATGACGTGCTCGAAGGTGACGGGCTCGAAGTAGAGCCGGTCCGAGGTGTCATAGTCGGTGGAGACCGTCTCGGGGTTGCAGTTGACCATGATGGTCTCATAGCCGGCCTCGCTCAGCGCAAAGCAGGCGTGGCAGCAGCAATAGTCGAACTCGATCCCCTGGCCGATACGGTTCGGGCCACCGCCGAGGATCACCACCTTCTTCGCGTCCGAGGGCCGGGCCTCGTCCTCGACGTCGCCCATCGCGGGGACTTCGTAGGTCGAATACATGTAGGGCGTCTGGGCCTCGAACTCGGCGCCGCAGGTGTCGATGCGCTTGAAGACGGCATGGACGCCCAGCCGCTGGCGGGCGCGGCGCACCTGCCCCTCGTCCCGGCCCGTGAGCTTGGCCAGACGCGCATCGGTGAAGCCCATCATCTTGAGCTGCCGCAACCCGTGCTCGGTCACCGGCAGGCCGTCCTTGCGGATGCGGGTCTCGGTTTCGACGATCTCGCGGATGCGGGACAGGAACCAGGGATCGTACTTGGTCGCGGCGTTGATCTCGTCGTCGGTCAGGCCATGGCGCATCGCCTGGGCGATGGTCCGCAGCCGGTCGGGCGTCGCCTTGGACAGCGCCGCGACCACGGCCGACTTGTCGGGCGCGCCGGGGATGGCCACCTCGTCGAACCCCGTGAGCCCCGTCTCCATGGAGGCCAGCGCCTTCTGGAGCGATTCGTGGATCGTGCGCCCGATAGCCATGACTTCGCCCACGGACTTCATGGCGGTGGTCAGCAGCGGCTGCGCGCCCGGGAACTTCTCAAAGGCGAAGCGGGGGATCTTGGTGACGACATAGTCGATGGTCGGCTCGAAGGACGCGGGCGTGACCTTGGTGATGTCGTTGTCGAGCTCGTCCAGCGTGTAGCCCACGGCCAGCTTGGCCGCGACCTTGGCGATGGGGAACCCCGTGGCCTTGGAGGCGAGCGCTGAGGACCGCGACACCCGCGGGTTCATCTCGATCACGACCATGCGGCCGTCGGCGGGGTTGATCGCCCACTGGACGTTCGACCCGCCCGTCTCCACGCCGATCTCGCGCAGCACGGCGATGGAGCCGTTGCGCATCTCCTGGTATTCCTTGTCGGTCAGCGTCAGCGCCGGGGCGACGGTGATGGAATCCCCGGTGTGGACGCCCATCGGGTCCACGTTCTCGATGGAGCAGACGATGATGGCGTTGTCCGCACGGTCGCGGACCACCTCCATCTCGTACTCCTTCCAGCCCAGCAGGGATTCATCGACAAGGATCTGCCCCACAGGCGAAGCGTCCATGCCCGTGCGGCAGTAGTGCTCGTATTCGGCGCGGTTGTAGGCCACGCCGCCCCCGGTCCCGCCAAGGGTAAAGGCGGGCCGGATGATCGCCGGCAGGCCGATATGCTCCAGCGCCTCCATGGCAATGGCCACGCCGGCAGCGAGATCGCGCTTGCCGTTCGCATCCTTGGGCGCGGTCACGATCTCGGCCTTCGGGTTCTCGATGCCGATGCGGTCCATCGCCTCGCGGAACAGCTTGCGGTCCTCGGCCATCTCGATGGCCTCGCGCTTGGCGCCGATCAGCTCCACCCCGAACCGCTCCAGCACGCCCATATCCGCGAGCGCGAGCGAGGTGTTCAGACCCGTCTGCCCGCCCATCGTGGGCAGCAGCGCGTCGGGCCGCTCCTTCTCGATGATCTTGGCGACCACATCGGGGGTGATGGGCTCGATGTAGGTGGCGTCGGCCAGCCCCGGGTCGGTCATGATCGTCGCGGGGTTGGAGTTCACCAGGATCACCCGGTACCCTTCCTCGCGCAGGGCCTTGCAGGCCTGGGCGCCGGAATAGTCGAACTCGGAGGCCTGCCCGATCACGATGGGGCCAGCGCCGATGATCATGATGCTCTTGATGTCGGTCCGCTTCGGCATTGGTCCCACCCCTCGCGCAAATCGACGCGCTTATAGACACGGGGCGCGGGGCCGCAAGGGACATGAAAAGGGGCGAGCCGTCGCAGGCCCGCCCCCCTTCACCGATCCTGCCGATGCCGCGGGGACTCTCAGGCCCGCTGACCTTCCGCCGCCGGGGCCGAACCTTGGCCCACGGCCCGCTCGGCCGCCGCGATGGCCGCCTGGCGACGCGCGATCTCGTCGCCGATGGGCGGGCCCTTGAAGCGGCGGTTCTCGACCAGCACCCAGATCAGCAGCGCCAGCACGACGAAGCCCAGCGTGATCTCCAGCGCCCAGTCGTTGGGCGGCTGGACCCCGATGAAGAAGATCAGCGCCATGGACAGGATCGAAAGGACCGCCACGACCTTGTAGGTGCCGATTCCCATGTTCCACGGACCCATCACCGGCCATTTCGGCCCGCCGATGGCGACCAGGCCCAGCCCAATCGGCAGCGCGAAGCTCAGGAACAGAAAGATCACCGTGCAGGACACGACGATGGAATAGGCGGGCGTGCCCGCGATGGTGATGAGCGAGGTGAACCAGACGAACAGCACGGCAAGGGTCGAGGCCGTCCAGATCGACGCCACCGGTGTGCGGTAGCGGGGCGACACGGTCGCGAGCGTCCGCGAGGCGACCGGCACCCCGTTGTCCCGCGCAAAGGCGAAAAGCATCCGCGAGGCGGAGGTCACGGTGGCCAGCCCGCAAAGCCACTGCGCCGCGAAGATCGCGACGTAGAGCACAACCTTCACCGCCGGGTTCACCTGGGTGTCCATGGCCCAGAAGAACACGTTCCAGCCCTGCGCCGCTGCTTCGTCCATGCTGGGGAGCATGAGCACGAAGCTGGACAGCATGATCCACCCGGCAAGGCCCGACCAGAGGACCGAGGTCACCATGCCCATGGGCACTGCGCGCGAGGCGTTGATCGTCTCCTCGGCGGTATGGGCCGAGGCGTCGTAGCCCGTGATCGTATAGACCGGCAGCAGCAGCCCCAGAAGGAAGGCCATGAGCCCCCCCACGGCCACCGGCCAGACGGCGCTCGCCCCCTCGGTCCCCGTGTAGTTGCCGAAGGTCCAGAGCCGGCTCCATTCCCAGGTGTCGGCCGCGAGAAGGCAGGTGATGGCCAGCGCCGCCGCCGTGAGGAGGATGAGGTAGCCCGAGAAGTCGGTGAGCTTGGCGGTGAGCCGGATGCCCATGTGGTTCACCAGCGCCTGCAGCGCGGTGATGACCGCCACGAAGGCGACGCGGGTGACCAGCGTGTCCTCCATGCCCAGGGCGGGTCCGAAGGCGCCCAGGAAGAAGTAGTAGGTGCCGACGTTGATGGCCCCCAGCACGGTCACGAGGCCCAGCAGGTTCAACCAGGCGGACAGCCACCCCGTGAAGCGGTTCCCCAGGATGGAGCCCCAGTGGTAGAGCCCCCCGGCTGTGGGATAGGCCGAGGCGATCTGCGCGAGCCCCAACGCAAAGACGCCCGAGATCAGGACTCCCAGGGGCCAGCCGATGCCGATGGCCGCGCCCCCCGCGCCCGAGGTCGCCTGCCCGAGCGAGTTGATCCCGCCGGACAGGATGCAGATGATGGAAAAGGAGATCGCGAAGTTGGAAAAGCGGCTCATCGACCGCTCCAGTTCCTGGGCGTAGCCCATGCCGTGGAGGACCTTGATGTCCTCGTGTCGGTCGTGATCGGAATAGTCGCTCAAGTTAGTCCTCTCCTGTTGTGTTTTTCGCGGTTATCTGCTCCGCCGTGTCCTCAGTGAGCATGAGCTTGACCTATGCGGCAAGCGGGCTCGTTGACTTTCCCAACCTGGATGTGCCGCTTGCGCGCCATGACTGAACAGCCTCGCGTCTTCGTTGAGCATGGCCCGAACGGCCCGGCCTGGTTCGAATCCGCGCGCGAGGTCGTCACGGCCCATGCCGTGCCAGAGGTCGCGCCCGCCCTGGCGCGGCTCGACGAAGCCCGTGCTGCGGGTCACTGGGTCGCGGGCTGGATCGCCTACGAGGCCGGGGCGGCCTTTGAACCGCGTCTGGCCGGGATCGCGCGGGGGAATGCGCCGCTCCTCGTCATGGGGGTCTTTCCGGACGGGCCGGCCCGAGGGGGCCTGGGAGCCACCCAAGCCGGTGCGGCAACGCTCACCGAGCCAAAGCCGCTCATTGCCCGCGACGACTATGACCGCGCTGTTGCCGCGGTGTTGGCCTACATCGCGGCCGGGGACTGCTATCAGGTGAACCTGACCTTCCCGCTGTCCTCGCGCCTGACAGGCACGCCGCTCGATCTCTTCCACCGCCTGCGCGGAGCCGGAGGGGCCGGGCACGCCGCCTATGCCGAGCTGGGCGTCGGGCCCACGGTCGTGTCGCTCTCGCCCGAGCTGTTCTTCCGGGTGGACCCAGCGGGCCGCATCACGTCGCGCCCCATGAAGGGCACCGCGCCGCGCGACCCGAACCCCGCCCGCGATGCGGCGCTCGCGGCCGAATTGCAGGCCAGCGAAAAGGCGCGCGCCGAGAACCTGATGATCGTGGACCTTCTGCGCAACGACATCGGGCGGCTGGCCCGACCCGGCAGCGTCCGCGTCCCCGCGCTCTATGCCCTGGAGCCCTACGCCACGGTCCACCAGATGACCTCGACGGTCGAGGGCGATCTGGCCGAGCCCGCCTCGCTGTCGCAGCTGATGCCCGCGCTGTTTCCCTGCGGCTCTGTCACCGGCGCGCCCAAGATCCGGGCCATGCAGATCATCCGCGAGTTGGAGCCGCATCCGCGCGGGGTCTATTGCGGCGCGGTCGGCTGGATGGGGCCGGACGGGTCCTGCGACTTCTCGGTCGCGATCCGGACTCTGAGGATCGAGGGGCGGGACGTCACGTTGAACGTGGGCGGGGGCATCGTGGCGGATTCAACCGCCCAGGGCGAATGGGAGGAGGCGCTGTGGAAGACGCGCTTCGTCGGGCCGGCGCTGAGCCCGGCCTGACGCTCATCGAGACGCTGGCCTGGGACGGCGCGGCCCCGCTGCGCGAAGGGCGCCACCTGGCCCGCATGGCCCGCTCCGCCGCCGCGCTGGGCTGGGGCTTCGACCGTGGGGCGGCCCGAACGGCTTTGCGCGAGGGCCGGACGACTCCCGCGCGCCTGCGGCTGACGATGGATCATGAAGGCCGGTTCCACGTCACCGAGGGGCCGCTGCCCGCCCCCGCAACGCTTTGGCGTGTCGCGGTCCACCCAACGCGCCTTGCCTCGGCCGACCCCTGGCTGCGTCACAAGACGACGCGCCGTGCCCTTTACGATCAGGCGCGAGCCGCGCTGCCCGCTGGGATCGAGGAATGGCTGTTCCTGAACGAACGGGGCGAGGTCTGCGAGGGCACCATCACCACCCTGTTCTTCGACCGGGGCGAGGGCTGGCGCACCCCTCCGCTCGCCTGCGGCTGCCTTCCGGGCATCCTGCGGGAGGAGATGCTGGAGCAGGGCGCGCGCGAGGAGGTGCTGAGGGCCGAGGACCTGCCCCGGGTGCGGCTCGCGGTCGGCAATGCGCTGCGGGGCCTTGTGCCGGCGGTGCTGGTAGCCTGACCCCGGCTTGACTTCCCCGCCCCTTTGCGATGGATCGGCCCGACCGTTCCGGAGGACCGCCCATGCATCGCTATCGCACCCAAACCTGCGCCGACCTGCGCGCCTCCGACGTCGGGCAGACCGTGCGGCTGGCGGGCTGGGTCCACCGCGTCCGCGACCACGGCGGCATCTTGTTCGTGGACTTGCGCGATCATTACGGCATCACGCAGTGCCTGGCCGATCCCGACTCCCCGGCCTTCAAGGACGTGGAGAAGCTCCGCGCCGAATGGTGCGTCCGCATCGACGGCGTGGTGAAGGCCCGCGATGCCTCCCTCGTGAACCCCAAGATCCCGACCGGCGAGGTCGAGGTCTTCATCCGTGAGGTCGAGGTGCTGGGCCCGGCGGGCGAACTGCCGCTCCAGGTCTTCGGCGACCAGGAATACCCGGAGGAGACGCGGCTCCGCTACCGCTTCCTCGACCTGCGGCGCGAGCAGATGCAGCGCAAGATGATGCTGCGGAGCGATGTCGTCCGCTCCCTGCGCCAGCGCATGTGGGACCAGAACTTCCGCGAATACCAGACGCCGATCATCACCGCGTCCTCGCCCGAAGGCGCGCGCGACTTCCTCGTGCCCTCGCGTCTGCATCCCGGCAAGTTCTACGCGCTGCCCCAGGCGCCGCAGCAGTTCAAGCAGCTTCTGATGGTGTCGGGCTTCGACCGCTACTTCCAGATCGCGCCCTGCTTCCGTGACGAGGACCCGCGCGCCGACCGGTCGCCCACCGACTTCTACCAGCTTGATCTGGAGATGAGCTTCGTCACGCAGGAGGACGTCTTCGCGACCGTCCAGCCGGTCATCAAGGGCGTGTTCGAGGAGTTCGGCGGCGGCCGCAAGGTCGATGCCGACTGGCCGCTGATCTCCTACCGCGACGCGGCGCTCTGGTACGGGACGGACAAGCCCGACCTGCGGAACCCCATCAGGATGCAGGTCGTCTCGGACCACTTCCGGGGCGGCGGCTTCGGCATCTTTGCCAAGTTGCTGGAGCAGGACGGGACCGAGGTCCGCGCCATTCCCGCGCCCAAGGGCGGCGGCCGCAAGTTCGCGGACCGCATGAACGCCTGGGCCCAGAAGGAGGGGCTGCCGGGGATGGGCTACATCTTCTGGCGCGAGGCCGAGGACAAGTCGGGCATGGAGGCCGCCGGGCCCATCGCCAAGGCACTGGGGCCTGAGCGGACCGAGGCTATTCGGGAGCAGTTGGGCCTCGGGCTGGGCGATGCGGCGTTCTTCCTGGGCGGCAAGCCCGACGCCTTCGAGAAGATCGCGGGGCGGGCGCGGACCGTGATCGGGGACGAGCTGGGGCTCACCGAGAAGGACCGCTTCGCCTTCTGCTGGATCGTCGATTTCCCGATGTACGAGAAGACCGACGACGGGAAGATCGACTTCTCGCACAACCCCTTCTCCATGCCGCAGGGGGGGCTGGAGGCTCTGAACGGGGACCCGCTCTCCATCCACGCCTACCAGTACGACCTCGCCTGCAATGGCTATGAGCTGATCTCCGGGGGCATCCGGAACCACCGGCCCGACATCATGTTCAAGGCCTTCGAGATCGCGGGCTACGGGCAGGACGAGGTCGAGAAGCGGTTCGGCGGCATGGTCAACGCCTTTCGCTATGGTGCCCCCCCGCACGGGGGCTGCGCGGCCGGGATCGACCGGATGGTGATGCTGCTCGCCGATGAGCAGAACATTCGCGAGGTCATCCTGTTCCCGATGAACCAGCGGGCCGAGGACCTGCTCATGGGCGCGCCCAGCGAGCCCACGCCTGCCCAGTTGCGCGACCTCGGGCTCCGGGTGGTCCGCGAGGCCTAGGATCAGGTCCCAGGCGCGCCGCTCCTCGGGCGCAAGCTCGGCGCGCCATTTTGAATCCCGCGCCTTGCGCCTGGATTCGTTTAGGCGGACGGTGGCCAGGAACGCGTCATCGCAGCCATAGGCTCGCATCCAGGAGATGTCGTGGTCGCGGGTGGTCACGGGTCGAGCCCTCGCCTTGGATGGCCGGGGCAGGGCCCGGATCGCTGGCAGGATCGCGCGTCGCGATTAACGAAGCCCGAGGGCGCCGAGCGGTCCCCCGCGACCCGGCCTCAGGACCCCAGGGTGGTGACGACGCCCACCGCAAGTTCGGCCCAGATCCAGATCACCACGAGCCAGATCGCGGCGGCGGCGAGGGCGCGCCGTCCCCGATGCGGCGTGAGGCGCTGAGCGATTTCCCAAACGCCCAAGCCCAGGGCCATGATCAGGGCGGCGGCGAGGAAATCCCCGGGGGCCCAGTTGACTGCGTCCGTCACCTGCATGGCGACGGCCACGAGCAGCAGGACGACGACCGCGATGGCCCAGGGGAGCAGGCGGCGGCGGTCGGAGGCGTGGGTTGTCATCGGGGGCCTCAGGAGGGTGGGGCGCTGGACGAGGGGAAGGCTAGGGCACGGGCGGCGGCCTGTCCACGGCGGAGGCGCGCCGGGGCGGGCGAGGGTCGGGATGCGGCGGGGGGCCGCCCTTGCGGTTGCGCGGGCCGCGCGCCACGGTGCGCCCGCATAGCTAAGGAGCCCCCATGTCCGCGCCTCTTTTCGGTGAGCCCGTCCTGAACTGGACCCCGCCGCCCCGGCCCGGTCCGGCGGTGCTGGACGGGCATTGGGTCCGGCTCGAACGGCTGGACCCGGCGCGGCACGGGCCGCAGATCCACCCGGCCAACCGCGAGTCCGACGCCATCTGGGATTACCTGCCCTATGGCCCGTTCGCCGCGCAGCGGGACTGGGAGGACTGGGCCGAGGACATGGCCCGGCGAGAGGACCCCTTCTTTTACGCGATCCGCGATCTCGACACCGGCCGGGCGGCGGGGGTGGCGAGCTTCCTGCGGATCGCGCCCGAGGCGGGGTCCATCGAGGTCGGGCATATCTGCTTGTCCCCCGCGCTCCAGCGGACGCCGGCGGCGACCGAGGCGATGGTCCTGATGATGCGCTGGGCCTTTGCGGCGGGATATCGCCGTTATGAATGGAAGTGCGACGCGCTGAACCGTCCCTCGCGCCGGGCCGCGCAACGGCTGGGACTGTCCTTCGAGGGGGTGTTCCGGCAGGCGACGGTGGTGAAGGGGCGCAACCGCGACACCGCGTGGTTCGCCGCGATCGACAAGGACTGGCCCGCGCTGGAGGCGGCCTTTGACCGCTGGCTCGACCCGGGGAATTTCGTTGGAATGCGGCGGCAGAGGGAGGCGCTTTCCGCGCTGACCGCGCCGGTTCTGGTGGCTCGCGACCCCTTGGCCTAGGGCGGACCCTGGCCTTAGGGGTGAGAGAGCCTGCGCCCGAGCGACCGGGTCAGACGTTCGACGTCGGGTGCCGTCCCGCTGGCGGCGGCGGCGGCATCCTGGGCGAGGGCGCGGTCCCCGGCGGTGCGGGCCACGCCCTTGACGAAGCCCGATACATACTCGAGGGGGGCATCTGCTTGCGCCAGCAGGGTTGCGGCGTGCTCCAGATCCTCGCGCAGCGCTGTGGGATCGACCACCGGCGGGACGGGGGGACCGGCGCGCCAGCCCTGGGGACGCCGGTCGGAGGGGAGCCGCGACAGCAGCGTGTCTTGGAACGCCGCAAGGGTCAGCGGCTTGGCCAGGAAGGCATCGGCCCCGGCCGCGCGCGCCAAGAGCGCGGTGTCGGGATCGCCGCTGAGGGCAAGGATGGCGTCGATGCGCGGCCGCGATTGGGACAACTGGGCGATCAGGTCCAGCCCCGAGCCGTCCGGCAGGTGGAGGTCCACGATCACGACGTCCGGCCGGTAGCCGCGCAGGTGCCGTTCCGCGGTGGCCAGGCTGTCGGCGCGGCGCAGGCGTGCCCCGGACCGGCGGCAGAACATCCGCACCCCCTCGGCAGAGAGGCGGCTGTCCTCCACGAGGAGGAGGGTCAGCCCGGCCAGCGGTTGGTCGGCTGAAGCGGCACGATGTGGGAGGAGATCGTCGAGGCTGCCCATGAGGAGTGCTTCCGTTCTGTCCTGGGAAACAGATTCGCGCGTTCTGGTGAATTCTTGGTTAAGCACGAACGACTTGCCTTTCGGCTGCGGCTGGCCCGTAATCCGTTCATGATCGGACGCCTGAATCACGTGGCCATCGTGGTCCCCGACCTGCCTGAGGCCGTCGCGCGCTACCGCGATGCGCTGGGGGCGGAAGTGGAACCTCCGCAGGACCTGCCCGAGCATGGGGTGCGGGTGGTCTTCGTGACCCTGCCCAACACCAAGGTGGAACTGCTGGAGCCTCTGGGCGAGGGAAGCCCGGTCGAGGGATTTCTGGGCAAGAACGCCTCGGGCGGGATCCATCACATCTGCTACGAGGTGGACGACATCCTCGCGGCACGGGACCGGTTGGTGGGAGCGGGTGCGCGCGTGCTGGGTGGCGGGGAGCCCAGGATCGGCGCGCATGGCAAGCCCGTGCTGTTCCTGCATCCCAAGGACTTCAACGGCACCCTGATCGAGCTGGAGCAGGCCTGACCTGCGGCACCGGGGCGCCTTGGCCTTGGGCGCGGCGCCGCTTATGTCGGGCGGGCCTGCAGGGAGGAATCCATGACCATCACCGGCGCCATCGTGCTGTTTTCCGTCGTCTGGTTCATGGTGTTCTTCATCGTGCTGCCCCTGCGGCTTGTCACGCAGGGCGACGCGGGCGAGATCGTGCCGGGCACGCATGCCTCCTCGCCGCACGAGTTCGCGCTCGGGCGGAAGGCGCGGATCACCACGCTTTGGGCCGTGGCGATCTGGGTGGGGCTGGCCATCATGCTGACCTGGGGGCCCTGGGGGGTCCGCGACCTTGACTGGTTCGGCCGGATGGAGCCCCCGCGCGTGGCGAACTAACGCCGCCTGACGCGGTGATAGAGATGGGTGAAGGCCGCCGCGCCCAGCGTCGGCACGATCAGGTTCAGGATCGGCACGAAGAGCGGGATCGCCATCAGGCCGCCCAGCAGCCAGACCTTGCCCCGGTGGGCGCGCAGTAGCGCGTCCGCGCCTGCGCGTCCCTCGCGGCGCAGGGCCGCCACGCGGAAGTATTCGCGGCCGAGCAGGAAACCGTTCAGCACGACGAAGATCACAGGGGCGAGCGGCGCCAGCAGCAGGTAGGCCACCAGCGCCAGGGCGTTGGCCACGAGGACGACCGCGAAGGCGCCGACCGATTCGCGCAGCGCCTCGCCCCAGCCTTGCGGGCGCACGCGGGGCAGGCCGGGGTAGTGCCGGTCCTCCACCGCCTCGGCCACCTCGTCGAGGAAGATCGAGGTCATGGCCGAAGCGACGGGCACCATCAGGAACACCGACAGTACCAACACGACCGGGACCGCCGCCCAGCCCGCGAGGTTGTCGAGCCAAGTCACCTCGCCCACGAAGGGGAGCGTGAAGGTGTCCGGCAGTGCCCAGGCCAGGAACCAGAGCAGCCCCGCCGAGGCCGCGGCCAGGAGGAGCAGCGCCAGCGCCACGCCGCGCCAGAGCACCCGCTGGAACCGCCGATCGGGAAGCTGCCCGACCGCGAGGGTGACGTCCCGGATCACGCGCTGATCCAAGTGGTAAGCTTGGCCACGTCGGGGCGGGGGCGGTCGGGGGATTCGGCCACCGGCGTGCCGATGTGGATGACGCCCGCCACCGTTTCGCCATCGCGCAGGCCCAGGCCCTCGCGGCGGAAGGTCTCGTCGTAGGTGGGCCAGCCGGACAGCCAGTTGGCACCCCAGCCCTGCGCAAGTGCGGCGTTGAGCAGCGACAGGCAGACCGCCCCGGCGGAGTAGGTCTGCTCGATCAGCGGCACCTTTTCTGTGGGCCGGGGCACCTGCACGACGACGACCGCGAGGTCGGACATGGAGTACTGCGAGGCCGCCTTGGCGATCCGCTCAGGCTCCTGCCCTAGGACGGGGCCGCGCTCCTCGACCAGCCGGGCGAGCCGGTCGGTCGCGGGGCGGGTCAGGACGATGAAGCGCCATGGCTCCAGCTTGCCGTGATCGGGGACGCGGGTCGCGGCGGCCAGAAGCTGGCCGACCTCGTCCTGCGACGGGACGGGCAGCCCGAGGGTGCGCGCGGGGCGCGAGCGGCGCGAAAGCAGGAAGTCGAGCGCGGCAGGGTTCTTGTCGGGCATGGGTCGTCCTTCGGATGCGTCGGGGCTGACGTAATCCCTGGCCGGCGGCGTTGGAAGGGCGTTCGCCGCGCCCCCGCCATCCGCAATCCGGCCATCCCCAATAACGAAGCCGGAGGTTGCCTCCGTCGCTTCGCGCGTGCGGGGCGGGCGCTAAGGCCCTGCGTCATGCAGGGCGACTGGCACATCATCATCGTCCGCGCGCGCTCGGCAGGCTGCGCGCTGGCCTGGCGGGTTCCTCCGGGCCGGGGGCTGAGGCGGGAGCCGGCTTGCGGGCCGGCACCGCGTTCAGCTGGCGCGGACCTTGTAGATGCCTTCCGGCAGGTTCAGCGCCGCGCGAAGGTCGCGGACCTGGGCCGTGGACAGGGTGACCTTGACCACCTCGTCCCGGCGTTCGTCGTACTGCTCCACGGTGACGCATTCCTCGAAAAGGCAGATCGTCACATCCTCCTGGAGAGGGGCGGGGCCGTCATCCACAAGGGTGACGACGGTGGCGTCGAAGTCGTGCTCGATGGTGACCATGGCCAAAGGGTAGGGCGCGGAGCCCGTGGCCGCAACAGGACAGGATGGTGCCGATCTCGTGAGCGGGGGCATGTCGCGGCTGGTCCGCGGGCGCGGCCCCCGGTAGGCTTGGCTCGCGTCCCTTTCTGGCTTTTCCGGACCTCATGAGCCTGCGTCTTCTCGCCGCTTTGGCGGCCTGCCTGACCGTTGCCGCCTGCGGCCTTCCCCTGCGCCCCGGGTCCGAGCGGGTGATTCCCGAGGCTACGCTGGAAGCCGGACGGGCTCAGGCGCAAAGTTTCCTGGAGGTCGTGTCGCGGGTGGAGCCGGTGGCCGAGGCCGAATGCGCGCAGCGCAATCCCACGGCCAACTGCGATTTCCGGATCGTGGTGGACGACCGTCCCGGCATGCCGCCCAACGCCTTTCAGACCTTGGAATCCGGCGGGCGGCCTCTCCTGGCCTTCACGGTGTCGCTGATCTCGGCGGTGCAAAACCCGGACGAGCTGGCGTTTGTCATGGCGCACGAGGCGTCGCATCACATCGCCGGGCATCTGGCGCTGCAGGACGAATACGCGAGCCTGGGCGCGGCGGTCTTTGGCCAGCTTGCCAGCCAGGCCCAGGGCGCGACCCCCGCCTCGATCCGCGAAGCGCAGCGGTTGGGCGCGCAGGTGGGCGCGCGCAGCTACTCCAAGGACTTCGAGTTGGAAGCCGACCGGCTGGGCACCTTTGTGGCCACTCAGGCCGGCTATGACCCGATCCTGGGGGCGCAGTTCTTTCTTCGGCTGCCCGATCCGGGGAACCGCTTCCTGGGCACGCATCCGTCGAACGGGGAGCGGATCGCGACGGTGGCGCGGGCCGCGGCCGAGATCCGGCGCTAGGCGAAGGTCCCCATCGCGATGGCGGCAAAGAAGCAGCCCGAGGCCGCGAGCACGAAGGCGTGCCAGATCGCGTTCGAGAACTTGAGGGAATCCCAGGCGAAGAACACCACGCCCAAGGTGTAAAGCACGCCGCCCAGCGCCGTCAGCAGCAGAGCGGGCGGCGGCAGCGCGGCGGCCAGGGGCCACAGAAGCAGCACGCCCAGCCAGCCCAGGCCAAGGTAGATCGCGTAGCCCAATCGTCCGGGCTCGCGCCAGAAGAACACCTTGGACACCGCCCCGAACAGCGCCAGCGACCAGACCAGCGCCAGCACCGCCCAGGCGAAGGCGCCGTTGATGAGGAGCGCGAGCGGCGTGAAAGTGCCCGCGATCTTGAGGAAGATCGCGGCGTGGTCCAGGCGCCGCAGCGTGGGGCGGAGCCGCTCCCATGGGGTCATGTGGTAGCAGGCCGAGGCTATGAACGTCCCTATCAGGGCCAAACCGTAGACCGCGACCGCAACGGCTCGCGCGCTGTCGGCGTGCAGGATCGCGAAGGTCGTCAGGATCGAGGCCCCCGTCAGGGCAAAGGTGACCCCCAGCGCGTGGATCACGCCATCGGCGATCCGCTCGGAGCGGGCGTAGGCGGGATAGACGAAGGAGGGCTGCTCCATGGACCTGATCGGGGCTGATGGGGCGCAGGGATGCGCCGGCTCTGCGGGGGATGACGCATGGATAACGCCCCAAGGCTCGCTTGGATCCCTTCGCTTCCGATCTTTGGGCGGAACCCCCGCCGTCCGGCCTCAGGGGCCGGAGGGGGCCAGCACCACCGTGTTGCGGCCTGCGTCCTTGGCCGCATAAAGCGCTGCGTCCGCCCGCGCCACGAGCTGGGGCAGGGACAGGCCCGCCGCCACGTCCTCGGCCGATGCCGTCGCGATGCCGATGGACAGCGTGACGGTCAGCGTTGCCGGGCCGGGCGTCGGTTTGGCTGCCGGAGCGACGGGGGCCGAGGCCCTGGCGCCGACTGCCGCCACGGCGCGGCGGCTCACGGACGGGCGGCCGGGCCCGACGGCGAAGGGGCGCGCGGCCACGGCCTGCCGGAGATCCTCGGCAATCGCGCGGGCGCGTTCGGGCGTGCAGCCCGGCAGGGCGGCGCGGAACTCCTCCCCTCCCACGCGGGCCAGGAGGTCGCCCTTGCGCAGCCGGGCCTTGAGCCGTCGCGCCACCTCGGTCAGCACGCGGTCCCCGGCGGCGTGGCCCAGGCGGTCGTTGATCGACTTGAAGTGGTCGATGTCGAGCATCATGACCGCGAGGCCCTGGCCGGATTGTCCCATCGCCTCGGCCATGCGGCGCAGGGCCGGGTCGGCGTGGTGCAGGTTGTGCAGCCCGGTGAGGGGATCGGTCACGGCCGCGCGCAGATGCCGCCGGATCTGGGCGCGGAAGCGTTCCGCCACCGCGCGGCGGCTCAGGAGGGCGCGGGCCCTCTCCGCCACCTCGTCCAGAAGAACCGGGCCGACCACAACGTCGCCGGCCCCGAGATCGAGTGCGAGGGCGGCGGTTTCGATTGCCTCGGCGGGGAGGAGGACCAGCGTGGCGGCGTTGCGCGTGTCGGCGTGGCCTTTCAGTTCGGCCAGAAGAGCCAGGACGCGCGCGCCTTGCGCGAGATCGCCCCGCATGCCGCTGACGTCGATCACCACCAGGTCGGGGCTGAGTCTCGTCGGCAGGCCGGTGACGAGGGGAAGGCTCGTCACCTCGCACCCCAAAAGGGGGGCCAGCGCGCCAGGCGGCAGCGAGGCCCCGCGCAGCGCGGACAGGACCGCGACGCGGGTGGGCGCCGGCCGCCACGGGGCGGGGGCCGCGACGAAGGCCGCGGGTTCCTCCGACAGGCCGGACAGGGACAGCGCCTGCTCCTCCGGCCCGCCGAGATCGACCGAGGCCTCGCGGCCGCGCAGGAGGCTGCGGACCCGCGCCTGGAGGAGCCGTGCGGCCATGCCGCGGCTGGTCGCATCCTCGGCCCCGGCGCGCAGCGCCGCCAGCCGGAGGTCTGGCCGGCCCAGCGGAGTCAGCGCCAGCGTGGGGAGGGGGCTGCCGGGTCGTGCCCTGGCCTGTTCCATGGCTTCGATGGCAGCGGCGCCGTCCTCATCGAGGTCGAGGAGCAGGAGGTCGGGACGGCAGGCTGCCACAAGGCCGGGGAGGTCCGAAGGATGGCCGCATTCCGCCGTCTTCTTGCCCACTTCGGCCAGGTCGGCCCCCAGGGCGGCGCGTCGCACCGGGTCCCTATCGACAATCAAGACGTGGCCGCCCATCATTTCCATCCTTCGTTGGCCGCCGCTTGTCCCTCTGTGTCAAATCTGAGACCAAAACCTTAAGAATCCCTTTCCATGCTGGTAACCATCTCTCATGAACCCTGACCAAGCCGAAACCATCGCCCTGCAGGCCCTGGCCTGGATCGCCGCCGACGAGGAGCTTCTCCCGCAGTTGAGCGGTGCAACGGGAGCGAGCCTTGAAGATGCCAGGGAGCGGGCCCAGGACCCTGCCTTCCTTGCCGGAATCCTCGAGTTCCTCACCATGGAGGATCGCTGGGTCCAGAGGTTCTGCGACGACCACAGCCTGCCCTATGACGCGCCCATGCGGGCGCTGATGGCGCTGCCGGGGCAGCAACGGGACGAGTGGCCGTGATGCGCGTTCACTCATCGGGCCTAAAGGCCTTTGTTGTTCCAGAGCCGTGGTCGGTGGAATGACGCGCATCAAGGGAATCCTTTTCGACAAGGACGGGACGCTGTTCGATTTCCAGGCGACCTGGGGGGCCTGGAGCCGCGGCATGATCGAGGCCGAGTCGGGCGGCGACCCCGCCCTGCGCGACCGCATCGCCGAGGTGCTGGGCTACGATCTGGCGACGAGCCGGTTCCATCCCGACAGCATCGTCATCGCCTCGACCACCGAGACAGTGGCCGAGCACCTGACCGCCGTCCTGCCGGGGGTGGACAAGGAGGCGCTGATGGCGCGCATGAACGACCGCGCCGCCGACGCGCCGCAGGTGGAGGTCGCGGGTCTTCGCGAGGTGCTGGACCGGCTGGCGGGCATGGGCCTGTCGCTGGGGGTGGCGACCAACGACACCGAAGGGCCCGCGCGGTCGCATCTGCGCGCGGCGGGGATCGAGGAGCGGTTCGGCTTCATCGCCGGGTTCGACAGCGGCTGGGGCGGCAAGCCCGCGGCGGGGCAGCTCCTCGCCTTTGCCGATGCGGTTGGGCTGGAGCCCGCCGCCTGCGTGATGGTGGGCGACAGCCTGCATGACCTTGCCGCCGCCCGGACGGCGGGGATGGCCGGCGTCGGCGTCCTGACCGGCGTGGCCGGGCGCGAGGCGCTGGAGCCTGCCGGCACCGTGGTGCTGGAGTCGATCGCCGAGCTGCCGGACTGGGTGGCCGAGCGGGGCTGAGCGCCGGGACGCGGCAAGGGCGTTTCCCGAAAGCGACCCCCGACGTCAGCAGGAGGGTCCGACCGGGACCGGGCCGCCTGACAGGCTGTGCCCGGAACCGGGAGGGAGGGCCCCATGCCCAACGATCTGGCCGATGCGGGCGGGCGCAAGCGCCGCCATGGGGAACGGGCCGGGAACGCAGCGCGGCGGGGCACGGCCGTCATGGAGCAGATGCCTTGGCGTATCCCGTCGACCACGACCGTCGCATCGAGCCCCTGGACGAGGCGGGCGTGGAGGCGATCCACGCCGCCGCGATGCGCGTCCTCAAGGAGATCCGGATCGAGTTCCTGAACGACGAGGCCGTGGCGCTGTTCCAGCAGGCTGGTTGCACGGTCAACGGCCGAAACCTCCGCATGGGACGGGACTGGGTGATGGAGATGGTGGGCCGCGCGCCCGGAGTTCACGATCGACCCCCCGCAACCCGGACCGCGTTCTGCCCATCGGCGACACGGCCATCCTGTTCGGCAACGTGTCCTCGCCTCCGAACCACTGGGACATGGAGATCGGGCGGAAGGTGCCGGGGACGCGCGGGCATTGCGCGGACCTGTTCCGGCTGACGCAGCACGTCAACCGCATCCACGTCGCGGGCGGCTATCCGGTGGAGCCGGTGGAGATCCATCCCTCGGTGCGTCACCTCGACGTGCTGTTCGACAAGCTGACGATCACCGACAAGGTCGTGCACGCCTATTCGCTGGGCCGCGAGCGGGTCAAGGACGCGATGGGGATGGTGCGGATCGCGGGGGGGCCTGTCCGAGGGGAAGTTCCAGGCGACGCCCTGGATGTACGCCAACATCAACTCGACCTCGCCGCTGAAGCACGACCGGCCGATGATCGACGGCTGCCTGCGGATGATCCGGCGGGGGTGGGCGGTGGTGGTGACGCCCTTCACGCTGGCAGGCGCCATGGCGCCGGTGACCATGGCGGGAGCGGTTGCGCTGTCGGTCACCGAGGCGCTGTCGGCCATCGCGCTGTTCCAGTGGGCCGCGCCAGGGTGCGCCTGCGTGATCGGGAACTTCACCAGCAATGTGGACATGAAGTCGGGCGCTCCGGCCTTTGGCACGCCGGAATACCTGCGCGCCACGCCGATGACCGGCCAGATGGCGCGGTTCTGCGGGCTGCCCCTGCGCGCGAGCGGAGTCTGTGCCGCCAACGTGCCGGACGGGCAGGCGATGTGGGAAACCAGCAACAGCCTGTGGTCGGCGGTCCAAGCGCGCACCAACATGGTCTGTCACGCGGCTGGCTGGGGGGCTGATCGCTTCCCCCAAGAAGGTCGTCATGGACTGCGAGGTCCTGCAGGTGATCCAACGTTACATGGAGCCCGCGGTCTGGGCCACGGGCGTGGACGACATCGCGCTGGACGCGATCCGCGAGGTCGGATCGTCAGGGCATCACTTCGGCATCCAGCATACGCAGGGTCGCTACGCGAAGGCCTTCTACGCGCCCTTTGTCTCGGACTGGCGGAACTGCGAGGCTTGGGAGGTCGCAGGCGGCGTCTGGACGCAGGAGCGCGCGCCCCGGCTTTACAAGGAGATCCTCGCGAGTTTCGAGGAGCCGCCCATGGACCCGGCCACACGCGAGTCGCTGACGGACTTCGTGGCCCCGGCGAAAGCGCGAGGGCGGCGCGCCGACGGACTTCTGAGGCCGGACTTCGTCCACGCTCCGTCCACGCTCCGTCCACGCCCCGTGGCAGGTGCGTGTTCCTGCAAGGCACGCTTGCAGGAGCCGCCCCGGAGCACCACATCCCAGAACCAAGACGGGGCCGCATCATGGGCTGTGTCATCTCGGGGTGGCCGACTTGGGTATGGGTGCGTTGAATCTTGGGGCAGCCTGAGCCTGCGATCCCGCTGAAGGGCCGGGGCCGGGGGACCAACCCATCCGGGATCGCTGGCTCGTCCTACATCCCCTCGCTCGATGGCCTGCGGGCGGCGTCCATCCTCATCGTGCTGCTGAGCCACGCCGGGGCGTCGTGCCTGATTCCGGGCGGCTTTGGGGTGACGGTGTTCTTCTTCCTCTCGGGCTTCCTGATCACGACGCTGCTGACGCGGGAGCACGACCGGTATGGCTCGATCGCGCTGGGGGCCTTTTACCTGCGGCGCCTGGTCCGCCTGGGGCCGCCTCTGCTGGCCTGCCTGCTGCTTGCGGGCGTCGCGGCGATGTTGGGGCTGGCCGGAGCGGATCTGGACCGCTCGACGCTGGTGAGCCAGATCCTGTTCTACTACAACTACCACTCCCTCCTCACGGGGTCGGACGAATGGGTCAATGGCCTGGGGATTCTCTGGTCGCTGTCGGTGGAGGAGCATTTCTATCTGATCTGGCCCGCCCTGTTCATCGCCATCGGGCGGCGCTGGATCGGGTTGAGGCATCTGATCGTCCTGCTCGTTGCCCTGCTCGTCTGGCGGAGCTTTCGGTACTTCGTCCTCGGGTCGTCGGAATGGTCGATCTACATCTCTACCGATACCCGGTTCGACAGCCTTCTGTACGGCTGCGTCCTGGCGCTGATGCACTGGCGCGGCGTGGCGGGGCAGGTCTTCCCGACCGGCCGTTCCGCCCTGGCCCTCCTGCGTCGTCTTTGAAGGAACCTTCGTCCATCAGGGCGAGGCATTCCGCTCCACGCTCCGTTACAGCCTTCAGGGCCTCGCTCTCATGCCGGTGTTCCATTACGCCGTCACGTGGCCCGATGCTCCGGTGTTCCGCGTCCTGAACTGGGGCTGGGTCCGGCGGATCGGCGTGTATCCCTACACGATGTACCTCATCCACTTCGTCATCATCCAGGCGCTGGTCCGGAACGGTCTGGCGATGGGAAGCGTGCCCCTGATCCTGCTGTCCTTCACCCTGTCGGTGGCCGTGGCCGCCCTGGTGTACGAGGTCGTGGAAAAGCCGTTCCGTCCTTTGAGGGCCAGGCTCACCGGCCATTAGCGGGCCTGCTCTGACGTCTGTTCGTCTTCACGCGTTCGTGAACACAAGAATTTGCAGACTGCTGAAACTCTGTCCCGGCCCGCTTCGTGACTTTGGGTGTTCCCGGGACGATCCCCGGGGTGTCAGAACCGAAGTCAGGGAAACCAGATCATGAAAACGCTTCTTGCCGCTTCCGCTTTCGCGCTCGTCGGGGGGGCTGCCTTGGCCCAGATGGCCAATCCCATGGTTGGTGGCGCGGAGATGCCCGCGACCAATGACATCGTGACCAACGCGCTGAATTCGGCCGACCACACCACGCTCGTGGCCGCCGTCCAGGCTGCCGGCCTGGTCGAGACGCTTCAGGGCGCGGGACCGTTCACCGTGCTCGCCCCCACCAACGAAGCCTTTGCCGCGCTGCCCGCGGGCACCGTGGAATCGCTGCTCGAGCCGCAGAACAAGGACCGGCTGACGCAGATCCTGACCTGCCACGTCATCGCCGCCGAAGCCTTTTCGACGGACATCGTCGGCATGATCGAGGCCGATGGCGGCACCCACCCGATCGAGACCGTAGGCGGCTGCGTGCTGCAGGCCACGACCCAGAACGGCATGGTGATGATCACCGACGAGCAGGGCCGCACGGCCACCGTCACCATCGCGGACGTGGACCAGTCGAACGGCGTGATCCACGTGATCGACACCGTGCTGCTGCCGTCGGCCGACGCCCAGCAGTGACCTGACGCAGGCCCCGGAACGGGGTCGCGATCCGGGTCCTTGGACCCGGTGACCTGGCCGCCGGATCGCACCCCTGCGATCCGGCGGTTTTTCGTTAGGGCGCGAGGCAGGTTTCCAGCGCCTGCCCGATGTTCTCGACCAGGGTCGGGTAGAGATCGGCCCCAGGCGCAAGGTTCACCCCGTCCGGGTCCACGGTGGCCGTGCGCAGTTGCGCGCCTTCGCCCAGCGTCTCGGCCCAGGACGGGTCGGTTTCGGCGTCCACGAGCAGGCAGCGGACCTCACCCGCGAGGACGGCCTCGCGCAGGGTCGTCACGTCCGAAGGGGCTGGCCCGGCGCCGTCGGCATGGGCGATGGCGCGGCTGGACCCGAGGCCCGAGGCCCGTTCAAGATACCGGTAGGCGTTGTGACCCACGGCCACCGATACGCCCGCATGGGGCGCAAGGCGCGAGGCCAGGTCCTGGCCCAAAACCGTCAGGCGCTGAGAGGCCGCGTCCGCATTGGCGCGATAGGTTTCGGCATTGTCGGGGTCCAGGGCGGCGAGCGCGTCGGCGATGCTGGCGGTCCATGCCGCGGCGACGGCCGGATCGAGCCAGGCATGCGGGTCGATCTCGGCCCCGCCATGGTCGTGGTCATGCTCGTGCCCATGGTCCTCGTCGGCCATGGCCGGCAGGGGCTCCCAGCCGGGGCTGTCCAGGAGGCCGAGCACCTCGGCCTGCGGCGCGAGGGAGGCTAGGCTTTCCCCTAGCCAGGGCAGGAAAGCGTCGCCCGTCCAGACGATCAGCTCGGCCTCGGTCAGGGCCTGCGCCTCGGACGGGGACAGGCTGGCGTCATGGGGCGAAGTGCCCGGCGGCACGATCATCGCGGGCTCCCCCAGGTCGCCCATGACCATGGCAACGAGGCTATGGACAGGGGCGGTGTCCGCGAGCACGGTCGGCACCTCGGCCCAGGCGGGCGCTGAGGTGAGCAGGAGAAGGGCGCTGGTGCGGAAGGTGGCGGGCATGACGGCTCCTTGAAGGCATTGGTCGCCCTCCGTCCTACCGGCGTCGTTATAGTATAACAAGAGGCATCGTTACCTTGTAATGGTGGCCTTGCGTTGGGAGGCGCGGGGATGCTAATCGTCGTTACCTTGTAACGCAGGCCCTGTGATGCCCCATGCCTTTGATCGCCACGACCACGGCACCTGCATCGCCTCGGCCTTGCGCGCGGCCGAGGAGACCTGCGACGGGCGCGGCCTGTCGCTGACGCCCCTGCGCCGTCGGACGCTGGAAATCCTGCTCGAGTCCCATGCCGCGTTGGGGGCCTATGACGTGCTGGCGCGGCTGGAGGCCGAAGGCTTCGGCTCCAAGCCTCCTGTGGCGTATCGGGCGCTGGGGTTCCTGGTGGACAACGGCTTTGCCCATCGGATCGAGGGCTTGTCGGCCTTTGTCGCCTGCGCGCGGCCCGGCGCCCCGCACGCCCCGAGCTTCCTTGTCTGCCGGTCGTGCCGCCGCGTGGCCGAGGAGGCCATCGAAGCGCCCCTTGCCCCGGAGGCCGAGGCCGAGGGCTTTGCCATCGAGCGGACGGTGGTCGAGGCGCAGGGGCTTTGCCCGGCCTGCCGGCCTCATGCGAAGGGAGCGGCCTGATGGCCCTGATCGCGGCGGAGCATCTCGACGTGCGCCATGGTAGGACGCAGGTCCTCCATGACGTCTCCGTCAGGATCGACGGCGGCGAGATCGTCACGCTGGTCGGCCCGAACGGGTCCGGCAAGTCCACGCTGCTGCGCTGCCTGATCGGGGCGCAGCGGCCGACCAAGGGGCGCATCCTCAAGGCGGCTGGGCTTCGGATCGGCTACGTGCCGCAGAAGCTCCATATCGACCCGACGCTGCCCCTGACCGTGCGGCGTTTCCTCGATCTCCCGACGCGGGTCGGGACGGCCGAGGCCGAGGCCGCGCTGGACGAGGCGGGGGCGGGGCACGTCATGGGGCGGCAGATGGCCGACCTGTCGGGCGGGCAGTTCCAGCGGGTGCTGCTGGCCCGCGCGATCCTGTCCCGGCCCGACATCCTGATGCTGGACGAGCCGACGCAGGGCCTCGATCAGCCGGGATCAGCGGCCTTCTACCAAAGCCTTGAGGAGATTCGGGCACGGCTGGGCTGCGCGATCCTGATGGTCAGCCACGACCTTCATGTCGTGATGAGCGCGTCGGACCGGGTCGTCTGCCTCAATGGCCATGTCTGCTGCGAGGGGCATCCGGCCATGGTGTCCGCCGCGCCGGCCTATCGGGAGCTGTTCGGAACGGGGACCAGGGGCGCGCTGGCGCTGTACCGGCACGATCACGACCACGCGGACCATGCGGCGCATCATCACCACCACCACGGCGAGGAGGCGTGATGCTCCTCGATTCGTTCCTGATGCGCGCCGCGCTGGCGGGCGTGGGGGTGGCGCTGGCCGCCGGGCTTCTGGGCTGCTTCGTCGTCTGGCGGCGGATGGCCTATTTCGGGGATGCGACGGCCCATGCCTCGATCCTGGGCATCGCGCTGAGCCTCGCCTTCGGGACGCCGGTGACGCTGGGCATCCTTCTCGTGGCGGGGGCGATGGCGCTGCTGGTGTTTGCCCTGACAGAGCGAGGGCACGCGGTGGACACGGCGTTGGGTGTGCTGGCGCACGGGGCGCTGGGGGTCGGCCTCTTTGCCGTGGCGCTGACGCCGGGGCCGCGGGTCAACCTCGAGGCGTTCCTGTTCGGCGACGTGCTGACCGTGGGCCGTGGAGACCTGGCGCTGATCTGGGGCGGCGCGGCGGTCGTGGCGTTCCTTGTCTGGCGGAACTGGCCGCTGCTGCTGACCTCCACGCTGTCCCCCGACCTTGCGCGGGCGGGGGGCATGGACCCTTCGCGCGGGACGCTGCTTCTGTCATTGCTTCTGGCCGGGGTGGTAGCGGTGGCGATCCAGGTCGTGGGGGCGCTTCTGGTCACGGCACTGCTCATCATCCCCGCCGCAGCGGCGCGGACCCTGGCCCGGACGCCCGAAGGCATGGCGCTGGCTGCCTGCGGCATCGGGGTGCTGGCATCCCTGGGTGGGCTCGGGCTGGCGGTGGCTGCGGATTCCGGGGTCGGTCCCGCCACGGTGACCGTGGCCGCGGGAGCCTTCGCGATCCTGACGGCGGCGCGGCGCGTTCGTCAGGGATAAGGTCTGAAGGGGTGCGGCGAATGATCCGGTCGGGTCATGCCGCGTCTTGAACTCCGCCCGGGTGGTCTGTATCTCGGTGCGTCATGATTTTCGGAGGGGGCGCGATGTCCTGGACTGACGAACGCGTCGAAACGCTCAAGCGGATGTGGGCCGAGGGCGCCTCAGCGAGCCAGATCGCCAAGGAGCTGGGGCAGGTCACGCGCAACGCGGTGATCGGCAAGGTGCATCGCCTGGGCCTGTCGAACCGCGCCGTTCCCGGCAGCCGTGCCGAGGATGGCCTTCCCGAGATCGTGGAGGAGGAGGTGCCCGTCCAGCCGATCCCGGCCGCCCCGGCCCGCGCGCCCGTCGCCGCTGCGCCCGTCGAGGACGACGAGCCCGAGGAGATGCCCGCCGAAGTCGAGGTCGAGGAACCCGAGCCCGAAGAGGCGGAGGAGCAGGAGGAGGCCAGTGCGCCGGTGCCGTTCCGGCGCCAGATCATCCCGGCCGGGCAGCCCCTGCCGCCACAGCCTTCGGCCAACGAGATCAGCCCCGAGGCCCAGGCCGCCGCGCTGGCGGTGGAGAAGACCTCCAAGCGGCTCACCCTCATGGAGCTGACCGAGAAGACCTGCAAATGGCCCGTGGGCGATCCCGCGACGCCGAACTTCTGGTTCTGCGGCATGCCCGTGCAGCAGGGCAAGCCCTATTGCGAGGCGCATGTGGGCGTGGCCTTCCAGCCCATGAGCGCGCGCCGCGACCGGCGTCGGTGACGGCCATCCGGATTCGGGACGAAGAGGGCGGTGATCGCGAGGCGGTCGCCGCCCTTGTCGTTTCGGCCTTTGCAGGCCGTCCCTATGCGAGCGGGACCGAGGCGCGCATCCATGCCGCGCTGCACGACGCCGGGGCCGCGACGGTTGCCCTTGTGGCCGAGGACACCGGGCGTGTGGTCGGGCAGGTGATCGTCTCTCCGGTCACTCTGGACGGGGGACCGTCCGGGTGGCACGGCCTGGGGCCTGTCGCGGTCCTGCCGGAGCGTCAGGGCCAAGGGATCGGGAGCGGCCTGATCGTCGAAGCGCTGACCCGGCTGCGCGGGTTGGGGTCAGGAGGCTGCGTCCTGCTGGGGGACGGTGGCTACTACGGGCGCTTCGGGTTCCGCCCACCGCGCGGGCTCCATGCACCGGGCCTGCCGGCCGAGCATTTGTTCGTCCTGCCCTTTGGGGACGAGCCCACGGGCGCCGTGGGCTACCATCCCGCCTTCGGCATCTGATCCCGCCTAGTTCGTCGTGACCGGCTTGGAGCGGAAGCGCGCCACCGTCTCGCGCTCGGCGCGGCGACAGACCTGGGGTGGCAGGTCGCGGTCGAGGAGCGCCAGATCCTCCATCACCATTTCGCCCATCCGCTTGAACGCGATGTCGAGTGCGCCCGCGCGGTGGGCGGACAGCAGGAAGCCGGGGAGGCTCCGGACAGGGTGGTCGAGGGGCAGGGGCTCTTCGGGGAAGACGTCGCTCGCCGCCTGGATATGGCCCGAGCGGACGGCCTCGATCAGCGCGTCGAAATCCACCACGCCCGCGCGGGACAAAAGGATCAGCGCGGCGCCCTTGGGCATCTTGGCAAAGGTCTCGGCCCCCAGGAAGCCCTGGTTCTCGCTCGTCACGGCGGCGGTGACGAACAGCGTCTCGGACTGGGACAGCAGCGTGGACAGGTCCACCGGCTCGGCCCCCAGCGCGCGGGTGACGGACGGGGCTTGCCAGGGGTCGTGGGCAAGGAGCCGGGGCCGGAAGCCGCCCAGAACCCGCGCCACGGCCTGCCCGAGCATTCCCATGCCGAGGATGCCGACCGTCGAGCCGGTGAGGAGCCGCGCCGCGGCATTGCCTTCGCCGCCCCACTGCTCCCGGCCCGCGCGGAAATCGGCGTCAGCGCCGTGGATATTGCGGGCGAGGCTCAGCGCGAAGCCCAGCCCGATCTCGGCCACGGGTTCCGCGAAGACCGCGCCGGTCGTCACGACATGGATGCCGCGCGCGAAGGCGTCC
Source organism: Rubellimicrobium rubrum (assembly GCF_006152115.1). Lineage (GTDB taxonomy): Bacteria > Pseudomonadota > Alphaproteobacteria > Rhodobacterales > Rhodobacteraceae > Rubellimicrobium > Rubellimicrobium rubrum. Next base: position 61,490 of record NZ_VDFU01000008.1, on the reverse strand, counting down.
TCGTAGGGCATGTTGGGGAGGAGGTTGGATTCGACGTTGAAGATGCAGCGCAGCGACTCCATCCGCGCCAGCAGGTCCGGCGTCAGGGGCGGCTGGCCGATGACGTAGCGGGCCTCGCGCAGCGTGTCGGGGGGCAGGTGGGGCAGCGCGTCATCGGTGGTCTCTATCACGTCGTAGCGGTCGAACAATCCGCGCAGCAGGTCGGGCGCAAAAAGAAGGGGCAGCGTTCGGGGTAGCGGACAGGCGAGGATCAGGGGACGGTCGGTCATGATGGCTCCGTTGTTGCTGGCATCTGACGGAAGGCGCATGGGCGTGGCAAGGCGTCCCACTTTTCATGCGGGCGTGAAGCCGCTATGTCCGCCCATCCCGCCAGAGGCTGCCCGCATGACGCTCAATCCGCCGAACCTTCGCCCCGACCTCGCGCCCAAGCTGAAGATCGCCGACGTGGCCCGCCCCGGCCAGCCGACCATCGGCATGGTGAGCCTTGGCTGCCCCAAGGCGCTGGTGGACAGCGAGCGCATCCTGACGCGGCTGCGGGCCGAAGGGTATGCCATCTCGCCCGACTATTCGGGGGCCGATGCGGTGATCGTGAACACCTGCGGCTTCCTCGATAGCGCCAAGGCGGAAAGCCTGGAGGCCATCGGCGAGGCCATCGCGCAGAACGGCAAGGTGGTGGTGACCGGGTGCCTGGGCGCCGAGCCCGAATACATCACGGGCGCGCATCCCAAGGTGCTGGCCGTCACGGGCCCGCACCAGTACGAGCAGGTCTTGGACGCGGTCCACGCCGCCGTGCCGCCGTCGCCCAACCCGTTCATCGACCTGCTGCCCGCTCAGCAGGTGTCGCTGACTCCCCGGCACTACAGCTACCTCAAGATCTCGGAGGGCTGTAACCACAAATGCAAGTTCTGCATCATCCCGGACATGCGCGGGCGACTGGTGTCGCGCCCGGCCTTTGCCGTGGTGAAGGAGGCCGAACGGCTGGTCGCAGCGGGGGTGAAGGAACTGCTGGTCATCTCGCAGGACACCTCGGCCTATGGCGTGGACCTGAAGCATGCCGAGGAGCGGGGGCACCGGGCACATATCACCAACCTCGCACGGGACCTTGGGTCGTTGGGGGCCTGGGTGCGGCTTCATTATGTCTATCCGTACCCGCATGTGCGCGACCTGATCCCGCTGATGACCGAGGGTCTGGTGCTCCCGTACCTCGACATCCCGTTCCAGCACGCGCATCCCGACACGCTGCGTCGCATGGCCCGGCCCGCCGCCGCCGCGAAGACCCTGGACGAGATCGCAGCCTGGCGGTCCATCTGCCCCGAGATCGTGCTGCGGAGCACCTTCATCGTCGGCTACCCCGGCGAGACGGAGGCGGAGTTCGAGACGTTGCTGGATTGGCTGGACGAGGCGCAACTCGATCGCGTGGGCTGCTTCCAGTACGAGGACGTGAAGGGGGCGCGGTCCAACGCGCTGCCGGACCATGTGGCCCCGGAGGTCAAGCAGGAGCGGTGGGAGCGGTTCATGGAGAAGGCGCAGGCCATCTCCGAAGCCAAGCTGGCCACCAAGGTCGGCACCCGGATGGAGGTGCTGGTCGATGAGGTGGACGAGGACGGTGCGACCTGCCGCACCAAGGGCGACGCGCCCCAGATCGACGGCAACCTGTTCATCGACGAAGGCTTCGAGGGGCTGAAGCCCGGAGACCTCGTGACCGTCGAGGTCGAGGAGGCGGGCGAATACGACCTGTGGGGCGCGCGGGTCTGACCCCCTAGCCCGAGGACGGCGTGGGGCCGTCCTGGGGCGCCGACACGCCCGACCCGTAGGTCGGGCCGAAGCCCGACAGGCTCTGCGGCAGGGTCGTGGCGCGGGCAGCGTCCCTCAGGTGGTCGGGCAGGTTCGACAGGAGAAGCTCCCGCCCGCTCGTGAGGTCGCCGGCCATCTGCGCGGCGAAGCGGTCCGCGTCGCGCCTGCGCACCGCGGCGAGGACCTCCTCCACCACCTCCGGGGCTTCGCCCAGGTCGTCGAGCGTGCGGGCCCCCAGGGTGAGCGCGCTTTCCAGAGTTTCGCGGATCTGGAAATCGACCCCGGCGCGGACCAGCGCCAGCGCATGGGCGCGGTCGTAGGCGCGGGCATAGACCGGGACCAGGGGGTATTCGGCCTTGATGATCTCGGCGATGCGGACCGAGGCCTCGGGGCGGTCGATGCAGATGAGGATGGCGCGCGCCTCGTGGGCGCCTGCCGCGTGCAGGATGTCGAGCCGCGCGCCGTCGCCGAAATAGACCTTCATCCCCATGAAGCCCGCGACGCGGATCATGTCGGTGTCCGTGTCGATGATCGACACCGACCAGCCCCGCGACAGCAGCACCTGGGCCACGATCTGGCCGAAGCGCCCGTAGCCGATCAGCAGGACCGATCCGTCCAAACCGTCCGGGGCCTCCATGTCGCTGTCGTCCGCCTCGGTGCTGCCGCGCGCGAACCGGTCATGGGCAAAGATGAGCAGGGGGGTGAGGATCATCGAGATGATGATGATGGCCGTGAGCATGGCCGATCCACGCGCGTCGATCAGCCCGACCGCCAGGGCGGCCCCGTAGAGGACGAAAGCGAACTCGCCCCCTTGGGCCATCAGCACGGTCCGTTCCACCGCCTCGGCGTGCGAGGCCCGGAACAGGCGGGCCACGGCGTAGATGCCAGCGGATTTGAGGAGGATGTAGGCGGCCACGGTGAGCAGGATCACCGGCCACTCCTCGGCGATCACCGCCAGATCCAGCGACATGCCCACGGCCAGGAAGAACAGGCCGAGGAGCAGGCCGCGGAAGGGCTCGATGTCGGCCTCGAGCTGGTGGCGGAAGGTGGACTCGGACAGCAGCACCCCGGCCAGGAAGGCCCCCATGGCCGCCGACAGGCCGCCGCCCTGCAGGAGCAGCGCCGAGCCCAGCACCACGAGAAGCGCCCCAGCCGTCATCACCTCGCGGCCGCCAAAGGTGGCGAGGACCCGGAACAGCGGGTTGAGAAGGTAGCGCCCCGCGACGATCAGCAGCGCGATGGCACCAAGCCCGACAGCGACGGACATCGCCCGCTCGCCCCCCGTCATCGGCTCGCCGCCGCCAGGGGCCAGGAAGGCCACCAGGGCCAGGAGCGGCACGATGGCGAGATCCTCGAGCAGGAGGATCGAGACGATGTGCTGCCCCTTTTCGCGGGACAGGTCGCCGCGTTCGTTCAGCATCTGCATGACGATGGCGGTCGAGGTGAGCACGAAGCCCGTCCCCGCGATCAGCGAGGTGGCGACCGAATAGCCCAGTGCCACGCCCACCCAACTGAGCAGCGCCATGCAGGCGACAACCTGCGCGAGCCCCAGCCCGAAGATGTCCTGCCGCATCGACCAGAGCCGGCGCGGCTCCATCTCGAGGCCGATGATGAACAGGAACAGCACCACGCCCAGCTCCGCGACATGGAGCATCGCCTCGGGGTCCTGGATGACGTGGAAGCCGAAGGGCCCCATGACGAGCCCCGCCGCAAGGTAGCCCAGGACCGAGCCCAACCCCAGGCGGCGGAAGATGGGCACCGCCACCACGGCAGCCCCAAGCAGGGTCACGGCAGCGGCGAGATCGGGGCCGTGAGCGACGGCTTCTGCGGCGGCCATGGGGCCTCCTTGGATGGGGATCGCAGAAGCCTAGCGGGCCGGAGGTGCCCCGTCAAAAGGCGTTGGTGAAGATGAACCAGGCCCCGCCCGACAGGACGGTGATCACGAAGGCGGCCACGATCACCGCCACGACACCCACGGCGATCCCCCCGCTCATCCAAAGCCCGTCGCGTTCGAGCACGCCCAGACCGATCAGGCAGAGCGCGGCCCCCGGCAGCATGTTGACGAAGGGCACCGGCAGCGCGAGCACGACCGACAGCAAAAGGCAGAAGCCGCCGATCAGCCGCTGCGCCAACGGCTCGGCCAGAATCTGGATGCGGGGGGCGGTGAAGCGGTCGGCCCATTCGAGCCAGGGATTGATCCGCTCCACGAGGTTGGCGAAGTCGTCGCGTGGCATGGAGCGCAGGGCGATGAAGCGGGGCAGCCAGGGCTCCTTGCCCAGCATCATCTGGAACGCCAGGAACACCAGCGGCAGCCCCAGGATGCCCGAGGTGCCGGGGATCGCCGGCAGCGCGTTGGGCAGCGCGAAGATCAGCAGGAGGGCCCCGAAGGCGCGGCCATGCATGGCCTGCACCAAGTCGGCCAGCGAGATGCGGGTCCGGGTCGCGTCGGCGGCCAACTCGTCCAGGATCTGCGCCAGCTTCTTGCGCGGGGGCATCGTGCGCCGCCGGCGCAGGGGGCCCGTGGCCTCGTCGGCCTCGTCCCGAAGCGGATCGTCCTGATGCATTCCATTCCCCAGAGGCGCTGTCCCTGATTAAGGGCGTCGCGAAGTCGGCCGCAAGCCCGCGCGCGTCAGGCGGCGGGTGTCAGGTTGCGCGGCGGAAGTTCAGCAGGATCTCGCGGAGGCCTTCCTCATCGACGAGGCGGGCCGCCTCTTCGGGGGTGACCCAGATGCGATCCCGCCGATGCGCCTCGGGGAAGACGTCCAGGGACTCGCGGACCTTGATGGCGTAGACGTGGTGCAGGCAAAGGAGATCGTCGCCTTCGGATGTCCGCTTGATGGCGACATAGCTTCCGAGCGGCTTGCGCGAGGCCTTGCCGCGCGACACGCCCCCTTCTTCCCAGGCCTCGACCATGGCGGCCTCGGCGTGGGTCTTTCCTTCCATGGGCCAGCCCTTTGGCAGGATCCAGCGACCGGAGGAGGATGTGACGAGCAGCACCTCGGGTCCCCTCTTGCCCTTGCGCCAGCACAGCGCCGCCAACTGCGCGAAGCGAGGTTCGAGATGGCGGCGAGGGAAGCGGATGGCCAGGTTGTTCGGCTGCAACGTCATGGGTAGAAGTAACTCGGAAACGGTGAACGGGTTCCGCGCCAGCCTATGACATCATTCACGGCGTTCCGCAGAACTATGTTAAGTTGTAGCGAACAATCTTTCGTTGAACAGAGGCCAATCGGCCACGGCCCGGTCGATGGTTGCTCATTCCCCGGGCAAGCCGCTAACTGAACGGGACACGCAGCCAGGGAGAGACGGGATGCGAGAGATGACGGCGAGCCTGGGGCTCTATGGCCTGGGGGTGATGGGATCGGCGCTCGCGCTCAACATCCTGGAAAAGGGCTTTGCGCTGCATGTGGGCAACCGCACGGCGTCCAAGGTACCGCCGTTCGTCCAGGCCGCCGGGCCGCTGGGCGCGCGGGCCACGGGGCACGACAGCCTCGCGGCCATGGCTGCCGCGATGGCGCCACCGCGCGCGATCATCCTGATGGTCGATGCCGGGCCCGCCGTTGACACGGCGATCGAGGCGCTGCTGCCGCATCTCTCGCCCGGCGACACGATCGTGGACTGCGGCAACGCCGACTTCCACGACACCCGCCGCCGCGCCGCCGCGCTCGAGGCGCAGGGACTGATCTTCATGGGCGTCGGCGTGTCCGGCGGAGAGGAGGGCGCGCGCCACGGGCCCGCGATCATGGCAGGCGGACGGCCCGAGTCCTGGGCGCACCTCGCCCCGGTGTTCGAGGCCATCGCCGCCACCTACGAGGGGCAGCCCTGTGCGGCGCTTATGGGGCCGGATGGGGCCGGGCATTTCGTCAAGACGGTGCACAACGGCATCGAATACGCCGACATGCAGCTGATCGCCGAGGTCTATGGCCTGCTGCGCCACGGGCAGGGCAAGGCCCCGGCCGAGATCGGGGCCCTGTTCGGGCAGTGGGACCAGGGGCGGCTCAAGAGCTACCTCGTGGAGATCACGGCGGCGGTGCTGTCGGCGGTGGACCCGGCCACGGGGCTGCCGTTGGTGGACGTGATCCTCGATCAGGCGGGGCAGAAGGGCACCGGGCGCTGGACCGTCGTAGAGGCGTTGGCCCTGGGCCAGAGCGCCTCGGCCATCGAGGCCGCCGTCGGCGCGCGGGGCTGGTCGGCGGAGAAGGCCACCCGGGAGGTCGGGGAACAGATCCTGGGCACCGAGCGCAAGCCCCTGGAGTTGTCCGAGACCGAGTTGGAAGGCGCGCTGCTGGCGGGCCGGATCGTGGCCTATGCGCAGGGCTTCCGCATCCTGCAGGCGGCGTCCGAGACCTACGGCTGGGGCCTTGACCAAGCGCGGGTTTCGGAGACGTGGCGCGCGGGCTGCATCATCCGTTCGGCGCTCCTGGGCGATATCGCGGCGGCCTTCCGGGGGGAGATGCCGCATGGGCAGCTGATCCTTGCGCCCGCCTTTGCGGCGGACCTGCGGGCGTCGCTGCCGTCCCTGCGCCGGGTCGTGGCGGCGGCGGTGCTGGGCGGGCATCCGGTCCCGGCGCTGTCGGCGGCGCTGGCCTTTGCCGACACGTTCTCGCAGGGGCGTGGGACGACGGACCTGATCCAGGGGCAGCGCGACTACTTCGGGCGGCACGGCTTCGTGCGGCTCGACACGGGCGCGGTGCATCAGCACGGGCCATGGGCCGTGACGATCGTGGACAAGGTGGCCGATCCCAAGGCGCAGTAGCGCCTCAGGTCCCCCGAGGCTTGGCGCGGAGCGTCGGCTCCGCCTCCCAGGGGCTTTCGGGCCAGGGGTGGCGGGGGTAGCGCCCGCGCATCTCCTTGCGGACCTCGGGGTAGCTGCTGCGCCAGAAGCCCGGAAGGTCCGAGACCACTGCGATGGGCTTCTGGCCGGGGGACAGGAGGGTGACGCGGATGGGCTTGCCCGCCGCCATCGGGTGCGCGGTGACGCCCAGCATTTCCTGAAGGCGGACGGCGATCTCCGGCCCGTCCTGGGCATAGTCGATGGGGATGCTGCGCCCGAGCGGCGTGGTGAAATGGGCAGGGAGGATGCGGTCCACCTCCTGCATCTGCGCGTGCGACAGCATCCCGCGAAGGGCGGGGAGGAGGTCGAGGCGCCGCCAGTCGGCCTCGGTCCGCACGCCCTCGAGCCAGGGGAGGAGCCAATCCTCCGGCGTGTCCAGAAGCGCCGCATCGGAAAGGTCCGGCAGGTCGCCGCCCGCCGACCGGGCGAGCATGACGCGCGAGCGGAAGCGTTCAGTGGCCCCGGACAAGCGAAGGCCGAGACCCCGCACGCCATCGAGCATCGCACGGGAGATCGCCTCGGACGGCACGGTCTCCCACGCGCGGTCGGACAGGACGAGCGCGCCCAGCCGCTCCTGCCGCCGGGCCTGCACGCGGCCCTCGCGGGACAACCAGACCGCCTCCTCCATGGTGCGGATGCGGTCCTTGAGGACGGCGCGGAGATCGGACTCGTCAAGGGGGAGGGCGGCGCGGATGCGCGCCTCCTCGCCTGCCCCGTCAAGGTCGGTCACGACAAGGAGCCGTTGGGCGCCGAGGGGGTCTCCGGGAGAGGCGACCGCGCCGCGACCGCCGGACAGGAGAAAGCGCGGGGCCTCGCCGGGGCGGCGGAGCGCGATGCGGTCCGGATAGGCCAGAGCCGCCATCGCGCCCCTATCCATCGCGGGCCGGTCCGGCGCGAGGCGGGCGAGGCGCTGGGATTCGCGTTTCAGGCGGTCGCGGGACTCGGGGCGGAGCCTGCCGTCGAGAAGGGGCGACAGGTCGGCGGAGCCGGGCAGCGGCCGTTCGCTTTCCGACAGGATCGCGGCCAGCAGGGCGGCTGGCTTGCCTGCCTTCAGGAGCATGTGCGCGAGGCGCGGGTGGACGGCGAGGGCAGCCATCTCCTTGCCGTGCGCGGTGATGCGGCCGTCCTCCAACGCCCCGAGGTCGGTGAGGAGCCGTCGCGCCTCGGCCATCGCGCCCGCGGGAGGCGGGGTCAGGAAGGGCAGGTCCTCCGAGCCCCAGAGCGCGAGGTCGAGCGCGAGGGGGGCGAGGTCGGCGGCCAGGATCTCGGGCGGGGGGAAGGGCTGGAGGCCGCCTTCCTCGCCCCGCGTCCAGAGCCGCCAGCCGATGCCGGGGGCAACCCGACCGGCGCGGCCCGCGCGCTGGGTGGCCTCGGCCTTGGTCACGCGCTCGGTCACCAGCGCGGACATGCCGGAGCCGGGGTCAAAGCGAGAGCGGCGGGCCCGGCCCGCATCCACCACGGCCCGGATGCCGGGAATGGTGAGCGAGGTTTCCGCGATGGAGGTGGCCAGCACCACCTTGCGGATCGGCGCGGGTTCCAGCGCGAGCCGCTGCGCGGGGGCGGGCAGGGCGGAGTAGAGGGGGCGGACGGCGATGTCGGGAAGGCCCGAAAGCAGCGCCTCGGTCCGCCGGATCTCGGCTTCGCCGGGCAGGAAAGCGAGGATATCGCCCTCCACCGTCTCCAGCGCCTCGCGGATGGCGCTCGCGGTGGCGGTCTCCAGCCGCGTGTCGCCCAGCGGGCGGGGCAGCCAGCGGAGATCCACGGGATAGGCGCGCCCCTCGGCGGTCACGACCGGCGCGCCCATCAGGTCGGCCACGGGCTGCGCGTCGAGCGTCGCGGACATGACGAGGAGCTGCAGATCGGGGCGGAGCGCGCCCCGGGACTCAATGGCCAGCGCGAGGCCGAGGTCGGCCGCAAGGGACCGCTCGTGGAACTCGTCGAACAGGAGCGCGCCCACGCCGGGCAGGTCGGGGTCGGACTGGATCATCCGGGTCAGGATGCCTTCGGTTAGGACCTCGATCCGGGTGTCGGGCGAGACCTTCGATTCGCCCCGCATCCGGTAGCCGACGGTCCTCCCCACCGGCTCGCCCAGCGTCTGCGCCATGCGTTCGGCGGCGGCGCGCGTGGCGAGGCGGCGGGGCTCCAGCATGACGATCCGGCCCGGCGTGCCGGCCCCGAGCAGTGCGAGCGGAACCCGCGTCGTCTTGCCCGCCCCGGGGGGGGCCTGCAGCACGGCCTGACCGTGCCGGGCCAGGGCTGCGAGGAGGTCGGGCAAGACGGCGTCGATGGGCAGGGGCTCGGACATGGAGGGGGATATGCGGGATCGGGGGCGGGATGTGTAGGGCGGGTCTCGGGCTGTCTTGGGGGCAAGGTGGCGGGCTGAAGCTTGCCCCGTGGGTCCGGCGAATCTGGACAGCGCCACCGGGGCGGGCTCTATGGGCGGTATGGATCTCGACCCCGCCACGCTTGCCGTCGCCGTCGCCCAAGGCGACCGCCGCGCGCTCGCCCGCGCGATCACGCTGGTGGAAAGCGCCCGCGAGGATCACCGCGACCGCGCCGAGGCGCTGCTGGCCGCGCTGCCCGAGAGGGAGACGGCGCTGCGGCTCGGGCTTTCGGGGACGCCCGGCGCGGGCAAGTCCACGCTGATCGAGGTGCTGGGGATGCAACTGACCGGGCAGGGCCGTCGCGTCGCGGTGCTGGCGGTGGACCCGTCGTCGCAGCGGTTCGGTGGCTCGATCCTGGGCGACAAGACCCGGATGGAGCGGCTGTCGCGCGAGCCCCTGGCCTTCATCCGTCCCTCTCCCGCCGGAGGGCAACTCGGCGGCGTGGCGCGCCGCACGCGCGAGGCGGTGCGGCTTTGCGAGGCGGCGGGCTTCGACCTCGTGATCGTGGAAACCGTGGGCGTAGGCCAGTCCGAGACGATGGTGGCCGAGATGACCGATATCTTTGCCATGGTCCTTGCGCCGCACGGGGGCGACGACCTCCAGGGCGTGAAGCGCGGGGTCATGGAGGCGGCGGACCTGATCCTGGTGAACAAGGCCGACCGCGATCCGGCGGCGGCGGCGCATACGCAGGGCGACTATGCGGCGGCGTTGCGGCTGATGCGGAAGCGGCCCCAGGACCCGGAGGGGTTTCCCTGTGTGCTGACCGTATCGGCCCTGACCGGAACGGGGCTGCGCGAGGCTTGGGCGGCGGTGGAGCGGCTCTGGCTCTGGCGGCGGGATCAGGGGCATCTGGCGCGGCGGCGGGCCGAGCAGCGGCTGCTCTGGTTCGAGGAGGAGTTCGTTCAGCAGGCGCTCGCCCGGCTTCACCGCGACCCCCGGCTCGCCAGCACGCTGCGCGCCGAGGTGGAGGCCGGGCGGCTCTCGCCCCCAGAGGCGGCACGGCGGGCGCTGGAGGCGTGACCCCCGAGGTGGTCTTCGACGGGGCGCGGCTGCGCGCCGTGCTGATCCGCGGGCGGTCCGAGCGGATGGTGGTCACCTTCGACTACCGCAGGGACGGGCGGGACGGCTTCAGCGCCGACACCCATTCCACGAACTTCGCCCGACAGGGATTCTCGCAACTCGCCATCAAGACGCGGGCCAACGACTGGTTCGTCAACGCGGAGACCCCGGCGCTGGAAGAGGCGCTGGCGCGGGTGGCGCGGGGCCGCGTGCAGGCGCTGGGATTCTCCATGGGCGGATTTGGCGCGCTGCGTTTCGCGCGGGTGCTGGGGCTGGCGCAGGCGGTGGTGGTGTCGCCGCAGGTCTCTCCCCTCGCGCCCTGGGACGCCCGCTACCGGTCCGAGGCTCGGGGCTGGGACGAAGCCTTGGGCGATCTCGGAGCGCGGGCGATGCCGGGGCTTGCGGGCCTGTTGGTCTTCGACCCCTTCGTGCCAGAGGATCTGCGCCATGCGAGGGCGATCCGGGCGCTGTATCCGGGGCTGCGGCCCGTGCGGCTGGGTTTCGGCGGGCACCCCGCGATCCGCACGCTGCGCGGGGCGGGGGGGATGCGGCTCGTGCAGGAGGAGGCCGGGGCGCGGAAGGCGCGGGCGCAGCCCATTCGGGATGCCCATCGCGCCGCGCGGGCCGGGTCGCGGGGATGGTGGCTGCGGCTGGCCGCGCGAGGCGAGGCAGGGCATCCGGGGCTGGCCGACCGAGCGAGGGAACGGGCCGGGGCGCTGCCGATCCGGCATGGGGATCTTGATGCGACGTGACGGCGACTCGCTTGACCTCCGGCACGGAACGCCTTAATGCCCACGGACCAAATTCAGGCGCCCCCGGGCGGGGTGTCGCTCATGTCGCGCCGCGGTCCCGCGGCCATAAGCCAGAGGACGAGAAACCATGTCGCGCAAGTGCGAACTCACCGGGAAGGGTCCGATGTCGGGCCACAACGTGTCCCACGCCAACAACAAGACCAAGCGCCGCTTCCTGCCGAACCTGCAGGACGTGACCCTTGAGTCGGAGTCGCTGGGCCGCTCCTTCCGCCTGCGTATCTCGAACCACGCGCTCCGCTCGGTGGATCACCGCGGCGGCCTTGATGCCTTCCTCAAGAAGGCCAAGGACGAGGAACTCTCGGCCGACGCGCTCCGCATCAAGAAAGAGATCGCGAAGCTCGCCGCCGCCCCGGCCGAGGCTGCCGCGGCCTGAGCCGATCGCGCTTGATGGACGTGCAGAGCCCCGCTTCGGCGGGGCTTTTGCGTTTCGGGGGCTTCCCCGACTCGGGGCAGCGTGCGAGGCTTGGGGGCATGAGCCGGGACTTGGTCAACGCGATCTGCGCGGGCTTCCCCGGGGCGGAGGTGTCCGACCCCTGGGGTGGCGGGCATGACGCCTGGAAGGTCGGCGGCAAGATGTTCGCCTGCATCGGCGCGGTCATGCCGGGCGTGTCGGTCAAGACCGATGGCGTGGAAACGGCCGAACTGCTGATCGACGCCGGGGTGGCGCGGCGGGCGCCCTACTTCCATCGCTCCTGGGTCAACCTGCCCGACGACTGCCCGGAGGAGGAACTGCGGCACCGGCTTGCGGCCTCCTACCGGATCGTGCGGTGGGGGCTGCCGAAGAAGGTACAGGCCGGGCTCCTGCCGTTCGACGGCTAGAGAGCCCGCCAGCCGATATCGGCGCGGCAGAAGAGGCCAGGAGCCTCGATCCGGTCCACCATGGCATAGGCCCGGTCGCGCGCCTCGCGTAGGGTGTGGCCCCGCGCAGTGACGTTGAGGACCCGCCCGCCATTCGCCACGAGGCGACCGTCCTGTTCCCTGGTTCCGGCGTGGAAGACCATGGTCTCCGACGTCTCCGGCAGGTCGCCGAGGCCCTGGATTACGCTCCCCTTCTCGGGCGTGCCGGGGTAGCCATTGGCGGCCAGCACGACCGTGAGCGCGTGATCCTCGGCCCAATGGGCCGTCATCTCGGGCAGGCGGCCCTCGGCGCAGGCCTGGATGAGGTCGAGCGCCTGCCCGCCAAGACGCATCATCAGGACCTGGCATTCGGGGTCGCCGAAACGGACGTTGTATTCGATGAGCTTGGGCGCGCCGTCCCGGATCATCAGGCCCGCATAAAGCACCCCCTGATACGGCGTCCCGCGCTTGGCCATCTCCCGCAGGGTCGGGCCCACGATCTCGTCCAGGGCGCGCTTCTGGACCGCGTCGGACAGGATGGGGGCGGGGGAATAGGCGCCCATGCCGCCGGTGTTGGGGCCTGTGTCGCCTTCGCCCACGCGCTTGTGGTCCTGCGCGGTGCCGATGGGCAGCATGGCCGTGCCGTCGCAAAGGATGAAGAAGGACGCCTCCTCGCCGGTCAGGCATTCCTCAATGACCACCTGCCCTTCGCCGCCCGCGAAGACCGCGTCGAGCGCGGTCAGCGCTTCCGGCACGGTCTGGGCGACCGTGACACCTTTCCCGGCGGCCAGCCCGTCGGCCTTGATGACGATGGGCGCGCCCTCGCGCCGGACATGCGCCTTGGCCTCCTCAAGGTTGTCGAAGCGCGCCCAGGCGGCGGTCGGGGCGCCGCAGGCGTCGCAGACCTCCTTGGTGAAGGCCTTGGACGCCTCCAGCGTGGCGGCCTGCTGGGATGGGCCAAAGACCAGCACATCCGCCGCGCGAAGGCGGTCGGCCACGCCAGCGGCCAGCGGAGCCTCGGGCCCCACGATCACGAGGTCCACCGCGTTTTCCCCACAGAAGGCGGCCACCGCATCGCCGTCGAGGATATCGAGATCGGCGCATTCGGCGACCATCGCGATCCCCGGATTGCCCGGTGCGGCGATCAGGCGGTCGCATTTCGGGTTCTGCTTGACCGCCCAGGCCAAGGCATGTTCGCGGCCGCCGGAGCCGAGGATCAGGATGTTCATGGCGGCGTCTCCCGGTTGGCCTTGTTCGCGAGGCGTTCTAAGGTGACGGGCCGGACCGCACAAGGACGCGACATGGACCTTCTCGACGACGACGACGCGCCGCCGCGCCGCTCCAACGCGCCCGAGTTCTCGGTGTCCGAGCTGTCGCAGGCCGTCAGGCGCATGGTGGAGGGGGAGTTTTCCTTCGTGCGGGTGCGGGGCGAGGTGGGGCGGGTCGCGCGTCCACCGTCGGGGCATCTGTACTTCGATCTCAAGGACGACCGGTCGGTGCTGGCGGCGATCGTCTGGAAGGGGCAGGCCTCCAAGCTGACCGCACGGCCCGAAGAAGGCATGGAGGTCGTCGCGACCGGGCGGCTCACCACCTTTCCGGGGCAGTCCAAGTACCAGATGACGGTGGACGACATCGCCCCCGCCGGGGCCGGTGCGCTGATGGCGCAACTGGAGGCGCGGCGGAAGGCGCTGGCGGGCGAGGGGCTGTTCGATGCGGGGCGCAAGAAGCCCATCCCCTACCTTCCCGAGGTGATCGGCGTCGTGACCTCGCCGTCGGGCGCGGTGATCCGGGATATCCTGCACCGTCTGCGCGACCGCTTTCCGCGCCGGGTGATCGTGTGGCCCGTGGCCGTGCAAGGGGCGAACTGCGCGCCCGAGGTCGCCCGCGCGGTCAAGGGCTTCAACGCGCTGCCGATGGACGGCCCGATCCCGCGCCCCGATGTGGTGATCGTGGCGCGCGGTGGCGGCTCCATCGAGGATCTGTGGGGCTTCAACGAAGAAATCGTGGTCCGCGCCGTCGCGGCGTCCAAGATCCCTGTCATCTCGGCGGTGGGGCACGAGACGGACACGACGCTCTGCGACCATGCCGCCGACCTGCGTGCGCCGACCCCCACCGCCGCCGCCGAGATGGCCGTGCCGGTGCGGGCGGAGTTGGCCGAGCGGACGGCGGTCCTGTCGGCGCGGGCGTCCCGTGCCCTGAGGCAGGGTGTGTTCCAGCGGCGGCAACGGCTGAATGACCTTGCCCGCGCCTTGCCGCGCGGCGACGTCATCGTCGGGCAGGCGCAGCAGCGGCTCGACTACCTGGGCGCGCAGCTTCCGCGCGCCTTGCGCAGCGTGACCGAGCGGCGGCGTGTGCAACTCGCGGATCTGCGGCTCGGGACTGGGGTGCTGGTGCGGAGCATCCGGGCCGAGCGGCGCAGGCTCGAGGAGGCCACGCGGGCCATGGCCCCGGCGCTGGCGCGGACGGCGCGGGATGCGCGGCGGGATCTGGACGACTTGTCTGCGCGGCTCGACCGGGCGCAGCAAGCCCGAGTGCGGTTCCGGCGCGACGTGCTGGAGCGGGTGGCCCCGCGCCTCCATCCCGTGGTGCGTCGGACGGTGGCCGAAAGCCGGGAGGATTTCGAGAGGGTGGCGGCAAGCCTGACGCCCGACCTGCCGCTGGCCCGTATCGGGCGGCTGCGCGAGGGGCTCCTGGCGCTTGATCGCTTGCGCGAGACGCTGGGCTACGAGGAGACTCTGAAGCGCGGCTTTGCCGTGGTGCGGGCGGACGGGCAGGTGGTGACCACCGCCGATGCGGCGTCCCGGGCGGCGGCCCTCGAGATCCAGTTCGCCGACGGGCGGCTTACGGTGGGCAACCGGCCGGCCACTGGGGCCAGGAAGCGCCCGGCCGATCCCCCGCCCGAGCAGGGGAGCCTGCTCTAGCGTCGGCGTGCGAGGGTCAGACCCCCACGCCCCCGCAGACCAACCCGTTCGGGTCGTCGGCCAGTTCGTAAAGCATAGTCGCGGTGCCGCCGTCGTTCAGGTACTCGGCCCGGAGCCCGTCGCCATCGCGGAAGATGCGCCAGCACTGGGTCTCCAGGTCGTTCTGGTAGTCGAAGCAGATGGCGGGCGCGTCCGGAGGGCCTTCGGCGTGCCAGGTGCCTTCGATGCACTCGTCGGACCCGACGAAGGCCCAGGTGACGCGTCGGTTGGGGAAGTAGTGCTCCAAACCGTAGGGCTCCTGACCGGGCTCGCCATAGGTCAGGGTCCGGCCCTCGACGAGGGACTCGAACTCCTCGGCCGTGACGACCTCCTGGGCGAGGGCGGGGGCGGCGAGGGCCACGAAGGCGAGGACGAGGATGCGCATGGGGGCCAGCCTGCCAGACCGGAGCGGCCCTTGCCAGCCCTCAGGGCTGCCGCGACCGCAGACCGGCGGCGCCTTGCCCGCACGCCGCGCCTTTGCAAGGCCCCTGCGAAGGATTACGTGACGGGGGCACACGACCTGGGGGTTTCATGTCCTTTTTCGGCAAGCTCAAGGACCGGCTGTTCAAGACCTCCTCCAAGCTGGACGAGGGGCTGTCGGACATCGTGGGCGAGGGGGAGCCCGCGCCCCTGGCCGCCGCGGAGCCCGACCCCGCGCCCAGCTTGATGACCCCGGCCCCCGTGCCGCCCCCGGCGCTCGACGCTCCGATCGCCCCTGCCGCGCGTCCCGGCCTCCTGGGCCGCCTCTTCGGTCGCGAGGAGGTGGAGGTTCCACGGCGGACGCTGGATGATGCCATGCTGGAGGAGATCGAGGACCTGCTCGTCGCCTCGGATATGGGCGTGGACACGGCCCTGCGGGTCACGGCGAACCTGGCCGAGGGGCGCATGGGACGCCGGCTGTCGGTCCCCGAGATCAAGGAGATCCTGTCGGCCGAAGTCGCCCGGATCATGGAGGGCGTGGCCCGGCCCATGCCGATCTACCCCAAGCTGCCGCAGGTGGTGCTGGTGGTGGGCGTGAACGGGTCGGGCAAGACCACGACCATCGGCAAGCTCGCCTCTCAGTTCCGCGCCGCTGGAAAGACGGTGGTGATCGCGGCGGGGGACACCTTCCGTGCGGCGGCGGTGGAGCAGTTGCAGGTCTGGGGCCAGCGGGCGGGCGTCCCGGTGCTGACAGCGGCGCAGGGCTCGGACCCGGCCAGCCTCGCGTTCGACGCCATGGAGCGGGCGGCGCGGGACGGGGCGGACCTCCTCCTGATCGATACGGCGGGGCGGCTCCAGAACCGGCAGGACCTGATGGAGGAACTGGCCAAGATCGTCCGCGTGATCCGCAAGAAGGACCCTTCGGCCCCGCACAACACCCTTCTCGTGCTGGACGCGACCACGGGGCAGAACGCGCTGAGCCAGGTGGAGATCTTCCGCAAGATCGCGGACGTGACGGGGCTGGTGATGACCAAGCTCGACGGGACGGCCAAGGGGGGCGTGCTGGTCGCGCTCGCCGACAAGTTCGGGCTGCCGATCCACGCCATCGGGGTGGGCGAGCAGATCGACGACCTCGCCCCCTTCGATCCCGAGGAGTTCGCCCGCGCCCTGACCGGCGCGGCCTGAGGGCGCTTAGTCGTCGGTGCCCGCGCCCGGCAGATGGGCGACTGCGGTCAGCGCCGTCAGGACGACCAGGACCACCACTGTGGCAAGCGCCGCGAGCGGAATCTCCCCCGCCCCGCAGGCCAGCCCGATGGCCCCTGCGAGCCAGAGCGAGGCCCCCGTCGTCACGTTGAGCACGCGCCCGCCCGAGGTGATGACGATCCCGGCGACCAGGAACGCGACCCCCGCCGTCACCGCCTCGATCAGGTGGAGCGGGTCCACCCGCATCTGCCCGTCCGGCGCGCCCACGAAGTCGCCGGCCACCAGCTCGCGCCCGACGACGACATAAAGGCAGGCGGCGAGCGACACGAGCATGTGGGTGCGCAGACCCGCGGGCTTGCGGCGCCATTCCCTTTCGGCCCCGATCAGCCCGGCCAGGATCACGGCCGCGACGATCCGCAGCAGGGCGACCGGAAAGGGAACCGCGACAAAGGTGTCGCTCAACTCGCGGGCAATCAGTTCGCGCATCGTCACTCCTTGTTGTCCCGTCGGTCCTTGTGCGCCTGCCGCTGGGGCGTCACACTGGGCCGACCGTCCAATAAGGCGGCTGTCACAAAACTGTTCCAGAGCTGTCATGACCGCCAGGCCCGTCAACCCCATCCTGAAGCAAGCCCTGGAACTGGGGCCGACGCTCCTGTTCTTTCTCGTCTACCTCCGCATCAAGGAGCGGAGCTTCGAGATCGGCGGGACGGAATACTCGGGCTTCATCGTCGCAACCCTCGCGCTCGTGCCGCTGCTTCTGGTGGCCATAGCGGCGCTCTGGTGGCTGACGGGCAAGCTGTCGCGCATGCAGGTCTTTACCGCCCTCATGGTCGTGGTCTTTGGCGGCCTCACCGCCTGGTTCAACGACGAGAGCTTCTTCAAGATGAAGACGACCATCGTCTACGGCGTCTTCGCGGTGCTGCTGGGCGGGGGTCTCTTGTGGGGGCGCAGCACGCTGGAATGGGTCATGGGCGAGCTGCTGCCGATGCGGCACGAGGGGTGGATGATCCTGACCCGCCGCCTCGCGCTCATGTTCGCCGCCCTCGCCGTCGCCAACGAGGTGATCTGGCGCACCCAGACCACCGAGCTTTGGGTGACCCTGGAGACCTTTGCCTTTCCGGTGGTGCTGGTGCTGTTCCTGTGGGTGCAGATCATGGCGCTCCAGGGCTACCTGATCGAGCAGCCCAAGGCGGACTGACCCGTCCCGGCCATTAGCGCTTGCCGAACAGGATCTCCCGCTCCTCGGGGGTCATGGTGGCGGACCGCGCCTCGGCGGCGACGGCCATGCCACGCTGGACGCCCGGACGCGCCGAGCAGTCGTCGAGCCAGCGGGCGAAGTGCGGTTTGTCGTCGAGCGTCTGCTCCTGCCGTTCCCACCCCGAGGCCCAGGGGTAGATCGCCATGTCGGCGATGGTGAAATCGTCCGAGGCTGCAAAGCGGCGCTCCGCCAGTTGCCGGTCGAGGACGCCGTAAAGCCGCCCGACCTCCTGCCGGTACCGGTCCTGGGCATAGGGGAGCACCTGCGGCGGGTCCATCTGGGGGGCGTAGCGCAGGAAGTGGTTGGCCTGCCCAGCCATCGGCCCCACGCCGCCCATCTGCCACATCAGCCACTGCTCCACGGCGACACGCTCCCGCTCTGTTCCGCCTGCGAACATCCCGGTCTTGCGCGCGAGGTATTGCAGGATCGCGCCGGATTCGAAGACCGCGATGGGCGCGCCGTCCGGCCCCTCCGGGTCCTCGATGGCCGGCATGCGGTTGTTCGGGGCGATCGCCAGGAACTCCGGCCTGAACTGCTCGCCCTTGCCGATGTCCACGAGGCGGATCTCGTAGGGCAGGCCCATCTCCTCCAGGGCAATGGTGATCTTGTGGCCGTTCGGTGTGGGCCAGTAGTGCAGCACGATGGGCGCGGGCATGAGGGCATCCTTGTTGAACGGACCGGAAGATGACGTGTCCCTCGCAAGGCGCAAGCCCCTGGGGCTTTGGCAGGGGCTTGGGCCGTGATAGGATAGGGCAGGCTGTCTGACCGAATGGAGGCCCGCATGAATGACGCCGCACCGTCGCGCCCGCTTGCCATCGAGGCGGCCTCGGCCCCGAAGCGCGCCAAGCCGTCGAACTACCCGGATCCCTTCGCCAGCCGCATGGCCCGCCGCGAGAAGCACCCCCTGGGCGACATCTTCGGCCTGCGGAACTTTGGGGTGAACCTGACGCGGCTCCTGCCGGGCGGGGAATCCGCGCTCCTCCACCGCCACAGCCGGCAGGACGAGTTCGTCTACATCCTCGAAGGAAAGCCAACGCTGGTCACCGACGAAGGCGAGGTCGCGCTGGCGCCGGGGATGTGCGCCGGGTTTCCGGCCGGGGGCGTCGCGCATCATCTCGTGAACCGCAGCGACCGGGACGTGGTCTATCTGGAGATCGGGGATCGCAGCCCAGGGGACGAGGGCAGCTACCCGGCCGACGATCTGGTCGCGCGCCTGTCGCCGGACGGCCGGTGGGTGTTCGCCCGCAAGGACGGGCAGCCCTACTAGGATCGTGGCCGCTTGACCCTGCGGAGGCGCGGGCGTAATCCGCCACGCGTGGCGATTTGGGCGACCCTGATTGCGGGCCACGTTAAACAAGCCGCTAAAGTGGGGACCGATCCCCCCATTTGGGCCGATGCAGAACGGGGGACCATGATGGACCAGTGGAAGAAACGCACCCGCGCGGTGCATTCGGGCATTCGTCGCAGCCAGTACAACGAGGTGTCCGAGGCGATCTTCCTGACCCAGGGCTTCGTCTACGACACAGCCGAGGCCGCCGAGGCCCGCTTCGTCGAATGCGGCCCGGACGAGTTCATCTACGCCCGCTACGGCAATCCCACGACGTCGATGTTCGAGTCCCGCATGGCCGCGCTGGAAGGGGCCGAGGACGCCTTCGCCACCGCCTCTGGCATGGCCGCCGTCTCGGGCGCGCTCATGTCGATGCTGCGCGCCGGGGACCACGTGGTGTCGTCGCGCGCTCTGTTCGGCTCGTGCCTTTATATCCTGGAAGAGGTGCTGCGGCGCTACGGCGTTGAGGTCACCTTCGTGGATGGCGCGGATCTGGACCAGTGGCGGGCGGCGGTGCGGCCGGGGACCAAGGCCGTGTTCTTCGAATCCGTATCGAACCCCACGCTGGAGGTCATCGACGTGCGTGGTGTGGCCGAGATCGCGCATGCCGTGGGCGCGCTGGTCGTGGCTGACAACGTCTTCGCGACGCCCGTGTTCTCCCGCGCGGTCGAGCTTGGGGCCGATGTCGTGGTCTATTCGACGACCAAGCACGTGGACGGGCAGGGCAGGGCGCTGGGCGGTATCGTGCTGGGCACGAAGCAGTTCGTGCGCAAGACGCTGGAACCCTACATGAAGCACACGGGCGGTGCGATGTCGCCCTTCACCTCGTGGATCATGCTCAAGGGCTTGGAGACGATGGACCTGCGCGTGCGCGCCCAGGCGTCCACGGCACTCGCGCTGGCGCAGGCGCTGGAGGGGCACCCGCAACTGTCCCGCGTGATCTATCCGGGGCTCGGGTCGCACCCGCAGCACGCCCTGGCCATGGAGCAGACAGGCTCGGGCGGAACGGTGCTGTCCTTCGACATCGGCTCTCGCGAGGCCGCCTTCGCGTTCCTGAACGCGCTTGAGATCATCGTCATCTCCAACAACCTGGGCGATGCCAAGTCGATCGCGACGCACCCGGCCTCGACCACGCACCAGCGGCTGCCGGCCGAGCAGAAGGTCGCGCTGGGCATCACGCCGGGCCTGATCCGGCTGTCCTGCGGGATCGAGGACACCGACGACCTCATCGCTGACGTGATGGGGGCGCTCGATGCCGCGCAAGCGTCGCGTTCTACCCGCGACGCGGCCGAGTGAATGCGATAACGTTGCGTGATCGTCACGCAGTTCCCATATCAGGGGTCGCGTGACGGAGGGGACGCCATGAACCTGCACTCACCCGACCTGGACCGGGATCTGTCGCGCGCCGAGGCCGAGGACGCCCTGGCGCTGCTGCGCCGCTGGGCCCTGACTGCCTCTCCGGAGGAGGTCGCGGACCTCGACCCGGCCGTGGCCAGGCTTTTGCCGGGGCGCGAGGTGTCGAACTATCCCGACCTGGCCCGCGCCTATCCCGACCAGTTCGCGCCCGACGCGCTGTACCGCGCGACGCTGCCCGACCTGCAGAACGGGCCGGAGTCGCTGATCCGGGGGGCCCGCGCGCCGATCCAGCATGTCGGCATCTCGGGCTTCAAGCTGCCGATCCGTTTCCGCGTCCGCGATGGAGCCGACCTCCTGCTGGAGACGTCGGTCACCGGCACGGTCAGCCTCGATGGGGCCAAGAAGGGCATCAACATGTCCCGGCTGATGCGCAGCTTCTATCTTTACGCGGAGGAGACCTTCTCCTTCGACGTGATGGAGCGGGCGCTGGACAGCTATAAGGCCGACCTGGGATCGTGCGACGCGCGCATCCAGATGCGCTTCCGCTTCCCTCTCAAGGTGTCGTCCCTGCGCTCGGGCCTGTGGGGCTACCAGTACTATGACATCGCGCTGGAACTGGTGGATCAGGGCGGGGTGCGGAAGAAGATCTTCCACCTCGACTATGTCTACGCTTCGACCTGCCCCTGTTCGCTGGAGTTGTCCGAGCACGCCCGCCAGTCGCGCGGCCAGCTCGCGGTGCCCCACGCCCAGCGGTCGGTCGCGCGGCTGTCGGTCGAGGTCGTGCCCGGCCACCAGCGCCTGTGGTTCGAGGATCTGATCGAGATGGCCCGCCGCGCCGTTCCCACGGAAACGCAGGTCATGGTCAAGCGCGAGGACGAGCAAGCCTTTGCGGAATTGAACGCCGCTCATCCGATCTTTGTGGAGGACGCGGCGCGGCTCTTCGCGGCCGAGTTCCTGAGGGACGAGCGGATCGGCGACTTCCGCGTGATCGCGAGCCATCAGGAAAGCCTACACAGCCACGACGCCGTGAGCCTGTTGATCGAGGGCGAGACCTTCCGGGCCGAGAGCCTGGACCCCCGGCTCTTCGCGTCGCTGATCCATACGGGGTAGGGCAGCCCCGCTCAGGACGTTCGGGCGGGGTTGCTCCCGCCCGATGCCATCGTCACCAGCAGCTCACCAGAACCGTCAGCCCGGCCGCATCGCGGATCAGCTGCTCGGGCGCCTTGATGCCGACCGGCTGGCTGGTGGTCGGGGCGACTCCGGCCTGGGCCAAGATGGACTGGATCGTTTCGGCATCCAGGGCATAGCTCACGTTGTCGGGCAGGACCTGCGCCCCGCTTTCGCGCGGAAGGAGCATGCCGACGACCGAGCCGTCCTCGTTCAGCACGGGCCCGCCCGCGTCTCCGGCCTGGGTCGCGATATCGAGGCGGCGGACCTGATCTTCGCCGTTCAGGCCGCGTATGTCGGCCAGCGTCCCGAATGTCAGCGCGGGCTGTGCGAGCGCCCCCCCATAAGGGAAGCCCGCCACGGCCACCTCGGCCCCGATCCGCGGGGCGCCGGGCAGGAACGAGGCGACCGCGCGCGGGGCAAGCTCGGCCTGGGGCTGAAGCACGGCGAGGTTCAGCCGTTCGTCGATCACGGCGACGCGCGCGGTCGTTGCCTCATCCAGCGTGATCTCCTGGCACTGGCCCACGGCCTCGGCGGTCGTCACCACGGTGCCCTGGGCATCGACGTAGAACCCCGTCGCCGTGGCGCGGGGCTTTCTCACCTGAAGACCCGAGACGAGGTCCACGGCCTGATCCTCGCCCGGGTCGCTGGCGGCGGGATCGAGCACGCCGGGGAGGCGGCGGAAGCTGGCCCGCATCGTTTCCACGAGGCGGGAACGGCGGTCCTCGTCGCCCGCGGGCCAGACCAGGGTGAAGCCCTTGATCTGCCCGTCCACGAGCCAGGCGTAGGTGGTCGAATGGATGCCCGCATCCTGCCCCTCGATCACGAAAGCGGACTCGCCCCGCTCGCGCGCGCCTTCGGGCGGCACGATCTCGAGGGTCTGCATGATCTCGTAAAGGCCATAAAGCCGGTTCTGGTCGCCGGGCTGGGAGATGAGCAGGACCTGTGGCCCACCCTCCTGCTGGGGATCGAAGCGGGCGAAGGGCGGCTCGTAGACCGGCTGCTGCAGCAGGCCCATGGGCAACTCGATCTCGATGCCCGCGGTCTCGTCCCGCACGGTCTCCATGCCAAGGCCATCGAGGATGGCGTTGAACCCGCCCAGAAGCTCGCTCCGCTGGCGGGCGGTAAGGACGCCGGTGGCATTCTGGCCGTTCTGCGACTGCCAGGCGGCCATGGCGGCGCGGGTGCCCGGGCCAAAGGCCCCGTCGATCCCGCCTTCGTAGACGCCCGCCCATTTCAGCGCGGCCTGGAGCTGCTGCTTTTCGCCCAAGGACAGCGCGGCCTCGCTGGCCTGCGCCTCCTGGGGCGTTTCGTCCGGGATGAAGGTCTCGGGCTCTGGCGGCTCTGTCGCGACGGGATCGGCGGCAGTGACGTTCTCGGACGAGGCCCCGACCGTCGCGCCGGCCGAGGCCACGGGCCAGAACTGCTGCTGGAACTGAGCGCCGTCCGAGATCACCGAGTCGCTGGGGATCACGCCTTCGGCAATCAGGTTGTCGCGGACGGCCCGCGCTTCCTCGGAGGTGTAGGGGCCCAAGGTGACGGCATACCAGCCCGAGCCCATGTAGAAGCCCCCGACGTCATCGGGGATCTGCTCCGAATAGCCCTCGGCCGACAACTGGGCGCGACCCAGGGTGGGCAGCATCTCGACCTGGATCCAGACTTGCCCGTCCTGCGCGGCGAGTGACCCCGCCATGGCCGCCCAGAGCGCGAGGCCCGTCACCGTCCGTCTCAACATGCTCAAACTCCCGTTCTGGTCGCGGCCGACATGTGCCCCGCATAAACGGCGGGCGCAGCACAAAAACGCGTGTCCCGCCGCCACGTAGCGGCGACCGTGGCCCCCTTGCCCCGCCGGGGGGCGACGACTACAGGGGATGCGACTTGCAGCAGGGGTGCCCGATGGCCGAACGTCCGCGTTCCTTCCAGGAGATCATCCTGAGGTTCCAGAGCTACTGGGGCGGCAAGGGCTGCGCCATCCTGCAGCCCTACGACATGGAGGTCGGCGCGGGCACCTTCCACCCGGCGACGACCCTGCGCGCGCTCGGCTCCCGGCCATGGGCCGCGGCTTATGTCCAGCCGTCGCGCCGCCCGACGGATGGGCGGTACGGAGAGAACCCGAACCGCCTCCAGCACTACTACCAGTATCAGGTGCTCATCAAACCGAGCCCGCCGAACCTGCAGGAACTGTACCTCGGGAGCCTCGATGCCATCGGCATCGACACGTCGCTCCATGACATCCGCTTCGTGGAGGACGACTGGGAGTCCCCGACGCTCGGCGCCTGGGGCCTGGGCTGGGAGGTCTGGTGCGACGGCATGGAGGTGTCGCAGTTCACCTACTTCCAGCAGGTCGGCGGCCACGACTGCCGCCCGGTATCGGGGGAACTGACCTACGGCCTCGAACGGCTGGCCATGTACGTCTTGGGCGTGGCTCATGTCATGGAGATGCCCTTCAACGACCCGTCCGCGCCGATCCCGCTGACCTATGGCGACGTCTTCCGCCAGACGGAGGAGGAGTATTCGCGCTACAACTTCGACGCGGCGGACACGGAACGCCTGTTCCGTCACTTCGAGGACGCGGAAAAGGAATGCCGCCGCCTGCTCGAACCCGAGGAGATGGACCCGAAAACCGGCAAGCGCATCGTCATGGCCCACCCGGCCTATGACCAGTGCATCAAGGCTAGCCACCTCTTCAACCTGCTCGACGCGCGGGGCGTGATCTCCGTGACCGAGCGGCAGGCCTATATCGGCCGCGTCCGCGCGCTGGCCAAGCTTTGCGCCGACGCCTTTGTCCGGACCGAGGCCGGGGGCCATGGGATGGGCGCGGCGGCGTGAGCGCCCGCATCCTCATCATCGCGCTTGGACTGACCGCCCTCCTGGCGGGGCTGGGGATGTATTACCTGCAGGTCTATGCCTACTACGACGAGCTTTCCGCCGAGCAGGTCGGGCCTGTCCTGCTTGTCCCGCAAGGCTCCGATGCCGGGGAGCCTGTCGCCGTTCAGGATCTGCGGGCCATCGACAGCAACTCCTCGCCCATCCGGTTCCGCGCCTGCTTCACAGTGCCCGAGCCCCTGGACGGCCTCGCGGGGCGCTATGCCCCCTACGAGGACCCGACGCCGCTGAATGCCCCAAGCTGGTTCGACTGCTTCGACGCCCGCACGATCGGTGAGGCGCTGGAGGCGGGGACGGCGCGGGCCTTCCTGTCTGTCAAGGACATACGCTATGGCATCGACCGCGTGGTCGCCGTCCTTCCGGACGGGCGCGGCTTTGCCTGGCACCAGATCAACGCCTGCGGCGAGGTGGTCTTTGATGGCCAGCCCGCGCCCGAAGGCTGCCCCCCCGTTCCCGAAAGAAACGAATAGATGGCCGACCTCCTGATCGAGCTCCTGTCCGAGGAAATCCCCGCGCGGATGCAGCCCAAGGCCGCCGAGGACCTGCGCCGGCTGATGACCGACGGTCTGGTCGAGGCCGGGCTGACCTATGCCCATGCCGCAAGCTTCGCGACCCCGCGCCGCCTGGCCCTGGCGGTCGAGGGTCTGAGCGACCAGAGCCGCGCCGTCCGCGAGGAACGCAAGGGTCCTGCGACGTCGGCCCCCGAGGCGGCGGTGCAGGGCTTTTTGCGCGCGACCGGCCTGACTCTCGACCAGCTCGAGCGTCGGCAGGACAAGAAGGGCGAAACCTTCTTTGCCGTCATCGAGAAGCCCGGCCGCGCCGCGTCCGAGATCGTGGCCGAGGTGCTGGGCCGCGTCATCCGCGACTTCCCCTGGCCCAAGTCGATGCGCTGGGGCAGCGGGTCCCTGCGCTGGGTGCGCCCGCTCCAGTCGATCCTGTGCCTGCTGGTCCGGGAGGAGGGCGCGGAGATCGTGCCCTTCGAGATCGAGGGCATCCGCGCCGACAACACCACGCGCGGCCACCGCTTCCACGCGCCGGGCGAGTTCGCCGTCACCTCCTTCGAGGACTATGAGGCCAAGCTGAAGCGCGCCCATGTGGTGCTCCAGGCCGCGGAGCGGCGCGACCGCATCCGCCACGACGCCGCCACGCTCGCCTTTGCCCAAGGGCTGGAGATCGTGGAGGACGAGGGCCTGCTGACCGAGGTCGCGGGGCTGGTCGAGTGGCCGGTGACCCTGATGGGGCGGATCGAGGAGCAGTTCCTGGGCCTGCCGCCCGAGGTGCTGCAAACCTCCATGAAGGAGCACCAGAAGTTCTTCTCGGTCCGCAACCCCGCGACGGGCCGGATCGAGGGCTTCGTCACGGTGGCCAACATCGAGACCGCCGACCGGGGCGAGACGATCCTGGCGGGGAACGCCAAGGTGCTGCGGGCGCGGCTGTCGGACGCGCGGTTCTTCTGGGAGAACGATCTGCGGGTCGCGAAGTCCGGCATGGAAGAGTGGAAGGAGGGCCTGCGCGCCGTGACCTTCCACAACAAGCTTGGCAGCCAGTGGGAGCGCATCGAGCGCATCGCCGCGCTCGCCCGCGAGATCGCGCCGCATGTCGGCGCGGAACCTGATCTCGCCGCGCAGGCCGCAACGGTCGCCAAGCTCGACCTACGGTCCAGCATGGTGGGCGAGTTCCCCGAACTTCAGGGTCTTATGGGCCGCTACTATGCCGAGGCGGCGGGGCTGCCTTCGGAGGTCGCGGCGGCGGCCGACGAGCATTACTCGCCGCTTGGCCCCAACGACGAGGTGCCTGTCGCGCGGGTGTCAGTGGCCGTGGCGCTGGCGGACAAGATCGACACGCTCACCGGCTTCTGGGCCATCGACGAGAAGCCAACGGGGAGCAAGGACCCGTTCGCGCTGCGCCGGGCGGCGCTGGGGGTGATTAGGTTGATTTCCGAGCGGGATGCACGCCTGCCGCTTCAACAGGTTCTTGAAGAAGGGAACTTGCAGGCCATTGTCACAGCAACGAACTCTGCCGCTGATAAGCTTCGTCGACGCAAAGAGAACCCAGGGATCATTAAGCTTGATGATGTTTTGGGTTTCGGTGGCTATGGCTTTGACGTCAAAGACCCTAAACGACAGCGTGTCCAAGACGCCAACGACTTTCTAAGTCGAGTCTTGGACGGTGGAGCGGATGGCATTACTCACTTCGAAGGAGTGATGCTTGAGAACTTGCGGCAAGAGAACGAGGCGCGCGTCGCCGACCTCCTCTCTTTCCTCCACGACCGCTTGAAGGTCCACCTCCGCGACCAGGGCATCCGGCACGACGTCATCGACGCCTGCCTCGCCATGCCGGGGAACGACGACCTCGTGCTGCTCGTGCGGCGGGCTGAGGCACTGGCGGCGTTCCTCAAGACCGAGGACGGGGAGAACCTGCTCCAGGGCTTCAAGCGGGCGGCGAACCTGCTGGGGCAGGCCGAGGCCAAGGACGGGGTCGAATACTCCTTCGGCGCGGACCCGAAATGGTCCGAGTATGACGAGGAGCGGGCACTCTTTGCCGCGCTCGACGCCGCCGAGGCGCGCATCCGGCCTGCGATGGAGCAGGAGGACTTCGGGGAGGCGATGTCGGCCCTGGCGGCGCTACGCGGGCCTATCGACGCCTTCTTCACGGTCGCGCAGATCAACACTGACAACCAGGTGATCCGCCGCAACCGCCTGAACCTGCTCAGCCGGATCCGGCGGCTGTGCCTGGAGGTCGCGGACCTGACCAAGGTCGAAGGATGAACCACGGAATCCATCAGCCCGCCTGACAGGAATAGCGTCAGGTTGTAGGGCAGGACCCTTCTGCACCTTGTGATTGTGCTGTCAGGCCCTGCCCTACGGGGGCGACGCCGTTCAACGACGGGCTCCTAGGGCAGTTCCGCTTGGGGCGGGACCGTCGCGGAAACAGAAGGTTCCCGATATCGCAACAGCGTCTGCGGCCTGATGCTGTTATCCCTTGCAAACCCTACCCGCGTGCTGCGCATGCGCCCAAGACCTGATCAAAGGTCCAGGGCTCTTGCCCTTTCCGACCTGCCCTTGCCGCACTATGCTTCCGTTCGAAAGGAATGCCGCAGTGCAGCGACACGTCACGTTCCCGCAGATCACCTTGGTGACCCCCGACGCCGCGATGTCGGCCGAGGTCTATGGCGGGCGGGCCAAGTGCCTGCAGCGGCTGATCCGGCTCGACATGCCGGTGCCCCTTACCGTGGCGCTGTCCTTTGACACGGTGCGGGACATCGCCCAAGGCAGGATGCCCGACATCGGCGCGATCATGGCTCCGTTCGGGTTCGCGCCGCTCTTGTCCGTGCGGCCCTCCTCGCTCGACCCGGACTGGGGCGGGCCGGGTGCGATCCTGAACATCGGCATGACGCAGGAACGGCACGATGCGCTGGCTGCCACGGCAGGCCTACGGGCGGCCACCTCGCTCTATCTGCGCTTCATTCAGTGCTATGCGGTGCAGGTCGCCCGGCTCGACCCCGAGCCTTTCGACCTCCCCGATGAACCCACCTCCGAGGCGCTGCGGTCCATGCTCGCGGCCTATGAGGCGGAAACGGACGAGCCGTTCCCGCAGGACCCGGCGCTTCAGCTGGCCGAGGTGCTGCGATCCATGGCGCGGACCTGGGACGGCACCACGGCGCGGCTGCTGCGTCAGGCCAAGGGCGCACCTGCCGACGCCGGGCTGGGGCTCGTCGTGCAGGCCATGGCGCTGGGCGTGGGGCGGGGGGAAAGCGGCTCGGGCGTCATCCAGTTCGTGGACGGCGAGACGGGGGAGCCGCGGATCATCGGCCGCTACCTGGGTCAGAGCCAGGGCCGCGAAGCGCTGCGCGACAAGCGCGACGCCATCCCGATCATCTGCGACGACGGCGGACCCTGCCTGGAACGGGTCGCGCCCTTCGCCGTGCGCGAGCTGCTCGAACATGGCGGGCGTGGACGCGAGCGCCTGCGCGAGGAGATGCAGATCGAGTTCACGCTCGAAAGCGGGAGGCTGCGGATCCTTGATGCGGTCCGTGTGCCCCGTGGCGCCCGCGCGGCGGTGCGGATCGCAGTGGCCCTGGCGCAGGACGGCGTCATCCCGCGCGAGGAAGCGGTGCTGCGGGTGGATCCCGGCGCCCTGTCCACGCTGCTTCACCGGCAGGTGGACCCCGAAGCGCCCCGAGACAGGATCGTGTCGGGGATCGCGGCCAGCCCCGGGGCGGCCTCGGGCCGCATCGTGCTGACGGCGGTGGACGCCCAGGCCTCGGCCGCGCGGGACGAGCCCTGCATCCTCGTGCGTCGCGAGACCACCCCCGAGGACATCCGGGGCATGCATGCGGCGGTGGCCGTGGTGACGGTGCGCGGCGGGATCACGAGCCATGCCGCCGTGATCGGCCGTGGCCTTGGGCTGCCCTGCGTCGTGGGAGCATCGGACCTTGAGATCGACCGACGCCGGCGCGTCGTCATCGCGCCGGGCGGGCGCGTCTTCGCCGAAGGCGACGTGATCACCGTGGATGGCACCACCGGCGACGTCTTGGCCGGAGAGGCGCCGACGATTCCCGCCGCCCTGGACGAGGCATTCCGAACCCTTCTGGGCTGGGCGGACGAGTTTCGGGACATGGGCGTGCGCGCCAATGCAGACACGCCGCAGGACGCCCGCTTGGCGCATGACTTTGCCGCCGAGGGGATCGGCCTCTGCCGCACCGAGCACATGTTCTTTGAAGGCGAGCGCATCGGCATGATGCGCGAGATGATCTTCGCCGAAGGCGCCGCCGCGCGCCGGGCCGTTCTGGACCGCCTTCTGCCCATGCAGCGCGACGACTTTGCCGCGCTGTTCCGCATCATGGCTGGTAAGCCCGTCTGCATCCGCCTGTTCGATCCGCCGCTGCACGAGTTCCTGCCCTCGGACCGCCAGGGCCTGCGCGATCTGGCCGAGGGGCTGTCACGCCCGCTTTCCGACGTGGAGGCGCGGGTCGAGGCGCTGCGCGAATACAATCCGATGCTCGGCCTGCGTGGCGTGCGCCTCGGAATCACCGTGCCCGAGATCTACGAGATGCAGGCCCGCGCCATTTTCGAGGCGGCGGTGCTGGCCGGCCAGGACGGGGAGCCTGTGGTCCCTGAGGTCATGATTCCCCTCGTGTCAGCGCGGCGCGAGGTTGAACTGGTCAAGGCCCGCGTGGACGCCGTGGCCTCGGCCGTGCGCGCCGAGTCGGGCCTTCCCTTCACGTACCGGCTGGGCGTCATGGTCGAAACGCCCCGCGCTGCCCTGCGCGCCGCCGAGATCGCGCAGCACGCGGCTTTTCTGTCCTTTGGGACGAACGACCTGACCCAGATGACCTATGGCCTGTCGCGCGACGATGCAGGCCGATTCCTGGGGACCTATGTGGAGCAGCAGGTCTTCGAGGAGGATCCGTTCCACACGCTCGACTTGGATGGAGTGGGGGAACTCCTGCAGATCGGGGCCGAACGCGGGCGTGAGGGACGGCCCGACATCACCCTTTCGATCTGCGGAGAGCATGCCGGAACCCGGCGTGCCATCGAGTTCTGCCGCCGCCAGGGCTTTGATTACGTCTCCTGCTCGCCTTACCGCGTTCCGGCTGCGCGACTTTCCGCCGCCCAGTCTGCCATAGAAGATGCAATAAATAGCCACAGTTAAGCCACATTCCTGACCGGGCTTCATGTCCTCGGCAGGATTTCACCTCTGGGTCTGGCAGGCCTTCGCGCACTAGACTGTGGCCTTGTAGACACATAGGAACATAGTTCGTAGTCCCTTCCAGGGCGCGGGAGATACCCGGTCGGAACGATGGGACATGCGAATGACGGTACGGTTCGGGCGCCTGATCCGGAGCACCATGGTTGCCGCCGCGGTACTCACGACGTTCGGAGCAGGCGTCGCCGTCGCGGCTGGAACCGACCTGGACGGCCGATTGGACACGGTGCTGGGCCCGGCGCGGGCCGGAGCCGCAGTGGCTGTCAGCGCCCGACCGACACAATTGCACACGCCCGCCACACGGGGCGTCGCAACCGAACAGGTCACTGATCTGCCGGCAGTCGTGAGGCTGATCGCGCAGGTCGAGCCCGATGGGGACGAGGAGTGGCGCTGCCTGTCGGAAGCCATCTACCACGAGGCCCGGGGCGAGACGTTGGAGGGCCAGGTCGCCGTCGCCGAGGTCATCCTGAATCGGAAGGAAAGCGGCCGTTACCCGTCCACCGTCTGCGGTGTGGTCGAGCAGGGAACGGGCCAGCGCAACATGTGCCAGTTCAGCTATTTTTGCGACGGGCGGTCGGATGCCGTCTCGGATGAGAGGGCCTGGGCCATGGCCGGGCGGGTGGCGCGCGTGATGCTGGACGGCGCGCCGCGCCTGCTGACAGAAGGGGCCATGTTCTACCATACCAAGGCCGTCTCGCCTTACTGGGCCGACGAGTTCACGCAGACGGCCTCCATCGGCGCGCATCTGTTCTACCGCGAGGACACCGGGCTCAGGATGGCCTCGAACGCCTCGCGCTGAGGCTCGCTTGCCCGGTGCGGCCCGCCGCTGTAGGGACAGGCCGACCCAGGATGCGAGCGCATGCCGAACGACGAGATCCGACAGGCCTTTGAGCATCCCTTGGTGCGGTCCGAAGCCACGGCGCCGGGTCCGCGCGACCGCATCAGTCTTCGTGACCATGTCGTCGAGGTGGAGATCGGGGCCTTCGAGGTCGAACGCGGGCTGCGGCAACGGCTTCGTTTCGACATCGTGGTCGAGGTCGCCCCCTTAGGTGACGTGGGCGACGACGTGGACCGCATCCTGTCCTATGACCGGCTGGCCGAGGCCGTCGCGACGGAACTCGATGGCGAGCGGCTGGCCCTGCTGGAAACCCTGGCCGAGCGGGTCGCCGCCCGCATTCTGCACGAGCCGCAGGCCGAACGCGTGATCCTGCGCATCCAGAAGCTCGACCGTGGTCCCGGCGACCTGGGCGTGGAGATCGTGCGGGCGAGGTCCGACATCCGCAAGGACGCCGAAACCGAGGCCCTCCGCCCGCGTGTGGTCCTCCTGGGGTCCGACGAGGCGAAGTCCCCCGGACTGGGCCAGATGATCGACATCCTCGTGAAGGGTGGCGCGCCGCTTTTGCTGGTCGCTCCACCGGCACGGGCGCCCCGAGCGGCTCGCAGGGCGGCGCAAGGACGCGTCAACCTTCTGGCGGCCGACCAGGGTGCCTGGCTCCTTGCAGCGCGCAGGCCTGACCTGGCCGTGGCGGCCACGCGGACCGAGGTGGACTGGAACCTACGTCGGTGGACCCCCACGGTCTGGGCACCCGCCAAGGTTTCGATCGACGAAGGATGGCTCGATGCGGACATGCTCTACCGGGCGATCATGTTCGCTTGGTCGCTCGATGCGATCGAAGTCGTGGTGATCGGGCCGTCGCTCGACGGCCTCACGGAGGCTCCGCTGCGCGTCCGACGCGCCACCATGGAGGAGCCCCTTGAACGGGACAACTCTCTCGACTGGGGCGAAATGTCCGAATGACCGACTACTGGCGCCCGATCCCCATGACCGACCCGGCCCGGTCGGCTGCCGCGCTGCCGCTTGCGGGTGGCTGGTGCTGGTTCGACCGGCTGGAGCGACTGTCGCGGAGCGAGGCCCCGAGGATCGTGCCCCCCGAAGAGGTGCCGCCCGAGGTGCTGGAGCGGCTGACCGCTCCACGCGCGCCCATGGCGGGTTTGTCCTTCGATGCGCCCCGGATCATGGGCATCCTGAACGTCACGCCCGACAGCTTCTCGGACGGCGGGCTGTTTGATGAGGGAGAGGCCGCGCTGGAGCAGGCCCGCGCCATGGTGGCGCAGGGCGCGGACATGCTCGACATCGGAGGCGAGAGCACGCGTCCCGGCGCCACCGAGGTGCCGGAGGCCGAGGAGGCCGCGCGTGTCGTCCCGGTGCTGGCCGCGATCCGACGCGACAGCGGCATCCCCCTGTCCGTGGACACCCGCAAGGCGTCGGTCGCCGAGGCGGCGCTCGGGGCCGGAGCGGACCTGGTCAACGACGTCTCGGGGCTGGCCTTCGATCCACGGATGGGGGCCGTGGCGGCACGGGCAGGGGGGCTGTGCCTGATGCATGCGCAAGGCACGCCCGAGACCATGCAGATCGACCCGCGCTACGACGACGTGCGCTTGGATGTGTATGACGCGCTGGAAGCGGCGGTGGCCTTGGCCGAGGCGCAAGGCACGCCGCGCGACCGCATCCTGGTCGATCCGGGGCTGGGCTTCGGCAAGACGCTGAAACATAACGTGAGCCTTCTGGCCAACCTGTCCCTTTATCATGGGCTGGGTTGCGGGATACTGGTCGGCGCCTCGCGCAAGGGCTTTGTTGGCGCCTTGGGCGGAGCGAAGACGGCGCGGGACAGGATGCCCGGCTCGGTGGCCGTGGCGCTTCATGCCGTCCGTCAGGGCGCGCAGGTGCTGCGGGTGCACGACGTCGGAGAAACAAGACAGGCGTTGAGCCTGCAACAGGCACTGGTAGGCGGGATACCATGACGAGAAAGCTTTTCGGCACGGACGGCGTGCGAGGGACGGCCAACGCCTGGCCGATGACGGCGGAACTCGCGCTGCGCCTGGGGGCGGCGGCGGGGCGCTACTTCCGCAACGACGGCTCGAACGGGCACCGGGTCGTGATCGGCAAGGACACGCGGCTGTCGGGCTACATGTTCGAGAATGCGCTGACGGCGGGCCTGACCTCCACTGGCATGAACGTGCTGCTGCTCGGCCCCGTGCCGACGCCGGCCGTGGGCCTGCTGACCACCTCCATGCGGGCCGATGTGGGGATCATGATCTCCGCCTCGCACAACCCGCACCAGGACAACGGGATCAAGTTCTTCGGCCCCGACGGCTTCAAGCTGTCCGATGAGGCCGAGGCCGAGATCGAGGCGCTGGTCGAGGCGGGCGTGGAGCCCACGGGCGCGATCAACATCGGCCGCGCCAAGCGGATCGACGACGGCCGGTTCCGCTACATGGAACGGCTCAAGGGCACCTTTCCGGCCGGGCGACGGCTCGACGGGCTCAAGGTGGTGATCGACTGCGCCAATGGGGCAGCCTACAAGGTCGCCCCCGAGGTGCTGTGGGAATTGGGGGCCACGGTGGTTCCGGTGGGAACCACCCCGAACGGCACCAACATCAACGAGGGATGCGGCTCCACCTCGCCGCGCGCGGCGGCCGAGATGGTGGTGGCGCACGGCGCGGACATCGGGATCTGCCTCGACGGCGATGCGGACCGCGTGATCCTGATCGACGAGAACGGCGAGATCGCGGACGGCGATCAGCTCATGGCGCTGATGGCGGGCCGCTGGGCGGATGCCGGGCGCCTGCGCGACAGCACGCTGGTCGCGACCGTGATGTCGAACCTGGGGTTGGAACGGTTCCTGAACGGGCGCGGGCTCCGGCTGGAGCGGACCGCCGTCGGCGACCGTTACGTCGTGGAGGCCATGCGCCAGGGAGGCTGGAACCTGGGGGGCGAGCAGTCGGGCCACATCGTGATGACCGACTTTGCCACGACCGGCGACGGCCTTTTGGCGGGCTTGCAGGTGCTGGCGGCGATGATCGAATCCGGTGAGCCTGCCTCGCGGCTCTTGCGGCAGTTCGAAACGGTGCCGCAGTTGCTCAGGAACGTCCGCTATGCGGCCGGGGCGCAGCCTCTTGGCGCGCCATCGGTCGAACGGGTGATCGAAGGCGCCAAGGCCCGGCTGAACGGCCATGGCCGCCTGCTGATCCGCAAGTCGGGAACCGAGCCGCTGATCCGCGTCATGGCCGAATGCGAGGACGAGAGCCTGCTGGCCGAGGTGGTGGGCGACATCGTAACGGCGGTCGAGCGGGCGGCGCTGGCGCACGCGGCCGAGTGACAGGACCGCCGCGTCATGCGGCGGTGAAGCCATTGTCCACGAACAGATGCGTGCCGTTCACGAAACTGGACTCGTCCGAGGCGAGGAACAGGGCGGCGCGCGCGACCTCCTCGGGCTCACCAATCCGGCCCTGCTGGGCGGTGATGGCGGCCTCGGACACATCCACGCCCAAGGCCTGAAGGTCCCGCACCTCGCGCAGGCCATGGG
Source organism: Rubellimicrobium rubrum (assembly GCF_006152115.1). Taxonomy (GTDB): domain Bacteria; phylum Pseudomonadota; class Alphaproteobacteria; order Rhodobacterales; family Rhodobacteraceae; genus Rubellimicrobium; species Rubellimicrobium rubrum. The sequence continues at coordinate 27,120 of NZ_VDFU01000008.1, read as the reverse complement.
GCGTGCGGATGAAGCCGGGGCATACCGCGTTGCAGCGGATGCCGCGATCGCGGAACTCGACCGCGATGGCGCGGGCGAACATGTGCACCGCGCCTTTCGTGGTGTCGTAAAGCACCTCCATGGGCGTCCCGGCCACGGCCGAGATGGATGAGGTGCAGACAATCGAGCCGCCGCCCTGCGCCAGCATCCCGGGCAGGACCGCCTTGGTCATCAGGAACATCGACCTGACATTGACGGCATGGAGCCAGTCCCATTCCTCCTCGGTGGTTTCGAGGAACGGCTTGATAACGATGGTGCCCGCATGGTTGAACAACACGTTGGCGGGACCGTGTGTCGCCTCGGCGGCCTCGACGGCTGCCCGGACCTGGCCAGCGTCCGAGACGTCTGCCTGAAACGCCGCCGCTGTCCCGCCTGACCGCCGGATCGCCTCGGCCCGTTCCTCGGCGGCCTCGCGGTTGCGGTCGATCACCGCGACCTTCGCGCCTTCGGCGGCAAAAAGGGACGATGCAGCCCCGCCCATGCCGGTCGCGCCCCCCGAGATGACCGCCACTTTCCCCGCCAGCCGTTCGCCCATGTTGCCCCTCCGATGAACCGGGCTGAGTTTCGCAGGAACCGTGGGGAAGGGAAGGGACGGAGGGAACGGTTGGCCGAGCTTGATGGTTTGCCACGCCGACAGATGTCTGCGCGGCAGACCCAGAACAGGAGCCTTTGCATGTTCTTCCGCACCAACAAATACCAGTTCGACGCCAAGCCCGAGCGTCCCGATCCCATCTTCGCCAAGATGCTTCAGGAACCCTTGGGTGGGCAGTGGGGCGAGATCAGCGTGATGATGACCTACCTGTTCCAGGGCTGGAACTGCCGCGGGCCGCAGAAGTACAAGGACATGATCCTCGACATCGGCACCGAGGAGATCGCCCATGTCGAGATGCTGGCCACCATGATCGCCCGCCTGCTCGAGACCTCCCCGGTCGAGGCGCAGGAGGACGCGGCCAAGAACTCGGCCGTAGGCGCGATCCTGGGCGGCGCCCGGCTCGAGGACGCGATCCTGGCGGGCATGAACCCGCAGCATGCCATCGTGTCCGGCTCGGGCGCCATGCCCGCCGACAGCGTGGGCTATCCCTGGAACGCCAAGTACACGATCGCGTCGGGCAACCTCCTGGCCGACTTCCGCTTCAACGTGACGGCGGAGTCGCAGGGCCGCCTCCAGGTCTCGCGCCTCTACAACCTCACCGAGGACCAGGGCGTAAAGCGCATGCTGGCCTACATGATCGCGCGTGACACGATGCACCAGAACCAGTGGCTCGCCGCCATCGAGGAACTGCAAGCCGATGGGCTGGAGGAGACGCCGGTGCCGTCGAACTTCCCGCAGGACCTCGAGGATCAGCGCGTGTCCTACCAGTTCTGGAACTGCTCCGAAGGCACCGAAAGCGCCGGAGGCCGCTGGGCGCAGGGCCCCACGCCGGACGGCAAGGGCCAGTTCGAGTACCTGGCCAATCCCCAGCCCATGAGCGACGACCAGGGTCACCTCAACCCCGTGGACCCGCGCCTTTACGGGACACCTAAGGCCCCCGTGCCCAAATCTGCGGCCGAGTGATCGCTGCCCGGATATGAGAAGGGCGGCCCCGGTGGGCCGCCCTTTGCCGTTCCGCGCTTAGTTCCGCGCGCGGTCGACCATCTTGCCCTTGGAAATCCAGGGCATCATGGCGCGGAGCTTCTCGCCCACCTGCTCGATCTGGTGCTCGTCATTCAGGCGGCGGGTGGCCTTGAACATGGGCTGGCCCACCGCGTTCTCCTGCATGAAATCGCGGACGAACTTGCCGGTCTGGATGTCCCGCAGGACCTCCTTCATGCGCGCCTTGGTCTCGTCATAGGGGAGGATGCGCGGGCCCGAGACATACTCGCCGTATTCGGCGGTGTTGGAGATCGAGTAGTTCATGTTCGCGATGCCGCCTTCGTAGATCAGGTCCACGATCAGCTTCACCTCGTGGAGGCACTCGAAATAGGCCATCTCGGGCTCGTAGCCGGCTTCGACCAGCGTCTCGAAGCCCATGCGGATGAGCTCCACGAGGCCGCCGCAAAGGACCGCCTGCTCGCCGAAGAGGTCGGTCTCGCACTCCTGGCGGAAGTTGGTCTCGATGATGCCCGAGCGCCCGCCGCCGATGGCGGAGCAGTAGCTGAGGCCGATCTCCATCGCGCGGCCCGAGGCGTCGTTGTGGACAGCCACGAGGCAGGGCACGCCGCCGCCCTTGAGGTATTCGCCGCGCACGGTGTGGCCGGGACCCTTGGGCGCCATCATGATGACGTCCACGCCCTTCTTGGGCTCGATCAGGCCGAAGTGGATGTTCAGGCCGTGGGCAAAGGCAATGGCCGCGCCTTCGCGCAGGTTGTCGTGGACGTAACGGCGGTAGGTGTCGGCCTGCAGCTCGTCGGGCATGGTGAACATGATGAGGTCGGCCCAGGCGGCGGCCTCGGCGATGCCCATGACCTTGAGGCCTTCGCCTTCGGCCTTCTTGGCCGAGGGAGAGCCTTCGCGCAGCGCAACGACGACGTTCTTGGCGCCCGAGTCGCGCAGGTTCAGCGCATGGGCGTGGCCTTGCGAGCCGTAGCCGAGAATGGCGACCTTCATGTCCTTGATCAGGTTCACGTCGCAGTCGCGGTCGTAGTAGACGCGCATGTCTTGTTCCTCCTTGGGTTTCTGGCGGGGACCATACAACGTTCTGTGCGGTTTTGGAGATTGCGACAGCCGGGAAACTGGTCGCTTACCAATGTTGTCATGCACAAGATCATGCCGTACTGATAGGATCATGCTTGATGACCTTGACCGGCGCCTCCTTCGTCTTCTTCAGGAAGAACCCGCCCGACCCGTCCCCGAACTGGCGCAGGCCGCTGGCCTCACGCCGGGGCGAGCGGCGCGGCGGCTTGATCGGCTGCGTGAGACGGGCGTCCTCAAGGGGCAGGAGACGGTGATCGATTGGCGAAGGTTGGGCTACACGGTCCATGTTTCCCTTCGCGTGACGCTCGACAAGGGCGCGCCGCGCGCCTTCGAGGACTTCCTAGCAGCCGCCCGCGAGGTGCCCGAGGTAGTGGAGATCCAGACCTTTCTGGGACAGGTGGATGTGAGGCTGTCGTTGATCGCCCGCGACCTTGCCCATTACCGCGCGATCTACCGGGACCGCATCCTGACGCTGCCGCGCATCAGCGACATCGAGGCCCTGATGACCCTGTCGGTCGTCCACGACAACCAAGCGCTTCCGCTGTGACCGACCTCGACGACACCGACCGCGCGATCCTGCGGGCGCTCCAGCAGGACGCGACGCTGGAAGCATCGGCGCTGGGCCGCCGCGTAGGCCTGTCCCAGCCTGCCGCGTGGCGGCGCGTCCGGCGGCTCAGGGACGAGGGGGTGATCGTGGGCCGCAGGCTCGTGCTGGACCGCGAGGCGCTGGGCTTTGGCGTGACGGTGTTCCTGGGCGTGAAACTCGCCGCCCGGGCGCGGCTGGAGGAGTTCGAGCGTGCCGTGACCGCCATCCGCGAGGTGCAGACGGTGGAGCATGTGCTGGGCCTTTATGACTACCGCCTGCGCGTGGTGGCCCGCGACATCGCGGACTTCGAGCGCGTGCTTCGCCGGCGCATCACGGCGCTGCCGGGTGTCGGGACCATCGAGGCCAACGTGCTGCTGAGCGAGGAGCGGCGGCCCGGTCCCCTTTAGCGCCCCATCCCGAGACCCAGCCGCATCAGGGCGTGACGCACGGGCCTCACGTCATGCATGGCCCGCAGGCCCAAGGCCCGCAGGGGCCCGAGCCCGCCACGTGACACGCGGTTCAGCGCGTCGATGCCGAAGGCCCGCAGGCGTATGTCGGGCTCCCGCGTGCGTTCGTAGGCGGAAAGCCAGGAGTCGCTCCCGATCTCTCCGGGCCGGGCGCTGGCAAGATCCAGCAGCGTGCGGAGGTCGCCCAGGGACATGTTGAGCCCCTGTGCCCCTATGGGTGGCACCACATGGGCGGCTTCGGCCATCAGAGCCGTGCGCCGGGCGGTCAGGCGATCGGCGACCTGCGTGACGATGGGCCAGACCTGACGTCCCCCGACCGGCGCGAGCGACCCCATGACCCCGGCCGAGCGCGCGTTAACGGCGGCGGTGAACTCCTCCTCTGGAAGATCCTTCAGGCGCAGGGCCTCGGCGCCGTCCGTCATCCAGACGACGGCCGAACAGGGTTGGCCCTGCTGATCCGGCAGCGGCACCAATGTGAAAGGACCACCCGAGGCGTGGACCTCGGTCGAGACGCCATGATGCGGCTCGTCGTGGGTGACAGCAAAGACCAGCGCCTTCTGCCCGTAGCGGGTCGTCCGCACCCCGATGCCGCAGGCCCGCCGCACGGCCGAGTCGCGCCCGTCCGCCCCGATCAGGAGGCGGGCCGCTACCCGCCGTCCGTCCGACAATGTGGCTGTGACCTCGTCCATCTGGGCCACCCGACCCGCGAACCCGGTACCCCGCAGCAGCGTGACGTTGGGCATTCCGGCCAGCCGCTCGGCCAGGGCATGCTTGAGAACCCGGTTCGGGATGTTCCAGCCGAAGGGCTGATCCCCCAGGTCGTTCGCGTCGAAGTCACGCCGCACCGGGGTGCCGCGGGCATCCACGATGCGCATCACCCGGAGCGGCGTCGTTTCCGAGGCGAGAGGGTCCCAAAGACCTGAACGCTCCAGGAGGGCGCGGGCCGGCGACAGGATCGCGGTAGTACGGAGGTCGGCGTCGGGGCCGTCGGGCGCCTCGGCCGGTGCCGGGTCCACGCAGGTCACCCGAAGGCCAAGGCTCCCGAACCCTGCGGCGGCAGCCAGTCCTGCCGTGCCGCCGCCGGCGATGAGGATGTCGGTGCTGTCCATGACCCTCAGATAGGCCGCCCCGGTCCGCTCGGAAAGACCTCAGACGAGGCGGGCCAGGAACGCCGACAGGTCGTCCGTGTGGTGGTGGATATGGTCCTGGGGCCCGATGTCAGGGCCGACGAGGACCGTCTTCATTCCCATGAGATGGGGCACCGTGAGGTTGCGGGGATCGTCCTCGAACATCGCGCCCTCGGCGGGGGAAAGGCCGTCAAGCGCAAAGACCGCCTCGAAGGCGGCTTGCTCGGGTTTGGGGAGGTAGCCCGCATGCTCCACGCCATAGACGGCATCGAAGACCCCTGTCAGGCCACGCGCCGCCAGGACCTTGGCCGCGTAGGCGCCGTCACCGTTGGTGAAGACGATCCTGCGACCGGGCAGGGCGGCGATGCGGGATGCGAGCAAGGGGTCGGGTTGGAGCGACGAGAAGTCTATGTCGTGCACATCCGCAAGGTAGGGCTTGGGATCGAGTTCGTGCTCGGCCATCAGCCCGGCCAGGGTGGTGCCGTAAAGCGCCCAGTAGTCCGCGCGGAGCCGGTCGGCTTCGGCCTCGGTCAGGTCCAGGGTCCGGGCGACGAACGCCGTCATCCGCGCCTCGATCTGCGCGAAAAGTCGGGCGGACGGCGGATAAAGGGTGTTGTCCAGGTCGAAGACCCAGGCACGGACATGGGCAAAGGATGCAGCGACCATGCATCGAACCCTAAGAAGATTGGTGGCCGGCTGCAACCGCGCCCGCTTGAACCCCGGCAGGGGGAGCGTAACATCCCTGGCATGAGCGATCCCAAGACCCAGCGCGACGCCTATGCCCTCATCCTGGAGGCGATCGACTCCGGCATATACAAGCCCGGCGACCGCCTCGTGGAAAGCGAATTGGCCGACCGGTTCGGCGTGTCGCGCACCCCGATCCGCGAGGCGCTGCAGCGGATGGAGACGCAATCGCTTCTGGCCCGCGACGGGCGGTCGCTGATCGTCTCCTCGCTCGACCACAATCAACTGGCCGAGCTTTACGTCGTCCGGGGGGAGTTGGAGGGGCTGGCCGCACGGCTGGCTGCCAAGCACGCCACTCGCGAGGAGGTGCGGGTGCTGCGCGACATGCTGGAGGCCGACCGGGGGCTGGTGAGCGATCCGCAGGCCCTGAGCCGGGCCAACCGCCGCTTCCACCGGCAGATCCATCTGGCGTCGCACAACCGCTTTCTCGTGCAGCAGCTCGACCTCGTGCACCGGTCGATGGCCCTTCTGGCCTCCACCTCGCTATCCGTCGAAGGGCGGTCCAAGGGCACCCTTGAGGAGCATGAGGCGATCGTCCGGGCCATCGAGGCCGGCGATGGCGAGGCCGCCGACGCCGCCCTGCGGGAGCATATCTCCCGCGCCTTTATGACCCGGCTCAGGCTGGATGCGGCGAAAGTGCAGGCGGCGGAGTGAGATCCTGGGCCTCGGCCGGAAGATGGTCGATGCCATGGGCTGTCTTGTCCCAGTGGAAAGGGCAGCGCGCCAGTTCCCACAGGGCCTTGTAGATGGCCAGGGTGGCCAGCGGGAAATAGACCATCAGGGTGACTCCCCAGACGGCGAGGTGCCCCTTGCCCGCCCGCCGCGCTCCGACCCAAGCGAAGGCGATGTCGAGGGCCTGCGCCGACAGGAACAGAATGGACAGGCCGACCATCAGCCCGGGAGGCAGGAGCGGCGCCAGCGGATGCGACAGACCCAGCGGCACCAGCCAGAAGCTCCAGAGCAACGGCGCCAGGGCGAACTGGAGCAGGGTGCCCAAGAACATGATCTGGAAGCCCCAGAAGCGGCGCGGTCCCAACTCGTGCCACAGTCGGACCGGGTCGCGCATGTGGACGGCCCAGGTCACGGCATAGCCCTTGAGCCAGCGCGAGCGCTGCTTGACCCAGGGCCAGGCACGGGCGTTGGCCTCTTCCTGCGTGGCGATGGCGATCATCTCGGTCCGGTAGCCGTGGCGCGCCAGGCGGATGCCGAGGTCGGCGTCCTCGGTCACATTGTGGGCGTCCCAGCCACCCACGGCTTCCAACGCCTCGCGTCGCAGGAACAGGGTTGTGCCACCCAGGGGCAAGGCAAGGCCCAGGCGTTCGAGGCCGGGCAGCAGCACGCGGAACCACGAGGCGTATTCCAGGGTGAAACAGCGCGCGATCCAGTTCCGGTCGCAGTTGAAGTAATCGAGCGCCCCCTGGAGGCAGGCGGTCCCGGAGCCCCGGCGGGCAAAGACCTCGGCCACGCGGCGCAGGTGGTCCGGGGCGGGGGCGTCCTCGGCGTCGTAGATGCCGATCAGGCTCCCCCGGGCAAAGTTCAGGGCATAGTTCAGCGCCCGCGGCTTGGTTCGCAGGGTGCCTTCCGGCACGACGACGATCTGTGCATGGGGAGGCAGGCGCGCTGCGCCCAAGGCCGCATGCGTGAGCTGGTCGTCATCCTCGACCACGAGGCAAAGGTCCAGGAGGTCCCGCGGGTAGTCCAGCGCCTCCATCCGGCGCAGAAGCGTCCCGGCGATCTCGCGCTCGCGGTAGAGCGGCACAAGAACCGAGACGACGGGGAGGCGGGCGGGCACGACGCTTGCTCCGTCGTCGTGACGGTCACGGCGCAAGGTGACCGCCACGGCGGCGATCTTGAGGAGGACCGAGGAAAGGAGGCTCAGGACTGCCAAGGCCGCAGGGCTCGCCAGGACCGCCAGAGGAGCCAAAGCTGACAAGGCCGCGAGCCCGATGCTTGCGGCGAGCGCCCATCGCAGCAGACGGGCGCCAGGCAGGGTGCGGCAACTGGCTGAACCAGGCAGGCGCTGCTCGGCGCGAAGGGCGAGGGGTTGCCCGACGGCCCGGTGCAGCGCCGCCGATAGAGAGGCGGGCTCGGCCCGCGCCAGCTGCACCGGACCCAAGGCGGCCTCAAGGCGAGGAAGGTGGCGTCTGGAGGCGAATGGGTCGGCGCATAGCACAACCGCCACCTGGGCCAGCCGTCGCCAGGGCAGCAGGCCCTCGGTCATGGCCAGGACGGGATCGAGACGGCTCACCAGGTCCGCATCGGGAGGCAGGGCACGCGGATCGACCAGCCGAAGTTCTTCGGCCGGTGCTCGCAGGACCGGACGTGATCTCGAAGTCGGTAGGCCGAAATTGTTCGGCCTGGAGTGACGCGACTGGCGAACGGCCTGGGCCATGAACCTCTCCCTTGTGACAGGGAGAGGATGGGCTATCAGGGTTAAGCCGCCGCTAACCTAGAGAACGCTGCCTTAGGAGCCTGTTGACCGTGATTTCCGATCGGCGATGGCCTTGGCAAAGCGGTCGAACAAATAGGCGCTGTCCTGCGGGCCGGGCGAGGCCTCGGGGTGGTACTGCACGCTGAAGACTGGCCTGTCCGTCATGCGTAGGCCGCAGTTCGAGCCGTCGAACAGGCTCACATGCGTTTCCTTGACGCCCACCGGCAGGGTCTGGCTGTCCACGGTGAAGCCGTGGTTCATCGAGGTGATCTCGACCTTGCCGGTCTCCAGATCCTTGACGGGGTGGTTCGCGCCGTGATGGCCGTGGTTCATCTTGACCGTCTTCGCGCCCAGCGCGAGCGCGAGCATCTGATGCCCCAGGCAGATGCCAAAGACCGGCAGGTCCGATTTCTCCAGCACGCCCTGGATCATCGGCACGGCATATTGGCCGGTAGCAGCCGGGTCGCCGGGGCCGTTGGACAGGAACACGCCATCCGGGTTCAGGGCCAGCACGTCCTCGGCCGTGGCGGTCGCGGGCAGGACCGTCACCTCGGCGCCGACCGACGCCAGCGACCGCAGGATGTTGCGCTTGGCGCCGTAGTCGATGGCGACGACACGGGCAACGGGCGCGGCCTGATGGGCATAGCCCTGGGGCCAGGCCCAGCGCATCTCGTCCCAGCGATAGCTTTGGGCGCAGGTCACGTCCTTGGCAAGATCGAGGCCCACGAGCCCCTTGAACGACCGCGCCTTGGCGACCAGCGCCTCGATGTCGAAGTTGCCGGAGGGGTCATGCGACAGGGCGACATGCGGCGCGCCCTGCTGTCGGATGGCGCGGGTCAGGCGGCGGGTGTCCACGCCGCCCATGCCGATGCGGCCCCGCTTGGCCAGCCAGTCGCCCAGCGACTCGGTCGCGCGCCAGTTCGACGGCTCTGTCGGGTCCCACTTGACCACCATCCCCTCGGCCACAGGGTCGGCGGCCTCGTCGTCCTCGGGGTTGGCGCCGACATTGCCGACATGCGGAAAGGTGAAGGTCACGACCTGACCCGCATAGGAGGGGTCGGTCATGATCTCTTGGTAGCCGGTCATCGCCGTGTTGAAGACCAGTTCGGCCTGGGTCGTGCCGGTGGCGCCAAAGCCGCGGCCATAGAACAGGGTTCCGTCGGCCAAGGCGAGACAGGCGGTCGGGCGCGGCGACTGCGACATGACGGGCTTCCCTTGCTGTGATCCGGCGGACCGTTACGCGCGACCGGCGCGCGGGTCAAGGCAAGCCGATTGCGCCAAGGGGACGCGGCCCCTATGACCCCCGAAACAAGGAAGGAGAGCGGACATGGACCTGCGCGCAAGGATCAACGAGGCGCTCAAGGACGCCATGCGGGCCAAGGCTGCGGACCGCCTTGGAGTGCTGCGGCTCATCAACTCGGCCATCAAGGACCGCGACATCGCGGCCCGGGGTGAAGGCCAGCCGTCGCCCGTGGCGGATGACGGTGTGGTCGCGGTCATGGCCCGGATGGTCAAGCAACGGCAGGAAAGCGCGCGGGCCTATGACGAGGCCGGACGTGCCGATCTGGCCGGCAAGGAGCGTTCCGAGATCGCCGTGATCGAGGAGTTCCTGCCGCGTCAGCTGTCCGAGGCCGAAGCTGAGGCCGCCATCGCCGAGGCTATCGCCGCCGAGGCGGCCACCAGCCTGAAGGACATGGGGCGGGTGATGAATGCCCTCAGGGCGCGGCACGCGGGCGCCATGGACTTTGCCAAGGTCGGCCCGTTGGTCAAGGCGCGCCTCGGGTGACCGGGAACGCAGGCGGGCACAGGACGTTCTTTGGCCGAGCAGCCAGGGAGACCAGCCATGCCCGCCCGTTCCATTGCCCAGCAGCGTGCGGCGGGTGCCGCGCTGTCCGCCAAGCGTGGCGAGATCAAGCCTGAGGATCTTCAGGGAGCCTCGCGGTCGATGTTCGACACCATGACCGAGGATGAACTCGAGGGGCTGGCGTCCACGAGGCATGACGGTCTGCCGGAGCATGTCGAGGGCGACTAGCGCAGCCTGCGAAGCGCCTCCTCGATTTCGGGCCTGAGCCCGAGCCGCTCCTCCTCGCTCAGGAAGGCGCCGATCTCGACGGTGCGGCCCGCGCCCGACAGGGTCAGGTAGTTGGGGACTGGCCCCCCTGTGGTGTGCAGCGCCGTTTTGATCCAGTGAGGGTTGGCTTCCCAGATGCGCGGCGGGCGCCGCGGCTCCTGCCGCGTGAGAAGCACCCGGTCGGGCCAGAGCTGCAACTCCTCCTGCACCTCACCGGTCTTGTAGCTGAACTGGATCGCGACCCAGAGCGCCCCCATCGTCACCACGAGAAAGGGCAGGAGGCCCCAAAGCACCGGCGATCCCAGAACGGTAAGGAGCGGCAAGGACGCCAGCGCCGCCGTTCCGCCGAAGAAGCCCACGAACCCCGTACGCGGCAGCGATCGGTGGGGCCAAAGCCGCAGGCGGGCCACCGGCGGTGGCTGGCCATCGAAGGCAGTGGTCGGATCGGTCCATGTGTAAGGCATCGTGGTGCTCGGGCCTCCGGTCCTGGGGCGCGGGGCGGGCCTGCGACAGTTCGGCCCGCTTCGCGGCAAGCTCGACGTAGCGGCGGCGTGTCGGGGTCAAGCCCACCGCGCAGCTTGTAACGAAAAAGGGGCCCCGGCATCCGCCAGGGCCCCCTTGGTTGCGTCGCGTCCGAGGGGAGCCCCCTTACTCGTGCGCGTGGGTCCGGTTCCAGTCAGAGGGCTTGGGCAGGATCTCGAAGGTATGCTCGGGCGGCGGCGAGGGCAGGGTCCATTCGAGCGTGTCGGCCCATTCGTTCCAGGGGTTCGCCGGAGCGGTCGCCTTTTGCCGCAGCAGCACATAGGCCAGCGCGCCGATGAAGAAGAGGAAGGATGCGAAGGACACGAAGGCGCCGATCGACGACACGTAGTTCCAGGTGGCGAACGCCTCCGGGTAGTCGATGTAGCGGCGCGGCATGCCCTGGCGGCCCAGGAAGTGCTGCGGGAAGAAGGTCAGGTTCGCGCCGACGAACATCAGGGCGAAGTGGGTCCGACCGACCCATTCCGGCATCATCTTGCCCGTGAACTTGGGGAGGTAGAAGTAAAGGCCAGCGAAGATCGCGAAGACCGCGCCCAGCGACATCACATAATGGAAGTGCGCCACCACGTAGTAGGTGTCGTGATAGTAGCGGTCGATGGGGGCCTGGCTCAGCACCACGCCGGTCACGCCGCCGACGGTGAACAGGAAGATGAACCCCATGGCCCAGAGCATGGGCGTCTTGAACTCGATCGAGCCGCCCCACATGGTCGCGATCCAAGAGAAGATCTTGACCCCGGTGGGCACGGCGATGACCATCGTGGCCAGCATGAAGTAGGACTGCTGGGTCAGCGACATGCCCACCGTGTACATGTGGTGCGCCCACACGACGAAGCCGAGCACGCCGATGGCGATCATGGCCCAGACCATCGGCAGGTATCCGAAGATCGGCTTGCGCGAGAACGTGGCGATGACGTGGCTGACGATGCCGAAGCCCGGGATGATGATGATGTACACTTCCGGATGGCCGAAGAACCACAGGATGTGCTGGTAAAGGATCGGGTCGCCCCCGCCTTCGGGCTGGAAGAAGGTCGTGCCGAAGTTGCGGTCCGTGAGCAGCATGGTGATCGCGCCGGCGAGCACGGGCAGGGCCAGAAGGATCAGCCAGGCGGTCACGAAGATCGACCAGGAGAACAGCGGCACCTTGAAGAGCGTCATGCCGGGGGCGCGCATGTTCAGGAAGGTGGTGATCATGTTGATCGCGCCCAGGATCGACGACGCGCCGGACAGGTGCACGGCGAAGATGGCGAGGTCCATGGCCATGCCACCGTCCGAGGTGGAGAGCGGCGGGTAAAGCACCCACCCCACGCCCGCGCCGTTCTGCCCGTCGCCGCCGGGCGAGAGCCAGGACGCCACGCCGAGCGTGGTGCCCGCGACGTACATCCAGAAGCTCAGGTTGTTGAGGCGCGGGAACGCCATGTCCGGAGCGCCGATCTGCAGCGGCATCAGGTAGTTGCCGAAGCCGCCGAACAGCGCCGGGATCACCACGAAGAACATCATGAGCACCCCGTGATAGGTGATCATGACGTTCCACAGGTGACCGTTGGGGGTGCAGCTGGCCGGATCGGAGGCGGGCCAGAACCGCGCCCCTTCCAGGCACATGTACTGCACGCCCGGTTGCATCAGCTCCATCCGCATGTAGACGGTGAACGCCACGGCGATGAAGCCCGCGATCCCCGACACGATCAGATAAAGAAGGCCGATGTCCTTGTGGTTGGTCGACATGAACCAGCGGGCAAAGAAGCCCCGCTCGTCATGATGGTCGTGATGGATGGCAGCGTCGGCCATGGCGGCGGCTCTCCCGAAAGGAATCGTGAGGGCCAACGGTTTTGGCCGGGCCCGTACAACTTGCCTTCTAGTGCGTTCGGGTTTCTCCGACAAGCCGACAGGCGGTCGCAGCATTCACGTCGGCGCGCGCGCAACAAGGGGCGGGAATTGCTCAATGTTCCAGCGCCCCGTCATTCGATGGCGACCGGAACCTTCGAATGCTCTTCATGATGACCGCGGGCATCCTAGCGGGAACGCCAAGGCCCGCTTCGTTCGACACTTCTCCGCAGGTGACGAAGGCAGCCCCAGGGTGCGCGGCACAGTGCCGCAGGGCAGGGGATCTGTTCGCCTTGCCGCCTCAGTTCCCTTGGTCGAAGGTCGTAGCGAACGTCCGTTCCAGGGCCGCGTCGAGGTCGCCCATGCCGACGGGCAGCCCGAGGTCCACCAGGCTCGTCACCCCGTGTTCGCTGATCCCGCAGGGCACGATTCCCCCGAAGTGCTCCAGGTCGGGTTCCACGTTGATGCTCAGGCCATGAAAGCTCACCCAGCGGCGGAGGCGGATGCCGATGGCGGCGATCTTGTCCTCGCGGAGGGAGCCGTCGATGTCGGGGGCCTTGTCGGGCCGCGTGACCCAGATGCCGACCCGACCGGCCCGTCGCTCTCCTTTCAAGCCGAACTCTCCTAGGGCGTCCATGACCCAGCTTTCGAGGTCGCAGACGAATCGTCGTACGTCCCGGCCGCGGCGGTTGACGTCGAGCATCGTGTACACGACGCGCTGGCCCGGGCCGTGATAGGTGTACTGCCCGCCGCGCCGCGCCTCGAAGACCGGGAACCGGGCGGGGTCCCGCAGGTCCTCGGGGCGGGCCGATGTGCCAGCTGTGTAGAGGGGCGGGTGTTCAAGGAGCCAAATCATCTCGGGGGCGTCGCCCCGTGCAATTGCTTCGGCCCGCGCCTCCATGAGGGAAAGCGCCTCGGGATAGGGGACGAGCCCCTCGCTGCGATACCATTCGACCATGGTTCCCAGATGGCCGTTATCGAGGCCGCCGAAAAGCCCCCGAAATCATCCTGGCCCCCCTTGTGGTCCCCCGAAAGGCTCGTTTATACGCCGGCTCACCAAGCCAGGACATGCGGTTGTGGCGGAATTGGTAGACGCGCAGCGTTGAGGTCGCTGTGGGGTAACACCCGTGAAGGTTCGAGTCCTTTCAACCGCACCATTCCCGTAAGGGATGCTCAAAGGCCCGCCCACTGTGGCGGGCCTTGGCGTTTCCCGGGTTTGGGCGGGCGAACGCCTCGGTCTCGGCACCCCACAATCCTACTGGACTGCCTCTGAGCGATTGTATTTCCGCCCACTTCTTGGGCGTCTGCTCAGCTGCTAACATTTCGTTACATCGCGGACGGCCCGAAGCGAGGCGTGTCGGGTTGCCACGGCCACGACCTGTCGTCTAAGCCTTGGGGAACTAGAACGGCCCGGTCTGCCGGCAACAAGGGGGTGTCACATTGGTCCAAGCTTCCAGGGACGCGGCGTTTGTCGAATTCGATCGCGTGCAGAAGAGCTATGACGGCCAGACGCTTGTGGTGAAGGACCTCAATCTTTCCATCCCGAAGGGCGAGTTCCTGACGATGCTGGGGCCGTCTGGGTCCGGGAAGACGACCTGCCTGATGATGCTGGCGGGCTTCGAGACCGCGACGCATGGCGAGATCCGGATATCGGGGCGCAACATCAACGACGTGCCGCCGCACAAGCGCGGCATCGGCATGGTGTTTCAGAACTACGCCCTCTTCCCGCATATGAGCGTGGCCGAGAACCTCGCCTTCCCGCTCGAGGTCCGCAAGATGGACAGGGCCGAGCGTGAGGCCAAGGTCAAGCGCGCCCTCGACATGGTGCAGATGGGCCAGTTCGCCAACCGGCGTCCTGCGCAGCTCTCGGGTGGCCAGCAGCAGCGGATCGCCCTGGCGCGCGCGCTGGTCTTCGAGCCCGAGCTGGTGCTGATGGACGAGCCCCTGGGCGCCCTCGACAAGCAGTTGCGCGAACACATGCAGTTCGAGATCAAGCACATCGCGGACAATCTGGGGATCACGGTGGTCTATGTGACCCACGACCAGACCGAGGCGCTGACCATGTCCGATCGGGTCGCCGTGTTCAACGATGGCCGCATCCAGCAGCTCGCGCCGCCGGACGAGCTTTACGAGGCACCCGTCAACAGCTTCGTCGCGCAGTTCATCGGGGAGAACAACACCCTCGAAGGCATCGTGACCGTCATGGACCAGAATCGCTGCGTGGTGCGCCTGGATTCGGGCGACGAAATCGACGCCAAGCCCGTGAACGTGGCTCGCGTGGGCGACCGGACCAAGGTCTCGATCCGCCCGGAGCGGGTGGAGTTCAACAAGTCCCGCCTCCAGCCCGGCGCCCATACCCTGCGCGCCCGGGTCGAGGAATTCATCTACATGGGCGACATGTTCCGCACGCGGCTGTCGGTGGCCGGCAACGACGAGTTCATCATCAAGTCGCGCAACGCCCCCGACCAGACCCGTCTCCAGCCCGGTCAGGAAATCGAGATCGGCTGGCTGCCCGAGGATTGCCGCGCGCTCGACGCGGCGTGACGAACGACCAATCAGGGAGAACATAAGAATGACGATCACGAAACTGCTGGGTTCGGCTGCGCTGGTGCTGCTGCCCATGGGTGGTGCCGCCTTCGCTCAGGACGCAGCGGCCGAAGAGCTGCCCGCCTGCGAGAACTGCGCCGACTCCATGGTCATCATGTCCTGGGGCGGCGCTTACCAGAATTCGCAGCTCAAGGCCTATGTGGAGCCCTACGCGGCGCTGACCGGCGTGACTGTGACCTGGGACGAATCCTCGAACGAGGCCATCGCCAAGCTCCGCGCCGCGCAGGAAGCGGGCAACATGCCCTTCGACCTCGTGGACGTGGAAGGTCCCGACTCCCAGCGCGCCTGCGACGAGGGTCTGGCTGTCGAGATCGATCATGACGAGGTGCTGGCCCCCGGCTCCGACGGCTCCGAGCCCAGCGCCGACTTTGGCGATTCGATCATCAACGACTGCTACGTGCCGCAGATCTATTTCTCGACCACCTTCGGCTACCGCACCGACGTGGCCGAGTGGAACGGCCAGACCCCGGACGACATCTGCGATGTCTTCGACGTCGAAGCCTTCCCCGGCATGCGCGCGCTTCAGGCCTCGCCCAAGAAGAACCTCGAATGGGCGCTGATCTGCGACGGCGTGGCGGCCGAAGAGGTGTATGACGTCATGGAAGAGGACGGTGGCGTCGAACGCGCGCTCGCCAAGCTCGACACCATCAAGGACAGCGTGATCTGGTGGACCGCCGGGGCCGAGACGCCCCAGCTGCTGGCCGACAAGGAAGTCGTGATGGGATCGACCTACAACGGTCGCCTGTTCTCGGTCATCGCCGAGCAGAACCAGCCGGTCGAGATGCTCTGGGACTACCAGAACTTCGACTTCGACGGCTGGATCGTCCCCGCCGGCCTGTCCGAGGACCGCATGAACCGGACGATGCACTTCCTGCGCTTCGCCACGGACACCCAGCGTCTGGCCGACCAGGCCAAGTACATCGCCTACGGCCCGGCCCGCGCGTCGTCGCAGCCGCTGGTGTCCACCCATGCCGAACTGGGCATCGAGATGGCGCCGCACATGCCGACCAACCCGGACAACATGAAGAACTACCTCGTGAACAACATCGAATGGTGGGCCGACAACCAGGACGAGGTCGAGGCCGCCTTCCAGAACTGGCTCGCCCAGTGATCGACTGAGGCGGGGCCCAGTCGGGCCCCGCCGACCTTTGCCAAGGGGGACGCGGGACATGGCGGATGCGACGATCTCGGGCGGAATGCCCACCGGGCGGGAGGCGCGGCCCGTCACCTCGGGGCCGATGCTGGCCGCGGACGGGACGCCCCTGCGCGCCAGCCTGGCGCGGTCGCTTCGTCGCCAGAAGCTGCGGGCCCTGCTGCTGATCGCGCCGCTTCTCCTGTTCATCCTGGTGACCTTTGTCCTGCCCATCGGGGACATGCTTCTGCGGTCCGTGCAGAACGGCATCGTCGCCGACACGCTGCCCCGCACGGTCGCCGCGCTGAGTCAGGACGCGTCCGAAGTTCCCGGCGAGCCCGTGTTCGACGCCCTCTACACCGACCTTGTCATCGCCGAGGAATACAAGCGGCACACGCAGCTCGGCACGCGTCTCAACTACGAGTCCGGCGGGGCCTCGTCCCTGTTCCGGGGCACGGGGCGTGCGGTGGGCCGGTTCGAGACCAGCATCTACGCCGACCAGCTTCGGGACGCCGACCCAGCCTTCGACGATTCGGCGCAGTGGGCGGCCTGGATGGCCGACCCCGGCAATCGCGACGCCCTGCCTCAGACCGCCGATGCCTATGACGCCTGGGCGACGCTGACCACCGAGGTCCATGGCGACGATCCGGCGGAGGAGGACGTCGGCGACTTCGTCTATGCCGCCCTTTATCGCGACCTCGCAGCCGGCTCGCGGCCCCCGGCCATGCCCGCCGTCGATGTGTCCGGCTTCGAGACCGTGACCGCAAAGGAGCTGTTCATCGACGACGATGACGCCTGGGGCGAACCGGCGATCTGGAACACCCTGCGGGCCTTTGCCCCGCGCGTCACGCCCGGCTACTACCTGAACGCCGTGGACCTGCAAATGACGCCGGACGGCATCGCGCCCCGGGCCGAGGGCGACCGGATCTATGTCCAGCTGTTCATCCGGACGATGGTCATGTCCATGCTCATCACGGCGAGCTGCATCCTGCTGGGCTACCCGGTGGCTTATCTCCTGGCGTCGCTGCCCATGCGATCGGCCAACCTGCTCATGATACTCGTGCTGCTGCCGTTCTGGACGTCCCTCCTTGTGAGGACCTCGGCCTGGAAGGTCCTGCTCCAGCAGCAGGGGGTGATCAACGACCTGCTCGTATGGGTCGGGGTCATCGGAAACGATGGGCGGCTGGTGATGATCAACAACCAGACGGGCACGATCATCGCCATGACCCACATCCTGCTGCCCTTCATGATCCTGCCGCTCTACTCGGTCATGAAAGGCATCCCACCGTCTTTCGTCCGGGCGGCGAAGAGCCTGGGGGCGAACGACTGGACGGCCTTCTGGCGGGTCTACTTCCCGCAGTCGGTCCCGGGCATCGGGGCGGGGTCGATCCTCGTCTTCATCCTGTCCATCGGCTACTACATCACTCCGGAGCTGGTCGGCGGGACCAAGGGCGTCTTCATCTCCAACCGCATCGCCTACCATATCTCGGACAGCCTGAACTGGGGCCTCGCGGCCGCGCTGGGGACCATCCTGCTGGCGATGGTGCTGCTGCTCTATTGGGCCTACGACAAGCTCGTGGGCATCGACAACGTCAAGCTGGGAGGCTGAGCCCATGGCGCTACCGATCTATGCCTCGACGGGCCAGCGTCTTTGGCATTATGCCTTTCGCATCATCTGCGGGCTGATCCTGTTCTACCTGATCGCGCCGCTGCTGGTCATCATCCCGCTCAGCTTCAACGCCCAGGACTTCTTCACCTTCACGCCCGAGATGCTGCGGCTCGATCCGGCGGGCTACTCGCTCGAGCATTACCGCGACTTCTTCACCAACCCGGACTGGCAGGGGCCGCTCTGGAACTCGCTCGCCATCGCGCCGGTGGCGACGCTCATCGCCGTGGCGCTGGGGACGCTGGCGGCGGTGGGGCTGAGCCAGGCGCATGTGCCGTTCAAGGGGGCGATCATGGCGATCCTGATCTCGCCCATGATCGTGCCGCTGATCATCTCGGCGGCGGGGATGTACTTCTTCTACTCCCGCATCGGGCTTCAGGGGACTTATTGGGGCGTGGTGCTGGCGCATGCGGCGCTGGGCATCCCCTTCGTCATCATCACGGTGACAGCGACCCTGGTGGGCTTTGACAAGTCGCTGACGCGGGCCGCCGCGTCGCTGGGGGCCGGACCCGCGCGGACCTTCCGCAAGGTGCAGATGCCTTTGATCCTGCCCGGCGTCGTGTCGGGCGCGCTGTTCGCCTTCATCACCTCGTTCGACGAGGTGGTGGTCGTGCTGTTCATGGGGGCCGCGGGCCAGAAAACGCTGCCCTGGCAGATGTTCATCGGGCTGCGCGAACAGATCTCGCCCACCATCCTGGCCGCCGCGACCGTCCTGATCGCGCTGTCCGTGTTGCTTCTGGGAACCCTGGAACTCCTGCGGCGGCGGAGCGAGCGTCTGCGGGGCCTGACCCCGGTCTGACGTCGGAGGCTCAGGCCAGAAGGGCCAGCCAGACCGCCGCCGTGACGATCGACAACGCCGTGCCGAGAAGCACGCAGGACGCCGCGACCCGCGTCGCGCGTCCATACATCGCGGCGAACAGGTAGGCGTTCGCCCCCGGCGCCATGGCCGCCGTCACCACCACCGACCGGAACTCGTTCTGGGACAGGTTCATCTGCGTTCCCAGGAGCCAGGCGATGCTCGGGTGCAGGATCAGCGACAAGGACAGGGTGAACAGGATCGTGGGCATGTCGCCCTCGATCCGGTAGCGCGCGATGACGCCGCCCAGGCCGAACAAGGCCGAGGGCAGGGCGGCGCGAACCAGCATGTCGAGGCCTTCGTCCACCACCGTCGGGATCGGAAGCCCGGTCAGGTTGACGATCAGCCCCAGCGTGATCCCGATGATCAGGGAGTTGGAGAAGATCGCCCGCAACACCTTGGCCGGGATGGTATGCGGCGGGTGGCCCTTGGCCTTGGCGATCTCCATCGCGGTGATGCCGACCGCGTAGCAGAAGGGTGAATGCACCGCGATGATGGCGAAGTTCGCCTGCGTCGCATCCGCCCCGAAGGCTCTCTCGGTGATCGGCAGGCCGAGGAGAAGCGAGTTCGAGAACAGCGCGATGAAGCCGATGGCTACCGCGTCCTCCCAGTCCCGCTTGAACAGGTGATGGGCGGCCAGCATCCCGATCAGGAAGCAGGTGAAGGACCCGGTGTAGAACGTTCCGACCAGCCGGAGATCGAAGTTCTCCTGCAGGTCGAGCGTCGCGATCGCCTGGAACAGCAGAATGGGGATCGCGAAGCCCTGCGAGAAGCGCATGATCCCGTCGATCCCGGCTTCGGGGATCAGCCGTCGCTTGGCGGCAAAGAACCCCAGGCCAATCACGACGAAAACCGGTAGGATGACGGACAGAAGGATGCTCACGGATCGAAGGCGATCTCGAGCCCGTCATGCGCGGGGATGACGCCGGTGGGCAGCTCCCGAGCCAGGGTCGCATAGTCCAGATCCACATGCATGTTGGTCGTCACCGCGCGGTGCGGCTTGGCCCGTTCGATCCATTCGAGGGCTTGGTCCAGATGGGCATGGGTCGGGTGCGGCTTGTAGCGCAGCGCGTCCACCACGAAGCAGTCGAGATCCATGAGCGTGGGCCAGGCGGCCTCGGGGATCGAGGAAACGTCGGGCAGGTAGGCAAGACCGCCCACCCGGAATCCGAGGGCAGGAATGCTGCCGTGCTCCACGGTGAATGGCTGGAAGGTCAGGGGTCCTCCGGGACCGGAGATCGTGACGGCGCCATCGAGCCGATTCAGGTCACATAAGGGCGGGTAGCCCGATCCGGGTGGCGTTTCGAAGACGTAGTCGAAGCGGAGCATGAGCTCCCGCGCGGTAGGCGCGTCGGCCCAGACCGGCAGGCGGGAGCGCATGTTGAAGACCACCATCCGGAGATCGTCGATGCCATGGACGTGGTCGGCATGGGGATGGGTGTAAAGCACGGCGTCCAGGCTGCCGACCTCGGCCGCGAGGAGCTGCATCCGCAGGTCGGGCGAGGTATCGATCAGAACGCGTGTCATGCCCTTGGGGCCGGTGCGGCTGACCAGCGCCGAGCAGCGGGTGCGAGCGTTGCGAGGATCCCCGGGATCGCAGGCACCCCAGTCGCCGCCCACGCGGGGAACGCCGCCCGACGACCCGCAGCCAAGGATGCGGAAGGTGCCGCTCACGCCGCCGCCCTGGCCCGCGCCGCCTTGGTGAACAGGCGGTCGAAGTTCGCGGAAGTCGCTTTGGCGAAGTCCTCGGGGCTCAGGTCCCACAGATGCGCGACCGCCCGCGCCGTATGGGCGACAAAAGCGGGCTCGTTGCGCCTGCCACGGTGGGGTGGGGGGGCGAGGTAGGGGCTGTCGGTTTCGACCAGGATGCGGTCGACGGAGGCGTGGCGGAAGATGTCGCGCAACTCGCCGCTTTTCGGAAAGGCAGCGATGCCCGACACGGACAGATAAAAGCCCAGGTCCGACGCGGTGCGGGCGAGGTTCTCGCCCGACGAAAAGCAGTGCATCACGCAGGCATAGGGCTTCACCAGGACGCCTTCGGACAGGATGCGGGCCATGTCCTCGTCGGCGTCGCGGGCGTGGATGATGAGCGGCAAGCCCGTCTCCTGCGCGGCCTCGATGTGAATGCGGAGCGATCGCTGCTGCACATCCGCGCTATCGGCGGAGTAGTGGTAGTCGAGGCCGGTTTCCCCGATCCCGACCATGAGGGGATGGCGGGCGATCTGAACGAGTTGGTCCACCGTGGCCATGGGTTCCTCGGCGGCGCTCATGGGATGGGTGCCGGCGGCGTAGAAGACGCCTTCATGCGCTTCGGCTATGGCGCGGACGTTTGATTCCTGCCGCAGGCGGGTGCAGATGGTGACCATCCGCTCCACGCCAGCGGCCTTGGCGCGCGCCACCACGGCGGGAAGATCGCTCACGAGGTCCGGGAAATCGAGGTGGCAGTGGCTGTCCACGAGGCCGGGAAGGGTGATTGCGTCAGGGCTCATCGGGGCCGCCTCAGGCTGCGGCGGCCGTGCGCGCCGTCTGTTCGATCTGGAGGAGCATATCGAGCACCAGCGCGGCAGGGTCAAGGTTGACCGCCTTGCCCTGGCGCGCCCGGGCCGAGGCCAGTGCCTGCCGGTCCGCCCAGGCGCGGGCCGCGAGGTCGTGCGGGGCGAGCCGGGCCAGAAGGGCGGCTTCGCCTGGCGCCGCCTCGGGCGGGGCGGCCAGCAAGCCGGCGCGGGCCGCTCGGGTGAGGAATAGATCGAGAAGGTCGAGCAGCAGGTCAAACCGTCCCTCGGCCCGTCCCGCGCAGGACTCCGCCAGCTTGATCGCTCGGGGGCGGTCCATCCGAGGAAGCCCGGACAGAAGCGCAACCAGATCGCCGTACAGGTCCAGTCCTCCATTAGCCACGAGGCGGACGGCATTGCCGACCGAACCCCCAGCCAGTTCCGCAAGTGCGCCCGGCTGATCCGTGGAAAGTCCGATGGAGGCCATGGCCTGACCGAGATCGGTTGGACTTAGCGGCGACAGGCGCAACGTACGACATCGGGAGCGGATGGTCGGCAGCAGCCGTGCCGGTTGATGCGACACAAGGAGCAGCGTAGTCCGAGCGGGAGGTTCCTCGAGCAGCTTGAGAATGGCGTTCGCCGCATTGGGGTTCAACTCGTCGGCTGCGTCCACGATGACGACCCGTCGTCCGCCATCCGCCGCCGAAAGGCCGAAGAACTCGCGCAGCTTGCGGGCCTCCTCCACGGTGATGACTGACCGGAGATTGCCCCGGTCGTCGAGGCCCCGTCGCAGCACGAACAGCCGGGGATGCGCCCCGGCGCGGATGAGCCGCGAATCCGGATGCTCCGGTGGCAGGCCCAGGGCAGCGGGGAAGGGGGCACCGGGCCGTTGCGCCACCAGGGTCTCTGCCATCCGGTAGGCCAGGGTCGCCTTGCCGACCCCCTCGGGCCCGGTCAGGAGCCAGCCGGAATGGACCTTGCCGGACCTGAGCGCGGTCAGGATATCCGCCTCTGCGCCTTCATGACCGAAAATGGCCTTTGCCTCGCGCGGGTGCGGAGCACCGTCGCGGCGGTCGGGTTCGGGCGCGGGCTCGTCGGCAGGGGCGCGGGCCATCAGGCTGGCTCCAACCGGGCCAGCGCGATCTTGGCCACGTCGGCGGCGACCTCGGACTCAGAGCGGTCACCGTCGATCAGGGCGATGCGGGCGTGATGCTCGCGGGCGAGATCGAGAAATCCTTGGCGAAGCTTTTCCTGGAAGGGTAGCCCGAAGGACTCGAAGCGGCTCTCAGGTTCAGCGTCGATGTCTGTTTGGTGAGCAGCCTTAGCTGAACTTACCGCCTCAGTTGCGGCCTTGTTTGCTCTGCGAGTGAGATCTGACCGGCTATAGCCCTCAAGGACTGGGTCTTCTGTCGCCACAGATGCAGCTAGGTTGGCAAACGAGACTGCCTTTGTCCTTTCTCTGTCGGATAGGCGCATCAAGCTGCGACTCAGAGCCTTTGTAGGCTCCATGTCGATCATGAAGGTGAGGTCAGGCTCCACCCCAATCATCATGTCGTGGAGCCGGTCCACGACTGCGCGCAGGTCGCCGCGCGTGGTGCCCTGATAAAGTCGGGTGGAATCGGCGAAGCGGTCGGTGATGACCACGGCTCCGCGCCGAAGCGCCGGGCGGATGGTCCGCTCCAGATGATCGCGACGGGCGGCGGTGAATAGCAAGATCTCGGTTTCCGCCGACCATCGCTGCCGGTCGCCAGTCAGGACGAGTTGGCGGATCTCCTCGGCCCCGGCGCTCCCGCCCGGTTCGCGGGTGAGGACCACCTCCCGGCCCGTGGCGCGCAGCCGGTCGGCCAGGAGCCGGGCCTGAGTGGACTTGCCGCTTCCGTCGATACCTTCGAAGCTGACGAAAAGGCCAAGGGCCTCATTCGTCATCGGGAAGCGCCTCTCCCCCGTCGGCCTCAGGGTCGGCCGGCCCTGCCGTGGCAGGCTCCGATGCTGCGGCGTCCGGGGCCGGCGCGGTCTGGGGAACGGGCTCTGGCGCGTTCGCTTCCGGCGCGGCCTGGGACAGGACGGGAATGGCGGCCATATTCAGGCCCGCCTTGCCCATCAGCACACCCATGGCCGTCTGCACGCGGGGCATGAAGCCCCCCGTCGGCACGTCGGCTTCGGCCACCAGGGGCAGGCGCATCTCGGGCAGCCCATCCCGGTGCAGGACCAGTTGCGCGATCTCCTGACCCTTGGTGATCGGAGCCGCGACAGGACCCTGGTAGCTCACCGAAGCGTCGATCCCTTCGCCCATGGTGGGCACGAGCACGGACAGGTCGGCGGGCAGGACGAGGCCAACCCGCGGCGCGGCGCCCATCCAGACCTCGGCCTCGGCGATGCGGGTGCCGGCCTCGCCCACGTTGCGCAGGGCGAACTGTCGAAAGGCCCAGTTGATGATCCGCTCGCTCTCGGTGCGCCGGCCTTCCTGCGAGGGCAGGCCCGTGACCACGAAGATGATCCGCCGGTCGCCCTGCACGGCCGATCCGACGAGCCCATAGCCTGCTTCCTCGGTGTGCCCGGTCTTGAGCCCGTCCGCGCCGATCCCCAGTCCCAGGATCGGGTTGCGGTTCTGCGAGTTGGACGGGACGCGACCGTCGAACTCGAACTCCTGCTCGGCGAAGATCGGGTAAAGGTCGGGGAAATCCTCGATCAGGTGTTCGGCCAGGATGCCCAGGTCATGCGCCGACATGACGTGTCCTTCGGCGGGCCAGCCGTTCGAGTTGACGAAATGCGAGTTCGTCATCCCCAGGTCGACCGCGCGCCGGTTCATCAGTTCCGCGAAGCCCGCTTCGGTCCCATCGGGTGACAGCGCCTCGGCCAGAACGACCGTCGCGTCGTTGCCGGACAGGACGATGACCCCCCGCAGCAGATCATGCACCGTAGGGCGGTCCAGCGTGTTGAGGAACATCGACGAGCCGCCGTAGCTCATGGCGTGCTCGGACACCGGGAGGGTGGTCTCCGTGGTGAGGTGGCCGTTCTTGATGGCATCGAACGCCATGTAGATGGTCATGAGCTTGGACATCGACGCCGGCGGAACCGGCTGGTCGGCGTTCTTCTCGAGGAGCACGGTGCCCGTAGTGTCGTCGTACACCCAGGCGGCTCGGGCGGCGGTCTCGAACTCCTGTGCCGACAGCGGCAGGGTGCCTGCGACCAGAAGAGCAAAGGTGGCGAACAGTCGGGTCATCGGGCTCCTCCGGGCATCAGCGTCTCACGAGGTAGGCGTCGGCGAACCCTTCGGCCACCGCTTGATCGAGCAGGGCGGATTGCTCCGCCGCGCTAGAGGCAGGGCCGAGAAGAAGGCGCCGCGCCCCCCGATCCGGTTCCTGCACAAGGCGCACCGGCAGCCCCTTGTCGGACAGTCTGGCGGCGCTGTCCGTGGCGTGGGCTTCCACGTCAAAGGTGCCAAGCTGCACAAAGGGGTTCCGCAGGTCAGACGACACAGAGTTGCTGGAAAGACTCGTGGTGGCGATCTCTTCGGGGGCCGCCGGAGCCACGGCGTCGGCCGCAGGCTCCGGGGCGGCCGATGCCTCCTCCGTGGCTGGTGGGTCGATCCGGCGCAGGGCCACCACGTCCAAGGGTGCCGGCGCTCCGGCCAGCATTCCCAGCGCCTCTGCCGCGTCCGACGACACCTGGAGCGCGGGACCCGGCAGGTCGCGCTCGCGACGGAACAGGGCGCCGACGACGGACTGGCCGTTGGACCGGTTGACGATCCGGACACGCTCCGGATCCGTGACGTCGGGATGCGCGACCCAGATGCCGCCCAGCGAGGGACGGCCATCCCAAAGCCCCGGTTCGCTCACCCGAAACAATTCGGGCGCTTCCACATCGGTCGGGGTGCTGGCAGTGCCCGGCGACCCTTCGTCGGCGCTGGTGACCGGTTGCACGCCCCCCTGCTCCCCGCAGGCCACGAGGGCCATCGCCGCCAGCAAGACCACCATGGTCCTGGACCGCACACCCCAGACCCGCGCTTTCGGATCGCCCGTCATACTCCGCCCCTTGCCTTTGGCTGGCTTGACCAGCCAGGGCCGTTGACCGGCCCTTTCCATCCCTCTCAGGTGCCGCCCGTGTCCACGGTCAGGTTTAACCTGCGCGCGCGACATTAGCCGCCGTCCCGACTCTTGGAAAGCCGAGGCCGTGACAGCACGATCGAAATGCCCGCAACGTGAAGCGGCTTTTCAACCGCTTCGGTCCGTCCTATCAGGGCGCGCGGGGAGGAGTGGCAGAGTGGTCGATTGCTGCGGTCTTGAAAACCGCCGGAGGTGCAAGCCTCCCGTGGGTTCGAATCCCACCTCCTCCGCCAGCCCAGCTATATAAGTAGCTGAATTATATGGAGTATGAGCGATTAACGATGTCGCGGTACCACATTGCCTACCACATTTGAAAGTTGGTGGGATGTAGATGCGGCGGACAATCGCCTAGTGCATCCGGCTGAATCGATTAGTTACTCTGGCCAAGGACGATCGGTAGATGGATTTGGGAAGGCGCTGACCCCCAGCTTTTCTCCTCCAGTCAACCGTGACCAACTTAACTACGAATTAAGGGGTTGGGCGTTCGAATCCTCCCCAGCGCGCCAGAGTTTCCTTTTCGAGCAAGTAGGTAACACCAACGGCCTTGGCCGGTGACTCTGGTTCTCTTCATTGAGCACTGCGTTGGTTGCTCATGTGGGAGCATGGAGGGAGACGGCGATGCCGACGGGCTGAGCAGTGGAGATCACCCGCACCGAGCTGTCCGCGACGGAGCTTTGGCGTGCGGCGGCACGCAGCCGGGACGCTGATGCGGCGCGGCGGATGCTGGTACTTGCGCTGGTGCTGGAGGGCAAGAGCCGCAAGGAGGCGGCTGAGAGCTGCGGCATGGGCCGGCAGACCCTGCGGGACCGGGTGGTTCGCACCAACGCAGAAGGGCTGACAGGCCTGTCCGATCGGGTGCCACCCGGGCCTGCCTTTCGCCTCACGCCGGAGCAGATGGCCGAACCGTCTGAGATCGTCGAGGCGGGTCCTGATCCGGCCGTGGATCATGTGGTGCGCTGGCGGCGGGTGGACCTGCGGCGGGTCATCGCCGCGCGCTGGGGCGTGACGTTCCACGAGCGCACAGTGGGCAAGCTGCTGCACCGGCTGGGCTTTGCCCGGCTGTCGGTTCGGTCCAAGCACGCCAGGAGCGATCCGGCCGCGCAGGCGGAGTGGGGGAAAACTTCAGCCAGCACGTGCAGGCCGCCCTGCCGGAGCAGGCGCAGGGCAAGCCCATCGAGGTGTGGTTTGCCGATGAGACCCGTGTGGGCCAGCAGGGCACGCTCACCCGCCTCTGGGCCCGCAAAGGCACGCGTCCACGGGCGCCGCGGGACTGCCGTTACGCTTGGGCCACCCTCTTCGGTGCGGTCTGCCCCGAGCGGGGCGTGGGTGCGGGGCTTGTCATGCCCTTTGCCGACACCCAGGCCATGACCGCCCATCTCGCCGAGATCAGCGCCGCGGTTGCCCCGGGTACGCATGCCGTCTTGGTGCTCGACGGGGCTGGCTGGCACGCATCAGCCACGTTCAAGGTGCCCGCCACCATCACCCTGCTGCCGGCGCCACACCCCAGCCCCGAGCTCAACCCGGTCGAGAACGTCTGGCAGTATCTCCGCCAGAACTGGCTCAGCCTCCAGGTCTGGGACGACTACCCCGCCATCGTGGAAGCCTGCTGCCAGGCCTGGACCCGCTTCCTAGCCCAGCCCGACATCGTGCGATCCGTTACCACCCGAGCCTGGGCCAGGGTCAATGGCTAGTGGTCTGCCCCCTGAAAAGTGGTCCTCCCTGAAGTAGGCTTTCGGGCCTGAGGAGGACGAAGGAATGCCC
>NZ_VDFU01000093.1 GCF_006152115.1 Rubellimicrobium rubrum | reverse complement strand
CCTGTGAGACCTTGGCCAGCTTGTTACCGGATCCCAGCAGCACCTCTGACCATTGGGCTCCAACATGGCGGACCAAGGATGAATGGCGCAGGGTCCTGCGGGAGGTCTGCTGAGCGCCCAAGCCCTGCGCCTTCCGAATAGCCGGGCAAAGCTGTCCCGGTCGCCGATCACCGCCTCGCCGGTCTGCGAGTAAGCAGTTGAAGGTGTGAAGCAGGTCAGACCCTGTTTGCGTCTGGCCTATCCGCTGCCCCATGACCATGCGGGCGACAAGATGTTTCAGTATCTGCTCGACGCCTTGGCGGAGCGAACCCGTCGCATGGGTTAGGGCAGAGCTCGGCCTGACCAGTGGCAGGTAGGTTAAGCCCCAGCCTGCCCGCCGTAAGTTCACCGTGCGGGGCGATTACGAATGTGGCTCCAAACGCCGCGGCTGTATGTGCTACTCCCACGCGAGCAGCGTGACGGCATTTTCAGTATGCGCACTGGTGCAGCAGTTATGCACTGCAGCACGGGATTTGGTCGGCCACTGACAGGCGCCCCCGCGTCAACTCTCCTTTAGCACCTGTCTTGTAACTCTGATGAGGAGCAGAGCTCCTTTCCCGGCAAGGCGGAGCATCCGCACCTCGGGCCGCCAGTTCTCAGTTCCTCACGGACAGGTCGGTCCGTGTGGATTCCTAAAGTGTATGCGCCTCGGATCGCTGCATGAGCCCGAGCCAACCAGGAGTACCTGATGCGTCTTACTCTCAAGCTCAAGCTCATCGCTGTGTTTTCCGTCCTTGTCCTGGCCCTGATCGGCGTTGCCGCATTCGGCATTCTGGAGTTGCGAGACTACAACCTTCAGGTCTCGCGGATCACTGAAGTCTACACGCCAGCACAGGGGCTTCTGCTCAACGCCGATCGCGACGCTCAGCAGGCGCTCGTGGCCGAACGGAGCCTTCTGACGCTTGCGCCGGGCTCCGAAGAGTTCGACGCTCAACTTGCGTCACACGGTGAGAACGTGGAGCAGATCAGCGAACGCATGGAGAAGTATGCCGCACTGGTCGATGCCGATTGGTCGCGTGGTATGATGGAGCAGTTCTGGCCCGAGTTCGCGGCCTGGACAGAAGCCAGCGGCACGCTGGTGCAGGATCTCTCGAGCGCCGTGACCGATCAGCAGCAGCAGGCGCTGGCGAGCCGTAGCATCTCGGACCTGAATGCGACCTTCGATGCGATGCGCGATGTGATCGACAGCCTTGACGAGGAACTGGAGGGGGTCATCAACCAAGAAGCCTTGGAAGCCGCTGCCAGTTACCAGAGCGGCCGGTCGCTCCTGACAGTCCTTGCTGCGGGCGCGTCGGTGGTGGGCATCGCCGGGGCCGCTTGGCTTACGGTGACTATCTCCCGTGGCCTGTCCCAAGCTATGGCGGTGTCGCAGCGTGTGGCTGGGGGTGACCTCACCGAGACCGCCGTTGTGCGCGGGCGCGATGAGGTGGCCGATCTCCTGACCAGCCAGAATGAGATGATCCTGAAGCTTCGCGCCATTGTGACGGAGGTGAGCGGGGGTGCGGGGCAGGTATCCTCGGGCTCGGA
>NZ_VDFU01000092.1 GCF_006152115.1 Rubellimicrobium rubrum | reverse complement strand
CCTCGTCATTGGGCCAGGAACCTGACAGCTAGTTCCAGCAAAACCCGGCCAAATAGCGCCAGCGGTTACAGTCTGGACCACCCTCGTCAGCGATGTCCAGTATACGAACCTTTGCAAGTAGCCATGATGGTGGCGTATCACAGGCGTCCATTATGGCGTCTGACTACCTGTCTGTTAGGCTGGAAGTTCTCAGGATGTCGTTTACCTGATAGTGCTTAGATGGCTCCATAGTTCACTGAACGTTATCCTTTGCTGCATCGTTTCCTTGGTTGTCGGCAGACCTTTTTGATGACGATGAACCACTATTATCGTTCGGGGGCGGATCGCGATCCGTCCTGACATTCACGAAGACATCGGGGGCTTGATTGGCCGTCACACTGGCAGCGGACGTCTGTGAAGCCGGTGGCATAACGATCCTGTCGAGGAAACCAAAGAGGAAATCAACGGAGTAGCCAACCAGAAATGCCAAGGCGATAGGAGTGAGGGTCAAGGTCGTTAAGGGTTCATTTGGCAGGCCAGTAACCGCCGCCTCAGGACCGACATAGAGACCGACGATGACTCCCGACAACATGGCCAAGGTCATTCGAAGGAAGTTCTCTCCTGTATACTCACCAACCAAGGTTCCCGCTTGGACAGCCAGAGGGTAGCTGCGGAGTATGTAGGCAATCCCACCGAGAAGCCCGTAGAGCGCCGGAAGCACCAAACTGTTGAGCGTGTTCGCCAAGCCCTGCACTTTGCCAAAAGTTATGCGATGCGCCGCTTCGGGCTCCAAGCCATCAGTGACGCCCATGAGCCAACCTCCCTCGACGCGTAAGAGCTCGGCCGCAATCCTCTGCTCCACGCCATCTCTGTCCGCATCTGCTGTCTCGGAGGCGTCAAGGATGGCATAAGAAACGCCGACCTTTTGCGCGACATCAGTCAGGCGCACCGACCAAGTCTGAATGACGATCAGCACAACCAAGATCAGGCACGCAAAAAGCATATACCCCATACCGCTGGAGGCCTTTCGCCCATGTCGCATGTAACGCAGCGAAGCCAAGCTGGCTGGGTGAGCAGCCTTCACCAGCAAGGCATGACCCTGCACGAGGTCATGGATTAGTTTCGCATTCAGACCTTCTTCATTCTGGCCCGATCCCTCTTTAAGCGATTGCGCCTGCACCATCGCGCGCTGTGCGGCCTCTGCGTCAATCACCGCCTCGACGATCTTGTTGCCGACCGGCACCCCTCGATTGGCCAGCAAAGCCAAGAGTTCCTTTGAGTCGTCGACCAGTTCCTCAATTGTGGCTTTGCCTGCCTTGGGCTTACATGTCTTGGTACAGTGAACTTTGGGTGTGCCAAGCATCTCCCCCGGGGGACAGTTCAGCTTTTCTCTCAGGGCAGTTTTCAACCTTAACTGCTGCTTATGGAGCCAACCGAAAAACGCGACCATATGCACTCGCCTATAACGAGGAACATCGAGTGTTCTTGAACTACTGAGAGGCTGCTCACTGAAAAGGAAAGGAGCAGCCTCTCCGCGACCTATTCTGTTAGGCCGTCCACCACTTTTGCCAGAGCTGGCCGTCGGTGCCGCGCACGAACACATGCTCGTGGCCCTGGCCCA
>NZ_VDFU01000091.1 GCF_006152115.1 Rubellimicrobium rubrum | reverse complement strand
GATCAGTTCAAGCTGTCGCGTCCCTGGTTCACCCAGGAGAACGGCGTGTGGGACTCGAACGAGGCCCACCATCTCAACCTCGACGCCCAGGGCTGGGTGCGTGGCTTCACCCAGTCGGGCGGGGCCGCGCCGTTCCAGAACATCGCCACCGTTTGGGCCGCCGAAGGCGCGCAGATGCGCGCGGGGAACTACGTCATCGACTGGAAGGGCGAGGGCACCCTCGACGTGGGCGGCGCCACGATCGTGAGCCGGTCGGGCAACCGCATCGTCGTGGACCCCGGCCCGCAGGCCAACTGGCTCACCATCAGCAGCACCGATCCCAACAAGACCGGCAACTACATCCGCGACATCCGCATCTACCACGAAAGCGACAAGGCGCTCCTGGACGCGGGCGAGATCTTCAACCCCGCCTTCCTCGACAAGATCGAGGACTTCCGCTCCCTGCGCTTCATGGACTGGATGGACACCAACAACTCGGCCGTGCGCAGCTGGGGCGACACCACCCAGCCGGGCGAGGCCTCCCAAAGCTCCTACGACAAGGGCACGGGCGCGTCGGTGGACATGATGGTGGCGCTGGCCAACAAGGTGGACGCGGACCCGTGGTTCACCATCCCCCACGGCGCCGACGCCAACTACATCCGCCAGTTCGCGACCTATGTCCGCGACCACCTCGACCCCAACCTCAAGGCCCACTTCGAGTACTCCAACGAGGTCTGGAACTGGGCCTTCGACCAGGCGCAATGGGCGCAGGCCCAGGCCGTCAGCACCTGGGGCGCAGGCGTCCAGGGCGGCTGGATGCAGTGGTACGGCGTCAAGGCGGCCGAGATGGCCCGCATCGTGGCCAGCGTCTACGGCAACGAGACCGGCACCCGCGCGCTCAACGTGTTCGCGACGCAGTCGGGCTGGCAAGGGCTCGAGCAGTACGCCCTCAACGCCCCCGACCACGTGGCCCGCGGCGGCACCGCGCCCAAGGACGCCCCCTTCCATGTCTACGCCATCGCGCCCTACTTCGGCGGCGGCGTGGCCCACATGGCCGCCCAGGTCAGGACCTGGGCCTCGCAGGGCGAGGCGGGCATGAAGGCGGCGCTGGCCTGGCTGGGGCAGGACATCAACGCCTTGGCCTCCACCGTGGCCTACCATTCCGGCATAGCCCAGCGCATGGGCTGGCAGCTCGAAGGCTACGAGGGCGGGCAGCACCTCGTCGAGTACTCGAACGACGCCACCATGACGCGCTTCCTCACCGCCCTGGCCGACCGGCCCGAGATGGCGCAGCTCTACAACCAGTACTTCACCATGTGGAAGGACAACGGCGGCGGCATGCTGGCCCACTACTCGGACTTCGGCGCGGGCGACCGCTACGGCAGCTGGGGCATCTGGGACAGCGCCTACAGCGGCGACACCCCCCGCGCCTCCGCCGTGGAAGCCTTCCGCGACAGCGTCGAAGCCTGGTGGAACGACAACCGGCCCGACTCCGTCTTCAACGGCGGCGGCGGCACGGCCACCCCGCCCACCAACCCCACCCAACCCACCCAGCCCACACAGCCCACCACCCCGGGCAACCCCACCGCCGGAGCCGACGTCCTGCGCGGCACCGCGGGCGCCGACAGCCTCAACGGCCTGGCCGGCGATGACCAGATCCAAGGCGACGGCGGCAACGACACCCTCCTGGGCGACGGCGGCCAGGACCGCCTCGACGGCGGAACCGACGACGACCGCCTCGACGGCGGAACCGGAAACGACCAGCTCACCGGCAGCACAGGCA
>NZ_VDFU01000090.1 GCF_006152115.1 Rubellimicrobium rubrum | reverse complement strand
GCCGCTCCGATGCTGGTTCAGGCCGCCCGGGCGGGCGAGAGCATGGACACCACCGACGCCGCGCCGGTGGATCTGACGAGCCTTCCCCGCATCCGGCACGAGCTGGTTGCCCCGCCCTTTGTCCATGAGCACGAGCAGGTGGCCACGACGGGCCCGCGCATCGTCG
Source organism: Rubellimicrobium rubrum (assembly GCF_006152115.1). Taxonomy (GTDB): domain Bacteria; phylum Pseudomonadota; class Alphaproteobacteria; order Rhodobacterales; family Rhodobacteraceae; genus Rubellimicrobium; species Rubellimicrobium rubrum. Next base: position 1,720 of record NZ_VDFU01000090.1, on the reverse strand, counting down.
AGTTCACGATGGACATCGTGGAGAAGGAGATCCAGGTCGCCGACGACGCCTGGCTGCAGGCCATGACCTTCAACGGCTCGGTCCCCGGTCCGATGATGGTGGTCCATGAGGGCGACTACGTGGAGCTGACGCTGCGCAACCCGCCCGCCAACATGATGCAGCACAACATCGACTTCCACGCCGCCACCGGCGCGCTGGGCGGCGGGGCGCTGACCCTCATCAATCCCGGCGAGCAGACCGTGTTGCGCTTCAAGGCGACGCGGGCGGGCGTGTTCACCTACCACTGCGCGCCCGGCGGCCCGATGATCCCCTGGCATGTCGTGTCGGGCATGTCGGGCACCATCATGATCCTGCCCCGCGAGGGCCTGAAGGACCAGCACGGCACCCCCGTCGCCTACGACCGGGTGGCCTATATCGGCGAGAACGACTTCTACATCCCGCGCAACGAGGATGGCACCTACAAGCGCTTCGCCGACGCGGGCGAGAGCTATCCCGACACGCTCGAGGTCATGCGGCGCCTGATCCCCAGCCATGTCGTCTTCAACGGCCGCGTGGGTGCCCTGACCGGCGACAACGCGCTGACCGCCAAGGTGGGCGAGCGGGTGCTGTTTGTTCACAACCAGGCCAACCGCGACACCCGCCCCCACCTGATCGGCGGCCATGGCGACCTCGTCTGGGAAGCCGGCAAGTTCCACAACACGCCCCAGGTGGACCTCGAGACCTGGTTCATCCGCGGCGGCTCCTCGGGTGCTGCGCTCTACAAGTTCCTGCAGCCCGGCCTTTACGCCTACGTGAACCACAACCTGATCGAGGCGGTGGAGCTGGGCGCCACCGCGCACGTCAAGGTCGAAGGCGAGTGGAACAACGACCTCATGGAGCAGGTCCAGGCGCCCACGCCCTACAGCGGGGCCTGATCTCAGAGCCCCGCCCACCGGGGCTTGGATGAAGGGCTCCGCCAACTCCCGGCAGCAGGTGAGTGGCGGGGCCGAGGGACAGACGGGTGGGGCGGCTGGCAACGGCCGCCCTGTCCATTTTGAAGGGGACAATCATGAAGCTGTCGACGGTGGCCGTCCTGCTCCTCGTGGTGAGCTTCACGATACCGGTCCACCGGCCGGGGCCGATCAATAGCGCGGGACCCGAGATGGTCACCCTCGCCCCTGGCGCCTGGAGCTACCGCGCTTCGGGCACCTGGCACCGCGACGGCCGTCAGGTCGACCCACCGCGCCTCGCGCTCGAGGACGATGCCCCTTTCTCGATCATGCGCCATCAGGTCAGCCGGGGCGAGTATGCGGCCTGTGTTGCGGACGGAGCCTGCCTGCCCTCCGAAGGCGGTCCAGCCGATGAGCCCCGAACCCAGGTGAGCTGGCACGATGCGCAGGCCTATGCATCCTGGCTGTCCAAGGAGACCGGCCAGACCTGGCGGCTGCCCACAGACGCCGAGTGGCAGCGCGCCGCCGCCGAGCGCTTCACCGATGACGCGCTGGGGGACGGGGACCTTTCCGACCGCTGGCTTGCCCGCTACGCGCAGGAGGCCGAGGCCGAGGTCCATCCCGTGCTGCGCCTTCTGGGCGGCTGGGGCACAAATTCGCTGGGCATCGCGGACCTTGCCGGCAATGTCTGGGAATGGACCAACAGCTGCGCCGTGACCGGCACCCTGGACTCGTCGGGACGGGTGTTGGCCCAGAGCGACTACTGCGGAGCCCGCATCGTCGAAGGACGG
>NZ_VDFU01000089.1 GCF_006152115.1 Rubellimicrobium rubrum | reverse complement strand
AAGAACCTGGCCCATAGCACGTCCCAAAGATGTGTCACCCGTGACACCTCTCTCTGGGACTGTACACCTAGTCCAAAGGTTGAAGACACCGATCTGGGCTGACGGTTGAGGAACCGGAAGCCCGCCTTTCGCGCTTGTGGGCTTTGCACTTGCAGCGAAGGAACGCAGGCATGGCATTAACTGAGACCCTGGACCGACAGGATATGACCCCAACGGTTGACCAGGCTGCCTCCTATCCGCTCCCAGCTCCGCCGAGGCTGGCTGGGCTTGCAGATGCGGTCGCAACCGGCCTGACGGTTCTGCTGACAGTCCTGTTCGTGATGGTCCAGTTAGTAGGGAGCTACACCGGCATCGTGTACTGGGCGGTGCAGGGCTCGCTTGGGGGCGTTCTCCTGTCCGCCTTTGTGCCGGGCTTTGGGGCTGCGTCCCTGCTTCCAGTGATCCTATAGGGAGTTTCGATCACGTTCCCTGTCAGGAGATGCCTGTCAGGTAGGCTCAAGACACCCGGTCTGGCAGTCCGAGGGGGACTGGCCGGCCACGCGCCGCAAGAGTGCGATCTCCGGTCTGTCATGAGGGTACGACCTGGGCAGAGAAAAACACGTCCGAGGTCGTGAGGGGTCGTTTGTCCGATCGACCGAACTGTCTGACAGATCCCCTGGTGCATTCGCCGGGGTTTCCTTTGGCCTCGAGCCGTTCTGCAGTTCAAGGGGCTGCAGAACGGCAGGTCGATGCTCGCCCAAGGATCGGCCGAACTTGACCCCACAACCATAGAGCTAGTTGTGTTCTGCGCCTCAACGAGCAGCAGAGACGCATGGGCCTTGTCAGAAAGCCTTAGCGAGCGGCCTCCTCACGATGGCCCCCTTTCGTGACGAGGGCCGCTCGCGACGATCTACGAAGCACTGACTCCAGAGATTTGTGAGGACGAGTGCCAAGGCACTTCTGGGACCACCTCGTGAGGCCCATCGACCGCTTGGGCCGGGGCATTCACCCACTCGTTCGGGTTCACGTCTAGCTGCAGGCATTTTCCGGCGCATCAACTCTCCCTTAGCACCCGTCCTGTAAGGTTTTTTACGAGCAGAGCAGCCATCCAGCAGGGCCGAGCCTTCGCGCCTTCTCAATCTGGCTCCCAGCTCCTCACGGACGGGTGGTCCGTGCAGATCCCCACAGTTGCTGCCTTGGGTCCTGCATCGGCCCGAGCCGGCCAGGAGTGCCCCATGCGTCTTACCCTCAAGGTCAAGCTCGCCGCCGTGTTCGCCGTATTGATCGTCTTGTCAGCGGGATCAACCTTGCTAGGCCTACGCAGCCTTTCAACACTCGATGACAGCCTCATCAGCATCGTGTCGGCCGATGCAGAGCGGGTTCGGTTGGCCCAGGAGCTTGCGGCCGGCGAGATCAGCATCAGCCGCGAGATCCGCGAGCATCTGCTCTACCAGGACGACGCCAGCATGGACGCCACCGAGGAGCGCATCGCCGCCCTTCGGCAAAGCATGAACGGGCTTCAGGAGCAGCTCACTCCCCTTCTGGACGAAGAGAACCGGCACCACCTCGAGCGCTACATGGAACTGCGGAGCACGCGCCGGCCTTTGAACGATCAGGTTCTTGAGTTGTCGCGGGCGAACAACGTGCCTGCGGCCCTGATGGTGTTGAACACGGAGATCAAGCCGCTTTGGAACGAGATGAGCGAGATCCTTGCGACGATCAACACAGACGCTCGCGCCGACATGGCAGCAGCCAGCCAGAACGCCGATGCGCTTTATGCGCAGTCCCGCACTCTCCTGGTCACGGTCATGGCGGTGGCGGCGCTCATCGGCGCGGCGGGTGCCACCTGGATCCTTCTCGCCATCTCCCGTGGCCTGAACCAAGCCATCGGTCTGGCCAGCCGGGTTGAGGCGGGTGATCTGACGCAAACG
>NZ_VDFU01000088.1 GCF_006152115.1 Rubellimicrobium rubrum | reverse complement strand
GACTGGCTCGACGGCCGCGACGGCGCCGATAGCCTCCTGGGCGGATCAGGAACAGACGTCCTCGTGGGCGGATCCCAGAACGACAGCCTCGATGGGGGGGCTGGCGCAGACCGGCTTGAAGGGGGCGCGGGCGACGACATCTTTGTCGTTTCCGAGACGGCCGACTCGGTTGTCGAACTCGCCAACGGAGGTGTCGATACCGTCCAGTCCTCGGTGGCCACGACACTCGCAGCGAACGTCGAGAACTTGCGTCTGACAGGCGCCTTGGCTGTCAACGGCACAGGCAACGCGGTTGCCAACAGCTTGACCGGTAACGACGCGGCAAACGTCCTGTCGGGCCTTGCGGGCAGTGATCGGCTTGGCGGCGGTGCCGGCAGCGACCGTCTCATTGGCGGGGCCGGGGTGGATACGGTGTCTGGCGGAGCGGGTGACGACGTGTTCCAGTTCGCGTCGTCCGCGGAGTTCGGGGACGTCATCACGGACTTCCGCAGCCAGGCGGGCAACAACGACCGCTTCGAGTTCAGCGCCGCAAGCTTTGGCATGGCGGTCGGCACCCTGTCCGCGTCGCGCCTCCAGATCCGGGCCGACAACGTGGCGCAGGACGGCGACGACCGGTTCATCTTCCGCACCACCGACCAGACCTTGTGGTACGACAACAACGGCAAGGATCCGAGCGGCCTGGGACTGATCGCCGATCTCGACAGCGGCGCGATGGTCACGGCCTCCGACTTCATCTTCGTCTGACGCATCAACCCGTCGCGGCCTGTGCGGGCCGCGACGGGTCCACTGCTTTGCAGATATACTCAGAGGGTCTGCTACACCCAACGCTTGGGGGCGCCATAAACGTCTTCTGAGCACTATCGTCGGTGGAAGCGGCTTCGGTGATGGACATGGAGAAGGTCCATCTCTGATTGGGCGGCCAACGCTGCAGCCCGATCGCCTGCCTGATATGGGCGGACCCACCAAGAGCCACGAGCCCTGCGTCGATGTCTGGTCCAGTTGTATCGACGCGCGCCTGTTTCCGCCCGCAAGGCGATCAAGGACGAGACAGTGGATCCGAGCGCTGCCTCCGGGGGTCGTCGACGTGTTCGACAGGCCCCGTTGTGCCGCTTCTGCGGGCAGTCTCTGGTCCAACGGGAGGTGCCCCTACGATATCCTATTGACCCGGCTTGACAGGATCGCCCGACATTTCCGACCTTTACGGAAAAGGCGATGCACAACGGGGATCGGGGAAGGACCATGCCGATACGAGAGGGCCTAGCGCCTTTTGGTGCCTACGAGACCTGGTACCGCGTCACCGGCGATCTCGCTTCGGGCAAGACGCCTCTGGTCGTCCTGCATGGCGGGCCAGGCTGTACCCACGATTACGTCCTGGCGTTCGCGGACCTTGCCGAAACCGGCCGCGCCGTGATCCATTACGACCAGATCGGCAATGGCCGTTCGACCCATATGCGGGGCGCAGGCCCCGAGGTCTGGACCGTGGACCTTTTCCTGTCCGAGCTAGACAACCTTCTAAAGCATCTCGGCATCCAAGATCGCTATGCCGTTCTGGGGCAGTCCTGGGGTTGGCCTGCCCCAATCGGGTGGTCCGGGTTCAGACTTAGTGCATGACCGGCTTGGGCGCTACGACTGGGGTGGCCGGCGAAGCGGCTCCGGGTGGCGAAGCCGGCCACTGGACGACTTCCGGAGCGGGAGGCCGATAGCCCAGCGACGAGTGCGGGCGCCTGGTATTGTAGTGCTGGCGCCAGCTCTCGATGACGACCTTGGCTTCGGCGAGGCTGTAGAAGATCTCGCCGTCCAAGAACTCGTCGCGGAGCTTGGAGTTGAAGCTCTCGCAAAAGCCGTTCTCCCACAGTGCATGACCGGCTTGGGCGCTACGACTGGGGTGGCCGGCGAAGCGGCTCCGGGTGGCGAAGCCGGCCAC
>NZ_VDFU01000087.1 GCF_006152115.1 Rubellimicrobium rubrum | reverse complement strand
AGGCTGAGGAGGCGGTCAAGCGTGCGGCGGACGAGGCGGCGCGTGAGGAGGAGCGGGCGCGCAAGCGGGCCGAGATCGAGGCGCGGGAGCGCGAGGAGGCGGCCCGGGCCGAGGAGGCGCGTCTGAAGGCGGCCGAGGAGGAGCGCAAGCGCGCGATTGCCGACCGCAAGGCTGCGGCTCAGGCGGCGACGCCGGCGCCGCGCAACCCGATCACGCCTGGGCCTCCGCCCTCCGAGGAGGACCGTCGCGCGGCGTTGCAGGCGCGCAAGCCCGACCGTGAGAAGGGCGACGCCCGTGGTCCCGCCAAGGACGTCAAGGCCAAGCCGGCGCGCGAGGCCGAGGAACGGCGTGGCGGGCGGCTCACCCTGACCCAGGCCTTGGGCGACGGCGACCGCCAGCGCTCCATGGCTGCGATGCGTCGCAAGCAGGAGCGGGCGCGGGCCAAGGCCATGGGCGGGCATGACGCCCGCGAGAAGGTGGTGCGCGACGTGCAGCTGCCCGAGGCGATCACGGTGGCCGAGCTTGCCAACCGCATGGCCGAGCGCGTGGCTGACGTCATCAAGTCGCTCATGCGCATGGGTGTGATGGCCACGCAGAACCAGACGCTTGACGCCGACACGGCCGAGCTTCTCATCGAGGAGTTCGGGCATCGGGTGGTGCGCGTGTCCGACGCCGACGTGGAGCAGGCCATCGATGCCGTGGCCGATGCGCCCGACGCGCTGCAGGCGCGCCCGCCCATTGTGACCATCATGGGCCATGTGGACCACGGCAAGACCTCGCTGCTGGACGCGATCCGCAAGGCCAACGTCGTGTCCGGCGAGGCCGGGGGCATCACGCAGCACATCGGCGCCTATCAGGTGCGGACCGAAGGCGGCAGCCTCCTGACCTTCCTCGACACCCCCGGCCACGCGGCTTTCACCTCCATGCGGGCCCGGGGCGCGCAGGTGACGGACATCGTGGTGCTGGTGGTGGCGGCGGATGATGCGGTGATGCCGCAGACCGTTGAGGCCATTGCGCACGCCAAGGCGGCCAAGGTTCCCATGATCGTGGCCATCAACAAGGTCGACAAGTACGACGCCGATCCGCAAAAGGTCCGCACCGATCTCCTCCAGCACGAGGTGGTGGTCGAGGCGATGTCGGGCGACGTGCAGGACGTGGAGGTGTCGGCCAAGACGGGGCAGGGGCTCGACGACCTGCTCGAGGCCATTGCGCTGCAGGCCGAGATCCTGGAGCTGCGCGCCAACCCCGAGCGCGCCGCCATGGGCGCCGTGATCGAGGCCAAGCTCGATGTGGGCCGCGGTCCGGTGGCCACGGTGCTCGTGCAGAACGGGACCCTGCGCAAGGGCGACATCTTTGTCGTGGGCGAGAAGTGGGGCAAGGTGCGCGCCCTGATCAACGACAAGGGCGAGACTGTCACCGAGGCCGGTCCGTCGGTTCCTGTGGAGGTTCTGGGCCTGGATGGCACGCCGCAGGCCGGCGACGTGCTGAACGTGGTCGACACCGAGCAACAGGCCCGCGAGATCGCCGACTACCGCGAGAAGGTCACGCGCGACAAGCGTGCGGCCGCGGGCGCGGCGACGACGCTGGAGCAGCTCATGGCTCGGGCCAAGGCGGACCTCAGCGTGGCCGAGCTGCCCATCGTGGTCAAGGCGGACGTCCAGGGCTCGGCCGAGGCCATCGTGCAGGCGCTGGAGAAGGTCGGCAACGAGGAGGTGCGGGTGCGCGTGCTGCATAGCGGCGTGGGCGCCATCACCGAGTCGGACATCGGCCTGGCCGAAGCCTCCAAGGCCCCGGTCATCGGCTTCAACGTCCGGGCCAACGCTCCGGCGCGGGCGGCGGCCAACCAGAAGGGCGTGGAGATCCGCTACTACTCGATCATCTATGATCTGGTGGACGACATCAAGGCGGCGGCCTCGGGCCTCCTTAAGGCCGAGGTGCGCGAGCGCTTCATCGGCTACGCCCGCATCCTCGAGGTCTTCAAGGTCTCGGGCGTGGGTCGCGTCGCGGGCTGCCTCGTCACCGAGGGCGTGGCGCGCAAGTCGGCGGGCGTGCGTCTGCTGCGCGACAACGTGGTCATCCACGAAGGGACGCTCAAGACGCTGCAGCGCTTCAAGGACCAGGTGGGCGAGGTCCAGTCGGGCCAGGAGTGCGGCATGGCCTTCGACAACTACGATGACGTCCGCGCAGGCGACATCATCGAGATCTTCGAACGCGAAACCGTCGAGCGGACCCTGTAAGCCACCCCAAG
>NZ_VDFU01000086.1 GCF_006152115.1 Rubellimicrobium rubrum | reverse complement strand
CACCGCGACGGACAGCACTGGCAACGCCAGCCAGCAGACCCTGACCGTGACGGTCCTGGATCTCGACGACATCGCCCCGGTGATCAGTGGACCCTCGGGTGGAGCCGGCTCCGGGACAGCCGCGAAGTCGGTGAGCGAAGGCACGTTGGCCGTTCACAGCTTCACGGGGGACGAAGGCGTGACCTGGGCCATCGTGGGTGGCACCGATCAGGGCCAGTTCACGATCAACCCTGGCAGCGGTGAGCTTCGCTTCGCGTCCGGGCCGGACTTCGAGGCTCCCGTCGATGCGAACACCGATAATATCTACCTCGTGACGGTCCAGGCCACCGACGGCAACGGCAACAGCAGCCAGCAGCTCGTCACCATCACGGTGACCGATGTGGCCGAAGACGCCACGCCTCCGGCGATTACCGGCCTCTCGGGCGCAGCCGGGGACGCCACCTCGGCCAAGACCGTGGACGAAGGTCAGACCGCTGTCGCAACCTTCGCGGCCAACGAGGTCGTCACCTGGTCCATCACCGGGGGCAGCGATCAAGGACGGTTCGCCATCAGCCCCTCTACGGGCGCCCTGACGTTCGTGGCCGCACCCGACTACGAGGCCGCCGGGGATACGGACGGCAACAACATCTATCTGGTGGTCGTCACCGCGACCGACGGCTTCGGGAACGCCAGCCATCAGACCGTCACCATCACTGTGGCGGACCTGAACGAGGACGC
>NZ_VDFU01000085.1 GCF_006152115.1 Rubellimicrobium rubrum | reverse complement strand
GCACGATTGCGGTCCACGCCTTCAGCGCAGGCGAGCCGGTGACTTGGGCCCTTGTCGGCGGCCACGACCAGGGTCGGTTCTCGATCAACCCGACGACGGGTGCGCTTACGTTTGTTGCCGCGCCCGACTACGAGCAGCCGACCGACTCCGATACCAACAACACCTATGTCCTGATCGTCGAAGCCAGGGACGCCAATGGCAACACGAGCCAGCAGACGCTGACGGTGACGGTCCTCGACCTCGACGAGGTCGCCCCACAGATCACTGGCCCATCGGGCGGAGCGGGTGCGGTCGCCTCGGCCAAGTCCGTGAACGAGGGCGTCACGGCCATCCACATCTTCACGGCCAATGAGACCGTGACCTGGTCGCTGACCGGAGGACCGGACCAGAGCAGGTTCGCCATCGACCCGGCGACTGGCGCCTTGCGCTTCTTGGCGGCTCCTGACTTCGAAGCTCCGACGGACGTGGGCACCGACAACCGTTACGACCTCGTCATCACCGCCACGGACAGCCGCGGCAACGTGACCACGCAAGCCGTCGCTGTGACGGTTCTGGACGTCAACGAGGACACGGCGCCACCTGCAATCACCGGACCCTCTGGCGGAGCGGGTGCGGCGAACTCGGCTGAGGGAGTGGACGAGGGTGTGGTGCAGGTGACGACCTTCGCAGCGAACGAAGCCGTCACCTGGTCCATCCAGGGGGGACCTGACGCTGGACGCTTCGCCCTCGATCCGAACACCGGCGCGCTGACCTTTGTGGCGGCCCCGGACTTCGAGGCACCCGCCGACGCGAACAGGGACAACGCCTACGTCCTGATCATCGCGGCCACCGACACGAACGGCAACGTCAGTCAGCAGAC
>NZ_VDFU01000084.1 GCF_006152115.1 Rubellimicrobium rubrum | reverse complement strand
GAGGGCACGCCGCCTGTGGTCACCGGACCTGATGGAACGGCGCAGGAGCAATCCCAGCGCATTCCCGAGGGGCGGACCCTCGTAGCCACCTTCCACTCCGACGAGCCGGTGACCTGGTCACTGGCCAGTCGGGGTGACGCGGGCGCTTTCCGGATCGACCCGGTCACCGGCGAGTTGCGCTTCCGGAGGGCGCCGGAGTTCGACACGCCCGCCGACATGGATGGGGACAACGTCTATCTCCTCACGGTGATCGCCATGGATGCCGAGGGCAACATGACCGAGATCGTGTTCGCGGTGACAGTCGAGGACACCGTCGCGCCGCAGATCAGCGGTCCGTCAGGTCTGCCAGGGGCAGGACGGTCCGCCACCAGCGTGGACGAAGGCACCACGACGGTCGCAACCTTCACCGCCAATGAGATGGTCACCTGGTCCATCGCGGGCGGGGTGGATGCCGCCCACTTTGGCATGGACCCCACCACGGGCGAGCTGCGCTTCGTAATAGCTCCCGACTTCGAAAATCCCAAGGACCAGGACGCCGACAACAGCTATGTCGTTGTTGTCACGGCCACCGACGCGAACGGCAACGTGAGCCAGCAGATCGTGACGGTGGGGGTGGCGAATGTCACCGACACGCCCTCGGAGCTCTTTGAGGAGCGTCGCGACGAGGTGGAAGCCATCGTCCGAGACGTCGAAGAGAACCACCTGCGCGCAGCTGTGGCCGCCCAGCAGGACACGACCCGATCAGCCCGTAACCGGTTCATCGAAGGTCAGCGCCTGCGCGAGCTCTGCAGCGACATCGACGACCCGAGCCAGCCGGTCACATCCGCTCTGCGGAACAACGACGAGTGCAGTCTGCTGGCCACACGCAACGACGTGGCGTTTGATGCGGATGGCACCTTGGAAGTGGGCGAGGGCGGGATCAACGGAGCCGGCACCTTCTTCGGCCAGCATGGCAGCTTCGACGGCACGCGGCGGCGGATTGTCGAGGGGACGTTCCAGCTCGTGGACGATGGCGAGGGGG
>NZ_VDFU01000083.1 GCF_006152115.1 Rubellimicrobium rubrum | reverse complement strand
GTAGAGAGTGGGCTTGGAGATGCCCAGGGTGGAGCAGATCTGGGCCACGCTGAGGGTGCGGGCCTCGTAGAGCTGGACCGCGAGGGCGCGCTTGGCCGGATCGAGGGCGGCGGGACGGCCGCCGGACCGGCCCCGGGCGCGGGCGGCGGTGAGGCCGGCTTGGGTGCGCTCGCGGATGAGGTTGCGTTCGAACTCGGCCAAGGCCCCGAACAGGTGAAAGGTGAGCCGGCCTGCGGGGGTGGAGGTGTCGATCGTCTCCTGGAGGCTCAGGAGCGCCACGCCGTGCTCCTCGAGCCAGGCCACGGAGGCGATCAGGTCCTTGAGTGACCGGCCGAGGCGGTCGAGGCGCCAGACCACCAGGGTGTCGCCGGCGCGCAGGAGCTCGCGGACCTTGTCGAGCCCGGGCCGTGCGGCGGTGGCGCCGGAGACGGTGTCGGTGATGACCTTCTCGCAGCCGGCCGCCTTGAGCGCGTCGCGCTGGAGGTCGAGGTTCTGGTCCTGGGTGGAGACACGCGCGTAGCCGATCCTCAAGGAAGCCCTCCGATGGTGAGGAAACCCGCCGACCCGGGCCGTTTCCTGACTTTGTTTTCTTGACGAGATAGCCTTACCGGCAGACTCTTGCATCTACAATGGATCGCGGGTCACGCCAGGAGGCTTGGGCCATGGGCAATCAAACCCCCGTTTTCTTGCCTGGCCCCTGGCCCTTCGTTGGGGATTGGCTCTGATGCCGTCCCCAGGCTTCGCCTCCGAGCTGGCCATGGAGCGACACCGCCGGCTGCGGCCCCATCTCGAGGACGGCGTGCCGCTCGCGCGTCTGGCCGAGGCAGGAGGCCCGTCGGAGCGCACCCTGCGCCGATGGCTGGCAAGCTGGCGCGCGGACGGCATCGCCGGGCTCGAGCGCCAGGCGCGCGCTGACCGCGGCCGCCGGCGCCGGCTCGCCCCCGAGATCGAGGCGATGATCCGCTCGGAGGCCTTGGCCCGGCCCCGGCCCACGGCGGCGGCCGTCCACCGGCGCATTTGCGCCCTGGCGCTCCAGCGTGGCTTGGCGCCGCCGAGCTACGCGGTCCTGACGGAGATCATGCGGTCCGTGCCGCCGGCGGTGCGGGCCGTGACCTCCGATCCGGCGGCTTACCGCGACCGGCACGAGTTGGTCCACCGGCGCGAGGCCGCGGCGCCCAACGAGACTTGGCAGGCCGATCATGCGCTCCTCGGCGTGCTGGTCGCAGATAACCGCGGCACGCTTCGCCGCCCCTGGCTCACCGTCGTCATCGATGATCACAGCCGGGCGGTTGCGGGCTACGCGCTCTCGACCGCGGCGCCGTGCGCGACCCAGACGGCGCTCGCCTTGCGCCACGCGATCTGGCGCAAGGAGGACCCAGGCTGGCCGGTGTGCGGCATCCCCGAGCGGCTTTACGTCGACAACGGCTCGGACTTCACCTCCGGCCACATGGCCCAGGCCTGCGTCGCACTGAAGATCCAGCTTATCCACTCTTGGCCCGGCCGCCCGCGCGGTCGCGGGCGGGTCGAGCGCTTCTTCCGCACCGTGCGCGACATGCTCGAGCCCGAGCTTCCCGGGCGAATCGTCGGTGGCCAGCCTGCTTCGTCCCCTCTCGACCTCCACGGCCTGGGTCAGCGCTTCGAGGCGTTCCTCCGCGACGTTTACCACCCGCGCCGGCATGGCGGCACTGGTGAGGCGCCGCTCGCGCGCTGGCAGGCCGGCGGCTTCCTTCCCAACATGCCCGACAGCCTCGAGGCGCTCGACATGCTGCTCCTGCGGGTCGCCAAGCCCCGCAAGGTACTCCGCGACGGCCTCCGCCTGGGCGGGCGGCGCTACGTCGAGCCCACGCTGGCGGCCTTTGTGGGCGAGATGGTCGAGGTGCTCCACGATCCCCGCGACCTGGCCGAGGTGCGCGTCTACCATCAGGGCGCCTTCCTGTGCCGGGCGCTCAGCCCCGAGCACATGGCAGCTCCCGGCCTCGACGACATCCAGGCGGCGCGGCGAAGCGCCCGCCTCGCTCATGTGCGCGGCGCTAGGGGCGAGGCACAGGCCAAACCAGCACCGGTCCTTTCTCCGCCTGCGCCTCGGCGCGGTCTCAAGCTCTATGCCGATGACGACTGACCTCCCCCGCGAGGCGGCCTTCATCGCCACCCGCGCGCACGGGCGGTTCGTCGAGTTCGCCGACGCCTGCTCGGAGTACCGCTACATCGGTGTCTGCCATGGCCGGCCGGGCGTCGGGAAGACGCGCTCGGCGCGCGAGTACGCCGCTTGGCCTGGGCTCTCCGACTACTCGTTCCGGGAGCCGCCAACGGGTACAACAGCAGACGCGGTCCGCCTCTGCCGCGGCCTCTTCTATACAGCTGCAGTCGCCAACACCCCGAAGTCCCTGCAGGCCGGCCTCGGCCTAAACCTCGCTCGGCTCGGGCATGCGCGCCTAGTCCTCGACGGCCAAATGGGCGCCATCGACCGCATGCACCAAGCTGAGCGTGCTTGCCCCCTGGTGGTCGTCGACGAGGCTGACCGCCTATCGCTCAAGAGCCTCGAGCACCTGCGCGACCTTTATGATCGGTACGGGTTCGGCCTGATCCTGCTCGGCATGCCAGGGCTCGAGAAACGTCTCGCCCGCTACCCGCAGTTCTTCTCGCGCATCGGCTTCGTGCACGAGTTCAAGCCGCTCGGCGCGGAGGAGACCCGCGTCCTCCTGGCGCGCCATGGCACGGCTCTCGGCGTACGCTTCGACCCGGAAAGCCTCGAGCACGTCGAGGCGCTGGCGGCGGTGATCCGGATCACCTCTGGCAACCTCCGCTTGATCGAGCGCCTGCTCGCCCAGATGCGCCGGATCATGGCTCTCAACCCCCGCGCCGCGGTCTCTGTCGACCTCGTCCAAGCCGCCCGCGACTG
>NZ_VDFU01000082.1 GCF_006152115.1 Rubellimicrobium rubrum | reverse complement strand
TTCGGCCGAGATCCGCCAACCCCAGGTTGAACTGACTTGCGACAATAGTGTGAGGAAGTAATGCGACCGTAGAGAAAAGCCACAAATCCAAGACCGAACTAGCGTCTTGCTGACCAGGAGCAATCCTAATGCATGATTATTGCCCTCATGTCCGTATCGTCAGTGTAGCGGCATTACTGGCCGTCCTTTCTGGACCGGTGTTCGCCCAAGCTGACGTTGACGCCATCACGCTTACGGCAGCGGCAATCGACACCCTCGACGACAACCGCTTCTTCACCCGCCTGGGCGGCACCGCGCGCACTGACGTGACTTACGAGGGCTTGGAAGCGGGGCGGGCCTACACCCTGGTGGCCCAGCTCCTGAACCCCGCGACGGGCGAGCGTGACGGTGAACCGGTCCCCGTCACCTTCACCCCCGACTTGGCCTCCGGCACGCTCAGCTTAGAGTTGCCGGTGCCGCAGAACCGCACTCCCTTCAACATAGACTACGTGGTCGCCTTGGATCTGCTCGACGGAGAGAGGGCCACGGCCGACTTAGTTTCAGCCGAGCCCTTGGCTCGTCTCGAGGACACCTCCGACCTGTCTACGGCTCTTCAGGTCCATGCCATCCAGAGCATTTCGGTGACAGCCGTGGACGCCGCCGATGGAGACCACCGCATGTCGGGTCAGGGCGGGACAATCCGCGCTACCATCGAGCATGTGAACCTCGTCGAGGGCTACCACTACACGATCTGGGGGCAGCTCCTTACGCCCAGTGGCCAGTCCACGGGGATCTTTGCCAGCGTAGCCGAATATGTGCCCACGACCAAGAACGCCACGTTGACGCTGGACTTCCCTGTCCCCGAAGGCCGCGACGGTACCAGCCTCGTGCCCTCGATCGGCCTCTACCACCAGAACCGAGTGGCCGTCCACGAGGACGGCTCGCTCACCTGGCTTCCCGAGGCCAAGCAGCCGGTGATGATAGGCTCCGATCCGAACGTGGGCGACCCTGCAAAGATCGTCGAGATCGGCATCCCCTTCGAAGACACGACGCCCCCGTCCCAGTAGCCGGGAATGTTGCATGGCGGAGGTTTCTCGGTAGGGAGCCCTATCAGGTCATAGCCACGACGCCGGAAGCCAGCGCTGGCGTCGGCATTGGCTCACGATCTCTAGGTCTCAGGGGTTTCTCCCGCTCGCCTTGAGCATACAGCGCCGGCCCAAGGGCGGCCTCTCGCACGATCACCCTCAGTCCGCCCCGATGGCGCCAGGGCTGCAGTGTAGGCCGTCCATGAACCATGGCCCACTTGCAGCAACGTCATGGCCAAGCCGCGTGGGCTTGTCGTGACTCCACGCGGCCTACGATCGCGACTCTCCCTCACTTGACGCTCACAATCGCGCCGATAGCCTGCTGCCGATAAGCCCTGGTCGCATCCCCACCCCAAACCACCCAGCATTGCTTCCCTGTCCGTTCTGCGGTCGCAGCGCTTCCGTTACTCTCTGCCGTGCGACGGCCACCTTACCGGCCAGATACAGCGTAGGTTGCTGGCAGGAGCAGGACCCCTTCTCCCATATTCGCACTGGGACGACTGCTTGGGGCCGGCGACGCTTTGGCTGCCGCTGGAGCCGGCCATGGTGCAGTGGAACACGAGGCGAAATGGCTTCTAGCGGCACGCTTGGTCTAGCACCTCTGCGGATCGAACCTGACCGCCTCCGAGGGGGCCGGGTTCACCGCAGCCCGGAAGCGGTCCTACGAGGCGTTGCATCCGGAGACGGTAAACGGCGCGACTGGTGGCGGCCATGACCAGCCTCGCAAACCTTGCGATGCTGCTCCGCGCGTTACCACCGCCCCGGCTACCAAGACCGGCGTCAGTGAGCGGAAGGCGCAATTCAATGCCGAGCGGGCGAGAAGATCACTCCCGAAGCCTTGCGGGCCGTGCGCGGGACCGCAGCTTCCATGTATAGTGTGTTTCGTCGCGACGCACGCCGAGGTCGGAGGCTTTGACCGGCTGGAAAGCGTTGTCAGCTACGACGCTTGTGGGCGGGCCAGTTTCTGCACTAGCAACCTCGCTCCGCTCCTGCGCGGCGTCGTAATCGTCAGCCAAGCGCTCAGTTGCGACTTTGGTCTAAGTCGTCGCACCTGCTCGGCGGCCTACCCTCACCTCAGCGCTTAAGACTGCGGCATCTCAGGCCGAGGCCAGAGCCAGCGACACACATCCCGCTTGAGGGAGACGTCATGGGCCCGAGCCAAACTGAGGCGCCTGAAGGCCCCCGAGATGCGTCGGGGGTCTTCTGTGCTGGAGTAGCTCAGAAGCGAAGTGGGGGCGTCGCAGCCGCCGTGCCCCCGGACGGAACCACCCCCAAGCCGAACGGCAAGAGGCGACCACTCGGGAGCACGAGCCTCCGTCGCAGACGCTCCCTCGGTATCTGGTATGGAGACCTGCGCCTCGGAAACGAAGAGGAGTAGGCTGACGGATCGTGCGCGTGCAACTCCGACACCCACGCTAAGGTTGCATGTGAAGAGAATGATTTCATGTCTGGTTGATCAGGCCTGAGGTGGGACGAACAGATCTACGTCGGGTCCCGCTCTGTCTCACAATCACCTTAAGCCCGCCCTTATAGGACCACGGCTGCCCCTTAGCTCAGCCAACAACCATGGCCCATTCGCCCAACGGTCGTGGCCAGGCCGCGTGGGTTTGTCGTGACCCCACGCGGCCGCCGAACTAGCTGAGATTCAGCGAAGGCCCGACGATGCTTCTCCCGTTCCGCAGTAGAAAGCAGCAGCAGCCGGACCGAGTGCCAGGAGTCGAATGGTTCAGCTTGCAGCTCCTCGGGTGTGAGTACGAAATCGAGGCTCACGAACTGTCAAACGGGAATGCGCTAGAGGCCGAGTGCTATCGCTTTCGCCCCCATGGGTGGCCCGGTGAGCCGCAGCGGGGATGGCAGCCGGGGTTGCCTGGCCGCTTGTGACGGTCGTCTTGCTCCAGCCCGAGTGTGACGCGGGTTGCGTCCGCTGCGATCTGCTCTCAGTACTCACACCCGACGCCATCACCTTCCGG
>NZ_VDFU01000007.1 GCF_006152115.1 Rubellimicrobium rubrum | reverse complement strand
GGCGTCAGTCCAGGGCATGCGTGGTTCCGTCGTGCTTGGCCGCCAGACGGAGTCACAACCCGCTGATGTCGATCAACTCTTTTCGGGTCAGGCTCTTAGACCTGGCAGATATCGGGGGCAGGCGTATCAGCCAGGACGTCAGCCTCTGGATCGGCTGGATGTTCGTCCCGCGCACTAGCCTTTAGGCCACGAAGCTTGCCCAGGTGACGCCTCATGGTGGTGGAAGCGTCCTCATTCCGACCGGCCAGAACAAGGTCGAGGATCTCGACGTGCTGCAAGCACTGCTCGCGAGATACCTTGCGGTCCAGCGTCTGCCGGTATTCGATGAGGCGACGCAGCCGGTCCACACGGCGCAGGGACTCGATGAGGAAGGCATTGCGGCTGCACTCCATGATGGTCTCGTGCAGGCCGCTGTTCAGTTCGAAGAGCTTGGCGTCTGACACCTCAAAAATGCCGCCATTGACGAGCCAGAGCTGCTCGGTGCGACGCGCCTGAAGAGCAGGGCGATCCAAAGTCCATCGGGGCTCAAGCAGGGCCGCAGGCTCGATCAACTGGCGGAAGCGGTAGCTGTCCTCGTAGGCCTCCAGCGAGGTGAGCACCGGGAGAAAGGTCCATCCATGGCCCGGAAGCCGCTCGATCCAGCCTTCCTGCGTCATGCGCCGCAAGAGACGAGCCAACCGCGCACGGGTCAAGCTGTAACGACGAAGGAACTCGCTCTCGGTGATCCGTTCGGGAAGGCTGCCGGACAAGCGCTCATCCGCGATGCGGCGATAGATAACCTCCTCTTCGTCAGGAGGCTCCTTGAGCAGAGGCCAGGCGTCTGCTGCTGACGGGGCAGCGATCTCATAGCCCCGATCTCCCGGGATCAGAACACCTGCCTGCGCAAGCAACTGAAGGGCACTCCGGACTGGCGAGCGTGAGACTCGGAACTGCTGCGCGAGCTTGCGCTCTGTCACGCGCTGACCTGGTTCCAAGCCGCCGGCGCGTAACTGTTCGACCAACTGATTGGCCAGGCTAAGAGCGAGAGGTGTAGGGGCGGTGACCATGGCACAGCTATAGCAGTTTTTCTTGCTTGCTAAATACCAAGCTGCCGAATAGACGGTATATGTCAATCACAAAAAACCAACCTGGGGGTGGTCTTCAGGAGACGGGAGGAAGAATGCAGCTACTCGTGCTGCCCGGCGATGGCATCGGTCCCGAGATCACGGCGGCGACGTTGCGCGTTCTCGAGATTGTGCAGGTCCGCCTTGGACTAAATCTCCAGATCGAAAGCATGGACATCGGCCTTGCTTCCTTGGCTGCGCAGGGCACGACTCTGCCCGAGGCCGTGATGCGCCGCATTCCCGAGGTGGATGGCGTGGTTTTGGGACCCGTGTCGCATTACGAGTACCCACCCAAGGACAAAGGAGGCCTGAACCCGTCGGGCGAGCTTCGGACCAAGTTCGAGCTCTTCGCCAATATCCGGCCCTGCCGGTCGCTCCCGGACCTGTCGATCCTGCGCAAGCCCATGGACCTCGTGATCGTGCGCGAGAACACCGAAGGCTTCTATTCGGACCGGAACATGTTTGCAGGCACGGGCGAGTTCATGCCCGACCCGGACATGGCTCTGTCGGTCCGCAAGATCACCGCCCGCGCCTCGAACCGTGTGGCCCGCACTGCCTTCGAACTGGCGCGCGGTCGCCGGAAGAAAGTCACGGCGGTTCACAAGGCCAACGTGGTCAAACTGTCGGACGGTCTGTTCCTGCGCGAGGTGAGGAAGGTCGCCCAAGAGTTCCCGGAGGTCCAACTCGAAGAACTGATCGTGGACGCCGCCGCCGCACACCTGATCCGCTCGCCCGACCGTTTCGATGTGATCGTCACGACCAACATGTTCGGCGACATCCTGTCGGACGAGGCGTCCGAGCTTTGCGGAAGCCTTGGTCTCGGTGGCTCCATCAACGCAGGTGAGGCAAACTGCGTCGCTCAGGCGCAACACGGCTCCGCCCCCGACATCGCAGGGCAGGGGGTCGCCAATCCCACATCGCTCATCCTGTCCCTGGCCATGCTGCTGGAATGGCTGGGACAGAAACATGCTGATACTCGACTTTCCGAAGCAGCAGCGATGATCGAGGCGGCCGTCGAGAACACTTTGAGGGACCCGACCGCCCGGACGCGCGACATTGGCGGGGCACTCGGAACCGAAGAGTTCACGGCCCGGATCTGCCAGATGCTGACGCGAGCAGGACAACCGCAGACCGTGACTTGAGGAGAGCCACGACCTGCACGGAATAAGACCTAACTCAAGAGCCAAGAGCAAATCCAAGGGAGGAGACCTCATGCTCAACTTTACACGCCGAACCTTCGCTGTTCTCGCGGCCACGACACTGCTGGTCAGTCCCGTGCTGGCCCAGGAGGCTCCACAGCCGCTTGAATCCCTTTCGCTTCTTGCGCCCTCAAGCGCCGGGTCGGGCTACGACCAGCTTGCCCGCGCGGTCCAGCAGGCCATGACCGACGAAGGACTCGCCTCCAATATCGAGGTGGAGAACGTCGCTGGTGGGGGCGGCACCGTGGGCTTGGCGCAGTTCGTGACCTCGAACCCGCGTGGCCCGGCAGCACTCGTCCTTGGCTTTGCTCTGGTAGGCGGAGTTCTGACCACTCAATCTCCGGTGACGCTGGCCGAAGTAGAGCCTATCGCGCGGCTCATGGGTGAGAACGACGTCATCGTGGTGCCTGCTGACTCGCCTATCCAAGATCTCCAGGGCCTCGCCGAAGCGATCAAGGCCGATCCGGGTGCCGTGTCCTGGGCGGGCGGCTCCATCGGTGGCATCGACCACGTGATCGCGGGTCTGTTCACCAAGGCTGTGGGCGTAGATCCCACGCAGATGAACTTCGTGGTGCATGCCGGTGGCGGGGAGGTGCTGGCCTCGGTCCTGGGCGGGCAGACCAGCGTGGGTATCTCGGGCTACGAAGAATTCGCGCCCCAGATCGAGGCGGGGGAGCTACGGGCGCTTGGCATCTCGGGGCCGGAGCGCATCGAAGGCGTGGACGTGCCCACCTTCCAGGAAGGCGGCGTGGACCTCGCGGTCGTGAACTGGCGCGGAATTGCGGCGCACCCCGCCATGTCGGACGAAGACAAGGCGGCGCTTTCTGCTGCAATCGACGCCATGGTCCAGACTGAGGCTTGGAAAGCCCTGCTCGCCGAACGCGGCTGGACTGACACCTACCTGGCCGGCGACGAGTTCAAGGCGTTCCTCGAAGAGGAGAATGCAAAGGTTGAGCAGTCCCTCAAGGATGCGGGCGTGCTCTGAGCCTTAAAGAGGGAGCGCCGACGGAGCGCTCCTTCGCACTCTAGTGTCCGGAGGAGCTGGATATGTCAGGTTTTCGTCTCGGCGAGGCTATCCTGGGCCTCATCGCCGTCGTGCTTGCGGCCTATATCGCCTGGGGGACGTGGACGGCTCCCGCGATTGCCGCCCGAAGTGTGGTAGGACCAGGCGTATTCCCGGCCCTGATTGCCCTGGGGCTGCTCTGCGTCGGCGCCCGGCTCCTCTATGACGCGCGATCGCATTCCGCACCGGCGGTCGTCATCCCGCAGGTGGACTGGCCGGCCGTCCTGACTGTGGCCGGCAGCCTTCTGGTTTTCGTCCTGCTGCTGGAGCGGCTGGGCTGGATCATCTCGGCTGCATTACTGTTCGTGGCAGTGGCCCGGGCCTTCGGTGAGAGGGCCTGGCTTCGCGACGCCGCCATCGGTCTTGTCCTCG
The DNA here is from genome assembly GCF_006152115.1 of Rubellimicrobium rubrum. Classification (GTDB taxonomy): domain Bacteria; phylum Pseudomonadota; class Alphaproteobacteria; order Rhodobacterales; family Rhodobacteraceae; genus Rubellimicrobium; species Rubellimicrobium rubrum. Next base: position 202,713 of record NZ_VDFU01000007.1, on the reverse strand, counting down.
CGTCGCTCGTCTTCCTGACCTTCGACGCCGCCCTTGGGCTGAGCCTGCCCGTCGGCGAGTGGATCGAGCCTGCTCTCGTATTCCTGGGCCTATTGGCCTGACGCCGCTTGGAGCCAGTCACATGGACACCTTTGCCGCACTTCTCCAAGGCTTCGCAGTGGCGCTCACGCCCATCAACCTCTTTTGGTCTCTGGTCGGCGTCACATTGGGCACTGCCATCGGCGTGCTTCCGGGGATCGGGCCGGCGCTGACCATCGCGCTCCTGCTGCCGGTCACCTACGGGTCTGACCCGACGAGCGCCTTCATCATGTTTGCCGGAATCTACTATGGTGCGATGTATGGGGGATCGACGGCTTCGATCCTGCTGAACACGCCCGGCGAGACCGCCTCGATTGTGACGGCTATCGACGGCAACGCCATGGCGCGCAAGGGTAGGGGCGCGCAGGCGCTCGCCACCGCGGCGATTGGCTCGTTCATCGCAGGCACCATAGGCACCTTGGGGCTCACCTTTGCCGCTCCCCTGATGGTCAAGCTCGCGCTCTTATTCGGGCCCGCCGAATATTTCATGCTTATGGTCCTTGCGCTGACAACGGTGACGGCGCTGCTCGGCAGTTCCATCACACGTGGCCTGTTCAGCCTCCTGATCGGCCTAGCGCTCGGCCTCGTAGGGATCGATCTCCAGACCGGGCAGATGCGCTTTACCCTGGGGGTGCGCGAGCTCCTCGACGGCGTGGACATCGTCATTGTAGCCGTCGGACTCTTCGCCGTCGGTGAGACACTCTGGACCGCCGCCCGCCTGCGCTTCGAACCCGAGGAGTTCTCCACCCTTAAAGGCTCCATGTGGATGAGTCGCGAGGATTGGGGCCGCTCTTGGAAGCCTTGGCTCCGAGGAACGGCCATCGGCTTCCCCATCGGCGTCCTGCCCGCCGGGGGCTCGGAGATCCCCACCTTCCTGAGCTATCTGACCGAGAAACGCTTGGCCAAGAACCCGGAGGAGTTCGGGCATGGCGCCATCGAGGCCGTCGCCGGGCCCGAGGCCGCCAACAACGCTTCGGCCGCGGGCGTGCTCGCGCCGCTTCTCGCGCTGGGGCTTCCGACCTCGGCAACTGCGGCGATCATGCTCGCGGCCTTCCAGCAATATGGGATCCAGCCCGGCCCCACGCTCTTCGACAGCCAGCCCGAGCTCGTTTGGGGGCTGATAGCCAGCCTCTACATCGGCAACGTCATGCTCCTGGTCCTCAACCTGCCGCTGGCCGGCGTCTGGGTAAAGCTCCTGCACATCCCGCGTCCCTGGCTCTATGCGGGCATTCTGGTTTTCGCGACCATGGGCGCCTACACGCTCAACAACAACCTGGTCGACGTCTGGGCGCTTTGGATCATCGGCCTCGTGGGCTTTGGGATGCGAGCGCTCGACGTACCAGTGGCCCCCGCCATCGTCGGCCTGATCCTGGGTCCGTTGGCCGAGCAGCAGTTCCGACGGGCACTGGCCATCAGCCAAGGCGACATGAGTGTTTTCGTCACTCATCCGATCGCGCTTGCTCTTTTCCTGATCGCCGTCCTGATCGTGGCCTTGCCCCCGCTCCTCCGGTGGCGTGCCCGCAGGCAGGCGAAAGCTCTCGCCAAATCCGCGCCTTGAAGACGAGATGAGCTCTGTTCAGTACTTCGTTCCGGATTGCCTGGCAGCCTTCGCCACCGGTGTCTTTGCCAGCACGGGCATGTCTGGGGCGCATGCGGCAACGATCGGGACCGATCTCGTCAAGGCCAATCTACGTGGCATCGACTCCCACGGAGTCTCGAGAATTCCGATGTATCTGGAGCGGCTGCGGGCCGGTCTGGTGAATCCTTGCCCGGACATCCGGGTGACCGAGGTGGCGGGCGCGGTCGCGTCGGTAGACGCCGACAATGCCATGGGCTTTATTCCATCCCACATCGCTATGGACGAGGCGTGCCGTCTCGCGGCCAAGGCGGGCATCGGACTGGTCTCCGTCCACCGCTCGACGCATTTCGGCATGGGCGCATTTTATGCCCTTCAGGCTATCGAGGCGGGCTATATCTCCCTGATTTTCACCAACTCGTCGCCCGCCATACCGATGTGGGGCGGCCGCACGACCTTTCTGGGCGCGAGCCCCATCGCGGCCGGCGTCCCCGGAGGCAAGCACCCGCCCTATGTCATGGACATGGCCATGACCGTGATCGCGCGCGGCAAGATCCGTCTGGCCGCCATGCGGGGCGATCCGATCGAGCCGGGCCTCGCGCTCGACGTGGACGGCAACCCAACCACCGACGCGGCCCGCGCCTTTGAGGGCGTGTGCCTGCCCTTCGGCGGCGTGAAGGGTTCCGTGCTGGCCACGCTGATGGACCTTCTCTCCGGCGTGCTCACAGGGGCGAACTTTGGTGGCGACGTGAAGAGTCTCTACTTCGACCACAGCGAGCCACAGAACGTGGGCCACCTGTTCTTCGCCATCAGGCCGGACCTGTTCCTCTCCATGACCGACTTCGAGGCGCGGATGGACACGTTCTACGACCGCATCAAGGCGCTTCCTCGAGCAGCCGGGGTGGAGGAGATCATGATGCCGGGCGAGCCTGAAGCGCGTCGCGAAACCGAGCGGCGTCGCACAGGCATTCCTGTGACCGACAACGTCGTCGCTGATCTGACAGCCGAAGGCGATCGGGTCGGGGTGCCGTTCCCGCAGGCGAGCGTCAGCCCTCTGGATGCGGCCTCATGATCATCCGGACCACGCCACGGTTGTCGGTCCATATTGGCTATCTTTTCACCGATCTGCCTTTGCAGGATCGACTTGAGGCAGCCTCCAACGCAGGCTTCCATGCTGTCGAGCACCCCCAGCCCTTTGCTCTGTCGGCTGCGGAAGTGAAGGCCAAGCTGGATGAGCTTGGCATGAGCTTCAGCCAGCTTTGCGCAGGGGTGGGCGACGCGACCAAGGGCGAGAAGGGGATCGCTGCGCTACCTGGGCGGGAGCACGAGTTCCTGGAGAGCTTGGATCGGTCGCTCGACTATGCCGAGGCCGTGGGCTGCCCCTTCGTCCATCCCATGGCTGGTGTGGTTCCAGATGGCATCACCTCGGAGAGCACAGCCGAGACGTACCGGCGCAACCTCGATGCCGCCGTCGAGCGCGCCCGTGGGCGTCCGGTATCCATCCTCATCGAAGCCATCGGCCACGCGGCCGTGCCGAGCTACCACATGCACCGCCTCGACCAAGCCTTCGCGCTCGCGAGGGAGTACGACAGAGGCGAGGTGTCCGTCCTCCTCGACACCTTTCACGCTGCTGCGAACGGCGAGGACCCTCTGGCGCTGATCCGCTCGCACGCGGATAGGCTGGGCCATGTCCACATCGCCGATCACCCTGGCCGCCACGAGCCGGGCTCTGGTGCCATCAGCTTCGATCCCATCCTCCAAGCGCTCGAAAGCGTCGGCTACGCCGGAGCCATCGGCTTTGAATACATCCCTGCCAGCACCACTCAGGCCGGTCTCGGCTGGATCGGTCCTTGGCGCGAACGGCTCGGGCTTCCTTTTCGGGCCCTCTCCCATACCCAGCTTCAGGATCACTGACATGATCATTTCCATAGATCCCTCCACAGGGACTGAGCTCGCACGTTTTCAGGCGCACTCGTCCGAACAGGTCAATGCCGCGCTGGATGGTGCTGTTTCGGCGCAACGCGAGTGGCGCAGGCGTCCGATCGAGCAGCGCGTCGAGCTGCTGACCGGCATGGCGCGGGCCTTGCGCGACGGCAAGCGCAAGTACGCCGCCCTCATCACCGCCGAGATGGGCAAGCCCATCGTCGAGGCCGAGGCCGAGATCGAGAAGTGCGCCTGGACCTGCGACTTCTACGCCGAGTCCGCTCCACGCTTTCTCGCGGACGAGCGGATCGAGTCCAACGCCACCGAAAGCGCGGTCGTGTTCGACCCCTTGGGCGTCGTGCTGGCGATCATGCCCTGGAACTACCCCTTCTGGCAGTTTTTCCGCTTCGCCGCGCCCGCGCTCGCGGCCGGCAACGGCGCGATCCTCAAGCACGCCAACAACGTGCCCCAGTGCGCGCTGGCCATTGAGCAGGTCATGCGCGAGGCCGGCTGCCCCGAGGGACTGATGCGCACGCTCCTGATCGAGGCTTCCGAGGTCGCAGGCCTCATCGCCGACGACCGCATCGTCGCCGTGACGCTCACCGGCTCCACCCAGGTGGGCAGCATCGTCGCCTCGCAGGCAGGCAAAGCGCTCAAGAAGCAGGTGCTGGAGTTGGGCGGCTCGGACCCGTTCATCGTGCTGGCCGATGCCGACATCGAGGCGGCAGCGACCACGGCCGTGAAGGCGCGCTACATCAACGTGGGCCAGAGCTGCGTCAACGCCAAGCGCTTCATCGTCGAGGACGCCGTGGCCGACCGCTTCGCCGAGGCGTTCAAGGCCAATGTCGCCAAGCTCAAGATGGGTGATCCCATGGAGCGCGACACCAACATTGGCCCTATGGCCCGGGCCAACCTGCGCGACGACCTCCATGGGCAGGTCGAACGCTCCGTGGCCGCAGGCGCTGTGGTTCTGGCCGGCGGTGCGCCGGTTGACGGCCCAGGCTTTTACTATCCCGCCACCATCCTGGACCACGTGCGGCCCGATCACGTCGCGTTCTGCGAAGAGACCTTCGGCCCTGTGGCGGCCATTATCCGCGTCCGCGACGCTGACGAGGCGGTGGACCTGGCCAACCAGACCGAGTTCGGGCTCGGCGCGGCGCTCTGGACCACCAACCTCGACCGCGCCCGAGAACTCGCACGTCGGATCGACGCAGGCGCCGTGTTCATCAACGGCATGGTGGCGTCGGATGCGCGGCTGCCCTTTGGGGGCATCAAGAAGTCGGGCTATGGGCGCGAGTTGGGCTCCTACGGCATCAAGGAGTTCACCAACATCAAGACCGTCTGGATCGGGCCTGCCAAGACGCCGGCTCCTGTCAAGGCCGCCGACTGAAGGAGGCACCCCATGAGCGACACGAACCAAGCCGCCATCCTGCGCCCGTCTGAGCGCCCCACCAACGACCGGGGGGGCGGCGCGAGGACCACGCCTCTGGTGACCCGCGCCTGCGGCTCCACAAGCCTCATCAACGGCATCACCGCCTTCGATCCGGGTGCGGCCATCGGGGTCCACTGGCATAACTGCGAGGAATCGGTGATGGTCATCGAAGGGGAGGCCATCGCCGAGATCGACGGCGTGCCTCATCCGCTCAAGACCGGCGACACGACGTGGCTTCCCGCCAACGTGCCTCACCGCTTCATCAACGCCTCCCAGGAGAAGCCCATGCGCATCTTCTGGACCTATGCCTCCGTCGATGCGACCCGCACCATGGCCGCCACGGGCGAGACGCGCACCATCGACGCCGAACACGGACGAAAAGCATGATCCTTGAGGCCGCAGAGCTGACCGTCACGCCGGGCCGCGAGGCTGACCTCGAAGCCGTCGTGTGTGAGGCCGTGCCCCTGTTCCTAGGCTCGCATGGGTGCCAGGGCGTGCGACTGCACCGGGTGATGGAGACCCCAGGTCTCTACCGCCTGATGGTGGATTGGGAGACGCTGGAGGACCACACTGTCCTCTTCCGAGGCTCGGACGCCTTTGCGCAGTGGCGGGCCTTGGTCTCGCCACACGTTGCCGCGCCCCCGTCGGTGACGCATTCCGAGGAGTCTTTGACGTCCCGCGGAGCCTGACGCCATGGGAGCCACGTGACTTCACCAGTTCCGCGTAAGCACCGTTGCGCTTTAGGGTTTGTGGTTTCGCTCAGGACCGATTTGCCCCTGCCGTCTCCGTTCGGGCCGATGCTGGCCCGCCTGGCGGCACCTGTTGGGCTCCCGTCGAAGGCTTTGGGCCGGTCACTGCCGCCGCCAAACCATTCTGGTCGGATAGCTCGGAACTTCAGTGACGCTGCAGCAGGTCTCGCCTGTGACATTCTCCCTATCGCTGATACCGCATCGGATACGGTTACCGGCCAAAAAGAGGCCCCAGTGGCTCTGCACAGCCAGCGCGTGACCGGGTGATGCCGACGATCCTGAAACCGTGGCCTTGATCGGAACATCGGTCAAGGCCTTGCGGAACTCGGCATGACTTCGGAGCGCTCTGGCCCGACCCCGCGTCCATTCTGGTGGACGGGCTTCTCGGGCTTCCATGGTCGCGGGTGACCCAGCCCTGACGAGTTGCGAGGCCTCGCCCCGCTCTAGCCTTCCTATTGGTCTCTGGTTGCCCAATGTGTGGCAAGGTGCTCATCCTGAATGGCTCGCTCCCGGCGAAGCGATGTCTGGCGGCGCCGTCGGTGGCATCGAACCTTTGTCGAGCAAGGGCATGGAGGCTGAACTTCAAATGATGGTCAGTCATGTTTGGAAGCGGATGCTGCGGCTGGTCAGACCTCGGCTTTGGTGGGACCGGCGGTTATTCGATCAGCCTCCTCGGATCGTTTCCACCCCTTGGCAAGCCTTCCCCCATTCGACAACCGCCCGAAGTCACCTCTTTGCGGTGGGCGACGTTCATGGCTGCGCCGATCTCCTGTTGCTGCTTCTCACCCATCTGTGCGCCCAGCCTCATGCGGACGGGACGATGCGGTCCATCGTGTTCCTGGGCGACCTCGTCGACCGCGGTCCGGGCTCGATCCGTAGCCTCCATCTGGCGCAAGGCTGCGCCGAGCGGTTCGACCAGGCCGTCATCCTGCCGGGCAACCACGAAGCGGCCCTTCTGAAAGCCCTCGATCCGGCCGACGACGGGTCTTCCTTCCGGCTCTGGCTGGAGAAAGGCGGGGATACCGCCCTAAAGGAGATCGGGGCGCAACACCTGCCCGTCCCTGAGCAGCGTGCCGCGGTTCGTGAGGCGCTCCCTGTCGGGACCGAGGAGCAACTCCGTGCGACACCCGGCCATCTCTGGGATGGCGACCTCCTTTTCGTTCATGCCGGGATCGATCCCTACAGCGACCGGACGGCATTTCTGGCCCAAGGTCTTGAGGACGTCACGCCTGGGCTTGATCACTGGAGCACCATCCGCGAGCCCTTCCTGAACTGGCGTGGCGGGTGGGATGGGGGCGGGGCCCCCGGTCCGACCCTTGTGGTCCACGGTCATTCCCCAGTCACCAAGAGCAGGCTCACCGGCTTGGACCGGCTCCTTGCCCGTGCGAACCTGTCAAGGAGCCACGCCCGCATCAACCTCGACCTGGGTTCCACTCGCTCGGGCACGATCGGCGCCCTCGAAGCCGCAGGGGGGCAGTACCGGATCCATGTTGCGCGATACGGGTGATCGGGGCGCGACCCGGTCCCGTTGCCGTGACCGAATGCCCTGACAGGCGAAGCGCCCAGCGAGGGCCAGCAGCCCGCTGCTCCGATCTGTCACGCCAGCATCAATCACGAATGCTGAGGTCCTGCTACTGACCATCCCAAAGTCTTCCGATGCGCCCGCTCGCTCTCTGCCTTCTTCCCATGGCCGCTATCGCGCAGGACGCGACCGGGACCCCCGACAACACGCTGGCCGCACGTCGGCACCCAGCCCGAAGGCATGGCCACCGACGACCGGTCCGGGCACATTTGCGTAGGCGAGGAGGACCGGGGCATCGGACGCTTTCGTCTTTCGCCTTACGGGGGGCACCGAGGCTAACCATAGTCGCCGCGTTCTCCTCGGATTGCTTGCCGCGTGACGATGTGGAGGGGCTCGCCATCCTGGACGGGGCGGTGCGCTACCTGGTGACTTCCGTGAAGGGCTTCCACCGGGCGGCGCTGCTGCGGCTGGTTGCCGAAGTCTCATCCACCTGCGAGGCCCTGCTCGAGATCGCGCCGGCTAGCGTGGACGGCGTCACCGGGATGAACGGCCTCGATGGCATCTTTCAGGTCATAGGACCGGACCATCTTGGCGGGTTCCCGGTGGTCATGGACGACCAGAACGGGGGCTTCACGACCGACTTCAAGCTCATCGCCTGGGATGCCATCGCCCGCCAACTTCCCTGACCGCAGTTGCGGACCGCCGCCTGCCGGACCGCTTTGCACGATGGCCGGGCCGGACGCTCCGGGGGTAAGCGCCCGCCCCGGCAAGTGGCGGGGTCAGCGTCGCAGCGCATAGCGGGTGGTGTTTCACGTCCATGTTACAATTGAGGGTCAAGGGCGACGGGAGTCACGACCCCAACCAACCGGAGACGACCTTGTCCCTGCGACTGACCTGCCTGACTTCCACGATCGCGCTCATGGCCGGAACGGCTTCGGCCGAGTCGGTTTTCAACCGCGTCGCAAGCTTCGCGACCACCGACAACATGGCCGACGGTGGAGACCGCTCCGCCGAAACCTCGGCCGAGATCATCGCGGCTTCGGCCGATGGGATGACGTTGATCTACACCGACAGCCCGTTGGGCGTGGTGGGCATGATCGACATCGCGGACCCCGCAAACCCGCAGCCCAAGGGCAACGTGGCCATGAACGGGGAGCCGACCTCGGTCGCGGTTCTGGGCATGACGGCGTTTGTGGCCGTGAACACTTCAGAGAGCTTCACCGAACCGTCGGGCGTCTTGGTGACCATGGACATGGCCTCGGGGCAGGAGACAGCCCGCTGCGACCTGGGCGGCCAGCCTGACAGCGTGGCGGCGGCCCGGGACGGAAGCTTCTTGGCCATCGCTATCGAGAACGAGCGTGACGAGGACGCCGGCGACGGACGCGTGCCGCAGATGCCGGCTGGCACCTTGGTCCTCCTGCCGCTCGCCGAGGGTGCGGTGGACTGCGCGGGCGTCATCAGGGCGGATCTGACCGGACTGGCCGAAGTGGCCCCCGAGGACCCGGAGCCCGAGTTCGTGGACATCAACGAAGCGGGCGAGATCGTCGTCACGCTGCAAGAGAACAACCACATCGCCGTGCTGGACCGCACGGGCGCGGTGCTGTCTCACTTCTCCGCCGGAGGCGTGGACCTAGAGGGCATCGACACGGCCGAGGATGGCGCGATCGTCATGGACGACAGCACGGCCGGTGTCCCGCGCGAGCCCGACGGTGTGAAGTGGATCGACGACACCCATTTCGCTACAGCCAATGAAGGGGACATGGACGGCGGCAGCCGCGGCTGGACCATCTGGAGCAAGGACGGCCAGGTCGTCTGGGACAGCGGCGCCAGCTTCGAGCACGCCGTCGCCCAGATCGGCCACTACCCCGAGGGCCGGTCGGACTCCAAGGGTGCCGAGCCGGAGTCCATCGGCTTCGCAACATTCGACGGCACGCCGCTGGTCTTCGTCGAATCCGAGCGCGCTTCGGTGGTCGGAGTCTATGACGTCACCGACCCGGTCAACCCGGTCCTCCTCCAGATGCTCCCGTCCGGGGTCGGCCCTGAAGGCCTTGTCGCCATTCCCGAGCGCGGGCTGATCGCCACCTCCAACGAGACCGACCTCGGAGGCGACGCTCTGGCCCGAGCGCATGTGATGCTGTTCCAGCGCTCCGAAGGGGCGCCGGCCTATCCGACGATCACCTCCGAAGGAGCGGGGTCGGACATCGCCTGGGGCGCTCTCTCGGGTCTTGTGGCCGACCCTGATCAGCCTGGGCGGCTCTATGCCGTGAGCGACAGCGCTTACGAGATGGCGCCCACGATCTTCACGATCAACGCGACCCAGACGCCCGCCCGGATCACCGAGGCGATGACCGTGACCCGCAACGGCAGCCCGGCCCAGAAGCTGGATCTCGAGGGCATCGCGCTGGACGGAGAGGGCGGGTTCTGGCTCGCCAACGAGGGGCGCACGGACCGGCTCGTGCCTCATGCGCTCCTCCATGTGGGGGCCGACGGCGCGATTCAGGAGGAGGTGGCCTTCCCACCCGAGCTTCTCGCCGGCGAGACGCGCTTTGGTGCCGAAGGGCTGACCATGGTCGATGGGACGCTCTGGATCGCCATACAGCGCGAGTGGAAGGACGACCCGGAAAACACGGTCAAGCTCGTCGCCTACAAGCCGGAAAACCAGGAATGGGGCGCGGTGCGCTACCAGAAGGCCGAGCCCACCGGCGAAGGCTGGGTCGGCCTGTCCGAGATCGTGGCCCACGGCGACTGGGTCTACCTGATCGAGCGCGACAACCATACGGGCGCGAACGCCGTGACGAAGCTCGTGACCCGTGTTCCCCTGACCGAGATGACGCCCGCTCCGCTGGGCGGCGACCTCCCGACCGTCACGCGCGAGGTCGTGCGCGACCTCATCCCCGACCTGCGGTCGAGCGGCGGCTTTGTCCTGGAGAAGGTCGAGGGCATGGCGATCGCCCCCGACGGCACGGCTTGGCTGGTCACAGACAACGACGGCGTGGACGACAGCACGGGCGAGACCCAGTTCTGGAGCATCGGCTCCGTCGATTAGTAGTCGGCGGCACTGATGCGAGGGCCCGTCCAGCAGGCCGGGCCCCTTTCATGGACCTGTTGCATGTCCCACCGTCACGACCTGATCCAGCCGCTGTTCAGGGCCGGTGCTTGGGTCGCAAAGATTGGTCGATGCCGGGCTTTGAACTCGTGTCCAAGGCGCGCGGTCGGCAGTAGGCTGGGCGAGAGGGCATAAGTCTCAGCACGCAGGTAGGACATCATCGCCTTGGCATCCGATCCAAAGGCGGCCAGCCGTTCGCGCGGGACCGGACTGCCGACGACGATGCGGACATCAGTACCCACCCGTGTCCGAAACTCGCGGATGAGCAAACCATGCCGCAGCGTGGTGTCCAGGTGGCTTGCGACTTGGAAGAGCCGCGAGCTGTGCCCGTCGAAGAAGATCGGCACGACCGTAGCCCGCGGCCGCAGGATGATCTTGGCCGTGAAGCTGCGCCAGACCAAATCGAGCGGCAGATCGAAAGGCGTGACGGCGGTGGAGACGGTGCCCTCTGGAAAGATGCCGATGGCGCCGGCTTACCTCAGATACTCCAACGCGTCGGCCCGGGTGGCCAAGTTCCTCGCCGCGGCCTCCTTGTTGTCGTCGAAGCTGATCGGGAGCAGGATGCGCTGGAGATCCAGCGCGCGCTCGAAGATGCGGTGCGCCATGATCTTGAAATCGCCTGAGCGGCGGGCGGACAGGATGCGCCCCAAGGTAAAACCATCAAGGATGCCATAGGGGTGGTTGGCGACCACAACCGACGGCCCCTGCGCGGGGATGCTGTTCAAGCTGCCGCCGATGACATCCAGGCCGATGCCGTATCACGTCCCAGAAGTCGCGGCCGGCGGCGACCTCCTCCTCGTAGCCCCGAGCCCGACGGATCAGGCCGATGCGGCCGGTGGCGTTCTCAAGTAGACGCACCACGGCACGGCAGGGACGAGTGCCTGCGGTGCTGGCATAGCTGACTTCTCGCGCGAAGCGGGCTGTGACAGGCATGCGTTCATCTAGGCTGATCCACCTTGCATGTGGCAGCGGAGTGCAACGGGTCGAAGACGTTCGAAGCCGGAGGAGGACCGGGCACGTAGCAATACGCCGCAAAGCGGGGCTCGCAAGCTGCAATGGCGCGTGGCCGTGAATAGACTCCTGTGGATGGATGCCGTCTGTCACAGAACGGCAAAACTGCGCTGCTATCTGACCGCAGAGCCGGCCGAGCATGGGGTCGGGCGCTTCCGAGGCGAACTACGGAGGTCACACACGATGTATCTGCACAATCCAACCAGTCAGGCGCATCTCGAGGATCTCAGGGCTCGCCTGCGGGCCCAGATCAGTTGTACGCACCGTGATGCCCAGGATCCCACGTCACCGCACGATGTGGTCAATCGGCTCGTCGGAGTCGTGCACCGCATGGACAAGGGCCTGATCACCGCAAGGGACGCCTTGGAGATCTACCGGAGTCACCAGATCTCCGGCTTCAGCTTGGGACGGTGGCTCGTCGAGATGGTCGACGAAGGAGTCTATCTCGATGAGATCTTCGATGAGGCGGCTTAGGTCGGACGCTGGATCGGACACCTGCTGGTGCGTCGGTCCATGGATGCCATCGTCAGGTCGCCTCTAGCCCGGCAGCCTTTCATCCATCCAGCCTGATCAACCTGTTGGAGCCGGTGTCGGCAAGCCGGCAACTGCACCAGCGAGGACCCGATCAGCCTGAACGTCATCACAGCGACGTTCCTCTGTCATCGCCTTGTTCAGGAACTCGGCTAAGGCGCCATCAGCCTTGGCCTGGGCAGGAGGACAGGATGCCGATCCTCGCCGTGCGCGATAGCGCTCTGCCGGGCACGACCGATCTGCCCTGCGTGCTGGCGCGCCTGCCTAGCCGGGCGCCTGTGGTCGTGATGATTCATGGCTTTGGCTTTGACCCATTTGACCCCCAAAGCGACCCGCACCTACATATTCTGGGCCTGGATCCGGACAGACGGCGGTGGGGGGCCGTTTCCTGGCCGCGGCGGCTGGACCTTGCCGGCGACAGGGGCCTCGGCGTGGCGTGGGGCTGGCCCAGCACAGGGACGATCTGGCAGGCCAACGCCCAGGCTGCAGCACAAGGAAAGAAGCTGGCCCGCTTCATAGGGATACTTCGTGCCTTGGACGGGCAACGCCCTGTGCATGTCATCGCCCATTCGCTGGGCGCGCGCGTCGCGTACTCGGCCTTGACCGACCTTGGGCCGAACGATGTCCAAAGGGTGGTCCTGATCGCCCCGGCCCTTTCCTTGGCCGAAGCTCGCGCCGCGTGCCGGTCGCCCGCTGGCCGGATGGCCATGTTCGTGAACGTGACTGGACGGGAGAACCGCCTCTTCGATGCGCTGCTACTTGCGGCTTTGCCGTATCGTGGTCGTAGGCTCGCCCGCAGGTCGATCTGCGACGACAATTGGCTGGATCTGGCCCTGGACGACCCAGACGTCCTCGGGACTCTGAGACAGTGGGGCTGGCGGATCCGACCGGCGCGCGTCCGGATCTGTCACTGGTCCGGCTATCTGCGGCCCGGGGTCTGGAGGCTCTACCAAGACCTTCTGCTACGGCCCGATGAGACCCCATTGTCCTGTCTGAGGACCGCCACCTCCGGACCGAGGGGCCCCAAAGGACTGCGCTCTGTCTCCCTCCAACGCTTGAAGGCACTGGTCAGGCGAGGCGTTCCATCCTGACGGTCGAACGCCGCCCTGCCTCCGCGGCCTAGGCCTTACCTTGTCCGATCCGACGAACTCGGTAGGAACCGTTCAACCCGGAGCTTTCCGAGAGAACTGCTGGCGTCGGTGGCTACGCCGTGACGAGTTTGGGCGTCCCTGCGGCCAATCCCGGCCGATGCTTGCCTGCGAGCTTTCCCTAGCCCGTCCGGCTTCTAGATGCCCCATCATGCCGCAGCGCAGCATCCCTCCACGCGTCCTTGACGACGCCGCGTTTCCCCTCCGGGTGAAGCTGCACGTGCCTGCGCTGGGTCTGGGGCCGGTGCTGATCGAAATCCTGCGCTGGTTGCGCAGCGAGGTGGGCGAAGCCAACTTCGCTCACCACGAGGCGGACTCCCTCGAAACCGAGGCGCTGGCCGTCTACTTCCGGCGGTCGGATCACCTTCTGAGCTTCCTCCAAGCCTTTCCCGACCTACAACTGGCGGATGAGACGAACTCGCCCGGGTACCGCAACCCAAAGACGCTCAGGAGACTGCAGGGGCAGCGCGTCCGAGGGGCGTTCAGTAGTTCGGGCTAGCAACGTCTCGCTTTCGTGCGCGCCGCCTGGTCGCCCTTACTGACCATCTCGGGTGACGTATCAGCCCACAATGGAGCGACAAGCATGACGGACATGGTCATGTTTGCGGCCTTTGTGTTCATGCGCTGGGCCGCTTGGAATCTGGGGCGGCCAAAGGTCGTCCTGTTGGCCCGCATCGACCGTCCGTTCAGCATGTCTCAATTTTTGACGAGCGCTGGCCCCGGGCGACGCTGGAGCGCGCAAGCGAAACGGCCTATGAGGCACGCGTGAACAACCAATTCGAGTAAAACATGCTGGACTACGACATTGCGGGCTCCTCCCCAGCTGCGGAGCGTCTCGTGCAGGCTGTCGTCCGTGTGCTGCAGGACGTGTACTCCCAAACCCCAGGCCCCAAGCCGGATCAGCAGGATCAGTTCGCCTTCGATGTTCTCTTGAATGCCCTCTGCTCGGTGCTGGAGAACATCCGCGCCAAGTCGCCGGATGAGTACCGGACCTATCTTGGCATGTCGCTTACGACCTTGAAGGGCGATTGAGGGGGTCAGGAGGGGAGCGCGGCTTGATGCCATCTTTGCGCCTTGTGTCACACGAGCGTCAAACACTGTCGGTAGGCAGCCCACAGAACGTAAGCCCTGCCATGCGGTTAAGCCGTGCGGGTGCCCAGCAGCCCAGCAAGAGACCCGTCAGACGGGATCACAAGGATTTTGAGGACGCTTCTGATGATGCGGCGCTTATTTCGCGACCCTTGCGTTGGGAGCCGCTTGGTGCCGGGTTTCTGTGTCGGAGCTGGTCAGCCGGCCATCTACAATGAGCCTATGGCCCTGCACAGGCAAAGCCGACCAGCGTGCCGGCGAAGGAGCATGCTCCCCTTCGGCAAGACATGAACCTTGCCAGAGCTTTCCCCTGCGCGAGGGCAGAGGCTTTCAGGAGCCGCGTCGACCGAAGGGCGGCGAACGGCCCCGCCGCCACCACACTTTTCCTGGCGGAGGAGACCGGGGAGGGCTGGTGGGAGGTGGAGGGGTCCTTGGACCTGTGCTTCGCGCCGGGACTGGGGGTGCTATCCTCCTGTTGCCTCCAGGACGGCGTGACGCCCGTCGCTGCCCTGTGTCGCGTGGCACGGGACGGGCAGGGGACCCTGACCGGAGTGATCCGCAACTGGCCCGTCCACATCGACCAGGGCTCGGATCGGAGGTGGGCCTTGCTCCTCGGCCCGCTGCCGGTGCATCTCACCCACCAGGGCGACGGGCTGGCGCCATGCTGACTCTGCTAGTCATCGAGCGCGCGCGAGGAGGGCTGGAGCCTGGTACTGCTGGCGGAGAACCTGCGCTACTGCCGCCGCTTCGGGCTTCAGAAGCTCGACGGTGTGGTCATGCCGCCTCTCACCAACCCCGATCGCATCCTGGGCCTTGCGCTGCTCGAGGGCGCCAGGGAAGGACTGGAGGCACCGTCATCCGCCACCTTACCCAAGGTCCGGCCGTCGGGGTCGTCCATGATCCGAACCAACTCGTGCCCATCAAACCTGATTGCCCCCGGAGCCTCTCATGCCTGACCGCCGTGCCCTTGCCGATCTCTGGAAGGGCAAGCCCGAGGACTGGCTTCTTGATGAGTTGGCCGAGGCAGCGGACGGAGCCGACGACGATCCGGAGTTGGAGTTGGATGACGCGGTCCTGTCGCGGCGCATCGCGGAACTCTACCGGCGCGCCCACCCCGACGAACTGCCGGGATCGATCTACTTTCCCGAGCTTCTGCGCCTGCAAGCCGAGCTGATCAAGCTGCAGGACTGGGTGGTGGCCAACAAGGAGAAGGTCGTCATCCTGTTCGAGGGCCGCGACAGCGCGGGCAAAGGGGGCGTGATCAAGCGCATCACCCAGCGCCTGAACCCCCGCGTGGTGCGCACCGTGGCGCTGCCCGCCCCCTCGGACCGCGAGCGGACGCAGTGGTACTTCCAGCGCTACGTGCCGCACCTGCCCGCAGGCGGCGAGATCGTGCTCTTTGACCGCTCATGGTACAACCGCGCCGGCGTGGAGCGCGTGATGGGCTTCGCTTCCGAGGATCAGGTCGAGGAGTTCTTCCGCGACGTGCCCGAGTTCGAGCGCATGCTGGTCCGATCGGGCATCCGGGTCGTGAAGTACTGGTTCTCGATCACCGACCAGGAGCAGCAACTGCGCTTCCTCGTGCGCATCCACGATCCTTTGAAGCAGTGGAAGCTTTCGCCCATGGACCTGCAGTCCCGCGTCCGCTGGGAGGACTACACCAAGGCCAAGGAGGACATGTTTGCCCGCACCAACATCCCCGAGGCGCCCTGGTACATCGTGGAGGGCAACGACAAGAAGCGAGCGCGCCTCAACTGCATCTCCCACCTGCTGACCCTGATCCCCTACGGAGAGGTCACCCACGAGGAGATCGCGCTGCCCGAGCGCGTCTACAACGCAGACTACGAGCGCGCCGTGCTGCCCCGCGAGTTGTACGTGCCGGAGCGGTACCCACGTCCGACAGGGGTGGTCTCCAATCCCAGACCCATGGCCGGCGCTCTTGAACCGTTAGGAGAGCAACAGGCCCCGAGGGAAGAGCCGGAAGTGCCCGCAGAGCTTGTCCGCCTCGTGGCCGAGCGCAATCCGGCGCTCGGTCCCTCCGAGGCCCTGTCCAATCCTCCGCCGGGCAAGTCGGCCTCCCGGAAAGGCTGGCGGGCCCGCCTCCGGTCGATCCTCAAGAGCTGAGCCGCATCAGGCCGCGTGGCTTGCCTGAGGCTCGGAAGGGGCCAACGGGGAGGGCTCAGCCTTAAGACGACGACGCACCAAGACTTCTTTGACGATCTCGGCCCCAATGGAGGCGGCCAGAACTCCGCTGTGCACGTCGCAGTCGTCAAGGACGCGGCAGGCGATGCGGGTTGCCCTCTCGTAATCGGCGCAGTCGCCGCAGGTCTTGGCGCCTTGCGGAACCACCTCTCGGCAGGTTCGGCACTGGTCCATGATTACGTCTCCGGCTGATGATGGATCAGGCCTGAGCACTACATGTAACGGGCCGATGACGACGGTCGCTCCGAGCTCATCCTCACGGACGTTTGTATCGGGCGCGTGAAGAGTTGAGCCAGGCTCGTGAAGCCGATCGGCCCTGTGGTCGCCCTCGGTCAACGGGTCAGCCTCCGTTCAGGGCACCGCGTTTCCGGTCCTCTTCGATCTGGCGGTCTCTGCCAAGTCCGGCTCGCGCAAATCGAGCACTCCTCTCGAACGCCTCGCGGACCATGCCCGTCACGTCCTTCATTCGGCTTTGCCCGGCAGCAGACAGCCCGGTGGCCAGCACGGCGCCACCGGCTAGCACCTTGACCGCCATCCTTCGGGCCGCCCGCCCGCTCTCCGTGCGAACTGGGGCATCGGACCGGGACCCGCGGATGGCCCGCCTCTGTCCGGCCCTGCACCGCGTCGAATCCGGTTTCATGTCACCGAACCGTCAGGGATTTGTCAGGGAGTTGTGATAGCAGGCCTGTAGCAGCCCGCCAACCGAGCCGCTCCGCCTTGGACTGGCCGGCAAGACCAGGGGTGCAGATCTCATGTCCGACGTGGTCTCCTTCAGCAGGCGCTCTCCGGAAGAGCGGGCAGTCTCGGCACTCCGGTTCCAGCCGGCATCACTGGTGCGCTGGTGGGCGGCGCGCCAGGACAAGCGCCGTTCGTCCCGCCAACTGCGGGATCTGCCGCCTTACCTGCTGGACGACATCGGCCTATTGCAGGCGACCGAGCATCTTGAGCGGCGCTGACCGGGTGGGGTGCAATCCAGCCTCACTCACCCTCCCTCCGGGTCCAAACCGAGCCCAGTGCCATGTCCGACAGGAACGCTGAGAATGGCGGTCATCGCCGACTTCACGGTTCATCAAGCCCGCCGCCTCTCGCGAGCCTTTCAGCTGGCCTATGACGAACATGCCCAGCGGATGCGGTTGCTGGCCATGACGCCCTTGGGGCTGACCTGCCAGTGCGATGGCGACTATATCCTTATGGACATTGCAGCCTGCATGAGTATCGCCTTGTCGTTGCCCCGGCTCGGCCTGACCGCGCGTGTCCTTCGCCGACTGAAGGCCGAGGACGCGCGCGCTTACCGCCAATTGCAAGTCGCCGCACTGGCCTATGCTGGCTCTGCCGACCTTCGCGCGGAGCTGGGCCACATCGCCGTCGTCCCATTCCAGTGGTTGCAGGCGCTGTTCGCCGAGTTGGCCCGGGACGAGCCAGCCTTGGGCGCAATAGGTGCATCCGTTCGCCCCTGGACGGCCTGAGAAGGACGAACCCGGCGGACAGACAGCGGTGCCGTGATCTGAAATGTCCCTGCAAAGCCCTTACCTGACCCGAGGTGCCAGTGCGCAAGACTACCACTCATTCGGGGTTCCCGAATGTGGGGTGCTAATGGGAGAAGTCCCGTCTCGGGAATCCAGGTGAGGGCGGGACTTGGTCGTCACATCCCTCGGCCAAACGCATCTGCCTATGGACGTGATCTGCAAGTCTCATCCGTCATCCGCTCCGGAACACAACCCGCGGGCCTTTCGCCCCAGGACAGGGTAGCCGTGTCCGAACAGGCCATCTCGTTGCGGGCCACGGTCCCACTGTAGCCAGTGTGCAGGCCATGAGACCTACCGGTGCGCTGAGCTGGATCTTGCGCTTGCAACCACTCCGCCTTTGTAGACCTGATCGGCCATCCCAGCTGGCACGCACGATAATGGCAATCGGGTTCAGCAGAACGCGGCTTGCAGGTAAGGTTCAGAAGACCTGACGTTGCCCCTCCTCTCGGGCGGGCACACTGCGAATGGAGTTAGGCCCCGACAATGGAGCCTACTGGGGATGTCCAGCATACGAACGTACTGCCATGCGGAATGTGATCGGCTCGCGCTGGATCTTGGCAATACTCTCATACTCCGTGGTGCTGCCGGGGCAGTAGCGGGCGCGGCACGGCAAGCCGCGCGCGACGGCTTGCTGTTGGCCTGGACCGCGTCTGCGGTGTCCGCGGTTACTCAGAAGGACGATCCGGCCCAGGTCCCGGCTTCCCGGGTCCACCTGGCACGATCAGGCGCACCGGGCATCAGGGAGCGTCCACAAATCACCCGACCATGTGGTTGGGGCGCTCCTTCGACCTCAGGCCGGCTGGCCTCCACCCCCTGTTGCGCCGAAGATCTGCCCCGTCGAGTAGCTGAGGGCCGGGTCGACCGCAGCCACGTAAAGCCCCGCGATCTCGGCAGGCTGGCCAGGACGGCCAAGCGGGGT
This sequence comes from Rubellimicrobium rubrum, assembly GCF_006152115.1. Classification (GTDB taxonomy): domain Bacteria; phylum Pseudomonadota; class Alphaproteobacteria; order Rhodobacterales; family Rhodobacteraceae; genus Rubellimicrobium; species Rubellimicrobium rubrum. The sequence continues at coordinate 183,901 of NZ_VDFU01000007.1, read as the reverse complement.
TTGGGAGCCGAAGGTGACCAGTTTCTCGGGCAGGGCGCCACCCGACACCTGTAGCGGGGTCCAGAATGGCCCAGGCGCCACCGCGTTCACGCGGATGCCGCGCGGCGCGAGGCTCTTGGCGAGCCCTTTGGCGAAGTTCAGTACCGCAGCGCGCGTCATGGCGTAATGCAGGATCTCGGGCGATGGATTGGCCGCCTGTTCGGACGAGGTGAACACGATCGCGCTGCCTTGGCCCATGAGCGGGACCGCTGCCTGGGTGAGCCAGAAGGGGGCGTAGACGTTGGTCTTGAAATGGGCGTCGAACTCCTCGGGCGAGATCTCCTCAAAGGTGGCTAGCGCCTGCTGGCGGGCGGCGTTGTTGACGAGGATGTCGAGGCCGCCCAACTCGCGCGCTGCGTCCTCCACCAACTGGCGGCAAAACGCCTCGTCGCGCAGGTCGCCGGGCATGGAAATGACGGTGTGGCCTTCGCTGGTCAGGAGGTCGCGGACCTCGGCAGCGTCGGGCTCCTCCTCCGGAAGGTGGTTGATCACCACCGCGGCGCCTTCGCGCGCGTAGGCGATGGCGGCTGCCCGCCCGATTCCGCTGTCGCCACCGGTGATGAGCGCGCGCTTGCCCGCAAGCCGGCCCGAGCCGCGATAGCTCTCTTCGCCATGGTCGGGTCGCGGCTCCATGCGCGACGCGAGGCCCGGCCAGGGCTGGCTTTGCTCGGGGAAGGGCGGCTTCGGGTAGTTGGCTGCGCGCGGCGCGGTCGGCGCGCCCGGGGCGTTCTGCTCCTGTGCCCGGGCGGGTCCAGCCGCTGTGGCCGCAGCGCCTGCAGCCAGCGCAACGCCTGCCGTGGTAACGAACGCACGTCGTGAGGTGTCAATGTCGTCCATGGGCTACCTGCCTCTCCATCTCGCGGCCTTTGACGCCGGCTTTATGTTCGGCTTAATCGAGGATAGGCGTGACGGTTCCCTGGCGGTCGTGCTGGCGGGCGGGAGCCGGCGGACAGGCGCCGGCCTTGGCTCCCTCACTCCTGCGGCGGGCTTGCCCGAACTGAGTGGTTTCCAAGTTGGCGCGCAGGGTCAGAATCCTTGCTTCAGGCGCTTCGACGAACGTCAGGAATCGTTCACAACCAGTGACCATCGATTTCACGGTCTCCGCCCGGTCCGAGGGCCCTCGCCTCGTTCCCGTAGTCGGCTAGTACCATCTGAATCGTGTCACCCTGAAGGAGGGTGGCACTACCACCTCCGGTATCGGATGCATCAACCTCTCATGATCGCCTCTGATCCCAGCCTTGACGCCGACGCGCAGACAGTCGACATCGGATCCCCTTTTGAGGAGTCGCTCGCGACGGATCAAAAGCCCTGAACCGTGGCGCATGGAAGGGCAGCGGCGGTGTTCGACGCTCTGTGCGTCGCTCGCCGAAACCGTCTGACGTCAGAGGCCTGCTGGATCGGTAAGGTCCTGCCCAGGCCTAGCGGCTGGATCGGCCTAGGTCCCTAGGGCCAAAGCGGGCACTTCCATCTCCTTGCACCGGGCCGCAATTGCTACAATGGCTCGGGTCGATTGGCGCCGGCAGCGTGCTGGAATTCTGATTCTTCGTTCAGCGACAGTGTGATCGGCAGAAATGGCCTCGTTAAGGCAGGGCTAGCACGACGTCGATCTGGCGCGGTCGCAAAGGTGGGATGACCCGTCGATAGGTGGATCTTGCCCATCGCAGAAGGATGGGCGACCGCCGGCACCCGAAGATCAACAAGACAGCTTGCAGCGTCGCGAGTCGAGCGTCCGCGCAAGGTTGAACGACCCCTCGTTTCCACAGGTTCAGCCCACAAGCCTTGTAGACTTGACTGCTGATGGTCGGCGTGGACCGACATGCCTCCATTTGGCTCGCCCTCTTCGGCCAGGGTGCAAGATCCTCTTGCACTGTCCTCGAGACGTGCCGAGCAGGCGTTGGAGGATCGGCCTGATCAGTCAAGCTGTGGCTCAAACGGCCCCGACTTGGCGGATCGACGGCGAAGCTCGTCGAGGTACACTTCCGTGCTCCAGCTCCAGTAGTTTCTGGGCCGGCCTCATCGAGTTAGTCACGGGTTGGGACCTGGCCTGGGGCTGCACTCGGTGGTTGCGCTGACCGGGCGCCAGCTCCGGTTTGGCTTCCAAACGAAAAAAGCTCATCGCGGTCAGGAGGCCATGCGCTCGGCTGGCCAGATTGACAGCCGTCCCGGACACCTGTTCAGAGGCCGCGGTGTTCTGCTGGGTGACGTCGTTCAGTTGCTCGATCGCTTGAACCATCTGCCCAGCGCCGCCCGCCATCTCGTGGTTGGCGTTCGAGATCTGGGCGACGTACTGGGCCGTCTGCTCCATGTCATTCATCAGGACCTGCAGCTTCGGCCCTGTTTCCCGTGTGCCGGCCATGGTTCGGGCCGAGAGTTGTGCCGCCTCGACGGCCGCGGTCCGGCTGCGCTCCGCCAGCTTGCGGACCTCGGAGGCCACGACGGCGAAGCCGCGCCCGTGTTCCCCGGCCCGGGCGGCCTCTACGGCGGCGTTGAGGGCAAGGAGGTCGGTCTGCCGCGCGATCTCCTGGATGACGAGGATCTGCTTCGCGATCGCCTCGGAGCTGTCCAGTGATCCTGCAGCCAACCGGCCCACCTCTCGAGCGCTCTCCAGTGATTGCCGGGCCATGGCTTTGCTGGCCTCGGCGCTGTGGGCCGTTTGCCGGATGCTTGCGGCCATCTGTTCCACGGTCGCAGAGGCCTCTTCGGTCGAGGCCGCCTGCTCGGTGGCGCCTTGGCTCAGCTGCTGCGCGGTGGCGGCGAGTTCGTCTGATCCTGCGGCCATCCGCTCGGAGGCTTCGGTCACCTGACCGACCACGCCCCGTAGTTGCTCGACCATCCGGTTCAGCGCAGCGCAGACGTCGCCTACCTCGTCCCGAGAAATGGCAGCCAATGTGCGAAGGTCGCCAGACGCAACCCGTTCGGCCAGGTCCACCGCCGTGCCAAGCCTCCGCCGAAGCCGCGCGCCGAAAACGAGCACCAACACCAGCGACAGCACGATCATAGTGACGCTCAGGGCCGCGGTGCCTTTTGCTATCGTTTCGGAGAGCGCAAGCCCGGTCCTGGTGAGACGTTCGGCCTCTGCCTCCTGATAGCCCGAAAGACGTCCGAGCGTTTCGCGCAGCGGGGCGATCTGGGGAAAGTAGATGTCCTCGAGGATCTGCCGTGCCTTCGCCGGATCGCGCGCCTCGGCAATTCGTTGCAATCTGTCCAGCGCGGCATCGGCATCCACCTTGGTGACAGCCACCTCCGCGATCAGACGCTTCTCGTCCTCCGTCAGGTAAGTCGCGAGATAGGCGTCCCAATTAGTCGAGCCGACCTGCCGCGCCTCTGACAGTCGCCGTTGGATCTCGGGCCAGTCCGGTGTTTCCGTGAAGGCGGTCCTCAGGGCGAGCGGAGCCTCGACGGCGTAGGTGTCGGCCACGTTGCGGATCTGGACGAGTGGCACCACCCGATCCTGATGCACCGACTTCATGCGCCACGCGATCTCGTTGTTGCCCCAGAAACTCGCAGCCGTGATCGCGATCATGGCGATGAAACTCAGCCCTTGGATGAGGATGATGCGGACGACGATGCTCTGCAGTCGGCTCCTGCGGCGAGTGGAGGTATCGGGCACGACACGAACTCCTGCCGCGGCCAGCGCGGCACAATTGTTGTTGAACGGATTTCCGAGCGTCGACTGGGGTATCGGGACGTACCCCCCGGTCCGCCCTACCGCCGGCTCACGCCGCAGGGCTGGACGATGGCTCGGGGGTCTTCTGACCCTCACGTCAACCACTGACCTACTCTATGTGTCCTACCAGAGTTTGAAGATACGTCCTGATTTACTCATCAACGTTAATGAGATTTGGCCTGACTGCCTGGTATCGATTTGCGCCGGTGCCCGGGGCCGACTGACCCACGTGATCTGCTTCCGACCGATTTTGATGATCGTAGACTTCGTCTACCCGCGCCGCCTGAGTCCCAGACTGAACCATTCGCCTCTACCAGAGCAGGGCGAGTGGTGACGGGTTCGGCGCCCGTCGCAACGGGCAATCGGATGCGACGTCCCAGGGACCCGGCATCGTCAGGACGGGCTGCCATGGTCAGACGGGCGGAATCAAGATGGCTTCAAACCCGCCGTTGGATGGACAGGTTGTCGGATCGGTGCTCATCTTCCGCGTAAGCGCACGAGGGATGCCTTGAAGGACCTTAGGATAGCCTGCCAGACCTACACCTGGGAAATGCTCGGGCCGGCATGGCGGGACAGGCCCGATGACGTGATTGGGGCGATCGCTGCCGCAGGCTACGCCGGGATCGAGATCAGCGACGCGATGCTCGGCTGCTACAGCGATGATCCGGGCGGGTTAGCCTGCACTCTGGACCGCCATCGACTCGAGCTGGTCGCGGTCGCCGTGTCGTCGGCAAGCGGCTTCACTGAGCGGGACCGAGCGGAGGGGGACCTGGAAGGCCTGCGGCACTGGCTCGACTTCGTCGCGCACTTCCCGGGTGCCGTAATCTCGCTCGGATCGGCGACTGCCGTGACTGGCGGACCCAGGGATGACAAGCTCGCGGTGGCCGCCGAGATCTACAATCGGACGGCCATGTTGGGAGCGACAGTGGGTGTCGAAGTGGCGATTCATCCAAGCTCCCATCGCAACACGCTTCTGTTTGATCGGGCTGACTATGACCGGATGTTCTCGCTTCTGGACAGGGATAGTGTGGGATGGGTTCCGGACACAGGGCATATTCTGCGGGGTCACGCGGACATTTTCGACACCTTGCGGGCCCATCGGGACCGGATCCGATACCTTCACCTCAAGGATGCCGACGCCCGGGGACGATGGGCCATGCTGGGGCAGGGAGGGTGCGACATCGGGGCCGTGCTCGAGGTGCTGAACGAAGCCCCGCGCTTCAATCACTGGGTCGTGGTCGAGGAAGAGTCGGACGAGGCGGCAGCCGATCCTGCGACTGCCGTTGCGACGAACCGGGCTCTCATGCGGACGCTCGGCTTCTAGGGCGGGGCAGGGTGCTATCCAGCGTCCGTGTGGCGCCGGCCCGAGATCGGGCTCTGAGCGACGAAGGCCCGCTCTGGCGTGCGACCAGCGCTCCGTTCGTCGGTGTCGCCTCATCGATGGCGGGAGAGGCGGTATCCGCGGTGTGGAGGATGGATATCAGCCTAGTTCTATGAGCGATCATATCGAGATGAGGTTCGGTGGACCGCCGTCTGTCCCTCGCTGGTCCAGCCTGCTCACGCACGAGAAAGGAAAGAGCGGTCTGAGGCCTGCTTGCACCCTGTCGCGCACCCTAGCCAGCGTTGCTGGGCGGTAGAAGCGCCCACAGGGTGGCTAACCGTGCCCAAGCTGAAGTCCCCTTCCCGACCTGGTGCCCTGCGCGGGCCTTGTTCTATCGGGCGGGGCGCGGGGCATTGCTCGCTAGCCGCCGAGGTCCTGCCTGCTCGCTTCTTCGTCAGGATGTACACGGGACGGCCTGTCATCGGCGGAGCGAGCCACTAGCGAAGTGACCCTTACCCGCAGGCACGGCTCGAAGGCGCGGGGCCCAGCCTCCCGATAACTGAGGGAGAAAATGCCGACCTGATCGCAGCGTGCGACTGGTCGACCCATCTGCCGGGGCCAGTCGAGAACTGGCCGCAGAATGTCTGAACGGCGGCTGGGGTCATGCTCTGTGCACCCTTGCCCATGTCTCTCATGTGGGGTGAACGGGGCATCCCCATCTACAATGATGGCTGTGCCCAGGTAGCGCCCGGTCTGAATCCGGGCATCCTCGGCATGCCCGTGCTGAAGCCGCCAACTTCCTCCGCGTGGTGCTGACGCGCGGCCTGACCGGAGGAGCGATTCCGTTTCGCGGCATGCGAATCACCATGCATCCCTATCGCCGCCCCGAGCGGAGTGAGGTGGATCTGAACTACATGCCCGTCATAGGAGAGGATGGCGGCCCGCCGGGCTGCTGGCGAGGGTCTTCGAGGGCGGCGCGGTGCCTGACGCGGACCTGGGACAGCAGGCGCACGGTCACGGCCAGTCGATGGAGCGTCTGAGCCTGATGGGTCGGGTGACTGGCGGCTTCGCGGCTGACTTCGCCGAGCTGCCCACCCCTCTCGTGGCCGGGCCGGGCATCGTGCGGCGACGACTGCCGGACGAGCCTTTGCAGCGGGTGATTACGCGGGCGCTGAAATTGGCGGAACGCAATGCCACGATGATGCAACGGCTGCTCAGCTTTGTCCGAGGGCAGGCCCATCGGCCCGCGCCGGTCAGCCCTGCGGGATGATCAAGGCATGCAGGACCTGACTGGTCGTACGCTGGGGAACATGATCGTACTGCGCTTTGACGGGCCGCCGGATTTTCCGGCGGTCTGGGCCGGTCCAGGGCAGCTTGAAGCGCCCCTCCTCAACCTTGTGACCGACGCGTGTGAAGTGGTGCCGAATGGTGGAGGGGCATGATTTCGGCAGAACTGGTCGGCTGTCCGTCGTGACGTGATTCGAGACCGATGGCGCTTCGGAGGGCCTGGTCCATCTGGGTGCGGGGTCAGGCGGCGCAGGCGTGGTTCAGCACGTGCCGCTGGGTCAGGGTGTCCATCTTGATCCGCTCCATTCGGCCGGGAACCCGGAACCTGCGAGTGGCCGGCGCATTCATCCGTCATAGATACCGCCTGGCGGTTGTCGCACAGCCATGTCCAGCAACGAAAGGAGCCGATGTGTTCGCCACATTTGCGCCGTCCCATCCCAGACCGCTCCATCCCCTTCACTCCATCCTCCTCGCATTCCTGTTCCCTTTGTTTCTGGGCGCGCTGGTCAGTGACATCGCCTACTGGCGAACCATGGAGATTCAGTGGGCCAACTTTGCCTCATGGCTCAACGCGGGTGGGCTGCTGGGTGGAGGTTTCGCCCTGCTTTGGGCCTTTGTGAACCTGTTCGGTGGCCATGCGCGGGGCGACAGGCGCCCGGTTTTCTACTTTGTGGTGGTGCTCGCGACGTGGGTCGTCGGTTTCATCAATGCCCTTGTTCATGCCAAGGACGCCTGGGCCACCATGCCCGAGGCTCTCTACATGTCGGCCATCGCAGCAGCCTTGGCGCTGGTTGCGACCTGGATCGGCTTTTCCGGATTCCACGCCAAGGAGTATTGATGATGCGCATGCATCTGCTGGCCGGCGCCATGGCGGTGGTCCCTTTCGTCGCGTCTGGTCAGACCGCTTCCTCGCAGTACGGCTCAGACCCCGAACTGCCTGACCCCCAGCGTGGCCTCCTGCCGTCCATGGCGGTCCCACGGCCCGCAGCTTGGGGCGACGATCTGCCAACCGTGCCGGAGGGGTACACGATCGCGCCCATCGCCACGGATCTCATGATCCCGCGCCAGCTTCTTGTTCTCCCTAACGGCGATATCCTGGTCGCCGAAGGGTCTGGGGGCGGGGCGCCTGTGCTCCGGCCCAAGGACCTGATCGCCGGCTTCATCAAGAGCCTCGGCAAGAGTTCGGTCAAGGGCGGCAACCGGCTGACGCTGCTGCGCGACGGGGATGGCGACGGCACCTATGAGAGTCAGGGCATCTTCGCCGAGGGTCTGAACGCGCCATACGGGCTCGCATTGATCGACGACGCGATCTATGTGGCCAACCAGGATGCGGTAGTCCGTTTCGATTACTCGGATGGGCAGACCGAGGCGAGCGGGGAGCCCGTCACGCTCACCGAGCTGCCATCCGAGATCAACCATCACTGGACCAAGTCGATGACCGCCAGCGCCGACGGTCGCACCCTTTACGTCGGCATCGGATCGAACAGCAACATCACCGAGCGTGGCATCGAGGTCGAGGAGGACCGGGCCATGATCTGGGAGATCGACGTGGAGACCGGAGCGCACCGCCCCTATGCGACCGGCTTGCGGAACCCTACAGCCCTCACCATCCAGCCCGAGACGGGTCAGCTTTGGGCCGTCGTCAACGAGCGCGACGAGATCGGCCCCGGCCTCGTGCCGGACTACCTGACGGCGGTCCAGGAGGGCGGCTTCTACGGATGGCCGTACAGCTACTGGGGACAGATCGTCGACCCGCGGGCCCAGCCCCAGGATCCCGATATGGTGGCCTCGGCGATTGAGCCGGACTATGCCCTAGGGGCGCATGTCGCGGCGCTTGGCGTGGCCTTCTCCACCCCAGCGATGGGGCCTGAGTTCTCGGACGGCGTGTTCGTGGGCGAGCATGGCAGTTGGAACCGCAGCGATCCGGTGGGCTACCGTGTGGTCTTCGTGCCCTTTGCCGATGGCAGGCCCTCGGGCGATCCGATCGATGTGGTGTCAGGCTTCCTTTTGGACGAAGGCAACGCCCGCGGGAGACCGGTGGGCGTTGCAGTGGATCCGCGTGGCGCCTTGCTGGTCGCGGATGACCTGTCCAACACGATCTGGAGGGTCACGCCGCCCCAGTCCCAGGCTGCTGCAGCCGTTCCTGACGATCAACCTTCTCCTTGACCCATTTGGTGGAAGCCGGCAGGCGCACCGGACCTCCGTGGTTGTCCTGGATATCTTGCCCTGCCGCCTTTCGCTCCGGAGCGATCGGCCGGTAGCACGCGCCTCGGTTCATCCGACCTCAGCACGGGTGATCGCCAAGCGTTCTCCTGGTAGGGTAAAGGAGCAGTCAAAGCCCTCAGCCCACCCATCAACCTAGCCAGCGAATGGCCAACTCGTGGCCGAACGATCCCTCTTATGGTCGCTGGCCGTTCTGCACCCTCGAAGGCCGGTGTCCGACGGCTGGTCGACGCAAACACCTGTCCCGGCAACCTCGGGCGGCTAACCCTCCAGAAACCCGCGCCTCAGCCCGGTTTCCTCCAGCAGGCCCCGGTCGCGGGCTTCGTAATAGTAGCCTTTCTTGTACAGGTCGTAGGCGCGCCGCTGGTTGCCATTGGCTACGATGTAGGCTCCGCGGAGATACGCTCCGGCGAAGCGCAGATTCGTCTCTGCGTCCAGGAGGCCGGACTCGGGTCCGCGGTAGCCCATGCTGCGGGCCGTGTCAGGGCTCACCTGCATCAGGCCGTAATAGGAGCCATTGCGTGCCCGGGCGTTGTAGCCGCTTTCCACCCGGACCACATGGTCGAGGAGTTCGGGCGGAAGTCTCAGGGAGCGGGCATGACGCCGGATCATGGCCTGCATCTGCGGCGTGTTGCCCGCATAGGTCCCGGACGGGGTATCCAGGCTGCGTCCACCGAACAGGCTACATCCCGCGATGGGCACCAGAGCGAAGGCAAGGAGCGCCCGGCGAGTGACACGGGACAGGGAGGCTGACATACGCGAACTCCGCTAACGGTTGCGCGACGTCCTACCGAAACCTACGGCAGACGCAACGCTTCAGCGACGAAGTCCCACGCCCAGCGCATCGAGCTCGGCCTCCAGGCCAGCGAGGCCGCTGTCGAAGTGGCTGGCCTTCAGCTCGTCGAATCGCCGGCGCAAGGCGGCCTTCTCGTCTCCCTTGCAGTCGTTCCAAGGCCGATTCTGCAGCGCCATGTGGAGCACATAGTAGCCGATGAAGTGGGGCCGCTGCCCTGCCTCGAGCAGGCGCGCATAGGCCTCGTCGGCCCCCATCTCGCGCAGTTGCTCGGCCGTGCGTATCCCGACCTTGCGGAACGCGGCATTCGTCGCCGGTCCCAGGTTTCGCAGTGAGGAGATCGGAGCCATGCCGTTCACCTTAGCAGCAATGGAAAAGGGGGCCAGAGGATCTTGGCGGCCGGGGTAGTATGCGCCTTGGTCCTCTGGCCCACAGGTATCCCGGAACGGCCCGTGGGAGATGCGGGCCGTTGGCTGATCCGGGACGGAAACTCAGATGCTCGCGTAGTCGCGGATGACGGGGGCGGTGCCTGTCCCGCCATTCATGCTGGCCTGTGCCTGAACGGATCGGGTGGATTGGGACGCCTCCATCTGGGGTGTCCTGACCTGAGACGCTGTCCCCAGTTGAGCGTCGTGTGGGGAGCCGGATTGCTGGCTTGCCATGGGATTGGTCCTTTGCTCGATGATGCCGGAGTGGGCTCTCCGGATTGACCGTTTCTTGGCAAGGTCCATTCCATGACCTTGGTTAGCAATGTGTCACGATTCGACGTCCCGATGCACCTGGGTGGCGACCAACTTGCCGAGCATGGTGGCACGCCTGCCATAGGCGCGCGGCCCGTTGCATCGCTTTCGTAAGCCTGCGACACAGACCCGTGAGGATGGGGCAGGGAGGCACGGTTTGGGACGGCTCACCGGAAAACGCGCGCTGGCCACGGCGGCGGGGCAAGGAATCGGGCGCGCCTCGGTCATCGCCATGGCTCGAGAAGGTGCGGAGGTGATCGCTACCGATGTGAACGACGCTGCCCTTGAGAGCCTGTCGGAGGCATGGGCGCGGCTGCGGACCGAGTCTCCACAGGGGGACGCTCTCGGGCAAATCGTGACCCGCCGGCTCGACGTCCTCGACCTGGAGAGCATCACCGAGGCCGTTCAGGCCGTGGGGGCGGTCCAAGTCCTATTCAACTGCGCGGGCATTGTCGCGCACGGAACCATCCTCGACTGCGACGAGGAGCAGTGGGATCTATCGGTGCGGTTGAACATGACGGCCATGTACCGGATGTGCCGTGCCGTCCTGCCGGACATGATCGCGGGCGGCGGCGGCTCGATCGTCAACATGGCTTCCGTGGCCTCATCGGTCATCGCCGCACCGAACCGTTTCGTCTATGGCGCGACCAAGGCCGGCGTGATCGGCCTGACCAAGGCGATCGCCTGCGACTTCATCGGTCAGGGCATCCGGGCCAACGCGATCTGCCCCGGCACCGTGGAAAGCCCCTCGCTCGAGGAGCGCATGCGCCGCACGGACGACTATGAGGCCGCGCGGCGCGCCTTCGTGGCCCGCCAGCCGATGAACCGGCTGGGCCGCCCGGAGGAGATCGCGGCCCTTGTCGTTTACCTTGCCTCCGACGAGTCGAGCTATACCACCGGCACCGAGCATGTCATCGATGGCGGCTGGACCAACACTTGACCCATGAGAGCTGTCGGCCCAGTGCCGTGCAGCACCCGATGCCTGAGAGGAGTGGAACATGAAGCTTTTGCGCCATGGCGAGCGAGGGTCGGAGAAGCCCGGTCTGCTGCATGAGGACGGCACGATCCGTGACCTTTCGGGCATCGTGCCCGACATCGCCGGAGCGGTGCTTGGCGACGAGGGACTGGACGCGATCCGTGCGGTAGACCCCTCGGGTCTGCCGCAGGTGGATGCAGGCACCCGGCTTGGCGCCTGCGTGGGCGGCACCGGCAAGTTCATCTGCATCGGGCTCAATTACGCCGACCATGCAGCGGAGTCGAACCTGCCAGTGCCGCCCGAGCCGGTGATCTTCATGAAGGCCACCTCGGCGATCTGCGGACCCAATGACCCCATCATCATCCCGCGTGGCAGCGAAAAGACCGACTGGGAGGTCGAACTTGCCGTCATCATCGGACGGCACGCCAAATACGTGACCGAGGCCGATGCCCTGTCCTATGTCGCCGGTTATGCCGTGGCCAACGACGTCTCGGAACGCGCCTTCCAGGCCGAACGTGCTGGGCAGTGGACCAAAGGCAAGAGCTGCGACAATTTCGGCCCGCTCGGACCATGGCTCGTGACCCGCGACGAGGTTTCCGATCCGCAAGATCTGAACATGTACTGCCGTGTCAACGGCGAGACGATGCAGAACGGCTCGACCCGCACAATGGTCTACGGGGTCGCGCATCTGGTGAGCTATCTCAGCCAGTTCATGTCCTTGCATCCGGGCGACGTGATCTCGACCGGCACGCCGCCGGGCGTGGGCCTTGGCATGAAGCCTCCGCGCTACCTGAGGTCGGGGGAGGTCGTGGAGCTCGGGATCCAGGGCCTCGGCGACCAGCGGCAGGTCTGCGTCAACGACGAATAACAGAACACGGAGCCGCGCGCATGGATCTGATCGACACCCATCTCCATCTGATCCGGCGCGAGGTGACCGGACATGGCTGGACCCGCGAGGTGCCTACGCTCGCGGGTGCCGACTTCTCTCTGGACGATGCCCGTCGGTTGTATGGCGGGCGCGTCCGGGGCTCCATCTTCATGGAAGTGGACGCTGACGACTTCCAGGCCGAGTCGCGGTGGATCGCCGGGCTCATCCGCAGCGGCGATCTTCTTGGGCAGATCGCCAATTGCCGACCGGAGCAGGACGCCGGTTTCGAGGCCTGGCTTGACGTATGCGCGGAGCTTGGCGTCGTGGGCCTTCGCCGCATCCTCCACACGGTGCCCGACGACGTATCCACGACCGAGGCGTTCCGCGCGAATGTTCGTCGGATCGGACAACGCGGCCTACCGTTCGACATGAACTTCCTCGGACGAACCCTGCCCACCGCGTATGACCTTGCCGCGAGTTGCCCGGACATGGTCTTCGTTCTCGATCATTGCGGAACGCCTGACATTGCAGGCGGCGACATGGACCCTTGGCGTGCAGGGATCACCCGCCTTGCGAGCCTGCCTCATGTGAACGTGAAGCTTTCGGGCATCACCGCCTATACCGCACCCGGCGATTGGGATCTTTCCACCCTGCGGCCCTGGATCGACCACGTCGTGGACGCCTTCGGTCCGGCTCGCATGGTTTGGGGGAGCGACTGGCCCGTGGTCAACTTGGGCTCGGGCCTGCCAAGCTGGCTGGATATCACGGATCGGGTGCTGGGCGAGTTCAGCCCGGACGAGCAGGCCATGATCGGATGGCGGAACGCCGAGCGGATCTACAAGGTCAACACCGGCCTCACATGAGGGGATCGGGGGCGCTCTGATGCGCCCCCATCACTCGGCAGCCTCGGCGTATTGCTCCAACGGCGGACAGGTGCAGATCAGGTTCCGATCGCCAAAGGCGTTGTCCACACGGCCCACGGGCGGCCAGTACTTGTCCACGCGGAACGCACCGGGCGGGAAGCAGCCCTGTTCGCGGGTATAGGGGCGGTCCCACTCGGCGACGAGATCCTCCACCGTATGGGGCGCACGCCGGAGAGGGCTCTGCTCGGCCGCGATCTCGCCTTTCTGCACTGCGGCGATCTCATCGCGGATCGAAAGAAGCGCGGTGATGAACCGGTCGATTTCGCCTTTGGTCTCGCTTTCGGTAGGTTCGACCATCAGGGTGCCCGCAACAGGCCAGCTCATGGTTGGCGCGTGGAACCCGTTGTCCACCAGCCGCTTGGCCAGATCATCCACCGTGACCCCATGCGCGGCAAAGGGCCTCGTATCCAGGATGCATTCATGGGCTACCCGCCCCCGATTGCCCGCAAACAGGATATCGTAAGCCCCTCGGAGGCGCGCCGCGATATAGTTTGCGTTCAGAATGGCAACCTTGGTGGCCTGTGTCAGGCCAGCCCCTCCCATGAGGAGGCAATAAGCCCAAGAAATCAGCAGGATGGACGCCGAGCCGAACGGGGCAGCCGATACCGCGCCGCTCCCGCCGGACTCCGGGTGACCAGGCAGGTAAGGCGCCAGATGCGCCTTCACCCCGATCGGCCCCATGCCCGGCCCGCCACCGCCATGGGGGATGGCAAAGGTCTTGTGCAGGTTGAGATGGCTCACATCTGCTCCGACCTCGCCGGGCTTCACCAGACCCACGAGGGCGTTCATGTTCGCCCCATCAAGGTACACCTGCCCGCCATGGTCATGGGTCACACGACAGACCTCACGCAGCGTATCCTCGAACACGCCATGCGTCGAAGGATAGGTGATCATGCAGGCAGCAAGCCGTGCGCCAGCGGCATTGGCCTTGTCTCGGAAGTCTTCCAGATCGATGTCCCCGTTGGGGGCGGTCCGGACCACCACCACCTCCATGCCCACCATCTGCGCCGAGGCCGGGTTTGTGCCATGGGCCGAGACGGGGATCAGGCACACCTTGCGATCATGGTCCCCGTTGGCCCGGTGGAACGCCTGGATGGTCAGCAGACCGGCATACTCGCCTTGCGCGCCGCTGTTGGGCTGCATCGAGAACGCGTCATAACCAGTTATCTCGCAGAGCTTTCTCGAAAGATCCTCGATCGCTTCGGTGTACCCCTGAGCCTGATCGCGCGGGGCGAACGGATGCAGGCCCCCGAATTCGGGCCAGGTCAGCGGCATCATTTCCGCAGCCGCGTTCAGCTTCATGGTGCAGGAGCCGAGAGGGATCATCGCGCGGTCGAGCGCCAGATCCCGATCCGACAGCCGGCGCATGTACCGCATCATCTCGGACTCGGCCCGGTTCATCTGGAACACCGGATGGGTCAGGTAGTCGGAGCTGCGGACCAAGGAGTCCGGAACGGCAAGGCCTCCCCGGTGCGGCGGCGCCGCATCGATGCCAAAGGCGCGAAGAATGCGAAGCAGGACGGACTCGTCCGTCGTCTCGTCCAGGGAGATGCCGACGCGGTCCACCCCGATCTTCCGAAAGTTAAGCCCCTCGGCGCGGGCCGCCGCGAGGATCCCCGCCTGACCGACGCCGACCTCGACCGTGATCGTGTCGAAAAACGCTTCGGGGGAGACCGTGGCGCCAGCGGCCCGGAGCGCACGCGCCAGCCGTTGGGTACTCAAGTGAACCCGCTCGGCGATTGCCCGGAGACCCTTGGGTCCATGGAACACAGCATAGAATCCAGCCATGACCGCGAGCAGGGCCTGTGCCGTGCAGACGTTGGAGGTGGCTTTCTCGCGGCGTATGTGTTGCTCACGGGTCTGGAGGGCCAGACGGTAGGCCCTGTTGCCACGCGCGTCCACCGAAACGCCCACGATGCGTCCCGGCATCGCACGCTTGATCGAATCGCGGCACGACAGGAAGGCCGCATGAGGGCCGCCATAGCCCATCGGCACGCCGAACCGTTGCGCCGAGCCAACGGCGATATCGGCCCCCATAGCGCCCGGCTCTTTGATGAGGGTGAGGGCCAGGAGGTCCGTCGCCACGATCGCAATGGCTCCGTGCCGGTGCAGTTGCGCAATGTCGTCGGTCAGGTCGTGCAGGTGGCCATATGTGCCGGGATACTGAAAGATCGCTGCGAAAACCTTGGAAGGATCGAGGGAATCCACCGATCCCCTGATGATCTCAATGCCCAGGGGAAGGGCCCGCGTTTCGATCACGGCTGCCGTTTGTGGATGCAGGTCATCCGCCACGAAGAAGGCGCGCGCCTTGGACTTGGCCGTCCGCTCGGCCATCGTCATGGCTTCCGCCGCCGCGGTCGCCTCGTCGAGGAGAGAGGCGTTGGCCACCGGCAGGCCGGTCAGGTCCGCGACCATGGTTTGGTAGTTCAGCAGAGCCTCGAGCCGACCCTGCGCGATCTCGGGCTGATAAGGCGTATAAGCCGTGTACCAAGCCGGATTTTCCAGTATGTTCCGCTGGATGGCGGGCGGAGTTACCGTGCCGTAGTAACCTTGCCCGATAAGCGAGGTCATCACCTTGTTCCTGCCCGCGACCGCGCGCATGCGGGCCAGCAGACCCGCTTCCGTCAGCGGGCTCCAGGACAGGGGTGTGGTTTGCCGGATCGAGGCCGGCACGGTCTCGTCGATAAGGTCATCGAGACTGACTGCCCCGACGGCCGCCAGCATCTCCTCCATCTCGCTCGGGGATGGACCGATATGGCGACGATTGGCGAAATCATCCGGATCATAGGCCGTCGGAGTCCAAGGCATCACGTCACCCGATCGAGTCCTGGTATTCGTCTTCATCCATGAAGTCGTCGAGAACCGCCATATCATCCACGCGGACCTTGAAGAACCAGCCAGCCCCGAGCGGATCCTCGTTCACGAGCCCCGGGTTGTCGGCCAGCTTGCTGTTCACTTCGACGATCTCGCCATCGACAGGGGCCAGGATGTCAGAGGCGGCTTTGACGCTCTCGATCACCACGACCTCGTCGCCCTGAGCCACCATGGCCTCGATTTCGGGAAGTTCGACAAAGACGATGTCGCCCAGTTCCTTGGCTGCGTGTTCGGTGATGCCGACGACGATCAGGTCGCCTTCGGGACGGAGCCATTCATGATCTTCGGTGAACTTCATTCGAATTCCTCAACGCTTGAAAGACGGAGCCACAAAGGGGAGCGGGACGACGCTGACCGGAAGGGATCGGCCCCTGACGTCGCCGTTGAGCCGGGTGCCCGGCTGCGCCAGCTTGGCATCGACATAGCCCATGGCAATCGGCGCTTGCAGGGTAGGTCCGAACCCACCCGAGGTCACGTGCCCGACATGGCCTTCGGGGCTGGTGATCGCGGTGCCGGCACGCATGGGCGCGCGACCTTCGGGCTGCAGGCCCACCCGCTGTCGGCGCGGACCGAGTTCCAGTTGCCGCAAGATACGGTCCGCGCCAGGAAAGCCACCGGCGCGCGATCCGCCGATCCGACGCGCCTTGCCGATCGACCAGGACAGACCCGCCTCCACGGGGCTGGTCGTGCGATCAATGTCGTTGCCATAAAGGCAGAGCCCGGCCTCAAGCCTGAGGGAGTCGCGCGCCCCAAGGCCGGCCAGCTTGACCTCCCCACCAGCCAGCAGCGCCTCGGCCAAGGTCTGGGCGCCTGTGGCAGGAACCGAAATCTCGAAACCATCCTCGCCGGTATAGCCGGAGCGGGACAGCCAAAGGTCCATGCCGCCCCACGGGACGATCGCCACGTCCATGAAGCGCATTCCGCTGACCGCAGGAACAAGGCGGCCCAGCGCGTGTTCTGCTGTCGGACCCTGAAGGGCCAGCAGCGCGCGATCGGCGGCTTCCTCGACCTCGGCATGCCCGAGGGATTCGCGAAAGTGGGCCAAGTCCGCATCGCGCGTCGACGCATTCACGACCACGAACAGATGGTCGCCCCGGTTCGCCATCATGACGTCATCCCGGATTCCGCCGGCATCGTCTGTCAACAGGGCGTAACGCTGCCGGCCTCGGGGTAGCCCCAGAATGTCCGCTGGCACCAGCGCTTCGACGCAGGATGCCAAGTGGTCCAGCCCGTTCCTGGGGCGGAGGAGAACCTGGCCCATATGGCTCACATCGAACAGGCTCGCGGCCGAGCGCGTGTGCAGATGCTCGGCCATCACGCCCGCCGGGTAGTGCACCGGCATCTCCCATCCGGCGAAGGGCACCATGCGCCCGCCCTGGCCGACATGCAGGTCGTGCAGTGGCAAACGCCTGAGCGGTATCGCCTGACCGTCGTCCACGCGCGTCTCCCTCGTTGGCGGCCGCTTCTTCCCTAGGCGTAGCGCCGTGGCACCTCCGCTGGCAAGTGGCCTGAGCCACGCCGCGCAGCAAGCGCGCGTGATAGGATGGATTCTACCGGCAACGGGCCTGTTCTAACAAGCTACTGCCGATCAGGAGCTTTCACGTAGGAGAATCTCCTGATCATTGCTTGAGAAGCAGGAGCAATCGCGACCTCCTTCTTCTCGCCCCGGGATAGGCTTGCGCAGGAATCGGTTGTCGCTGCGGAGCGCGTCATGAAGATCATCGTCGTTGGAGCGGGTGTGATTGGGGTCACCTCGGCGTGGTACCTGGCCAAGGCCGGTCACGATGTCGTCGTGATGGACCGGCAGCCTGCACCCGGACGTGAGACGAGCTACGCCAACGCTGGTGAAGTCAGCCCCGGGTACTCCGCACCATGGGCCGCACCCGGCATCCCGCTCAAGGCGCTCAAGTGGATGTTCCAGCGTCATGCGCCGCTGGTGGTTCAGCCGAAGCCGGATCTCGCCAAACTGAGCTGGCTTGCCAAGATGCTGGCCAACTGCACGCCGGACGCCTATGCGGTCAACAAAGCCCGCATGGTCAGGCTTGCCGAATACTCGCGCGACAGCCTTGCCGCCCTCCGCGAAGAAACGGGTATGGCCTATGATGAGCGCACGCAGGGCACGCTTCAGTTGTTCCGCACGCAGGCGCAGGTCGAAGCGGCCGAAAAGGACATCGCCGTGCTCCGCGACGGCGGCGTTCCCTTCGAGGTGCTGGACGAGGAAGGCTGCCTTAGGGCGGAACCCGGCCTCGCCGGAGCCCAGGCCCCCATAGCCGGGGGCCTTCGGCTGCCCGGGGACGAGACCGGCGATTGCTTCAAGTTCACGACGGCGCTGGCCCACCTGGCGGCAGCCACGGGTGTGGAGTTCCGCTACGGCGTGACCGTGGACCGCCTCTTGCTTGAGGACGGTCGGGTGCGTGGCGTTGTGACAGCGGACGGACAGCACAGGGCCGATGCGGTCGTGGTGGCCTTGGGCAGCTACTCCCCGGCACTGGTCAGGCCTCTGGGGATCGCCTTGCCGGTCTACCCGGTCAAGGGCTACTCGCTCACCCTGCCCATCATCAACGAGAATCGGGCGCCTGTGTCCACGGTCATGGATGAAACCTACAAGGTCGCGATCACCCGGCTTGGCGAGCGGATTCGGGTAGGGGGCTTGGCCGAGATCGCGGGCTTCGACCTGTCGCTGCCCCCGTCGCGCCGCGCGACGCTTCTCCATTCCGTGCAGGGCCTGTTCGACGGGGCAGGCGACGTGCAACAGGCGGCGTTCTGGTGCGGGCTCCGTCCCATGACGCCGGATGGAACCCCCGTGATCGGACGGACGCCGGTCCCGGGCCTGCTTCTCAACACCGGGCACGGTACGCTGGGCTGGACCATGGCCGCCGGGTCCGGTCGAGTGCTGGCCGACATCGTGTCCGGGCGCAGGACAGACATCGAGACTACCGACCTTGGCATCGCGCGGTACGCGCGGGGATCTTCATCCCCAACGGGCGCGCTGCGCCCTGCCCGGACCTAAGCTAGAGCAAGTCCCAGAGGAAGCGGGCTGATACAAAGAGCAGGAAGAGTCCGAATGCCGTTTCGAGGGCACGTCGCGACAGCCTGTGGGCCACCGCGACGCCCAAACGGGCGGTCAGCAAAGTCGTGGGCATGGTTGCAGCGAAAGTGAGCCAGGATACGTATCCCGTGGCATCGATGGGCAGCCCTGGCTTGCCCCAGCCTGCGAAGACATAGCCCAAAGTCGCGGGCAGTGCGATCAGCACGCCCGCTCCCGCCCCGGTCGAGACTGCACGGTGGATCGAGACGCCGTGCAGGGTCAGGATCAGGTTGGTGATGGCGCCGCCCCCGATCCCCATGAGGGCCGAAAGTAGACCAGTAATCACCCCATAGGCCCGGAGGGCCGCCCGCCCCGGAAGGCCGTCCCGCAACCGCCAGCCTTGACCGCCGAACAGCAGCTTGGCGGCGTTGATGCCGGCGACAGCGACGAACACGACCTTGAAGACCCAAGGATCGGCGTAGCGGGCAATGATCGAGCCCAAAACAACCCCCACCAGCACCGGGACGATCCAGAGCCGAAGGAGCTGGGTGTCGACGGTGCCTTTCTTAAGGTGCGCACGTGCGGAGACAAAGGATGTCGGGATGATGACCGCCAGCGACGTTCCGACCGCGAGAGGCATGCGGACCTCGTCGCTGATCCCCAGAACGCCGAACACCTGATAGAACACTGGGACCGAGATCGCGCCTCCCCCGATCCCGAACATCCCGGCCAGAAAGCCGATCACGGTGCCGGCGACGAGCAGGGCCACCAGCATGGGAGTCACCTCGGTCAGGAGATCGGCGAGTACGTCGGCCATGTCAGGCTCCTGCTAGGGTCGCTGCTTGGGTTAGGCATGTTCAGTCCGAAGGGGAAGACTCCGAGAAGCCCGCGGAGGCCGGTCCGGAGAGCGAGCGGCCTCCCCGGACACGGCAAACCTCGCTTCCGCAGTTGTGACGCCCTGTCCCGGTGACGTCCGGCGCGCTGCGCGATAAGGCTTTCCGCGATGACGCCAATGCCGGATGCCTTCTGATGTTCTCCTCGGACATGATCCTCGACGCGACGCTGCTCCCGGCAATGGCGGTGGCGCTCCTCGCCGGGGTGCTGTCGTTCCTCAGCCCCTGCGTGCTTCCGATCGTTCCCCCGTACCTGGCCTATATGGGCGGCGTGTCGGTGGGAGAGATGTCGGAGGAGCGCGCCGCGCGCCGGCGTGCGTTACTGGCTGCGGTCTTCTTCGTCCTGGGGCTGTCCACCGTGTTCCTGCTGCTGGGGGCCGCCGCTTCGGCCGCCGGCCGAGCGTTGCTCCAGTACCAGGGATGGTTCGTCACGGTCGCTGGCGTGGTGATCATGGTGTTCGGCGCGCACTTTCTGGGGGTGCTCCGGATCCCGTTCCTTTCGCGCGAGGCGCGGCTCGATGCCGGGGATCAGGGGGGCTCGGCCTTCGGAGCCTACGTGCTCGGCTTGGCGTTCGCCTTTGGTTGGACCCCCTGTCTCGGACCTGTCCTTGGCACCATCCTGGGGCTTGCCGCAACCGAGGCTGATGTGCTCCGGGGCATGGCTCTCCTTGCGACCTATGCCTTTGGACTGGGGTTGCCGTTCCTGCTGGTCGCGGCCTTCTTTCCGCGCCTCCGGCCGGTCATGGCTGCCATGAAGCGCAACATGGGTTGGATCGAGCGTTTCTCAGGCCTGCTGCTTTGGACCGTCGGGCTTCTTATGCTGACGGGCCAGTTCACGGCCTTTTCCTGGTGGCTGCTCGAGACCTTTCCCGCCCTGGCCGCGATCGGCTGATGCCGGTTCAGCGCCGGGATTGCCGGGGGATGCGGACGGGCAAGGGAACCCGCCGTGCCGTCCAGGACCGAAGATGCGTCAGCCGATGGTGTCCAACGGGAGGCAACCCGCGCTGGTCGATGAGCCAGATGGCGAGCCAGCCGCCCAGGGCCGCGCCGGCTCCATCCATCACGAGGTCCAGGATCGTGTCGGGCCAGGTCAACGGCAGGTAGGTGTACTCGAACAACTCCCAGGCGATCCCAAGTCCCAGGCCGCCCAGAGTGGACCAAAGGACGAAATGGCCCTGATACGGGGCAGGGGTCAGGAGGTCCGCCTTCCAGATCATGAACATGGAGGCGGACATGATGACCAGCGGGTTCAACGCATGGAGAACCACGTCAAACCACCAGAACCGCCCATACCAGTCCCAGGCCCATCCTGCTGCGCTGACCAGGAAACAGGCCGTGATAAGCGAAGTTAGAAGGTTCGGCAGGCCGTGAGGCGCGAGCTTGATGCCGAGCAACGGTGCGAAGAAGCAGACGGCGATCTGCAGTTCCGCCCAGCGTGCCAAGGTGAGGAGTGCCGCCAGGCTCGTGGCGAAAAGACCGACCCCCCACCAGGACAGGGTGAGCCAGATCCTGGCGTCGATCGAAGCGCCGGGCAATGGGCGCGTCGAGGCACGAAGTGGCGAGGCGGTCATGCAGCGGCTCCTTGCCGACCGAACGACCGATAGGGCGCTAGCGTTCCGCCAAAGCCTGCTGGAGCACAAAGACCCGGATGGCCGAGGCGAGACCGACATCGCCCCGCGCCTCATCAATGCGTTCGGCCAGTTGGTTCAAGGGCAGGCCGTCACGGGCTGCTAGGCGTCGGAATTCCTGCCAGAAAGCATCCTCCAGAGACACGCTTGTGCGATGGCCGTGCAGGCTGAGCGACCGTTTGACGGGTCGGCCGCTCAATCGTCTTCGATCTTTGCTTGATCGAGGGCACGTCGGACCTTCTCGGCCTGTGTCGCCTCGAGAATCCGCTGGGCCTTGGTCCGGCCGTGCTTGAAGGCGTTGGCGTCCGCGCGAGCCTTGTCCTCGGTGCGCGCGCGTACCTTCCGGGCCTTGTTCAGGTTGACCACCTGACCGGTCATGATGGCGCGATCATGTCCTCGGGGCGGACGACGCGGTCGAAGGTTTCCGCATCGACGTACCCCAGGTTTATCGCCTCCTCGCGCAAGGTGGTGCCGTTCTTGTGTGCGGTCTTTGCGACCGTGGTGGCTTTGTCGTAGCCGATGGTCGGGGCGAGCGCAGTGACCAGCATCAGCGATTCGCGCATGAGCTTGTCGATCCGTGTACGGTCCGCCCCGATCCCTACGACGCAGTTGTCTGTGAAGGCCATTGCGGCATCCCCCAAGAGCTGCATGGACTGCAGCACGTTGTAGGCGATCATGGGCTTCATTACGTTCAGCTCGAAGTGGCCCTGCGACCCGGCAAAGCCCACGGCGGCGTCGTTGCCCATCACATGGGCGCAGACCATGGTGATGGCTTCGACCTGAGTGGGATTCACCTTGCCGGGCATGATCGAGGAACCGGGCTCGTTCTCGGGAAGCCTGAGTTCCCCCAAGCCGCAGCGTGGACCGGAGCCCAGCATCCGGATGTCATGTGCCAGCTTGTAGATGCCCGCCGCGGCCGACTTGAGCGCGCCCGAAAGCTGCACCAGCGCGTCATGGGCGGCCAGCGCCTCGAACTTGTTGGGTGCGGTGACGAAGGGCAGGCCGGTGAGCCGCGCAAGGTTCGCGGCGACGGTTTCGCCCCAGCCTACCGGAGAGTTGAGGCCCGTTCCGACGGCAGTGCCGCCCTGCGCCAGTTCGTACACATCGGGCAAAGCCGCTTCGATTCGCTGGATCGCCTTGGCCAGCTGGTGGGCGTAGCCTCCGAACTCCTGCCCCAGAGTCAGGGGTGTGGCGTCCATCGTGTGCGTTCGGCCGATCTTGATGATGTCGGCGAATTCCTCGGACTTGGCGAGCAACGCTGCATGGAGGTGCCGCAACCCGGGCAGCAGCACGTCACGCGCGGTCATCGCGGCCGCCACATGCATGGCGGTGGGGTAGGTGTCGTTGGACGACTGGCCCATGTTGACGTGATCATTCGGGTGCACGGGCTTCTTTGAGCCCATCTCGCCGCCCAGCATCTCGATGGCACGGTTCGAGATGACCTCGTTCGCGTTCATGTTGGTCTGGGTGCCCGAGCCGGTCTGCCAGACTACCAGCGGGAAGTGATCATCGAGCTTGCCGGCCGCGACCTCGGCCGCAGCCGCGATCATCGCATCAGCCAGTTCGGCCGGAATCGCGCCACGAGCCTTGTTCGCTTCGGCGCAGGCCTGCTTGATGAAGCCCAGGGCTCGGACGACGGCGATCGGCTGGCGTTCCCAACCGATGGGGAAGTTCTGGATCGACCGCTGGGTCTGCGCGCCCCAGTAGCGGTCGGCGGGGACCCCGATGGGCCCGAAGCTGTCGGTCTCGGTGCGTGTCGCAGTCATCGGTGGCCCCCTCGGTATACCGTCGCATGCGCTTTAGCGTCACGCGGGCAGGCGGGCAACGGGCCTACTTGCGAAACTTGTCGAGGCTCACGACCTGAGCTGCCGCGCGATTGCCAGCGTCCGGCCGATCCTCGCCTTCCTTGTCCTTGCCGGGTGGCGGAGACTCGGGCTCGGTCGGCTGAGCGGCGGCACCCTGCAACTCGAAGCGGAGGCCGAACTCGACCGACGGATCGACAAACGTCCGGATCGCATCCCACGGGATGTACAGTGGTTCGGGGTTGTCGCCGAAGTTGAGCGTGATGGAGAAGCCTTCCTCGCTCGTCTCCAGATCGGCGAACCAGTGCTGGAGCACGATCGTCATCTCGCCCGGATAGCGGTCGGACAGCCAGTCGGCGATCTCTACATCGGGGTGCTGCGTATCGAAGGTGATGAAGAAGTGGTGCTTCCCCGGGAGACCATGGGCGGCCACATCGTCAAGGACTTCGTGGATCAGGTGCCGCATGTGGCGATGCATGAGGTGTCCGTAATCAATGGAACGCGTCACGGGCCCAGCCCTCCCTAGTCTCACCGTGGTAAGCATAGGGAATTCCTTGCCGGGCGGAAGAGGGTGCATCAGGCCAGCCCGGCCAGATGGATTGCTCCTGCCACGGCCGTTATGATGGCCAACGTCAGCGGCATGGAAACATGGCGTTTCAGCAGGAGCCAGCCCGCGGCAAGCGCGAGCAGGGCGGCCACGGGCTGAAAACTTGCCCACACGGGTCGGAGCGTCTGGATAGGTCCCATCTGGAGCGGAGCGACCTCGGCAAAGAGGACATGAAGGGCGAACCATACGGACAGGTTAAGGATAACGCCCACCACGGCCGCCGTAATGGCCGACAGGGCCGCGCGGAGCCGGGGCTGCCCGGCGAGCCAGTCCACCAGCGGAGCGCCAGCGAAGATCCACAAGAAACAGGGCACGAAGGTGACCCATACGGCGATCAGACCACCCGCGAGGCCCAGTAGGGCGCTGCCCTGATTAAGTCCTGCAACGATGGCCACGAACGCGGTAACGAGGATAAGCGGTCCCGGCGTCGTCTCGGCAAGGCCCAACGCATCCATCAGTTGCTCGGTCGAGACCCAGCGGTAGCCGGATACGACCTCTTGCGCCATGTAGCTGAGCACGGCGTAGGCGCCGCCGAACGTCACAACCGCGAGTTTCGAGAAGAAAAGCCCAAGATCCGTCAGGAAGTCCTGCCCTGCTAGGGCCACAAGCACCACGGGCGCCCACCACAGCGCCAGTCCCAGAGCCAGCGTGGTGGCGAGGGTTCCCGGCCGGATCCGAGGGAGAGCCAGATCACGCGGAGCCGACCCCGCCGTCAGCCCACCCCAGAGCCCTGCGGTGATCACAACCAGCGGGAACGGAACGGCGAAGGCGAACAGGGCCACAAAGGCAAGACCCGCAAGAACCCATTGGTCGGTCGACCCAAGGGCCCGCTTGGCCACGCGGAGGATGGCCTCGATCACGATCACCACGACGGTGGCCTTGACGCCTAGGAACAGCGCCTGGACCAGAGCCATGTCGATCAGGGCACCATAGACGAAAGCCAGGGTGAAGATGACCAACATCCCCGGCAGCACGAACAAACCCCCGGCGACCAGTCCTCCGGGCAAGCCGTGCAACCGCCATCCCGCGAAGGTCGCCAACTGCATGGCCTCGGGGCCTGGCAGCAGCATGCAGAAGCTGAGCGCGCGCAGGAACTCCTGTTCTTCGAGCCACGGCCGTTCCTCGACCAACTCGCGATGCATCAGCGCGATCTGAGCCGCCGGGCCGCCAAAGCTGAGAAGGCCAATCCGCAGGAACACGCGCGTGAGTTCGCCAAGAGTGGGCTTAGATGGCATCATTCGGGGAGTCCTTGGGTGGAAGGGTCAGCCGACTGGCGGGCTCAGCTCTCGCTGGATCTTGCGGCGGATCGCACGTGGATAATCGCGATGCCCGCGCGCCGACATGACAAAGCCGTCCGGGGTCACCATTTCGCTGCGATAAAAATCGGAGATGGCGGTTCCGGTCGTCTCGATGGCGATGGCGTTGATGGTCACGCCCTCCGCGACAGCCGCGTCTCGGGCACGGGAGACGTTGAGCCCCATGTTGCGCTGACCGTCGCCCGAGAGGTCGATCACATGGCGCCTGCATTCCGGCACCTCCGACAGGAGAGCCAAGCCGCGCCGTATGGCGTCAGCCGGAGCAGTCCCCGACCGGATGTACGCGCGCGGCAGCGAGCGAATCGTACCCGCAAGGATGGCGACATCCGCTTGGGTGGCCATGCGTCGCCACGGAACTGAGACTCGTTGTTCGCGAGCGCCCGACCACTGCATGACTGCGAGCGCGACCTGCCCTTCGACCAGTGCATCAGTGATCACGGGGTCCTCAAGGGCTTCCACAAGGCCATCGATCTGGAGCCGGAATTCCGCCTCTTCGACCGAATTGGAGACATCGATGGCCAGGACCAGCGCGGTGTCGCAACGGCCGTCAACGGTTCCGGCCAAGGCCGAGAACGCAAGCAAGCCCGCGAGGGCGCTGAGGCAAGCACGCAGCATGGCGCCATGCTGCGTGTGGCACCCGCTCCGATCAAGCCTGATCGTTCGCCAGAACTCGATGCCGCGATGATGGTGCGGCTTGCATCGGGCGCAGCGCAGGACAGAACAGGCAGGGAACACCAGTCAAAGGCGTTACGCCTGTCGTGATGGCCGTCCTGGCAGAACTGTTCTTGTGAGGCGATTTCAGCCCCAAGGACACGAACGAGGGCCTTTCGTTTCCCTGCAGTCACGCACCAAGACCTGCGGGTGAAGGATCAGCGTCAGACCGAGCCCGTTGTCCTATCGCATTGGGATGAGCCGGCTTAGGGAAGGGGGAAGGTGCAGGCTTCTGTTGCCAGGTGCCTGCGGACCCCGCCTAAAGGTGCTACCCCTTAGGACTTAGGTTCGGGATACCCGGACTGCTTACGCAGCCAGAGCCATCGCCGGAGCACGGTTGTCGTTGGCAACTGTACTTTTCGGACCGATAACGGTGGTACCTCACCGGGACAAAGCAAAAACCCCTTTACACGTTCGTCGATCCTGTTTCGACCCCATTTGCCCCCAACGAAGGGTTGTTTGGTGGAGTCGCCGGGTACCGCCCCCGGGTCCGATCCGCTTATTACGAGCGCGTTTATGTCCATAGTCCGGTTGCCCGGACGCCCTCTAGATAGTGTGCGCGGTGTTCGCGCACAAGACCCTGTCAGCTTGAGGCGCGGGGAAGACTGGCCGCTTCGGCAGCTAGGCGGGCGACTCCCGCCCAGTCACCCGAACGGACCAGCGCCGCGGGGGCCACCCACGAACCGCCCACACAGGCCACGTTCGACAGCGCAAGATAGGTCGGCGCGTTCTGGAGCGAGACCCCCCCGGTCGGGCAGAACCGCACCTGCGGAATCGGGGCACCCCAAGCCTTGAGCACGGGGACGCCGCCGTTCGCCTCGGCCGGGAAGAACTTCTGGATGCGGTACCCGCGCTGGAAAAGGTACATCGCCTCGGAGGGGGTTGCGGCTCCGGGCAGCATGGGCAGGTCGTTGGCTTCGGCGGCATCAAGAAGGCGTCGCGTGAAGCCGGGCGAGACCCCGAAGTTCGCGCCAGCCTCCTTGGCAGCTTCGACGTCCTTTTCGGTCAGCAGCGTGCCCGCGCCGACGACTCCGCCCTCGACCTGGGACATCTCCCGGATGGCCTCCAGGGCCGCAGGAGTGCGGAGCGTCACCTCCAGAGCCGGAAGCCCTCCGGCCACCAGTGCGCGGGCTAGATCCGCCGCGCTGGCAGCGTCATCGATCACCAGCACGGGAATGACGGGCGCCAGTCCACAGACGCGGGCCGTCAGCTCGGAAGCGTGGTCGGGGGTCATGGTCGATCCTTGTTGCGCCGGGCGGAAAGGGATCACCGACCGGGTTGTCGAAGAAGGTGGAAAGCTTGGCCTATAGCACCACGGCCGCGCCTTCCGTAGCGGAGCCGACGTTCCGGCGGAAGACCGCGAAGAGATCGCGCCCCAGCCCATCCTCGTTGTCCGACAGGTCCACCGGATCGGGCGTGCGCCCCGTCATGTCCGCAAAGACGTCGAGCCGTCCGATACGGGCGTCCAGGCGCAGCATGTCGCCGTCCCGGATCAGGGCGATGGGGCCGCCATCGGCCGCCTCGGGGGAGACGTGAATGGCGGCGGGAACCTTGCCGGAGGCCCCTGACATCCGTCCATCGGTGACCAAGGCGACCTTGTAACCCCGGTCCTGAAGCACCGCGAGGACCGGCGTCAGGGCATGAAGCTCGGGCATGCCGTTGGCCTTGGGGCCCTGGTAGCGCACGACAACAATCGTGTCGCCCGTGAACTCCCCGGCCTTGAAGGCGTCCTTGACGGCCTCTTGGGAGTGGAAGACGCGGGCCGGAGCCTCGATCACCTGCCGTTCGGGCGCGACGGCGGAAACCTTGATGACGGACCGGCCAAGATTGCCGGACAATTGCACGAGCCCGCCCTGAGGCTGGAACGGATCTTGGGCCGGGCGGAGGATCCTGTCGTTCTCGGTCGCTTTGGGGCCGTCAGCCCAGACGAGGCCGGCCTCGGTCAGCCGGGGTTCCTTGGTATAATGGTGCAGCCCATCGCCAGCCACGGTCACCACGTCATCGTGCAAGAGACCCGCATCCAGCAGTTCGCCGATCATGAACTGCAGCCCGCCTGCCGCGTGGAAGTGGTTCACGTCCGCCAGGCCGTTCGGATACACCTTGGCCATCAGCGGGATCCGGGCCGAGATGTCGGCAAAGTCCTGAAGGTCGAGAAGCACCCCCGCTGCCCGCGCCATCGCCGGGAGGTGAAGCACAAGGTTGGTGGAGCCACCTGTCGCCATCAGGCCGACGATGCCGTTCACGAAGGCCCGCTCATCCAGGATGTCGGCGACGGGGCGGTATTCGTTCCCCAGCGCCGTGATGGCGACGGACCGTTCGGCGGCCGCAGTGGTCAGGGCCTCGCGCAGGGGGGTGTTCGGGTTCACGAAGCTCGCGCCGGGCAGATGCAGGCCCATGAATTCCATGAGCATCTGATTGCTGTTCGCGGTGCCGTAGAACGTGCAGGTTCCCGGACCGTGATACGAGGCCATCTCGGCCGCCATCAGTTCGCTGCGGGTCGCATCGCCTGTCGCGAACCTTTGGCGGACCTTGGACTTTTCTTCGTTCGGAATGCCCGATGTCATCGGGCCGGCCGGGATGAAGATGCCGGGAAGATGCCCGAATGACGCCGCCGCCATCACGAGGCCGGGGACGATCTTGTCGCAGATCCCAAGATAAATCGCCGCATCGAAAGTGTTGTGCGACAGCGATACCCCGGCTGCCAGCGCGATTACGTCGCGAGAGAAGAGCGACAACTCCATCCCGATCTGGCCCTGCGTGACCCCATCGCACATGGCGGGAACGCCGCCTGCCACCTGGGCCGTGCCGCCCGCGCGGTTGATGGCGGCCCTAAGCATCGGCGGGTAGGTCTCGTAGGGCTGATGGGCCGAGAGCATGTCGTTGTAGGCCGTCACGATGCCGACGTTCGGAACCCGACCCTCGACCAGCGCATCCTTTTGGGGTCCCATCGCCGCATAGGCGTGGGCCTGGTTACCACAGGTCAAATGCGCGCGGCGGGTTCCGGCTTCCTGCGCGCGGGCGATCTTGTCCCGATAGCGCGTGCGGGCGGTCCGGGAACGTTCCCGGATCCGGTCGGTTACGGAAGCGATGTGAGAGTCGAGGGGCATGGACGTTCTCCTGCGGGCGCCTGTCATGTAGCATCAGCCGTTAGCGCTAACAATGCCCGTGAGCTGCGCCAGAGGGGCGCATTTGATCCAATGTGGTCCCGGAACTTTGGTCTTTCGGACCCAAGCCCCCGGCGCTAATGGGACGGCATGACTCTACCCCAATTCTTCGAACCGCCATACCCTGTCGTGCGCCTGAGCCCCAAGGCCGAGGCGAGGGCCATCCGGCACGGCTTCCCCTGGATCTACGCCGGCGAGATGGTCATGGACCGCCGCACCTCCAGTCTCCTGCCGGGCAGCTTCGCCGTACTCGAGGACAGCGAACGTCGGCCCATGGGCGTGGTGACCGTCAATCCGCAATCCAAGATCGTGGCGCGGGTGCTGGATCAGGACCCCGCCGCCGTCATTGACGAAAGCTGGATCGCAGCGCGGCTGTCGCGCGCCTTGGCGCACCGTGAGGCGTTGTACGACCGGCCGTTCTACCGTCTTGTCCACGCAGAGGCCGACGGCTTGCCAGGTGTCGTGATCGACCGGATGGGCGATCTGGCCGTCGTCCAGCCGAACGCGGCCTGGTCCGAGGCCATGCTGGGCGTCCTTGTCGCCGCGCTGACGCGGGTCACTGGCATCTCCCAGGTGGTCAAGAATGGCTCCGGACGCGCGCGCGCTCTCGAGGGCCTGACTGAAGAGATCGTGATGGCGCTTGGCACCGCTCCGGACGGGCCGATTGAGGTGCCGATGAACGGAGCTACCTACTTCGCGGATGTGATGGGCGGCCAGAAGACCGGGCTGTTTTTCGACCAGCGCCCCAACCACGCCTTCGCGGCCAAGCTCGCCCGCGGGGGGCGCATCCTGGACGTGTTCAGCCATGTGGGGGGCTTTGGGCTCGCAGCCCTCGCGAACGGTGCCGAGTTCGCGCTGTGCGTCGATGCCTCTGACTCGGCCCTGAGCCTTGCCCGCGCCGGCGCCGAGAACATGGGCGTCTGGGAGCGCTTCGAACGCCGGAAGGGCGATGCCTTCGAAGAACTGGAGCGCCTGGCGGCGGAGGGCCAGCGCTTCGACGTCGTGGTCTGCGACCCGCCGGCATTCGCGCCGTCCAAGAACGCGCTGGACGCGGGGCTCCGCGCCTATGAGCGGATCGCGCGCTTGGCCGCACCGCTCGTCAAGGATGGCGGGTATCTTGGCCTTTGCTCCTGCTCTCATGCGGCCGATCTTTCCAAGTTCCGTGCGGCCAGCGCCCGCGGGATCGGGCGAGCCGGACGGCGCGGACAGATCATCTGGACCGGCTTTGCCGGGCCAGACCATCCGACGCTGCCGCATCTTGCCGAAAGCGGCTATCTCAAGACGCTGTTCTTCCGGCTGTGAAGCGGCTCCGCGTCCTTCTGGATGCCAACGTCCTGTATCCGACCGTCCTGCGCGAGATCCTGATGGGAGCCGCGTCCGAAGGGCTGTACGAGCCGCTCTGGTCCTCGCGTCTTCTCGAGGAATGGGCGCGGGCCGCGGCTCGGCTCGGCCCAGAGGGGGAGGCGGTGGCTCGAGCCGAGATCGCGTCCCTTCAGGCGCGCTGGCCTCAGGCGATGGTCACAGGCGCGGAAGGGCAGGAACGGCGCCTGTGGCTTCCCGACCCGGATGACGTTCATGTGCTTGCGGCGGCCGTCGTGGGGTCCGCTGACGCCATCCTCACGATGAACGCCAAGGATTTCCCACGGGGTGTCCTGGCCGAGGAAGGGCTTCAGCGCCTGGATCCCGACCACTTCCTGGCCGGACTTGCGCAGGCATCGCCGGGGGTCATGAACCAGGTCGTGTCGGAGTCGGTCGCCAAGGCCACGCAGCTGTCTGGCGAGGAGTGGACCACACGGACGCTGCTCAGAAAGGCCCGGCTGAACGTCTTGTCCAAGACGCTCGCGCGGCTCAGCGCGTAAGGACCAGCTCCCCGTCCGCGATCTCGATCCGCGAGAACCGGTGCAGATAGCTCATCCCGAGCAGCGACGAGTCCAACTCGCCATCGGTGACAACTGCCGAAAGATCTCGATCCACGATCCCTTCCAACTCCACCTCGTCCAGTGTCACCCGAGCCGTGCGAACCTGTCCGTTGGCGGTTCCGGCAACGCCGAGATAAGCCAAGTCGTCCGGATCGATCCCTGCCGTCCGCGCGTCGGCGCGGGACAAGACCAGATCCGTCGCGCCCGTGTCCACCGTGAACACGATCGGCTCGTCATTGATCTCCAGCGTCAGGTAGTAATGGCCGTTCATGGCCCGCGGCACCGCGACGGCCTGTCCGCTTGGCGTCACGAGCGCCGCCTGTGTCGGGATCACCGCCGAACGGATCTCTGGCCAAAGGCCGAACGCAGCGATCACGCCCAGGAAGATCAGGGTCCAAATGGCGGCCTGGGTCAGGATCTGACCCATGCGCCCCCGCGAAGCGATCAAGTAGGATCCCGTGACCAGCAGGAACAGAAGTCCAAGGTAAAGAAGGCTTGCCGTGTCATCCGCGCTCATGCCCCAGATATGGGGCGACGGAGGCGCGGAAGAAAGGGCTGGACCGCTGCGACACGAGGTCAGGCTGTCTCGGCCTCTTCAAGTTTTCCCTGGGCTGCCATCCAGAGCGCTTCCGCCCGGCGCAAACCGTCCATGACCTCGGCATACTTCTTGTTCCAAGTCTCCAGCTCCCCCTTGCGGGCGTCCTCGTAAAGCTCTGGATCGGACAACTTTTTCGCAAGCTTGTCGCGCATATCGTTGATCTTGGCGAGCCGCTCCTCGCACTTCCGCACCTCGGCCCGCAGCGACAGGAGCGCCTCGCGCGAGGGGCGGGCGGCCTTGGGCTTCTCGACCGGCTTCTCGACGGGCCTGTCCCCGGCGAGGAGCATGCTGCGATAGGCATCAAGGTCGTCGTCATACGGCCGCACACGGCCACCCTTCACCAACCAGAGACGGTCGGCGACCATCGACAGCAGGTGCATGTCGTGGCTGACGAGGATCACCGCGCCGTTATAGGCGCTCAGCGCCTCGACCAAAGCTTCGCGACTCTCGATATCGAGGTGGTTCGTCGGCTCGTCGAGGATGAGAAGCTGGGGTGCGTCGATCGTCGCCAAGAGCAGGGACAGGCGCGCCTTCTGACCGCCGGAGAGGCGGCCGACGACCGTCTCGGCCTGTGCGGCCAGAAGGCCGAAACCGGCAAGGCGGGCACGAAGCTTCGACTGATGATCGTCGGGCCGGAGGCGCTGAAGGTGCTGCAACGGCGTCTCGTCGACATGAAGCTCATCCACCTGATGCTGGGCGAAGAAGCCGATGCGGAGCTTGTTGGATCGGGTAAGCCGGCCACGCGCGACGGCCAGTCGGTCGGACAGCATCTTGGCAAGCGTGGTCTTTCCCTCGCCGTTGCGACCCAGGAGCGCGATCCTGTCATCCTGATCGATCCGCAGGTTGAGCGAATGCAGGACGATGTGGTTGCCATAGCCCACCGCTGCGTCCTCGGTCGTGATGATCGGCGGCGACAGCTCTTCGGGCTCGGGAAAGGTGAAGACAGTGCGGGCGTCATCCTCGGGGAGGCGGATCGTCTCCATCTTGGCAAGCATCTTGACACGGGACTGGGCCTGCTTGGCCTTGGAAGCCTTGGCCTTGAACCTGTCCACGAAGGCCTGGAGGTGGGCTCGGCGGTCCTCCTGCTTCTTGCTTTGGGCGACAAGGTTGGCCCGCTGCTCGGCCCTCTGCCTAGCAAACTGGTCGTAAGGGCCGTTCCAGTAGGTGAGCTTCTTCTCCGACAGGTGCAGGATGCCCGTGACAGAGCGGTTCAGAAGCTCGCGGTCGTGCGAGACGATCAGGACAGTGTGGGGATACTTGACGAGGTAGGACTCCAGCCAGAGCGCGCCTTCCAGATCGAGGTAGTTCGTGGGCTCGTCAAGAAGCAGCAGGTCCGGCTGTGCGAACAGGACGGCAGCAAGGGCCACGCGCATCCGCCAGCCACCCGAGAAGTCAGAGCAGGGCTGGCGCGTTTCCTCGTCGGTGAAGCCCAGGCCCTTGAGGATCCCGGTCGCCCGCGCCTCGCCGGACCAGGCGTCGATGTCGGCAAGACGGGTCTGGATGTCGGCGATCCGGTGCGGGTCCGTGGCGGTGTGCGACTCTTCGAGGAGAGAGGCGCGCTCTGTGTCGGCGGCCAGCACGGTGTCGAGCAGGGACATGTCGTTGCCCGGAACCTCCTGCGCGACGCCCCCGATCCGCGCGCCCCTGGGCACCTCGATGGTGCCAGTGTCCAGGGTCAGCTCACCTCGGATGAGGCGGAACAAGGTGGTTTTGCCCGTGCCGTTGCGGCCGACCAAGCCAACTTTGTGGCCCGTCGGGATGGTGGCCGAGGCGTGTTCGATCAAGGGGCGGCCTTCGACCGAGTAGGAGATATCGTCGAGGCGGAGCATCGCGGAACCTTCCGGGGTGGCGTGGACGCGGTTTCCTGCCGCAACAGAGACAGTGCGTCAACCAGAGCGCTCGGGAACTCGCTTCGCCTTCGGCCATTCCCTTCGGGCATGCACAGGGTTGCGGCGGGTTGGACCTCCCCGAGAAGCGTGTGAAGCGCAGTACATCCCGCCCTTAGGCGCACCTCGCTGGCTGCTCGCCGGCGAACCGGCGCGGGTCAAGGGTCGAGCCCGTCGCGGGATCGCGGCTGCCTGAGCACAATCCCGGCCAAGGCTGCCACTCTTTTCAGGCCGGGCAGCCCGTGCTAGGCGCGCGCCGGAATGCCTGGGCAAGGGGCCCGGGCCTGCAAGGACGAGATCATGGCCATCGAGCGCACCCTTTCGATCATCAAGCCCGACGCGACCCGCCGCAACCTCACGGGCAAGATCAACGCGAAGTTCGAGGATGCGGGTCTTCGCATCGTTGCCCAGAAGCGCATGAAGCTCAGCATCGAGCAGGCCCAGCAGTTCTACGCCGTCCACTCGGCCCGTCCGTTCTTTGGTGAGCTGACCGAGTTCATGGCGTCCGGCCCGGTTGTGGTCCAGGTGCTCGAAGGCGAAGGCGCAGTGCTCAAGAACCGTGAAGTGATGGGCGCAACGAATCCGAAGGACGCCGCGCCGGGCACCATCCGCGCCGAGTTCGCGGAGTCGGTCGGCGAGAACTCGGTCCACGGCTCGGACGCCCCCGAGACCGCCGCGCAAGAGATCGCGTTCTTCTTCGCTGGCACCGAACTGGTCGGCTGATCCAGCCAGTAAGAGATCGAGAGGCTCGCGCCGGTCAGTCGCGGGCCTTTTTCTTTCGGACCCGGTCGGGCAGGCTCTACTCTGCATAAGGCCCGGAGAGTCGAATGAAGACGTTTTTCAGCGAGGATCACCGCCTGCACTTTCCGCAGGCCGAGTTGTCGGGGGGCGAGTTCGTCACCCCCTACGAGCGCCCCTCCCGGATCGAGTACGTGCTAGCCCGGCTCAAGGAGCGCAAGTTCGGAGAGATCGTTGCGCCTGGTCCGATCGACATGGGGCCTGTTCGCACGCTGCTCGATCCTGGGTTCCTTGCGTTCCTGGAAACCGCCTACGACGAATGGAAGGCGGCCGGGCAGGGCGGGGAGGTGATCGCGGCCGGGATGCCGACACGGCGGCAGCGGCATGACCGCATCCCCCGCAACATCGACGGCAAGGTCGAATACTACTGCCACGCCAGCGAGACCGCCATCACGGGAGGCACTTGGCGGGCCGCCCAATCTTCCATGGCTTCGGCTCAGGCGGCGCAGCGCGAAGTAGCGAACGGGGCGCGAGCGGCATTCGCCCTGTGCCGCCCGCCCGGGCACCACGCGACATCGGACCAGTACGGCGGCTACTGCTTCCTGAACAACGCTGCGGTCGTGGCCCAGATGTTCCGCGATCAGGGCGCCGGGCGGGTGGCGATCCTCGATGTGGACTTCCATCATGGGAACGGGACGCAGGACATCTTCTATCGCCGGGGTGACGTGCTGTTCGCGTCGATCCATGGCGACCCGCTGGACGCTTATCCTTACTTCGCGGGCTTTGCCGATGAGATGGGCGAGGGCGAAGGCGAGGGGGCCAACATCAACGTCCCATTCGGACCCGGCACGGCTTATGGGCCGTGGGCCGAGGCGCTGGATGGTGTGGTCCGCCGCATCACGAACTGGGGCGCGGAGGCGTTGGTCGTGTCGCTGGGCGTGGATGCCTACAAGGACGATCCGATCAGCTTCTTCAAGCTGGACAGCCCCGATTTCCTGGATTGCGGCCGGCGAATCGGCCGCATGGGCCTGCCGACCGTGTTCTGCATGGAGGGCGGCTATGCCATTGAACAAGTAGGCCTCAACACGGTGAATGTTCTGGAAGGCTTCGAGGATGCGTGAGGTTACGGTCGCTGCCCTCCAGTTTGCAGCCTCCGAGACCCTGGCCGACAACGCGGACAAGGCCGAGGCGATGGTTCGGGAGGCCGCGGCGCGGGGTGCGCGGCTCGTCCTGCTGCAGGAACTGTTCGAGTCGCGGTACTTCTGCATCACCCAGGACCCTCGGTTCCTGGCGCTGGCCCAGCCTGTCGACAGCCACCCGCTGATCGCACGCTTTGCCGATCTCGCGAGAGAACTGGGGATCGTGCTGCCAGTGCCGTTCTTCGAACGCGCGGGGCAGGCCCACTTCAACTCCGTGGCGGTGGTGGACGCTGACGGCCGTGTGCTGGGCGTCTACCGCAAGAGCCACATCCCGCAGAACCCGGGATATGAGGAGAAGTTCTTCTTCTCGCCCGGCGACACGGGGTTCCAGGTCTGGGACACGGTCGTCGGACGGATCGGTATTGGCATCTGCTGGGACCAGTGGTTTCCCGAGGCGGCACGGGCCATGGCGCTCATGGGGGCCGAGGTCCTGCTCTACCCCAGCGCCATCGGCAGCGAGCCCGAAGCTCCGGGTTATGACAGCCAGCCCCATTGGGAAACGGTGATGCGCGGTCATGCGGCCGCCAACCTCATGCCGCTGGTCGCCTCCAACCGCATCGGCGCGGAGGTCCAGGGCGGGCGCAAGGTGGCCTTCTACGGATCATCCTTCGTCGCCGGCGCGACGGGCGAGACTCTGGCCAAAGGTTCGCGCGAGCACGAGGAGATCGTACTCGCCACCATCGATCTTGATCGATGCGCCGCGCTACGCCGGGAATGGGGCTTGTTCCGCGACAGGCGGCCGGCTCTTTATGGCCGCCTGAACGCACTCTGAGGAATTGGGCACCGTCTAGGTGCCCGCCTGCTGGGTTAGCTCTGAAGCTCGGTCCAGATCTGCGAGTAGATGTTGACCGCCGAGGCCGGGCAGCTTGGCAGGAACACGCCGGCGGCGCGGTGCTCCTCCGGGATGGCGATCTCGGGTGCGGTGCGCATCTCCGCATCCATGAACTCTTCGGACCCAGCGATGCCGTTGCCATAGCGCGCATAGTTGGAGATCATGGCCGCGTTCTCGGGGGCCATAATGAAGTCGAGGAATTCATAGGCTTCGTCCACGTTCTGCGCGTCCGCAAGCAGCGCCACCGAGTCCATCCAGAGCGGATAGCCTTCCTTGGGATAGCCGAACTGCACCGGCGGGTTGTTGAGCCTGGCGCGCATCGACGGCCCGTTCCAAGTGGCTGCCGCCATGATGTCGTTGGCCGACAGCTTGGCCTCTGAATCGTAGTCCATGGACAGCCAGTACTGCTTGGCGTTCATGAGCTTGTCGCGGACCTGGCGCAGGACCTCCAAGTCCTCGGTGCAGGGCTCGCCCCCGACATTCATGATGGTTAGGGAGATGATGTCGTTCATCTCGGGCACGACGTTGATTTTGCCGTGCAACTCGGGCGGCGGGTCGAGGAAGATGTTCGACGTGTTGATGTCGCCTGAATAGACCGAGGTGTTGACCGACACGCCGGTAGAGCCCCACTGCCATGGAATGGTGTAACGGCGGCCGGGATCCCAAGCGACATCGACCCATTCGGGGGCGATGTTGCCGATGTTGGTCAGGCGCGCATGATCCAGTTCTTGCAGGAGGCCCTGCTCGACCCAGATCTGCACATAGTTGGCCGACGGAACCACGAGGTCGAAGCCGTGTCCGCCTGCCTGCACCTTGGCCAAAGCCGTGTCGTTGCTGTCGTAATCGGTGATCGTGACGTCGATGCCGGTCTCGCCTTCGAACTTCTCGATCATCTCGGGCGAGGTGTAGTCGCCCCAGTTGTAGAGCTGGAGCTGCCGGTCCTGCGCCGCCGCAGCGGTGGTGAGCAGGCCGAGCGCCGCGCTGAGGTAAAGCGTCTTCATGAGGACTCCCTGAGTTATCGCGGGTCTCGGGCCCGCTTTCGCGTGATGAGGAAGAAGCCAGTCAGCAGCACCAGCGTAAACCCCAGGAGTGCCGTCGAGATCGCGTTGACTTCGGGCGTAAGGGTTCGGCGAAACTGGCCCAGCATGTAGGTGGCCAATGTGTCCTGGCCGGCCGATTTGACGAACTCCGTGATGACTACGTCATCGAGAGACACCACGAAGGCCAGCATCGCGCCCGCCATGATGCCCGGCGCCAGAAGCGGCAGAGTGATCCGGCGGAACGCCTGGACTGGCGAGGCGTAAAGGTCGGCGGCCGCAAGCTCCAATGTCCGGTCCATGCCCTCCAGCCGGGCCCGGATCGGAAGATAGGCGAAGGGCACGCAGAACGCCGAATGAGCCAGGATCAGATAACCGAGCCCTTGATAGCCGGTCAGGCTACGAACGAAGCCGAACACGATCAGCAGCGACACCGCCGTGACGATCTCGGGCACCATCAGGGGCTGGTTGACCATGGCATAGATAGCGGTCCGGCCCGGGAAGCGGCCCTGACGCGTCGTGCCAAGGGCCGCCAGGGTCGCCACGGTCGTCGAGATGACCGCAGCCGAAGTGGCCAGGATCAGCGACCGGACCGTCGCCTCTTGCACCACCTCGTTTCGCCAAGCTGCCCGATACCAGTCGAGCGACAAGCCGCCCCAGGATGACATCGAAGTGGAGGCGTTGAAGGAGAAAATCACAAGAGTGATGATAGGCAGGTAAAGGACGGCGAACGACGCCACGGCCACCAGCCCGAACCCCGGCATTCGGGTGACCGAAAACGGGGGCGCCGTACGGGTGGCTGCAAGGGGTGGAGCATCCGGTGCAGCGGCAACGCGAATCTCAGTCATCCCGTCCCTCCCGCGCCGACACGCGCACATAGACCAGCAGGGCGGCCATCACGACCACCATCAAGGCCATCGACAGGGCAGCGCCAAGCGGCCAATTGCGGGCTTGGCCGAACTGCAACTCGATGAAGTTGCCGATCATCATGTTCTTCCCTCCGCCCAAGATCCGGGGCGTCACATAGGCGCCGAGCGACGGGATGAAGACCAGGATGCAGCCCGCCACGATGCCTGGCCGCACGAGCGGCAGGATCACGCGTCTCAGCACGCTCCAGCGGCTGGCATAAAGGTCGTAGCCGGCTTCGAGCAGGCGCATGTCGAAGCGATCGATGGCGGCGTAAAGCGGTAGCACCATGAGCGGCAGGTAGACGTAGGTGGTGCCGATGAGGGTGGCCCAATCGGTGAACAGGATCTGGATCGGCTGATCGATGACGCCGAGGCTGAGGAGCGCCGTGTTCAGTAGCCCCTCGTTCCGGATCACCTCCATGATCGCAAAGGTCCGGATCAGGAGATTGGTCCAGAACGGGATGGTGATGAGGAAGAGCCAAAGGCTCCGCTGCCCGGGCGGTCGCGTCGCGATGAACCATGCCGTCGGCAGCCCCATCGCGAAGGTGATGAGGGTGGTCGCCAGGGAGATCCAGACCGAGCGCCAAAAGA
Source organism: Rubellimicrobium rubrum (assembly GCF_006152115.1). Taxonomy (GTDB): domain Bacteria; phylum Pseudomonadota; class Alphaproteobacteria; order Rhodobacterales; family Rhodobacteraceae; genus Rubellimicrobium; species Rubellimicrobium rubrum. The sequence goes on along the minus strand of NZ_VDFU01000007.1, from coordinate 145,333 downwards.
TCGCCAGGTGAGCGTCGGCGGCGCTGACCGTTCCGTCGAAGATGTCGCGTTGCAGGAAGATGCGAAACCAAGCCTCGCCAGAGAAGGGGAGGGACACGCCTCCATACTCGCCTTGGCTCAGGAACGAAAAGACCAGCACCACGAGCAGGGGGCCGGCCGCACCCGCGGCCAGAAGAACCAGCGCGGGCGTGGACAGGAGCCATCCGGCTCGGGTCCGGCGCCGCAGGCCAGCCGCTTCGGCGGCTCCTGACGTCATGCCTCAGTCCTCCAGCACCTGAACTGCCCCGGGTGCCACGCGCAACCCGACCGAGCTGCCCGGCGCTGGGCCGGGTTCAGCCGAGGGCAGGGAGGGCACCCGCGCCACCACGGGCGACCCGTCCTTGAGGCGCAGATGGATGTGGCTGTCTGTCCCCAAGTAGGTCGCGCCCTCTACGGTCGCCGGGATGCCTCCGACTTCGCCGGGCTCGGATAGGCGGATCTGCTCGGGCCGAATCGCCACGGTGACGGGGCCGGCCTGCGCGCTTTCGCCCACCACCTCGCCCGAGGCGAGGCGGACCTGGCCACCCTGAGCCATAGCGGGGATGAAGTTGGTCTCACCGATGAAGTCGGCGACGAAGCGGTTCACCGGCCTGTTGTAGATCTCGCGCGGCGGGCCGACCTGCAGGAGCCGTCCGGTCGACATCACGCCGATCCGGTCCGACATGGTCAGGGCCTCTTCCTGATCGTGCGTCACGAAGACGAAGGTGATCCCCGTCTCGTGCTGGAGCCGTTTCAGCTCGGATTGCATCTCCTTGCGGAGTTTGAGGTCGAGAGCCGACAAGGGTTCGTCGAGAAGCAGGACTTCGGGCTGCGGCGCGAGCGCGCGAGCCAAGGCCACGCGCTGCTGCTGTCCACCAGACAGTGCCTCGGGTCGGCGGGCAGCCAGTTGGTCGAGCCGGACGAGCGCCAGCATACGGTCAACGGTCCGGCTGACCTCCGCGCGTGGCTTGCCCATCATCTCCAGCCCGAACGCCACATTCTGTGCCACGGTGAGATGCGGGAACAGGGCATAGGACTGGAACACCGTGTTCACGCGCCTCCGGTTCGGAGGTTCGTCGGTGATGTCCTTTCCGTTCAGATGGATACGGCCCGCACTTGGAGTTTCGAAGCCCGCGATGCAGCGCAGGAGGGTGGTCTTGCCGCAGCCGGACGGCCCGAGCAACGTGAAGAACTCGCCTCTGGCGACGCTGACCGAAACCTCGTCCAAGGCGCGCACGTCGGCGGTGCCTTGGCCGAACCGCTTGGTGACCCTTTCTGCGGAAACCGCCGGCCTTGCGCTCACGTGCTGTCCCCCATGGTTGTTGGGGTCATGCTGCATCGGGGCGCTCCGGCTTGTCCAGCGGGGGCGACCTGCGGTGGAACCAGGGCCGGGCCATCTCGACCTCGCGGCACAAGGCGATCAGCGTCTCATCCTTGCCGAAGGGGGCGGCGAGTTGAACGCCGACCGGAAGGCCACCGGCCGTCCAATGAAGCGGAAGGGAGGCAGCGGGCTGCCCACTGGCGTTGAAGGCGGTGCAGAACGGCGAGTAGGGCCACACGCCGTGGGGCCCGAGCCGATAGTCCACGTAGTCGTCCGATCGGTGGGCGAAGCGACCGATCCGAGCAGGCGGTTCGGCCATAACTGGGGACAGGAGAATGTCGATCGGCTCGAAAGCTTCCGCCATCTGGCGGCCATAGGCATGGATGCGACCTATCGCATCGAGATAGTCTTCGCCGGACAAAGTGGCCGCATGCGCCAGCGCCCCGCGTGAAACTGGCTCGATCCAGTCCTCGGCCGGGCGGCCTGCAAGCGCCGACCGGATCCCCAGCGCGGTTCCGCAGGCCACGATGTCAACCCAGGCCCGGATCATGCCGTCGTGGTCCGCTTTGGGGCGATAGGGCCGGATTTCGTGACCCAGCGCATCGAGAAGCTTCGCCGCTTCATGGACCGCTTCGGCACAGTCCTTGTCCACAGGGTCCCCTGTGAAGGTCGTGTCGCAGACGCCGATCCGGAGTCGCTCGGGAGGGCGGGCGATGGCTGCCATATAGCCCTTGACCAGCGGGGGGGCCACGTAGGGCGCGCCAGCATCAGCGCCTTCGCAGGCGTCCATCAACGCCGCAGAGTCGCGAACGGTTCGGGTCAGGAAACCGTCGATCGCCATGCCGCCCCAGCCCTCGCCGGCATAAGGCCCATCCGGGAAACGGGCACGGGTGGCCTTGAAACCGAACAAACCGCAGTTCGAGGCGGGGATCCGGATCGATCCGCCCCCGTCCGACCCGTGCGCCGCGGGCACGATCCCTGCGGCGACGGCTGCACCAGCCCCGCCCGAGGACCCCCCTGGCGTATGATCGAGGTTCCAAGGATTGCGGGTCGGCCCACGGTAGACGGCGGCTTCGGTGGCAGGCCCGATCCCCCCTTCGGGCGAGGTGGTGCGCCCGAAGATGACGAGCCCCGCAGCCCGGAGCCGTGCCACAAGGGCCGAATCCTCTGGCCATACGGTGTCGGCGTGCAGCCGCGACCCGGAATGGCTTGGAAATCCCACCGCTTCGGCACCGAGATCCTTGAGCAGGAACGGCACTCCTTGGAAAGGCCCGCGAGGCAGGCCCTTACGGATTGCCTCGCGCGCACGGTCCTCTTGAACCAGAACCACTGCGTTGATGGCAGGGTTTCGGGATTGCACGCGGGTCAGCGCCTCGTCCAGCAGTTCGTCCGGGCTTGCACGGCCCGCTTCCACGAGTTCGGCCAGACCGGTCGCGTCGTGGTCGTCGTAGCTCATTGCTGCCCACCCATGCCAGCCGCCCAAGGACAGAAAGCCCGACCTGAACGGAAAAGGCCAGCCGGGACCAACGATGGCGGGGAAGCGAACTTTGCGAAACGAGCGTGGAACATTCGCGACCGATCCCGGTTCGGTGGGCCGCATGAGTCAACGGACAGGAGGCCACGATGGCCAACCAAGAAGGCACCAGCACACCTCCGCGCGGCTTTGCAGCCATGGATCCGGAAAAGCAGCGGGCCATCGCCAGCAAGGGCGGCAAGGCTTCGGGCGGGAACTTCCGGAACGATCCCAAGCGTGCGGCGGCGGCCGGTCGAAAGGGCGGCGAGTCGTCGGGTGGCAACTTCGCCAACGACCGCGCGCGTGCGGCCGAGGCCGGTCGCAAGGGCGGCCAGGCGTGATCGGACCAGGGGGGAGGGCGAGAGCGCTCTTCCCCCTTGCATGCAAATACCGAGGGGCGTAGCCCTCCTCCGGTTTTGGGGCGGGGTGAAGCCATGACGACGACGGCGCGGGGCGCGGGCGGATCATTCGCCGGCGCCCAGGGAACGGTCTGGGCCGTTCTGGGCGGAGTGGCCCTCTGCCACTGCATCAACGACATCATGCAATCCCTGGTGTCGGCGATTTATCCACTGCTCGAGGAAGAGTTCGCGCTCTCCTATGCGCAGATCGGCTTCCTCACCTTTGCCTTCACGGTGACGGCATCGGTTCTGCAGCCGCTCGTGGGGGTCGTGACCGACAAGCGGCCCCTGCCTCTGGCGCTTCCGCTCGGAATGGGTGCGACGCTGCTTGGCATCGTGACGCTCGCCTTCGCGCCAAGCTATGCCGTGCTGGTGTCGGGGGCGATGCTCATCGGTCTGGGGTCCGCCATCTTCCACCCCGAGGCATCCCGCGTTGCGCGGGCCGCCTCGGGCGGGCGTTTCGGCACGGCCCAAAGCGTCTTCCAGGTCGGAGGAAACGTGGGGCATGCGGCCGGTCCGCTGCTGGCCGCATTCATCGTCGCGCCCTTCGGGCGGTCGAGCCTTCTGTACTTCACCCTCGGGACAATGCTGGGCATCACCGTCCTGTGGCGGGTGGCCGACTGGTACAGAAAGCGCCCGCCCGCGCCACCGAGGGCGACGCGGGATCAGGGCGTGGCGTCCTTGTCGCGCAGCCGCGTGATGGGCGCTCTGATCGTGCTCGGCATCCTCGTGTTCACCAAGAACGCCTACACCTCGTCGCTGTCGTCGTTCTACACCTTCTACGTCATCGAGCGCTTCGGCCTGTCGGCCCAGCAATCCCAACTCATGCTGTTCGTCTTCCTGGGGGCCATGGCGGCTGGCGTCCTGATCGGCGGACCGATGGGAGACCGGTTCGGCCCGCTGGCGGTGATCTGGTTCTCGATCCTCGGCGTACTGCCGTTCACGTTGGCGCTGCCCTTTGCCAGTCTTTGGGGATCTGTCGTGCTAACTGCCGTGATCGGCGTGGTCATCTCGTCCGCCTTTCCAGCCATCCTCGTCTTTGCCCAGGAACTCGTCCCGGGGCGGGTGGGTCTCATCAATGGGATCTTTTTCGGACTGGCCTTCGGGATGGGGGGCATCGCTGCGGCAGGGCTCGGAGCGCTGGCCGATGCGAGGGGGATCGAGTACGTCTATCAGGTCTGCGCCTGGCTGCCGGCTCTGGGTTTGCTGACCATCTTCCTCCCGCGCGGCGTGTTCGGCACCCGTCGTCTTTGACGCCAAGCGTTATCTGACCCGTGCCACGATCGCGCCGTTCGGCCCCAGCCGCACGCGGCCGTCGGTCCACTGACCATCCTGTGCCAAGAGCGTTTCGCCTTCGCCCGGCAGGTCTGCCTCCACCCCTTGCGGCGAAAGATTGAAGGCGCAAAGCAAGTCGCCACGCCGGAAGGCAAGGATGGGCTCGGGCGTGTCAAGAAACGCGGTGCCGGCCGTACGCAGCGCCGGTTCGTGCCGGCGAAGGTCCAGCATTGCCTTATAGGTGGCGCGGACCGACTGTGGGTCGTTCACCTGCCCGTCCATCGCGTGCAGGCGCTGCGGAGCTTTGATCGGAAGCCAGGGCCGGCCCTCGGTGAAGTCACCCTGCGGGTGAAGCCCGTCCCAGACCATGGGCGTGCGGCACCCGTCCCGTCCCTTGTCCTCGGGCCAGAACGCGATCCCCTGCGGATCGATGACCTCCTCCAACGTCAGATCAGTCTGCGTCTGGCCTAGCTCCTCTCCCTGGTAAAGGCAGACCGACCCTTCGAAGGACAGGAGAAGCATGGCGCACAGCTTGGCGAAGCGGTCCGGGTCGGCAGCGAACCGGGCCCAGCGGCTGGCATGTCGTGGCACGTCGTGGTTGGAAAAGGCCCAGCACGGCCAGCCCTCCGGCGCGAGCTGGCGAAAGCTTTCAAGGGTCGCTCGGAAGAAGGCTGCAGAGAAGCGATCCTCCATCATCTCGAACGAATAGGCCATGTGGAGGCGGTTCCCCGAGGTGTACTCGCCCATCATCTGGATGGGGTGGTGGGCCTCTCCGACCTCTCCCACCGTGACGGTCGCGCCGTAGCTGTCCATGAGACCCCGGATGCGCCCGAGGAAGGCCAGGTTCTCGGGCTGGTTCTTCGAAAACAGGTGGTACTGCATGTCGTAAGTCTTGAAGGCCGGCCTGTCCTTCACCCGGAAGTCGGCGGCATCGTCGCGCAGCAACCGGTCATGAAAGTAGAAGTTCACTGTATCGAAGCGGAAACCGTCCACGCCCCGATCGAGCCAGAACCGGAGGGTCCCGAGTGCCCAGTCCTGCACGTCGGGATTGTGGAAGTTGAGGTCGGGCTGCGACACCATGAAGTTGTGCAGATAGTACTGGAAACGTCGGGCGTCCCACTCCCAGGCCGGGCCGCCAAAGACGGACTGCCAGTTGTTCGGCGGTGTCCCATCGGGGCGAGCGTCCGACCACACGAACCAGTCGGCCTTGGGATTGTCCCGGCTTCGCCGGCTTTCCTGAAACAGGGGATGCGCGGACGAGCAGTGATTCAGCACCTGATCGAGGATAACCCTGAGACCCAGGCGATGCGCCTCGGCCAGCATGGCATCGAAGTCGGCCATCGTTCCGAACAGCGGGTCGACGGCGCGATGGTCGCTGACGTCGTAACCCATGTCCACCATGGGCGAGGGGCAGATAGGCGACAGCCAGATCGCATCAACTCCCAGGTCGGCGATCAAGGGCAGGCGTCTGGTAATTCCCGCCAGATCGCCCACACCGTCGCCGTTCGAATCCTGAAAGCTTCGGGGATAGATCTGATAGGTCACCGACCCACGCCACCAGTCGTCCATGATGTCCATCTCCAAAATCTTTCGAGGCAGACTTGTCCGAAACGCTTCGGACTGGCAAGGTTGAGATGTTCTGGCGATGGCGGCGAGGGTTCATGACGACGCTGAGAGATCTGAGCCAGCGTCTCGGGTTATCCGTCACGCAGGTCAGTCGTGCGCTCAACAACCATGCCGATGTATCTGCCGAAACTCGCGAGCGCGTCCAAGCGGTCGCCCGGAAGTTGGGTTACCAGCCAAACCTATCGGCACGCCGGCTGGCCACGGGCCGATCCGGCATGCTCGGTCTGGTGCTGCCCGACATTCCGCAGGAGCCCGAGGACGGAATGTTCGTTCAGATCGTCGGCGGCCTTTCACAAAGGCTGGCGCGGCTGGGTCGGCAGTTCGTCCTTCATATCGCCGATCCCCAGGACGACATCGTGGAGGTGTACCGTCGTCTGATCGGAGGCGGGGCCATCGACGGCTTCGTCTTGCTGGAGCCCGAGATCAGGGACCGGCGCGTGGCGTTCCTCCGGCAGGCCGGGGTTCCGTTCGTGATCCACGGGCGGGTCGAGGACCCGGAGGATTACCCTTACTACGACATCGACAATCGGAGCGTGGCCCAGCAGCTGACCGGCCACCTCGTCGCCGCCGGCCATCGTCGGATCGCGTTCCTGAACGGGCCGAAGACAAGGACCTATGCCGTCTCGAGGCGGCAAGGCTATCGCATGGCCTTGGCCGAGGCAGGTATCGAGGAAGAACGTGATCTGCACCGGTTCGGTCCCATGAGCGAGGCTCAGGGCCTTCTCGCAGGGGTCAGCCTGTTCGGAGAGGGTGGACCGCGCCCGACTGCGGTGGTGTGCGGAAACACGCGCCTTGCCAAGGGTCTTCTCCAGGCGTTGCAGGCGATCGGTCTCTCCGTTCCTGCGGGTGTGTCCGTAGTGGTGCACGATGATCAGCTGCCCGGGCTCAAGAGCGAGGCCATGGATCCTCCGCTCACTGCAACCTGCTCGCCGCTGGCAGAAAGTTGGCCTCATCTGGCCCGGATCCTGGTTGCGGCGGTCGACGGAGCGCAGCTATCGGCGCTGCAGCTCCTTGGGCATGTAGAGTTTAACGAACGTGGTTCCGTCTCAGTCTGCCGTGACGTCCCAGCAGTTCTCGTTCGTTGACGGAAAGAACTGGTGACGTAAGTTAATGAACTAGAATGAACACGAAATGGTTGACGTGCAAAGCACGCAATCGTTATCGTCCAAAGCGTTTCGGATGACGTCGTGAGCCGCGTCCGGGGGGAACAAGAGGGCGGACTACCGCCTGCATTCGGGAGGACATCCATGATCCATAGGACAAAGGCGATTGCTCTGCGGTCGTCCGCCTTGGCCGCTGTCGCGGCATTGGGCGCATCGGGCGCTTTCGCGCAGGGTGTGGAGGTCACGATCGTGTCCGGCGCCGTGGGCGCGGCGGTCGCGAACTTCGACGCCTTGGTCAAGCCCTGGGAGGAGCGGACCGGCAACGACGCCGTGCTCGTGCCCATGCCCGCGTCCACCACCGACCAGTTCGGTCAGTATCGGCTTTGGCTGGCGGCGCAGAACGGGGACATCGACCTTTACCAGACCGACGTTATCTGGGCGCCACAGCTGGCCGAGCATTTCGTCGATCTCATGCCGGCCGCGCAGGAAGCCGGCCTGATCGAGCAGAACTTCCCCTCGATCATCGAGTCGCAGACGGTCGAAGGACAGCTGATCGCGATCCCGATGTTCACGGACGCGCCCGCCCTGTATTATCGCACCGACCTGCTCGAGAAGCATGGCGCGTCCGTCCCGACCACTTGGGAGGAGCTTCAGCAGACCGCGCAGACCATCCAGGACGCCGAACGTGCCGAGGGCAACTCGGAGATCTGGGGCTTCGTCTGGCAGGGCAATGCCTATGAGGGGCTGACCTGCGATGCGCTCGAATGGATCAAGTCGAATGGCGGCGGGCAGATCATCGAGCCCGACGGGACCATTTCCGTGAACAACGAACAGGCTGCTGCGGCGCTGGACATGGCGGCCGGCTGGGTCGGGACCATATCCCCCGAAGGCGTTCTCGCCTACCAAGAGGAGGAGTCGCGCGGTCTCTGGCAGACTGGAAACGCGGTGTTCATGCGGAACTGGCCTTATGCCTATTTCCTGAGCAACGGTGCTGACTCGGCGGTTGCCGGCAAGTTCGACGTCGCGCCGCTCCCCGCCGGCTCCGGCGAAGGCGCGCAGTCGGCAGCGACGCTGGGCGGCTGGAACATGGCTGTGTCCAAGTACAGCGCCAACCAGGAGGTTGCGATCGACCTCGCGCTTTATCTGGGGTCTGCCGAGGCCCAGAAGCAGCGCGCCTTGAACGAAGGTAACCTGCCCACCATCCAGTCGCTCTACGAGGACCCGGAGATCCTGGAGGCCTACCCCTATTTCGCCCGGTGGCAGGAAGTGTTCCAGACAGCCGTGCCGCGGCCGTCGGCCCCGACCCAGCAGAACTACAACGAAGTCTCGACGATGTTCTTCACGGCCGTCCACAGCGTCATCTCGGGCGAGGAGGACGCCGCGACGGCGCTCGAGGATCTCGAGGCCGACCTCGAGGATCTGCTTCAGGAGTGATCTCCTGATCTTCGGCCCGGGCGGAGCGATCCGCCCGGACCAGACCGGGCTGCGGGCCGTCCCGAGATGCAGACGGAGGTCCGAGCGGCCCCGCCCCCGAGGGAGGATCCGTCACCATGACCACTACCGTAACGGCCCCCGGCCTACGTGCCGCGCGGCAGGAGACGGGCCTCCAGCAGCAGCGCGCCCGCGCCGCCTTCTGGTTCCTGGCGCCGATGCTTCTGATGCTGTTCTTCGTCGCCGCCTGGCCGCTGTTCCGGTCGATCATGTTCTCGTTCACCGACGCGACGGCGAACACGATCTTCAACGGGCAGTCTGAATGGGTCGGCTTCGACAACTACCTGACATGGCGCGTTCGCGACAACGGTGACATTCGCTGGAGGGGCGTCCTCGCGGATCCCGACTGGTGGAACGCCGTCTGGAACACGGTTCGCTTCGCCTTCGTCTCGGTGACGCTCGAGACCGTCCTCGGCCTTCTGGTCGCATTGGTCTTGAACGCTGAATTCAAGGGTCGCGGCTTTGTCCGGGCGGCCATCCTGATCCCGTGGGCGATCCCGACGATCGTCTCTGCCCGGATGTGGGGATGGATGCTGAACGACCAGTTCGGCATCATCAACGATCTGCTCTTGCAGCTGAACCTGATCGACTCTCCGATCGCGTGGACGGCACGGCCGGACACGGCCATGATCGCCGTGCTGATCGTGGACATCTGGAAGACGACGCCGTTCATGGCCCTGCTGATGCTCGCAGGTTTGCAGATGATTCCGCGCGACATGTACGAAAGCGCCAAGATCGACGGCATTCACCCGGTCAAAGTTTTCTTCCGCGTGACGCTCCCGCTGCTTCGACCTGCTCTGATGGTGGCGGTGATCTTCCGTCTTCTGGACGCTCTTCGGATCTTTGACCTGATCTACGTGCTGACCCCCCGATCCGAAGGAACGGTCACCATGTCGGTGCTGAGCTACCTGAATCTTCAGCAGTTCGGCGACTACGGCGAGGGGTCGGCCCAGTCGACGCTGCTGTTCCTCATTATCGCGGTGTTCGTGGTGCTCTACATCTGGCTGGGCCGCGTCGATTTGAGCGGGGAGCGCAGCTGATGACCGCTTCATCCATCTTCTGGAACGTCATGTTCTATATCGGGGTGGCGCTGATCGTCCTGGTTGCCGTCTTCCCGTTCTACTACGCCGTGCTTTCGAGCTTTGAGACGGGCACGCAGCTGTTCATCCCGAATTACCTGCCGCAGTCGTTCGACCTCAGCAACTACACGAGCGTCCTGACGGCGCGGTCCTTTGGCCGGAGCGTGCTGAACTCGGTCTTCGTGGCCTCGGTCACGGTGATCGCGGCCCTGTTCCTTGCCGTGACGGCCTCCTACGCTCTGGCGCGGGTGCGGTTCCGGGGTCGTGGGCTCCTGCTCATGACGATTCTGGCGGTGTCCATGTTCCCGCAGATCGCGGTGCTGTCGGGCCTTTTCGAACTCATCAACTGGCTGGGGCTCTACAACACGCCGTGGTCCCTGATCCTGAGCTACACGATCTTCACGCTGCCCTTCACCGTCTGGGTGCTGACCACGTTCATGCGCGACCTGCCAGTGGAGATTGAGGAAGCGGCCATCGTGGATGGAGCGAGCCCCTGGATCATCATCTCGCGGGTTTTCCTGCCTTTGCTCTGGCCGGCGCTTGTCACCACGGGCCTCCTTGCGTTCATTGGGGCTTGGAACGAGTTCCTGTTCGCCCTCACCTTCACGGTGGATGAATCGCGGCGAACGGTTCCGGTCGCGATCGCCCTCCTGTCCGGCGCCTCCGTTCAGGAGATCCCGTGGGGCCCGATCATGGCGGCATCCGTTCTCGTGACGGTGCCGCTGATCGTCCTCGTCCTCATCTTCCAGCGTAAGATCGTGGCGGGCCTGACCGCCGGCGGCGTCAAGGGGTAAGCCATGGCCAACATCCAGCTTCGCAACGTCACCAAGACCTACGGGGCCGTCACGGTCATCAAGGGAATCGACCTCGAGATCCGGCGTGGCGAGTTCATGGTCTTCGTCGGTCCGTCGGGCTGCGGAAAATCCACGCTGCTGCGCCTGATCTCGGGGCTCGAGAGCATCAGCACCGGCGATATGTATTTCGACGGGGAGTTGATGAACAACGTCATGCCGTCGAAGCGCGGGATAGCAATGGTGTTCCAGAGCTACGCTTTGTACCCCCACATGACCGTGTACGACAACATGGCCTTCGGGATGAAGCTCGGGGGCTCCAGCAAGTCGGAGATGGAAGCCCGGGTTCGCCGCGCAGCCTCCATGCTGCAGATCGACCACCTTCTGGACCGGCTGCCCAAGCAACTGTCGGGCGGCCAGCGGCAGCGAGTGGCGATCGGGCGCGCCATCGTGCGTGATCCCCGGGTGTTCCTGTTCGATGAGCCGCTGTCCAATCTCGATGCGGCTCTGCGAGTGCAGACCAGGCTCGAGATCGCGAAGCTGCATCACGAGATGCGCGACGTCACCATGATCTACGTAACCCACGATCAGGTGGAGGCGATGACACTGGCGGACCGCATCTGCGTGCTCCGCGACGGCCTCGTGGAGCAGGTGGGAACGCCGACCGAGCTTTACGATCATCCGAACTCGATCTTCGTCGCCGGATTCATCGGCAGCCCCAAGATGAACTTTCTGGACGGGCAGTTCGCTGCCCCGCATGGCTGCGCCACGCTGGGCATCCGGTCCGAGCACATCGACATCGTGCCCCAAGGCGCGGGGCTGTGGACCGGCACGGTCATCCACGCCGAGGATTTGGGGAGCGACAATTACCTGTTCGTGGACCTCGGGGCCAAGGAGCCCGTGATCGTCCGCCAGCCCGGCAAGGTGGCAATCCCGGAAGGATCGACCGTGTCTCTCATGCCCCGGGCAGGACTGCTGCACCGTTTCGACGAGTCCGGCCGCCCGGTTCAGGCGCCACTCGCGGCGGAATGACAGCGCACGCTGGCATCACCTCTTAGCGCCCTAGGTCCTGTTGGCCTTGACGCTTTGCATTGGCATTCCCACCCTTGAAATGGCGGTCCCGTCTGACCGCGTACCAGAGCGGTGGACATGGCCAAGGACCTATCGGACGTGAGGGCGGCAGAGCCGCCGGCCAAGCCCGACTGGGCCATGTCACGGCGCGAGCAGGCTGCGGCGGAGCGTGTTCGGCAGAGTCTTCCCAAAAAGCGGCGGATCTGGCCTTGGGTCCTTCTTGTTGTGGCTCTTGCGGCTGTCGCCCTCGGCGTCTGGCAGTGGCGTCAAAGCCAGACCACGACGGCAGCAGGGGATGCTCAGCCCGTTGCCGAGTCGGAGACGACGCGCGCGACCCAGATCAACCGTGATGAATGGACTCTTGTGGAGCCTTCGACGCTTCGGCGGACCGTCAAGGTGATCGGGACGTTCCAGCCCTCGCGCCGTACCGACCTGTCCGCCGAGACCGGAGGGCGGGTCGAGAGCGTCGCGGTCCGTCCGGGCGATCCGGTGAGCGAGGGGCAGACCCTCGTGCAACTGGACGTGGAGCGCCTGACGCTGGAGGTGGAACTGGCACGCAGCAACGCCGAAGCGACCCGGTCTCAGCTTGCCCTTGCCGAGGATCAACTGCAGCGCCAGCAGGCACTGGTGGAGCGAGGGGTCGCGGCCGAGACCTCCGTCAACGAGTTGCGGACCAACGTGCAGGCGTTGCGGGCGAACGTGGCGGCCCAGGAAGATCAGATCCGCGCGGCGGAACTCGCGCTCGAGGGGGCGACGGTCCGAGCGCCCTTCTCTGGGATCGTGGCGTCGCGCTCTGTGGAGCCAGGGTCGGTCGTGGCAGCCGGGACGCCGTTGCTTACGATCGTGGACCTGAGCCAGATGGAGATGCAGGCCTCCGCTCCTGTCGGTGCGGGCGCGCAGGTGCGCGTGGGTCAGACGGTGGAGATCGGGGTCGATGGGATCGAAGGTCGGATCTTCCAAGGCACCGTGGCACGGATCGCCCCGGTCGCCCAGGAGGGAACGCGGACGCTCCCGGTCTTTGTCGAGGTGGCGAACGACGACGGTGTGCTCCTGGGTGGAATGTTCGGCAGCGGCCAGATCGTCACCGCCGAGGCCCTCGACGCGGTAGCCGTTCCGGTAGCTGCCGTCCGCGAGGAGGGCGGCACTCATGTGCTCTTGGTTGAAGGAGAGGCTCTGGCCCGAAGGGACGTGACTCCGGTCGAGGAGTGGCCGGGTGGGTTGCTTCAAGTCGAAGGGCTGGAGGGGGGCGAACGGGTCGTGACCACGGCGCTGGAGGGCCTCGAGCCTGGGGAAGCTATCGAGCTCGTGGACTTCTGACGTGTTCCTGACCCGCATCAGCGTGAGCCAGCCGGTGTTCGCCACCATGGTGATGGTGGCGATCATGGTGTTCGGGCTGGTCAGCTTTTCCCGCCTGCCGATCGAGCAGCTGCCTGATGTCGACTTCCCGGTAGTCGCGGTCGTAGTGTCCTATCCTGGCGCAAGCCCCGAGGCCGTAGAGGCCGACGTGGTCGAACCGATCGAGGAGTCGGTCAGCACCATCGCCGGGATCGACGAGGTGCAGTCCACGGCGCAGGCCGGTCAGGCCATTATCGTCATGTTCTTCGACCTGGGCGTGCAGTCGGCCGATGCCGCGCAGGATGTGCGGGACAAGGTCGCGACGGTGAGCGCCGCCCTTCCTGACGGAGCCGAGGACCCGCAGATCCTGCGCTTCGACCCGGCCGAACAGCCGATCATGTCGCTCGCGGTGAGCGGAACGCTCGACGCGCGGGACCTGACATCCTTGGCCGAAGACGTGATCTCCCGGCGGCTCCTGGCGATCCAGGGCGTCGGTCGTGCGTCGGTCGTGGGGGGAACCCCGCGCCAGATCGATATCTTGCTCGACCCCGACCGGATGAACGCCTTTGGGATCGGCGTAGGCCAGGTCACTGCCGCCCTTGCGGCCGAGAACCAAGATGAACCCGCCGGTGAGATCGATACCGGTCGGACCGTGCAGACCGTTACGGTGGAAGGCCGCGTCGAAAGGGCCGAGGACTTCCTCGACCTTACCGTCGGCCTGCAGGGAGGACAGCCCGTGACGCTGGGCGACGTCGCCACCTTGCAGAGCGCTTCTGGCAACACGAACTCTCTGGCGCTCCTGGACGGCGGGCAGGCCCTCGCGATCGACGTCGTCAAGCAGCAGGGCGCCAACACGGTCGAGGTCGCCCGGCAGATCCGAGCGGCGGTCGAGGAGATGAACGCCACCGACATGCCCGAAGGCGTGTCCATCGATATCGTCAGCGACAACGCCGTGGAGGTCGAGGAAAGCTACTCGAGCGTGCAGTCCATGCTGATCGAAGGGGCGGTCCTGGCCACGGTGATCGTCTTCCTGTTCCTGAACTCCTGGCGTTCGACGCTCATCACCGGTCTCACGCTGCCCATCTCGGTCATAGGCACCATGACGGTGATCTACGCGCTGGGCTTCACGCTGAACATCATGACGCTGCTGGCGCTCAGCCTCGCTATCGGGTTGCTGATCGACGATGCCATCGTCGTGCGTGAGAACATCGTGCGTCACCTCCGCATGGGAAAGCCGCATCGGCAAGCGGCGCTGGAAGGCACGGACGAGATCGGGCTTGCCGTTCTGGCGACCACCTTCTCCATCGTCGCGGTGTTCCTTCCCGTGGCGTTCATGGAGGGGATCATCGGCCGGTTCTTCCTGCAGTTCGGCGTCACCGTATCCGTCGCGGTGCTGATCTCGCTGTTCGTGGCCTTCACGCTCGACCCCATGCTGTCATCGGTCTGGTATGATCCATCGGCGGACCCGCAAACTCCCAAGGGGCCGGTCTGGCGGCTCGTGGACCGTTTCGATCGCGCCTTCGAGGCGCTTGGCCGAGGGTACGGGAGGCTGATCCGGCTGACCTTGCGCCACCGTTACACGACTCTGCTCGTGGCGCTGCTGACTTTCGTGGGCAGCTTCGCCCTGGTGCCCCTGGTCGGCGCGGAGTTCGCCCCCGCCGTGGACGACGGACGGTTCCAGGTAGAGATCGAGACCCCCCCTGGTTCATCGCTCGACCACATGGCATCCAAGATCCGGCAAGCCGACGCGGTGCTGGCCGCATTCCCCGAGGTGGCGCGCACCTACGCAACCGTCAATTCCGGCACGTCGGCCAACGGCGTGACCCAAGCCACGATCCAGGTGAGCATGGTCCCGGCCGAGGAGCGCGCATTGACTCCGCAAGACATGACCGAACCCGTGCGGGACGCGTTGGCGGTCATTCCCGGCATCGAGGTCACGATCGGAGCAGCGGGTGGTCTGGGTGGCGTTCAGGCTCCGGTCGAGTTGACCTTGTCTGGCGACAGCTTCGTCGAGCTGGAGCGCCTCGCGGACGTTCTATCGGCCCGGCTCGAGGAGATCGAAGGTCTGGCCGATGTCACCAGCAGCCTTCAGGAAGTCGAGCCTGTCCTGGCCGTCCGGCTCAACCGAGACGCGGCCAACGATCTGGGCGTGAGCCTCGCTGCGGTGGGGGACTCCCTTTCGACACTTCTCGGTGGGCAGAATGTCGGTGAGTGGACGGCGCCGGACGGACGGAACTACGCCTTGAACGTGCAACTGCCCGATGAGGCTCGCACCGATGCGGACAGCCTTGGTGCCCTTCCCATCGCGAACAGCGGGGGCCAGCTCATCCGGCTGGATCAGGTGGCCGTACTCGCGCCCTCGGTCGGGCCGTCCGAGATCAACCGGCAGGATCTGTCTCGGACGGTCTCGGTGTCCGCGAACCTTTCGGGTGTGACGCTTGGCGAGGTGCTGCCCGAGGTCACCGCGGCGACCGAAGCGCTGGATCTGCCGCCCGGCTACCGGGTGAGCCAAGGCGGCGACGCCGAGCAACTGCAGGAGTCGGGTGCCTCGGCGCTGACCGCGCTCATCCTCGCTGTGGTGTTCATTTATCTGGTGCTGGCCTCCCAGTTCGGAAGCTTTCTACAGCCGCTGGCGATCATGATGTCGCTGCCGCTGGCCCTGATCGGCGTGCTCCTCGGGCTCCTGATCGGAGGCAGCACCCTCAACATCTTCTCGGCTATCGGGTTCATCATGCTCATGGGCCTGGTGGTGAAGAACGCTATCCTGCTGGTGGACAATGCGAATCATAGGGTGCGTGAAGGGGTCAATCTGTACGACGCGCTGGTGATGGCGGGGCAGACCCGGTTCCGGCCCATCGTGATGACGACCCTGGCCATGATCTTCGGCATGCTGCCCCTGGCTCTCAACATCCACGAAGGCAGCGGGCAGAACGCCCCGATGGCCCATGCGGTGATCGGCGGCCTGATCTCGTCCACGCTGCTCACCCTGGTCGTGGTGCCCGTGGTGCTGACCTTCGTGGACGGGCTAGGCCGACGGGTGGCCCGGCTGCTCCCGACCCCGCCCGATCACGGAGCACCGGCCGAGTAGGACCCTTTCGGACTTCGCGCGCGGCTGACATGGTGCCCGCGAAAGGGAGGAGCGTCATGGTGCATTCATTTCCGGATCTTCCGGCCGAAGGGCTGTTCGTCGGACGGATCTGGCGCAAGGGGCTAGGGCCGAGCGTCGTCACTGTGCGGTCAGGGGCGGTGTTCGACATCACCTCGCCCCACGTCCCGACCATCAGTGCTCTCCTTGAGAGCGACGATCTGCCTGCGCTTGTGCGGGATCTCCCGGCTGAAGAGGTGGGATCCCTGGACCGGTTGGCCGAGGCCAGTCTGGCGGCTGCACGGTCGGGCGATCCCGATGCCACGCGTTTCCTCGCGCCTTGCGATCTCCAGGCCGTGAAAGCCTGCGGCGTCACCTTCGCCCGTTCCATGATCGAGCGGGTCATCGAGGAACGCGCGGGCGGCGACCCCGCGCGAGCCGAAGGCATTCGCGTGCGCGTGGGCGAGGTGGTAGGCGAGCGGCTGCGGGACCTCGTGCCGGGATCGGACGCGGCAGCCGAGGTCAAGCGCGTCCTGCAAGCCGAGGGGCTGTGGTCGCAGTACCTCGAGGTCGGCATCGGTCCGGATGCCGAGGTCTTCACCAAGTGCTCCCCGATGGCAGCGGTGGGCTGGGGTTCTGACGTCGGTCTCCACCCCATATCCCGCTGGAACAATCCCGAGCCCGAGGTCGTGCTGGCCTGCGACAGCCAAGGACGCATTCGTGGCGCATCCCTCGGCAACGACGTGAACCTCCGCGACGTGGAGGGGCGTTCGGCGCTGCTCTTGGGCAAGGCGAAGGACAACAACGCGAGCGCCGCGATCGGGCCTTTCATCCGGCTTCTCGACGACAAATTCACAATCGACCATGTACGGCAACTGGAGCTGACGCTGGTCGTGGAGGGGGACGGCGGTTACCGCATGGAAGGCCGGTCCTCCATGCGCGAGATCAGCCGCGACCCGGTCGATCTTGCCGCGCAGACCTGCGGCCAACAC
The DNA here is from genome assembly GCF_006152115.1 of Rubellimicrobium rubrum. Lineage (GTDB taxonomy): Bacteria > Pseudomonadota > Alphaproteobacteria > Rhodobacterales > Rhodobacteraceae > Rubellimicrobium > Rubellimicrobium rubrum. Next base: position 128,235 of record NZ_VDFU01000007.1, on the reverse strand, counting down.
CACCAGTATCCCGATGGGTTCATGCTCTACCTCGGCACCCTGTTCGCGCCGGTGGAGGATCGCGACGGGCCGGGGCAGGGGTTCACCCACCATCTGGGGGATCGTGTGACAATTGCAGCGCCCGAGCTTGGCGCGCTTGTGAATACCGTGCGGCTCGCGATAGAGGTGCCGGCATGGACATTCGGCCTTGGGGCTCTCATGCGGAACTTGGCAGACCGTAAACTGCTTGCGGGTTCCTGAAGCCAGTTCGCCTTCCTGAGCCTGACGGTCCCGCAATGACGTAACCCAAGTCGGGCCATCCCCTGGCCAAGGTGTTCGCAAGAGGCATCCCTTCGGCTAGCATGGAGGCGGAGGATGCCCCATGACCATGACCGAACTTCTTTCGACTCAACTGACCGACCCGTTCCGCCTCGGGCTGATCGTGGCTCTTGTGGTCACCATGCTCAGGACAGAAGCCGTCACAGGTCGATGGCTGCCACTGGCCGCAGGCGTGCTCTTCGTGGCCTTCATCATCCCGGCCACGATGGGGCAGGGCGCGGCCACGCCGTTCTGGCAACTCGTGGCTGCAGGCGTGATCGCCAATGTTCTGCTGCTCGCGGTGGTCATGGCGATCCGCCATGTCGTGCTGCGCATCATGCCCTGACATGCGAACCGCCCCGGAGATATCTCCGGGGCGGCTGCATCGGCGCAATGATGTCAGGCGATCAGCGATGCATCTTGTGCTCAGGATCGTCGGTGAACATCGACTTGTTCTGGGTGCCGCCGGGAACGAAGATCGCTCCGATGATGACGGTCATGGCCGCCACGATGATGGCATACCACAGGCCCGAGTAGATGTTTCCGGTCTGCGCCGAGATCGCGAAGGCGGTCGCGGGCAGCAGGCCGCCGAACCAGCCGTTGCCGATGTGATAGGGCAGCGACAGGCCCGAGTAGCGGATCCGGGTCGGGAACATCTCGCAGAGCATGGCCGCGATCGGGCCATACACCATGGTGACGAGCAGGATCAGGTAGGTGAGGATCGCGATGATCGCGAGCTTCTGGCCGGTGAAGATGTCCACGAAGTTCGAGGCCACCGCCACCGAGGTGTTGTCAGCCGCGACGAGCGGGTAGCCCGCGCCCTTGAGAGCGTCAGCGACGCTAGTGTCGAAGGTGGACTTGGCGGCTGCGAGTTCTTCGCCCGCCAGGTTCCCGGCGTCGTAGGACGGGATGACCGCGTCACCGATCTGGATGGCGGCGGCGGTCGCATTCGGATCTTCGATGGTGGTGTAGTTGACCGAGGTCCGGGCAAGCTGGGCCTTGGCGATGTCGCAGGACGAGGTGAACTTGGCCGTTCCGGTCGGGTTGAACTGGAACGAGCAGTCTTCGGGATTCGCCGTCACCGTGACCGGGGTCTGGTGGGCGGCATGCAGCGCCGGATTGGCGACGCGGGTCAGGGCCTCGAAGACCGGGAAGTAGGTCAGGGCTGCGATAAGGCAGCCGGCGAGGATGATCGGCTTGCGGCCGATGCGGTCCGAGAGCGAGCCGAAGAACAGGAAGCCACCGGTGCCCAGGATCAGCGACCAGGCCACGAGGACGTTGGCGGTGAAGCTGTCCACCTTGATGACGTTCTGGAGGAAGAAGAGTGCGTAGAACTGGCCCGAGTACCAGACCACGGCCTGACCGGCAGTGAGGCCGAACAGCGCGATCAGGGCAAACTTGCCGTTCCTCCAGTTGCCGAAGGCTTCGCGCAGCGGCGCCTTGGACGCCGAGCCTTCTTCCTTCATGGCTTTGAAGGCGGGCGATTCGTTCATCTGCAGACGGATGTAGAGCGAGATCAGGAGCAGGAAGACTGAGCCCAGGAACGGGATCCGCCAGCCCCAAGCGTTGAACGCCTTCTGCATCATCGGCGAGCCGTCGAGGTTGGTCATCGCAGCGCCCGCCGCGTCAAGAACGGGCTGGTCGGGCCAGTTTCCGTTCACGTAACCCTGCACCGAGATGATCACGATCAGCGAGAGCAGCAGGCCCAGCGTCGCCGTGGTCTGGATGAATGCGGTGTAGTAGCCACGACGCCCGATGGGTGCATGCTCGGCCACATAGACTGCGGCGCCGCCGTACTCGCCCCCGAGCGCGAGGCCCTGCAGCATCCGCAGCACGATCAGGATGATCGGCGCGGCCACGCCCCATTGGTAGTAGTTGGGCAGGAGACCCACAAGGAATGTGGACAGGCCCATGATAAGGATCGTCATCAGGAAGGTGTATTTCCGGCCGACCAGGTCACCCAGCGAGCCGAACACCAGCGCGCCGAACGGGCGGACAATGAAGCCCGCCGCGAACGCCAGGAGCGCGAAGACGTTCCGCGTGGCCTCGGGGAACGGCGTGAAGAACTGCGCGCCGATAATCGCGGCGAGCGAGCCGTAAAGGTAGAAGTCGTACCACTCGAAGATTGTGCCGGCGGAGGAGGCCATGATGACCTTCTTCTCCTCGGCGGTCATGGGACGCGTGCGGTTCACGCCGGTCCCTGCGTCGATCGATGCCATTCCTTCCTCCTTGATGCCGGTCGTTGCCGGCCGTCTCCTCCCGCGCCGCTTGGCATGGCTCCGGCTTCCCCTCCTCTTGGGAAGGACGGGCCCGGCGCGGGTCGTTGGCTGGGTATCCCCGGCCCGGTTCAGTCCGGGCCGGGGCAGTCAGTCATGACGTGCCGCGGTTCATGCGGTTCTCGATGAGCTCCTCGACGACGCCGGGGTCGGCGAGCGTCGAGATGTCGCCCAGTGCGCCGAAGTCATTCTCGGCGATCTTGCGCAGGATGCGGCGCATGATCTTGCCCGACCGGGTCTTGGGCAGGCCGGGCGCCCACTGGATCAGGTCGGGCTTGGCGATCGGCCCGATCTCCTGGCGGACCCAGGTTTCGAGCTGCTTGCGCAGCTCCTCGGTCGGCTCCACGCCACGCATCAGGGTGACATAAGCGTAGATGCCCTGGCCCTTGATGTCGTGCGGGTAGCCCACAACCGCGGCCTCGGCCACGACTTCGTGGGCCACGAGGGCGCTTTCAATCTCGGCCGTGCCCATCCGGTGCCCGGACACGTTGAGCACGTCGTCCACGCGGCCGGTAATCCAATAATAACCGTCCTCATCGCGCCGGCAGCCGTCGCCGGTGAAGTAGAGGCCCGGGTACTGCGCGAAGTAGGTGTCCTCGAACCGCTTGTGGTCGCCCCAGACGGTGCGCATCTGCCCTGGCCAGGAGTCCGCGATGCAGAGCACGCCCTCGGTCTTGGTGTCCTCGATGACCTCGCCCGAGGAGGCGTCAACCACGACCGGCTTGATGCCCCAGAACGGCGTCGTGGCCGAACCGGGCTTGAGCGTCGTCGCCTTGGGGTGCGGGCAGATCAGGTGGCCGCCGGTCTCGGTCTGCCAGTAGGCGTCGATCACGGGCAGCTTACCCTTGCCGACATGCTGGTGATACCAGTTCCAGGCTTCGGGGTTGATGGGCTCGCCCACCGTGCCGAGTAGCTTCAGCGAGGACAGGTCGTGCTTGTCCACCCATTCCGTGCCTTGCGCCATCAAGGAGCGGATCGCGGTGGGGGCGCTATGGAAGTGGGTCACTTTGTGCTTGTCCACCACCTCCCAGAAGCGGCCCGGATCGGGCCAGGTGGGAATGCCCTCGAACATGAGGACGGTAGCGCCATTCGCGAGTGGACCATAGACGATGTAGCTGTGCCCGGTCACCCAGCCCACGTCCGCCGTGCACCACCAGATGTCTCCGGGCTGGTAGTCGAAGCAGACCTCGTGCGTGAGGGACGTGTAGGCGAGATAGCCCCCGGATGTGTGCACCACGCCCTTGGGCTTGCCGGTGGAGCCGGAGGTGTAAAGGATGAACAGCGGATCCTCGGCTCCCATCTCGGCATAGGAGCAATAGGATGGGGCGTTCCGCATCTCCTCGGTCAGGTCGATGTCGCGCCCTTCCGTCCAGTGAATCTGCCCACCCGTGTGACGGACGACCATGCACTTGACCTTGTCCGAGCAGTGCAGGAGCGCGGCGTCGGTGTTCGACTTGAGAGGGGTGGTCTTGCCGCCACGGGGCGCGAAGTCAGCGGTGATGACCACAGACGCGTCCGAGTCGTTGATGCGGTTGGCCAGCGAGTCCGGCGAGAACCCTCCGAACACGACGGAATGGATGGCTCCGATCCGAGCACAGGCTAGCATTGCGAACGCTGCTTCGGGGATCATCGGCAGATAAATCACGACCCGGTCGCCCTTGCGGACACCGTGGGCCTTGAGAACGTTCGAGATGCGGCAGGTCTCTTCCAGCAACTCGCGATAGGTAATGTGGCGAGCGGGAGCCTTGGGGTTGTCAGGCTCCCAGATGATGGCGACGCGATCGGGATTGGTGGCGACATGCCGATCGATGCAGTTCGCCGATACGTTCAGCGTGCCGTCCTCGAACCACTTGATCGACACGTTGTCCTTTTCAAAGGAGGTGTTCTTGACCTTGGTCGGCGGGGTGATCCAGGTCAGCCGCCTGGCCTGCGCACCCCAGAAGGTATCAGGGTCCGTCACGGAGGCGTCGTAGTACCGCTTGTAGGCTTCGCCCTCGGTCGGCGCGGACGCGGTGGCATCGGCGGCAGTGCCCTGGGCACCCCGCAGCTCGTGGTCGAGCATCATTCTCTCCTCCTCGTGCCGGGATCTTGGTCCCTGGCGTCCGTCAGACCTGCACGTCCGACGCTCCATCCCATGTCAACGATACGTTAATGGACCGAGGGAAAGTTCGCCTTGGTTCCTCGCTTGCGCACTTTCGTCAACAAATTGACAGTCCTGGCCGAGTGGGTGTGAAAACGCGTCACCGCCGTTTGTGTATCTCTATATTCTATAAACAAAATAGCGTTGACAGGCCGAGTGAGGCTTGATGTTTGCAAGCATGTCGAATGCGACGACCCACTGCATTGGACCTCCCCTCAGTGCAGCCCCTGCGATGCTGCTGTCCTGGATCGTGCCAGACGTCCTTCCAACAACGCCACCACGATCAATGCAACAACCGTCACCATGCTCAGCGCGAGCGGGGGCAATAACGTGGCAAACGGCGCGCAGAGGGCCAGGATGCCCAGACCAGCCAGATGCGAGACCGGACGTCGGCCGGTCACGGCCGCCTTGAACAACAGGTTTCCCAGCATGAACAGGCCTGGGCCTGCCAGGATCACGGCACCCGTGACCCAGGTCGTTTCTCCCAGGGGATCCTCGAGCACCTTGGCGTCGCCTACGGCCGATACCACGATGCCGGCCACGATTGGCATGTGCAGATAGGTATAGGCCAGTTGGGCGAGCCGTCCCGGCGTGTCCGACCTCTCAAGGGCACGCTCGCCTCGGTGGGCTCCCAGATCGAAGTATACCCACCACATGGATACCGCGCAGGCCAGGGCGGCCAGGAAGCCTGCAAGATTCGCAGGTGAGAAGTTGATGTCCTGTAATGTCGTCCCCGTGACCAGCAGGGATTCTCCCAGGGCGATGATGATGAACAGCCCGCACCGCTCGGCCAGATGTGGTCCCTCGATGTCCCAGTCCTCCGGCGACGAGCGCCCCATCGTCGGGACCCAGAACCCGATGGACGGTGACAGCAGCTCAACTCCGACGGCAAGCAACCAAAAGATGTAGCGCAGGTCGTTCTCGAACAGCGTGCCCGACATCCAGAGCGCTCCGGAAAGGAGGAGCCAGATGGTGATGCGCTGGAAGCTGTCCCGTGCGTCGTGCTTGGCCAGGGTGAGGGCCCAGATCATGAAGAATGACCGACCGACCTGCATGCCGACATAAGCCAGCGCGAAGGCGAGACCCCTGTCCCCGAACGCTTGGGGGATCGACGCCGACATCATGAGCCCGGCGAACATCAGGGCGAACAGCAGCAGGCGAACGGGTGTCCTGTCCGGATCGAGCCAGTTGGTGACCCAAGAGGTGTAGATCCACACCCACCAGACGGCCACGAACAGCAGAAGCGTCCGCAGCACCCCCTCGGCCGAAAGGTTCAGTAGCAGGTAGTGCGACAGCTGCGTCACCGCGAAAACGAACACCAGGTCGAAGAACAACTCGACATAGGTGACTTCGGCCGACTCGTCCTTGGACCGGTCGCGCAGCCAGTGTCGAGAGGTCGCGTCGGCCATGAGCCTTCCCCTTGGGTCGTCAGGACCACTGTCGCCCAAGGAACCCGGATACGAGCCTGCCGGGTCCCTGTCGGATGGAACATTCCCACGATAGCCATGTTGGGCGTTCATTATGCAAAGCGACATCGACGATCTTGCCGGATCCATCAACGAGCGCCGGGCCATTCTTTTCGTGGGCGCTGGCGTGTCGATGGTCGTGGGCCTCCCCTCGTGGCAGGACCTGATCGACCACATGATCGGGGAGTTGAAGCTGGAGGAGGACGACCTCGGGCGGAACCTGGGCCACCCTATCCTGGCCGAATACTACCGCCTCCGCCATGGCAGCATCGGCCCGCTGCGAAGCTGGATGGACAGGGAATGGAAGGTCTCCGAGGAACGGGTCAAGGACTCGGTGATTCATCGGCACATCGTGGACCTGGACTTTCCCCTGATCTACACGACCAACTATGATCGGAATCTCGAGGTGGCGTTCACCATCCAGGGGAAGCCCTTCACCAAGATCGCCAACGAGCGCGATCTGACCTTTGCCACGTCCGAGCACACGCAGATCGTCAAGTTTCATGGCGACTTCGACGACGACGCGAGCCTCGTGCTGACCGAGACGGATTATTTTGCCCGTCTCAACTTTGACTCTCCTGTGGACGTCAAGTTCAGGGCCGACGCGATGAGCCGGACCCTTCTGTTCGTCGGCTACTCGATGCAGGACCTCAACATCCGGCTCCTCCTCCACAGGGTGTGGGAATCCTGGAGCCGCTCCGCTTACGAGCGGAACCGACCGCGGAGCTACGTTTTCCTGCCAAGGGCCGGGCGCGCGCAGGAAGCCGTGCTCAACAGTTGGGGAATCACGGTCCTGACCTCCGAAATGTCGGATCCAGGCGCTGCGCTTGCAGACTTCCTGACCCGCCTGACAGAGCGGGTAGGACAATTGCGCAGCGGAGACGAGGCCTGACGACAGGGCCCCATGGTAGGCCGGGAGGGACTCGAACCCCCAACCAAAGCGTTATGAGCGCTCGGCTCTAACCATTGAGCTACCGGCCCGCCAATTGTTCCCGTGGCAGAGGGCATGCGATCCGTCAAGCGGCTCTGGCTCCTCGGTCGCAGTTAGGCTAACGCAGGCGCGTCACAACGGAGGTGCGGGCATGAGCGGGCTGACCTACGCGCAGGCGGGCGTGGACATCGACGCGGGCAATGCCCTTGTGGACCGGATCAAGCCGCATGCGAGGCGGACCGAACGGGCCGGCACGATGTCGGGCCTTGGCGGGTTCGGAGCGCTGTTCGATCTTCGGGCCGCCGGATATCAGGATCCGATCCTCGTGGCCGCGACGGACGGGGTAGGGACCAAGCTGCGCATCGCGATCGAAACCGGACACCTTGATGGCGTCGGCATCGACTTGGTCGCCATGTGCGTGAACGACCTCGTCTGCCAGGGCGCGGAGCCGCTGCTCTTCCTTGACTACTTCGCGACCGGAAAGCTGGAGGTCGAAGAGGCCGCCCGAGTCATCGCCGGCATCGCCGAGGGTTGCGCGCGCTCGGGCTGCGCCTTGGTCGGCGGAGAGACGGCCGAGATGCCGGGCATGTATAACGGGGGTGACTTCGACCTCGCGGGGTTCGCGGTTGGCGCCATGGAGCGCGGGGGCGATCTGCCGAAGGGCGTCGTCGAAGGCGACATCCTACTTGGCCTGGCTTCGGACGGGGTGCATTCGAACGGCTTCTCCCTCGTGCGCCGCGTGGCCGAGGTTGCTGGGCAGTCCTGGAGTTCTCGCGCGCCCTGGTCGGATCAAGCTTTGGGCGAGGCGCTGCTTACCCCGACGCGCCTTTATGTGAAGCCTGCGCTGGCGGCCATTCGGGCCGGCGGTGTCCACGGCCTTGCACATATCACGGGGGGCGGCCTGACCGAGAACCTGCCGCGCATCCTTCCTGCTGGCTTGGGCGCTACGATCGACCTTGGCGCGTGGCGGCTGCCGCCGGTTTTCGCTTGGCTCAAGGAGGCTGGCAGAATCGCCGAAGCCGAGATGCTCAAGACGTTCAATGCGGGGGTCGGGATGGTGATCGTCGCTGCGGCTGACCGGGCCGATGATCTGACCCAACTCCTGCAAGACGCGGGAGAGACCGTGGTCCCACTGGGCCGCGTCGCGGCGGGAGAGGGCGTAACCTATAGGGGTCAACTCGCGTGAGCCTTCGGCGGGTCGCCATTCTCCTGTCGGGCGGCGGCTCGAACATGGTGGCTCTGGTCAGATCCATGACGGGCGATCATCCCTCAAGGCCGGTTCTAGTGGTGTCCAACGACCCCCAGGCTGGGGGGTTGGCAAAGGCGCGGGATCTCGGCATTCACACGGCTGCCGTGGATCACCGTCCCTTCGGCCGCGATCGATCGGCCTTCGAATCCGAGCTTCAGGCGGCCTTGGCGACCGAGGAACCCGACCTGATATGCCTTGCCGGCTTCATGCGCATTCTCACGCCCGATTTCGTCGCAGCCTGGAGAGGACGGATGCTCAACATCCATCCCTCGCTTCTTCCGCTTTATCCAGGGCTTCACACCCATGCGCGGGCTTTGGCGAACGGTGACCACGAGCATGGCTGCACCGTTCACGAGGTGACCGAGGAACTCGACTTCGGCCCGATTCTTGGCCAGGCCCGCGTTCCCGTAGAGCAGGGCGACACGCCGGACAGCCTGGCCGCTCGTGTCCTGGTGCAGGAGCACCGGCTGTATCCCGAGGTGTTGCGGCGTTTCGTCGTGGGCGACCGCACACCGATCCACCTTTCCAACTTCCATTCGATGACCTAGGCGTCAATCATGCAGATCATCACCACGACCGAGGCCCTTGTCGCCTTTTGCGACCGTGCTGCCCAGCATCCCTTTGTGACCGTCGATACGGAATTCCTTCGCGAGCGGACCTACTATTCCAAGCTTTGCCTTCTTCAGATCGCCTATCCCGGCGACACGGACGAAGCTGTTGCCATCGTGGACCCCATCATCGGCGCAGATGGACTGAGTCTTGCTCCCCTCTACGCCCTGTTCCAGAACCCCGACGTGGTGAAGGTCTTCCATGCTGCGCGGCAGGATCTCGAAATCTTCTATGTGGACGCGGGCGTAATCCCGAAGCCGCTCTTCGATACCCAAGTGGCCGGGATGGTCTGCGGCTTCGGCGATCAGGTCAGCTACGAGACTCTGGTCCGCAAGATCGCCAGGGCCGAGGTGGACAAGTCCTCGCGGTTTACCGACTGGTCGAGCCGGCCGCTGACTGAGGCTCAGTTGCGATATGCGGCAGCCGACGTCACGCATCTCCGCTCTGTTTACATCCACTTGGCCGAACGCTTGGCCAGGAATGGGCGGGAACATTGGGTGGCGGAGGAGATGGCCATCCTCATGGATCCTGCCACCTACCGCACCGATCCTGCCGACGCTTGGGAGCGGGTACGGACTCGGCCCGGATCCAACAAGATGCTTGCGGCCCTGGTGGAACTGGCGCGCTTCCGCGAGGAATATGCGCAGGGCAGGGACGTGCCGCGAAGCCGGGTCTTCAAGGACGACGCCTTGGTGGAACTGGCCACAACGCGCCCCCAATCCGAGGCAGACCTTTCCAAGTCCCGCCTTCTTCTTCGCGAGGGACGCAGAGGGGATATTGCCGAAGGGATCTTGGCTGCGGTCAAGCGCGCTGCGGGCCTGCGCCCCGAGGACTTGCCCCGGCAGAGCGACCCGCGTGAGCAGCTTCAGGTCAACCCCGCCCTCGCGGACCTTCTCCGGGTTCTGCTCAAGGCCAAGTCGGACAGCGAAGGGGTGGCGGCGCGTCTGATCGCCTCCTCCGCCGAGCTCGATGCCATTGCAGCCGGGGGCCGCGACATGCCCGCCTTGCAGGGCTGGCGCCGGGAGGTTTTCGGCGAAGACGCGATCCAGCTCTGCGAAGGGCGAGTCGGGCTGGCCGCAAAAGGTCAGAACGTCGTGACCGTCCGCTTGTAGGCCGGGAACAAACCGCCATCTATGTCCTCCGGCAAAGCGAGGTATGTCGAAGCCCGCTTTGCTGCCACTGTCACCGGAGCCCTGCCATGGCCACGCCCGCCTTTGAGGATATTGCCGAAACCTTCGATTTTCTGGGTGACTGGGAAGAGCGCTACCGCGAAGTCATCGACCTGGGCAAAGCGATGCCGCCGATGCCCGAAGCGCTGAAGGTTCCGGCGACCAAGGTGAACGGCTGCGCCTCGCAGGTCTGGATCCACCCAGAGATCTCGGCCGGCCGGTTCGATTTTCTTGGCGACAGCGACGCGACCATCGTCCGGGGCCTTATCGCCATTCTCAGGGCTATGTATGCTGGCCTGCCGGTGTCCGAGGTCGAAAAGGTGGACGCCCAGGCCGAGTTGGCGCGCCTCGGGCTTGACAGCCATCTGTCTTCGCAGCGCTCGAACGGCTTGCGTGCCATGATCGTCCGCATTCGGGAGGCCGCGCGCGAGGCGGCCTGAAGTCACAACTCCCGAAGCGCGGCGGCCAAGTCGCCGTAGCCGGTGAACCTGCGTTCAAAGCCTAGGCCAAGCCTCTGGGCGCAGTCCCGCGCTTTGTGGGTCAGTGCGGGATCGTCGACCTGTGCCTGATACACAAGCGTCTCGTAGTGGCCGAAGTACAGGTTCCTCAGTTCGGGGTGGCGATCGAGACCCAAAGGCCGCCAGACGAATGCGTCGAACTGACGGACAAGGAAGTCTGTCAGATAGAAGGCGGTGAATTCATCACGGCCCGCAAAGGTTTGGTTCCCTTCGAAGAAGCTGTAGCAGTGCGGTCCTTCGATAAGCTCGACGCCGAGCCGTTCGCAGGCTGCCTTGAGCAGCCCCCCAGTTCCACAATCCGCATAGGCCACGAAGACAGAAGCATATCGTCCTGCCGCAGCCCTGACGGCTGCCTCGACCGCTGGCACGATCCGATCAGGCGTGTTGTGCAGGATGGCGGGTAGACACTGGAGATCCAGATGATCCAGCCGGCTGGCGTCCTGGATGGCCAGGATCTCACGAGCGATCGCTCCACAGGCGATCACAAGGACGCGGCCTCGTCCCTCGGGAGCGAGGCCGCCGTCGGTCAGGCGCTCGTCAGTGGGCGGCAGGTTGGTTGTGCTTGCGTGCGACAAGGCTCTTGGCGGTCTCCACGGCAACGGCGGCATCGCGGCAATAGGCATCGGCCCCGATCGCGCGCCCGAACTCCTCGTTCAGCGGCGCGCCTCCGACGAGCACGATATAGTCGTCGCGGATGCCCTTTTCCTTCATCGTATCGATCACGACCTTCATATAGGGCATCGTGGTCGTGAGCAGGGCTGACATGCCCAGAATGTCCGGCTTTTCGGATTCCAGTGCATCGAGGTACTTTTCGACAGCGTTGTTGATGCCAAGGTCGACGACCTCGAAACCGGCGCCTTCCATCATCATGGATACCAGATTCTTGCCGATGTCGTGGATGTCGCCCTTGACGGTGCCGATCACCATCTTGCCCACACGAGGCGCTCCTGTCTCCGCAAGCAGCGGCTTCAGGATGGTCATTCCGCCCTTCATCGCGTTGGCGGCGAGCAGCACTTCGGGCACGAACAGGATGCCGTCCCGGAAGTCCGCCCCCACGATCGTCATGCCCCCGACCAGGGCCTTGGTCAGAATGTCGTAGGGGGTCCAGCCGCGCTCAAGGAGGATGTTCACCCCTTCCTCGATCTCTTCCTTGAGACCATCGTAAAGGTCATCGAACATCTGTGCGACGAGTTCCTCGTCATCGAGTTCGGATAGGATGATCTCGTCGTCGGCCATGGTGGCTCCTCGGGTCGGGTCGTGGGACCTGTGTGCGCCGGCATGGTGAGCCGGTCGCAGCGGATTACGACACCGCCTGCCTCGCAACCGACGAAAGGGCAAGACCTCCCTGAGGATCAGCCTTGCTATGTTCACTAAATGTTCTAATCCTTGGCTCATGACAGAGATGCCGTCGCACCTTCCCGCCGCGCAGCGACCCGGTCGAGCGGCGGCCAGTAACCAAGCCGGTCGGTTCGAACCCTATGTTCGTGTCCCGGTCGATGATGGCTGGGGCCGTCACGAGCCTCTGCCTCCACTTCAGGCCGAAGTCGCCGACGAACGGCCGCGACGGATGATTGCCACGAACAACTCACCCGATATTCCGTTCGACCGCTCTCTCAACCCCTACCGAGGCTGCGAGCATGGCTGCATCTACTGCTTTGCGCGCCCGACGCATGCGTACTTGGGCCTGTCGGCGGGCCTCGATTTCGAGACTCGACTGATCGCCAAGCCGACTGCGCCCATTGTGCTGGCCCGCGAACTCGCGCAGCGTGGGTACGTGCCGAAGGTGCTGGCCGTGGGAACCGCCACTGATCCTTATCAGCCGATCGAACGCGACCGACGCATCATGAGAGGTCTGATCGAAGTTCTTGGCGAGCATCGTCACCCTTTTACGATCACCACGAAGGGAACGCTGATCGAGCGGGACATCGACCTGCTCGCGCCGTTGGCAAAGCTGGGCTTGGTGAATGTAGGACTTTCCCTTACCACGCTTGATGCGGCGGTCTCGCGCGCGATGGAACCAAGGGCACCCACTCCGGAACGCCGGTTGTTGACGCTGCAGCGGCTTTCCGCGTGCGGCATACCGGTCCGTGTTCAGGTCTCTCCCGTCGTTCCGGCTCTGACTGACCACGAACTCGAGGTCATCATGTCCGCCGCCAGGGAGGCCGGCGCTCACGCTGCAAGCATGATCGTGCTGCGGCTTCCGCGCGAAGTTAGCCCACTGTTTCGACAATGGGTGGTCGAACGCTTCCCTGACCGGGCCACGCGCATTCTGAACCGCGTGCGGGACCTGCACGGTGGACGCGACTATGACCCTGAATGGAACACTCGAATGACGGGCCAGGGAACATGGGCCCAGCTCCTTGCAGCTCGTTTCGAGTTGGCGCGGAAGCGACTCGGGTTTCTTCCGCTTCCGCCGCTCCAAACCGATCTGTTCACCGTACCCAAACCACCTGACTGTCAGCTTTCGCTGTTCTGACGTCGTTCCAGCGCAAGCCGCATCAACTCTGGCAGCGCGTCGACTGGCAGGACGAAACAAACATCCGACCATCCCTTCGAAACCGGAATCGAAGACTCAAAGACGATTTCCGAGCCGTCGTCGTTCAAGCGTGTCGTGACCTGTGCGTCGACCTTTCCGTAGCGCCGCCGGGTGTGCCCTTTCCTGAGAACCCTATGACCTTCCAACTGCATATCCACCTCCTAGTCTGTAGGAGGATATATGGGTATCGAAGCACCGAATTCTAAGAGCCGACCGGGACTTAAAGGCCGAAGATAACGCCCCGGATCAGCATCCCGGGGGTCCGAGCGTGTTAACTTCGGCTCCGGCGATTGCCCCGGCGCACCGGGGTCTGATCGTCGCCCGTGCCGTCGGAGGTGGACGAGAATTTCCCAAGAAGCTCAGCAATGATTTCAAGCGTCGGCCGTTCGCCACGAGGCCTGTTCTCCAACGCGTCCCGCATCAATCGCAGATGCTCCGACATCGTCCCGCAGCAGCCCCCAATGATCGTGGCACCGGCGTCCCGAGCGAGGATGGCGTACTCGGCCATCAGTTCGGGTGTCCCGTCATAATGGATGTGTCCTTCGTGGTAGCGTGGAATGCCGGCATTGCCTTTTGCGATGATCGGGCGTTCCGGCCCGGCGGCGGCAAACCCCAGGATTGTCCGAAGCAAGTCCGATGCTCCGACGCCGCAGTTCGCGCCGAAGGCGATGGGCTGGTTGGGCAGCTTCCCGACCAGCTTCACCATATCGGCCGAAGTTACCCCCATCATGGTGCGACCGGCGGTGTCAAAGCTCATGGTGCCGCACCACGGCATTCCAGCCATCGCGAACGCCTCTGCGGCGGCACGAAGCTCTTCGGTGGCACTGATGGTCTCCACCCAGAGAACATCGACACCACCCTCCTTCAGACCTTCCGCCTGCTCGTGGAACATCTCCACGGCCGTTTCGTGGGTCAGGGTGCCCATGGGGGACATGATCTCACCAGTGGGGCCGACCGACCCGGCCACGATCACCGGATGAGCCGCCTTGTCCGCGACCTCGCGCCCGATCTCGGCAGCCTGCCGGTTGAGTTCCCTCACACGGCCGTCGGCGCCATGAAGCTTGAGGCGTGACGCATTGCCCCCGAAGCTATTTGTCAGGAACAGGTCGCTGCCAGCGTCGACGGCACTTTGATAAAGAAGGCGGATGCGATCGGGATGCTCGTCGTTCCAAAGCTCCGGCGCCTCACCAGCGGTCAGACCCATGTTGAAGAGGTTGGTGCCCGTCGCGCCGTCGGCTAGGAGCCAGTCACGGGTTTCGAGCAGGCGGGACAGGGCGTCGGTCATCCTTGAAACTTTCTACGAGGGCGGGCGCCGGCCGGAAAGCAGGAAGGCCACCGGCCGCAGTTTCGCCGGCTGCGCATCGCATGGCACGCGCGCGGGATCAAACCCAAAGTGGGGCCACCGCCGTCGTCTTTCCAGCCGCCTGCTCCTGAGGCGAGCGGCTGGCAGCGCAGGATCTCGCATCTCTGATTCAGGAATGGGGGGCTGTGGCCGATGGATGGCCAGGGCTACGGCGAGCAAACCCATCACAAGGGACGGTACATCCGGAGCCGCGGCATATCGCGGTACGAGAACTGGACCGAAGGACTTCTTGAACTGAGCTAGGCCGAGACAAGGTTGCCAGCGTGTCAGCCGACTTGCCCAGTCGGGCAGGGGTCGCGGAATGGCTGCAAGACTGAGTCGAGCACACCCCTCTGCGCGCGCTTTGGACGCTGCGGCGGCAATGAGCAGGTGCATCGTGCCGCTAGGGGTGTCCTCGACATGCCGCATCAGGTCGAGCGTCCACTCCTCCTGTGTGGCATGGAAGGTCGCGAAGGCGACAAGGCGTCCTTCAAGGTGAGCCAGGAAAGTGCGCTGGCGCCGCAGGTACGTGGGTTCGAAACGGCCCATGGAGAACCCTTTCTCGCCACCGTGCCTCTCGGACCAGACGCGGTTCACGGCCTCCATTTCCGCCAGAGGCAGGTCGGAGCCGGTCGAAACCCGGATGCCAGCCTTTTCGGCGGTACGGATCTTCCGGCGGAGTTGTCGGCGGGACGGACGTTCCTGGCTCCATTCCGCCAAGTCGAGCATAGCCTCTTGGCCAAGGCGAACCACACGCCACTTGTTCTGGCGTGCCGTCAGTGCCGTGGCCCTGTCACACTTGTAGAGCAGCGGCCGCCGTCCAGCGACATTGGCCGTGTGAAACAGCTCCTGCAGGCCGGCTCGTCCCAGGGGAAGACCAAGGGCCACCAGGCACGGGCCCGCGGTCAGGGTTAGCCAGCCTGCATTCTGGTCCGAGGTCAGGAGCACCTTAGCCCCTTGATGGACCAGTCCCCATTCGGCCTGAGGAGCATGCGCGAGCGCCCGATCCCGTGAAGCGCCTGTCGCCTCCTGCAGAAGCGGCAGGCGTGGTTTGGCCTGTAAGAACATTGAGCCTCCGGGTGCGGGCCGGGAACCAGTTCCCCAAGCCGCAGCAGTGTCCCCGGAAGGTCGTGAAAGTCGGGTTAACAGATCCGGCTTTTCGGAGATCGGTGCCCAAGGTCCTTAGTCGGCCTCGTTCATCAACTGAGCTTTCGCCTCGGCCATCAGGGCCCGCATGCGTTGGCGAATAGTGGCGTCGTCAACCGTTCCGTGAAGGTCGGACCTGATCTTCTCGAACACGTCCTCCTCGCCAGGCTGCTGGACGTCCGACTTGACGACGGCGCTGGCATAGGACGATGCTTCGTCTCCGGACTTTCCGAGCAGGCCGGCTGCCCACAGGCCCAAGAGCCGGTTGCGCCGGGCTTCGGCTCGGAACTGCATGTCGGCATCATGGGCGAACTGGGCCTCGAAGGCGCGCTCGCGGTCGTCGAACGTGGTCATGGCCGTGACCTTTCCTCCTGGAATGTGGCAATCCCCGATCGGGCTCGCCGTGGCTGCGCGTGGTATGACCCTGGGGTGACTTGCCCGCAAGGGGGCCTTGCCGTATGAGGCCAGCAACCTCATAGGAGCGGGTCCCCCGACCCCCAGGAGCCCCTTCATGGCACCACGTCGCAAGAAGATCTACGAAGGCAAGGCGAAGATCCTCTACGAAGGGCCGGAGCCGGGGACCATCGTCCAGTATTTCAAGGACGATGCGACGGCCGGCAATGGCGCCAAGAAGGAAGTTTTCGAGGGCAAGGGTGTCCTGAACAACCGCCTGAGCGAGTTCTTCATGACCGGCCTTCAGCAGATCGGCGTGCCCACCCATTTCATCCGCCGCCTCAACATGCGCGAGCAACTCGTTCGTCAGGTTGAGATTATCCCTCTCGAGGTGATCGTCCGGAACTTTGCCGCGGGCTCGATGGCCAAGCGACTGGGCATGGACGAAGGCACGCAGCTTCCGCGACCCATCGTTGAGTTCTGTTACAAGGATGATCGGCTCGGCGACCCGCTGGTGCCCGAGGAGTATATCATCGCTTTCGGCTGGGCGGCGCAGCAGGACCTCGACGACATCGTTGCGCTTGCGCTGCGGGTGAACGACTTCCTGTCGGGGGTCTTCATGGGCGTCGGCATCAAGCTCGTGGACTTCAAGATCGAGATCGGTCGCATCTGGGACGGTGATTTCGCTCGCTTGGTTGTGGCCGATGAGATCAGCCCGGACTCGTGCCGCCTTTGGGACATCGAGACTGGCCGCAAGCTCGACAAGGATGTGTTCCGCAACGATCTGGGTTCGCTGACGGAAGCCTATACCGAGGTCGCGCGTCGCCTTGGCGTTCTGCCGTCGAACGTCACGCATCGCCCCAAGCCTACTCTGATCAATTGAAGGCTCGCTGATGAAGGCCACTGTCACCGTCATGTTGAAGAACGGGGTTCTCGATCCCCAGGGGGAAGCCGTTCGACGTGCCCTGGGCTCACTGGGCTTTGAGGGCGTGAATGGCGTGCGCCAAGGCAAGGTGATCGAGCTCGACCTCGCCGCATCGGACCGCCCGACCGCCGAGACCGAGGTGCGAGCGATGTGCGAGAAGCTTCTGGCCAACACGGTCATCGAAAGCTACCGGATCGAACTGGCCTGATGCGCGAGGCGGTGCTGGACAAGCTCCACACCGCTCGTCGTCCAGAACCAACCTGACCCGGGCTGCCCTGACGACGGGTCGCGCTTCGGGTTCTGTCCTGCGTGGTCTCCCGCTCGGACTGGCACGGCGGGGTGGTGAGCATTGGCTCGTGAAGCCGGGGCACATCCTCGGCAAGGAGTATTCTGGAGAGCTCGTTGACGCTGGAACCCGGTCTCGCTGGAGGCTGGCCGATCAGGTCATAGCCCCATTCACTCTGGCTTGCGGCGAGTGTCCCTGCTGCCTAGCCGGGGAGTCGACCACCTGGGTCGATCAGGTGATTCCGGGCTTCACTACACAGGGAGCATTCGCCGAGTACGTGTCCGTGCCGCGCGACCACAATCTTACTCCTTCGCCTGTGCGACTGTCGCCTGACCTTGTGGCAGGGCTGGGTTGCCGGGCTTCGACAGCCTGGCACGTACTGACCGGGCGCACTGCTTCGAAGCCGGGCGAGTGGCTGGCCGTCCACGGACCTGGGCTCTTGGTCGTCCTCGGCCAAGCGACAAGTGCCGCATCAGGGCTGTGAACATGGTGAGCGATCCTGCGTAAAGACTTGGGGCCAACGCGGTCGCCAATGCGCGGGATGATGAACCCGCCCAGGCAATCCGGGATCTGAACGGCGCCGCCGCGCATGCGAGCTTGGAAGCCTTGGGCTCCCCTGCGCCCTGGATGCCTCGAGCCGCTGCCTACGACCCCTGGGGCGTCACGTCCAAGTCGGGCTGCCTGCCATTCACGGTCTCGGATCGAAGTGGACGTCATGTCCGTCTATTCGGGCCACCTGACCGGTCTTGGCAACCATGGGACGCCTACTGGGCAGCATCCTCCGCTTCTTGGGCTGATCGAGACCGGCCGAAGGGATCTGGCTCCGCTGGCTTCCAGCGAGACAGGACTTTCTGGTGTCTCGGCCGAAATCGCCGGCGATGGACGCCGGGACTCCTCTTGGCACGGCTGTGGCGGCCAGTTTCTTGACTTGGCTCTTGCGACACACCGCAGGGTTGACGGCGAAAGGCACGCAGGTCTTAAGGACCCTGCCCATCCTGAGGAGGTGTCACGATGAAGGCTGCCGTTGTCGTCTTCCCTGGTTCGAACTGCGACCGGGATCTCGCTGTCGCTCTCCGCCATGCGGGCGCAGATGTGAGCTTGGCTTGGCACAAGGATCATGCCCTGCCTGCGGGAACCGACCTCGTGGCCGTTCCGGGCGGGTTCTCCTTCGGGGATTATCTACGTTGCGGAGCCATCGCGGCGCAGTCTCCGATCGGCGCGGCCGTACAGGCCCATGCCAGGCGGGGAGGGTATGTGCTGGGAATCTGCAACGGCTTCCAGGTCCTCACCGAAATGGGTCTTCTGCCCGGGGCTCTCATGCGGAACGCCGGTCTGAAGTTCATCTGCCGCACGGCCACCCTGCATGTGGGTACGTCGGACTCGGCCTTCACCGAAGGCTACGCCACGGGTCAGGAGGTGCAGTTTCCGATCGCGCACCATGACGGGAACTACTTCGCTGACGACGAAACGATGGCCCGTCTCCGGGGCGAAGATCGGATCGCATTCACCTATGCCGCTCCGCTGAATGGTTCCCTGGAGGACGTGGCTGGCGTGCTTTCCGCCAATCGCCGGGTTCTCGGCCTGATGCCGCACCCCGAACGGGCGGCAGATCCCAATCACGGCGGCACGGATGGGCTGGCGCTTTTCCGCGGCCTCGTCGGCCAGTTTGCGACTGCCTAGGTCCGCCTTCCTTGAGGGCGGATGCGGCAAGGCTTAGACCACCAGGCATGAGCGACGTCCGAGACACCCCCAACGCTGGACTTGGCCGATCCTGGTGGCCGCGCATCGCGCTCGCGCTGTTCTGCCTAGCCGCTGTCGCGATCATCTGGATCACCAACCAAGTCCTGACCCAGCGTTTCACCGAAACGGTGAGAAACCGGGCCGAGGTCCGCTACACGCTCTATGTCGGTCAGCTCGTCTCAGAGCTTCAGCGCAATTCCATCGTGCCCCAACTGCTCGTACGTGATCCCGAGCTGATCAACGCGCTCCAGATCGGGGACTTCTCACGATCCACCCAAAGGCTCCTCGGTCTCGTGGACGAGATCGGGGCCGCCTCGATCATGCTCTACAATCGCGAAGGCCGTGTAGTGGCTGCCACCGAGCGCAGGCGGCTAGGCGAGGTGCACGCGGCCACGGCTTACTTCACCGAGGCTCTGCGGGGAACCGGAACGGAGTTCACGGTCGTCGAGCAGCCCACCGGCGCCTTTGGATTCCTCTACTCCCGCCGCGTCGAGGAGGGCGGCGAGGTCTTAGGCGTAATCTCCGTTGAGGTGAACCTTGCGCGCCTGGAGCAGAGCTGGGCCGGAACGCAGGACGCCGTCATGGTGACCAATGCCAGCGGGGACGTCCTCCTTGCCACCGAGCGGCGCTGGCGTGGCCTGACCGAGACCGACGCCCTGCAACTCACATCGGCGCCGTCGTCGATCGAGCGGGCCCTACGGGTCACTCAGGATTGGACCACCTTGCCCGTCGATGCGTATGTGAGCGGTGAGGCAGTGATGCGGCGCGAACTCCGCATCCCGTTCCAAGGCTGGCGGCTGATCGGGTTCACAGCCTATGCCAGCGTGCGCGAACGGGTGAACGGCGTCCTCGCCCTCGAGATCATGGGCTTCGCGATCCTGCTGGCGCTCGCATTCTGGCTATCGTCCCGAAAGACGGCCTCGCGCCTGATCACGTTTCAGAAGGAGTCGGCCGAATTGCGGCTGCTCAACGCGCGGCTCAGCCGGGAGATCGCAGAGCGGGAGCGCATGGAGAAGACACTCCAGGTCGCCGAGCAGACCCTGGCGCAGTCGTCCAAGCTCGCCGTCCTTGGGGAGATGTCGGCTGCCGTGAGTCATGAGCTTAACCAGCCCCTAGCGGCCATGAAGACATACCTTGCCGGCGCCCGGCTCCTCATCCAACGCAAGCGGCCAGAGGAAGCGCTCGCCTCGTTTCAAAGGATCGACGATCTGATCGATCGCATGGGCGCCATCACGCGACAGCTCAAGAGCTATGCGCGGAAGGGCTCGGATGCGTTCGAGCCGTTCGACGTCCGCGATGCCGTGTCTTCGGCGCTCGCCATGATGGAGCCGCAGCTCAAGGCGCGCCGGGTGGCCATAACGCGAACGATGTCGGACGGCCCAGCCGTGATCCTCGGTGACCGGCTGCGCCTGGAACAGGTCATCATCAACCTGTTGCGCAACGCTCTTGATGCGACGCGTAGTGTGAAGGATCCTGCAGTCGAGATCCTGCTTGCGGCCGGCCAGACCGTCAGTTTAACAGTCCGCGACAATGGCCCGGGAATCGAAGACCTAGACGCGCTCTTCGAGCCTTTCTATACCACTAAGCAGCCCGGAGACGGAGTTGGCTTGGGACTTGCCATCTCCTCCGGCATTGTGAACGACCTAGGCGGGCGGTTGACCGCACGCAATGGTGCGGATGGAGGAGCGGTTTTCGAGGTCGTCCTCCCTGCGCTCGACGCCAAGGTCGCTGCTGCCGAGTAGGTTTAGGAAGGACCGTGAATGTCCAAGACCATGAAAATCGCGATCGTCGATGACGAGAAGGACATGCGACAGTCCATCAGTCAGTGGCTGGCCCTTTCGGGGTTCGACACCGAGACCTACGGCTCTGCCGAGGATGCCCTGAAGGGGATCAACGCAGACTATCCGGGGATCGTGGTCAGCGACGTGCGGATGCCGGGGATGGACGGCATGCAATTTCTCCGCAAACTTAAGAGCGTCGACTCCACGCTCCCGGTCATCATGATCACCGGTCATGGCGACGTGCCGATGGCGGTGGAGGCGATGCGTGTGGGGGCGTTCGACTTTCTCGAGAAGCCCTTCAATCCCGATCGAATGACGGAGTTGGCGAAGAAGGCGACGCAGGCCCGGCGGCTCGCCCTGGACTCGCGCGCCCTGCGCCGCGAGTTGTCGGACAAGGACGCGCTCATGCGCAAGCTTATCGGGGCGTCCCCGACGATGGAGCGGCTGCGTGAGGACATACTCGATCTCGGGCAGGCCGAGGGCCACATCCTCATCGAGGGCGAGACGGGGACCGGCAAGACGCTTGTCGCGCATGCCCTTCATGCGGTCAGCGCCCGCTCGTCACGAAAGTTCGTCCTGCTGAGCTGCTCAGCCTATGACGACGATACGCTCTCACGGCGACTTTTCGGCCCACCGCAGCAGGATGAGCCCATGCCGGCGGTCGAGGAGGCCAGGGGAGGAACCCTGGTTCTCGAGGATGTCGAGGCCTTGTCAGGACCGCTGCAGGCACGGCTCCTCACGGCCATCAACGACCAGGGCAGTCCGGCCGAGACCCGCATCATCGCGATCTGCAACCTGCAGGACGAGGGGAAGACCTGCGAATCGGTCTTGCGGCCGGATCTGTTCTATCGGTTGGCGGCCCTTCGAATCACAGTCCCTCCCCTGCGCCAGCGTGGCGAGGACATCCTGACCCTGTTCACCCGTCTGAGCGAGCAGTTCGCTGAAGAGTATGGCTGCGACACGCCCGAGATCTCGGCGCAGGAAGCGGCACAACTGCTGCAGGCACCCTGGCCCGGGAACGTGCGGCAACTGATCAATGTGGCGGAGCGCGCGGTCCTCCAGAACCGGCGCGGGACCGGCACCATCGCCTCACTGCTTATGGCCGACACGGACGACTCCGCCAAGCCCGCCATGACCACCGAAGGCAAGCCGCTCAAGGAGTTCGTGGAAGCCTTCGAGCGAATGCTGATCGACAACACCATGCGCCGGCACAAGGGCTCCATCGTCGCCGTCATGGAGGAGCTATGCCTTCCCCGGCGCACCCTCAACGAGAAGATGGCCAAGTACAACCTGAGCCGGTCGGACTACCTCTGACAGGCATGACGTAGGGCATTGTGCATCCCGCCCCGCCTTCGCTATGAAGGTGGGAACGGATGCGCTCGGTCTTGGGCGCGCCGTCAAAGGATTTCCGGGTCTCCGCCAAGTGGTCCATGTCGGCCACGGATGATTCGGACTGGACTGGGCCGCCTTGGCCTGACTGAGATCCCCAGCCGCGCGGCCTACGGGCAGCGTCAAGGGGTCGTGAAACGGGCGCCGCGGATCCCTGCGGCGTCGGAGAAGAACCCGCGATGTTGCGCGCGCTTGATGAAGGTTGGCAGGGTCGGGTCCCGAGGGATCTTGGCCCCGCTTTCATGCGCGCCGTCGCCAACCATGGACATGACCGACCCCCAAGCGCCCCTCAGTGGGCGCCGCCAGGTCGCGCATGCAGGATCAAATGGCCAAGAAAATGCTCATCGATGCCACCCACCCCGAGGAGACTCGGGTCGTGGTGGTGGACGGCAACCGCGTCGAGGATTTCGATTTCGAGTCCGCGTCCAAGCGCCAGATTGCCGGCAACGTCTACCTCGCCAAGGTCACGCGGGTAGAGCCCTCGCTGCAGGCCGCTTTCGTAGATTACGGCGGAAACAGGCACGGTTTCCTCGCTTTCGCCGAAATCCACCCGGACTACTACCAGATCCCCGTGGCGGATCGCCAGGCGCTGCTCGCCGAAGAGCGCGCCCTCGCCGAGCAGAGCGAGGAGGAAGAGTCCTCTGACGAAAGCGTCGAAGCCAAGGCCGACGACCGTGGCGCGGACCGGCGGCGGGACGGGCGGCGCCAGAGGGTCCGTGGACGTGGCCGCTCCAAGCCTCTTAGCTGCGAAGGCGAAGGGGATGCTGTCGCGACTCGCGAGTCAGGCCTGGATCCCGCAGGGATGGAAACCATCGACCTGACGGTCGAGGAGGGTTCGGAGGGCGCGGAAGGCTTGTCCCCGATGCTCGCCGTGCAGGACACGCCCGTCGAGGTCCCAGCCTTTGGCAGCGCGCCGGCCGTCGGTGAAGCGTCTGACACCGAAGAAGCATCCGAAGAGGATGGCGTCGAGGTCGTCGAGAAAGACGAAACGATCGAGGTCGTGGCCGAGGAGGAGGATCATCTGGACCTTCGTCCGGCCCGCAAGACCTCTCGCGTCCGGCGTTACAAGATCCAGGAGGTCATCAAGGTCCGGCAGATCATGCTGGTCCAGGTCGTCAAGGAAGAGCGTGGCAACAAGGGCGCAGCTCTGACCACCTATCTATCCTTGGCGGGCCGCTACTGCGTCCTGATGCCGAACACCGCCCGAGGAGGTGGCATCTCTCGTAAGATCACCAACGCCGTCGACCGCAAGAAGCTCAAGGAGATCGCGGCCGAACTGGACGTGCCGGAAGGAGCGGGCCTGATCATCCGCACGGCCGGCAGCCAGCGCACCAAGGCCGAGATCAAGCGGGACTACGATTACCTGCAGCGCCTTTGGGAGCAGATCCGCGAGTTGACGCTGCGTTCCATCGCGCCGTCGAAGATCTACGAGGAAGGCGACATCATCAAGCGCTCGATCCGGGATCTTTACTCCAATGAGATCGACGAGGTCATCGTGGAAGGGGCCGAAGGGCATCGGAACGCGCGCGAGTTCATGCGCATGATCCTTCCTACCCAAGTGCAGGAGGTGGTGCATTACCGCGACCCGATGCCTCTGTTCGCGCGTTATCAGGTCGAGAGCTACCTGGCTTCGATGTTCAACCCCGTCGTTCAGCTTCCATCGGGCGGGTACATCGTCATCGGCGTCACCGAGGCCTTGGTTGCGATCGACGTGAACTCGGGTCGGGCGACCAAGGAAGGGTCCATTGAGCAGACGGCTCTGAAGACCAACCTCGAGGCTGCCGACGAGGTGGCGCGCCAGCTTCGGCTTCGCGATCTTGCTGGGCTCATCGTGATCGACTTCATCGACATGGAGGAGCGCAAGAACAACGCATCCGTCGAGAAGCGCTTCAAGGACAAGCTCAAGACCGATCGCGCCCGCATCCAGGTGGGCCGCATTTCGGGCTTCGGCCTGCTGGAGATGTCCCGTCAACGGCTGCGTCCGGGGATGCTGGAATCGACGACCCAGCCGTGCCCGCACTGCCACGGGACCGGCCATCTCCGCTCGGACGATAGCGTGGCACTCGCGATCCTTCGTCAACTCGATGAGGAGGGCGTCCGCGGCCGGACCAAGGAGGTTCTGGTCCGCGTTCCGGTGGGCATCGCCAACTACCTCATGAACCACAAGCGGGAACACATCGCCGGGATCGAGCAGCGCTATGCCATGGCCGTGCGCGTCGAGGCCGACGGCCGCCTGATCTCACCGGATTTCGCGATCGAGAAGTTCAAGACCGCGACCCGTGCGGTTCCGGAACCGCAGGCCATTGTCATGGCCGGTTCTGCCGCCCTCATGCCTGACGAGGAGGAGTTCACCGAGGAAGAGGGCCTGACCGAGGCAGGCGACCTCGGCGAGGTGGAGACCGAGGCCGAGGCCGTCGAGAGCGAAGCCGCCGACGTCACTGCGGAGGCTGTCGTGTCCGAGGATGATCGGCCGCGGAAGAAGCGGCGGCGCCGGCGCCGGCGGCGGAACGGCGACCGTGTCGAACTCACGGGTGCGGAGTCCGACACCGAGGAGGCGGACGACGAAGAGGGTGATGACGGCGAGGAGGCCGAGGAAGCCGACGACGCTCCTGCGGCATTGGCCGAAGCTGTTGAGCAACCTGAACCTGTAGCCCCACAGCAGCCGGTCGAGAGCGTTGCGGATCTGGCCCCCGAGGCTCAACCAGCGGCCGTTCCGGTCGAAGAGCCAGTTGCCGCGACCGAAGAGGTCGGTGCCGAACCGCAGCCTGCTCCGAAGCGGCGCACGCGCCGTAAGGCGGCCGAGGAGCCCAAGCCGGTCGACGTCGAGCCGGCGGAACCGGCCCCGAAGCGGCGAAGCCGTGCCCGCAAGGCGGACGCAGCTTCTCCCGACGCTGCCCCCGTTGCCACGCCTACCAAGGAAGAGGCACCCAAGCCGGCCAAGCCTGCTCGGGCGCGTCGTCCCCGTGCCGGAGCAGCGGTCACAGAGCAGGTGGATGTCCCGACGCCCCCTCCTGCTGACCCGGACGATGCAGTGGATGCAGCCGTGGCTCTGGACGACGAACCGGCGCTCGACGTTCCAGTTCCGGCTGGCGATGCGCCCGCAACGGCCCAAGAGGCCCGCGAGCAATTCGAGCAGATTGTTCAAGGGGGTCAGCTGGAAGGCAGAGATGCTCCTGCGGACGGGGCCGGCTCTCAGGCTGAACGGCCCAAGCGGCGTGGCTGGTGGGCCCGCTGACCAATAACGAGAAGGGCCCTGTCGCGAGACGGGGCCCTTAAGCTTTCTGGGCTGGACCACGCCGGATCAGGTGAACCTGAACTCCGTCCTCCAAGGTCTGACCTAGATAATCGTGACCGGTTTCGGCGCAGAAATGCGGCAGGTCGATCGCGGCCATCGGATCGTCGGCCAGCAGGCGCAGCACGTGGCCCGACGTCATGCCAAGGAGGACCTTTCTGGCCCGGAGGACGGGAAGCGGGCAGATCAGACCCCGAGCGTCAACTTCGCGATCGGGGATCATGGCGACCTCTTTATATCAAAACCGGGTGCCGCGAGTTCGAACCCTTCGAATCGAAACCCCGGGCTGACGGTGCAGCCGGCCAGGGTCCAGTCGCCGAAACTTCGCGCGGCCTGCCACCATCCAGGGGACACGACGCTTTGGGGTGACTGCCCGTTGAAGAGATCGGGTCCGAGAATCCGCTCCACCGCCGGACCATCTGTCGAGACTGAGGCGGACAGCACGAGCGGCGCTCCGGCGTAGTAGTGCCAGATCTCGGCTGCATCCACACGGTGCCAGTGGCTTCGTTCGCCCCGCTGCAACAGGAAGTAGATGCAGGTGCCTGCTGGACGGTCCCCTGGTTCGGCCTCCGCTACCCAGGTCTGTCGATACCAGCCCCCTTCGGGATGCGGCCGGAGGTCGAGCATGGCGATGATGCGTTCCGGATCTGTCACGATCACTCTCCAGCGCCGCTTGTTTCGTAAGGAGTGAGGCTTTCCGGACTCCCGCAACCGGGATTCCGGCAGGTTCGTGGTCCGACCAGGCGTCCTGTCCGAACAGGACGTCTGCGAGGACTGTTGCACGACCCAGCGAAGACGGTTCGTCGTTTCGCAAGCGGCCTCGCATCATTGCGAGGCCACAGAGGGGCAGGGATCTGATCCCTCTCAGGAGCAGGCTGCTTACCGCAGGATCGAGCGGCCCGCGTACTCGGCCATATCGCCCAGCATCTCCTCTATGCGGATGAGCTGGTTGTACTTGGCCAAGCGGTCCGACCGTGACAGCGAGCCGGTCTTGATCTGCCCGCAGTTGGTCGCCACGGCGAGGTCGGCGATGGTGGCGTCCTCGGTCTCGCCGGACCGGTGGGACATCACACAGGTGTAGCGGGCGCGGTGGGCCATATCGACCGCCTTGAGGGTCTCGCTCAGCGTGCCGATCTGGTTGACCTTCACGAGGAGCGAGTTGGCCACGCCCTGGGCGATGCCGTCCTTCAGCCGGCTAGGATTGGTCACGAAAAGGTCGTCACCCACGAGCTGGACCTTGTCGCCCAGGGCTTGGGTCAGCATCGCCCAGCCGTCCCAATCATCCTCGCCCATGCCGTCTTCGATGGAGATCAGCGGATAGTCGGCCACGAGCCCTTCGAGGAACCGGACGTTCTCTTCGGAGGAGAGCGACTTGCCTTCTCCCACCATCTCGTACTTGCCGTTCTTGTGGTACTCGGTGGCCGCGCAATCGAGTGCGAGGTGGATGTCCTGGCCAGGCTGATACCCTGCCTTCTCGATCGCACGGAGGATGACGTCCAAAGCCTCGCGCGCCGAGTTGAGGCCGGGTGCGAAGCCGCCTTCGTCGCCGACGCCGGTAGCCAGGCCCTGGTCGTGCAGTTCCTTCTTCAGGGTGTGGAAGACCTCGGAGCCCATGCGCACGGCATCGCGGATGTTCTCCGCCGACACGGGCATAATCATGAATTCCTGAATGTCGATCGGGTTGTCGGCATGCTGGCCACCGTTGATGATGTTCATCATCGGTACGGGCAGGATGCGGGCGGCCGTCCCACCCACATAGCGATAGAGCGGCTGAGAGGTGAAGTCGGCCGCAGCCTTGGCCACCGCCAGCGAGACGCCAAGGATGGCATTGGCGCCAAGGCGGCCCTTGTTGGGCGTTCCGTCCATCTCGATCATCATGGCGTCAATGCCGGCCTGCTCTGTCGCGTCCAGCCCGATCACGGCTTCGGCGATCTCGCCGTTGACGGCGGCCACGGCTTCAAGGACGCCCTTGCCCTTGTAGCGGGCCTTGTCGCCGTCCCGCTTCTCCACGGCCTCGTGTGCGCCGGTCGAGGCGCCCGAGGGCACTGCGGCGCGTCCCGTGGTTCCGTCTTCCAGGGTCACATCGACCTCCACGGTCGGATTGCCGCGGCTATCGAGGATCTCGCGGGCGTGGATGTCGATGATCGTGCTCATGGGCAGTCCCTTTTCGATGCGGGGGCGTTGCGGTTGGGCAGTCCCTAGCGCGCGGCTGGCGCCGGGGAAAGACTTTCGCGCGCGCTGCGGGCGCGCTGCCGCTCGCGCAGAAGACTGTAGATGCCCGAGCCGACGATCAGGAGCGCGCCACCCAGGGTCCACCCATCGGGCCGCTCGGAGAACACGGTGATTCCGACCAGAAGGGCGAACAGCAGGCGGGTGTAGCGGAAGGGGGTGATGACCGAGATTTCCCCGGCCCGCATCGCCTCAGTCAAGGCCCAGTAGCCCACCGCGCCTGTCACCAGGGCCCCAAGGAACCAAGCCGTCTCGGGCCCTGTCGGAACCGCCGCGCCTCCTGTGACTGCCAGTTCGACTGCACCCACAACACCCACGGCCGCAAAGCCCCAGGCCACGAGCAGCATCGAGTCGATCGCCTGGGGAATGCGGCGCGTGAACAGATCGCGACCACCCAGACCGACGACAGCCAGCAGGGCAAAGGCCGAGGCAGGGACGAAGGCTTCGGACCCCGGCCGGACGACCATCATGACGCCGGCGAACCCCACCAGAATGGCGATCCAGCGCCGCCATCCTACGGACTCGCCAAGGAAAAGCGCCGCTCCCATGGTCACGGCCAGCGGAGTGGCTTGGAAGATCGCCGTGGCAGTGGTCAGCGGCGAGAGCGCGATGGCCAAAACATAGCCGAACGTGCCGAGCATCTCGCTCAGGTTGCGGCCCAGGACTGCGGGGTGGAAGAACTGCGGCGCCCAGAACCGCAGCCCACGACGCCGGGCGACCAGGCCAAAGACGATGGCCCCGGAAACCCCGAGGGCCAGGAGGATCTCGCCGACCGGCAGCCGGGCGGCCAGGAGCTTGATGAACATGTCCTCAAGGGCAAAGCCGGCCATGCCTCCCACCATGAGGACGATGCCGCGCTGGTTCGCGGTCATTCGCGCGGCTTCCGGGTCGCAGGCATGCCGTAGAGCTCCAGCCGATGTCCCACCAGCCGGTAGCCCAGCTTCTGGGCGATCCGCTCCTGCAACTCCTCGATGTCGGGATCGACGAATTCGATGACCTCGCCCGTGCTGAGGTCGATCAGATGGTCATGATGGTCGCGGTCGGCCGTCTCGTAACGCGCGCGCCCATCAAGGAACTCGTGCCGCTCTAGGATGCCGGCCTCTTCGAACAGCTTGACTGTCCGATACACCGTGGCGATCGAAATCCGCGAATCCTCCTTGACGGCGCGGGCATGAAGTTCCTCGACGTCAGGGTGGTCTTCGGACTGTTCCAGCACGCGCGCGATGGTCCGGCGCTGGTCGGTCAGCCTCAGGCCTTGGGCCTCGCAGCGGTCGAGGATCGACTGGGGCATGGCGGGCCTTTTGTCCGGGTCGCGTCTTGGTGCCGCTTAGCCCCTCGTGCCAGCGAAGGGAAGCCGCAGCCAGCTTCCTCCAAGAGCGCGGACCGTCGCACCGGCGCCGATCTTGAACCGGGCCAAGCCCGGACTGGCCTCGGTGTCGACGGTCCCCAGATCGAGCCGGATGTATCCTTCGGCCGCCAGGTCGTCGGCGGCCCGCATCAGGAGAAGATGATGCGCTGACAGAGCACGGCCCCGATCACCGCTCCAGCCGATGTGATAAGTCGCAACCGGGGGGTGCAGCAGGAATAGCATCCCAGCGACCGGCTCGTCGGCGGCCCAGGCTGCAAAAATCCGGCCCGAATTTGGATTAGCCTTGGCAAAGGCGCAGGCGACCGTGAGAGGAAGAGCGCGGTAGCGCCTACGGGCTCGCATGGCGGCCTCTTGGCGCAAGAGCCAGTGCGATGGGTCGCCGTCGAACGACTCCCATACGACGCGCAGGTTCGATCTCTCGGCCACTTTCAGACTGCCGCGCCATTTGGGTGCCACTCCGTGCCGCCTTGATTTCGGAGTTTCCGACAGGGAAAGTTCCGCGACATGCGTCGGTGTGACCACCTGGCGGAAGCCTGAGCCAAGCAGGGACGGGCAGCAGCTCTCGGCATCGACCATCCGCACCCCTTGGTCAGAGAGCCGGGACAGGGCCGCTCGTCGGAGTCCGGGATCACTGATCTCCCAGATCGGACCGCGAGGCACATAGCCGATCTCGCCCAAGATCGGCACGGTGCGACGGATGACCTGGGCGTGTCCGGCTCCGGACAGATCCGCCATATCCACCTTCTGGCCGAGGGATATTAGGGCCTTGGCAAAGCGAGGATGCTGCTGCAGGGGCAGGGGGCTCATCCCAACTGTTTAACACCATGGAAACCTAATCCGTGGTTAACGGCTCCATGAAACCGTCAGCTTTCACCGTGATGGGCGTGACCGCGCCGTCCGCACGTCTCACCCGTCTGGGGGCGGCGCTCCTCGCCATCGTGATCGCGGTGCCCGGGGGCGTGGTGATCGGACTAATAGGTTGGTGCCTGTAGCCCCCGAGCCGCCGCGTCAGCCCAAACGCACCAGCACATGGCGCTTCTTACCGGCGGTGAGCTTCAAGCCGGCCTGCACCTCGTCGACGGTCAGGAGGCGGGATTCCGTTACGACCTCGTCGTTGATGCGGGCGCCCCGTTCAGAAAACAGGCGCTTGGCCTCTTTTCCCGAGGCTGCAAGGCCCGCCTGCACGAACAGCGCCGTGTTGGCGAGGCCCGCCTCCACTTGGGCCGAACTGACGACGATGGTGGGCAGGTCGTCGCCCACGCCGCCCGACTCGAACACCTCCCGCGCCGTGCGCTCGGCCGCCTTGGCGGCGTCCGCGCCGTGAAGCAGCGTCGTCACCTCGTTCGCGAGGACAATCTTGGCCAGATTGATCTCTGCTCCTCCCAGGTTGCCTAGCCGCTCGCATTCCCGGACGGGCAACTCCGTGTAGAGCTTGAGAAAGCGTTCCACGTCGGCGTCCGTCGTGTTGCGCCAGAACTGCCAGAACTCGTAAGGGCTCAGCATCTCGCCGTTCAGCCACACGGCCCCGCCCTGGCTCTTGCCCATCTTACGGCCGTCCGAGGTCGTCAGCAGCGGAGTCGTCAAGCCGAAGATCTCGGTCCCGTCCACCCGGCGGGTCAGGTCGATCCCGTTGACGATGTTGCCCCACTGGTCCGAGCCGCCCATCTGGAGCAGGCATCCGTAGCGGCGGTTCAGCTCCAGAAAGTCGTAGGCCTGGAGGATCATGTAGTTGAACTCCAGAAACGACAGCGACTGCTCGCGGTCGAGGCGGGACTTCACGCTCTCGAAACTCAGCATGCGGTTGACCGAGAAGTGCCGCCCGATGTCCCGCAGGAAGTCGAGGTAGTTGAGTTGGTCCAACCATTCGGCGTTGTTGAGCATGAGAGCGTCAGTCGGCCCGTCGCCATAGGCGATGAGCCTGTCGAAGACCCCCTTGAACCCCTGAATGTTGCGGTCGATCTGATCGGGCGTCAGCAGAGGGCGCTCTTCGGACCGGAAGGACGGGTCGCCCACCTTGGTCGTGCCGCCCCCCATGAGCGTGATCGGCTTGCCGCCGGTCTTCTGCAGCCAGCGGAGCACCATGATGTTCATGAGGTGCCCGACATGGAGCGATGCGGCAGTCGCGTCGTAGCCGATGTAGGCCGGCACGACACCATCCAGCAACGCCTTGTCGAGCGTCTCGAGGTTCGTGCAGTCGGCATAATAGCCACGCTCGATCAGCACGCTAAGAAAGTCGGACTTGGGCTGATGTGTCATGGCCTTGTTCCCTTGCAAAGGTCGCGGCAGTCTATAGGCCGCAGCAGAGCCGAGGAAAAGCGATGTCGGAGGTGGTGACCGCGCTTGGCGCGATGTCGGGAACGTCGCTAGACGGCGTGGACGCCGCGGTGCTCCGAACCGACGGCGAGCGGATCGAAGGCTTTGGCCCCGCAGGCTATCGGCCGTACTCTTCCGAGGAACGCGCCATCCTGCGCTCTGCCCTCGGACGCTGGAACGGACCCGAGGTCGATGCCGCGACGCGCGTGGTCGAGGATGTTCATGCCGAGATCCTTTCAGGCTTCGCCGAGGTGGACCTGATCGGCTTCCACGGCCAAACCCTGGCGCACGAGCCACGCGGGCGCGGGACACTCCAAGTCGGCGACGGGACCCGGCTTGCCCAGGTGCTGCACCGGCCCGTCGTCTGGGACTTCCGGAGCGAGGACGTTCGGAAGGGCGGTGAGGGAGCCCCGCTCGCGCCATTTTACCATTTCGCGCTGACCCGCTGGATCGGTGCCTCCGAGCCTCTTGCCGTGCTCAACCTTGGTGGCGTGGGGAACCTGACTTGGGTGGATCCTCGCCGCGAACGGCCGGAGGAGGATGGGGCTCTCATTGCATTTGACACCGGCCCCGCGAATGCCCTGATGGACGATCTGATGTTGCGGCGTCGGGGCGTCGCCCGGGACGAGGGCGGCGGACTGGCGGATGCCGGTCGCGTCGATGAGAGCATCGTGAACGCCTTCCTGGCACTCCCGTTCTTCGCGCGGCAGCCACCCAAATCCCTTGATCGCGATCAGTTTGCGGCCTTGGGGCGAGCGGTCGAGAACCTGCCGGATGCCGATGCGGTTGCGACCCTGACCGCTTGTTCGGCGCGTGCCGTAGGGCAGGGCCTGCTGCACTGCCCGACAGCGCCGACACGCCTACTGGTGACAGGCGGCGGACGGCACAACACGACGCTTATGCGGTGGATCGCCAAGGAAGCCCGGTGCGCTGTCGAGCCCGTCGAGGCGCATGGCCTCGACGGCGACATGCTGGAAGCGCAGGCCTTTGCGTTCCTGGCCGTGCGGGTTCTCCGAGGCTTGCCGACCTCTGCCCCAGGAACGACCGGAGTCGGAGCGCCACTCGTTGGCGGGATCGTCAGCCAGCCCGAAATGTCGACGAGGTCGGCTGGATCGGGAAGGGCTCTTTGAGTCGACGATTCCTTGGTTTGCTGGGCGGCGACCAGCACGGCGTCTACCGTCTGAATCGAACGTGCCTGGCCAGGGCGCACGCGACAGGACGGAAGCAGGCGCCCCGATCAGCCGACCTGAGCGGGGACGTGTCGGTCCGCCAAGTCGGCCTCCCTCCTGAGGCGCGCGGCAAGATCCATCAACCGCCGAAGGGCATCCTCGTAGGCGCTGTCCTCGATGGTCATGGCCAGGCGCACGTGACCCCGGGACGCCGATCCGAAGCTTTCGCCGGGCAGGACGGCGATTCGTTCTCCGTCCAGGAGGCGAGTGGCAAAGGCCTCGCCGGAAAGACCGGTCGCCCGAATGTCGAGCATGGCATACATCGCGCCGTTCTGAGGGGCCGCCCGCACGGTCTTCTGACCTGCCAAGACACGCTGGGTGATCTCGCGCCGCCGTCTGAACGGCTCTGCGATACGGGTCTCGTAGTCCGGTCCTTGGGCGAGGGCGAAGACGCCCGCGTCCTGGATGAAACCGGGGATGCCGTAGTTCGACACCGTGGACAGATCCCAGAGCAGGTCGATGGCTGGTGCCGGACCGATCACCCAACCCAGGCGGCTGCCGGTCATGGCATGGCTTTTGGACAGGGACCCGATCACAAGGGTTCGCTCTGCAAGGCCGGGCAGAGCGCGTGGCGATAGGTGCTGACCGCTCCAGATTTGGCTGTCGTAGACTTCGTCCGAGACGATCCAAAGATCGTGCCGCTCTGCGACACGGCCGATCCCGGCAAGCGTCGCTTCGGAATAGACTACGCCAGTCGGGTTGTTGGGGGAATTGACCAGCACCGACCGCGCGCCCGCTGCTGCGGCCTCCAGATCATCCTCCAGAGGTTCGAAACCGGCTTCGGCTCGCGCGGTCACCGACGATGGCTGAAGACCGGCAGCGCGGATCGTGCCGGGATAGGTTGGATAGTAGGGATCGATGTGCAGCGCCCGGTCCCCTGGATCGCCTACGAACTGATGAACGGCAAAAAGGGCCGCCTGACCGCCCGGCGTGACGATGACGTTCTCGGGGCCGGTAGAGACGCCCGTCAGGCGCTCGGCACGTTTGGCCACCGCGGCCCGTAGTTCCGGGATGCCAGGGATCGACGCATAGCCCGTATGTCCAGCCTTGGCCGCAGCGTGCATGGCGTCCAAGATGGAGGTGTCGGTCTTGATGTCGTGCTCGCCGATGGTGAGTTCGGTGACAGGAACGCCTTGGCGGATCAGGTCCTTGGCGCGATAGAACAGGTCCCATCCGTCCGAGCCGTCGCCGGTGATGCGCCTGATGCGGTTCGATGCTGTAGCCATGGGCCGGGCAGTGCTGGAGCCGCTTCGGCTTGTCAACCGCTCGTGCGGTCGAGCGTGACCTGCACATCGCCCGGCAAAGAGCGGCGAACGTCCTCGTAGGCGGCCACGATCCGCTCTCGCAGGTCATGGTCGGACAATGGGGTCACGGTTGACCACGAACCGTGGTCAAGGACCTCGATCGTCTTGCCCAGACGGGCGAACGGCTTGTGCGCCAGGGTCCACACGTCCCTATCGCCAGATCCCGCGACCTTTTCGGTTCCGGGCAGCTCGGCGCAGATCAGGTTCACGGTTTCGCGGCTCATGCCGAAGAAGGATGGGGCGCTGCGACCCGGCGTCCAGAGGAATTGCGTGGACGCCGGGCGGGTGCGCTGTTATGGAACGGCCATGACGACCAGTGGCATCATCATCCGTTGCCTCATTACCTGCTGACACACGTCACGCGGGCAACATCGTCGCACTTCCCTGGTGAGATCGAGAGGCGCCCGCGGGCCAAAACCTGCGCGAGGCGACCATGACGACGATCCGCCTGACCAACACCAGAACCCGCCGCAAGGAGGTGTTCGAGCCCTTGGATCCCAAGAACGTCCGCATGTATGTCTGCGGGCCAACGGTCTACGACCGTGCGCATCTGGGAAATGCACGGCCCGTGGTCGTCTTCGACGTCCTGTTCCGCCTGCTGCGGCATGTGTACGGGGCGGATCATGTGACCTATGTCCGCAACTTCACCGACCTCGATGACAAGATCAACGCCCGGGCGGCGGAGACCGGCCGCCCCATCCGCGACATCACCGACGAGACGATCGGCTGGTATCACGATGACATGGACGCCGTCGTTGCCCTCCGACCCACCTCGGCGCCCCGGGCGACCGAGTGGATCGGTGCCATGGTCGGGATGATCGAGGAGTTGATCGCCAAGGGGCACGCCTACGAGGCTGCGGGCCACGTGCTGTTCCGGGTCCGCAGCTACACGGACTATGGCGCACTATCCGGCCGGTCCGTCGATGACATGATGGCCGGGGCCCGCGTGGAGGTCGCACCCTTCAAGGAAGACCCGCTCGACTTTGTCCTTTGGAAGCCTTCGGACTACACCCTACCCGGTTGGGACTCTCCTTGGGGGCGCGGCCGCCCCGGCTGGCACATCGAATGCTCGGCCATGGCGCGCGAGCTGCTGGGGACGAGCTTCGACATCCACGGTGGCGGACTGGACCTGCAATTTCCGCACCACGAAAACGAGATCGCGCAATCCTGCTCCGCCGATCCGGGCGCAGGGTTTGCCCGGGTGTGGATGCACAACGAGATGCTGCAGGTGGAAGGCCGAAAGATGTCCAAATCGCTGGGCAACTTCTTCACCGTCCGCGACCTGCTGCAACAAGGCATTCCGGGGGAGGTGATCCGCTTCGTCCTTCTTGGGACGCATTACGGAAAGCCGATGGACTGGACCGAGAGGAAGCGACAGGACGCAGAGGCTACCCTCCGAAAATGGCGGGACAGGACCAGGGACCTCGTGGCTGGCGATCTCCATGCGCCGGTCCTCAATGCCTTGGCCGACGACCTGAACACGCCTCAGGCGATGGCGGAACTCCACGACCTCGCGAATGCGGGCGACTACCGGACGCTGCTGCGAAGCGCACAGTTCATCGGTCTTCTGACCGAGGAGGCGGGCGGCTGGGAGCAGCAGGACGGCTTGGAACCCGGTGACCGGGAACTGCTGCATCAACTTGAAGCCACTCTGATCCGTGCTCGCGACGAAGCCAAGGTCAGCAAGGACTTTTCTCAGGCCGACAGGCTGAAACTCGCCCTGGCCGAAGCCGGCATCGAGGTTCGCATGTCCCGCGACGCAATCGAACTCAGGCCCACTTCCCGCTTCGATGCTGGCGCGCTCTGGGCCATTCCAGGCCATGAGAGGGCGGAAACACGATGACCACCTCCCGGCTTTACCTTTATGACACGACCCTCCGCGACGGTCAGCAGACCCAGGGCGTTCAGTTCTCCACAACTGAGAAGGTGCGCATCGCGCAGATGCTGGATGCGCTGGGTGTGGACCATATCGAAGGCGGCTGGCCCGGAGCGAATCCTACCGATTCGGACTTCTTCGACGCAGCGCCGCAGACGCGCGCCACCATGACGGCCTTTGGCATGACCAAGCGGTCGGGCCGGTCCGCCGCCAACGACGATGTCTTGGCCGCGGTGCTGAACGCGGGCACGCCATCCATTTGCCTCGTCGGCAAGAGCCACGTTTTCCATGTCCGGACCGCCCTTGGCATTCCACTGGACGAGAACTTGGACAACATCAGCGCTTCCTTTGCCCATGTCCGGGAGAAGGGGCGCGAGGCGATCTTCGATGCCGAGCACTTCTTCGACGGGTATCGCGCCGATCCGGCTTATGCCCTGGCCTGCCTCCACGCAGCCTACTCCGAAGGCGCGCGCTGGGTCGTCCTGTGCGACACCAACGGCGGAACCCTCCCGAACGAGATCCGCAGGACGGTCGAGGCTGCTATCGCCTCCGGCATTCCGGGTGACAACATCGGCATCCATACTCATGACGACACGGGGCAGGCCGTCTCCAACTCTCTGGCCGCTGTCGAGGCCGGCGCTCGTCAGATCCAGGGCACGCTGAACGGCTTGGGCGAGCGCTGTGGGAACGCGAACCTGACGACCATCATCCCTACACTTCTGCTGAAGGAGCCTTTCGCGTCCGATCTTCGGACCGGAGTGTCGGAGGACGCCCTGAAAGGGTTGCTGAGGGCATCCCGTACGCTTGACGACATCCTGAATCGCGTGCCGGCCAAGCAGGCCCCATATGTCGGCCACTCGGCCTTTGCCCACAAGGCCGGGCTCCACGCGAGCGCCATCGCCAAGGATCCCACGACCTACGAGCATGTGGACCCCGCGACCGTGGGCAACGAACGGATCGTTCCCATGTCCAACCAGGCGGGCCAGTCCAACCTCCGCCAACGCCTGCGCGAGGCAGGGCTGGATGTGGAGCCCGGTGATCCGCGCCTTGGCCGCATCCTGGACTCGGTCAAGGAAAGGGAGGCCCGGGGCTATGCCTACGACACCGCGCAGGCGAGCTTCGAACTGCTCGCCCGCCGTGAGCTGGGCCTGCTGCCACGCTACTTCGACGTGGATCGTTACCGGGTGATCTCGGAGCGTCGACGGAACGCCAAGGGGCAGGTCGTCACCGTGTCTGAAGCCGTGGTGACGATCCAGATCGGACCGAAGCGCATCACCAGCTTCTACGAGAACGCCCATGCCGCCACCGAGCCCGATGCCGGGCCGGTCAACGCACTGTCCCGTGCCTTGGCCGCCGACCTTGGTGAGCTCCAGGCCTATATCGACGACCTTCGCCTGACGGATTTCGCGGTGCGGATCACCGATGGCGGCACCGAGGCTGTGACCCGCGTCGTCATTGACAGCGAGGACGGGCAGGGGCGTCAGTGGACGACCGTGGGCGTGTCCGCGAACATAATCGATGCCAGCTTCGATGCCCTAGTGGACGCGATCACCTGGAAACTGGTCCGCGACGGCGCGCCGGTGCCCGCATGACCTTTGAAGCCTGCGCGGCGCTGGTCGAGCGTGGCGACCCGGACCGTTTCCGCGTCGCGATGGCGGCCCCTCCAACCGCGCGGCGGGTGCTGTTCCCGCTGTTCGCCTTCAATCTGGAGGTGGCCCGGGCGCCTTGGGTGACCCGGGAGCCCATGTTGGCCGAGATGCGCCTGCAGTGGTGGCGGGACGTGGTGGAAACCTCGGCCGCCGGCGACCCCCCTCCAGCCCATGAGGTCGCGGGTCCACTGGGCGCGCTTATCCGCGAGGGCAGGCTGGACCCCGCGACGCTCGACGCCATCGTCCAGGCGCGACGACGCGACATTGAGGCGGAGCCTTTCCGACCCGACGACCTCCGCGCCTATTTGGAAGGCACGGCGGGCAATCTTCTCTGGGCCTCAGCCGCAGCCTTGGGCGAACCTTCGGTCCACCGGGACGCCGTTCTACAGGCTGGCTACGCCGCCGGGCTTTCGGCTTGGCTGCAAGCTCTTCCAGAACTGGCAGCCACTGGGCGTGGGCTCGTCGATGAGAGCCTGCCCGCAATCCGGGCCTTGGCAGAGGATGGGCTGTCCGTCTTGGCGCAAGCGCGACGCATGCGTTTTGGCCCCGGCATCCCCGCTTTGCGCGCGGCGTCCCTGGCCGGGACGTTTCTGTTCAGGGCGAAGCGCGATCCGGAGGCCGTGCTTGAGGGGCGGCTCTCACTGGCCGAGGTCGCCAAGAGTTCGAGGCTGCTTTGGGTAACCCTGAAAGGAAGCTGGTAAAGCGCTCAGCGCGCGGCTCTGGGGCGCATGGCCAGCCAGATCAACGCCCCGCCCGCCAGGACGATAAACGGTGCCATTGCAAGGTTCACGAGCCGCCAACCCTCGGCCGCGCTGCCGCCGACACAGTTCATCAAGCCTCCCGAGGCCAGCGACGCCACGGTCACGCATCCCATGACGATGGCGTCGTTCATCCCTTGGACCCGGCCGCGTTCGGCCGGAGCATGAGCCGAGGTCAGCATCGCGGTCGCACCGATGAAGCCGAAGTTCCAGCCGAGGCCTAGCAGGACGAGCGTTCCAAAGAAGTTGGTAAGCTCCACCCCCGAAAGACCTACGCCACCCGCAATCCCGAGGATCGCAAGGCCCGCCATCACGATGCGCTGTGCGCCGAAGCGGGCGATCAGATGACCCGTGAAGAACGACGGCACGAACATCGCAAGAACATGGGCCGAGATCACATCCGCCGCGTGGTTGGGGGAGAACCCGCATCCCACGATGGCCAAAGGGGTGGACGTCATCACGAGGTTCATCAGGGCATAGGACACCATGGCACAGATGACGGCCACAAGGACGGCCGGACGGGAAAGCAACTCTCCCCACGATGGGCCTTTGAGGGGCTGGGATGTGGTCCGGGCGGGGCTCGGGAGGTCGAGCAGGAGAAAGACCCAAGCGCCCGCCAGCGTCACCGCCATCGCGGCAAGATAGGTTCCCAGGAAAGGCACGGCGAAGAGGTCGTTCGTGAACTTGACGAGTTGCGGGCCGGTCAGCGCCGAGACCAGCCCCCCCGCCATCACCCAGGAGATGGCCTTGGGCTTGAAGGCGTCCGAGGCCGCATCGGTCGCAGCGAAGCGATAAAAGCCCTGTGCGGCCATGTATGTGCCGGTGAGAAAGCTCCCTGCCAGGAAAACGGGAAAGCTGCCCAGGGACAATCCCAGTGCCGCGAGGCCGGAGCCAAGGAACCCTCCCGTTGCGCCGACGAAGAAGCCTGCGCGGCGCCCATGCCGTTGCATGAACCCCGACAGCCATGGCGCGGACAGCATCGCGCCGGCCACGATCATCGAAATTGGCAGGGTGGCCAAGCAGTGGATCGGTGCCAGCATGTTTCCGGCCAAGCCGCCCACGACAAAGACCATGGTGACCTGACTGCCCAGGATTGCCTGCGCCGCCACGAGGACAAGCACATTGCGTCGGGCGCGCCGGTCATCCGGCAGGGGCAGGTCGGTCGCGGCATGATCGGTCATGGTCGTGGGTTAGACCTCCGACTTAGCTGTGTCCATCTGCGACTCGATGAGGTGCGCGAAGGACCCCGACACCCGTCCTTGACTAAGGCCCATCGGCTCGAGGGCCACACCCTCCGCGTCCCACGCCCGGAACAGTGGGTAACCAGTGGCTCGAGTGGTTGTGGCGTAGTGGAATTCGTGGGCGGCCCAACGGCCGGGGAAGAGCCCGCCCAAGGCTTCGACCATGCGATAGCCCAAGTGGAGTCGCCGCATGGCGAAGGACGTCTCCAGAGGAAGGAGCCCCGCCATCTTGTGAGCCACGCCTTCAGCGTCGGTCAACACCTCGCCCAGGGCCATGTAGCCACCGCATTCTCCGTAAATGTCGGAAACCTGCGACGCCTTGCGGATCGAGGCCATGAACACCTCTGCGGCGGCCAGTCGGCCCGCGTGCAACTCCGGATAGCCGCCGGGGAGGATGATCAGGTCGGCTGGCGGAACGGCTTCGTCGGCCAGCGGTGAGAAGAAGGTTATCTCCGCGCCGCCTATGCGCCAGTCGGCCAGCAGATGCGGATAGGTGAAGGCAAAAGCGGCATCGTGAGCAACCGCGATGCGCTGCGCCGGGGGCGTGCGGCGTGTCAGGGAGACAGGCGGGCATGAATGCTGCCCAGCAAGATGCAGCAGCGCCCCGATATCCATATGCCTCTCCACGAGGTCGGCTGCGTCGTCCAGAAACCGTTCCAGGTCAGGCCGTTCACCGGCCTGCATCAGACCGAGATGACGGGACGGGTGCGCCAGCGCGGTGCTACGCGGCAATGCGCCAAAGACCGGCAGCCCGAGCGCCCCGACCGCCTTGGTCAGCATCTGGAGATGCCTGTCCGATCCGATACGGTTCAGGACGACGCCCGCCACGTTGACCAAGGGGTCATGCCGGGCAAAACCGGCGACCAGCGGCCCGATGGACTGCGCCATGCGGCCGGCATCCACGACCAGCACAACAGGAAGCCGCAGCAGGCGCGCAAGGTCCGCCGTGGCCCCTCGTCCGTCAGGCGGGGCGCCGTCGAACAGGCCCATAGCCCCTTCGATCACCAGCACGCCTTCGCCACCGGCGAGCCCCATGATCCGCGTCGGGCTCATCGCCCAGGCATCAAGGTTGAAGCAAGTCTTACCGCAAGCCGCGTCGTGGAAACGGGGGTCGATGTAATCCGGCCCTGACTTCGCCGCGCGGACCGATACGCCGCGGCGCTTCAGCGCCCGCAGCAGGCCGAGGGTGACCGTGGTCTTGCCCGATCCGGACGCCGGAGCCGCAATGATGAGCCCGCCCACTCGGTCACGCGCTCTCGGGGCGGGAGCGATTGCCGAGCGGGTCCAGATGCTTTGGGCCAGCCTGCCAGTCCAGCGTGTGCCGAAGAAGCACGTTGCGCCCGATGCAGATGATGCCCGGCGGCTCGACCTTGGTTGCGTCCTCGGGGAGGCGGGCCAGGGTCGTTTCCAGAACGGCCTGACGCGGTGTGGTGGCGTCGGTGACGATGGCGACCGGCTCGGAGGCGTCGCGCCCGGCCGCCAGTAGCTCGCCCGCGATCTGTCGGGCGTGCTTGAGGCCCATGTAGATCACGATGACCTCGGACCCGCGGGCGATCGCACCCCAGTCCAGGGCGGACGGCGCGGCCCCGGTCTGGTCGTGCCCGGTCACGAAGGTGACCGACTGGTTCACGTCGCGGTGGGTCACTGGGATGCCGGCATAGGCCAAGCCCCCGATGCCGGCCGATATGCCGGGAACCACGCGGATCGGGATCCCGTGCCCGACCAGCGTCTGCGCCTCCTCGCCTCCCCGGCCGAACACGAACGGATCGCCACCTTTGAGACGCAGCACCCGCCTGCCCGCCCGCGCGAGGTCCACGAGCCTTAGGGAGATGTCGCGCTGGAGGGGCGATGGCTTGCCGCCACGCTTGCCCGCATAGATGGCTTCGGCCTGCGGGGCCCAGTCCAGGATGCGAGGTTCGACCAAGGCGTCGTAGACCACGACGTCGGCGTGCCGGAGGGCATGAAGCGCATGAAGCGTCAGCAGGCCCGGATCGCCCGGCCCGGCTCCGCAAAGCCAGACCCAGCCGGGCAAGAATGAGGGCCAGTCGAAATCAGGAAGGTCGGGCATGATGCCCTCTTAGGACGACCCGGGGCCGACTGGAAGCCGGGACGCGACCTCGGCATGGCCTGTCGCGACCCTATAAGGTCGGTCGCCCTTGCATGAACCGAATAGGAACCCCATCATCGGCGCCCGTGACCCATCCAGACCCCTCAGATCCACCGTTGCTGCGTCGTGGCTGGACTACGGGTGCCTGCGCGACGGCTGCGACCAAGGCGGCCCTCCTTCGACTTTGGGGCGGGAACTGGTGCGAGACGGTGACGATCACCCTGCCGCGTGGCGAGACGCCGACCTTCGACGTGATCCATCGGTCCGCCGGCGACGGATGGGCCGAGGCGGGAATCGTGAAGGACGCGGGCGATGATCCCGACGTGACGCATGGCGCGACTATCGTTGTCCGCGTGGGCCCCGGCTTCCATGGGGTAACGTTCCGCGCCGGCCCCGGCGTTGGCCTGGTGACCCGACCCGGGCTCCCGATCCCGCCGGGTGAGCCTGCGATCAATCCCGTCCCTCGGGCCATGATGGACGAAGTGGTGGCCGAACTGGCATCGGAGTTCGGGCGGTCGCCCGACGTGGAGATCACCGTATCGATCCCGGGCGGAGAGGAGATCGCCCGCAGGACCTGGAATCCCCGGCTCGGGATCGAAGGGGGTCTTTCGATCTTGGGCACGACCGGCATAGTGCGCCCCTTCTCCTGCGCGGCCTGGATCGCATCGATCCACCGCGGCATCGACGTGGCCCGGGCGTCGGGTGTGCCGCATGTGGCCGGCTGCACCGGAGCGACCAGCGAAGCCACGGTTCGTGCGCTTCATGGTCTGCCCGAGATCGCGATGATCGACATGGGCGACTTCGCGGGGGGCATGCTCAAATACTTGCGCCGCCATCCAATCCCGCGCGTCACGTTGGGCGGAGGCATCGGCAAGATCATAAAGTTTGCGCAAGGCGCGCAGGACCTGCATTCCGGGCGGAGCCAGATCGACATGGCGCGTCTTGCGGAATGGGCCGACGACCCGCGTGTGGCCGAAGCCCCGACGGCACTAGCCGCCTTGACCCTGGTCGGACCGGATCTGGCGGCACGCGTGGCCCGCGAGGCGCTGGTGCGGCTGGACGCCATGCTGGACGGGGCTGGGATCGCGTCGGACGTGGTCGTGATCGACCGCACCGGGAACATAGTAGGCAGTGCTGGGCCGTGAGGTTGCTGCTTCTTGCAGGGACTTCCGAAGCCCGCCAGTTGGCCGCGATCCTCGCTGCGGAGGGGTTCCCCGCGATCGCAAGCTTGGCTGGTGCCACGCGGACGCCCGCACCCCTCGCGCTTCCGACCCGCCACGCAGGGTTTGGCGGCATGGAGGGGTTCGAGGCCTTCGTGGTCGATCAACGGATCGGGGCGGTGATCGACGCCACCCATCCCTTCGCTGCCCGGATCACCCAACGCACTCACGACGTTTGCGTGAGAATGGGGGTTCCGCTTCTGCGACTGGAGCGACCCGCCTGGGTGCCAAGGGACGGGGATCGATGGACCTATCTCGGGGACGAGGCGCAAGGCATCGAGCGGATTCCCGAGGCTGCGGTCGTGTTCCTGGCGACCGGACGCCAGTCCCTGTCCGCATGGACCGGGCTGCGCGCAGGTCAGGTCTACCTGCGCGTAATCGACCGACCTGCCGAGCCGTTCCCGTTGCCAGGGAGCTTCGTGACGGGGCGACCTCCGTTCGACCTTGCGGCCGAGACCGAACTGTTCGAACGCCTCGGGGTGACCCACCTTGTGGCCAAGGACTCGGGCAGCGCGGAAGCACGGCCCAAGCTTGAGGCGGCGCGCAACCTTGGGATCGAGGTGCTGATCCTTGGGAGACCGGCTCGACCCTCCAGCCTCCTCGTGGTCGAGACGGTGGAGCAGGCCGCTGACTGGGCCCGAAGGTTGCCGTTTCGTTCTGGCTGATCTAGCATCTCGGTATGCGGATCATTCAATCCTACGCTTGCATCGAGGAAGGCGCCGCCTGGCTTGGCGCTCTGGAGCCTCGCTTTGCACAGGCCTATGCCATGGCCGCGCCAGTGAAGCTGCGCCGCTACCCCGACGGTTTCGACCGTCTCTTTTCGGCCATCGTGAGCCAGCAGGTCTCGACTGCGGCGGCCGAGTCCATCTGGGGACGACTGGAGAACCAGGGGCTGACCGCCCCCGAAGCAGTGCTGGCCGTCGAGGATGATCGCCTGCGCGCTGTGGGCCTGTCGCGCCAGAAGGTCCGCTACGCCAAGGCGCTGGCTGCGGAGGGGATCGACTATGTCGCCCTGCGTGGTCTCCCGACCGAGGAGGTGATCCAGAAGCTGGTCCATGTGCCCGGGATTGGCCGTTGGACAGCCGAAATGTACGCCATGTTCGCGCTGGGCCATGCCGATGTCTTTGCGCCTGGCGACCTTGCCTTGCAGGAGGGCGTGCGGCTGCTCTTCGACCTTCCCGATCGGCCCAAGGAGAAGGAATTGCGCGACATGGCCGAGGCATGGTCACCCTGGAGGGCCGTCGCCGCACGCATTCTCTGGGGCTACTACCACGTCATCAAGTCCCGGGAGGGCGTCCGCTGACCCTTTCTCCCTGCGGCTGCGGGCGCTATCTCGCTACAAGTCACGCAAGGGGAGACGGACATGGCCAAAGGCACACGCGCGCTGCGCTCTGAACGGGTGGAGCCGCTGTCGGGCGAGACGCGGTCCTGCGTCGTCTTCCTCCATGGCTACGGAGCGAACGGCAAGGACCTGATCGGCCTGGCAGAGCCGCTGGCCGAGCATATGCCCGACACATTGTTCCTGTCGCCCGATGGCCCAGAAACCTGCGTGGGCTCACCCCTGGGGCTTCAGTGGTTCCCGATCCCCTGGATCGACGGCTCGTCCGAGGAGATGGCCCGG
The DNA here is from genome assembly GCF_006152115.1 of Rubellimicrobium rubrum. Lineage (GTDB taxonomy): Bacteria > Pseudomonadota > Alphaproteobacteria > Rhodobacterales > Rhodobacteraceae > Rubellimicrobium > Rubellimicrobium rubrum. The sequence continues at coordinate 83,834 of NZ_VDFU01000007.1, read as the reverse complement.
AACGGCGTCCTTCGCGCGGCCGAGGATCTCCAGTCGTTTCTGGACGGCGTGATGGTGGACGAAGATCTGCTGCCCGAGCAGGTCATGCTGTTCGGGTTCTCGCAAGGGTCCATGATGGCGCTGCATGTGGCCCCGCGTCGCGAGGACCCGGTTGCAGGGGTGGTGGCCTTCTCCGGCCGCCTGCTGGAGCCCGAGCTCTTGACCGATGAGGTGACGAGCCGCCCGCCCGTCCTTCTGGTACATGGCGACCGGGATGACGTCGTACCGGTGCAGGCGTTGCCCGAAGCCGCGCGGGCCCTGGAAGCGGCAGGCTGGAGCGAGGTTTATGCGCATGTCATGAAGGGGACAGGCCATGGCATTGCCCCTGATGGGCTGTCGGTGGCGCTGGCCTTCATGCGCGAACGTCTGGGCGTGTCCTGATCGTCACGCCTGCGTCATAACCCCCTGCCAAAGCTGAGCCAGATATAGCGAGTCTTGCCGCATGGTTGGCCCGATATATAGTGCATCGGGACGGACATGCGTGGACAGGAGGTCTGGCAGGCATGACGGCACTGGCGATGGAAGAAGATTTCAGGACCACTTTCGTGCGCGATCCGGCGTCGCTGCGCCATCATCCCGCACTAGTCCTGAACGCCGACTATCGGCCTCTCTCCTACTATCCCTTGTCGCTCTGGCCGTGGCAGGAGGCCGTGAAGGCCGCGTTCCTGGACCGCGTTGAGATCGTCGCAACTTACGACGAATGCGTGCACTCGCCCTCAACCAGTCTTCGGATCCCGTCCGTGGTCGTGCTCAAGGACTATATAAAGCCGCAGAAAAGGATCGCGTTTACCCGGTTCAACCTGTTCCTTCGCGACGAGTTCTGCTGCCAGTACTGTGGGGCCAAGGGGGATCTGACCTTCGACCACGTGGTGCCGCGCTCCAAGGGTGGCATCACCAGTTGGGAGAACGTCGTCGCGGCCTGCTCGTCCTGCAATCTCCGAAAAGGGTCGCTGTCGCTCCGGCAGGCCGGGCTGACACTGCGGCGTCCGCCGCGTCAGCCGGGGTCCGAGGAGCTTCGGAACGTCGGTCGGAAGTTCCCGCCGAACTACCTGCACGGGTCTTGGACGGACTACCTCTACTGGGATGCGGAACTGCAGCCCTGAGGCAGTTTGCAAGGCAGAGCCGTCCTATGCGGGCCTGCTGGTCCGCTGAATCGCGTGAAGATCCATGGTACCGGAGCCTCAAGTCCCATCCGGGACAAGCAACTTGATTTCGGCCCGCATCCAGTGTGAGGAGTGCGTGGACGCTGCCGACCAAGGCGCTATTTGGCCGTCGCTCTCTGCCTTTGCCCGAAGCAAGAGGGGTGGGGTCGATTTCCCAGGACTGAAGGTTCAGGCAGCCTTGCATCGTCTGAAAGCGGAGAGTGTTGAACACACGGCGCACTGATCTTCTGCCCTGGGGCGCTTGACATCACCGCGACAGTGGCCGGAGAAGAAGTGCGTGATGCGGCAGTCTGAAGCGTTCCCTCCCAGGCCAGCAGGCTGGCTTGGCCAGGACTGCAACAGGCTGAAGGCTGTTGACTAAGACTGGCGGGGATCGCTGGACGCGCCCCACGGTTAGGGGTAGGTGCGGCACCGTTAGCGCTAACTGTTGAAGCAGGAGTGTCGAAGATGGTCTCGCGCGTGATACCGGTCGAGCCGTTCGACCTCGTGATCTTTGGCGGCACTGGTGATCTGGCTCGCCGGAAGATCCTGCCCGGCTTGTTCCGGCGGTTTCGGGCCGGCCAGATGCCTGAAGGATCGCGGATCATCGGCGCTGCCCGCGGGAACTTGGAGACGTCGGCGTATCGGGACTTGGTGCGCGGCGGCATCCAGGAGTTCGGAGGTTCTGAGAGCAGCGATGGCGACAGCCTCGCGGCTTTCCTCGACAGCCTGCAATACGTCTCGATCGATGCGACCGGCGAAGGGGGCTGGCAGAGCCTTGCCGGACTGGTGCGTCCCGACGTCATCAAGGCCTTCTACTTCTCGGTCGCCCCGAGCCTTTTCGGCGCCCTAGCAGAGCGGCTGCATATGCACGGCATTGCTGATCCCGAGTCCCGGATCGTGGTGGAGAAGCCGTTCGGCCGCGATCTCGATTCGGCGCGTGCCCTGAACCACACCCTCGCGGAGCATTTCCGCGAAGAGCAGATCTACCGAATCGACCACTATCTCGGGAAAGAGACGGTGCAGAACCTGATGGCGGTCCGCTTCGGAAACATCCTCTTCGAGCCGCTCTGGAACAATCATTACGTCGATCACATCCAGATCACCGTGGCCGAGACGGTGGGTGTCGAGGGGCGGGGCGAGTACTACGACAAGTCGGGCGCCATGCGGGACATGGTGCAGAACCACTTGATGCAGCTTCTTTGCCTGATCGCCATGGAACCCCCGGCGCAGTTCGAGGCCGGGGCCGTGCGAGACGAGAAGCTCAAGGTCATTCGAGCGCTCAGGCCCGTTCCCGCCCACCATATTGTGCGTGGCCAGTACGATGCGGACGGAGATCAGCCATCTTACCGGGAGGAGGCGGGCAATCCCCGCAGCTTCACCGAAAGCTTCATCGCCATTCGCGCCGAGATCGCCAACTGGCGCTGGTCCGGCGTACCGTTCTACCTGCGCACCGGGAAGAAATTGCGCGCTCGGCATTCCGAGATCGCTGTCGTGTTCAAGGACCTGCCGCATTCCATCTTCGAGGGGGATCAGGCGCGCCATCGGAACATCCTGTCGATCCGATTGCAGCCCAACGAGGGCATCGATCTCACGGTCACGATCAAGGAGCCCGGACCCGGAGGAATGCGTCTGGTCGATGTGCCCCTGGACATGACCTTTGCCACGGCGCTTGGCGAGGACGGCAAGGATGTCCCCGACGCCTATGAGCGGCTCATCATGGATGTGATCCGTGGCAACCAGACGCTGTTCATGCGGGGCGATGAGGTCGAGGCCGCCTGGGCCTGGACCGATCCGCTGATCGCTGGATGGGAACGGCGCAACGACGTCCCGAAGCTGTACGATCCCGGATCGGCGGGACCCGACGACTCCCTGATGCTGCTGCACCGCGAGGGGCGGCGCTGGCGCGAGATCAAGGGCTAGGCGCGCCCGCTGCGCCGCCTATGCTCTGCCCCGCGCCTTGAAGGATCTTGACCATGGAACTAGTGACCTATCCCGACTCGGAGATGATGATGATCGAGGTAGCCCAGCGTCTCGCGGGCGAGCTTCGGCAGGCTCTCCAGTCGGCCGAGGCGGCTTCGATCGCGGTGCCGGGTGGGACGACGCCGGGACCGATCTTCGACTCGCTTTGCGGGGCGGACCTCGACTGGGAGCGTGTGTCGGTCATGCTGACCGATGAGCGCTGGGTACCAGAGGATTCGCCGCGTTCGAACACGCGCCTGCTCAAGCAAAGGCTTCTGGTCGGCAAGGCTGCCGTGGCCCGCTACCTTCCTCTTTATGCTCCTACGGAGACCCCGGAGGAGGGCATTCCCGATCTCGCGCAGGCCATATCGGACGTGCTGCCGCTGAGCACCTGCCTTCTTGGCATGGGAACCGACATGCACACGGCGTCGATCTTTCCAGGTGCCGATCGTCTGGAGGAGGCGCTGACCGGCGACCTCATCCTTGTTCCGATGCGCGCCCCCGGCGCGCTCGAGCCTCGGATCACCTTGTCGGCCCGGGTTCTGAGTGGTGCCATCGCCCGTCATGTCGTCATCACCGGACCTGAGAAGCGCGAAGCGCTCGACCGGGCCCGGACCCTGACCCCCGAAGAGGCCCCGGTTGCTGCGGTCCTCAAGGGTTCCATCGTTCACTGGGCGGAGAGCTGAATCATGTGGGATGCCCTGCGTGCGCATCATGAGGCGGTCAAGGATCGCCCCATCCTGTCCCTGTTCGACGCGTCCCGAGCCAAGGAGTTCTCGGTGCGTCTGGGCGACATGCTGCTTGATTACAGCAAGACCAACCTTGATGACGAAGGGCGCCGTCTCCTGATCGACCTTTTGGAACAGGCCGAGGTCGCCCGCAAGCGCGACGCCATGTTCGCCGGCAAGCCGATCAACGAGACCGAGGGGCGAGCCGTCCTCCATACGGCTTTACGCAACCTCGATGGCGGACCTGTTCTCGTGGACGGGCAGGACGTCATGCCAGGGGTGCACCGGACGCTTGAACGGATGCGGGTTTTCGCGTCAGCCGTGCGTGATGGCCGCGAGGCAGGGCAGGGTGGCCGCTACACCGACGTCGTCAACATCGGCATAGGAGGCTCCGACCTTGGCCCCAAGATGGGAGCCATTGCCCTGGCTCCCTATGCCGATGGGCCGCGCATCCACTTCGTGTCGAATGTCGATCCGGCCGACATCGCGGACGTTCTGCGCGCCTGTGATCCCACGACCACTTTGGTGATCGTCGCGTCCAAGACCTTCACCACTCAGGAAACGATGGCCAACGCCCAGACTGCCAAGGCCTGGATGTCGGAAACCGTGCGCGACCCTGCGGCCCAGTTCGCTGCCCTGTCCACTGCCAGCGACAAGACTGCCGCCTTCGGCATCGCGCCGGATCGGGTCTTCGGCTTCGAAGACTGGGTCGGCGGTCGCTACTCCATGTGGGGCCCCATCGGCTTGTCGCTGATGATTGCGATTGGGCCTGAGGCGTTCCGGGCTTTCCTTCGGGGGGGGCAGGCCATGGACCTGCACTTCCGCACCGCCGATTGGCACGAAAACATGCCGGCCCTGCTGGCGCTGGTCGGGATCTGGCACAACCAGATCTGCGGCCACGCCACGCGGGCAGTGCTTCCCTACGACAACCGCCTCATGCGCTTACCAGCATATCTTCAGCAACTGGAGATGGAGTCGAATGGCAAGGGTGTGACGATGGACGGCAAGCCCCTGCAGATCGAATCCGGTCCGATCGTCTGGGGCGAGCCCGGCACCAACGGCCAGCATGCCTTCTACCAGCTCATCCACCAGGGCACCCGCGTCGTGCCGTGCGAGTTCCTCGTCGCCGCTCGGGGGCATGAGGATGATCTCCACCACCAGCATCAGCTTCTGGTCGCGAATGCCCTTGCCCAGTCCGAGGCGCTGATGCGGGGCCGCACGATGGAGGAAGCGCGCGAGATCATGGCCAAGCGCGGCCTGTCGGGCGAGGAGTTGGAGCGACAGGCGGCCCACCGGGTCTTTCCGGGCAGCCGCCCCTCGACGACCCTGGCCTATCCGCAACTCGACCCTTTCAGCTTGGGCCAGATCGTTGCGCTCTACGAGCATCGGGTCTTCGTAGAAGGCGCGATCCTCGGCATCAACAGCTATGACCAATGGGGCGTAGAACTGGGAAAGGAACTGGCGGGCGCTCTGGCCCCCATGGTTCAAGGGCAACAAGGGACCGAGAGCAAGGATGCCTCCACGGCCGGCCTCGTGGCCTTCCTGCGGAGCCATGGGGCCTGACTTGTCTCACAGACCCGGATCGTTCCTGTCGCAGATCCGAGGCTGTCCTTAGCTCATGGGCGGCCTTGGTCTGCGGGCGCGGCCTAAACTGATATGCGTTCCTCTGACGTCGGAGCCGGTGCCCACGACTGGCAGAAGGACGATGCGAGGGAGCCTCCCGCGGCTCCCCCGACCTGAACTTATGCTGGGTTAGACCGCCGCCATGACAATGATTTCGACCTTGTAATCCGGCGTGGCGAGCTTGGCCTCGCCGGTCCAGCGGGCCGGCGGGTTTTCACGATCCACCCAGGCATCCCAGACGGCGTTCATCTCTGAAAAGGTGCCGATGTCGGCAAGCCAGATCTGGGCCGTCAGGATGCGCGCCTTGGTCGTCCCGGCTTCGGCCAGAAGGCGATCGACCTCGGCCAAGACAGCCCGAGTCTGGACCGTGACGCTCTCACCCGGCGCGCCCACCTGACCGGCGAGATGCACGACGCCATTGTAGACGACGGCCTCGCTCATGCGCGGCCCCGGGCCGATGCGGCGGATGTCGGTCATATCGTTCTCCCTTGTTCCGAATGGCGCCTGCCTAGAATGGCAGGCGTCAAAGGGAAAGGGCGGTCGGTCTATTGCCCCAGCAGAGCCAGAGCCTCGTTCAGCTTGGCCTCGGAGGTCGCGTGGTCGCCGGCCTCGTGGGCGGCCCGACCTTCCTCAAGCAAGGTTGTCGCCTGCGACTTGATGGCCTCGTCGGTCGAGGAGGTCGCCATTGCTTCCTCGATGCGGCCCATCAGCATCGGGCATTGGTTGGCGAACGCGGGCGCAGCCAAGGTCACAGCCAGCGTCGCCCATAGAAGCGTCTGTCTCATCTGGATCCCTCCCATACCTGTCGGTAGGGCGAGGCTAACACAGTTTAGGAGAACTGGAGCGGGTAACGGGAATCGAACCCGTAACTGAAGCTTGGGAAGCTTTCGTGATACCTTTTCACCATACCCGCGGTGATGCCGCCGGAGGTAGCCGTTGCCCCTGGCGGCGTCAAGCTGTCAACGCCCGCGCCGCCGCCGCCCTTCACCACCGGCGAGGTTGAAGGACACATGCGGAAGGGTTACCTCGGTCAGAAGGTTCGGGAACGGATCCGACGCATGGGGAATGGCGTTCGCGGCCACGAAATGCTCCTGGAAGCGGGGCTCGATGGCGGTCTCGATCTTGGTGATACGGCTCACCAGCCCTTCGACCTCGCGCCGTGCTGCCACTGAGCAGAGGGCGATCCGCGCCCCGGTTCCGGCCGCGTTTCCGGCGCTGCGTACCCGGTCCAGGGGCACGTCCGGGATCATGCCCAGCACCATGGCGTGCTTGGAGCTGATATGAGCGCCAAAGGCTCCCGCCAGGGTCACGCGGTCCACATGGTCCACCTGCATCTCGTCCATCAACAATCGCGCTCCGGCGTACAGCGCCGACTTGGCCAACTGGATAGCACGGATGTCGCCCTGGGTGATCAGGATGCGAGGCCCGCCGTCGGCCGTTCCATCGTGCAGAAGATAGGCGCTGGTGCGGCCCTGCAACTCGCAGCGCGCCGTGCCGGTCTGCTCGGCCGACCCGATCAGCCCACCGGCATCCAGCAGCCCGGCGAGTCTCATCTCGGCCACGACCTCGATAATGCCCGAGCCGCAGATTCCCGTCACGCCGGTGGTGCTGATGGACTCGGCGAAGCCTGCCTCGTCCGACCAGAGCGAGGACCCGATCACGCGGAACCGAGGCTCCTTCGTGATGGGGTCGATCATGACCCTTTCGATGGCGCCGGGCGCAGCCCGCTGGCCCGAACTGATCTGCGCACCCTCAAAAGCCGGACCGGTGGGCGAGGAACAGGCGAGGACCCGCGACCGGTCGCCAAGCAGAATCTCCGCATTGGTTCCGACATCCACGGTCAGCACCAGGTCATTCGACCGGTCAGGCCGTTCGGCCAGGGCCACCGCGGCCGCATCCGCACCCACATGGCCCGCGATGCAGGGAAGAACGTAGATCTGGCAGCCCTCGTTCACCTGAGCGAACCCGAGGTCTCGTGCTTCCAGGGACATGGCATCCGACGTCGCCAGCGCGAAGGGCGCCTGGCCCAACTCCACAGGATCGACGCCAAGCAGCAGGTGGTGCATCACGGGATTGCACACAAAGACGATCTCGACGATGTCCCGTGCCCCGATGCCGGCCTCGGTTGCAAGATCCCGGGCCAAGCCGTCGATGGCCGCGCGGACCGCTTGGGTCATCTCCTGATCTCCGCCGGGGTTCATCATGGCGTAAGAGACCCGGCTCATCAAATCCTCGCCGAAGCGGATCTGGGGGTTCATGGCTCCGGCGCTGGCCTTGACGGTCCCGTTCCGAAGATCGGTCAGATGAGCAGCGATAGTGGTCGATCCAAGATCAATGGCAAGGCCGTAGATCCGCCCCTCGTGAAAGCCGGGCCAAATGTCGATGATCTTGGCCACCCCCTCGTCCCCACGCCAAAGCGCCACGGTGACCTGCCACCCACCCCTGCGCAACGCAGGCTGCAGCCGGGCGAGGACGGGCAGGGATGCCGTGACCTTCTCAACTTGCCACTGCTCCCTTAGGGCCTCGCAGAGGCGCTCGAAGTCCCCGCGCGGCTCGTGCATGTCCGGCTCGGCCACCTCCACGAAGTGAAGGTGGGTGGCGGGATCCATGATCATTTCGACATCGGACGCGGCCTTGCGCACCACCTGGCGGTGCACTTGGCTTTCGGGCGGCACGTCGATCACAACATCCCCCTCGACCTTGGCCTGACAGCCGAGCCGCCGTCCTTCCCTGAGGCCGCGGATGCGATCGTAACGCTCCTCGACGGCGTTCCACGGGCTCAGGGCATCCGCCGAGACGGTCACTCCGTGCTTGGAGAACTCTCCTACCTGGGGGGTGACCTGACACTTGGAGCAGATGCCGCGCCCGCCGCAGACCGAGTCGAGATCAACGCCCAGTTGCCGCGCGGCGGTGAGCACGGGCGTGCCCAGCGGAAAGCGGCCGCGTTTGCCGGACGGGGTAAAGATCACGAGGGCATCGGCGATTGCACCTTCGGATTGGGACAGGGGCCTGATCTCGGTCAACGGAATGCTCCATGAAGGCTGGTCTCGCGTACACCCCGAAGACGATCCACGATCGACCGGCTGCGGCAGCCTTGCGGCGGTTTGCGTCAGCGCGCGATCCATGACAAGAGGCGCTGATTCCGCACCAACCAGGAGTCCGATCATGAACATTCGCGAAGCCCTCACCTTCGACGACGTTCTGCTGGTTCCTGCCGCCTCCTCGGTCCTGCCGTCCACAGCCGACACCCGGACCCGCGTCACGCGCGGCATCGCCATGAACATCCCCCTTCTCAGTTCCGCCATGGACACGGTCACCGAAGCACGCATGGCCATTGCCATGGCGCAGGCAGGGGGCATGGGGGTCATCCATCGCAATCTCGACATCGAAGCCCAAGCCGCCGAGGTCCGGGCCGTCAAACGCTTCGTGTCCGGCATAGTGGACACGCCGATCACGCTTCGGCCCGACCAGACATTGGCGGACGCCAAGGCGCTCCAGGCCCGGCACGGCGTGACGGGGTTCCCCGTCGTCGATGATCAGAACCGCGTCGTCGGCATTGTGACGAACCGGGACATGCGCTTCGCCTCGGACGATCGCACGCCCGTCCGGGTCATGATGACGGCCGACGACCTTGCCATCCTTCACGAACCGGCCGACCTCGAAGCCGCGCGCAGCCTCATGAAGGCGCGCCGCATCGAGAAGCTTCTGGTGACCGACGGGCAGGGCAAGCTGACCGGTCTTCTAACGCTCAAGGACAGCGAACAGGCGGTTCTGAACCCGGTCGCCTGCAAGGACTCCTTGGGGCGTCTGAGGGTAGCTGCGGCTTCCACGGTCGGGGATGCGGGCTTCGAGCGGAGCGCGGCGTTGGTCGAGGCCGGTTGCGACATCGTGGTGATCGACACGGCCCATGGTCATTCCGAAGGCGTAGGCAAGGCGGTGAGCCGTCTCAAGGCCATGTCGAACGAGGTTCAGGTGATCGCCGGCAACGTCGCGACCGCCGAAGGGACGCGAGCCCTGATCGACGCGGGCGCCGATGGGGTGAAGGTAGGCATTGGTCCCGGCTCCATCTGCACGACGCGAATGGTGGCTGGGGTGGGCGTCCCGCAACTGACAGCCGTGATGGACGCGTCCGGTGCAGCAGGCGACGTTCCGGTAATTGCTGACGGGGGCATCAAGTATTCGGGGGACTTCGCCAAAGCCATCGCGGCCGGGGCGTCATGCGCCATGGTCGGCTCCATGATAGCAGGCACGGATGAAAGCCCGGGCGAGGTGATCCTTTACCAAGGCCGCAGCTTCAAATCCTACCGTGGAATGGGTTCGCTGGGGGCCATGGCCCGCGGCTCGGCCGACCGGTACTTCCAGAAGGATGCCGCCTCGGACAAGCTGGTTCCTGAGGGCATCGAGGGACAGGTGCCCTACAAGGGTTCGGCCCATGCGGTGATCCACCAGTTGGTCGGAGGTTTGCGCGCCGCGATGGGCTACACGGGCAACGCCACGGTCGAAGACATGCGCCGGAACAGCCAATTCGTGAAGATCACGAGCGCCGGCCTGCGCGAAAGCCATGTCCACGACGTGCAGATCACCCGGGAAAGCCCGAACTACCGGGCAGGCTGACGGTGACCCCCGCCGCTCGCATCGCCGCTGCCGCAGCGCTTTTGGACACCGTCCTGGCCGGAGCGCCGGCCGAGCGAACCCTGACCAACTGGGCGCGAGGGGCTCGTTACGCAGGCAGCAAGGACAGGGCAGCGGTCCGCGACCTGGTTTATGATGCGCTGCGGCGGCGGCGCTCTCTGGCCTGGGTCGGGGGCGCGGAAAGCGGGCGCGGACTGATGCTGGGGGCCTTGAGGCTCAGCGGCACGGACCCGTCGCTTCTCATGACGGGAGAAGGGCATGCCTTGTCGTCGCCCCTCGAGGATGAGGGGGGCCGATCCTTGGCCGAGGCCCCCGACGGCGTTCGCTTGGACATGCCGGACTGGCTCCTCCCGCGCCTCTCCGCGGCGCTGGACGAAGATCTCGAGGCGGTCTGCGGAGTGCTTGCCCTGCGCGGACCTACCACTTTGCGGGTGAACCTGCTCAGGGGCGACCGCCCGATGGCCCAGGAGGTCCTTGCCGAGGACGGTATCGAGACCGAACCGGACAGCCAAGTTCCCACGGCGCTTCACGTGAAGACCGGGGCGAGCAAGGTCGCCAACTCCCGTGCTTACCTGACGGGTTTGGTCGAGCTTCAGGACGCATCCTCCCAGGCGGCGGTACTTCGGCTTCCGTTCCGGGGTGGCATGACCGTTCTCGATTACTGCGCCGGAGGCGGGGGCAAGACACTGGCGATGGGAGCGCTGGCGCGTCTTCGGCTCGCGGCTCATGATGTTGATCCCCGCAGGATGGCGGATCTGCCTGCTCGTGCCCATCGTGCCGGTTTGGCGGTCAGCCTTCTTGATGATCCGGCAAGCCTCGGGCCGTTCGATCTCGTGCTGGTGGATGCGCCGTGCTCGGGCAGTGGGACGTGGCGACGGACGCCCGATGCCAAGTGGAGGCTGACGCAGGATCGGCTGAACGATCTCTGCACCTTGCAGACGACCATCCTGACCGAGGCGGCCGCGCTCGTCGCTGCGAACGGGTGCTTGGTCTATGCAACCTGCTCCATCCTGACCGAGGAGTGCGATGGCGCCGTGGCGGAGTTCATGTCCCGGAACACCGGATGGGCGATGGAGGACAGGTGGAAGGCCCTCCCGACGCCTTTCGGCGACGGTTTCTTCCAAGTTGTTCTTAGGAGGCTTTGAAACCACCCGAAGTTGTGGCAGTAGCGCTGTCGCAGTCGGTCCAGCCTTCATGACCTGTCAAGTGAACCTTGCCGGGTGCGCTGGCGCAATGGGAGGAGAACGCCTTGGTGCATCAGGCGGCACAAAGGACGGGGAGCCACGCCACCGGCAGACGCTCCGCGGCGGAGACCCCTTCCTCGCCAAACGGTGGGTGGGGGTGGACCTCCCTGGGCTATCTCCTGTTCGTCACGGCCCTTCCGATCTTGGCTGCCTCGACCCTGTCGGCCGGGTCCTGGTTGCAGCATGTATTTGCCATGATGGCGGCCATGCTCTTCCTGATGTCGGCTGTTTGGTCCGTTCGCGCCATCCGGCAGAGCGCCATGAGCCGGCGCATCCTTCGGACCATGACTCCGCTCCTCGAACGCGAGATCCCGGGGTGCTGCTTTGCGGACGAGCAGGGTCGCGTGCTGCGCGGGGACGGTTCGGTCGCCCTGGACGGACTGGGGGATCCTCTCTCTGTCGCCGACTTCCTAAGCGGTCATTTCGCTGATGCGGACGCCGTGGTGGAGCGGCTCTGGGCACGGGCTCAGCAGGGCGGCCTCGCCCAAGAGGATCTGCAGACGCGTCGGGGGGACTACCGCTTGGCCGTCAGTCAGATCACCCGCCGACTGGCGCTCTGGCGGTTGGAGCGTCGGGACGACTCGGTCGGGACGGCTCTGGACTCCCATGACGTACCGATTGCCAAGGTATCCTCGATGGGCACGATCCTCTCGGCCAACGATGCGTTTCAGCGCCTGGTCGGGTCGGTCCCCCAGTACATCGAGCAGATCGCTGCCGTGCCCCCTCTCGTTCCGGGCCGCACTCAATCCGTCGCAGCTGCGCAGGGCGCCATCGACCGCTTGGTGGTGCAGGTGGTCGAGGTGGATGGCCAGCGCCGACTGTACTTCCTTCCGACCGAGGCCGGTGGCGTCGGCCGCGTGAAGGAGTGGGATGCCATTGAGGATCTGCCGGTTCCACTCATGAAGCTGTCGCGGTCAGGGGTGATCCTGGCCGCCAACCGCCACGCCCGCGCGCTGCTGCCTTTGGCCGGTGAAACAGGAGTGCGGTTGTCGGACCTTCTGGAGGGGCTCGGGCGCCCGGTCGGTGAATGGGTGGCCGACATCGCCGAGGGGCGTCCGACCACCGGCCCGCAGGTGCTGCGCGGCACGGGCGCCCACCATGACACGGTGGTGCGGGTGACGCTGAACCTTGCCGGACCTTCGGAGGAGCCGCACCTGATTGCCGTCTTTGATGACGTGACCGAATACAAGGCACTCGAGGCGCAGTTCGTCCAAAGCCAGAAGATGCAGGCGCTGGGTCAACTGGCCGGTGGCGTGGCCCACGACTTCAACAACCTGCTCACAGCGATCTCGGGACACTGCGACCTGCTCCTGCTGCGCCACGACCAGGGTGATCCCGAATATGCCGACCTGATCCAGATTCGGCAGAACGTGAACAGGGCGGCAAGCCTCGTCGGGCAGCTTCTCGCGTTCTCGCGCAAGCAAAGCATGATGCCCGAGACCATCGACCTGCGCGAGTCCCTGGCCGATCTTACCCATCTCCTGAACCGCCTCGTCGGCGAGAAAGTACGGTTGCAGCTTCGGCATGACCCGTCGCTTCTGCATATCCGGACAGACAAGAGGCAGCTCGAGCAGGTCATCATGAATCTGGTGGTTAACGCCCGGGACGCCATGCCGGATGGCGGAGAGATCCTGATCGAGACAGGAAACTGCCACCTTGGCGAGCCGCAAACCTGGGGTCGGGCGATCATTCCCCCTGGGCGATATGTTCAGGTCAAGGTCATCGACCATGGAACGGGCATCCCTCCCGAGCGCCTTCACAAGATCTTCGAGCCTTTCTACACGACCAAGAAGCCGGGCGAGGGCACGGGTCTCGGGCTGTCCACCGCCTATGGCATCGTGAAGCAGAGCGGGGGCTTCATCTTTGCCGAAAGCACCGTGGGCCAAGGCTCTACGTTCACTCTCTGGTTCCCGGCTCACGACAAGCCCAAGGAGCAGCCTGCACCGGTGAAGCGGACCGGGGCCGTCGCTCGCCGTGCCGATGGGGTGGTCCTTCTGGTCGAGGATGAAGCGCCGGTCCGGGCTTTTGCCGGACGGGCGTTGCGAATGAGGGGGTACACGGTCCTGGAGGCCGACTGCGGGCGGGCCGCCCTGGACCTGCTTGCCGATCCCGGACTTCAGGTCGATGTCGTCGTGTCGGACGTCGTGCTGCCGGACATGGATGGTCCGACTTGGATCCGGATCGGATTGTCCGATCGACCGGATGTCCGGGTGATCTTTGCATCGGGCTACGCGGAAGAGGCTTTCTCCGAGCACAAAGCCGAGATTCGGGGATCGGTCTTCCTGCCCAAGCCGTTCTCGCTTGTGGAGTTGACCTCCATCGTGGAGGAACAGATGGCTTTGGGGGCCCGGTCGGCGGACGGCGGAAAGGCTGGGGAGGCCAGCGGGTAGCTCCAGGGACGAGCGGAAGGCTAGGCTGCCGCCACCGTCGGAAGCGGATGAGAAGGCTGACCTGATCTGCCTGTCAGATTCATCATGGCCTGCTCAGGAATCTCGCTCTCCTTGCGGACGTTAGCTGTGGCTGGTCTGCCCAGTTCATGACCCCCTGGAGGTACTTGGTTCCGCCCCTACGCCAGCGGGTTTGCCGGGGTCGCTCAGGCGGGCGAATGTCCCATTCGCAACAGTCCGACAAGATGAGACGCACATCCAGTCAAGGCGGCGTTGTCGTCCTCTACGACCCCGACGCCGAAGCTTTCCATGAATCCCGAGAAGCGGCCCTTGTCACGGAACGCCTCGACAAAGCCGAATGTCTTCAGATGCGGAGCAAAGGCTCGCGCCAGCCCCCCCACGAGCCATACGCCTCCGAACGGCAGGGTCGTCAGGGCCAGATCGCCTGAAACCGCGCCCAGGGTTCGCACGAAGACTTGCCCGGCCCTGACGGCCCGGCTGTCGCCACCCTGGGCAATGGCAGACATGATCTCGGCCGAGGTGGCGACGGACGGGTCAGCCTCTTCCTGCCCGAGCCAGTCGTGGACCTGAACGATTCCGCGGCCGGACAGAACCTCCTCGACCGAGGCAAAACCATGCGCAGCCCCCACGAAGCGGGCGAGGCGGAGGTCGGCCTCGGACCGCACAGGCAGTGTGACGTGTCCGGCCTCGGCCGGCGGCACGAGCCGACCCCCTTCGGTGTCGAAGACCTGCGCTATGTTGAAGCCCGTGCCCACATTGATCACGAGCTTGGCCGCATGGGGGTTCGGGTCGGCGAAAGGGATGATGGTCGGGGTCTTGACCGGGTCGAGGAAGCCCAGCGCATGACCCTGTGCCTGAAGATCGTTGAGGATCGCCGTGACCTCGGCCCCCGTGGCTGCTGCAAGAGTGTCCTTGTCGATGGCCCAGTCGAGATTGGTAAGAGTTCCCCGGCCGTCCTTGACCGGCCCGGCAACCGCGACGCAGGCCGCGTGCACGCGGACGCCACCCTGCTCTGAGAGGAACTGGCGGAGAGCGGCCTCAAGGCTGGGCTGCTCGGCATTGCTGTAACGTCGGCCAGTCCCATCGAGCACCGCGCGACCGCGTGCCAGGGCGACGCGGGTGTTGGTCCCACCGATATCGGCGACGAGCATGAGCGGATCGGTCGAAGTGGACATGAGTACCTCGTCGGAGTGGTCCCGTGGTCATAGGCCCGTTCGACAGCGGGCATCAAGGCTCCCTTGCAGGCCTGGAGCCCCGGGTTGCACCGGGCCCGACTCTGGACGGAACGGTGCGGCTCTGCCATAGGCCCGGACCATTCGTAGAAGGAGGGTTCCCCGATGCAGTCTTCGCCTCAGCTTGGCCCGGACTACCTGCCGGGAGTCACTCCGCTGCCCATCGACCCAGAATGGTGGCGCGGTGCGGTGATCTACCAGATCTACCCGCGGAGCTACCAGGACTCGGACGGCGACGGTATTGGCGATCTGGCCGGGATTGCCCAGCGACTGCCCCACATCGCGCGCCTTGGGGCCGACGCGATCTGGATCAGCCCGTTCTTCACCTCGCCCATGAAGGATTTCGGCTACGACGTCTCGGACTACTGCGACGTCGATCCCATGTTCGGGACGCTTGCAGACTTTGATCGTGTGGTCGCGGTGGCCCATGAGCTTGGGTTGCGGGTGATGATCGACCTTGTGCTGTCCCACACCTCGGACCGGCATCCCTGGTTCGTGGAAAGCCGATCCTCACGCGACAACGCCAAGTCGGATTGGTATGTCTGGGCTGATCCCAAGCCCGATGGAACGCCGCCCAACAATTGGTTGTCCATCTTCGGCGGTCCGGCCTGGCACTGGCATCCGGGGCGGGAGCAGTACTATTTGCATAATTTCCTGGTCTCCCAGCCTGACCTGAACCTCCATGCGCCTGCGGTTCAGGACGCACTTCTGGACGTGGCGCGGTTCTGGCTGGCGCGCGGTGTGGACGGGTTCCGGCTGGACACCATCAACTTCTACTTCGCCGACAGGCACTTGCGGGACAATCCTTCCCTTCCGCGGGAACTGCGGAACGACTCCATCGCCCCGTCGGTCAATCCCTATAACCACCAACTGCATCTGTTTTCCAAGAACCAGCCCGAGAACCTCGAGTTCCTGCGCCGGTTCCGTGCGGAGTTGGTCCCCTACGGAGCCGCCGCCGTGGGCGAGGTCGGGGATGCACAGCGTGGGCTGGAGATCATGGCCGAGTACACCTCGGGCAACGACAAGGTGCAGATGTGCTACCCGTTCGAGCTGCTGCAGCCCTCTCGGGCCACGGCCGGCTTCATGGCCGCGGCCTTCGACAGGCTGTCCCGTGCCGCGCCGGACGCATGGCCGTGCTGGTCCTATTCCAACCACGACACGGTGCGACACATCACCCGGTGGAACCTCTCGGATGCGGGGGCGCGGGCCTACACGAACTTGCTGATGTGCCTGCGCGGCTCGGTCTGCCTTTACCAAGGCGAGGAGCTGGGCCTTCCGGAAGCGGATGTCGCCTTCGAGGATCTGCAGGACCCCTACGGAATCGCCTTCTGGCCCGAGTTCAAGGGGCGGGACGGCGCGCGTACGCCGATGGTGTGGGACGTGTCGAACCAGGCCGCGGGATTTTCGACCGGCAAGCCTTGGTTGCCGGTCTCGCCGGTTCATCAGCCCCTGGCGGCTGCGGCGCAGGAGCAGGACGACGCATCGATGCTGGCGCACTACCAGCGGGCGCTGGCCTTTCGCCGCCGGCACCCGGCACTACGGTCGGGGGCGCAGTCGCCCATGATCGCCACGGGCAACGTGGTCCAGTTCGTCCGTATCGGCGGCGGTGAGCAGGTCTTCGTTTCGGTGAACCTGGGAGACGGATCTGCAACGGTGGCCGTTCCGCAGGGGTCGTGGCGGGTGGCAGGGCAGGGACTCGGGATCGATGTCTCCGAAGATGCCACCGAGGTGACCCTGGGGCCCTGGCAGAGCTGCATTCTCGTCAAGCCGGACTGATCGGCAGGCCCGCGCGGCGCGTTCTCAGAGCGTGTCTTCCAGAACCCCGTCCGCGCTCATCTGCGCATAAAGCAGGCCCTCCCGCAGCCCGCGGTCGGCGACCGACAGTCGGTCCGTGGGCCAGAGCCGCATCAGGGCCTGCAGGATGGCCGAGCCGGACATGATCAACTCGTGCCGGTCCTTCCCGATCCGGGGATCGGTCCGGCGTCCCTCCGGACCCAGCGAAAGATAGTCCCGCACCACCGTGTCGATCTGGTCCGATGTCATACGCAGCCCGTCCACCTTGGCCCGGTCGTAACGCTTTAGCCCAAGATGGCTTGCCGCGACCGTCGTGACGGTGCCGGATGTGCCGATGATCTGGAAACCCTCCCTCGCTTGCTGTGTCGCCGAGGGTGCGAACGCGGCTAGGTTCTCCTCGAAGTACCAGCTCATCAGGGCGAAACGGGCTCCGTCATCCTCCACGTCCTCGAACTGGTCGCGAAGGGTCGCGACGCCGAGCGGCACGCTGATCCAGTCCACCACTTTGGCGACCGGGAAGGGCCCGGGACTTTGCCGGAAGCCCGCATGCAGGCGCATGATGGCGCGGGGGCGTTCGCGCCGTGGGACGTTGGTCAGGTCGATCCAAACCAACTCGGTCGAACCCCCTCCGATATCCACCACAAGCAACTGTTCCGTCCGTGTCGACACCAGCGGCGCACAGGAGATCACGGCCAGCCGCGCCTCCTCCTCGGGCTGAATGATCTCGAGGGCCAAGCCGGTCTCGCGACGGACCTGCTGAAGAAACTGCGCGCCGTTGCGGGCCCGGCGGCAGGCTTCGGTCGCGACAAGCCGCATTCGCACGACGTCATGACGCTGCAGCTTCTGCTTGCAGATGCGAATCGCGCTGATCGTCCGAGCCATGGCAGTGCGCGACAGCCGACCGGTCGCTTCCAGCCCCTGCCCGAGCTGGACCGACTTGGAGAAGCTATCAACCACATGGAACCCGCTGCCCTTGGGCTGCGCGATCAGCATGCGACAGCTGTTCGTGCCCAGGTCCAGCGCAGCATAAAGCGTGGCCGGATCGGGTATTTCTGGCGCGGGCGACTCGACCGCGATTGGGAATGCGCCCGCGCTGTCGGGACGCCTGGGCGCCATGTTCGCGCCCTCCAATCTGAACTTAAGGGGAGAGTAGCGGCAGGAGCCGTCCCTGCGCAAGCCTGTCGCGGTCGCAGCCAACGCGGGACATGTCGAAAACCGGCGTTGCCCGTGTCGCGGATTGGCCTAGAAGAGCCTGGAGCGAGCAGAGGACCCCATGCCCGAAGTGACCATCGTCTATTGGCGCGACATCCCGGCCCAGGTCATTGTGGGCTCCGGTCGGCGGGGCGTCAAAATCCAGTTGCCCGAACGGTTCGAGCAGGCCATCGACCGCGCCGCCATGAAGGCAGGGGCGCGCGACACCGACGCCTATCTTGCCGAATGGCGCAAGGCGCCGTCCTACACGGTCGAGGGCGAAGCCGCCGAAGTGGCGAACGCCGAGGCCGCGCGCATCGAAGCCGAATACGACACCGCGCGCCTCAGGGCGCTTATCGAAAACGACGGCCGGGCTTGACGCCCCTGCGCCTTCCGGAGGTCTTCATGTCGCTTCTTCCCTTCTTGCGCCGCAAGTCCGAGCCGCCGGTGGTGCCTGCGGTCGCCACCCCGCAATTCCTCCGTGGCTGGTCGATCGAGGTCATGCCGCGCACGGCCGAGAAGGTGGAGGATTTCCGCGCCATCCTGCCGCCCGGCACGAGAGTCTACATCGCTCATATTGACGGCACACCCATCGAGGACATGGTCTCGACCGCTAAGCGGATCGCGGGGCAGGGTTTCGAGGTGATGCCCCACTTCCCGGCGCGCTCGATTCCTGATCGCCCGACGCTGTCTGACTGGATTGACCGCTACCAGAGCGAGGCGGGGGTCACTCAGGGACTTATCCTCGCGGGAGGACGCAAGGATCCGGTTGGCGAGTTCGCCTCCTCCATGGATCTGCTGGAGACGGGGCTTTTCGACCATCATGGGTTCAAGCGGCTCCATCTCGCCGGGCATCCGGAAGGCAACAAGGACATCGACCCGGACGGCTCGGACCGTCTGGTGATGGAAGCGTTGCGTTGGAAGCACGCCTTCGCCGAGCGTACCGGCGCCAAGCTGGCGCTTGCCACGCAGTTCTGCTTCGACGCACAGCCGGTCATCGCTTGGGTGGACCGCCTTGCGGCCGAGGGAATCGACCTGCCGGTCCATATCGGCATCGCGGGACCCGCGAAGCTCCAGACGCTCATCAAGTTCGCCATTGCCTGCGGGGTCGGTCCTTCGCTCCAGGTCCTGCAGAAGCGCGCGATGGACGTGACCAAGCTCCTGCTGCCCTATGAGCCCGACGAGGTCGTGGACCAACTGGCGGCCCACAAGTCCGCCAACCCTTCCTTCGGCATCGAGCAGGTGCATATCTTCCCGCTGGGTGGAATCAGCGCCGCCGCCACCTGGGCCAACGCCCGCACCGGGCAGTCGCCCGCCCTCGCAGCCAACGGATAATCAATGACCCGCACCATCGTCGAATCGCAGACGAAAACCGCGATCATCGGCTTCGACCAGCCTTTCTGCGTGATCGGTGAGCGCATCAATCCAACCGGTCGAAAGAAGCTCGCCGCCGAGCTCGAGGCAGGTGATTTCTCGACCGTGGAGGCTGATGCGGTGGCGCAGGTGGCCGCAGGGGCCACAATGCTCGATGTGAACGCGGGAGTGGTCTACAACTCCAACCCCAACCCGAACGAAACCGAGCCGCCGCTCATGACCCGCATGATCGAGCTGGTCCAAGGGCTGGTTGACGTCCCGCTTTGCATCGACAGCTCCGTGCCGGCCGCACTCGAGGCCGGGTTGCAGGCCTGCAAGGGCCGCCCGTTGCTCAATTCGGTCACCGGCGAGGAGGAACGGCTCGAGTTCGTTCTGCCGCTCGTCAAGAAGTACAACGTGCCGGTCGTGGCGATCTCGAACGACGACACCGGGATCAGCGAGGATCCGGACGTGCGGTTCGCGGTCGCGAAGAGGATCGTGCAGCGCGCCGCCGATTTCGGAATTCCGGCGCATGACATCGTGGTGGACCCACTGGTGATGCCCGTCGGGGCCATGGCAACGGCGGGGTTGCAGGTCTTCACCCTGGTGCGGCGACTGCGCGAGGAGTTGGGCGTCAACACCACTTGCGGGGCGTCCAACATCTCGTTCGGTCTTCCCAATCGGCACGGGATCAACAACGCCTTCCTGCCCATGGCGATCGGGGCCGGCATGACATCGGCCATCATGAACCCGGTTGCTCTTCCCGTGACCCAGAAGGCCATTGCCGAGAAGAAAGCCGAGATCGCCGCGGCAGGGATCGTGCTCCCCGACGACATGGAGGACGAGGTGTTCGTGCAGCTCTTTGGCCTTGGGTCGACCAAGCCGCGTGCTGGCAAGGAGATGGAGGCCATCCGCGCCGCCAACTTCCTCATGAACAACGATCCGTCGGGAGGGGAGTGGATCCGCTTCAACCGCGCTCCCGTGGCTGAAGGTGAAGGCCGCCAGCGGCGCGCGGGCGGACGCAGGCGCGGCTGAGCCTCGTCCCGGAATGGTGCCTCTGGCACCTTCACGGGCCGGTTGTCGCTGGCCGGCTCCGGGCTCAGAGCATCGCCGTAGGCCGCCCACCCGCGACAAGCCGGTGTCGTTGGCTTGGCAGGTGGTGCCGTCCTCGCGCATCCCGCAATATGGGCGACTTGAGTTGCCCGACCACGCGACGGGTGCCGTGCTGTTGAGAGGGCGCGGGCGCGCCTTGCTGCCGCTCCGCATCGTGAGCGCTCATTTCCTGCGTATCCAGAAAGGGATGCGAAGCGATGGTCGATCCTAAGCCGGGCCGCCTTGGGCAGTGACGTGTCGCCAAGGTCGTTGCCTGCGCGATCCTGCTCCCGATCTGTCTCCGTAGGGGAGGCGCCGAATGGTCATCACCTCTCGCATAAGCGGTATGGACCATGCAGGAGTTCATAGCCCAAAACGACGCTCCCTTGCATCGCGGCACCGTCCCAAGCAGGCACGTGGCCCATCACTTGTCACCTTTCCAGGCGGGTTCCCTTTCTCGGCGGCGCGGCCCATATAGCGTCTTTGGAGAACGGGGCATGACATGGGCAAGACACCCGTAAAGGGCAGTTCGGGACGCGGCCAGCGGGACCTCACGGTCAAGGTCAAGACTGCCAAAGGGCGCAAGTTGTCCTCGACCCTTTGGTTGGAACGGCAACTGAACGACCCCTACGTGAGCCGGGCCAAGTCCGAAGGCTATCGCGGCCGCGCCGCGTTCAAGCTGATTGAACTCGACGACAAGTTCCGTTTCCTCGTTCCGGGTGCTCGGGTAGTTGATCTCGGTAGCGCGCCTGGAGGGTGGGCCCAGGTGGCCGTTCCACGCGTGAACGCCTTGGGCGAGAAGGCGAACAAGCCGCGGGGCCGTGTGCTCGGCCTCGACCTGCAGGAGGTGGATCCCGTGCCGGGGGCCGAGATCCATCAACTGGACTTCCTGAGCGACGACGCCGACGAGAAGGTCAAGGAATGGCTGGGTGGGCAGGCCGACGTGGTCATGTCGGACATGGCCGCCTCTGCATCCGGTCACAAGCAGACCGACCACATACGGATCATCGCGCTTTGCGAAGCCGCAGCCGAGCTGGCCTTCGATGTGCTGTCTCCGGGCGGCACCTTCGTCGCCAAGGTTCTTGCCGGAGGGGCAGAAGGCGACCTTCAGAAGCGGCTCAAGCAGGCTTTCACCAAGGTCGAGAACGTGAAGCCGCCGGCCTCGCGCTCGGACTCGTCCGAGAAGTTCGTGGTCGCCAGCGGCTTTCGCGGACGCCCCGCTCAAGCGTGAGCCCTTGCGCGAGGGTTGTGTGCCGCGCCACAGTCGCGCTCACCATGACCCATATCCTCGCCCTGGACCAAGGCACGACCTCCTCACGCGCTCTGCTGTTCGACGGCAGCCTGCGCCCTGTCCGCATCGCCCAAAAGGAGTTTCCGCAGCATTTCCCACAGCCGGGCTGGGTGGAGCACGACCCGGAGGCAATCTGGGCCACCACGCTATTCACGGCCCGCGAGGCGCTTGACGGTACTTCGCCAGGCGCTGTGGCCGCCCTGGGCATCACCAACCAGCGCGAAACGACTCTGGTCTGGGACCGCACGACCGGCCGGCCCATTCACAATGCAATCGTGTGGCAGGATCGGCGGACAGCGCCCTTCTGCGAGGAACTCGCCGCCGAAGGCTGGTCCGAGCCCGTCGCCGACCGGACCGGACTGTTGCTCGATCCCTACTTTTCAGGAACCAAGCTCGCCTGGCTGCTCGAGCACGTCGATGGTGCACGCGAGGCTGCCGAGGCGGGGCAGCTCCTGTTCGGGACGGTGGACAGTTTCCTCATCTGGCGGCTGACCGAAGGCCGCGTTCATGCGACGGACGCCACCAACGCGGCTCGGACGATGCTCTATGACATTCGCCGGGGATGCTGGGACGAGGAGATCTGCCGACGACTTGGTGTGCCGCTCTCCATGCTGCCCGAAGTGCGGGACTGCGCCGGCGATTTCGGGACCACGACGATGCTGGGGGGTCACCTAGCCATTTGCGGTGTCGCGGGCGACCAGCAGGCAGCGACCATCGGGCAGGCCTGCTTTGCTCCGGGCATGATGAAGAGCACCTACGGCACCGGTTGCTTTGCCCTGCTCAACACGGGCTCCGACTTCGTCCGTTCGCGATCGAGACTTCTGACCACCATCGCATACAAGCTCGATGGCCGGGTCACCTATGCTCTCGAGGGATCGATCTTCATCGCCGGCGCGGTTGTCCAGTGGCTTAGGGACGGGCTGCACCTGATCGGTACCGCTGCCGAATCGCAGGCGCTGGCCGAGGCCGCCGACCCGGAGCAGGACGTGGTGCTCGTGCCGGCCTTCACAGGTCTGGGCGCACCCTACTGGGATCCCGATGCCCGGGGGGCCATCTTCGGCCTGACCCGCGCCACCGGACCGGCCGAGTTCGCGCGCGCTGCGCTCGAGAGCGTGGCGTACCAGACGCACGACCTGTGGGAGGCCATGCGGCGCGACTGGCCCGGGGCGACCCGGGCCGTGCTGAGGGTCGATGGCGGCATGACCGCTTCGGACTGGACCATGCAGCGCCTGGCTGACCTGCTGGGCGCGCCAGTGGATCGCCCCGTTGTGCGCGAAACCACGGCCCTGGGTGCGGCTTGGCTCGCCGGCCATGCGGCGGGCGTGGTGCCAGGGCCGGAGGAGTTCGCCCGAACCTGGGCTCTCGACCGGCGCTTCGACCCTTCTATGGGTGACGTCGAGCGGGAACGCAGGATCGCATTATGGGACGACGCGGTGCGCCGCACCCTGAGCCACCGCTGAGGGGGATCGGGTCATGAACGAACAGAACAGGGACGGCGCATGAATCGGTATGACCTGCAAGGACGCGTCGCCGTGGTGACGGGCGGTGCCCAGGGGATCGGGTATGCGGTGGCCGAACGCTTAGCCGCTTCGGGCGCGCAGGTCGCTCTCTGGGACCGGGATGCGGAACGCGCGGCGGAGAGCGCGCAGCGCATCGGAGGCAGGGCCTATGGGGTGGACGTGACGGACACCGAGGCGGTTTCGGCTCTGGCCGAACGAACCGAAAGAGATATGGGACCCATCGCCGTGCTCGTCACCTCGGCCGGCATCGCAGGGGCGAATGGGACCGTGCTGGATTATGATCCCGCCGAGTGGCGGCGCGTCATCGAGGTCAACTTGACTGGAACCTACAACTGCTGCCGGGCGGTGCTGCCTCAGATGAGGGCCCAAGGATATGGGCGCATCGTCACCATCGCATCCATCGCTGGGAAAGAGGGAAATCCTAACGCGGCTGCCTATTCCGCCTCCAAGGCTGGGGTCATCGCTTTCACCAAGTCGCTTGGCAAGGAGCACGCGGGCGAGAACATCGCCGTCAACTGCGTCACGCCTGCGGCGGCGCGCACCCGCATCTTCGACCAGCTTTCCGAAGAGTTCATTGCCTACATGCTGGCCAAGATTCCCCGTGGCCGGTTCCTGGAACTCGACGAGGCCGCTTCGATGATCGGCTGGCTCTGCTCGGAGGAGAACAGCTTCACAACGGGCGCAGTCTTCGATCTGTCGGGCGGCCGCGCGACCTACTGACCGCTGAGCGGCCCCATCATCGTCCGAACAGCGGATCGTACGCAGCGCGCGAACCGGTGCACCGCAACAGAGAACCCATTTATCTCTGTGGGCAGCCGTCCTTCAGCGAACGTGTTGCTGCGCCGAACCTAAGAATGCATGCTCGCCGGAAACATCATCCGCATGGACACCCTTCAATGGACGTCATCGACGCCGAATTCCTGACCAGACACCTTGCCCAGCTGGGAAAGAGCGGTCGCACGATCTGCGCCATCGTCGGCGCTCCTGGATCTGGCAAGTCCACACTGGCTGAACGCATGGTCGAAATGCTGAACGCCGACGATCCCGGCACGGCGGCGCTGCTGCCCATGGATGGGTTCCACTATGACGACCTGCATCTCGTTCCGGCCGGGTTGCGGCCTCGCAAGGGTGCTCCAGACACCTTCGACGTCGGTGGACTGCGCCAACTGCTGCTCCGGCTGCGCGCCAACGACGAGGCTGCCGTGGCGGTCCCCGTCTTCGATCGCGACATCGAGATCGCGCGGGCAGGTGCCCGCCTGATCCCGGCCTCAGTTCGTGTCATCGTCTGCGAGGGCAACTACCTCCTGCTCGATCAAGAGCCGTGGGACAGCCTGAGGCCACTATTCGACACGACCGTGATGATCGACGTGCCGGAGGAAACCTTGAGAGCACGCTTGCGCAGGAGGTGGGAAGGTTACGGTCTCAATGAGGAGGAGATCGCCTGGAAGCTGGATGGCAACGACCTCCCCAACGGCCGCATGGTCCGGTCGGCCAGCGCACCGGCCCAGTTCGTGCTGCGGCCCTGACACTCATGCGATGGTCAGGCCAGCCCGGGGGATGCTGGGCGCCACGTCCAGACTGGCCGGATCGAACACCCTGTGATGGGCTAGGCAGGCCGCCCCGATAGCGCATTCTTTTTCGTCCAAAGGAGACAGGAGTATGTCCGGCGTGATCGTGCCAGGGATGATGCGGTCGGCTACGATCTCGCGAAGGTGGGGTAGGGTCATAACCAACAACGGGCGCATGAGGCCGCCCAGCACGATCATGGTCGGGTTGAACAGGTTCACGAGGCTGACGAGCCCCAGCCCGAGGTGATGCGAGAGGTGCTCGATGGCCGCCTTGGAGCGCCCGTTACCCTGCTTGGCCTCGGCCGCAACCTCGGCAGGCAGCCGCGCAAGTTCCGCAGCATCCAGATCGTCACGCCCTCGGGCAGCACGCGCCAGCGCAGCCACGTTCACCCGCGTTTCCAAGCATCCGCTTTGACCGCAGTGGCAGCGCGGTCCCTGCTCGCTCACCCGCAGGTGGCCGACCTCCATGCCGGTCCCGTGCGCCCCCCGCAGCAGACGGCCGTTAACGACGGCTGCACCTCCACATCCAACCCCGAGTTTGAGGAAAAGCGTGCACACCGTGGGCAGGGACGGCTGAGCGTATAGCGCGCCGAAGGCGGCCGCGTTGGCGTTGTTCTCGACAGTCACGGACAGGGGAGTGACCTTGGCCAGCAGCAACAGGAGATCGACCTGGGACCAGCCCAGGATCGGCAGGTTGACGACCTGGCCTCCGTGGGCGACCAGCCCTGGTACGGTGACTCCGGCGGCCCGGACCCGACCTGCGAAAAAGGGATCGGCCTCAAGGGCATGGATGCGTTCTCCGATCAGCCTCACCACGTCCTGCGGAGAGGCCCGAGATGGCACCGGATGCTCCTCCGACCGAGCGAGCTGGGCGGCGAAGTCGACGATGGCAAGGCGCAGGACACCCACGCCGATCTCGATTCCGAGAAAGTAGGACCCCCGCGGATCAAGGGCCACCTGCACGCCAGGGCGACCAGGCTCGCGCGCCTGGGCCTTGGCCGGTCCATGTCCGATTTCGCGAACCAGTCCGTTCTTTGCCATATCCGCCACCAGACGCGTTATCGTAGCGGGCGTCAGCGACAGTTCACGCGCGATGCCAGCTCGACTGAGGGATCCACGGAGGCGCAACAGAGTGAGGATGCTCCGTTCATTGATCGACCGGGCTATGGTCTGGTCTGCCATGTCGCTCCTGTTTGCTGCTGCCTGACTCGAGGTGCTGCGCGATCCGCATACCCCGGGGTAGCTCGAAACCTATTGTGCCATTACTTTCTTTTTGTAAGATAGAAAACAAAGGAGGTCCTTGGTCCTCCTTGCTACGGATCTTGGGAGGGGGCTGATGGACGCGTCGGGTGAACCCCTGCTCCGGGTCGGTGTTCTAGGCTGCGGCCCCATTGCACAAGCGGCGCATCTGGAGAGCGCAAACAAGGCCCGCAACGTGCGGCTTCACGCGATTTGCGATCTGGCTCCCGATCTGGTCGCCCGGATGGCTGCCATGCACACCCCTGACCGGACCTACCTGGACTACGATGCCATGCTGGCCGATCCCGAACTTGATGCGGTCGTCATAGCGACAGCCGACGCATTCCATGTGCCAGCCGCTGTGGCTGCCCTTCGCGCCGGCAAGCACGTCCTGTGCGAGAAACCGGTCGGCGTCGCCGTTGACGAAGTGGAAGAACTGGCCCAGGTCGTCCAAGTCAGCGGGCAGGTGCTTCAGATCGGTCACATGAAGCGGTTCGACGCCGGTCTTCAGAGCGCGCGGAACTTCATCCACGACGAGATGGGCGAACTGCTGGCGCTCAAGGCCTGGTACTGCGACTCGACGCACCGTTATGCCATGACCGATGCCGTCCAGCCGTTGATGGTGAGGAGCAGTGCGGCCAGGAAGCCAGCCCAAGACCCTAAGGCGGACCGCCGGCGCTACTACATGCTCGCGCATGGCTGCCACCTGTTGGACACGGCCCGCTTCTTCGGGGGTGAGATCGTCGAGGTCGAGGCCCGCTTGTCCGAGCGGTTCGGCGCATACTGCTGGTTCGTGGATGTCGCGTTCGCGAACGGGGCCCTGGGGCACCTAGATCTGACCGTGGCAGTTCGCATGGACTGGCACGAAGGTTTTCAGATCTACGGAGAGAATGGGTCCATCTTGGGAAAGACCTACAATCCCTGGTACTATAAGACCTCCGATGTCGACATCTTCCACGAGGCCACGGGGGCCACGACCCGGGTGCTCGGGGCCGACGGCCATTTCTACCGCCGCCAACTGGAGGCCTTTGCCGACACGATCCTCACCGGGGCAAACACGGGCGCCGCCACCATCAAGGACGGAGTCGCTTCGGTCCGTGGCATGGTAGCCATCGCCCGTTCGGCGGAAACAGGGCGGCCTGTTCGTCTGTCAGACGTCTCGGGTCCCGTCTGATGCGGGTCGGCATCTTCGCCAAGACCTTTCCGGGTGAGACGCCGCTCGCCGTTCTGTCGGCCGCGCAGGAGACAGGATACGACACGGTCCAGTATAACATGGCGTGTTCGGGCCTTGGCGCTCTTCCCTTGGTCGTCCCGCAGGCGGAACTGGAGGCGGTCCACCAGGCCGTGCTGGCCACCGGGGTCACGATCTCGGCAGTTTCCGCCACCTACAACATGATCCATCCCGATCAGGCGGTCCGGGCTGCGGGGCGCAACGCATTCTCCGCCATCGCCGGAGCTGCGCGTGCGATCGGCTGCCCGGTGATCACAGTATGCACCGGAAGTCGCGACCCGCTGGACCAGTGGCGGCACCACCCGGACAACGCCACGACCTCGGCATGGGACGACGCCATGGCGGAGATGAGTCTTCTGCTTCCGATCGCGGAGCGCCATGGTCTGACGATCGGGGTCGAGCCCGAAATGGCCAACGTCGTGAGTTCGGCCGCGCGGGCTCGCGAGATGCTGGATGTCCTGGATCACCCAGCCCTCGGGATCGTGCTCGATCCGGCGAACCTGTTCGAGACAGAAGCGGGCTTCCGTGGCGGAGCCGTCGTGGATGAAGCAATCGCCCTGTTGGCTGATCGCATCATCCTGGCCCACGCCAAGGATCGGCGCGCCGATGGCGGCTTTGCTGCGGTGGGCTCGGGGATCATCGACATGGCGCGCTTCGTCGCGCGGCTTCGCCAAGCGGGCTTCGTTGGCGCGCTGATCACGCACGGCCTGTCGGCTGACAAAGCCCCTCGCGTCGCCGCAACGCTTCGCGGCTATCTGGAGACTGCGGCCTGATGGCCGCGAGCTTCTTTCGCGACGGGCTGGACCTTGCCGTCCATGCTGTGGGCGGGGGGCGTCCGATGCTTTTCGAGCATGGCCTGTGCGGCGATGCCGATCAGACAGCTGCGGTGTTCCCGGACCGGTCTGGCTGGCAGGGTGTCACTGTGGAATGCCGGGGCCACGGCAGGTCTGGGCTGGGGCCGAGCGAAGCCGTTTCACTAGCCACCTTCGCCGATGATCTTGCAGGCTTCATCGAGGCCAGACTCCCCGCGCCGGTGGTAGTCGGCGGCATCTCCATGGGTGCTGCTCTGGCCCTGCGGCTAGCGATCAAGCGGCCCGAGCTTGTCAGCGGCCTAGTCCTTGCACGGCCCGCATGGCTTTACGACCCGGCCCCGCCCGACATGCAGCCCTACCGTCTCGTGGGCGGCCTGCTGGCCCGCCTCCCGCCAGACGAGGCGCTCGCGGAGTTCGAGGCCAGCGATACCGCTCGTCGTCTGGCGGCTGAAGCGCCCGACAATCTCGCATCGCTTCGCGGCTTCTTCCGACGCAAGCCCGCGGCCGCCACGGCGATTCTGCTCAACCGAATTGCTGCGGACGGGCCCGGAGTCACGGTGTCCGAGGTAGCGGCCGTGAGCGTGCCGACCCTGGTGATCGGCCATGGCCAGGATTCTGTCCATCCAATGTCGCACGCAGAGGCGCTGGCCGCGCAGATTCCCGGCGCGAGGCTCGGTGTGATCACTCCAAAAGCTACGAACCATGACCGCTACCGCGCTGAGTTCAGCGCCGCCCTTGACCACTTCCTGGAGGAGATCCCCGCATGAGCCGCGGCCGTGAACGTCTTCGAGCCATGCCTAGGGATCGTCTTCTGGCCGAGTTCTCCCTTTGGTCGGCCGACTTGGTCCATCTGGCGGACGAGATCGCCCGGGTGGACCAGTATGTCGACCTTTATCACATCGACGTTGCGGACGGGCATTTCTCGCCTGCGCTGCTCTACTTCCCCGATCTGGTCGCTGCAGTGCGGAAACGAACGGACAAGCCGCTTCATGTGCATCTGATGGTGGCCGACGCCATCCTGATGGAGCAGGTCGCTCAGTTTGCTGAAGCCGGCGCGGATCTCATCAGCGTCCACGCGGAGAATGCGAACGCAGTCGCCGCACTCGATCTTTTGGAGAACCGCGGGATGGCAACCGGGATCGTCCTGCAACTACATACCCCAGTAGAGGCGGCACGCGCCTTCGTGTCGCGCCTTGACGTCCTCACCCTGTTGGGCACTCGCATCGGCATCAAGGGGCAGGGACTCGACCCCGATGCCGAAAGCCGGCTGACCCACGGCCGCAGCCTGATCAGCGCTAGCGGCCATCCCGTGCTTCTGGCTGCAGATGGTGGCATCCGGGAGCATACGGTGCCCGGACTGCGCGCGGCGGGGGCGGACACGATCGTGATGGGCTCGCTGGCCTTCAACGACCCCGACCTGGCCGGACGCATCAGCTGGGTGCATGGTCTGGCTGCCCCAGCCACGCATGCCTGACCCGGTCGCCATCGGCATCGACCTGGGCGGCACTCAGGTGCGGGTCGCGCTTGTTCAGGGCGGGCGCGTGCTCGCCCGGGCAAGCGAGCCGACCGACGTGGCGGGTGGGCCGGAGGCCGTGTTGCGCCAGTTCGCGCGCCTCACGGAGAAGGTGACTGCCCGGGCCGATCCCCTGGACATCATCGGTGTCGGGGTCGCCTCCCCCGGTCCCCTAGACAGCGGGACTGGGACAATCATCGACATCCCGACCCTGCCGGGATGGAGCGGCTTTCCCCTGCGCGACATGCTGACGAAGCAGATGAGACTGCCCGTCGTCCTCGAGAACGATGGGATCGCTGCCGCCTTCGGTGAGTGGCGACATGGCGCAGGGCAGGGCCTCCGTCACCTGGTCTATGTCACCGTCAGCACCGGTATCGGGGGCGGGGTTATCATCGACGACCGAGTCCTCCGCGGCCGTCGCGGCATGGCTGGGCATGTGGGCCACATGCCTGTGGTGCTGGATGGACCTGTCTGCTCCTGTGGTGGCCAGGGATGCTTCGAGGCATTGGCTTCGGGCCGTGCATTGGGCCGCGCGGCCCGTGCGGGTGTTGCATCTTGCCCGGACAGCCGTCTGTCGGCAGAGCCACCAGACATCCTGTCTGCGCAACACGTGGTGGCTGCAGCCCGCCAGGGCGATGCGTTGGCTCTTCGCCTGCTCGATGACGAGGCGCGCTATCTCGGGCTCGGCTTCACGGGGCTGATCCACCTCTTCAGCCCCGAGGCCGTCATCATGGGCGGTGGTGTCTCGCAGGCCTTCGACCTCCTGTCGCCGGGCATTCATTCCGGCATTCAGGAGCGAGCCATGGCTGCATTCAGGAATGTCCGCGTCCTCAAGGCAGGGCTGGGCGAGAATTCGGGCCTGATCGGGGCGGCGGCCCTGGCCCTCGATATCGAAGGAGCGACCGCGTGACACAGTTTGCAGCAGCCGGGCCAAGTCCCATGACGACGGCGGAACGCCGAGGATACCAGCAGATCTGCGGGGACGACGGAGCAATGCTTGTGGTCGCCTGCGACCAGCGGGGCAGCATGCGCAAGCTGCTGGCCTCCACGCCCGAGGCCCAAAAGGCGATCTCTGACGAAGCGTTAGGCCGCGTGAAGATGGATGTGACCAGCCATCTTGCGCGCCAAGCCGGCTGCGTCCTTCTTGACCCGATCTGCGCCGTACCGGCCATCGTGGACCGTGGCGTGCTCCATCGCTCGACCGGCCTCTTGATCGGCCTCGATGCATCGGGATGGGACACCAGCCCTGAAGGCTATCGCATCTCGACCCTGGTGCCCGGAGTGACTGCCCGCCGTGTGCGTGAGTTGGGCGGCACGGGCGGAAAGATCATGATCTATCTCCGGGCCGATCAGCCCGAGGCCAATCGCGAGAACCTGCTGACCTTGCGGCGGGTCATCGCGGATTTCGCCTCCGAAGATCTGCTGCTCGTCGTCGAGTTCCTGACCTACGCCCTCCCGACAGAACGCCCCGAGGAGCATGTCGCGATGGTGCCGGCCCTGATCGAAGGAGGTACGCGTCTCTGTCTGGATGCCGGCGCCAAGGTTCTCAAGATACCCTATCCCGGCAATCGGGAGGCCTGTGCGGCCGTCACCGCGATGTCCGGCGATGTCCCTTGGGCGGTGCTGTCGGCCGGAGTGGATCACGCGACGTTCCTGGGCCAGGTCGAGGTCGCAATGGCGAACGGTGCTTCGGGGGTGATCGCAGGTCGATCCCTGTGGAAGGATTGCATCTCGCTCGACTCTGCCACTACCCGGCGCCGACTGACCGACGTGGCGGTGCCTCGGGTCAACGAGTTGCGGGCCGTGATCGCGCGGCATCGACCGGCTTGACCCGTGTCGGCTGATCCTGACCTCCCGGTCGCCATCGGGCTGGACATAGGTGGCACACATCTGCGCGCCGCTCGTGTCGACGCAGACGGCGTCATCCAGTCGGAGCTTTGGCGCCCTACGCGGCGCGGCTCGGAAGACGTGCTCGCGGACAGTCTTGAACTGATCGCTGAACTGCGGACAGCGCGAACGGCAGGGGTGGGGGTGGGCATACCCGGACAGGTCGATGCCCAGCGGCGCAACGTCTTATCGGGCGGGTATGTCGATCTTTCGGCTCTGCCGTTCGCCGGGCGAGTTCAGGAAGCGACCGGTCTGCCCGTGGCGATCGAGAACGACGCAGCCATGGCGCTGCTGGCAGAGAAGTCCATCGGTGCGGCCCAGACCTATGCCAATGTGGTGCTGCTGACGGTCGGAACTGGGATCGGCGGCGCGGTGCTCGAACAGGGCCAGCTGCTGCGGGGCAGGGGCACGGCCGGACAACTGGGGCACCTCGTGACCGACCCGGCTGGCCCTGTCTGTCTATGTGGTCGTCGCGGATGCCTCGAGACGTTCAGTTCGGGAAGCAGCCTCGCCCGGCATGTCGCCGAGGCCGGGCTTCCGCCGGGAACCCGCATCGAGGATCTGCTTGACCGCATGCCCGAGCCAGTCGCGACTGCTGTCGTGACGGCTTGGGCGGGTCCACTTCGGCAGGCCATCGACAGCCTTGTCGCCGCTCTCAATCCGGACCTCGTCCTCCTGGGCGGGGGCTTGGGACACCAAGCTGTGTCCGCGCTTCAGCGTTTGCCCGAGCCGGTTCGGTCCTGGTATGATGCCCCGATACGACCTGCCGCGCTGGGTCCCGAAGCCGGCGTAATCGGGGCGGGTCTGGCTGCGCTTCGTTTCACCCGCGCAGAACGCAAGATCGTCGTCCTGGTCAATGGAGTCCCCGCAAGCGGAAAGAGCACCGTGGCCCGTCAGCTTGGCGACGCCCTGGGCTGGCCGGTGCTGAGCCTCGACACGGTGAAGCAGCCGTTCCTCGATGCGCTGCCGCCGGGTGATCGATCGTTCAATCGTACCCTCGGCCGTGCGAGCTATCGGGCAATGTTCGACGTGATCCGGGACGCGCCGGCTGGATCGAGCTTCGTGCTGGACGCCTGGTTCGGGTTCCAGCCGGTCGAGCGCTTGGCCGAAGCCGTGAAAGCGGCAGGAGTGGACGGCTGCGCCGAGCTCTGGTGCGAGGCTCCGCCGGAGGAGATCGGACGCCGCTATGCCGAACGGGCAGAGCGTCGGGGCGCAGGGCATCCCGGGCTGGAGTACGTGCCCGAACTGATCGACCTCGCGCATCGTGCCGGTCCGACCGGGCTTCTCCCGATGCGGCGTCAGGACACCACGAAAGACTTGGACCTGCCGGCAGTTCTCTCCTGGGCGAGAGACGCGCTTCGAACACCGCTTCAGTTTTTTTCTTGATGTAACAAAACTTCTCGGCTGTCATCAAAGGGCCGCGAATCGGTAGCGCGCAGGGGCCGGCACAGAAACGGCAGGCGCGCTGAAACCTGGGAGGTTACTCGATGAAACGCCGTTCTCTACTGGGCGCTGCCGCCATGGCTGCGCTTGCCGCCGGAGTCTTGCCGCATGCCACGTTCGCGCAGGATCAGCCGCAATACACGATCGCCCTTGTTCCCGGCCTGACGACTGACGCCTTCTATATCACCATGCAGCGCGGCGCGCAGGCCGCGGCCGATGCCTTGGGCGTGGAACTGGTGTTCCAGGGCGCGGCGGATTTCAACCCGGTGACGCAGGTGCCGGTGCTGGACGCCGTGATCGCCCGGGGCCCCGACGCGATCCTGATAGCGCCGACGGACAAAACCCAACTCGTCGAGCCACTCCGCCGGGCCCATGACGCAGGCATCCCGGTCATCACCGTTGATACCTTCATCGGCACAGGCGTTTACCAGACCGGTTCGGGCGACGCCGACTTCCCGTTGTCCTACATCGCGTCGGACAACGTGCTGGGCGGACGCATGGCGGCGAGGGCCCTGGCCGAGGCCATCGGCGGCGAAGGCCAGGTTTACGTGTCGAACGTGAACCCCGGCATCTCCACGACGGACCAGCGCGAAGAAGGCTTTAAAGCCGAGATGGCCGAGAATTTTCCCAATGTCGAAGTGCTCGAGACCCAGTTCAACGAGAACGACGCCAACAACGCCGCTAGCCAGCTCCAGGCGGTCTTTGCCCGCAATCCGAATCTCAAGGGTGTCTTCGGGGCGAACCTCTTCTCGGCCCTCGGGGCGGCAAACGGCGTTCAGCAGGCGGGCCAGACGGGGAACGTCAGGGTGATTGCCTTCGACGCGCCTACCTCGATCGTGGATAACATCAACACCGGGCTGGTGGACGTGGCCATCGCCCAGCATCCGGCCGAGATCGGCTACTACGGCGTCGTTTCGGCCTACGCCCATCTCACAGGCCAGTCGATCCCGACCGCCATCGGTACTGGCTTCACAGTCATCAACAAGGACAACGTGAGCGACCCCGAGGTTGCTAAGTTCATCTATTCCGACTGAGCCCCACAGGGGTCCGTCCTTGAGGCGGGCCCCCCATCTGGCGGGATACGTCCATGACCTCAGACCCTTCGATCCAACGGACGACCCCGGTTCATGTCGCGCCCCCGGCCGACCACGCGGATGTCCGGCTCACTCTCCTGCAACGGATCGCCAACCTTCGCGCGTGGCTCTTCTTGGCCGGGCTGATCCTGGTGTTCGAGGCCTGGGCACGCATGTCCTACGGCGGCACCTTCATCATCAACGCCTACAACCTGCAGTCCATCGCGGTCTTCGCGGTGGCGCCGTTGCTTCTCGCGACAGGGCAGACGTTCGTCATCATCTCGGGCGGGATCGATCTGTCGATGGGCTTCATCATGGGGCTGGCAGCCGTGGTCTGCGCCCATGTGGTCGCCTGGGCCACCCCGCTCATGCCCCTTCCATTCGCGGTTCTTCTGGGATTCCTCGTGGGCATCCTGGTGGCCTGCGTCCCGGGCGCGGTGAACGGATTGCTGGTATCCCGCCTCAAGGTGCCGCCATTCATCGGGACCCTGGGCATGTTCGGCGTGGCGAGGGGCGTTGCGTTTCTTCTGGCGGGCGGGACAACCGTACCGGTCACCAATTCCTTTCTGACAGCCTTGGGCAACGGCCGGATTGCCGGCGTGCCATGGGTCGTGATCGTGACCGCCGTCTTCGTCATGGTGATGCATTATGTCTTAAGCCAGACTCGCTTTGGGCAGCACAATTACGCCGTGGGATCGAATCCGCAGGCTGCGCGTCGCGCCGGGATCGACATCAAGGGTCACTTGTTGCGCCTCTACATTCTGTCGGGGGCCTGCGCAGGCCTTGCAGGCGTGCTTTACACCGCACGATTCAGCGCTGGTGCCGCCCAGGCGGGCGAGCCCCTGCTGCTCGACTGCGTCGCGGCCGTCGTGATTGGCGGAGCGTCCCTGTTCGGCGGGTCGGGAACGATCCTCGGCACCGTCGCGGGCTCTTTCGTCATCGCGGTCATCCAGTACGGACTGGTCTTCGTCAACGTAAAGCCGTTCTGGCAGTTTATCTCGGTCGGTGTGGTGATCATCATCTCGGTTCTCATAGACCAGGCGCAGCGGTCCTTCGCAGGAGGGCGACAGAATGAATGACATGGCTCAGGCGCCTTCCGTCCCCTTGCTCGAGGTCCGGCATCTCTCCAAGAGCTTTGGTCCCGTCCAGGCGCTATCGGATCTGTCGATGGCCCTTCATCCCGGTGAGGTCGTGGCGCTGGCCGGCGACAATGGGGCGGGCAAGACGACTCTCATCAAGGCGATCTCGGGGGTCTACAAGCCAACCAGCGGCGACATCCTACTGGACGGGCAGCGGGTGACGTTCTCGTCCCCTCAGGAAGCCCGCGAGCGGGGAATCGAGACGATCTACCAGGATCTCGCGCTGGCCGACAATCTGTCCATCGGAGCCAACATCTTTCTTGGCCGCGAGCCGATGCGAAAGGCCATGGGCTTCCTCCCGGTGCTAGACCGCAGAAGGATGGCGGAGGCCGCGCGCGAGACGATGGCGCTTCTCGACTTCCACGTGAAGCGCATGGATGCACCGGTCTCGAACTTCTCGGGGGGGCAGCGACAGGCGGTTGCCATAGGCAGGGCCGTTTACTGGAACGCGCGCGTCCTCATCATGGATGAGCCGACGGCCGCCCTCGGCGTGCCCGAGCAGCGCAAGGTGATCTCCCTGATCCACCAACTCAAGGCTCAGGGTCGCGGCGTGGTCTTCATTTCACACAACCTGCAGGACATCTTCGCTGTGTCCGACCGGATCATCGTCCTGCGTCGTGGCGTGCGGGCCGGCGAGAGGCGGATCAGCGAAACCACGCATGAAGAGGTGGTGCGCCTGATGGTCGGCGGGTGACCCCAATAAATCCAGCTCCTTCGCCTGAATGAACGCAACCTGATCCGTGCCGATCACCCCAAGACCGATCGAAGGGACGGGATCGGACTTCGTCCGACGACCTCCAATCTACAAAGAATGCTAAACCACGCTTGATCTCGAAGGCGGTGTGCGCGGGTGTCATCAGCGAGGTGTGCTTCGCATCGACACGCTGCTGTTTGCCGTCCCTGGAACGTGGCTGCAACAAGGCGCCAGCCCTTCCGTCGACAAACTGTTTCCTCCTAAAACCCTGATTTCATTCAGCGCTGATTAGCGACTTTCCATCATCGTTGCTACTGAGCCGGCGAGCCCGCACAGCGCGACGTGCTTGGTTCTGGAGCGGGAACGCAATGAATCAGGACCATCCGATGTGCGAGCAGCCGCTAGTCCAATCGACCGGTGATGGAGGCGTGAGCGGCCGGAATCAGTGCCGATGTGCTGACTCCTTGCCAACCTGCTGCATGAAGACAGGCGTCGGGTCTGGTCGCGCTGGGTCCCTGCCACCCTGGCCGAGCGGAGTTAGGCATGCTCCGCAAAGGTCACCTCATTTCTCATAGGATTTCATGATGACTCGCTCCTCGGATCTCTTCGACGCGTCAGAGGACGTTTCGGAACGCTCACCGGCCGATACCCACTCATTCAAGCGAGAGACCGCGGTCAGATCGCGAACCGGCCTGTCGTCATGGAACGCGAACTGGTCGAACGATGCACTGCCGTTTCAGAACAGGGGTGAGTTCTCTGACTACGGAAGGAATGCTGGCTTCCCGGCCGGCTGGTGGCTGCTGCCGGGTCTCATCTTTGGCCTTTGCATTCTTGGCGGTGCCTTGCTCTGTCTGACCAAGGTCATCGGTTGGCTCCTGTCGTGAGGTTTTAGCCGTGGACGGTGGGCCGTGAACCATAAGTTCACCAGTGCATTGCCCAGCCGGAATGGCGTTCGCATCGCGCCTATCTCTCAGGGCGGCAATGCGCAGGAGCAGATCCCGATCACGGGACCGGTTTCCGCCTGCGGCAGCCCGTGCGGCACCGGCTGGTCCGTGAGCCAAGGCCAACTCTCTCGACCAAGGTTACTTGGTCGTCCAATCGACCACAGCATCATACTCGGGAACCAGCCGCTCCACTCTGCCGGCCGTGTCGTCTATGCTGAGGAGCCGGGCGATGCACGATCAGGAGGCGGTTGCTGGCTCTAGAGCCATCCCTTGCAGAAGGCTTTGGCCGGAATGGTCAGCAAGCCAGTTCTGCCAGCCAGCTTCGACCCACACTCGTGGTGATGAGATCCGAAGAGCAACGTTCTTCGGCTGTGACCAGTCGATTTTGGCTCGCTACCCCTCTTCTACGGCGCCCAATCGTACATAGCTGCTGGGTGTCGAACTGGGGGTTTACATGTTCAAAGGTATACTTCGGAGCATCGGCATCGGCGGCGCGAGCGTTGAGACCGTCCTGCACGCATCCGAAGCGGTCCCGGGCGGTGAGATCGCCGGAGAAATTCGCATCAGCGGCGGTGACCATAAACAGGACATCCGCGGTGTCGTCCTCGAGATCGTCACCCGCGCGCGTGTCGAGACACGAGGTGATGACAAGGTCTATGCCGAGATCAACTTGGGCGAGGCTAAACTCCAGCCTGGGCGCGTTGAGGCCGGGAGCAAGGTGAACCTGCCGTTCCGTATCCGCCTGCCCGCATCGTGCCCGATCACCATTGGTACCACGTCAACGGTCCTCAAGACACGCCTTGATGTGACCGGTGCCATCGATCCAAGGGACGCCGACGCGATCCGGGTCCTACCTACCCACGCCATGAACGCTGTCTTTGATGGGCTGGAGCGAGCCGGCTTTCACCTTGTGGAGACCGAGGTCGAGTACAATCCCCGCCGCTCCAACCCCTTCGTGCAGGAGTTCGACTTCCGGCCTGTGGGCAGAGGCGACTGGGACATCGAGGAGGTCGAGATCTCTTTCGATCCGGTGCCGGGTGGCATTGATGTCCTGCTCACCGTCGATAACCGGGGCGGCTTCTTCGTCCCTGGACACGAACGCACGGGACGGTTCCGTGTCCTTGACGCGCAAGCAGACCGCTTCGACCTTGCGACGGAGTTGCGCCAGACTATCAACTCGCTCCGGCGCGCGGGCAGGTTCTAGGCATCCGACATGAGGGTGCCCTGCGGTGATCAGGACGGGACCATTGGCAGCTTCATCTCTCGACGAGAGCGCTGACGTGGCGTCCCTGCCTGTTCGCCGAGATGAAATCGCATACCTCGAAAGCATCCAGTGGAGCACCGAAGTGAAAGCCTTGGCCTTCGTGGCAGCCCATGGTCTGAAGTCGGTCTGCCTGCCAAGGGGTCTCTATGCCCTCGGCCGTGATGGAGATTCCAAGATCCTGACCGAGCGTCGTGATAGCACGGAGGATGGGGGTGGTTCGGGCGTCGCCGTTCAGATCAGCCACGAAGCTTCGGTCGATCTTGATGTTGTCGATCTGAAACCGTCGAAGATAGCCAAGCGAAGAGTATCCGGTTCCGAAATCGTCTATGGAGATCCGCACTCCCATCTGGCGCAGGCTGGCGAGCATGGCACGGACGCTCTCGCTGTCCTGGAGGAGCGCTGCCTCCGTGATCTCAAGCCGAAGCCGGTCGGCAGGGAGATTGCTTTCGACCAAGGCGGTAGCCACAGCGTCAACAAGACCCTGCTCCTTGAACTGGCCAGCCGTAAGGTTGACCGAGATCGACAAGTCGCCTGGCCATTGGGCTGCAGTCGCACAGGCCTTCCGCAGAACCCAGCGATCGATGTCGATGATGGCTCCGGTCATCTCGGCAAGACCGATGAACTCTGCTGGCGAGGTCAGTCCCCTGCGGGGATGCTGCCACCGCAACAGGGCTTCGAACCCGGCAACAGCCGAAGTTTGTAGATTCATGATGGGCTGGAAGCGGAGGCGAAGCTCATCGCCGCTCAAGGCATTTCGCAGATCGGCTCTCAGTTCCTGGCTCTTGACCGCGTCGTCGTCCATTCCGGTCTCGAAGAAGCGGAAGCACCCGCGTCCCTCCGACTTAGCCCTGTAAAGGGCTATATCCGCCCGTTTCAGGAGGTCGTCTGCCTCGGCCTCGGCGCTGTTCGCCAAGGCGATGCCGACGCTGGCTCCGACGACGACATGCCGATCCTCGAATGGGTAGGGCTTGCTGAGAGCTTCAATGATGCGCTTCGCCAATGTGCCTATGTCGTCGGGATGTCTCGAACCGGAGTATACGACCGCGAACTCGTCGCCTCCAAAGCGCGCGATCACGTCGGTGTCCCGCAGGCATGTCCGCAGACGCGACGCTGCGAGGCGAAGCAGGTGATCTCCCGCTTGATGACCTAATGAGTCATTCACTGACTTGAACTCGTCGAGATCGAGGAACAGGAGCGCAGTCGGACACTCCGGCGACGTGGCAATGAGTGTTCGGTCCAGATGGCTTCTGAGAGCAGCTCGGTTGAGCAAGCCTGTCAGGCTGTCATGATGCGCCAAGTACTCGAGTTCGTGCAGGGACTGTCGTTTGCTGCTCACGTCTCGGAAGAACACCGACAAGCCGGCTGCAGAAGGATAGGCATGCACTTCGAGCCACGCGGCCAAGGGCTCACAGTATTCCTCAAAGCTCACCACCGTTCCGCCGCTTGCAGCCGTGCGCAGGCGATCCTCGAACACTGTGCCCACGAGCATGGGGGCAAGCTGCCACAGTCGCTGATCCAGGACTGGCCGGCCGGATAGCAGAAGGGCCCGCGCCCGCTCATTGATGAATCGGATCTCCCATTCGCGATCGAGGATCAGAACGCTATCCGTGGTGCTTTCCAGAACGTTGCGCAGCACTCTGGCGGTGGCTTCGGCATCCTCCTTTGCGCGCTCGAGCTCGACCTGGGCAACACGGCTGGCCGTGACATCGCGAGAGGTGCAGAGCAGGCGGGCCGGCTGACCATCGGGGCCAGGTATCGGCGAGAGGCAGACGTCCCACCAGCGCTGCACACCCTTGTGGGTCGGGCGAGAGCTTGTGAAGCGGACTGACCGCCCGCTCGCCGCCTGATCCACGGCCTCTCGGATCCGTGGCGCGTCGTTTAGTGGCCACAGGTCAGTCCAGTTTTGGTCGAGGAATGGTTCAACAGTGTCAATGTCCAGAAGCTTGCGACCTGGAGGGTTCATGTACTGAAAGAGACCGTCCAGACCGATGACTTCGACGCAGTCGGTGCTGCCGTGCAGAATACTGGCCGCGAAGGCTTCGCTGGCCCGGAGCGCGATGTCCGCCGTCTTTCGCTCGTGGATGTCCTCTAGCGTACCATACCAACAGAGGATTTCGCCTTCGTCGGTTCTTCGCGCCGAAGCCCGAGCCCTGAACCAACGATAGGTTCCATCGGCCAGCCGAAGGCGGTACTCGACATCATAGTCGTAGCCACGCCGCAAGGCCTCTTCCCAGAGGTGCACGGTCTGCTCGTAATCGTCGGGATGCAGGATGTGAACCCAGTTTGTTCCCTTGCTCTCTTCGACGGTCAGGCCGGTCAGCTCGACCCAGCGGGGGGAGATCTCAAGGCTGTTACCGTGGGCGTCCTCCATCCAGGGGATCTGTGGATTGAGATCGACGGCATGACGGTAATGATCTTCGCTCGCGCGGAGGGCGGCCTCCATCTCTCTCTGCTCGGTAATGTCCTGAATGGCCCCGAACGCCTTGGGGCTTTGATGCGGTCCGGACAACTTCTTGGCGCCGATCAACCGAAACGTTCTGATGCGTCCGTCGGATCTCTGCAGATCGAATTCGACTTGCCGACAAGAAATCCCGGCGGCCAACTCCTCGAATGTTACGGCAAGGGCCGGACGGTCCTTGGCAACAGCCATCTGGAGGAGTCCAGCGCAGGTGAGTTGTAGCGAGTGGCCCGCGTCGCCGAGCAACTCGTGCATGGTCTCCGAAAGTCGAAAGGTTCTGGTGTTTAGGCAGAGCTCCCAGTAGCCGACGTCGACGAACCGCTGCACTTGGGCCAGCAGAACCTCCCGTTCCGCAAGACGCTGCCGGTGCACCGTTACCGAGCGGATCACCTGCACGAGACCGAACCCGATCGGAGCCGCCACGAGTCCGGCCGTTACTGCGACAGCGAGGCCAACCTCGCGCAGGGTAAGGCCGACAAGCGCCGGAAAGGTCACATGGGCCAGCAGAACGGCTGCCACAATTGCCAAGGTGGTCACGGCCAGGGTCTGCAACAGGATGGCGCGGTCGAAGCGAATAGCTCGCAGCATGGTATCCACGCGGAGGGACGCGACCGCGAACGTGCGCGAACGAACTGACCGGGATGGCTGGACGGAAAACAATGACATGGAAGTGCTGACTGCTGTCCTGGCAAGGCCCGGTGTCGGTTCGACTGCGATGCTGCGCTAACGACCTTATGATCGATTTAACAGCCGCGGCGCCTAACAGAACCGTCGACAGCCCAGATGCCACAAAAGCTTGACGAATTTGGGGCAGGCCCATGGTATTGCCAGCAGATGTCGCCACAAAGACACCGACCAAGGCGGCTCGCTCCCTATGAGCTATCTCGACAAGAGGTGTTGAGGATCTGACCAGCCAAATGTTCGGTGTCAGGCTTTCTGACTGCTCGGCCAGGGCGCTGCCGCTCCGGCGTAGACATCCCAAGTCGACCTGCGACCCAGCGGAGGTCTCGACGGGGCAGCTGCCAAGTCCGTCGCAGGTGCAGCCATTTGCTCCCTTCTGAGCCATTCACAAGACGCGTGACCGGCTCAGGAGTGAGGCGAGAGTTCCAGGCGCTGCTGGCACCCTGAACGGCTGTGGGACCATCTGCCGACGTCCTTAGTGGCCTGCCACCGTCTTGCTAGGGGATGGCTTCCTCATCAGTAGCGCCGTGATGGCCA
Organism: Rubellimicrobium rubrum; assembly: GCF_006152115.1. Lineage (GTDB taxonomy): Bacteria > Pseudomonadota > Alphaproteobacteria > Rhodobacterales > Rhodobacteraceae > Rubellimicrobium > Rubellimicrobium rubrum. Next base: position 42,100 of record NZ_VDFU01000007.1, on the reverse strand, counting down.
AACCGGCAAAGAGGACCGTTATGAGAAGGAAGATGTCGATGAACGACATCACTGCCGCTTGCCCTCTCAGTCGGCCCGCCATCTGCATCAGCGCGCCGGTCGTACCCTCGAGGCCGCGGCCCTCTAGATTGGCGGCCATGAGATCGAGCTGATGCACCGCTTCAGGGTTGGACCAATTCACCGCCTCGGAGAGCCTGGCATAATGAAGATCCTGACGGTCCGAGAGTACCGTGTTGATTACAGCCAGGCCAACCGCGCCCCCGAGATTTCGCATCAGGTTGTAAAGCCCAGAAGCCCCTTTGATCTTGGCGGGAGGCAAGGTGCCAAGAGCAAGATTGTTGATCGGCACCATGCAGATCATCAGCGACAAACCCCGGAGGATTTGAGGCCACAGCAGCTCGTGGAAGTCCCACTCGGCCGTGAGGCCGGTGAGCATCCACGTCGAGCTCGCAAAGCCCAGGAACCCAAGCAGAAGCATGATCCGAAGGTCCAGTCGCGTGGACAGAAATCCAGCGAGCGGCGCCGACACGGCCATGGCCAGACCCGACACGAACACCGTTTCGCCGATCATGAGGCTGTCATAGCCCCGGATGGTGGCCAGGAAGAGGGGGTAAAGGTAGGTCAGGCCGTATAGGCCGGCGCCCATGACAAAGCTGAAAAGCGACCCCACGGCGAAGTTGATGTTTCCGAATGCCGAAAGATCGACAAGGGGTTCATCCCGGTTGAAGGCCCGCCAGAAAGTTGCGACGCAACCGATCGCCATCACGACTGCCGTCATGGCCACGACATGGTCGGCGAACCAGTCGTTCGCTGGTCCTTCCTCGAGGACGTACTCCAGCCCACCCAGGAACGCAGCCAGCGCCAGAAGTCCCCACCAGTCAAATTTGCCCATCAAGGACCAGTTCGGCTTGTCGAAGTCGATCAAGGCAAGGGCCGCGATGGTGACAGCGATACCGAACGGGACGTTCACCAGAAACAGCCAGTGCCAGGAAAAAGTATGGCTCAAGTAGCCGCCCAATGTCGGTCCCACCGTTGGGGCGAGGGTGGCCACCAGCCCTACCATCGGCGACACCAGGCTGCGCTTCGATGGGGGGAAGATCGTGAAGGCAGCCGCGAACACCGAAGGGATCATTCCGCCCCCGAGGAAGCCCTGCAAGCCGCGCCAAATGATCATCTCCGTAATGGAAGACGAGGTGGCACAAAGGAAACTCGTAACGGTGAAGCCGGCCGCAGCCACGGAGAACAGAAGACGAGTGGACATGACCCGGGCCAGGAAACCCGACAGCGGGATCATGATCACTTCGGCTATGAGGTAGCTGGTCTGGACCCAGCTGATCTCTTCCGATGAAGCGCCGAGCCCCGCCTGGATGTCGGGGAGCGAGGCCGACACGATCTGGATGTCGAGGATCGCCATGAACATGCCGAACACCATGACCAGAAAGGCCAAGACGCGGCGCGGTGTCAGTTCAGGTTCAGGCTGCGGGACCGAGGTCGCCATGGCATCACTCCGACGTGCTTCTAGCCGTCAAAACTCCATCCGGCGCCGTACGGCGGTCCACTGCCACGATGGCCGATAGCCCCGCGCGAAGTTGTCCTGTCGCCAGCGCCTCGGCAGGCAAGTCGATGCGAACAGGAACGCGCTGGACCACCTTGGTGAAGTTGCCGGTGGCGTTGTCGGCCGGGAGCAAGGAGAAGACTGATCCTGTCGCCGGCGAGGTTGAGGCCACGATTCCCTCGAACTCCTGATCCGGAAGGGCGTCGAACGTGACGTGGACCGTTTCGCCCGGCACGATTCCCGGCATCTGCGTTTCTTTGTAATTTGCCTCGATGTAGAGGCCATCGTCGGGAACGAGCGCCGCGAGCCGAGAGCCGGATGTGACCAGATCGCCGACTTCCAGCGTCAGGTTCGCGACCGTGCCTGCGGCCGGCGCGCGCAGCACCGTCAGATCGAGATTGCGCTGAGCCTGCTCGACCGCGAGCTGCAACTCACGACGGGCCCCTTCGGCTTCGGCGCGCTGTGCCACGAGAACGTCCACCTGAGCTTCGGCGCTGGTGACGGCGGCTCGTGCCTGAGCCACGCCCGCCGTGGCGGTATCCAGGACTTCGCTGGCCTCGTCGAGTTGCGCTTGGGGTGCTACCCCTTGATCGGCCAAACGGCGAATGCGCTCTGAATTCGTTGTTGCGGTCCTCAGTTGAGCTTCGGCCGCGTCGCGTACCGCCTCGGCCTGCACGACAGCCGCGCGCGCGGCCTCAATCTGGGCATCGATGCGGACGAGTGTGTCGCCCCCCGTGGCGACACGGCTGCGAGCCGTCTCGAGCGCGATCCGGTAGTCGCCATCGTCCAATCGCACGAGCACGTCGCCCGCATTCACACGCTCATTCGCATTGACGAGGACTTGGGCAACGTACCCTTGGACTCGGCTGCTCACCAGCGTGATGTCGGCTTGGACATAGGCGTCCTCGGTCTCGATCAGGAACCGACCCTCCGTCCAGTAATCGTGGCCCTTCCATCCCGCGCCAGCTAGAACCGCCAGACCGACAAGGCCGAAGGCGAGCGCCTTGCGCCCCGGCGCCCGGGCGTCTGCTGATACTTGCGACTGTGGAATGTCTGGCACCGGACCCTCGCCCGTTGCTGACGCCGCGTCCGATGCGACGTTGGTGGCCAGCTTCACTGCTTGGCCAATGCGCTCATGGCGGGACATGGTGAAACCCTCGGTTGACAATGGACCAATGGAAGCTGAGTACGTCACACATGTGACCGAACCGTTCAGTTCGATGGGATTTAGCGCTCTCCGTAACCGCGTTCAAGGGCTTTATCGAACCGATTGGTTCGATTATAGTCGAGCCAAAGGAAAGGGGGGCCGGATGACCTCGCCAAGTGAGCTGACACGGGACGCCAGCAACGAACTCGCTCTGGAGGGTCCTGATGTCGGGGATGGTGGACAACCCCGCCGCCGGCATGCGGCCGGCGAGGATCCGGCCAAGCGCGATCAGATCCTTGCGGGCGCGCGGCAGGTGTTCCTTGAGCGTGGCTATGACGCCGCCAGCATCAACGACATCTGCCGTGCCGCCGGGGTGTCCAAAGGCACTATCTACGTCTATTTCGTCGGCAAGGAGGACCTCTTTGTCGCGTTGATCGAGCAGCAGCGCGATGAGCTGTTTGCCGAAGGCGACGTACTGCTGGAAAGCGACCTCCGGTTGGAAGACAAGCTTCGGACCTACGCCCGGCGACTGGCGTCGGCCATCTGCTCGGATGAGGTCATCCGGGCGCAGCGCATCATCATAGGGACTGCGGAGCGCATGCCCGACCTTGGCGCGCGGTTCTATGACAGCGGTGCCCGCCGCGTCCAGGACGGCATCACGCGATTGCTGGAGCGCGAGGTGGCAGCAGGCCATCTGTCGATTGCCGACGCGTCCTTGGCTGCCTCGCAGTTCATGGAGCTTGCCTCGGCTGGCCTCTGGCGACAGCGCCTGTTCGCCAAGCTCAAGCATCCGCCGACGCCTGAGGTGACCGACGCTAAAGCCGATGCGGCGGTGAGCATGTTCATGGCTGCTTACGCGGTGAAAGAGCGATAGAAAGAGCTACCGGTTCCGCAGAAAGCTGTCGGCAGGGCAAGGGTTCGTCGCCAGCTCGGATTTCAGTCCTTCTCCGGATTGAGCAGGTTACTCTCTGCACTCGGCCTGGATTATGCATTGTCCGCGGCGCTATTGGCGACTTTGCCTAGACCACGGCTCGGGAGGGACCCTCGGCATGAGGTGGTTCGGGTCCAGGGTCGCCAAAGGCTGCTGCTGACAAGCCGAAGCATCAACCGCGCCATCTCGCCAAGCCGCAGGTTCCATACAATCCGTAGCCGGCGCCGCCGGACCAGGATGTAACGCCGTGGACCCTACGCCTCCGAGAAGCGAACACCGCTCAGTGGTTGGCTGGTCACCACGCGCCAGACCGTCTCTTGCATCAGTTGGGCCGCGGCTGAACTGGCTGCCACGGCCGGTGTCCCGTCCGCTCGAACGAGCTGGGTCGGGAGCCCGACCGGGCTACGTTGATATAGGACCGCATAGTGGGTCAGTGCGACGAGGTAGTTCCCCAGATCGCCCATGTGGATCGTGTCGAGCTTGCCCTCGGGCGTTCTTGCGAACAGATCCTCGCGGGAGCGAAGTTCATCGAATCCGCCTTGGCCTTCCAAGTCGCGAACGAAGGCGCCGAGAACCTGTCCGGCTGGAATGAGGTAGATCGGCCTTATAGCGCGGTCGGCGGTGAGGGCCGGGCGAAGGATCTTCCGATCCCAGTAACGGCTCAAGTCGAGTTCAAGCCTGTTGAGCCACCCCTCGGGATCAGTTAGGTCATGCCAGGTTTCATATAGATAAAGTCCGATGTCAGGATTAGAGTGACGAGCCAATTCGGCCCAGTTCCGCAGGTGTTTCGCGCTCTGGTGGTAGCGGATCGCGTCCTTGATCTCCACCATCTCTGTCATAACGAAGGCCGTGTAGGCTCCGCTGGCCAGCGCTTCGCGGGCATCGCGGTACCTGGGATGGGCGTTCTCTGCCTCGAACCCGCCGATTGGTACCCGGTCCGGGTCCCAATGGGATCGGAGCGGCGTACCCCAGCCAAGCTGGCTTTCGTAGCGATGCTCGACGGGGGCCAGTTGGGCCAGCATGGCCGGCATGTCGCGGCCAACAAGGCTGTGGCCCAAGTGGAAGACGTGATGGCTCTGGACCGCTGCAGGCGAACCTGCCGCATATAGATCAACCATCTCGGCATCCGACAGCGGTCTTCGCCACGTTGCTGCGCCGAGTGCGGCGGCACCTGCAGCAAAGACACCCGTAGCAAGTGCGGCAAGCGCCTTCCGACGCGTCAAGCGGGACCGCATGGACCGATGTCGAGTCTGACAGCGAGGGTCATTCATTCTCCTTGGCCCCGGCATATCCTGAGTTCGTTGGGAGCGCATGAAAAGTCTACATAACTCCCGGAAAGCGATCAACGCGGTACCCCGCCAAGTCTGATCAAAGCTCAGGTCGGGACGGGCTCCGCAATAGGTCCGTCGCCACTGCCTTCGAATCGACCCACTCGGGGTCGTAGCTGGGCCGCCGAACTGAACGTGCAGCCATGGGCGCTTCCCGTTTTCCTGGGTCGTTGCTTGGCACAGGAAAGACTTTCTGGTACTCGGTCTCAGGCGGGTCGGCGATGGTGCAGGGGCATGAACTACCGACGCGAAATAGATGGTCTGCGCGCAGTTGCTGTCGTGCCGGTCATTCTTTTTCATGCCGGCTTTCAGGTGTTCCAGGGCGGCTTCGTCGGGGTGGACATCTTTTTCGTGATCAGCGGATATCTGATCACCAACATCCTGATCTCGGAACTGGAACGAGGGCAGTTCTCTATCGCCTCGTTCTACGAGCGCCGGGCGCGACGCATCCTGCCAGCCCTGTTCGTCGTCATGATCTGCTGCATCCCGTTCGCCTGGCTGTGGATGCTCCCCCCACAGTTCAAGGAGTTCTCTCAAAGTCTGGTTGCGGTTGTCTTTTTCGTGTCGAACATCCTGTTCTGGCAACAGGACGGCTACTTCGCCGAGTCAGCCGAGCTTCGCCCGATGCTCCACACCTGGAGCCTGGCCGTGGAAGAGCAGTACTATGTACTGTTTCCTCTCTTGCTCATGTTCCTTTGGCGCCTTGGTCGCAAACGGGTATTCTGGATTGTAGGGCTCGTCGCCCTTTTGAGCCTCCTGCTGAGCGAATGGGCTTCGACCCGCTATGCCAGTGCCAATTTTTATCTCGCACCCACCCGAGCTTGGGAGCTCTTGGCAGGCTCATTATGTGCATTCGTCACCGTGGGGCGCGACATTCGGGCGAATAATTGGGCCAGTCTGATCGGACTGGGACTCATTCTGTTTGCGATCCTTGGGTTCGATGGGAGCATGCCGTACCCTGGCTTTCACGCTCTCGTCCCCGTTGTCGGGACCATGCTGATCGTGTTGTTTGCTGCACAGGGAACTTGGGTAGCTTGGCTTTTGTCCCTGCGCCCGTTCGTTGGCATCGGATTGATCAGCTACAGCGCCTATTTGTGGCATCAGCCTCTTTTTGCCTTCGCCCGTTTGCGCAGCATCGGAGAGCCACCTCAAAGTCTGATGCTCCTGCTCGCCGTCGCCTCGGTCGTCCTTGCCTTTCTGAGTTGGAGATATGTTGAGCGTCCTTTCCGCGCTGGGGCGTCATCCTGGCTGCCACAACGTCGGTCCGTTTTTGCGGCAAGCGCACTGGTCGGTGCGGCCTTCGTCGGCTTCGGAGCCTTGGGCCATGTCAGGAACGGCTTTGAAAGGACGTGGCTCGACAGGCAGCCTGCGTCGGTGCGGCAGATCTATGGCGTTCAGGAACAGGCGGAGTCGGCCAACATCGACCTGTATTTCGACCGCGCGGCTTTCGACGATGGCTCCTGTCGCTTCAACGTGCAAAACCTTGACCCTGAGGTCGAGCGCAGGATCCTTTCCTGCCAAAGCCAGTTCGGCCCGGGCTTGGCGGTGCTTGGTGACAGCCACGCCATCGATCTGTTCGGCATCGTGGAGCGGAGCAGTCGAGCCGAGTTCCTAATCGGGGTCACGAAGATCGCCTGCCACCTTCCGACCCAGGACACATCCTGTCATTACGACGAGTTCAGGTCATTCGTGATCAGTCATCCCGACGCGTTTCGTCGAATCCTGTTCGAAAAGGCGGGATATCTGATGCTTCGACAGCCCGACGGGGTGAGCGTTAAGGAGTATCTTGACACCTTGCCGGTTGTAGAGCCGGTCACCGATATCTCGCCCGACATGCAGGTGATCGACGGAGTGGCGGCCTATCTGGCCGAGTTGGCTCGTTTCACGCCAGTTCTATGGGTAGGTCCGCGTATCGAACCACATATGCCGACCAAGTACCTGCTTCGTCACGGATGTGACTTTGCATACGAACTTCGTCCGGGGCAGGAGGACATGTTCCGTGACCTGGACCGGCTTCTGCAGGACTTCGCTCAGGACATCCCAGGCGTGGATTACATTTCGCAGAACCAAGCTTTCGACATTCGTTTTCCACGAGACCTTCTCAGCTGCGACAAGATACTCTGGGCCGACGGGAATCACCTCAGCCGTGACGGCGAGATCGAGATGGCTCTCCGGTTCGACTTGGTCGACTACATCGACGCCACGCTGGGCGGTGGGGTTGGAGCTGGGGAGCGTGTTCGCCTTCATGGAATGTGACAGCCGCGTCCGATGGCTTAGCCCGGGGGCGGGACACCCATGACCACTCACGTGGTCCCTTGTCGACTCTGGTCACGCGTCCGAGTTGGCAGTACCGTTGGATCGTAGATCGGCGACCCCGCCGGGTCAGGTGTGTTGATCAGTGGGATATCCCAATACCTTAGCTTTCCTGGTCTTGCTGCTGTGGCCAATCGTGGCCGTGGCCGCCTTCCGTGTCCTGGGTCCAGCCCGGGGTCTGGTTGTCACCCTTGTGGCCGCGCATCTTCTCCTGCCAACCGGCCTTGCGCGATTCGAACTGCCCGTCCTACCATCGATGGACAAGTACACGATCCCAAGTTTTGCGGCGTTGGGGATCGCGATCCTATTCTATCGGCCGCTGCTGCGGCTATGGCCTCAGAGCTGGTTCGCCCGGCTGTTCATCATTCTGTACGTGATAGGTCCGCTTTTCACCACGCTCGGCAACCTTGATCCGATCACCTGGGGTCCTCTCTGGCTGCCCGGCATGCAGCTGAAGGAAGTTCCGGCCCTCATGCTGCGGCAGATCGCCACTCTGGCGCCGTTCATTCTGGGACGTTCGCTCCTCGCAGGCGAGGACGGCCTGCGGCTCCTGACTTGGACCCTCGTGCTCAGCGCACTGGCCTATTCGTTGCCGATGCTGCTCGAGGTCAGGCTCAGTCCGCAACTCAACACCTGGATCTACGGCTACTTCCAGCACGACTTCATCCAGATGATGCGAGGCGATGGTTTTCGTCCGATCGTATTCCTCGATCACGGGCTTTGGGCGGCCCTGCTGGTGTCCACGGCCATCATGGCAGTCTGCATCCTGCTCCGCTCCGGTGGGGCCGAGGCCCCTGTTCTCAGGATAGCTCTGATGCTTTTCTGGCTTCTGGCCGTGCTGATTGCCTGCAAGTCGTTGGCCTCGATCATCTACGTGCTGCTGATCTGTCCGATCATCCTGTTTGCGTCCTTCCGCATGCAGGTCCGTATCGCGGCTCTGCTCGGGATCATGGCCTTCTCATATCCCCTCGCACGCGGGCTGGGTTTCGTCCCAACCACGACGATGGTGAGACTGGCCGAAGACATCTCCAATCCAACGCGCGCTCAATCTCTCGAGTATCGATTCAACAACGAGGAAGTCCTCGTGGAGCGTGCGTCTGAACGTCCGCTCTTCGGTTGGGGCATTTGGGGCCGCAACCACGTGCACGATCCAGTCAGCGGTCGAATCATGACCGTCACCGATGGTCGCTGGATCGTGACAATGGGCGGCTTTGGGTGGGTGGGCTTCATCGCCGAGTTTGGATTGATGCTGATCCCACTTCTGAATCTCTGGTCTAGGAGGTCAGCACAGACCTCGCTGGCAGCTGGCCAGGCTCTCATCCTCGCGGTCATCATGGTGGACCAGATCCCCAACGCGTCCTTCACGCCCATCACGTTCCTTTATGCCGGAGCGCTCCTTGGCTGGGCCGAGCGACCTGAGGCGAAAACAGCGAAGAACCGTACGGTGAACCGAACTCCGACAATTCCCGTCCTACTCGGCGGCCACGGAGGCCCTGCCAGACCGCCGTCAATCATCTGAGTGTCACCTGGATCGGGCAATCGATCCGGGGAACAGCCTTGGTACGAACCGCCCTAAGGCCCGGTGCGGCAGGCCCCATCATCGCGACACCCGCGAGGGGGCGAGTAGAACAGGCCGAGATGATTTATTGCATGCGTTGGTGGGGAAACTCGCTTATTTCAATCTGGCACAACGGGGGACGGTTCAACGTGTTCACCATCGGCAAGTCGCAACGACCCAGAGCCATCGCATGGATTGCAGGTGCATGGATCCTGGTCTGGGCCCCGCTGGCCGCCTATGCGATTCCCTCGTTTCCTGGGCATCTGGGCACCGGGCAGGTCGACATCCGTGGCGAGCCAAGGACGGCCCACGGTTTTCAGCCGTCTTCCTTTTCACGACCTTCTTGGCTTCAACGGGAAACCCTGGTCAATGTCGCGGCCGACGCTGCTCCGGACGGTACCGTTCAAGATCCCTCCCTGGGCGTCAACCTGGGCGATGTCACGGACTGGTCCACCGAGCTGCCCTTCCTCGACTTAATGAGAAGTTCCCGCCCCTGGGTGGCGCATGAGGAGGGGGTCTGGGGTGCCTGGAGCAACGAAAGGCTCGCGACGGAGGGATATCTGTCGCCCGAAGGTTGGCCGCAGCGTCTTCCAGATGGCTCGACCGGATTTCAAACGGCCGTCTTGACGGAGCAGCCGGAGGAGGCGCGCAGTATCGCGGGCACCTACCTCCTGCGCTGGGAAGGCAGCGCGACGGTCACCTTGGACGGCCTTGTCGAGAACATTCGACCAGAAGACGGCGCCATTCGTTTCACCTTCGCCCCCGACAAGGCTGGAGCCGTGCTCATTGGTGTCACGAACTTGGATGCAGCCGATCCGTTCCGTAACATGACCCTCGTTCGCGAAGATCGGGCAGCCCTCCTCGAAGGAGGAGCCGTCTTCAATCCGGACTTTCTGGCGCGGATCCAAGACTTTAGGGCTCTGCGCTTCATGGACTGGATGAAGACCAACAACTCGACCCAACGAGCCTGGGAGGATCGACCGCAGGTGACGGACGCCAGTTGGATGCAGCGCGGCGTACCGGTCGAGATCATGGTGCAACTGGCGAACGAGGTTGGCGCGGACCCTTGGTTCACCCTTCCGCATCAGGCCGACGACGACTACGTAGCCCGGTTCTCCAGCTATGTACGGGATCACCTCGATCCAGGCCTGAAAGTTTATGCGGAGTGGTCCAACGAAGTCTGGAACTTCGCCTTCGAGCAAACCCATTGGGCCGCTGCGCAGGCCACCGAGCGATGGGGTGTGGCACCTGGAGGAGATGGGTTCATCCAGTTTGCTGGGGTCCGTGCATCCGAAGTGGCCGATATCTGGCAGACGGCATTCGGGCCTGAGGCCGAGTCACGCCTGATCCGGGTCATCGGGACCCAGACGGGCTGGAAGGGCTTGGAGGTCCCCTTGCTCGACGCCCCGCTCGGCGTAGCGGAAGGCCGACGACCTCCTGCCGAGTCGTTCGATGCCTACGCTGTGACAGGGTACTTCGGTCATGGCATCGGATCCGAGGACATGGCGCCTCAACTGTTGGAATGGCTGGACCGCGGCACGGCAGTCGCCGAGGTCACCGAGTTGGCTCGGTCCGACCTTCAGCAGTTGGTGGAGGATTTCTGGCCTTACCACCAGCAGATTGCGCGCGATCGGAATCTTACGCTCGTGGCGTACGAGGGGGGAACACACATCGTCGGCCACGGCCCTGTAATGGAGGACGCGGACATAACTCAGTTCTTCACAAGCTATTCGTATACGCCCGAGATGGGAGCGCTTTACGGTGTTCTCCTGACCGAGTGGGCGCAACTCGGGGCTGGGCTCTTCACGGCCTATTCCGGCATATCGTCGCCTTCGCGGTACGGCTCTTGGGGCGCCCTGAGGCATCTTGACGACAGCAACCCCCGCTGGGATGCGCTGGTCGCTGCGAATGCAATTGCGGCTGGTTGGGAGGATCGAGACCCATCCGTTTTCCGAAATGGTGTCATCCGTCTGGGGTCCGACCATGGCGAGACACTGACGGGAACGCCTGAGGAGGACGACTTGATTGCACTGGATGGCGACGACATCCTCATTCCCCTTGGCGGCGGGGATCGTCTCCACGGCGGCCCTGGAGAGGACATCGTCAGATTGCCCGGAGCATTGAGCGATTGGACCAAGGCGTCGGATGGATTGGCTACGGTCCTGCAGCAAGGCACGGAAATCGTGCGCCTGACTGCAGTCGAGGTTGTTGAGTTTCAGGGCTCGGGCGACCGGATGATCATCACAGGACCGGATTGAGCGCGGCTGGTTTTGCACCCGGCGTATCTCAGCAGTCTACACAGCGCGACTGACATTTGGGTAACGGCTAGACCAGTGCTATGCACTGATGTCCGCTTTGCCGTCAGGCGCCGCCCTTCACTCAGGCCATGTGGCCCTTGGCCTCGAGATACCGTGCCAAGGAGTCATGCCAGGAAGGGACCGCACCAAGAAGATCCGAGGCCTTTGCGTTGTCGAGGACGCTATAACGCGGTCGAGCAGCAGGTGTCGGGTACTCGGCGCTGCTGCACGGGGTTACTACCGCGTCGACCTCGGCAAGCCGAATGATCTCGCAGGCGAACTCGTACCAGCTTGCCGCACCGCTGTTGACCAGATGGTATATCCCTGGCGCGCATCGGGCCGACAGCATCCTGACCAGTCCTTGCGCTACGTCAGCCGTAGCCGTCGGTGACATCACCTGATCCTCAACGACCCTAAGCGCCCCTTTTTCCCGACCTGCCCGGATCATCGTCTCGACGAAGTTGCCGCCCTTGCCGCTTGCGCCAGCCACGCCGAAAAGGGAGGCCACGCGAAGGACTACCACATCGTCATGCGCATGAAGGGCCAGAGTCTCGCCCAGCGCTTTCGACGCCCCGTAGACATTGATGGGCGACGTGGGATGGGTCTCCTTGAGCGGCCGGTCACGCCCAAGGTCGCCGCCGAACACGTAGTCCGTGCTGACATGGACAAAGCGGGCTTTCTTGAGCGAGCAGGCTTGCGCCAAGGCCTTCACCGCATGGGCATTGATCGCAACAGCCCGCGCGGCGTTGTGCTCGACTTCATCGGTCTTGTGGTAGCTCGTGCAATTGACCAGCACGTTGAATTCGAGGTCGGCCAAGGTTTGACCGATGGCGTCAACGCTTGCCACATCCAGACGGTCGCGCCTTACGGAAATTAGTTCGAAGGGCTCGCCCGCCATCGCATGGGCGTGCTGAATGTCGTGGCCAAGTTGCCCATTCGGCCCAAGCAGGAGCACCCTCATATTTCGATGATGCCCCCGTACAACTCCACCTCCCGGATGATACCATGCCACCGGGCAAGCTCCTTGTACCATTCCAGCGTGATCGTCTGAACAGTTTTGTCGATCGTGTTGGCCTCGAGGGCGTCGCAGATTTCCGCGACCCCATCTTTCGCCGTCTTCTCAGTCCGATAGCCGAGCGCTTCGATCTTGTCGAACGCAACCCTGTAGCTCCGCCGATCGGCGTCCCCATACCACTCGATCTCGACGGGACGCGGCATGTAGCTGGCTACCAGATCCGCCAATGGGCCGATCTGGTAGGTGTTCGAGGCAGAGCCGACGTTGAAAATCTGCCCGTTGATCCGGGATGCGTCAGCGTCCAGCATGAACATTTGAGCCCGGGCCGTGTCGCGCACGTGAACCATGGGACGCCACTGGCTGCCGTCGCGCATCAAAGGCAGCTTGCCGGTCTTCCAGGCACCATAGACCATGCCATTGATGGCGAGGTCGAACCGCATTCGTGGCGAAAGACCGTATACGGTTGCTTGGCGCAGAACGGTCACGCAGAAATCGTCGTCGGCCAAGGGAAGAGCCCCTTGCTCGGCCATCTCGTTGGCGCGCGCATAGGTCGTGAGGGGATTGGTGGCGCTATCCTCGTTGGCGATGATGCCGTCTTCCTGAAAGCCATAGATGCTGCAGGACGAAGGCAGGATGTAGCGCTTCACGCCCGCGTCCTTGGCCATCTCAGCTGCACGAACCCGTGCGTCCCTGTTGATCTGCAGCGTAGCGTTCTGGAAGAGCTCACCCGACGGATCATTAGAGATCGCGGCCAAGTCGATGACGGCGTCGATATCCGTGAAATGTGCGGCCGCAAGCCGGCGCGTGTCCTCCACGAGCACTTCGAGCCGAGCATGCGCGGGCAGGAGGTCACGTCCGAAGAAGAAGCGGTCGATGGCGCGGACATCGTATCCGTTCTGCAGGAGCAAGGGGACCAATGTCGTCCCGATGTAGCCTCCGGCACCCGTCACCAATACTCGTGTCAAAGCTTTCCCCTTGATGAGCTAGTTAATCCAGCAGTTCCATTGAAGATAACGATTGAAACGGCACGCTGATCAGTTCGATCGAAGCGTCGCGACATTCCGACTTTCAAAATGGCGAAACGATCTGCGAGAACTGCAGCTGCCGCCGATCCTTGTCCGACAACACGGCATGACGCTCTTCGATTGGCCATGAAATTCCCAGATCAGGATCGTTCCAAGATATCCCCTTGTCATGCTCGGGCGCGTAATAGTTACTGACCTTGTAGATGACCTCCGTGTTCGGCTCAAGTGTCATGAAACCATGGGCGAAACCGACCGGGACGAGGATCTGATTCCACTCATCCGCCGATAGCACTGCAGTGACATGCTTGCCGTAAGTGGTTGAGCTCCGGCGCAGGTCCACGGCCACATCGATGATGGACCCGCGAATTACACGCACCAGTTTGTCTTGGGCGAATGGCGGCGTTTGGTAATGCAGGCCGCGGACCACGCCCCTTTCCGAGGAAAGAGAATGGTTATCCTGAACGAAATCGATGTCGATCCCAGCGTCTCCGAGAGCGTGACGATTGTAGACCTCGGAAAAGAAACCGCGTGAGTCACCATGCTTCTTCGGTCTCAGAATCTTCACACCAGAAATGGCTAGTTCTTCGACCTGCATCATGCCTCCCAGGCTGTTGTGGTTGACGGCTCGGGACATCTCTCGTCCGTCATCAGAATATCCCGACGTTTCATGCGCAACGCGCCTCTGCGGTCGGGCCAAGAACACGGTCCGCAATGTGCCGTGCGATCGGAAGCGCAGCCGTGGCCGCCGGGGACGGCGCATTGCAGACGTGCAAGCTGTGGCGTGTTTCGACGAACAGGAAATCGTCGACGAGTCGGCCATCCCGTCGTACCGCCTGGGCCCTGATCCCTGGCCGGTAGGGCACAAGGTCATCCAGCCGAATCTGCGGGCAGTAGCGCTGCACTTTGGCCAGATACGCCCGGCGAAGAACCGAGCCGGCAAGTTCGTCCACTGCGGACCGCGCGTTCCGCACAACCAGGCGCCAGAACCCAGGATAAGCGAGGCTCTCTCCGATGTCGCGAAGACTGAACTGCCCCGAGTAGCCTTCCCGAGCCGCGGCGAGAACCGCGTTCGGTCCGACCGTGAACCCGCCGTCGAGCTTGCGCGTCAGGTGAACGCCGAGAAAGGGTCGGGCCGGATCCGGAACCGGGTAGATCAACCGTCGGACCAGATCGCTCGGCTGGTTCTGGATGCGATAGTACTCACCCCGGAAGGGGATGATCCGGAAATCAGTCTCGGCGCCAAAGGCCCGGGCCAGACGATCGGCCCACAACCCAGCACAGACGACCGCTTTCGCCCCCTGCAGCTCACCATCAGACGTGGTCAACCGGACCCCGGCCGTGTCTTCCTTGGCCCGGTCGACGCGGATGCCCAGGCGGATCTCACCGCCTCTTTCGGTGAAACGCTGGGCCAGTCTGCGGGCCACGACACTGTAGTCGACGATGGCCGTCGTCGGTGACCACAGCGCCGCTTCTGCGCGGATCGCGGGTTCCAAGATGCGCGCCTCCGGGCCCGTCACCGGTTCGACCTCTATGCCGTTCTGCACGGCACGGGCCTGGAGGTCCGCCAGCCTGACGCACTCGGCTTCGTCGACGGCCACGATGAGCTTGCCACATCGCTCGAACGGGATATTCTCCTTTCGGCAGAATTCAAGCATCTCGGCCTTACCCTCTCGGCAAAAGCGAGCCTTGGCGCTGTTCGGCGTATAGTAGACACCGGCATGGATGACCCCGGAGTTGCGGCCTGTCTGGTGCAACGCCGGGCTTTGCTCCTTCTCCAGCAGGACGATCCTCGCACCGGGCTGACGCGACTGCAGTTCACAGGCCGTAGCGATGCCGACTATACCGGCACCTATGACAATCAGATCGGCTGTCGCGACCACCTGCGTCCCCTGTCATGGATATCGGTTCTGCCCACGATACCCATCTTCCACGTCAGTGGCGTTGCATCAAGCACCATGCTATGCCCCTAACTCGCGGGGCCATCGTCACGCGATAGTCGGCGATCAGCAAGGTGCCTCGTTTCTTCCTTTAGCACCATGTCATTTCCCAGTTGGCCAGGGGGCAAGATTGCCGTCAAGCTAAAACGGTCTCTATAGTTCGCCAGCAACATTGTTGCTCCAACGCGTATTGTGATGGTCTGAATCGCCGTTGGTTCTCTGAACGGAGAGTTATGTTAAGAACTAAGTTGTCAGTACTTTCGTTTGCTTCCTGCTGGAGTGGTCTGAAAAGATCAGGGTGATGCAGTCGTTCGGCTGACCTTTCCCAAGGCATTCACTGTAGCGACTGTGGTTTTCTATACTGAAGACAGGGACTTCGCGCGCCATGAGTGCTGATCGAATGGAAGCCGCGCCTATGCTCCTGTTGAAGCAGCCACAACGAGCGCCAGCCGCATGACATGAATGAGTGACCAGACAGAAAACAGAGCGAAAACTTCCATATTACAACCGGCTGGAAGAGTTGACCGAAGGTGCCTTAGTCGGGGCGGACCCTGCGGCCGTCTGCCGCGGTCACGTTCCGCTTGTCGAGCACGAAAGGCGTGTTAACAGGATGCGGCAATTGGCCGTCTTTTCAGTTCGGAGTTCGTTGGGGCGATGGCGTTGCTTGATCTGGCTGGATCGTCCTGTGATAAGGACAGGCGCACCGAACCCGGTTCTCTGTTGAGGGCGTCATGATCGGGGCCGGGCGGCTGATCAGCATTATCATCCCTGCCTCGAACGAAGAGAGTTATCTGCCGAGCTGTCTGCAATCCCTACTTGATTCCGAGCCTCCGGATTTCGATTTGGAGGTCGTCGTCGTGTCGAACGGCTCCCGTGACCGGACCGCCGGGGTGGCGCGGGGCTTCGGACCTTTGTTTGCGGCCCAGGGCTGGAGCCTGAGTGTTCTGGAGTTGGAGGAGGGTGGGAAGATCAACGCCCTGAATGCAGGCGATCAGGCGGCAAAGGGCGAGTTGCGCGTGTACATGGATGCGGACACGATCGCTTCGCCCCGACTGCTCGCCGGACTGACGCGCGCGCTTGACCGGCAGGACGCGGCCTATGCAAGTGGCCGTCCGGTGCCGCCTCCGGCCAGGAACTTGGCGCTCCGCGCCTATGTTCGTTTTTGGACGCGTCTGCCGTTCATGACGGAAGGTGTGCCCGGCTGCGGCCTGCTGGCCGTCAATGCAGCAGGGCGGGCCCGGTGGGGAGAATGGCCGGCGATCATCGCGGACGATCATTTCGCGAAGCTTAGCTTTGCACCCCATGAACGGCACCTCGTGCCGGAGACTTACATCTTTCCCATGGCTACAAGCTTCCCCGGACTTGTTCGGGCCCGTAGGCGGCAGGACCGCGGCGTCTCGGAGATTGCGACCATCTTTCCGAACATTGTGGTCAATGAAGGCAAGGTTCCGATGGGCATCAAGCGTATCGCAGCGCTGTTCCTGCGCGACCCGCTCGGCTTCCTCGTGTACGCAGGCGTGACCTTGGCGGTGCGATCTGGACGCTGGGACGGCACGTGGAGCCGCTCACGATGACAGCCGTGGCCTCACTGGGCCGCCGGGTTCTTCGCTCCTCGGCCATCACCTTGTCCGGCTATGTGGCGGGTCAGGCGCTTCGCCTGGCGGCCAACCTGATCCTGACGCGGCTGCTCTTCCCCGAGGCGTTCGGGATGATGGCGCTCATCAACGTGTTCCTGATGGGGCTGGTCATGCTGTCGGACATCGGCGTCGGCCCGTCCATCATGCAGTCGAAAAGAGGCGACGATCCTGCCTTCCTCGATACGGTCTGGACCATCCAGATCCTTCGCGGAGGTTTCCTGTGGCTCCTCGCGATGGCTGCCACGCCCCTTGTCGCTTGGTTTTATAAAGAGCCCGACCTCTTGTCCTACCTTCCGGTAGCGACGATCTCGCTCTTGGTCGTGGCCTTCAATCCCACGAGGCAACAGACAGCCAACCGCCACCTCCGGGCGGGTCTCGTTACGCTCATCGACTTTGGTGCCCAGTTGTGCGGCGTCCTCATCACGATCCTGCTGGCCTGGATGATGCGCTCGACATGGGCGCTCGTGATCGGAGGATTGGCAGCTCCCCTGGTACAGCTTGCGCTTCTTCAGTTCCTCCCCGGGGATCGCAATCGGTTCCGTTGGGAGAAGGCGGCTGCCGCCGAGGTGATACACTTCGGGAAGTGGATCTTCCTTGCTACGATCTGCGGCTTCGTGATCGCGCAGGCAGACAAGGTCATCCTGGGTCACTTCCTCGATCTAGGCCACTTCGGCCTGTACAACATCGCCTACTTCCTGGCGACAGTGCCGCTCATGGTTGGGGGTGTGGTGACAGGTCGGGTTCTTATCCCCGTCTACCGCGACTCTCCACCCGCCCAGTCCCCAGCGAACGAACAGCGTGTGCGCCGATTCCGGTCTGGCGCCTTGGCGGCGCTGCTCCTCATCTCGGCGTTGTTCGCTTTCGGCGGCGCGGAGCTGGTGCGGTTGATGTACGACGAACGCTATCATCAAGCTGCCGGCATTGTCGTGCTCGTCACGGTGGCGCAGCTGCCTTCGCTGATCTTTCTCACCTGCGACCAAGCAGCCCTCGCCATGGGCGACTCGCGGCGGTTCTTCGTGCTGACGCTGGCTCGCGGCGCCTTGGTCACTCTGGGCCTGATGATCGGGTTCAACGTGGCCGGTTTGGCGGGCGCCATTGTCGGGCAGGGACTTGGCAGCCTTGCGGCTTATCCCGTGCTTGCCTGGCTACTCAAGCCACATGGCGCCTGGAACCCCGATCTCGATGCGCAGTTCCTGGCCGCGGCGGTCGTCCTTGGGGCGACTGCGCTCTGGCTGAATCGAGCAAGCCTTAACGCAATCCCCTTATGAACATGACGAAAGAGACTCTGGCGCCCAAGGTTGATCGACTGCCATACTGCAGTGGCGTCGTGCGTTTGAGGCTCTGGTTCGGGGTACAGGGAGACCGGCATGCAATCGGCCGAGAATAGATTCGTTGACGTCGTGGACACCGACATCGCGATCGTCGGACTAGGTCTGCACCTACCCGGAGCTGCATCGCCCGACGAGTTCTGGTCGAACCTGAAGCACGGCCGACGGTCTATCCGCCGCCTCTCGCGCGACGAGCTGCTTCAGTCGGGCGAAGCCGCGCATCTGATCGACCGGCCCGACTACGTGCCCTTTGCCGCCGATCTGCCCGGCTTTGCGCGGTTCGACGCAGAGTTCTGGGGCCTCTCACCCAAGGATGCGGGGATCATGGACCCGCAGCACCGCCAGTTCCTCGAGGCGGCTTGGGAGGCCCTGGAGAACGCCGGACATATGCCCGAGACCTTCAAGGGTCGCATCGGGGTCTTCGCGGGCTGCGGTCAGGGCGCGTACTATCATCAGAACATATTAACGAACCGAGACCTCGTGGATGGTACCGGCCTGTTCCTTTTGCGGCATACGGGAAACGACAAAGACTTCTTGGCCACACGGCTCAGCCATACCCTTGATCTCCGCGGCCCCAGCGTGAACCTCCAGACGGCGTGCTCGACCTCTTTGGTGGCGACCCACTACGCCTGCCAGGCGCTATTGGCCGGGGAATGCGACATGGCCCTGGCCGGGGGCGTCACGATCGAGCTTCCTCATGCCCGCGGCTATCTTTTCCGCGAAGGAGAGATCCTGTCGCCTGACGGGGAATGCCACGCCTTCGATCATCGCGCGGCCGGGACTGTGTTCGGCTCGGGCGCGGGTGTCGCGGTCCTGCGGCGCCTGTCGGATGCTGTGGCCGATGGCGACGAGATCTGGGCGGTCATCAAAGGCAGCGCCGTCAACAATGACGGGGCCTCCAAGGCCGGATACCTCGCACCTTCAGTGGACGGTCAGGCAGCGGCCGTGAGCGAGGCTCTCTTGGTCGCGCAGGTCAGGGCCGAGAGCATCGGTTACATAGAGTGCCATGGCACTGGAACCTACCTGGGGGACCCGATCGAAGTCGCGGCGCTGACAGACGCGTTCCGCAAGACGACGGACAAGGTCGGCTTCTGTCGGTTGGGATCGGTCAAGACAAATATCGGGCATCTCGACACTGCCGCCGGGGTGGCAAGCCTTGCCAAGGTGGCCTTGGCGTTGAAGCACGGAGAGATCCCGCCCTCGTTGGGCTTCGAGGCTCCGAACCCGGCCATTCCGTTCGATGGCAGCCCTTTCCGGGTCGCCGACCGGCTGCAGCCTTGGCCAGTCGAAG
This sequence comes from Rubellimicrobium rubrum, assembly GCF_006152115.1. Lineage (GTDB taxonomy): Bacteria > Pseudomonadota > Alphaproteobacteria > Rhodobacterales > Rhodobacteraceae > Rubellimicrobium > Rubellimicrobium rubrum. Next base: position 22,738 of record NZ_VDFU01000007.1, on the reverse strand, counting down.
GAACCCGGCGCGCCGCGGTGAACTCGCTGGGCGTCGGCGGAACCAATGCGCACGCCATTCTGGAGGAGCCTCCACGTCGTGCTCCGTCCGAAGAGGCCGCCTTTCCCTTCCAGGTCCTGACCCTTTCCGCCCGCAACAAAGCCGCATTGGATGAGGCATCCCTTCGCCTTGCTTCGCATCTGCGGGCGCATCCCGAACAACCTCTCGCCGATGTGGCCTGGACCCTCCAGGTCGGTCGGCGCGCCTTCGATCGCCGGCGCGTCCTTGTGGCTTCGTCCCACGAAGAAGCGGCAGCCATCCTGGAGGCCGGTGACCCGCGTCGGGTCTTTACGCATCAGGTTGTCGGAAGCAGTCCGGACGTCGTTTTCATGTTCCCCGGCGGCGGCGCGCAGTACGCTGGAATGGCTCACGACCTCTATGAAACCGAGCCGGTGTTCCAGGACTGGATGGACCGGGGGCTCGAGGTTCTTGCGCCCAAGCTGGACTACGACCCGCGTGAGATCTGGCTGCCCGCGCCGGGACAGGAAGCCTGGGCCAACCAACGTCTGCTGACGCCATCGGTGCAACTGCCGCTCATCATGATCGTGGAGTATGCGCTGGCGCAACTCTGGATCAGTTGGGGGGTCAAGCCGGCTGTCCTCATCGGGCATTCCATGGGCGAGAATACCGCAGCCTGCCTGGCTGGGGTCTTGTCCTTCGAAGATTGCATCGGCCTCGTTCACCTTCGCGGGACGCTGTTCGACAGCGTCCCTGCAGGAGGCATGCTGTCCGTAGGCCTGCCGGCCAGTGACCTCCGGCCCTACCTCCAGGAATTCGGTCTGGATCTCGCAGCCGAGAACGCCCCACGGCTGTCGGTCGCGTCCGGTCCGGCAGACGCGCTCGATGCCCTTGCCCGGCGGCTGGACGAACAAGGGATCGACGCGCAGCGGATCCCGATCGCCATTGCCGCTCACAGCCGGATGCTCGACGGCATCCTGACCGCGTTCGGTGATTACCTGCGTTCCGTCCCGTTGCAGGCGCCGAAGATCCCGATGATCTCGAACCGGACCGGGACGCTGCTCACGCCCGAGCAGGCGGTGGACCCCGAGTACTGGGTCGGGCATCTGCGCAACAGCGTGCTGTTCGCGGAGGGCCTTTCGACCTTGGCCGCGCAGCGATCCGCCCGGATCTATGTCGAGGTCGGTCCTGGCAAGGCGCTTGCGTCGCTTGCCGGCCAGCACGGAAAGGTGACGGCCAACCAGGTCCTCGGAACGCTCCGGCATCAGAGCGATACGGTGGCGGACGATGCCTATCTTCAGGCGATGCTCGCACGGGTCTGGGCGGCGGGCGGCAACTTCGACTGGGAGCAGATCTGGGCCGGCGCAAAGCGGCAACGCGTCAGGCTGCCAACCTATCCGTTCCAACGGTCGGAGTACTTCATCGCCCCTGGTGTAGGTGCCCAGCCCGAGGTTTCGGGGCCGCCTCAGCGCGTCGCAGACCTGGCCGATTGGGGTTGGGCTGCGCGCTGGATTCCGCGATATGCCGCATGCGACGTCGACGTCACCGGTGATCTGTCGGAGACCGCACAGGAAGGCTGGCTGATCTTCGTGGACGAGGCCGGGCTCGGTGCCGACGTTGCGGCTCGCCTCAAGAAGGCTGGACAGGCTGTCACGATGGTACGGCCTGGGGATCGTTTCGCGAAGCTACCCTCGGGCGACTACCTCCTTCCTCCCGAGCAGGGCCGTGAGGGTTATGATCGCCTCCTGCAGGATCTGTCCCGAGACGGACGGCTACCAAGCCGTGTGCTCCACCTCTGGCTCGTGACCCAAGGCGAAGGGTTCCGACCGGGATCCAGCTTCTTCCACCGCACCCAGGAGCAGGGCTTCTGGTCGTTGCTGTTCCTGGCGCAATCCTGGGGCGAGGAAGCCGCCGCTGAACCGCTCCATCTGATCACAGTCACGTCGGGCACCATGCAGGTCCGCTCCGAGCCACTGTTGCACCCTTCGAAGGCAACGGTTCTCGGCCCCGTGCAGGTGATCCCGCGCGAGTTCGGGGGCGCCACCTCGTCGCTTCTGGATATCGATCCCGGCATGGAACGCGAGGCGCTGGTGCTGGCGCTGATCGAAGAAGCCTTGGCCGTCCCATCGAACACCATCGCTGCCCTCCGCGCGGGCCGCCGTCTGGAGCGAAGCCACCGTCCGGCCCCCCTGGCTTCAGCGCAGCCGGATCTGAAGGCAGGTCGGCCGGTCCTCATCACCGGCGGCTTCGGTGGGATCGGACTGACACTGGCGCAAGAACTGGTCCGCAAAGCTGGGTCGCCCATCGTGCTCGTGTCCCGCACGCCCCTGCCGCCGCGGGCCGAATGGGATGCCATCCTGCGGCGGGAAGGCGGCACAACCCCTGCCCGGATCCGCTCCGTGCGCTCCATCGAGGCTCTGGGCGGCCGTGTGCTGACCTTGGCCGCCGATGTCGCCAACATCGAGGAGATGCGAGCGGCAGTGGACGAGGCGCAGTCGATCCTCGGCCCACTCAGCGGCATTGTCCATGCTGCCGGGGTGGTGGACGATGCGCCGATCCTCGGCAAGTCGGCCCAGGCGATCGAGGATGTCTTTGCTCCAAAGGTCCACGGCACGCAGGTATTGGACGAGTTGTTCCCGGATGGGAGCCTAGACTGGATGCTGCTCTGCTCGTCGACCTCGACGGTCACGGCGCCGGCGGGCCAAGTCGATTACGTTGCCGCCAATGCCTACCTCAACGCTTTTGCCAGAGCCCGGTCCGGCGGGCGTACCCGCGTGACCGCGCTCGATTGGGGCGTTTGGCATGGGGTCGGGATGGCCGCGGAAGCCATGGCAGCCCGCACGGGGCGCGCGGAGCCAGAGCCCGAACCGGTGGACCTACCTTTGCTCGATCGCATGGGCTTCGACGTCGAAGGGAGCCGTCTGTTCACCGCCAAGTGGATCCCGCGGACGACCTGGGTTCTCAACGAACATCGAACCCGTGCGGGAGACGCCGTGCTGCCGGGCACCGGGGTGCTCGAACTCGTCGCCGAAGCCATGCAGGGGCAGGGAGAAGAAGGCCCCTATGAGATCCGCGACCTGACCTTCTTGCGTCCACTCCGTGCTCCGGAGGCCGGGATAGACGTCCGGCTCACGTTGCGGCGGACCCCGTCCGGGTATGACATGCGCGTGGAAAGCGCTGCCGGTCGTGGAGACAGGGAACTCAATGCAGAAGGGCGCATCGAGCTTCTTGGGCTGTCGGCGCCAGGCATGCTCGATCCAACAGCCATCCGGACACGGCTGGACGAGCGGGACACTATGTTGGTGCCGGCCGCCGCCGGCTCGCTCGCCTCCCCGCAGGAAAGGCACTTGGCCTTTGGATCCCGCTGGCGCGTTCTGCGCGAAGGACAGCTCGGACGAGGCGAGGGCCTGGCACGGCTGACCCTTCCCCCTGCCGGTGCCGAGGGCATGATCATGCACCCCGGTCTTCTTGATCTTGCGACCGGTTGGGCCATGGCCTTGATCCCCGACTACGAGCCGGCCAATCTCTGGGTTCCTCTCTCCTACGGGTCAGTCCGCGTCTTTGGGCCCCTCCCGTCCGAACTGCTGAGTCATGTTCGACTGACATCGGGCGGCCCTGAGATCGCGCAGTTCGACGTGACCCTTGCCGGTCCGGACGGAACGGTCTGCGTCGAGGTCGAAGGCTTCACGATGCGGAGGCTCGATGCCGAGCTTGCCTTCGGGGTCGCGGCTGCCGTCCCTTCCAAGGACGGGCCGCGACCGCTGTCGCCAGCGGAAGAGCGCTTGGCCCATGCCATTCGCCAGGGAATCCGACCCGAGGAGGGCGCAGAGGCTTTCCTCCGGGTTCTGGCACTCGGGCCTTCCGAGATCGTCGTTTCCTCAATGCCGCTTCCGGACCTCATCGCGCAGGCAAGCGCCGTAGACGAGGCTTCGACATCCCGAGGGTTCGAGCGTCCCGCCAGCGCGGGCGATTTCGTCGCGCCCGAGGGGGAGGTGGAGACGCGCCTCGCCGCGTTCTGGACAGACCTCCTCGGCGTGTCGCAAGTCGGGGCGGGAGACTCGTTCTTCGACCTGGGTGGCCATTCGCTGATTGCCGTCCGGCTCTTTGCGCAGATCAAGAAGACCTTCGGAGTCGAGTTCCCGATTTCGGTACTCTTCGAGGCGCCCACCATCCGGGCCTGCGCCCGTCTGATCGAAGAGCGGGGCGGGATCGTAGCCCAGCCATCCGGCCCCACCTCGTCCGAGGCGGCTCCGGCGCGGCCGGTGCGGCGGTTCACTCACTTGGTGCCGATGCATCAGGGCGAGGGCGGGGCTAAGACGCCGTTCTTCCTGGTTGCAGGGATGTTCGGAAACGTCCTCAACCTTCGCCACCTCGCCCAGTTGATCGGCCAGGATCGGCCGTTCTACGGCCTGCAGGCCCGCGGCCTGACGGGCGAGGAGCCGCCTCACACCTCGTTGGTGGAGGCGGCGACGAGTTGCATCGCCGAGATGCGCCAAGTCCAGCGGCAGGGCCCTTGGATGGTGGGCGGCTTCTCGGGTGGCGGCATCACCGCGTTCGAGATCGCGCGGCAACTCCGCGATGCCGGCGAGGAGGTCGCTTCGGTCATCCTGCTGGACACGCCTTTGCCCCAGCGTCGTCCCATCACGCGGCGCGACAGGGCGATGATCCAATGGCTGGAGCTTCGGTCCCGCGGTCTATCTTACCCGTTGGAATGGGCAAAGCGGCGGTTGGCCTGGGAACTCGCCAAGCGGAAAGGCAGAGACGTGGACCATCCGGCCGAGCCTGCATTCCACGATGCAGCGATCGAGGCGGCCTTCTACCAGGGCATCGCGGATTACCGTATGGAGGTCTGGGATGGGCCGCTCACGCTGTTCCGTCCGCCGATGCGGGGCAAATGGCAGGTCGCGCCAGACCGCCTGGTGTCACACGATCGCGACTATGTCATCCATGACAATGACTGGGGCCCATGGGCGACCCGCTTGCAGGTGATCGAGGTTCCGGGCAACCACGACTCCATGGTTCTCGAACCGAACGTGCGAGTGCTCGCTGCCCGCATGCGCCGGGTCATCGAGGCGGCCGAACGCGCGCCGGTTCGGCAGAAGCAATGGTCTTACAAGGAGGCGGCCGAATGAAGGTCCTCACTGTCATCCTCAACTGGCGCACGCCGGAGATGACGCTCCAGTCCGCCGAGGCGGCTCTCCGGGAGATGGACGGGATCGAGGGCGCCATCACCATCGTCGACAACGACTCGGGCGATGGTTCCGAGGAGGCCATGCGCAACGGGGTCGCGGCGCGCGGCTGGCCGGAGACGCGGGTGAGGGTGCTTCAATCCGGGCGGAACGGGGGCTATGGCGCGGGCAACAACTTTGGGGTCCGTGCCGGCCTTCCTGGGGGTGAACGGCCGGACCTGGTCTACATCCTCAACTCGGACGCTTTCCCGGATCCCGGTAGCGTTCGCGCCCTTGTGGACTACCTGGCTCGTACTCCCGAGGCTGCATTCGCGGGCAGCTACATCCACGGACCGGACGGCGAGCCTCATACATCGATCTTCCGATTCCCATCGGTCGCCAGCGAGTTCGAGGGATCGGCGCGACTGGGCCCTGTCACCCGCCTTCTGTCCCATAAAACGGTGCCCGTGCTGACGGCTGTCGACTCCGGGCCGGTGGACTGGCTGATGGGTTCCAGCTTGATGATGCGCCAGGACGTTATCGATCAGATCGGTTTGTTCGACGAAGGCTTCTTCCTTTACTTCGAAGAGACGGATCTCTGTCTTCGGGCGGCGCGGGCGGGGTTCCAGACCCACTTCGTCCGGGAAAGCTCGGTGACGCATATCGGGTCAGCGTCCACGGGCATGAAGGATTGGAAGCGTGTTCCCGACTATTGGTACGACTCGCGGCTGAGGTACTTTGCGAAGAACCATGGCGCGGCAGCGGCAGCGGCGGCCACGGCGGCTCATCTGACGGGCGGGCTGATCCACCGACTGCGCTTCCGACTGACTGGACGCCCCCCCGAGGACCCGCCCGGGTTCCTGTCGCGCATGGTCGTTCATCATGTGAAATCTGCTGTAGGGCCGTCCTCGCGGCCGCAGTGACCCGACAGTGCTGATTAGTGGGGAATAGAGTTCATGAGTATTTCAGCCGTCCTGATTGGCCACGATACGTTGACCCTGCACTGCGGAAGGACCTTGCTGGAAGGCGGCCACCGTTTGGCAGCCGTGGTGACCCGTCACCCGGGCGTGCGGTCCTGGGCCGAAGACGCGCGGGTCCCGGTCCATGCGCCCGGAGACGACTTGGCTTCGGATCTGCGTGACCTGAACTTCGACTGGCTTCTCTCTGTCGCCAATCTCGACATCATACCGTCCACCGTGCTTGCCCTGGCCCGGCGAGGGGCTGTGAACTTCCATGACGGTCCGCTGCCCGAACGGGCAGGACTCAATGCGCCGGTCTGGGCGCTTCTGGACGGGGCGGCCGAGCACGGCGTGACATGGCACCTGATCGACGGCGGGGTGGATGAGGGGCCAGTCCTTGCCTCCCGCCGCTTCCCCATCGCCGAGGGCGAGACGGCCCTGTCACTAAACACGCGCTGTTTCGCTGCCGGACTCGAGTCGTTCCCGGAGGTGCTCGCGCAGTTGGATGGTGCCCTCCATCCTGCCGCCCAGGACCTTGGTCAGCGGCGGCACCTCCACAAAGGCAAGGACAGACCACGCGCGGGCGGCGTCCTGGACCTCGCTCGGCCAGCGGCCGAGCTTGCCGCCCTGGTGCGGGCGCTCGATCACGGCGACTATCCCAATCCGATCGCCTGTCCCAAGCTCGACCTCGGAGGCTCCGTCCTGCTTGTAGGTGGGGCGGAGGTCGTGGGCGGATCCGGCGAAGCCGGACAGGTCCTGGAAAGCCGTTCCGATGAGGTCACCGTAGCTACGGGCCAAGGAGCCTTGCGGTTGAGTGGCCTCCGTCCCCTGTCGTCGGTCATGCCAAAGATTCAGGCTGGCCAGCCGCTGCCGTTGCTTACGGCCGAGCGGATAAGCCAGATCGATGCTGCCGTTGCCTTGGCTGCCAGACACGAACGTCACTGGCGCTCAAGACTACTGGACCTGCATCCCGCTGCCCTGCCCATGTTGGGTGGAACACGTCATCAGGCTCCCCTTAGGCGCGCAATCCACGGATCCCATGCGGACGTCGCACTGACACTCCTCGCTTGTCCTTCGGACACCTCTGAACTGGATTTCGCCTTGGGGCAGCCCAACGCTCTGGTCGGGTTCGTAGCGCCCTGGGTGCCTTTCCGCGTCTCCGGGAGCACCCTGGGCGCAATCCGGACTGCCCTGTCGGCAAAGGATAGGGTCCCCGGTCCCATGGCCGCTGATCTAATCGTGCGTCTGGGTGGGCATCCACCAGAGCCGCCCCAGATCGGGATATCGGAAGAAGACCACGTGCCCGGCACGGTGCTGACCCTCGTTGCAAACTCATCCGGCACGATCTTGACCGGTGATCCTGCGCGCCTCTCGCCAGAGGGGTTCGATCTCTTGGCCGACCGGCTTGAGCATCTGATGGCCAATCTGGCTGGTCGGGACGATGCATCCTCGATTGCCAACCTTCTGATGATCCCAGCTTCGGAATGGTCACGGATCGACAACTGGAACGGCACCGATGCGCCGTTCGACGATCGCCCGATCAACGTCCTGATCAGCGAGCAGGCATCCCTCACGCCGGATGCGCCGGCCTTGGCCTATCGCGCTTCAACCATCACCTTTGCAGAGATGGAGACGCGCGCGGAGCGTCTGGCCGGATCGCTTCGGGCCCTGGGCGTCAGGCCGGGCATACGCGTAGGCCTGCACCTGGGCCGCTCAATGGAGTTGGTGATCGGGGCGCTGGCGATCCTCAAGGCCGGCGGCGCCTACGTGCCTCTGGACCCGGCCTATCCGGCCGATCGGATCGCGCTGTACCTGGAGGACTCCGAGGCCGCCGTGGTCCTGACGGACTCGACCTTGGCCGGTTCGCTGCCGGCTCACATGGCTCGGACCTTGCGCATTGATGGACCGATGCCCGAAGGCGTTGCCGGCGAGGGTCCGTCGTCCGAGGATCTCGCTTATCTCATTTATACCTCCGGATCGACTGGCCGGCCCAAGGGCGTGATGGTCAGCCATCGGAACGTAGCCAACTTCTTTGCCGGCATGGACGCCCGGATAGGGGTGAAAAACCCCGGTACCTGGCTCGCCGTGACGTCGCTGTCCTTCGACATTTCCGTGCTGGAGTTATTCTGGACCCTGGCGCGCGGCTTCAAGGTCGTCGTGATGGGCGATGAGGAGCGGGCTCTCGCGGCTGGTGATGCGCCTTCGCACGGATCCGGGATGGACTTCTCCCTTTTCTACTGGGGGAACGACGATGGGGTCGGGCGAGACAAGTACCGCCTGCTGCTGGACGGCGCCAAGATCGCCGACGAGAACGGCTTTTGTGCCGTCTGGACGCCCGAGCGTCACTTCCACGCCTTCGGCGGTCCTTACCCGAACCCATCCGTCACCGGAGCGGCGGTGGCTGCGATCACGCGAAACATCGCCGTGCGCGCGGGAAGCGTCGTCACGCCACTTCACCACCCGGCCCGCATCGCTGAGGAATGGGCCGTCATCGACAACCTGACAAACGGTCGCACCGGCCTCGCCGTGGCTTCGGGCTGGATGCCCGAGGACTTTGTCCTCCGTCCAGAGAACGCAGTGCCAAGGAACAAGGCCGCGATGATCGAGAGCATCCACCAGCTTCGGAAGCTCTGGACTGGTGAGGCAGTGGAGTTCCAGGGCCCGAACGGCCCCCAAGCCGTCAGGACACAACCCCGGCCGGTGTCGAAGTCGCTGCCACTCTGGGTCACGACCGCCGGCAATCCGGAGACTTGGCGCGAGGCAGGTGCCCTTGGGGCCAACGTGTTGACCCACCTGCTCGGACAGTCGATCGCGGAGGTCGAGCAGAAGATCGCCATCTACCATGCAGCGTTGCGCGACGCCGGCCACGACCCGCGACACTTCACGGTCACGCTGATGTTGCACACCTATCTGGCCGATACCCGGGAGGCCGCCGAGGAAACGGCGCGCGGCCCGATGAAGGCGTATCTCCGGTCGGCAGCAGCCCTGATCAAGCAGTATGCCTGGGCCTTCCCGGCCTTCAAGAAGCCGCAGGGCGCCGCCCAGCCTCTGGATATCGACCTGCGCTCTCTCAGCGAGGAAGAACTGGACGCCATCCTCGAATTCGCCTTCTTACGTTACTTCGAGGATTCGGGGCTCTTTGGCACCGTTGATGATGCCCTCGCTCGAATCGAGCAGGTGAAGGCCATCGGAGTAGGCGAGGTGGCCTGCCTGATCGATTACGGCATACCCGTTCAGAAGGTGCTGGACGGGCTCGTACCGCTATCCCGCGTCGTGGCGCAGCATCGAGGCCACGGGCCAGCGTCGGATGATTTCTCGATATCCGCTCAGGTCGTGCGGCATGGGGTCACTCACTTGCAGTGCACCCCCTCGATGGCACGCATGCTCGTCACCAACCCGGATTCGTCCAAGGCTCTTGGCCAACTCTCCCATGTCTTGGTCGGGGGCGAGGCACTGCCCGGCTCGCTGGCGAGCGAGCTGCGGGCGACCGGTGCGCGCGTCACGAACATGTACGGACCCACCGAAACGACCATCTGGTCCTCCACCGCCGAGGCGATGGGCGGGCTAGGGACGGTGGGCCTGGGCCCTCCGATCGCCAACACGCAATTCCATGTGCTCGACGAAGCGATGAAGCCGCTGCCCGTCGGCGCGGAGGGGGAGCTCTGGATCGGTGGCAGCGGCGTCGCCAAGGGGTACTGGAAGAGGCCTGACCTGACGAGTGACAGATTCGTTGCGGACCCGTTTCGAAACGGTGGGCGCCTCTACCGGACAGGGGACCTGGTTCGGCGCACTGCCGATGGCGGCCTCGATTTTCTGGGACGCGCAGACCACCAAGTGAAGTTGCGGGGCTTCAGGATCGAGTTGGGTGAGATCGAGGCGGTCCTGGACGCCGAGGCCGGCATCATCCAAAGCGTGGTCGTCGCCCGAGAGGACGTACCCGGCAACGTGCAGCTCGTGGCCTATGTCACATCCGCCGAGCCTGTGGACGAGCGGGCTCTTCGAGACAGGCTGGCACGCATGCTGCCGGTCCATATGGTGCCTGCCCGGATCGTGCGCCTTGATGCCTTTCCGCTCACACCAAATCGAAAGGTGGATAGAAAGGCGCTTCCGATCCCTGGTGCCCGAGAGACACCCCGGACCACGCCGACGGCTCATGTCCGCGTGCCAAGCGCTGGTGCGCCCATCGTGGTTCCGACACCGGTCACCTCGCAAGGCTCCAGCCTGCCGCAGATCTCTGCCATCTGGTCCAGTATCCTGGGCGTCGATGGGCTTGGGCCCAAGGACAACTTCTTTGATCTGGGTGGCCATTCCCTGCTGGCCGTGCAGGCGCACCGGGATATACGAACGGCCCTGGGGGTCGAGACACTGTCGATCACTGACATATTCCGATTCCCAACACTCGGAGCTTTGGTCCAAAGGGTGGATTCGTTGTCCGGTGCAGACGTGGTAGTTGCCGATGCTCCTCCGGTCTTGGCCGAAGATCAGCGGATGGATGCAATGGCACGTCGACGCGAATTGCGTGCGCGGCGTCTCACCCCCACATGAACATCGGACGGGTTTCCTCGGCAGCAGCGGACCACCCCTTGGTAACGGCGGCCCGGCAACTGCTCGGGTTCGATATAGCTGTTGCAGGTGGTTTGATCGAAGCGTGGCCGGGCCCACTATGGCAGGATGAGGAGCCGGCCATCGCCCGCGCAGGGCCGCAGCGCCGGCAGGAGTTTGCAGCCGGGCGGAGCACCGCGCGACGAGCCTTGTCCCAATTGGGAGCGGCCGCCTGCGCCCTGCCACGCAGGTCCGATGGTCCGCCGGTCTGGCCAATTGGCATCACCGGCAGCATCACGCATGGGGACGGGTTTGTCCTTGCCGCTGCTGGCCACATGGGCCCCGGACTGTCATCCTTGGGACTGGACCTGGAACGTGGGGCCGAGCTGTCCGAAGACTATGCATCGGAGATCTGCCGCCCAGACGAGGATGTCACCATAGCGGTCCAGGTTTTTAGTGCCAAGGAAGCAACTTATAAGGCGCAGTTCATGTTGTCAGGTCAGGCTCTCGAGTTCGCGGACCTGCGTGTCCGGTTTCACGGGTCCGACGACTTCTCGGCAGAGTTCATGGTGCCGGCTGGGCCTTTCCGACCTGGTGACCGCGTGGTCGGATCCCAGCGACGAATAGGCTCGTCCATTCTCTCGGCAGTCCGAGTGAACTGATCGGTCATATCATCGCTCTTGTGATTCCGCAGGCCCACGCTGCGCCTGTAAGGCTTGCTTAACGCTCGGCACTCAAGCCTTGGACACCGTCCGACACGCAACGTAGTATTCACCCATGATACCATTCACGTCCTTGTCCGAACTCTGGTCTGCGCTCTGGCGACAGGCTTGGCTGATGCTGTCTGTCCTGATTATTGGATTGCCGGTGGCTTATTGGTTCGCTGACTCCCGCCCCGAGGTGTTCGAGACGATCGGCGTGATCGGGCTCCAGGGGCCCCAAGGCACGCTGACGGTCAGCAGCCAGTCGCCGATCGACCCCGGGGTAAGCCAGAGGCTCGACGAGATCGAGCAGTCCCTAATGGCGCGCGAGAACTTGGTCCGGATCATCAATGACTTGAACCTGTTTCCCGAGGTCACCGACGAGCTCGAGCGGGTCGGGTACACTCGTGACAGCATCACGATGACGCGTCTCGTCGATCCTGGCCAGGCATGGCGTCCCGACGTGCAGCCCCTGGGGTTGTCCATTACCGTGCAACTCGACAATGCCGAGAAGGCGGCCGAGTTGGCCAACGCCCTAATGAACTCGATCGTTTCGGAGGACGCCCGACGGGCCCAGATCCGGCTGGAATCCGCGACCGAACGGGCAACCGCCATGGTCGATTTCCTGACTGGAGAAGAAGCTCGCGTCGGGCGCGAAATAGCCGAGGTGGAGACGCAGATAGCCCAGTTCCGCACAGAATACGCCAACTCCTTGCCCGAGAACCTTCCACTTCGACGCGAACGCGTCGAAGAACTGAAGGCGGAGATGGAGGCGATCTCTCGGGAGATTGCTGACTTCCAACGAGTTCAGGATCAGTTCCAATCCTCAGCTGCGGAAGCCCGTCTGACCTTGCTGGAAGACCAGCGCCAGGTACTGCAGGCCGACTTGGAGAGAGCAGAGGTGGAGATCGCCAACGCGCCAGAGGTGGAACGTGATCTTGGATCCTTGGTTCGTCGTCTGCAGAACCTTGAGGCAGAGCAGGAGGCGGTAGCCACGCAGCGGACGCAGGCTGGGCTCGACCAGAGCCTTATCGATTATAACCAGGCCCCCCGCTTTGCCGTGCTAGACCCCGCGCTGCCGCCTGCTTTTCCGATCTCGGCCGACAAGCGCAAGCTTGCATTGGCCGGGGCTGCAGCAGTGGGTTTGCTCGCGCTGGGGCTGGCGCTCGGTCGTGAGATGCTGAATCCTGTCATTCGAACGCCTGCCCAGATGATCCGCTTCATGGACATCGAGCCGGTTGTTGCGATTCCCTACATCGCCGCACCGGGGGCCGCACGCCGCCGTGTTGGACTCAGGACCCTGTTTCTTGGGCTACTCATCTTAGTGGTGCTAGCCGGGACCGCGGCAAATGTGTGACCGCAGCAGATCGCAGCGGGGCCACATCGCCGCTAGTATGTGTAGTCCATGATAACGTTACCCTCAGCCTTGTTCAGCACGACGCCCAGTAAGGGAAGGTCGTCACCCAGGCGGCGGCTGGCAGCCTGCAGATCACGCGTCGTCGTGATTCCGCCGCCGGCCACCATCAGAATGCAGTCGAGATGCGGCTTGAGCGAGAGCACGTCGTCCTGCGCGAGCGCCGGCGGCAGGTCAAAGAGCACCATCTGCGGTGCAAGCATCGCCTCCATGCGCTTCAGGGCTTCGGCAGTTTTGGAGTCGTAGAACAGTTCTGCGGCGAAAGGCTCGGGGCGCCCATTCAACCCAATGGCCAGGGAGGGCCCGATCCGTAGAGGGTTTGGGCCCACCCGGTAGAAGAAGTCATTGGCCGCAACCTGACCAGTCAGAAAATCCGCCATGAGGCCGGGATTCGGGATGCCTAGCTTGTGGGCCAGCGATGACAACCTGAGATCCATGTCGAGGAGCACGGTCCTGTAGCTGTCATAGCGCGACAGCGTGACAGCCAAGTTCACCGCCACGAACGATTTTCCGCATCCCTTTGTAGGAGAGGTGATGCCCAGTCGCCGCCAGCCTCGTTCGGCCATGGCCTGTACCAGCTTGGTCCGCAGCACGTCAAAGGCGCCATGCGCAGGGTTTCGACGCCCTGCGGTGATGACCAGATTACGTTCCAGCACCGCGGGAGCGACGGGAAGAAGCCGCAGGCTGTCCCAGGTATCGGCAACGGTATCGATGGCGTGCTGAGGCTGGGGGATCGGGGCAGTCGGCCCGACCTGAGGCTTTAGTGGTTGCTTCGGTTTCCTGACGATGTCAGCCTCCATGTCCCGGATCTGGCTACCCTAATCGGGCATTTATGAACATCTTCAAGACTGCGCTGCTCCCTTTTGCCAGTCGTGTCTTTCGTGCCCGGCCGCGACCGGACCAACGCTCACAGGCCTGTGCCAAGTCCTTTGCCAACGTCACAGCACATCCAATTGAACCGTCCCAATATAGCCGGGACGAGCAAGCGAATGCGTCGGAAACGAAGTCGCACTCAGGTTTATGCATCAGATAGTTATCTTTTTCGACGCATTAACGGTCACGACGGCTGCTTGGAAGAAGGTGACGCCACTGACCAAGGATGCAGGTCAGGTACAGCATCGCCGCCACAGGAGCGACTCACTGACCACCAACGCTGACTAGTTCTCAAGTCTGGTCCTTGCCAGTTATGCGGCGATCCCGGACCTGACGTCGCGGTTGCAAGTAAACTCAATCACTCTCACTTGTACTCGATGAGCCGGAAGCCTGCACCCTGGATCCGTCGCGCATGGAAGGTGACCATCCCGACGAGTTGAGCGAACTTGGACAGGAGAATATAGCCCCCGTGCTGCAGCGCTGACCGGGCCCCAAGCCCGGCTTGTTTCAAACCCCAGGCCGTTCTGAGCCAGTTCATGAGGTAGAACAGGCCTACCAAGCCGATGATCCACAAATGCCCAACAGACAGGGCGGTGATTGCGATTATCGGCAAAGCTAAGGCATAGAACCAGGCCCGCTGCCGTTCCCGCCGGAAATGAAGGGGATAGATTCCCCCAACCTCGGCGAAGCCATGCCCGGCACGGACGTGCCGCAGCCACCACTCCTTGAACCGGGACATCCGTATGTCATGGTGGGTCATGATCTGCGGAAGCCTGTGGACGCGTTTGCCCGTTCGCTCGGTTAGTCGGAGACAGAACTCCTCATCCTCTGAGGCGATGATCCGTGGATTGAAGCCGCCAACCATTCGGAAGGCGTCAACCCGGACCATCATGTCACCTCCGCAAGCGGCAATAGGTCCGGGCGGTCTGTGCCACTCGACTTCGCACATGGCATGAAAGACGTTCCGGTGCGGCTCCAGTTCTGTTCGCCAGCCAGTCACCACTCCGATCGATGGGTCCTCGTCCAAGACTGACTGCGCTTTCGCGATCCATCCAGGTTCCACCCCGCAATCGCCATCGACGAACTGAACGTAGTCTACGGCATTGTTCGCCGTCAGGGCGGCGAAGCCGGAGTTTCGGCCGCGCGCAGCAGTGAAGGGAGAGGCGTCGTCAAGAACGATGGTTTCGACGCCCATGCGTTGGGCCATCATAACGCTGTCGTCCTGAGATCCGGAATCCACGTAGACGACCCGCGCCCCTTGATCACGGAGGCTGAGCAGGCAACGCTTCAGGCGCTCTCCCTCGTTCCGTCCGATGACGACTACGGCCACTGTGCTCATGAGGATAGCGCGTCCGGTCGGCGCGACGGACGCTCGCCACCGGCCCGAGCCCAAGCGACCAACGTCCCGAGTCGTGCGGCCTCCTGTCCGAGATCAAATTCGGCCAGGACCTTCGATCGACCCGCTTGGCCCATCAGCTTAATCCTGTCTGCATCCTCAGTGATTTCGATCATGGCGTTGGCCAAAGCCTGCTCATCGCTTGGCGGAACGAGGCGACCTGCCACGCCATCCTCGACAAGCTCGGGAACGCCGTTGATTCGCGTTGCCACGACCGGAAGACCCGTTGCCATGGCCTCCATCAGCACTACAGGCACACCTTCAGCGAAGCTGGGCAGCACAAGCGCCGTCGACTCAGACAGGAGTTGCGCGACCTCATCCTGGTTCTTGTAGCCTACGAAACGCACAGCCTCATGCAATCCAAGGCTCTCAGCCTGCTTCTCCAATTCGGGTCTATCCCGCCCATCCCCGACGATGGTGAGCGAGATGCTCGGACGTTCTGCACGGGCGCGCGCCAGTGCCTCCAGGAGGATCGGCAACCCCTTCTGGGCGACGAGGCGGCCTACAAAAAGCAGATGGTCGGGCTTGGACGTCCGCTCACGTCCATAGCGGGCGGGTTCGACTCCGCAGTGGACGATATGGAGCTTGTTCCATTGATCAGGCGGTACGTGCAGCATGACTTGAGAGCGCGCATAGGAACTGATGCAGACGACGAAGCTGGCCTCCCTCACCTTGTCGTCCAGTCGCCAGTGGATCGGGGCCGCCAGATCATCGGGGCCGTGGACCGTAAAGCTCCAGGTGATGCCCGCCAGGGGCGCGGCAAGTCTGGCGACAGCACAGGACGCTGTTGCATAATGGTTATGGAGGTGGACGACCCCCTGTCGCCGGAGTTCGGCCGCCAGCACGACAGCCTCGTGAAAATAGATCAATCCGTAGGTCCGACCTCGAAGGCCGGCGGGGGCTGTTGCCCATGCAGTGTACAGCATTCGAAGCCAAGTCGTGGGGCGTCCCACCAACGCGGTTGCATGGGCCTTGACCGCCACTGCCGGACGTTTCGCTGCGTCGAGGATATAGAACGTTCGGGCTGCTTCGGCCTCTAGTTCAGGTCCGACTAGTTCACGCGAGCCAGTCCGTCGGACGGAGAACGTCCGGACGTCGAAGCCAAGATTCCGCAGCGCAGCCACTTCCCGCTGGATGAATGTATGCGATACCCTGATGTACTCTCCGGTCAACCAGACAACCGGTCCAGTCGGAAGTAACCCTTTCAGCATGTCGGTTCGCACAAGTCGGATGTCGCATGCCGAATAGCGCTCGCGTGACGAGCCCTGACATGGCACGGAAACAGCCGAGGCTTTGACAGGCTGGTGTTCATCGAAAAATTGCGCAACCATCGTGACTTGGGGAGAAAACTCTCATATGGGGGCCATTTGCCAACAATAGCTTCTAGGCCATTGCAGCTGAAGAATTGCAGCATCGAAACCCTAAAATCCGCCAAAGATAGGGAGAAAACACTCGCCCGATAAGGGCATTAGACATGAAGTGGACCGGAATGCTCTCTTCACGCGGAGTGTTGCACCATTCCCGCCTATGCCGCAACCTATGACATGCCTTTGAGGGTGCATTATGGAGTTCGTGGTCGGTAGCAGTACTGTGCGTGTCACAGTGCCGGAAGCTGCCGCTCTTCTAGCCGAGGTCGAGAATCGGCTTTCGTCAGGGCAGGGGTTCGCGATCGCGACTCTGAACTTGGATCACCTGGTGAAACTTGCTTCGGACAAGGCCTTCCGGGACGCCTACGCGAAACATGATCTAGTGACAGCTGACGGCAATCCGATCGTGTGGCTGGCGCGTGCAGCCGACTGCCCGGTACAGCTCATTCCAGGTGCAGACCTGATTAGACCTGTACTGACGACGGTCGCAGATTTTGGCCTGCCTGTCGGCTTCGTCGGAAGCACCAGCGAAACCTTGGTTGCGGCTCAGGAGGCTCTTATGCGTGACGTGCAGGGCCTTGATGTCCGGGGTCGTTGGGCCCCGCCGATGGGGTTTGACCCCGTCGGTGCGGAAGCCGAGAAGATCCTCGACGAGATCGCCGAATGCGGCGTCCGACTTGTTCTGGTGGCCCTTGGGGCTCCCAAGCAGGAACAGTTTGCCGCCCTTGGGCGTCTCAGGCATCCTAAACTCGGGTTTCTATCCATCGGCGCGGGCCTCGACTTCTTTGCAGGCACGCAACGGCGCGCGCCGATCTGGGTCCGCCGAATGGCGCTTGAATGGCTGTGGCGCATGTTCCTGAGCCCGCGTCGCCTGGCGCTCCGCTATCTCGACTGCGCTCTTGTGCTTCCGGCGCATTTGATGCGTGCCCTCGCATTGAGAGCCGGAGCCGCTTCTCGGACCGCCTCAGCGCTGAACCGTTTGGCGGAGGTACTTGAGGGGGAAGACAGTTTCCTGCGCTGGCCCTTTGGACCTAAACCATTCCCTGGATAGACGCCGCCGTGTCCTGAGCCAACTGAAACGAAGGCAGGCGCCGGATGTGGGGAGTTTGCCACAGAACCCTATCAGCGACCCGCCGCACGAAGGATCGCGCAGGCGGAAGCTCCCGATCGAGTTCCCAGATGGTGCCGTTCAAGTTGGGATCGCGCATGAGGGCCAGGGACGCTCCCCAGTGGGCAAGTGTCTCGATGCCAATCGGTCTGGACCCTCTCGGACCCTCGCGGACTGGCTCCGGCATCCAGTGGGAGATCACGATTCTCGGGAACCGATCAGCTAGGTCAGCGACGAGAGCTCTGGAAAAGATCTGCGTAGCGCCCCTGGACACCGTGTAGGCAATAGAACCGGGCATGGATCCTGGGGCGACAGGCCCGCCCACATCGACGATCCGGCCCTGACCGCGTCGAACCATATCGTTCAGCGCCTCACGCGTACAGTTTACCGTGCCGCCCAAGTTTATCGCGATCGTGTCCATGAACGAATGAGCAGACTCATCCATGATGTCGCGTCGCGGGTGAAGGGACGTGTTGTTGATCAGGATATCGATGGGCCCCAGCGCCGCTCTTATGCGCTCAAAGGCCGTCGAGACGGCCAGAGGATCAGCCACGTTGCAGATCTGTGTCCGGAACCGGCCCGTTTGCAGATCGGGCATCGTCGTGCTGTTGCTGTGCTTGCGGACTAGGCCCACGACCGCGTGCCCGCGGAGGCTCAACTCCCTGCATAACGCTTGCCCAAGCCGACTTTCGGCGTTCGTGACGACAATGGCGCCATCGTTCATGAGGTTCGCTCGCGGGTGATAACGGATGCCACCCTGAGCGCGTTGGCGGCGATGGTGAGGCTAGGGTTCACCCCAAAGGATGACGAGAACACGCTGGCGTCCGCGATCCAGAGATTCCCGATGCCGTGGACACGGCAGTTCCGATCCACCACCGAGCTCGCCGGCGTCAGGCCCATCCGCGCCGTCCCGCAGGGGTGTCCCCAGTTGGGTTGGGCATCTCTATTCAGGAACACGGGTCTCATACCTTTGAACGCGCGTTTGATGGCACCCCTGAACAGCTGACGTCGAATCTGCAGCTCATGCGGCACATGGTACTCGGCCACTATGCTGGACGGTCGGGCTGGATCCACGATGACCCGATTCGACGGATCGGGAAAATCCTCGAGGAGGCCAACGAACAGTTTGGCTGTTCCAAGCACGGCGCTCGTGATCTTGGCGGGAACCCTGGCCCCCTCACGGATGATACTCGAACGTCCAAGTCTTCCAGCGCCCAGGCGTTCGCGGATGGCCATGAGGATCTCTGACTGTCGCGCGTCGACACCCAGGGCTTGGACCATCCCGAGACGTTGGCCATCCACAATCATCAGGTCACGAAGTCCCACGGCCTTGGCGGGGGCGGATGGTGATCCCGACCAACTTCTGCCCGGCCAGACGGCAAATACCTCGTTCAGATGAAGCATGAGGTTGCGTCCGACATGTCCACCTGTGTTTCCGCAACCATCTGGCCAAATGTCTGAGGCCGAGTTCAGCAACAGCCGAGGCGTGGACAAGGCTCCGGCTGCGATGACGACCCTTGATGATCGAAGAACCAGCGTCTCGCCGCCGATAATGGCCTCGACTCCGGTCACCTGACCCTGCGTGCCCAGGACTCGGCGCACCTCGCAGTTCTCGAGGAGCGTGGCATTTCCTGTTGCAAGAGCAGGCTCCACTCCGGCGGAACGTGCATCCATCTTGCAAGGGCGGGGACACTTACGGCCCAGGCAGACCGCGCAGTCGGGCAGATACTTCAGAGCGGCATGAAGGCGATAGGGATGCATCCCATTGGTTCTAAGGCGGGCCAGAACCAGCTCATCGACCGAGTTGAAGGGCAGGGGGGGAAGCAGCGCCGGAGTGGGCACGACCGACAAGGGATCTGTTTCCCCACGAACAAAGAACATCGCCTCTGACTGATCATACCAGGGCTTCATCTCGTTGTAAGAGATCGGCCAGTGATGGTCGAAGTCACGGGGCTCAGGGCGTTCCAGGACAGCCGCGTAGAATACGGACGACCCGCCAACGCCGCTCCCCAGTGCTGCAAAGAAGGTCTTCTGTACGCCATCCTGTGTGACTTGGATCGGTTCAGGCCAAGCGCCGCGCAGGCTGCGCGCAAAGGGATCCGTTACATTCGCGTCAAGTCGGTTCTCTTCGGTGCGCCAACCAGACCGCCCTTTCTCAAGGAAGAGGACGGACATCCCATGCTCGGCCAAGGCACGTCCCACCATTCCGCCACCCATTCCAGTTCCGACAATGATAACGTCCCAAGATCGTTCAACCAAATCGGCGTGCATGGGGGGAGGTCCTGTGGGATACGCAACGGCGTGACATTGGAAATGGTAAGGAAGCAGAGTGCCCGACTCCGAGATCGGAGGGCAAGTCCAAACTGCCCTACCGTACCCTATCACGGTGGATTGCAGAACGGATTGGGCAGGCAAGTGGTTTGCCTCGTCGGTCAGGCCGCCGCAAAGGTTTGATTGCACCTTCTGTGATGGGTTCAAACACCGTTCAATTAAGAAGGAGTTTGAGAGACAGTGAAACTCTTTAAGACGAGTAATATCCAGTAAGATACTCGTGGAGCGTGTCTGCTTCATAACGCGGTAGTCAGGACCTCGTATGGTCGGCCATCCTTTCTACCAATGGCCATGCATGTCCGCCTGAGTAGATTCTCCTGGTTCTGTATGATCATGCGGCATCTTACGTGATGCACATTACCCGCGCGTGAACAGGACTCACCGGACTAGAGGACGACTCTACCAAGCTGCTCTGGGATCGCGGCGACAGAGCCTTCTCAAGCCCACGAACGAATTGACCCTAAGCCGACTGGCAAGGAGGGCCGCGCAGCTTCAAAGGTTTGTGCCGAACGCACCAACCTGACCTGATCGACTCTTACCAGACACTCATCTTCGACCCGGCGCTTGAAATCGCGCCACTACCGAGTAAGGGCAATCATAACACGCGCAGATCACCAGGTCAGCGGAGCAAATCTAGCAAAGGTATGTTCAGCTCCTCTCCCCGAGAGAAGAGCGAACAATAATTGCCCGGACGGGCGAGTGGCATGTGTAGGCAGATCTTCAAGCTTTGATGCGGTCGGGACGTCTGTTCGCGCCCATCGTGCCGTGGCCCAAGCGATCTTGGCTGCCGCAGACTCGCCAGATTAGTGATGACCGGACGCTTGTTTCGGTTGAGTCGATTTGCTCCCACGTTGTCCACGATCTTGGGCTGGGTGCGAGGATGTCAGACCCATCCTGGACAGACTTGTCCGCTGTAGCCTAGGTGCCTCAAGGGGTCGATGGCCCGGACGTGGAACGTTAGTGCCTTCACGGATCCGGGCCTCGCACCCGGAGGCCACTCAGGTCTCAGAGCCCGCTTCGACGCAACTAGGGATCAGCAATGTTCGCTCTTTGATCCGCTTGGGACTGACATGTCGCTCGTGGAACGGGATGAATTTCCTTGTAAAGGAGATCATCTCTATCCCAGAGGTTGAAAAGTAGGCCAAGGCTCTGGTGCTGCTGAAAATCAGGTTACCTTCTTAGATGATTGTGGTAAGAAGAAGGCGGGAGTATCATGAGCTTTGGACATACGTGCTGTAGTTGAGCCGAGCCGCCCTGTGTGGGTTGCGCAGGATGATAGGGGCGAAGCCCCTGAACCGAAGTGCTTCCTCCACTTTCGAAGGCAGCTGTGTCCTTCAGCGATTTTGAAGACGTCGATGCACGTTAGGGTTATGCAATTTGCTTAGTTCGGTTTCGTAATCAGGACTGCGAACGCTGTAGTGGTGCCGGGGGGCTTGTGATAATGAGTCATGCTGTAGATATCATCCCGAAATCTGAGTCTCGGCGCGTAGAACGAAAACTGTACCAGAGCTACGTCAAACGCATCCTCGATATATTTTTGGTTCTCATCGCCTTGCCGGCAGTGCTTCCGATGACTTTGATCATCGCTCTGGCGATCAAGAGGGATGGCGGTCCCGCATTCTACTCGCAAGCACGGGTCGGTCGCAATGGCGAGATCTTCCGCATGTGGAAGCTTCGGTCGATGGTCGTGGACGCGGAGAGGAAGCTTGATGAGTTGCTTGATCACGATATCGCAGCGCGTTTAGAATGGATCGAGACACAGAAGCTGAAGCGGGATCCTAGGATCACGCCTCTGGGTCAACTGATCCGAAAGACGTCTTTGGACGAGTTGCCGCAGTTGTGGAACGTGCTTATCGGAGACATGAGCCTTGTCGGACCCAGGCCTTTCATGCCTGAGCAGATGGAACTCTATCCGGGCGACGACTATTACAGACTGCGACCCGGACTTACGGGATTGTGGCAGGTTCATGACCGAAATGGCACGTCGTTTGCCGCGCGCGCGATCTTCGACGCCCGCTATAACGCTGAGGTCTCGTTCTGGACCGACATGCGTGTTATGTTTGCCACGGTGGCTGTTGTTGCTCGGAAGACGGGTTATTAGTCATTGGAATGCTGACCATAGATCAGGGCGTTTGCGCGGCAAAGGCTCCTACTGTTTCCGCGGTCTGTATCTGCCCTTTCTGAGGAGACTTATAGCGACGATTGATTGACATCTGTTGACGCATGCACCTGTCCTTGGAAACTGCTTATTGTGAAGGGCCTATAGTAGCTTAGACGGCTACGTTCGTTTCCGCTTGGGCGAGCGTGTGCGTAAGCTTTGATCGTTAGGGAACTATACGTTCTAGAGGGCGATGCCGACATCGCCTGTTGGCGCGCGTCCGCACAAAAGTGAGGATGGCAATGTCTCTGGTCCCGATCACCTGAGAACAATGCCAATCGATTCTCAACAGCCTGCCTGCACTCCTCGCCGCCATCCGGGCGCTGCCGCCCGTCCAGTTCTCCGAAGTCGAGGCGGCGTTGCGTGACGCGCGGCATCGAGCCGAGCATATGGTCGAGTTGGATGAGGCCGGGATGGAGCGGGGCTCTCCCAAGTCCGGCGGATCAGAACGGCAGCGCGGGCAGCGCACTCGGACAGACGTCCAGCGCTATTTCTGCGAGGGATGTGGTCGCACCTAGTCCGGCCTGACCTGCACGGCCGTCGAGCGAGTCTGGTCCTGACCCGGAAACCTGGTCCGGTCTGATGGCCGTTCTTCGGGCCCTCTGAATTCTGAGGAGGAGTGCCATGATGCGGAAGCGCACCAGTGACGAGCAGATCGCCTTTGCCCTGCGGGCCAAGCGGAGAGCGGGACGGCGGTGGACGAGATCTGCCACAAGCTGGGGAT
>NZ_VDFU01000081.1 GCF_006152115.1 Rubellimicrobium rubrum | reverse complement strand
AGGAGGAGCGAATGCTGGTGCATCTTCGACAACACTGCGGCCTTTGCCGCAACCGGCAATGCGCTGACCGCGCGCTCGCAGCTGTGGTCATCACCGATGGAGGAGAGCGCCACGTCTCCTAGCTGTTGATGGCACGGACATCCCGCCGGCATCTGGGATGTACCGCACATGACGCTCGACACCTCTGCCCTGCCCCGACCGCCTCAGGCGACCTGAGCCAGCGCGACCGCATCGGGACCGGCCGGGTAGCGCAGCCAGGGCGAGGCGTCGTTCGCGGCTTGCCAGACGGCCTCGGCCACGTCGCTTTCCTTGGTGATCATCGGCGGATTGGCGAACTCAGCAAGGATCGGCTGCGCGAAGTCGGCATAGGCCTTGGGGATGAGATCTTGGGCGTCGATCCCGCTGTTCTGACCAAACCGCGTCGTCGGCGCGTAGCCGGGCTCGACCAGCTTGGCGCGCACTCCGAAGGCGCCGAGTTCATGGGCCAGCGACCCGGTGAACCCTTCGATCGCCTGCTTGCTGGCAGTGTAGGCAGCGGCCAGCGGCATCGGGGTAAGCGTCACGCTGGACGTGACGTTCACGATCACGCCCGAGCGGCGAGAGCGCATCTGCGGGATCACCGCCTGCGTCATGGCCATCACGCCAAAGGTGTTGGTCTCGAACATCTTGCGGACATGCGCCAGGGGCATGGCCTCGAAGGCGCCGACGCCGCCGATCCCAGCGTTGTTCACCAAGACGCCGATAGGGCCCGCCGCCTCGATCGCGCCGGCGATGCTGTCGGCGCTGGTGACATCGAGCGGCAGGAGGCGGAGGCGGTCCGAGGCGGGCAGCAGATCCTCGCGCCGGCGGCGCATGGTGGCGATGACGGTCCAGCCCTGGTCGTGGAAGTGGCGGGCGGTGGCGAGGCCGTAGCCGGACGAGCAGCCGGTGATGAGGACGGTGGTCATGTCGGTCTCCTGTGCTTGGGTTGACGGGACCGATGTACCCGCCGCATTCTGGACGTTCATCCCGCTTCAGTCCGGAATTCATTTGCAGGAGTCCAGGATGGCCGATCCGCTCTCGCAGGTGATTCAGCTTCTGCGCCCTCGCGCCGTGTCCGGAAAGGTGATCAGCGGGGCCGGTGCGTGGGCCGTGAGCTATTCCGAGTTCGGCCAGCCGGGCTTCTGCGCCGTCATCGAAGGACGCTGCCGGCTCGCTGTCGAGGGGGAAGCGCCGGTGCTGCTCGAGGAGGGCGACTTTGTTATCCTGCCCGCCACGCCCGCCTTCACCATGTCCGGCTTCACGCCCGGCCCGCCCCTGCGCGTCAATCCCCGCACCTTGCCTCCCCCGACGGGGAGATCCGCTATGGGCAGCGGAACGGGCCGGCCGACGTCCGGCAGTTCGGCGGCTGGTTCTCGTTTGGCTCGCCCGAGGCAGGGCTTCTCGTGGCGCTCATGCCTCGCATGATCCACGTCCGTGGCGTCCCTCGCCTGACGCAACTGGTGCGCCTTGTGGGCGAGGAGGCCGCACGCCAGGACATGGGGCGCGACCTGATCCTCGAGCGCCTGGTCGAGGTCCTGCTGGTCGAGGCGCTTCGGGCGGCCCCGTCCCAAGGCGCAGCGCCCGGGCTCCTGCGGGGCCTGTCCGATCCGCGTATCGCTGCGGCCTTGCGCCTGATGCACGGCGACATCGCGCGGGCTTGGACGGTGGCGGACCTGGCACGAGCGGCGGGCCTGTCCCGCTCCAGCTTCTTCGACCATTTTGCCCGGCTGGTAGGTGTCCGCCCCATGGAGTATCTCTTGGCTTGGCGCATGGCGGTCGCCAAGGAGCTGCTGCGGGATGGCCGTATGGCCCTCGACGAGGTCGCAGGCCGGATCGGCTATGGGTCCGCCAGCACCTTCAGCACAGCCTTCAGCCGCTATGTGGGCGTGCCGCCTGGGCAGTTCAGGAGGGGTGAGGGCGTCGGGCCCCAAGCCGATCTTGCCACGCCGCCGACACCCTGGTCGACGACGGCTGGTGAGAATGGCGGCCCTGGGGCAAGGGGCGTCATCTAGTCCATGGACCGGCCGCACGGACGACTCCGGCCAACAACATGTCTCATTGTGAACGTGCTGACCGGCACAGCGACACATACGATCTCGGGCCGGCCTCAAGCCGAGAACCGGTTTTTCAAGGCCATGCGACTGTGTATCTCGGCGGTCTAGCAGCCAGGGTCTTTGGCCATGTCTCCATCGTCACATGAAGTCGTTATCGTGGGGCAGCCGTCCTTGCGGGGTGTATTGATCTACGGCATGGGGCAGCTCGCGCGAAAGCCCGGGCCGACTGCCTCAGCTCACCCGCGACCGCGACTTCGGCGTGCAAAGCGAGCGCACCTGGCGATTGCTGACCTCGGCGCCGAGCTGGGCCTGCTGCGGGCAGAGCTGGGCTGTGATCACCGCCGCGGGCGATGGTCGAGGAGGACATCTCGGCAGGCTGGCTCGTGTGCGTGGAACTTGAAGGCCTCAGCTCCGGCATCCTGCTCGTGCAAGCGATCTACCCCTCGGACCAGTTCCCCGGGCTGGCCGGACGATGGCTGCTCGACTGTCTGTCGCGGAACTAAGACGTCGCGGGCAGTGCGACACTGTCCGAGCCGGCCCCATAGCTATGAAGTGCAGGACCGCTCTTCACGACCGAAATGCGGGAAGCGCTAGACATTCTGGCCGAAGCTGGACTCGACGCCCTTGAGGCGCGCCGGCGCGCCGAGCATACGGTCGCGTCCGTGAAGGGCGCATTTGTCTTGGTCCGGGCTTACCGATCTGCAGAGCCGCTTACCCGGCTCACGACTGACCTGCCCACGCGCCTCATGGCTCGCACCCCCAACCGCCAGACTGCCAGACTGCCAGACCGCCGAGCTTCAGATCCGTGCCGCCCCTCAGTCACTTCACCGCTCTCGGTAACCCCCGAGGCCCGGCGCGTTGCATGAAGCTGATGGAATCAGGGGGAGCTCGCCTCCGAGCCGATTTGATCAACAAAGCCGGGGCTCGCCCTTCTGCCGTGCTTCGGCTGGCAGAAGGCGCCAGCGTGTGCCCTGGCCCTTTTCCG
>NZ_VDFU01000080.1 GCF_006152115.1 Rubellimicrobium rubrum | reverse complement strand
CTCCAGCGCCGCCCCGGCAGCCGGACAGTGGGCCAACCCCGGCAGGAGGCGGCCCTCTGCGCATGCGGGGGTGCATCACAGGAAGGGCCGGAGCACACGCTCCGGCCCTTTGGGCGCTTTGGGCCCTTGGACCTGCGATCCAGGGTCACGGGACGGAACCTCCACACGCTTGCAGGCCGGCGTCTATGCTTTCTTAAGCTCCCCGGTCTACGAGGAGGAGCCAATCCAGGCCGCAGGTCTAGCAAGGTCAGCTATGTCGCCACGCCCGCTTGCCTCGTCGGCCCGGCCGTTGTCGGGCCAGAGCGCCGGCCCAGCGGACGACGGGGCCGCCCGTGTCCTGGAAGAGTTTACAGCTCGACAGCAGGAGACCCTTGAGGCGCTGGCCCGTGCCCTGGAAAGGGCCGGTCACCCAGATGCCGCCATCGCGTCTTGGATGAGCCGACTTCTTCCACCCGATGAGGCCGACCGTAAGGCGGCCCTACAGCACAGGACCTTGGGGCCCCCATGACCCATCTCGCCACGCCCAAGCTGTCTGACGAGGCCGGCCGCCTGGCTGCCCTTTACCGCTACGAGATCCTCGATGCCGACCCGGAAACCGACTTCGAGGACATTGTCCGCGTGGTGAAAGCGGTGTTCGGCGTCCCCATGGTGGCCATCACCCTGATCGACACGGATCGGCAATGGCTCAAGGCCAAGACCGGGCTGGGCGTCTCGCAGACGCCGAGGTCTATTGCCTTCTGTGACCATACGATCCGCTCGACCATGCCTCTGAGCATCGAAGATGCCACCCAGGACCCCCGTTTTGCCGCCAACCCGCTGGTCACAGGAGAGCCGGGCATTCGCTGCTATCTGGGCGTGCCCTTGACCACGCCCGACGGCTACAACCTGGGCTCGCTGTGCATCCTCGGGACAGAGCCGCGCCGCTTCACTCCCACCAACAAGGAGGTGCTGCGGGAGTTCGGCCGTCTGGTCATGTCAAAAATGGAGCTTCGCATGCTGGCGCGGCGCGACGCCCTCACCGCAGCCCTGAGCCGGCGCGCCTTCGAGGAGCACATGGGCGTCGTTGTCAGGAATCCGATAACCAGCCGTCTTCCCATGTCCCTGCTCATGATCGACATCGACCGCTTCAAGCACGTCAACGACCGATTTGGGCACCCTGTGGGGGATCTCGTGCTCCAAGCCGTGGCCGAGGCCATCCGATCCAGCCTGCGCCCAGCCGACCGTCTGGGCCGCCTGGGGGGCGAGGAGTTCGGCATCCTGCTGGGCGACATCGATCCGGGCACAGCCTATGCGCTGGCCGTGCGGATCACGCGCCAGGTGGACGCACTCTCGTTGCCCGCTCTCCAGGGACAGACGGTGAGTGTCAGCTGCGGGGTCGCGCACTGGCAAGAGCACGGGCAAGGGGATGCCATGAGCTGGATCGCAGCAGCGGACGCCGCGCTCTACCGCGCCAAGAACTCGGGCCGCAACCGCGTCGAAGTGGCCGGCTCCCCGACCAGCGGACACCAAACCAGACCCACAGTGCCACCCCCAAGCCTGTCAGCCCTCTCGCGCTTCAGCGCCGATGAGGTCGCCCGAAGGCTGCGCGACAGCCACGGAGGCTTCCGGCCCCGTGCATGACTGTGGCGGGCGGTTCGGCGGAGAACAGGACCAAGCTGAGACCATATCGTCCAACCGTCAGACCCCGAGCCGACGCAATGGCTCCCAACACTGAGCCTGCGATCAGAGCCGGACACCCCCGCGGCTTCGCTCAGAGCCTCCTGCGTCAGGACCAGGCGGGGCACCCCCGTCCTCCGCAAACCCCCCCCAACATTCAGTGCTGACCAGCAGAGAGTGTTTCAACGGAACGCCAGCATTTTTGGGCCTCCAGTTTGTCAAACCTCATCCAACAGTCGACACGCGGCTCCCCTGTCTGCCAAGATCGGGCTCCGCCCCTGAACCTGCCTCGATCAGAAGGCCGGATGGGGCTCGGAGGGGGACATACGTATGGTCATTGGGCACTTGCTCGTCGGCGCTCTCGTTGGCGTTCTCATCACCGTGGCACAGCTTGCGACAGCTGCGCAGCCCTGGACGGCTCTTGGGTCATATGCCCTGGCCGGCAGCCTGGCTCTGCTCACCAGCGCGCTGCTCTCGGCAACCGTTCAGCGCTCTCGATAACGATAGACGAACCGGACCAGACATCATGGTGCGGCTCCAACGCAGGCTCCACAACTTGGCTTCTCTCCAGGGAGTTCGGCACGCTGCAAAGTGCCGACCCTGTCGCGTGCGTCAGCCTAACTCAGGGGAGCCCAGCCCTAACCCGTATGTGGAGGTAGTCCGGCGGAAAGCCCGCAAACCGCGCGAGATTAGGCCCGTCACGGATGGTGAGCCGTCCCTAGTGTTCTTCACGAGCACAGGGGTGGTGAACGAGCGCTTCGTCGCAGGCATGGACTGGGACGAGGTAGCACGTGCGCGCGGCATCGGTGCCGCCCTCATGGTGCTGACCGCGCGGCCTTACGGGCTCTGGCGGGGCTGGGTGCTGGGGCGCTTCGCTAGGGAGGGCCGGCGCTCGCAGCTCGTTTGGGACACGATCGCCTTGGTCAGCTTCCAGGTGCCGATCTACGCTGCCATCCTGGTGGCAGGCGGGGCCGAGGTCGTCCAAGGTTGCCTTGGGGTGACAGTCATCATGCTGGTCTCGGGTCGGCCCTACGGCCTGTGGCTCGACCGGGTGCGTTTCTGGGTCAGCCTGCCGCCGGGGGCAGATGGACCGACTGGCCTACAGCGACAGTGCGTCGCTGATGTCCATTGCTTCACTTGGCATTTCGACAAGGTTGAGGTCGGCATACGGGTCTGGGGGCAAAGTTTGTACGGCAAATCTGCGGTAAATGTTTGTTCTGGACAGACCAGGTCGGACTGGTACGCAAGTTCGTGCTCAGCGCCAGGGTGGCAAACGGCGGATGGCCGCGCAGGTTTTGCGACAATTTCAATGTAAAGAATTCATTCATTGATCGAAGGTGAACCTAAGCTCCTCGCCCATGCACAAGGAGCCTTAGCGAATGCCCGGTCCGTCTCTCGGCCTGAACCTCAACACGCTCGCTGACTGGTCCACAGCCTTTCCCTTCATC
>NZ_VDFU01000079.1 GCF_006152115.1 Rubellimicrobium rubrum | reverse complement strand
CCCAGCCGGCGTCGGCCCGCAGGGCCGTCCGCAGACCTCCTGTGGCTCCCAGAATCGCGGGGGGGGTAAGGGGGGTAAGAATCTAAGAAAATATCTCGGGCGCGCGCTCGCGCGCGCGAGATGGCATTTTTTCTATGACGCGACAGACGTTTATGGGTAGAGAAAATGGCTTGAAATGACTGTCACGTGGTGACAGTCCTAACTGTCACAGGATGACAGTTATCGAGGGGCCTCATGAAGCCGATCGGAACCGCTGCCGAGCAGCTCGCCTTCCGCCTTGCGATCGGCCAAGCCGAAGCGTCGCTAGACGGCGCGGAGAGGCCCGTGGAGGCCTTAGGAGGCCCTGCAGAGGGGCAGAGGGTGGAAGGGGCATCAGGCGGCTCCCAGAGGCCCCAAACGGCCTCTCCTGGCCGCCAGAGGCTCCCGGACGGGGTGAAGAGCTTCAAGGAGGCCAGAGCCCGCCAGAAGGCGACCGAGGCGACCGAGTTCACCAAGCTGGCCCGCAAGCTCGGGATGGACTCAGCCGCGGCCGACGACTTGGTGGCCGCCTACCTGGCCGACACGCGCAACGCATGGACCTTCGTGATGATCAGCCCCGCCCAGAACGCCGCCGTGGTTCGCTGGATCGCCGAGAACAGCAAGCGTCCGCAGGCTGCGACCTTGCTCTGGGCGCACCTGTTCGAGGTCATGCGGATGGATACGGGCGAGATCCTGCGAACCCGTGAGGAGCTAGCGGAGCGGATCGGGGTGGATCGTGACAACCTCAGCCGGATCATGACCGAGCTGGCCTCCATCAACGCTGTCCGGCGCGAGAAGAAGGGCCGGGAGGTCCGCTACTTCATGAACTCGACCATCGCCACGCACCTGCCGAGCGTGGAAGCCCGCGCCAAGGCGCGCGAGGCGGACGGCCCGCTCCTGGTGGTGATGCAGGGCGGCCAAGCCCCGAAGGGTTCCGACTGAGCCCGGCTTGACCGGCAGGGGTCCCGCTGGGACGGTCCCGCCACCGCGTCATGACGCGCCACGGCACCCCTGAGGGACCTCCATGGAACTGAGCCTGTCCGCCGCCGCCCGCGCCACTGGTCGCAGCAAGTCCACCATCGGCCGCGCCATCAAGAGCGGGAAGCTCTCTGCGCGCCGCGACGAGGCGGGCGGCTACCGCATCGACGCCTCCGAGCTGGCCCGGGCGTTCGACTGGGACCCCCAGGCAGGGGTCCCGTGGAGCGCCACGGCACCCCCGGTGGGACCCGAAGCGGCACCCCCGTCCGAGCTGCTGGTGCTGCGAACCCGCCTGGAGTTGCTGGAGCAGGCGCTCGAGCGCGAGCGCGAGGCTCTGGCCCATGAGCGAGAGACCACGGCCGACTTGCGCCAGCGCCTCGACCGGTCCGACGAGCGGGTGCGCGCGCTCCTGGCCCTGCCCGCTCCCGCACTATCGTCGGCACCCGCCCCAGCTCGGGGCTTCCTAGCCCGGCTCCTCGGCCGCTGAGGCCCTGACGTTTCGCACCTGACTTCCGCGCGATCCAAGCCCCTGATCCGCCTGGGCCGGGCGGCCTGCGCGAAAGTCACGAGTTATGCGAAAGCCTTTATGCTAGGTGGATGGCTCAGTTTCGCCACTCTCAGGTGGCAAGCTCCTGCTATGACAGTTGACCCCCCAATCCGTGACATCGAACGCGGACTTGTCGCCCTTCGCAGGATCGTGCTCGTCGTCGGTGCTTTCGTGGTGGTGATAGCGACCCTCTACGCGAGCGAGTTCGTCGTTGGGCGTCAAACCTTAACCGTGCGGGTGCTCCAAGCCGACGTGCCCCGTTACTGCCGCGAAGGCCACGGGAGTCGCGGCCTAGGTAAGCTGCTTGGTGACCTCGTATCCGGCCGCCGAGGACGGGACTTCGCGCCACCCCAGGCCATGACCTACTGCGGCGAGGTCAGCAGCGATCACGGGGATTTCAAGTTGCCGGAGAGCACACGCTTGGCTTTCGGCCCTTGGCGCCGGGAGGCCTTATTCGACCAACTGCGCGAGGGCTGCCTCTTTGAGGTGACAGTATCAGGCTACGGCGCCGATTTGAGGCTAGGCACTTGGAGCACTAACCGCCCCAAGACTCTACGCCGGCTCCGCTTCGTGGGCGGCTGTCCGATCTAGTGGCTCACGCACCCGCTGGTCTCGGCGCAGGAGGCAGGGTCAAGCCTTCCCGCAGCGCAGCGAGGACAAGGCTTGAGGCTGCCGGAACGCCCCAAGCTGGCCGGCGTCCCTTGCCATGCCCCATGGCAGGGGACTGCCCAGCGGCGAGCGTCCTTCCTTGCCTTCGCAGAGGCCACAATCAGCGCGCCGTTCAGCCGCGCGCCGCCGAGTGACGCGCGTTGCCGGAGGCAATGCATATTGCGTTGTGTGTGAGCCTCATCCTCGTGCCCTTTGTCGGGTGCCCTTCCTCGCGGCCGAGCCAGGTGCTGCGATCAATCGGGACGGGCACGAGCTGCGCCGCCACGCGGTCCACCCACGAGGGTGGCCGGGGAGGGTTCGGGAGGGCGGGACGCCCCTCCAGATCCATCGCACCGCGATGGACGGGGACGCTGCCGGCGGGGGCCAGCGCAGCGCCGTCCCCAGGAGGTCGCACGGCAAACCCGCAGGGTTTGCAAAAGTGCGCCCTTCTCACCTTCCGGCTCGGCGGGGGAGCGCCCGGCCGGATCGGTCAGGCCCCCGTCCTCAGCCTCCGCCCTCGATGCTCGGGGCTCCGCTCGGAGGGGGTGGGTTGCGACATTAAGGGTTTCTCTTTCCCGCCATCCGACCCCCTCCGAGCGGGACGGATGGGACGGGCGAGCGGGGCCAGGTCGAGCGGCTGGGATGGGGGGCCGAGGTGGAAAGTTAACAGCTCTATTTCCCGCCATCCTTCCCACCCCATCGCCACGGCCTCCGAGCTGGTCCGCTGCGGCGTGTGGGGTTGGCAGGAAATGGAACTGTAATCTTACACTCCCCAGCCTGCCCGACCGGCCTGCGTCCCTGCCGCTCAGAGGAAGGGCCGCTCGCCGCTGAGGGGAGCGTGGGGGACCTGGGGCGGCCTCAAGGGGGCCGTGTCCTCGCGCTGGCGCGCTGCGGGCCGCACCACCCCCCTTGAGGCCGCCCCAGGTCCCTTCAGCTCGGCCTGGTCCGACTTGGCCAAGCCAGGCACGTCCGGTGGGGTTCGCCCCGGAGGGCGTCAGCCCTCCCGCACCCAGCCGGCGTCGGCCCGCAGGGCCGTCCGCAGACCTCCTGTGGCTCCCAGAATCGCGGGGGGGGTAAGGGGGGTAAGAATCTAAGAAAATATCTCGGGCGCGCGCTCGCGCGCGCGAGATGGCATTTTTTCTATGACGC
>NZ_VDFU01000078.1 GCF_006152115.1 Rubellimicrobium rubrum | reverse complement strand
ACCCGATTGGGGCAGGCCAACCACCCCACCCGCATGAGCTGCCCACCGGACATGCGCAGATGCAGCCGACCGCCTCCATACGAGCGCAGATCCACCGGGTGAGCGCCCTCATTAGACCTTGGAGAATCTTAGGATCCCAGAGCGTGGGTGGCCTATGCTCGTGGGGTAGGAGACGCGGAAGGTGCGTCTGCGGCCTGCGAGCGAAGTCGCTGTTCTATATACTTTCGGTAGGCAGTCGCCGCGACGCCCGCGAGGTGCGATGCGCCAGATCTGCGGCTCGCTTCTGAACGTGTAACCGTTGCACAAAGGTGCCTCATCCCTGTGCGACCGTTGCACAGTTGCTGCCACTCGGTGTGATCCAGCCCGTGTGCCCTGGGGAGACAATGTGTACAGGCGAGCAGCGCCTCCAAGGTCGATCAGGCTTGGGAGTGGCCGATCAGGCTAAGCATCTCGTGCCTCCGGTCCTCTACGAAGCCATAAGACTGATGGTTCGGATACTCCGGCCCGAGACGGACAGACGAGCCGTCATCGAGCTTTAGGACAACCATCGCTGGAGCTAGGCGACATCGTTAGACTGTGACGACCTCGGGCAGGTCATTCGGCTCAAAGGCGTACTCGACCAAGATTGCATCGTATTCTGCTTGGGGGAGGGTTCTGGCCTGGTGGCTCCGAAGCTCTTCTTCGACATCTGTCGAGGTCTCCCATTCCCGCATGTTCCAGATTATCGAGACGACCGCGCTGTCGCGAAGAGTCACCCGAACGAGGATGGGCACGGGTGTCTCGGCGTCCCGTCTCGCGGTTTTTCTTCTGAGCCCTTCTGCCAAGACCTCATCTTTTGTGGGAAACCCATAGAATAGGAGAGGAACTCCATTCGCTGCCCGTGTCTCCATGGATCTCCTCCTTAAAGGTGGTTCTTGCAGGCAGGCCTCTCGTGCCAAGTGGCGCGGGAGCGGTGTCAGACAAACAGAGCTTGAGCGGGGCAAGGGAGTGCCTGGGCTGGCCGAAGAATCAGCATAGCCTGTTTCGATGTGTCGAAACCTCCCCAAGGCGCCTCGACTGGCGGGGGTGCTGTATGCGCGGTTCCCGGCATCACTCCGGAACGAAGAGGACCTGGTCCACGAACTCAGCATAGGCTGCGCCACGAAACGGCGCGCTTATGATGGCAGAGGTTCGGCCCGACATTCTCAGCAGAGGTTCTGGCCTTTGCTTCCCAATGAGGTCCGAAGAAGACCGATTTCTGGTCCGCGCTCACCCGCTGGAAGTAGCGCCTCCACGAGACGTTCATGAAGGTGACCGGGCCTTTCCAGTACTCATGGCAAGCGGCGGGCCACGGTCGCGATCTCTGGAGGCTTACGTCTTCGAGACTGGCTCATCAGCAAAGCGGCCCTGACGCACCTGCGCAAGCAAATGACGTGACAGGGCCGCTCGCAGGTCTCAGAGCAGGAAGTCTGACGCGGCAAGCCGCGCCTGGGCTCCTGCCAGAAGAATCGCCATCTCGGCCTGCGGGTCCGCATCCGCATTGAGTTCGATCAGGAGATTGCCCTGCACCACTCTCTGGCGGACTTCGCCAGCGGAGAAGGAGCCGTTGGTGTCAAGCACGAAGGCGTCGTTCCTGAGCGATCCGCTTCTCGCGTCGATAGTGGTCAAGTCGATGTCGTCGACCCCACGCCCGAAGCCGCGGATAACGTCGGCCGTTGCCGCCGAAGTCCCGCTGTGGGCAAGGCTGGTGAAGACGAAATCGTCAGCCCCGGCACCGCCGGACAGCGTGTCACGACCTGCGCCACCCACTAGCTCGTCAGCCCCGAACCCTCCAATCAGCCGGTCATTCCCTCCGTTGCCGATCAGCACGTCGTTTCCGCCCAAGCCGAGCAGGACGTCGGCAGCCCGCCCACCCGCTAGCCTGTCGTTCCTTCCGCCGATCTCGAAGGCGGTGACGCCGTTATCATCGGCCCCGGTGGCCAGCAGCATCGGCCGGCCACCGACCACCGCGAAGGAGTTGTACTGGCCGTCTCCGAGCGCTGTCCCCGCTGTGTCGAACACGCGTGTGACCTCGGTCAGCTGGCCACCCCTGCCAACGTGGACAAGACTAAGGGCATCGTCATTCCTGGCCGACACGGCGACGAAGCTTTCACCCTCAAGCCGGAAGCTCGTCACACTGCTCGCCCCTGCGAGGCCGGAGAACGTGCTCTCGGTGAGGTTGTCGGCAAAGGTCAGGCCCCCGCTCGCGTTGACCGCCAATGATGTCACACCGTTGTCGTACTGGCCGGCCGCGATGACGTAGGTCGCCCCGGCTACGGTGGCGGTTGCCAGCCCTGTGACGCCACTCAGGCTCGCGGCCGGACCGTCGCTGTCGGAGTAGCTGTCGCGGAAGACCACTCTCTCGTCGGGGCGTAACTCGAATGAGCTGATGCCGGCGTCATCCCGCCCTGCGACAAAGATCAAGCTGCGCCCGCCCACCACCGCAGTGGCGGTGTCCATGGCTCCGTTGAGCTCGAACTGCGGGTTGGCCGCATCGGTCCTGTTGGCCAGCCGCGACAGGCGGCCATCGAATCCGATCTGGAACACGCTGAAGCCGTCATCGCTCGCGCCAGAAACAACAAGGCGCGGATTGCCGTTCACGACGGCAATCGACATCCGGCCTGTGGTCCCTGACAGTTCCAGCGGGCCGGAGTCGAAATACACGTCAACCCGGGTCAGGGTGCCGGTCGGGTTTACCCGGAAGGCGGTGATGCCGTTCTCGTAGGTGGAGTTGGCGTATAGGTAGGTTGAGCCGTCTATCGTGGCCGTCGCGAAGTTTGCGACGCCACTCAACGCCACGTCGTCGCTGTCGGCCCTGTTCGCTACATTGGTCAGCGATCCGTTGGCGTTGACGCGAAAGCCGCTGATTCCAGCGTCATCCTGACCGGCGACATAAACGAAGGTGTTGGTCCCCACTCGAACCGTCTGGGTCCCGAGTGCCCCCGACAGTTCCAATCGTCCATTGTCAAGAACAGTGGAGCGAGGTGCCAGTGAGCCTATCTTTACAGCCATTAAGTTCCCCTACTTGCCATGGCATCCCGGTCGCCTGCCCCCGCATCACGCCAGGGCCTGGCTTCAACGTAGATGCCCGGAAGAACTTAGCTGGAACCTAGCAGGGTCAACTTCTACGCGGCGACGATCCGCTGGTCAGCTATGCCGCGGGGTCGGGGCGTCGAAGTAGGAGGGCATAGCTCTGGCGGGCGCTGTCAGAAGGACGTAGTTTGAGGAGGGCAGGGGGTCGGCTACCCTCGGTACATGACCAAGCGCAACCTTTTTCGCTAGTTCCGCAGCAGTCCGGAGATCAGCCGCCAGCGCACATGGTCATCAATCCCGACGCAATCTGGCGTCGAGCTTGCCTGCCTCCCGCT
>NZ_VDFU01000077.1 GCF_006152115.1 Rubellimicrobium rubrum | reverse complement strand
GACAGGTCGGCTCCGAGATCCCCAGCTTGCGGCAGATCTCGTCCACCGCCGTCCCGGACTCCGCTTGGCCCGCAGGGCAAAGGCGATCCGCTCGTCACTGGTGCGCTTCCGCGTCATGGCACTCCTCCTCAGAGTTCAGAGGGCCCGAAGAACGGCCGTCAGACCGGAGCAGGTTTCGGGGTCAGGACCAGCCGACCAGTGCTCCCGTAGGCCGCTTCGTCCGGGCGCCCGCGATCCGCCGGAACTAAGCCAGCTAGCCTCTGCAGAATGAATTGGCTGTCTGGTGGCTGCTCGCAACGGGGCTCGCCCACATCGCCTTGCGGTAGGCGGTCTGAGTCCCGCGAGGCAAACAGAAAGGGTATGCCGAGGAGGCTCAAAGCGTCCGCGAGCGGAAGAACCCTCTCCTGCCCCAAGCGACCACCCAGGAGCACCATGTCGGGCCAGCGGTCCTGCGCCTCCAGATCTATGGCTTCGGCCAGCCACCGGCTGGCCTGCGCCAGGCTGGACACCGGGCCCAGGATCTGGGCTCCGTGAACGCGCAGCACCGCGCAGAGCCCCTTGGCCAGACGGGATTCGTCTTCCACCACGAGGACGCGCTGCCCTCTGAGCCGGTCGTGGGTGTTTGTCGTCATCGGTGGTCTCCGGGCTCATGCAGTGGTGGCCGTGAACGGCTCACCAGGCGCCCTGTTCCGTCACAAACTTGGTCTGTGTGCTTGAGGTCACGGACCCGACGGCGCGCCTTGCCGGCCGCTGTGCCGGCGATGTGAGCAGAGGTGGCGCCTGGCTCCTCTGTCCCGCTGAGGCGACCTGCCGTAGGCTGCGGCTGTGGACCCTCGCAAGCAGCCCAAGCAGCCGTGACTAGAAGACCTGCAGGCACGGCCGAACCGGCTCAGTCCGATGGGGAGGAGAAGAAGGGCTTTCCCCGGAGTGCCCTTTTTCCCGGAAGACAGCCGCACGGCGTGGGCCCTCCCTCAGTCTGGCTCGCAGCTCAGCTCCAGTAGGAGTTCTGCCATCTCCTCGGTGTCGCGGAAGTAGTCGAACAGCCCTTCGGCCATTCGCACCAGGGGCGGCGAGGTCCTCAGGGCAGCCAGCCTCACCAGCAAAGCGTCAGCCTGATTGCCGCAGGTGTGGGCGGTCTCTTGTAGGTGCGAGAGATGGGCCCCGTCCGGTCGAGTATCGCCCTCCAAAGCCTGCATTCGTTGGCTCAGCGTCTGCTTCACTTGGATCAGGAGCGTCAGCGTGTCGAGAACACGCGTGACCTCGTCAGATCGGCCGTCGTCACATCCGGTCTCGCCTTGCACCCCTGCGTCTCAGGCGTCTTGAGCAGACGGGCCAAGGAGCGAGGCATAGACACTGCCGGCCAGCCCGGAGAACACGGTCAAGGCGTAGGTCCCGAAGGCAGCCCCAGCTCCACCTTCCATAAGCCAGACGCCTACCCCCGCCATTATGCCGATCACGGCTGCCACGACCAACTGACAGATCAGAATGTCGACCTCCTC
This sequence comes from Rubellimicrobium rubrum, assembly GCF_006152115.1. Classification (GTDB taxonomy): domain Bacteria; phylum Pseudomonadota; class Alphaproteobacteria; order Rhodobacterales; family Rhodobacteraceae; genus Rubellimicrobium; species Rubellimicrobium rubrum. Next base: position 2,054 of record NZ_VDFU01000077.1, on the reverse strand, counting down.
CGGTGAATCCCCTCTCCGCAGAACGTTCATCCTATGTGTCCTTTTCGTGGCGAGCCGCCAACAAGGAAGACGAGCTCGTAAGCTCCTCAATGGCGGGTCATGTGGCCGACATGCCGCACTAGACCCGCCGGACATTCCTGGTGCTCACCCGGAAGCGGGCGGCAATGCTGGCGATGGGACGGCCATGTCGATTTCCACCCGGAACTGAGCCGGGCGGAAATCGATGCCATGGCCTTCTACTCCACTGCTCCGCTGCCCGCTCAAGCGGCAGCCAAAGCGTCGCTGGCCCTCAGCAGTCGTCCCAGTGAGGGTTATGGGAGAAGGGGCTCGGGGCTCCATCCAGCAGCCGAGGCTGTACTCAACGGGCGAGGTGGGCGTTGTATGGTAAGGTGTGACGCTGGCCTCTCGTCCGCAGAACGCAGAGGAACCCAGGGCGGGATGATCTGGGATGGGAATGCGACCAAGACTCATGGGTCGGACGCTACTGGAGCCCCCACCGGCGTCAACCATGTCACGTGGCAGATCGTCGGCCGCGTGGGGTCACGACAAACCTACGCGGCCTAGCCATGACCGGACGCGCCTTGTGGGCCACGGTTGCAGAGCCGCCTAGGCGGTACCCGTGGCATCATTGCGGCACGTGCAAGCTGAATATGGGGAAGAGTGGCGTGGCAGGCCAGCTCGGCCGCGCCATCGCGAAGCAGTCCTGACCGGGCGCAAGCTGTGACGTAGCGAATGCAACCCTGACGTGGGCTGCTGGGTTGTGTCGGCACGATCCGTCAGCCTGCGTCTTTCCGTTTCCGAGGCGAAGGTCTCCATACTAGATACCGAGAGGGCGTCTACGACGGGTTCTCGTGCCCTCAAGTAGCTAGCCGGGCGGCGGTGAAGGTGCCAGCCCGGTTCCATGCCGTACCGGGGGCACGACGGCTGCGACGCCCCCACTTCCCGATCACTCTGTTCCAGCACAGAAGGCCCCCGGGCATGCCCGGGGGTCCTCCGGCGCCTCAGTTTGGCTCGGGCCGGTGACGTCTCCCTCAGGCGGGATGTATGTCGCTGGCTCTGGCCTCGGCCTGAGAAGCCGAGTGGTCGCGCATGACAACAGGCTAGAGCGCGGGGGACGGCGGGGGAGTGCGACAAAGGTCGCACGCTCCGGAGCAGAAGAGCGCGGTGGTGCGTAACGGCCCTGGAGGGCGGAACCGGGAGACAATAGGCTCGGGGGCTGCTACGAGCGCCGCGGCTGGCCCCTCGGGCAGGGCGTCACCCGCACTTGGGCGACGGCCCCTGGTTGCACACCGAGCGGCGTGTCTGGCTTGACGATCGGGGCAAGCAGGTGCGCAGGTCGCCTGCCATCACAGATCTCAGAAGTCGATCAGCTCAGTCTGGCTGGGCCCCTCCCCTGCCCTGCATGGTCCTGTCACCCGTGAGGTGCTGGCCAGCGCGCATCTGCACCATGTCCCCAGCAACAACTCCTCGCAGCTCTTTGCCAGCGCTGTCAAATGCTTCACGACGCAGGCGAGCACCGCAGGCGACGGTGGCGCAAGGTGGTCCGGTGCCGTGCCCTGGGTGACCTGTTCGAGTAGGGCACGGGGAATGTGAGTGCTCGAGCTTTAAAGAATTTAACCGTACGCGTTGGGCGGGCATGGGGCTCCGATCAGGCCGTGACGATGTTCGGGGCGCAATCGAGAGTGGGTGTCACACTGTCGGGCCAGATGTTGGCCAGGCTGAGGAGCTCGATGGCCCAGGTCTCAGGGTCAGGACTACCGGGGACGGCCAGGTGAACCGCAAGCACCTCGAGCTCGAGGGCGAGCCGATCATACACGTGCTCTGGAACGAAGTGCTCCCCTGTCACCCTGCTGCTCCTGTGCTTGCCGCTTGTGCCTCTCCTGGCGGTCTACCCAAGGAAGTGCTGAGGGCGGGTGATCGGTTCCGGGGAAACGGAACTCATGGTTGCTGAGATCTTGCGACACCGGAGCTGTCACCAGTCCATGGGAAGACTCCAGCAACGATAAGGCAAGCCTGGCGGGCGGAGCAGGTCGGTTTGACACTGGGCAAGCGGC
>NZ_VDFU01000076.1 GCF_006152115.1 Rubellimicrobium rubrum | reverse complement strand
CACCGCGACGGACAGCACTGGCAACGCCAGCCAGCAGACCCTGACCGTGACGGTCCTGGATCTCGACGACACCGGTCCGGTAATCAGTGGACCCTCGGGCGGAGCCGGCTCCGGGACAGCCGCGAAGGCGGTGAGCGAAGGCACGTTGGCCGTTCACAGCTTCACGGCGGACGAAGGCGTGACCTGGGCCATCGTGGGCGGTACCGATCAGGGTCGGTTCACGATCAACCCTGGCAGCGGTGAGCTTCGCTTCGTGTCCGGTCCGGACTTCGAGGCCCCTGTCGATGCGAACACCGACAACATCTACCTCGTGACGGTCCAAGCCACCGACGGCAACGGCAACAGCAGCCAGCAGCTCGTCACCATCACGGTGACCGATGTGGCCGAAGACGCCACGCCTCCGGCGATTACCGGCCCCTCGGGCGCAGCCGGGGACGCCACCTCGGCCAAGACCGTGGACGAAGGTCAGACCGCTGTCGCAACCTTCGCGACCAACGAGGTCGTCACCTGGTCCATCACCGGGGGCAGCGACCAGGGACGGTTCGCCATCAGCCCCTCGACGGGCGCCCTGACGTTCTTGGCCGCACCCAACTACGAGGCGCCTGCGGATGCGGACGGCAACAACATCTATCTGGTGGTCGTCACCGCGACCGACGGCTTCGGGAACGCCAGCCATCAGACCGTCACCATCACTGTGGCGGACCTGAACGAGGACGCGACGCCGCCAGCGATCTCTGGACCCTCGGGTGCTGCGGGCGACGCGGCTTCCGTGAAGGCGGTCCCGGAGGGCACGATTGCGGTCCACGCCTTCAGCGCAGGCGAGCCGGTGACTTGGGCCCTTGTCGGCGGCCACGACCAGGGTCGGTTCTCGATCAACCCGACGACGGGTGCGCTCACGTTTGTTGCCGCGCCCGACTACGAGCAGCCGACCGATGCCGACACGAACAACACCTATGTCCTGATCGTCGAGGCCACAGACGCCAACGGCAATGCCAGCCAGCAGGCGGTCACCATTACAGTGACCGACGTGGCTGAGGATACCACGCCGCCAGCGATCAACGGGCCCTCGGGCGCGGCTGGGGACGCCACCTCGATCAAGACGGTGAACGAAGGTCAGGCCTCGGTTGCGACCTTCACGGCCGATGAAGGGGTGACCTGGTCGCTGACCGGAGGACCGGACCAGAGCAGGTTCGCCATCGACCCCGCGACAGGTGCTCTGACCTTCGTCGCCGCACCGGATTACGAGGCGCCGGCCGACGCTGACATCAACAACACTTACGTTGTCGTCATCACGGCGACCGACGGCTTCGGGAACACCAGTCAGCAGACGCTGACAGTCACGGTGGCGGACGTGAACGAGGATGTGACCGCACCGCTCATCACCGGGCCCTCGGGCGAGGCCGGCGCGCTCTCCTCGGTCAAGTCCGTGAACGAGGGCACCACGGCGGTCGCGATGCTCAGCGCCAACGAGCCGGTCACCTGGTCCATCGTGGGCGGGGCGGACCAGAGCAAGTTCACGATCAACCCTGCGACGGGTGCGCTCACGTTTGCTGCCGCGCCCGACTACGAGCAGCCGACCGACTCCGATACCAACAACACTTATGTCGTGATCGTCGAGGCCACGGACGCCAACGGCAACACGAGCCAGCAGACGCTGACGGTGACGGTGCTCGACCTCGACGAGGCGGCTCCCCAGATCACCGGACCCTCGGGCGGAGCGGGCGCGGCCTCCTCGGCAAAGTCCGTGAACGAGGGCACCACGGCGGTTGCGACCTTCACCGCCAGCGAGGGCGTGACCTGGACGCTGACCGGCGGCGCGGACCAGGCCCGCTTCGCCATCGATCCCAGCACGGGCGCCCTGACATTCGTCACCGCGCCGGACTTCGATCAGCCTGACGACGCCGATATGGACAACAACTATGTCGTCGTACTCACCGCGACCGATGCCAATGGAAATACGAGCCAGCAGACGGTGACGGTGACGGTGCTCGACCTCGACGATACCGTTCCAGCGATCACCGGCCCTTCGGGCGGAGCGGGCGCGGCCACCTCGGCCACGACGGTAAGCGAGGGCACGACAGCGGTCGCCACCTTGACTGCCAGCGAGCCTGTGACCTGGACGATCGTGGGTGGTCCGGATCAGGCTCGCTTCGTGCTCGACCCCATAACGGGCGCCCTGACCTTTGGGATGGCTCCCGACTTTGAGGCGCCCACCGACAGCAACACGGACAACACCTACGGCCTTGAGGTCGAGGCCACGGACGCCAGTGGCAACTCCAGTCAGCAGACGATCATCATCACGGTGGCGGACGTCGATGAGGCTGGTCCGGCGATTACCGGACCGTCCGGCGGCCCTGGTGCCGCCACCTCGTCGGAGACAGTGAACGAAGGTCAGTCAGAGGTTGCGGCCTTCACCGCCAATGAGAGCGTGATCTGGTCCATCCTGGGCGGTCCCGATGCCGCGCGCTTCAGCCTGGATGCGAGCACAGGCGCGCTGACCTTTGTGGCGGCCCCGGACTTCGAGGCACCCGCCGACGCGAACAGGGACAACGCCTACGTCCTGATCATCGCGGCCACCGACACGAACGGCAACGTCAGTCAGCAGACCGTCACTATCACTGTCGGGGATCTGACCGAGGGCACGCCGCCTGTGGTCACCGGACCTGATGGAACGGCGCAGGAGCAATCCCAGCGCATTCCCGAGGGGCGGACCCTCGTAGCCACCTTCCACTCCGACGAGCCGGTGACCTGGTCCCTGGCCAGTGAGGGTGACGCGGGCGCGTTCCGGATCGACCCGGTCACCGGCGAGTTGCGCTTCCGGAGGGCGCCGGAGTTCGACACGCCCGCCGACATGGATGGGGACAACGTCTATCTCCTCACGGTGATCGCCATGGATGCCGAAGGCAACATGACCGAGATCGTATTCGCGGTGACGGTCGAGGACACCGTTGCGCCGCAGATCAGCGGTCCGTCGGGTCAGCCAGGGGCAGGACGGTCCGCCACCAGCGTGGACGAGGGCACCACGACGGTCGCCACCTTCACCGCCAATGAGACGGTCACCTGGTCCATCGCGGGCGGGGTGGATGCCACCCACTTTGGCATGGACCCCACCACGGGCGAGCTGCGCTTCGTAACAGCGCCCGACTTCGAGGATCCCAAGGACCAGGACGGCGACAACAGCTATGTCGTGCTCGTCACGGCCACCGACGCGAACGGCAATGTGAGCCAGCAGACTGTGACGGTGCGGGTGGCGAATGTCACCGACACGCCCTCGGAGCTCTTCGAGGATCGTCGCGACGAGGTGGAAGCCATCGTCCGAGACGTCGAAGAGAACCACCTGCGCGCAGCTGTGGCCGCCCAGCAGGACACGACCCGCTCGGCCCGTGACCGGTTCATCGAAGGCCAGCGCCTGCGCGAGCTCTGCCGCGACATCGACGACCCGAGCCAGCCGGTCACATCCGCTCTGCGGAACAACGACGAGTGCAGTCTGCTGGCCACACGCAACGACGTGGCGCTTGATGCGGATGGCACCTATGAAGTGGGCGAGGGCGGGATCAACGGAGCCGGCACCTTCTTCGGTCAGGCTGGCAGCTTCGACGGCACGCGGCGGCGGATTGTCGAGGGGACGTTCCAGCTCGTGGACGATGGCGAGGGGG
>NZ_VDFU01000075.1 GCF_006152115.1 Rubellimicrobium rubrum | reverse complement strand
CAGCCCTTAGGGTGTTCCGACCATGAAAGGGGAAGGACGCAAGAAGCAGCCTTCGCAGTGGCGCTCCGTTAACGTGCTAAGCGGGACCTTCCTGAGCCTGCTGAAGTGCCTTTGAAACTATCGCGCTTAGCCCGCTTGCGGTCATCGTCGGTTTTCCATCACAGAAAGCATATGCGATCCGCTTTGCTGTTCTCGGCTCAGCGGCTTGGCCCGGACAAACCCGAAAGCTCAACCTATACGTAAGGGGATCCTTGAACGGACAGTCCGAGCTTGCTCCACAGCCCCTTGTCAAACTAGGGGAAGAGTCGTGCTACAGTGCTGGTACGGTAATAGTCCCATGGACAGGGGGTTTTGCGGACATGTCGGCGGCCAACACACGCCCTCTCGCTAAGAGCCTGCATTTGACCGACACGGACAGCCTTAAACCTGATTGGTCCTGAGGTCGTTTCCGACAGCATCCATCGTTCCGGGCCGGAGTTCCTCATCAGCCTTCATGATGGCGCATACTGTCCTTCTTGCCCTCCCTATCTGAGAGACCACCTAGCCCTCTGGCGAGTTGCGACCGCATAACCTTCGCGCCTAAAGTCCCGTGACGCCCGCCGTTCGCATGGGACTTTCGGGAGCTGACGGATGAAATCTGCGCAGGGTCTGCTCATCCCGACCAGAATTGAGGAGCTTTGCGACCCCAGCCGAATGGCGCTTCTGGTCTACGACATGCAGGCCGGCATCACGAGCCAGGTTCAGGACGGGGGACGGATCACCGAGCGCGCTGGGCGCGCTCTCGGTGTGGCACGCGCCGTTGGCATGCGGGTCGCCTTCACACGACATTTGTCCATGCCGAAAAGCTGGATGGGCGTTACTCAGTATCGGACTGCCATGGCCTGGCAGCGCACAGATGACCCGGACAGCGTCAGCCCTTGGTTCCTCCGCGAGACACCCGGCTTTTCCATCGTGCCCGAACTCGCGCCCACGCCGGAAGAGACAGTGTTCGACAAGCTCGCCATGTCCGCCTTTGAGGGCACGCCGCTCAGCTATGCCTTGCGTGACTGCGGCATAACGGCGGTTGCGATCGTCGGCATCGCGCTCGAAATTGGCATTGAGCCGACCTGTCGGCACGCCACCGACCTGGGCTTCATCCCTGTTGTGCTTGCGGACGCCTGCGGCGCGGGTCACCCCGAGGCCGGAGAGCGCACGTTGGAGGCGATGCGCTTTATTGGCGAGGCTGTGATCAGTGACGTGGACAGCTTTGCCCGACTGTTCGAGCGTCCGAAGGTTTGAGAGCCAAGCGAACCTCCTGCGGAACTATGCGACAATTATCGCTCGAGCGGAGAGAGCAGCTTCAAGCTTGGTGCGATAGCGCTGGAAGCAGCTGACCTGCACTTCCACTTATGGCGGCAGGCAAGGATGTGCCGTCCTTCGCCTTATTGGTCGTTCATTTCGGCAAGGCTTCCGGGCGAAACTGCGCGGTATAGGCCTCGTCAGGCGGGATCGGGGTGATGACGTCGATGAGGACGCCGCTGGGGTCGGCTGTGATGAAGTGGCGCTGGCCGAAGGTCTCGTTACGCAGCGCCAGCAGGATCGGAAGCCCTTCCGCGACCAAGCGCGCGTGGACAGCATCCACGTTATCGACCTCGAAGTTGAGCAGGACACCCCCAGCACGGCCCCGGGCCGGCTCGGGGATAGTCACGTGATCTCCCTGCAGGACGGCGAGGTTCACGGACGGATCGTCACTCTTTTGAAGGTGGACGTACCAATCGGTCTCGAACAGGGGCCTGAAGTCGAAGTGGCTGACGTAGAAGGCCGCAATCGGTGCTACCTCCTGCACCATCAGGACCGGGTAGTAGCTGGTGATCCTCACGCTTTCTCTCCTCGCGCCGAAAGCATACACTCTGCATGTGGCGCGTCTATAACAAACAGGCAGTATGCATGCAAGTATCGGGCCGGCGCAGTAACCAAGTGCGAAGCGAGGAAATGCGGGATCGGCTGCTCGCAGCTGCTCGGCCCCTGTTCGTGGCTCACGGCTTTGCCGGAACCAGCACACCCGCCATCGTGGCGGCCGCGGGCGTGACACGTGGTGCCCTGTACCACCACTTCGAGGACAAGGCGGCGCTCCTCAGGGCCATTCTCGAGCGCGAAGCTCAGGCAATTGCTGTGGCAATAGAGGAAGTGGACCAGCCAGAGATGACGCCGGTGCAGCGCCTGCTCGCCGGGGCCGAGGCCTACCTCGCAGCGATGTCCGTCGAAGGTCGTGCCGACCTTCTGCTTGTTCAGGGGCCGGCGGTGCTTGGCAGCGAGGAGGTCCGGCGGATCGAGGCCGGACACGGTGAGGCCAGCCTTCGAGCTGGCCTCGAGGAAGCCGTAGCCGCCGGCGCTTTGCCCGATCTGCCCATCGAAGCCTTGGCTTCGATCCTGTCGGCGATGTTCGAGCGAGCCGCCCTTGATGTCGAGGCGGGAGCCAAGGCGGTGGACCTCCTAGCCACCTTGCGCGCCGTTCTGGTCGGACTGTTCCACAGCCACCCACGCGGACAGGTGGGCCGTCGAATTCCTTGACCTCGCCGGCACCTGGCCCGACCTCTTCGAGTCCGTTTGCGAGACCGAACTGGCCTCGCTGTCGCCTGACCCCGACCTGGACGGTGCCCGCACAGCTACGCCCGCGCTGACCTGAATCCGCTCAGGGGGCTACAGCCGGTGATTACCCCGAAGCTGCGCCATGAACTCCGCATCGCCTCTAGCCGTCGCCCACGCGCCAGTGACGGCTCGAGCTGCCCTTTGCACCGGTTCATGAGCTTCCCTAGGAGTTCGAGCATCGCGAGGCCGACATGCCTCAGAGAACCGTTGCGCCCCCCACGCTGGCGCCCGACGACAACAATCGGCCGCACAGGCTGCCAGCGCCTGCCTCCTGGCCCGTCTTTCATGCAACATCGGGGTCTCAAGCGGTGTTCAGGTGTTGATGTTGCCTGCAAGGACCCTGCCATGCCCCGCTACTTCTTCCACGTCGAAAGCGGCGCCCGGTTCCACGACGACCCAGGCGTTGCCATGGCCGGTCCAGAGAACGCCAGATCCGAAGCGGTTCTCGCTGTTGGAGAGATGCTGAGGGACATAGATGGCGAGTTCTGGGCGGCCCCGAGTAGCGCATGCACGTGGTCGATGAGGACGGGACGACCGTGTGCGCCCTAACGATCAAAGGCGAGTAAGCAGACAACATACCAGTGAGCCTGACCATCCACAGGACGTCTGGGTCAGGGCTCAACACTGACCCAGGGTGGCAGCAACGTGCGGCCAATGCCATACCTTCTTTGCGGGCCGCCGTTGAGATCGAGCGTTGATATGACGGGTTCCCCAGCCTGTTTCAGGGCCTGAGCCAGCTCAGTATCGAGACCGTCCCGGCTGTGCTCCTTCAGACCGCAATGTCGTCCCAGGCTGCAGTCGCCTTCTTTGCGGCCTAGACGGACGAGCGGCCCTTGCGCGCGATTGCCTGCCGGCTGCGGAGGGACCGCTCGCGCCGATCTATGAAACGCTGACTCCAGAGGGTTGTAAGGCAACATCGGCGACGGCCTGCCCCAGGAGGCTGGCTGGACGCTGGGCTCATAGCCCCGCCCACAGCGGCGCACCGGCGTAGAAGCGGGATCGGGCCGTTCGGCGACGAGGCGCCTGATCGAAACTCAAGAACACTGTTCTCTAACAGGGCAAGGGCTGGCTGCTCGGTTCTGAGCGGGGGATGTCCTTCGGGTGCT
>NZ_VDFU01000074.1 GCF_006152115.1 Rubellimicrobium rubrum | reverse complement strand
GGCTCTTCCTCATGTCGTCTGCTCCTTCAGGATGGGCAGACTCTACGTCACAGCGAGGGAGCTCCCGGGGGCAGGTCATCTGCGGAACCCTGCCCGGACTCGGCTCAGCTAGTTAGTGGATGATCAGAGCTGCGATTAAAATTCGTCTTCGTCCGGACCGATTGGTCAACCCGTTCCAGTGATCCGTCCGATCAGGGATACTAGGGCCTGCTGCTCGAAAGGTTTGACGATCCACCCAGTTGCTCCCGCCAACTGGGCACGGCTTCTGACCTCCCGGTCGTTATCGGTAGTAAGAACGAGAATGGGGACACGACGATTCAGCGAACCTTGCCGCACTTTCTCGATGACGCCAATGCCATCGAGCTTGGGCATGTACATGTCTGTGATGACAACGTCGAAGCTAGCCCGCTCGAAAAGGGCCACTCCTTCCTCGCCGTTTTGGGCGGTCACCACCGTCATGCCCGCCGATGTCAGGCAGTGATGCAGGAGCTGCCGGATCGTGCTCGAGTCGTCGATGACCAGGATGGAGGCGGACATATCAGCCCTCCCTTGTCAGAAAATCATGCACTCCGAGCAGCTTCAGCCCGGCAAGCACACGGGGTGAAGCCGTCACCAGCCACAAACGCTCTTCGGGTGCGTCGCCTATGGCGGAAAGCAGCAGTTGCACGATGGAGGTGGTCAAAGGCCGATCTCCCTCAACCAGCACTTCGGCGGTCTTGCCGCTGTGCTCGTGCAAGAAGCTCTTGAGACTACTGAGGTCCTCGCGCGCGGCAGCGGTTAGGCAGAAGCATGATGGTTCGGACATGATAATGACTCGACGAGAGGGGACGCCTGCCGCTGGGCACACTGTGGCAGCCCCCGCACATTGGCCCAGCCGCCGCTAAGAAAGGATGAACACGGGATGTTCAGTACTGCTTCGGAACTGGCCGCGCGGAAAGAAGCCCGCGTGAATAGCGACCTTAACCACCTCTTAGTGCTTTCCGGCCATAGTCAGGTCAGCGACTTACGAGGAACCCGAATGCTGCCCGATAATTCCAAGGAAGCTGGCGGGGCGCAGTCAGACAGCCCCTTGGTGCTCCGTCATCTCGCCGAATGGCGAGAAAGGCTGCTCAGTTCCGACATCGAACTCGGGGCCAAGGATCTGGAAACCGCAGATGCCGCAGGGCTTCAGCTCATCTTGTCTGCGTTGATGGAAGAGTCTCCGCGGCTACGGATCAAGGCTGGCTATGAAGCAGACTACGGCAGCTTGTGGCATCGGCTGGGACTGAACGACTTGGCGGACGCGTTGCCGGTGACAGACGCGGGCAGCCTTGTTGGCGTGAGGCCTCACCTAACAAATGAGCCCTGATCGTCTGACAGAAGCTCGGAGTAACTTGAGGAGCTGTCCATGGGACAGGGCCGTCTTCATTGCTCGTCGCCGTTCGACAGTCGGTCGTCTCAGTTACCGCATCTACGATTTCCAGTAAGGCCGACGTCAGCATGCCCAAGCAGATGCTCGTCCCATTTGTAAAACCCGTGCCTCGGCCACAAAGCGTCGGTTTCGGTGCCTCTAAGGTCTCTGATCGCTCACATCCGCGCCTGAAGAACAAGTCTTTACCCTATGCCATCCGATGCTGGATGTTGCACTGCACCAGGAACACAGCCGATGATCGATAATGAAACCCTCGCTCTGTTCCGAGCAGAGGCAGAAGGTCTGGTGGAAAGCCTGCAATCAAGCCTTCTGGCCATGCAGGACGCGTCCATGGATCGGAGTCTCGTGAACCAGGTGTTCCGAGATTTGCACACTCTGAAGGGCACGGGCGGAATGTTCGGCCAGACCGAACTGGCGTCTTTCGTCCATCATCTGGAATCTGCCCTTGAACCGCTTCGATCCGAAAATAGGCCGGCAAGTTCGACGGTTGTGACGGCAGGGTTGAAGGCCCATGATCACATTGACGCCCTTTTGCGCGGTCAAAGGCCGGACGGTGGTGACGACATCCTCCGTCAGATCGCACAAGCAATGACCGGACCCTCGCTCACGAACGACTGGCTTCTGACTTTTGCGCTGCCGTCCGACACACTGAAGCTCGGTGGCAAGCCAGAACTCGTCCTAGATGAACTCCGGTCACTGGGCGCCTCGCGAATCCAAGCATGTATTAGTAGGATTCCGGGCCTCGAAGCATTGGACCCGGCCGTCCTTTCCCTGTCCTGGACCGTGCACTTGCCTGCCCATGTGGCCGAGGCAGACATTCATGACGTATTCATGTTTCACGATGGTCTCGCTCTGACCTTGGAGCGTATCGCGACGAAAGACACGGCCGCTGAGAGAGAGGCTGCCTCGACTGGCACTGACAATCATAACGTCCCTACTGACGAGCCGTCCACAGCAGCATCGATCAGCTCCACAGATTCAGACAAACCGGTGGTTGCCAAGCCTGCAGCCATGATGCGGGTCGCAGCGGGCCGGCTCGACGAAATGATGGACAGGGTCGGGGAACTCGTAATTGCCGAAGCGCGTCTTTCGGCCATCGCGGCATCCAGCGGCGATCCGGCCTTGCTGGCCGTCGCCGAAGAAATTCAGGGTCTCGCCACTGGCCTGCGTGACACCACCATGTCGGTTCGAATGACGCCCCTGGGGTCAATCACTGGCCGATTCCGCCGCTTGATTCATGATCTTTCAGCCGATCTTGGTAAGCCAGTCGATCTGCTCATTGAGGGTGAAGATACCGAGCTGGATAAAACGGTCGTTGAGCAGCTTGTCGATCCGTTGCTGCACTTGATGCGCAATGCGATCGACCATGGCATCGAGCCCGCCGCAATTAGGAAGCAGACGGGCAAACCGCTGACAGGACGGGTTACGCTGTCGGCTCGCTATTCAGGAGCTGAGGTCCAAATATCTGTTGTGGATGACGGCTATGGTCTCGATGTCCAGAAGATCAGGGCCAAGGCCATCCAGAAAGGCCTCGTAGACCCGTCAAATGACCTAAGCGATTCGGAGACGTTTCAGCTGATCTTCGCCCCAGGGTTCTCGACGGCATCGGCCGTTACCGAGCTTTCTGGCCGGGGGGTGGGCATGGACGTAGTGAAACGGACGGTTTCCGATCTACGAGGATCTATCGAAGTCAGATCTGAAAAGGGGCAGGGCACCCGGATCATTCTTCGACTGCCTCTCACCCTCGCCATCATCGATGGACTGCTAGTGGAGGTGGCGGGCGAGCGCTTCACAATTCCTCTCGCGGCTGTGCACGAAATTGTTGAGCTTCGCGATCCGACGATGCAAGAGGAAGGCACCGCTCAATTCCTGAATATCAGAGATAGACTGGTTCCGTACATCATGTTGCGCCATCTATTTACAAGTACGGGCGAACCGGATCCGTACCAGAAGGTGGTCGTGGTAGCAGCCGGAGAGGCCCGGATTGGACTGCTAGTAGATCGGATCATCGGATCGTTTCAAACCGTTATCAAGCAATTGTCGCCCCTCCATGCTACCATGAAGATCTTTTCGGGCGCGACAATTCTGGGGGACGGCACCGTAGCTCTCATCCTGGATGTCTCACAGATTGTCAGTTGGGCCCAAGTAGATGGATCGCAAGCAAACAGCCGGGCGTCTTGGGAGTTGGTAGCCTAACGTAACTTCTCGAGTATATTTGGTCACTATGCCTTACGCTGATTTCTTACCTCCAGTCCCGGAGCTTGGGTTGGGATCTTTGCGGCGAGGCGTTCGGGCAAGATTTTTTCCGGATCACGTTGCGTGCTTCGAGATCGTTACTGCGACTGAGCTGCTGCCTGTTTGCTGGATGGTCCTGACCCTGGAACCTGGTCCAGTCTGATGGCCGTTCTTCGGGCCCTCTGAACTCTGAGGAGGAGTGCCATGACGCGGAAGCGCACCGGCGAC
>NZ_VDFU01000073.1 GCF_006152115.1 Rubellimicrobium rubrum | reverse complement strand
CAGTCCGTCGATCAGACCCAAAAGCCGCCCGCATATCCCTTCATTGCGTTACTCATGTCAAAAAGCCCAGATCGGTCGAAAAATCGGCGATTGCACGAGGATCCCTCAGTGCGTCCAGCACGATCAAGCTTCCAATGTGGCCCGGTCAGAACAGGCCGCTGCTGCAGCGCCGTCGTCCGAGGAGGACTGATCTAGTGAAGGATTCGGTCGACCGCAACCCCTTCCTCGATCTTTTCGAGGCTACCTCCGCGTCAGCTGCAAGATCATCCCTCTTGGCCCATCTCGCTTAAGACAGACCATCTTGCGGCTCGAGGTAGGTACGTACGGGCCATCTTTCGTCCGATCCGAAGTAAGACGATGAGGGAGGAACAGTTGGTTGGCCCTCTTATTTTGCCCCCCGTCGAGAGAGTGAGCTCCAGTTCATCTAACGGCCTCAAGCCTTGTTCCCGGCTAGTGCGTGCGGGAAAGCTTAACTCCGCTTTCCGCGCTGAGTTGGACCAACAGGCGGAACAGGGACGATCAGGCGCGGCCGAATAGACGGGCTAGGAAACCGCCCCCGGGGTTGGGCGGGGCCGCTACAGCCAGGGCAGAAGTTGGTGATCTCGGCTCAGCTAGACGCTCTGCCATCTGGCGCCAGCGATCACGCTCGGCACTCGCCTCGTCTAGGCGCTCGCGCAGATGACTAACATCGGCCCGAAGGACACCAACTTCAAGTCGGGCTTCATCACGCTGGCAGCGCATGGCCTCCAGTTCTTCGCGAAGTTTTTCTTGCACGCTGTCCAAAGTACTGACCAGAGGGCCAGACCGGTCAGTAGCCGGTCTCTGACCAAGGTCATGGTGGTTAGTGACCGGTCTGCTAGCCATCCAGCGCTCAAGCTCTTCGGGAGCGATCCGCCAAACGTTCTTGTTGTCACGAACGCCCTGAAGTTCTCGGCCTATAAGCGCACGCATGATACTCGACCGGCCACATAGAGCCCGGTCAGCCGCTTGCTGGGGAGTAAGAAACTTGGTCATACTTGAGCAGTGACCGGACACCTGACCGCGGTCAAAATCTTTTGCCCGACTGTCCAGGCCATTTTAGTACTCGCAGCATCAAGGCAACAGGACCAAGCTCACCCTCTTCGGCTCTGCGCTTCCTTGTAGGCGCGCAGGACGGCATTGATCTTGATTTGGTAGCCCCGGCCTTCTTGCTTGAAGAAGTCGAGCACATCTTGGTCTACGCGCATGCGCAACACCGCCTTGGGAGAGCGTTGGCGAAGTCGAGCTTCCGGTCAGCGAGGGTACGCTCCCGCTCAACCGCTTCTCAGCCTTTTCTCTTCTCGTGGCCTAAGCTCCGCCGTCCTGCCTCTAGGGCGGGGTCTTCTGCAGGTGCGATGAGGGCTTGGTTCTGTCCGCTACGGGCTCTCCTGACCGGCTGTGCGTCGGCTCTGGGCCTAGAGAATAGTCTTAGCCTGGTATTCCGGCTCCCCGGTGAACTCACGCTCCTGCACCTTGCGGCCCAGGCTCGCCAGGGCTCGCCCCAAGGGGCTGTTGCCCGCCTCGAAGAGGGCAAGCTGGTCGGGGGGCAGGCTAGCCTTGTGCGCGGCCAGCTCGGCCGCACGCGCCTCCTGGGCGTGCGCTACGTCCTCAGGCAAGGGTGGTGCTCCCATGAGCCGTCCCAGGAGCCGGGCGGCGCGGGCAGGCAAGGAGAGCCGGTAGGCGTTGCTGACTTGGCGCACCCGAGGGCCGCATCCTTCCGTCTGCCCCGTAGGCTCGTAGCGCCGCAGCCAGTCAAGGAAGCCATGCGCCCGGAGGGCAGCCAGCGCCCGCACCACGGCCGCTCGCGAGCGACGCAGCAGGCGTGTGAGCGTATCGAGCGAAGGCTCCAGCCGTCCCGTGCGGAAGCTCACCAAGTTGCCCAGCAGTTCCAGCACCTCGATGGCCACGTGTCCCAGAGGGCCGTTCCGCCGTCCCGCTGGCCGTCCCGCCAACTCATACCGACGCGCAGCCAGCAGGATCCTGCGCACCTCTTGGCGGCTCGTGGCCCGCCAGAAGACGCTCTCGCATCGCCCCAGGAGGCGCGAGTGCCGGCGCACGGGCTCGCGGGCGCGTGCGACAGGAGCCCCGGTCAAGGCTGATCCAATGGTCTTGAACATGATCTGTCGTCCTCCGTGACAGGGAAGACCGACAGGGCGGGGCCACTCACGCGCGAGGCAAAGCTCACCCGTGGCAAGAATCCTCTTGCAAGCGCCCGGCAGGGTATGGAAAGCTGAAGCTGCAACACATTCAGGCTTTCCGGCTTTTCCTTTGCCGGGTATGAGGCCCGCCCCTGGCGGGTCTTCGTATTTCTGGGCGTCGGTGTCCCTGGTTGTGGTCGCTCTGCCGCTTGGACGTGAGTCCAAGCAACGCTCGCCGTCATGGTGACGGAAGCATGACCCGCAGGCAACGGGATTTCAGCTTTGCGGCGGCGGCCTGAAGCTCCTGCTCACCGGCACAGCCTCGAAATCGTCGCGTGGTGGACGTTGTAGCTCCTCGCGATGGCCGACAGGCTCTCGCCCCCGTCGTGCCTGCGGCGCGCTTCCTGCTGCTGATGCGGGGTGAGCTTGTGGGGCCGGCCCATCTTGCGGCCTTCGGCCTTAGCGCGTGCGCGGCCCTCGCCTGTCCTCGTGCGGATCAGCTCGCGCTCGAACTCCGCCAAGCCTCCCAGCACCGTCAGCATAAGCCGGCCATGCGGGGTGGTAGTGTCGGCCCAGGGATCGCCCAAAGAGCGGAAGGCGGCACCTTTCTCGGCTAAAGCCCCTAGCACGTTGAGGAGGTCGCGTGTGCTTCGCGCCAGCCGGTCTAGACGGGTGACCAGCACCACGTCGCCAGGCTGCACATCCTTCAGGAGCTTGGCGAGTTGCGTCCGGTTGCGCTGCGCTCCCGAGGCGGTTTCCCGGTAAAGCTTGGTCGCTCCTGCCGCGCGTAGGCTCTCCACCTGCGGCGCAAGTGCCTGGCCATCCGTGCTGACCCGGGCATAGCCTCGAACACAGGCCGCAAGGTCATCGAAGGGAGCGTCAGAGGGCTCGAGTTTCGCACGGGACATACGCGCAGCTTAAGCCCTTGAACTGCTTGGGTCTAGTAGGCGGATAACAAATCAAAAATTATGCACCACCATCCGATCAGGTGGGGTCAGACGTGGCGCATGTCAGAAAGGCCGTGACCTCGGCCTGAAACTCGTGTCAGCGGGGAAGCTCGATGCGGTCGTAGAGAAGCTGCACATCGAGGCCGGCTGCGCGGAAGTGCTGATTGCAGGTCGGGGTGCGGATGATCGGATTTGCTGGGGAGGCGCACACAACGACGGTCTCGATCGTAGCCGGCGGCGTGGGATGGGTGAACACGTCCCGCTCGGGCCGCTCCTTGTCGGAGGCGAAGGGCGTGTCGAGCCAGACCAATTCCTCCGGTCCCAAGCGGGGCGGGAAGGCCGTAACCGGCGTGTCCTCCGGGCCGTAGGAGTTGGCTCCGACTACTGCGACGCGCTCGAGCGAAATGACGTCGTGCACCAGCACGTCCATCCAGTTCCACACGCCGGCTGCGTTGCGTGTGCCAGTCTCCTCACGCGTCACCGGCTCCCAGCTGCCGATCTCCACCCGGAAGAGCTGCGCCGTGCCGCGGTGGCCGCCCACGCGGTCCCAGAAATCCTCGAAGTACTGGGCCGGCACGCGCAACGTGACCTCGCCCCCTTCGAGCTGCCGGACCACCATGATGTCCGTGTAGTCCGCCCCGGGCGTGAAGGCGTGGCAGGCGACAACAGCCGGGTCGGCATCGGCTTGCCCGCCTGCGGGGCAACCCAGGAGCGCGAGAGCAAGGGCAAGACCTCGCACGGCAAACCCGCAGGGTTTGCAAGAGTGCGCCCTTCTCACCTTTCGGCTCGTCGGGTTTGCGCCACGCTGGATCGGTC
>NZ_VDFU01000072.1 GCF_006152115.1 Rubellimicrobium rubrum | reverse complement strand
CCAGCTCGTTCATGATCTTGCGTGTCTCGACCGCTTCGCGGGACCGACCTCCATGCTTCCATCGCGGGTGCGCTGCTCCCGCCGCGTGCCCCCCGCCCGCGCCATGGACGCGGCACACCGACCAGCCGGTCACGGCGGGAGCCCGACAGGGCCGGCCGGTGCGCTTTGACGTTGCGGTGCAGCGCGGGGCGGCATGAGCCCTGTTCATGGGGTTATCGTCATCTTTCCACATCCACCCCTCCCCGGTGTGTGACGTTCCCCACCACCGCCTGTGCGCCGGCCTCCACATTGACCCGCTCGACCTGGACCACATGCTGGCCCTTGGAGCGGTAGCGCTTGAGCGTTTCCATCTGCCCGGCATAGGTGCGCGCGAGCTTGTTGAGCGCCCGCTCGGCCGCGTCCTGCTGCGGGATGGTGTCGACGTGGTTCAAGCGCCGGGCCAGAGTCATGCTGGCCTGGTGGATGGCCGCCATCTGCGTGAGCAGCAGCAACTCGGCCGGGTCGCGGGGCTTCATGTCGCTCACGAAGGCCAGAGCCGCGTTGCTGGCCGTCTCGCTGATGCGGTGTCCAGGCTCGCCCAAGGTGGCCAACTGCATGACAGCCCAGTGGGTCACATCAGTGGCGTTGGCGGCCTTCTTCAGGTTGGTCCAGTCGCCGTCTATCTCTACCCTCAACGTGCCTTC
Source organism: Rubellimicrobium rubrum (assembly GCF_006152115.1). Classification (GTDB taxonomy): domain Bacteria; phylum Pseudomonadota; class Alphaproteobacteria; order Rhodobacterales; family Rhodobacteraceae; genus Rubellimicrobium; species Rubellimicrobium rubrum. The sequence goes on along the minus strand of NZ_VDFU01000072.1, from coordinate 3,253 downwards.
ATCGTTCAGGGACAGCGCCAGGTGCGGCACACCCCGGTCCTTAGGCGAGGGCATCGCAGGGACTGAGTGCCCGGCCTGTGCGGGCGGGGTCTTGGAACTGCTCATTGTCTTGCCTCCTGTCTGATGCGTTGGGCCAGCACCTCGGGCGCGACGCCGTACGCCGCCGCTGTCTCGCCCAGGGCTGCGCGCTCAGCCTCTTGCCGCCCCAAGCCGCCGTCGAACTCGCGGATGGCGACGCGCTCCTCAAAGCAGTCCAACACCTCGGCCCAGGTTGCGCTCTGAGACGATGCCCCGCCCGCTACTTCTGCTACACGGGAGGGCCCGAGCGGCTCTGCTGTAGCGGAAGTAGCGAAAGTAGCAGCAGCGTGCTCGGGCTCTGTCGATCTCATCGCGTCCAGCGCCGCATGCGGGTCACACCACATTGTGGGTCTCACGCAGGATCCGCCATGCTTCCTTGCGAGATGCGCCTCGCACAGCTGAGCCCGCCTCCAACGGCTCTAGCCAGCCATGGTGTTCCAATACCTGCAGAGTGGCTCGTGCCACCTTGGTCTCCCGCAGGGCATTGGGCCCGCTCTGCACCACCTCGCGGGTGGTCACGTCAGCATGGGGCCATGTCTCGACCAGCCATCGGCGCAGGGCTTCGGCCCTTGCCGTCTCTGTCGAGAGGGTCGCGGCATCAGCCAGTCGCGCGGCTTCGGACAGGTAGAACTGCGCGAGACGTTTGGCGTCGGCCATGGTGTCGGGGCGAACCTCTGCGGCTTCCAGATCGGCCCAGAGCGTCAGCGCCCCCGCGATGCGCGCCGCCTGCTCGGCGGCCTTGCTGGCGTATCCCGTGACATGGGCCAGATCGCCGCCTACGGCTTGCCTTGCCTCGACGTGGTCCGAGAACCGGACCAGCAGGGCGCACGCTTCAGGCGAGAGCGGCAGGGCGCGGAGAGCCAGTTCGCGGGTTTCGGGATCAGCCATGGGCAGGAACTGCGCCAGGATGGTTCGCAGTCGGGCTCCAAAGGCTGCGATGGGCGCAGGGTCCGTGCGCAGGGTTGCGGACAGCCGGGTGCCGATGGTGCTGGGCGGCTCGCACCAGAGGAAGCGCGGCAAAAAGCCTGTGCTTCCCGCCAGAGCGTCGGCCATGAAGGCGCGCGCGACCACCGGCTGCACCATCAGGTGGACCGCCAGCCTGCGGCCATGAAGCGTGTACGCGCCTTCGCCCGCCCGCGTGCGCCGGATCGGGTTGCCGCCCCACAGGTCATTGAGCGCGGCCAGGGTCTTTTGCCGGTTCTCGGCTCCCATGCCATGTCCGCCCAGGAACTGCCCGCCTTCATCCGAGAAGATGCCCAAGGACGGCTGCCCTTCAGCAAAGAGCCGTGTCAGCTCCGCGAAGGTGGGCTCCGTCACGGTACGGTCCTGCGATGGAGGAGCGGCGGGCTCTCTCCCCAGCGCGTCCAAGTCGGCCCGCGCGGCAGCGCGCTTCTCGCCCTTGCCCTTCCTGGCCTCAGTCAAGATGCGGTCGCGCTCGCCTTTCCAGAGCGCGTGCCGGTTCTGCCAGGCCGTGACCTCCTCGCGCTGGGCGCGGCTGGCCTCCCGCTCGTGCTCCCGTAGGGCCTCCGTCTGAGGGCGGTCGCAGGATGACTTGCGTGCCCCACTCTCCGCAATGGTGAGGGCATAGATCGACAGGGGCGCGAGCCCGCCCAGCGCCTCCAGGTCCGCGTGTGCCTGCACGGCCAGGGAAGCGATGGACAGGGCTGACTGCCCCGGGATAGCGACAGGGGCTCCGGTCATAACCTGCACGGCCTCCCTGAGCGGCCCCAGCGCCTCTACGGGATAGGGGCGACTAGGCGGCACTTCTCGGACCAAGGGTTGTGGCCCGTCGGGGCGGTAGGGGATGGACTGAACCACTCTCATGCGGCCCTCCACTGTAGAACGTCGTTCCAATCGTGCCCCTCGGGCGCGGGCAGCAGGCTTACCGACCGGCCCAGGCGCGGGGCGATGTGGGCGAGAGTGTCGCCGGCTGCTCGCCCCGCCCGGTCGCCGTCCGTCGCCACAATCGGGACACCGGGCTCGGGTGGCAGGCGCAGGGCCATGAGTCCGGATGCGCTCAGCGCGGCCCAGACCATTGCCGGGCCAGGCAGCAGCCCGCTCGCAAGGCTCAGGGCCGTCTCGATGCCCTCGGCCACCCCCAGCGGCCCCGGTCCGTGAGAGAGGCGCACAGCGCCGCCCGCACGCTGCCCAGCATGGCCTTCGCGGTCTGGACCTCAGCCTTCCCGTTGCCGTCCGGGCGCAAGAAGGTCCGATGGACGGCCATCCAGTCTGCCCGCTCGACGCGCGCCACGATGGCGGGCAGGCGCTGGCCAGTCGGGTGTGACGCATGAGGATGGAAGCGGAGGGTCGGCGGTAAGGTGCAGCTGATGCCCCTCCCGCGCAGATACGTCTCGGCTGAGGTGCCCTCGATCAGTCGGGCCTCCCGCCAGAGCGCAGACGCCTGCAACGCCCGGCGCTGGGCATCGGCGCGGTCCTCGGCCTCGCGGCGGGCCAGCGCAGTCGCGTCCATGCTGGTAGTGGGACCGTTTCCCTCGATCAGCCCAAGCCCTCGCAAGGCGGCAAGGATGTCCGAGAACGCGCAGCCCACACGGCAGCGCAGCAGGAGCCGTCCATTGTTGCCGTTGGACAGGCTCAGGCTCGGGTTCCGGTCCCCCTGTGCCGGGCAGCGAGCGACCCCATAACGGCCATACCAGCGCCCCTTGAGGGCGTGCGTCAGTGCGCGGGCGTCGGTCATTCGTCTGCCCCCTCACCATAGACTAGGATCGCGACAAGGGCGGCCTGGGCGGCGGTCAGGCCAAATCGGCGGCGCAGGCGGGGGATGCGAAGCCGGGTCACGCGGCCCCCCTGGCCCGATTTGCGCCAGCGTCCACGCGGCAGCGCAGGACGTAACGGCCATGGCGCCCGCCGAAGGGCGGTCCGTGCCGTTCGTGCAAGGTCTCGATGGCGACGCCCAGGCGGCGCAGGTTGTAGACGTAGGCACCCCAGCAAGGCCCAGGTTGGTCGATGGGTGTGACCCCGCTCGGACCTGCCGCAATGAGCCAGTCCAAGGCCCAGCGGTTGGGGCCCTCGACGGCGATGACGTGCGTTGAGCCGGACGGATCGGTGAGGGTGTAGTAGTGGCCGGATGGGCCGGAGGCGTGACAAAGCATCGTGAGGACGAGAACGGCAAGCTCAAGACGCTGGTCGCCGACCTGACGCTCGACCGGGCCATGTT
>NZ_VDFU01000006.1 GCF_006152115.1 Rubellimicrobium rubrum | reverse complement strand
AAGATGTGGCGTGAGCTCCGCGCTGGCCATGACACCGAGCAGCAGGCCGCCGAGGAGGCGCTGGAAGGCCGCGATCTCAACGCCGACGGCACCATCGCGTCGGGCGTGCCGCGCAAGACCTTTGCCCAGGCCGCCACCCAGATCATCATCGCCGACGTATCCATGTCCCTGGACAACGTGCTTGCAGTTGCCGGGGCGGCTCACGGCCATCCGTCGGTGCTCATCATCGGCCTGGTGCTGTCCATCGCGCTCATGGGCCTGGCTTCCACCTTCATCGCCCGGATCATCCATCGCTTCCGCTGGATCGCCTATCTGGGCCTGCTCGTGATCCTCTATGTCTCGCTCGAGATGATCTACGAGGGCTACCACGAGGTCCGCTACGGCCGCGAGGAGGCGCACGCGGAGGAGGTCGAGGATGCCGCGCCAGCGGCCGGTGCCTTGGTCGAGTAGCGGTCAGTCCGCGATCCGGAAGACCCGGACATGATCGAAGCGGGCCAGGAACCCTGGCCCGCCCATCGACACCAAGCCAATCCGTGCGGCCTCGCCCAAAGCGTGGTTCCAGGTCCCGCCCTCGACCCAGCCCTGTCCCTCAGCACGGGTGTAGGCTGTCACCCTTTCCCCACCACCTTGGCGCCGCACCTCCAGCCGTAGGTCGGTCCAGTCGCCGGGCGGCCCGACGACGGTGCTACCGTATCTGGGGTAGCCATCAGGCACCGGGGACACCTCCCGCGCGAACTCGGTCTGACGCGTTTCCCAGGCCGAGAGGACGACCAGCTTGAGGTAGTTGTCGTCGTCGCCGTAAAGCACGAGTCCCGTCTGCACGAAATTCTGGCAGCAGCCTTCGGGTGGAACATCCAACGAAACGCGAGCCTCGACGGTGAAACCGCCGCCCGGCATCGGCTTGGTCAGGACCGACGCCTCGTTGAACTCCTCGTATAGGTCTAAGTCCTGCGTCCGCAGGCCAAGGACGCCGCCTCCGATCTCCACGTTCCCGTCCTCCGGCTGACGGATCCAGGTCCAACCGTCGCCTAGCGCACCCCCGTCGAACTCGTCCGAGAGCTCGGGAACGGCCTCACCATTCTCGAACACGGCGTCCTGTGACCGTGGCGAGGTCGTGGGTGGCCGTTCCCGCATGGCAGGGACCGCGCGCGGCTCATCCGAGGGACCGCCTTCCACACTGGGCCAGCCATCGATCCAGTCGAGCCGATCCAGAAGCGCCGGCCGCCGTGTGAAGCCCACCTCGCCCTCGAAGTAGGGTGAGCCCTCGTCTATGGCGTGATACAGCATCCACCATTGGCCCGAGGCATCGATGATGGTCGTTCCATGACCGGGCCCGACCCAGCGGTTGCCGTTCTGAACCAGAACGGGTGTTCCGCCGATGCGTCCGTCAAGGAACGATGACCCGTTCCTGTCCAGGAACGGTCCTTGGGGATCCTCGGCGCGGCCTACGAACATGGCATATCCAGTCTGCGGCCCGTTGCAGCAGTTCGAGGCCGAGACGAACAGCCACCAAGCCCCGTCGTGCCATGCGACCTCCGCTCCCTCGTAACGGTTTGGCAGAGCGATGGGCACGGCGGTGGCCGCGTAAGTGGACAAGGAGCCGTCTGACGCCACATGAAGCTCCCGAACCTCGATGCCGCCGACGTAACTGCCGTAGTAGATGAAGCGACGCCCGTCTGGCGTCAGGATCACCTCCGGGTCGTAGGTCCATAGAAAGTCGCACCCTTCCCCATTGCGGCGGGGACCGACAAGAGGACTCTCGGCAGCTTGCCATGGTCCGAGCGGGCTGTTGGATGTCGCGTATCCGATGGCTCCGTCGGTTGAGCAGCCGGGCTCTCCTCCTGCCTCATCGGCCAGGTCCGTAACACCGAAAAACAGGTAATGCTTGCCGCTGATCATTTCGGCCTCGGGGGCCCAGAACAACGCTTCCGGCGCAGCCCAGGAAGGCGGAGCCGCGCTGGCGGTCGCGGCATCACGGTCGAAGGCTGGACCTTCGTAGGTCCAATGAACCAAGTCGTCCGAACTGAACATGGGCAATGACCGGAACACCAGAGCGCCCGAGGAGTCCCTGTCTGCACTCGACAGGGGATCGGTCGTGCAGAACATCGTCCAACCCTGCTGAACGCCGGCTGTCTGGATCACGCTCGGGTCAGCGCAGCTTTCGACGAGCTGGCCACTGGCCGTGACCGGCAGGGGGTTGGAGTAGGTGTCTTCGCCAGACTGGGCATGACTGATACTTGGCACGCTGGCGAGACCGTTCAGGAGTGCGATCCGGATCCACGCAGGCATCGTCCGACCCTCCGATTCCGGGTGTCCGACAACATCCCGTCGCACGGAAGCCTAGCGTTCCCCCGCTCGTCGGCAATCGCGGCGGAGCACTCCGCCGGAACCGAAATGGGGCGATAGGATTGGACAGATCATGACCCAGGACAGACGATCCTCAAGATTATCGCTGAACGAAAGAGCAGCCGCGCTCGTCGATAGAATGATCGCGGATGCTGCACTCCTTCGCGTCGGCGTCAGAATCGGGACTGAGGGGGAGACGCTGGTCGACTGCGGGCACAGGTCGCGTGGCAGCACGGAGGCAGGCCTCCGCCTAGCCCGGATCGCAACAGGCGGGCTTGCCGAGGTCTCCATGGCTGCCTCTCCGGAAGGCTCGATGGGATGGGACGTGCTGGTCCGAACCAGCCAGCCCCTGCTCGCCTGTTTAGGGTGTCAGTATGCGGGATGGCACCTGAAGTCGCCGACAGGAGCGGTGCTGATGGGGTCAGGCCCAGCCCGGCTGCTGGCTAGGCACGAAGCGATCTTGGATGGGATCGCTCACCACGAGGTTGCCGACCGGGCCGTCTTGTTGGTGGAAGGTGATGCCCCTCCCGACTGCGCGATCGCGCAGTCCGTGGCAGAGGCATGCGGTATCGCCCGGGACCGGCTCGTCCTACTCCACAGCCCGACCGGATCGCTGACGGGAATGACACAGGTCGCGGCACGCGTCGTGGAATGCGCGATGCAAAAGCTCCGACTGGCGGAGTTTCCGCCTGACGCCATTATAGAGGCGACCGGCAGCGCTCCGATCCGTCCGCCGCATCCGGACACCCGCATCGCCATGGGGCGCGCGAACGATGCCATCATCTACGGCGGCCAAGTCCACCTCGTCGTAGAGGGCTCGGACGACGAGGCACAACGGCTTGCCACAGCCCTGCCCAGTTCGACCTCATCCGATTGGGGCCGGAGCTTTGCCCAGGTTTATGAAGCAGCCGGAGGCGACTTCAGCGGGATCGACAGCGGTTTGTTCAGTCCAGCCTTGGTGACCGTCACTGCTGTCGAAAGCGGCGAAACATTCAGCGCCGGGCGTAAGCAGCCCGAATGGTTGACCGATCACTGAGAGTCAGGATCTGATCTCACATCCTGCGGCTCCACTCTAAGCTGGCAGACTGCTCGAGCCGCTCAGAACCTGAAGATGATCAAACTGCAGGAAAGTCTGCTGGAAGCTGGCGGCCGGTAAGGAGAAAAGCCGCCGCGTCCCTCCGAAAGGTTACAGTGCCGCTTAGGTATGCGACAGCTCGGTCGCGGTAACTGGCTTCAACATGTGAACGGTGAACACCTCGGAGTTCGAGCCACTGCAACACTGTCCACCAAGGTCCGAAGATGGACTTCGCGCGGCGCCCGATGATCATTAATCGTGTTAGATCGAAGAGGCAGAGGCCCGTCGTGGCGGGTCGGGAAAAATTCCAAAGCCTGAGCAAGGCCCCATGAGAGCCCGTGATCATCCGCTCAGCCGTTTCCGACAAAGCCACCGGCAGCACCCGGCCCGAGGTTTGTTTATGCTTTGCGGGTTATGCGCTCCAGAACCGCCACAACACGATCTGGCGGGGCGACTGGGTGGGCAGTTTCCCCTGGCTCCGGCGCGACGGCGTGTTCGGTCACCTCCCCGGCGGCCCGCTCCTCGACCTGGGCTTCGCCCGCGTCATCCCCCATCAGGTCCTCACCCACCAGCTGTCCTGGGAGTTCCGGGGCCGGGCCCATGCCGGGACGGCCCCGCCGATCGCACCTACGTCACAGACTGGGAGTGCCGTCCTTCCAATCCCATTCCGTCATATGCGGGAGGTATTTGCGCACGCGCCGTCCTTCGAGGACCGGCTCCTCGAAATGATAGGCCGGGAGATCCTCCGACCCGATCTCGCCACGTGCGAGCCGGGCATAAAGATCGGACAACTCTGAGTGCTGCCGATTGAAGTCGCTGGACAGATAGTAGACCCCCTGCGGATCGATCCGCCGATTAGGCTGCCGGCAGAGAGAGCACCAGTCGGTCGAATCCAGATAGGGATACCAGCAGAAGCCATCGAAGGTCCGCCCCCGAGCGGCAAGGTCCGGAACCAAGGCCTCACACTCGGCTACCATGTATTTGAGCCAACTGATGCGGTCCTCGATCCGGCCACGGACGTTGGTCTCGGTCAGCATGAGGGAGAACTGCGGGTAGCGGTCAGCATACTCCAGGGCGACCTTCCTGAAGCCCCAGGGAAGGAAGTCGTCGCTCTGGCCTTCCACGGTCCAGCCCAATTCGCTGTGGGCGTAGTAGTCCAGACCCAGCACGTCCACCCGAGCTGGGAACTCACGGAACCATGCAGCGTCGGCTTCTGTGAGCCCATGCTCCCTGAGGGTGGCCCACAGAGGGTGTCCTTCATCGACGCGCCCCAGAATGAGATCCAGCACCACGAACCTCAGGTCGTTGCCGAAATCCGTATGGTACTGAGACTGCGGATCAAGCGCCACGTGACGCTCGCAGGTGTCCACATGCACGACCCGCAAATCCGGGATCATTCGCTCCAGCATGGGTGTGACCAAGCTGATCGCCTTGGCCTTGCCAAGTATGATCGGAACGATGCCGGCGCGGTCCCGCCAGTGCGGATACCATTCGCCCATGAAACCACTCAGAATCGCGGTCGCCAGTGGCTCGTTTATGATCGTGTAATCGGTGACCCAGGGATAGCGACGCGCGAATGCTCGAATAAAATCCTGATATGCAATCGGGAACTCGGGGTTGGCGAAACCGTGCTCTAACCATTGGGGGAAGCTTGTGTGGTGCAACGGGTCGGCGATGGGCTTCAGGCCGAGCCTGCGGACATGACCAAGGTACCGATCCGTCCACGCCCAGTCATAGACGCCGCGCACCCGTTCGATCTTGTGCCAAGGGATGCAGCAGCGGAACGTGGTGATGCCATCGTTGGCGAGCAGCCTGAGGTCGTCCTTGTACCTCACGCTATGCTCTGTGGTGTCGAGCACATCGGTCCCATGACCGAACATCTGCGTGCCCTCGAAACCGGTCAGGTAGTGGAGCCGCGGGAGTGCCGGCGACACTCCGGCCGAGGCTCCGGCCTGATCCGCCGAGGCCCACGAGCCTGCGGTGTCACTGTGTCGTCGGCTTACCGCAAGAGTTCCGGACAGGGTTCTTTTCATGTTCTTCCCAACGATGGTGGCCGATGATGATGCCGGGTGGCGTTCTCCGCTCGTGAAAGGCTGCGAAGCAGGCTGGCGGACATGAGGGACTGCCGGTCGCGCGGGCTGTACGCCCGTGGCTCCGATGTGCCGCCTCGAACTCCTTCTTTCGCCGCCATCTCCCGGATGAACGTAGGTCACCCACGCGCCAGTTCCCCCGTCCGCTTCATGATTTTCTGGGGATAACCTTATTCGTCCCTTGGGCCACCGCGACGAACTGCGGAAAAACGGCACGTCCGTCGCTGATTTCACCGGACCCGACTGGCTCTTTCGGCGGACGGTCATACTTTGCTCCCTCGGCCAGAGTAGCTGCAGGAGGGACGACCATCGCCAAGGATCTTCCAACCGTCGAGCCGTCCCCGCCCCGGACCGGGGCAAACGTGGCCAAGGGACTGCCATGGGTCCGGGTCGCGCCCGATTCGCCTTACTTCGTGACGGACGATGGAAGGCCCTGGCACCCGATCGGTCAGAACGATGCCATCACCTGGCCCGAGCTCCAGGGCCTCTTTCGGCGCAAGGACCTGGCGGCTGTTGACCGCCATCTCGACTGGCTGGCAAGCCACGGCGTGACATGCCTGCGAGTCATGATGGAGTATGCGCAAGGCGAGAACCGCTACCTCGAGCGCCCGGTCGGGCATTTTCAACCGAACATGGTCCGACTGTGGGACGACTTCATTGCGCTATGCGAGCGGCACGGTCTTCGGCTGCTGCTGACCCCCTTCGACACGTTCTGGATGTGGATCCGCTGGGCCAAGCACCCCTATAACAGGGCGAACGGCGGACCATGCTCAGCCCGGAACCGACTGCTGCTGTGCCGGGGCACACTGGATGCCATCAAAAACCGCCTGACCTTCGCCGTCGAGCGTTGGGGCGGGAGCGGCGCCATCTTCGCCTGGGACCTGTGGAATGAGATGCATCCGGCCCAGATGGGCGACGCGTCCACGTCGTTCGGTCCGGTCGCCAGCGAACTGAGCGACCACGTGCGTTTGCTGGAGATGCGCCTGTATGGCCGCGCTCACCCACAGACCGTCTCGCTGTTCGGTCCTGTCCTGCAATCTCATCCCGATGTGGCCGATACCATCTTCAGGCATCCGACACTCGATTTCGCCAGCACACACCTTTATGCGGACGGTACGATCGACCACCCGCGGAACAGCGTCGACCCGGCTTTGGCAGTAGGCGAACTGGTGAGGGAGGCCCTCGGCCATGCGCCCGCCGACCGCCCTTACTTCGACAGCGAGCATGGCCCGATCCACACATTCAAGGATCGCAAGCGTACCCTTCCCGAAGTGTTCGATGACGAATACTTCCGTCACATTCAGTGGGCGCATCTTGCGTCCGGGGGCGCAGGCGGCGGGATGAGGTGGCCCAACCGGAGTCCTCATATTCTCACACCTGGAATGCGTCGCTCGCAGCAAAGCCTTGCAGCGTTCATGCCGCTCGTCGACTGGGCCGATTTTCGGCGAACAAACCGCAATCACGAGCTTCGGGTTCTCTCGCCTTCGTTTCGAGGTTTTGCCTGTGCCGACGGTCGGCAAGCCGTCCTTTGGTTTCTCCGTGTGGATCGGTTGGTTAACCGAAGCCGGATGGTCGATCCCGATGCCCCTGCCCTTTCCGTGGTCGCTGAGTTGCCGGGAATGGACGAGGGCCGATACTCCGTGACGGCTTGGTCCACTAGGGACGCCCGCATCGAGGCCGAGTGGGAGGCCACGAGCCGCGACGGCCTGCTCAAGCTTGAAACTCCACCCACCGTGACGGATGTCGCCCTCGCCGTGCGGCCAGCGACATAGCGGAAGCGCTCCGAGGCATCAGCAATCCTCGGGACCCTCTATCCTGCGTGGGTCAGGGTCGAAGTCCACCTTGGCTCTGCTGCTATGCGTCCGCGCATCGAAAAGACCTTGCCGTCTGAACGGCCGGTCGGGCGGCCAGCATCGCTCCACTACAAGATGGGTGAACGAAGCCGACCCACTGATGGTGCTCAGTTCATTCAGGGCCTCGACGCCTGTAAGAGCTGCTCGTGCGAGATCGGAACATGGTCCCCCGAACCCCGGCGACGGTTAGGTCACCTCCGAGAAGTACACACAATCGGCAGGCCTTGCACCGGGATGCCGGCAACGCTGGGGATATGCCAACGGACGGCAGGAAGCGAGTAAGTCCCGGCGTGGATCCAGACGGCAACCATGTGTGCGGCGAAACAGGCAGGCACTCGCGAGATGATGCGCGCGGTCCTATCGACAGTTGGGGAAGTGAGTCGATGCAAGGCGAAGGGCCTCGTAGAAGTTCAGGATCGTCGTAACGACAAGGATCATTGAAGTTGCCGTCGAGGAGATTTTCGGCCCACGATACGTGCGATCAGGCGGATCATCACACGCTACCCCCGCTGAACTCCACGTCCTGTTTACGTTTTCCCATGCAGGATGAGTTTAGGGGTCGAGATTCGCCCGGCATGCTTCCACCGATGCTCGGCGTGGTCCGACTGCCGAACTGTCAGCTTCCTCAGTATGGGCGGGCCGCAGTTCCGAACCGTCTGGCTCCAGAAGACGAGCTTGGAAACAGCAAGGTTCCAAAAAGGCGACGGAGACGCGGTTGTCAGAATGCCGGCCAAAAGAAATGTAGGATCTGAACGAAGACCGCGCAGAAGCGGCGGGGATCCTGCAAGCTATCGTGTGGCTAGGAGTCAGTAAAACGTGCCTATTCCAACTCGGGCCAATTATGGCAACCATCTGCTGGCGGCCATGCCCGATCACGATCTCGCCCTAATCGGGCCCGCACTCGTTCCCGTGGATCTGCCCGAAGGCTACGTCATGGAACGGCCTCATCAGGCGATCAGGCATATATACTTCCCTGACACCGGACTTGCCTCTGTCGTGCCTTCCACACACACGGGTCTTCGGATCGAGGTCGGAGTGTTCGGTCGGGACGGAATGTCCGGCACGATGGTGCTGCTGGGAGACTACCAGTCTCCGCACGAGACGTTGATGCAGATCGAGGGGCGTGGGCATCGCATCTCGGTCGATGATCTTCGAAGAGCAGCCTCGGAACATCCAGGCTTGCGTGACCATCTCCTGCGTTACGTGCGCTACTTTGCCATTCAGGTAGCCCACACATCGCTAGCCAATGGACGCGTGAAGTTGGCGGCCCGTCTCGCCCGATGGTTGCTGATGTGTCATGATCGTCTGAACGCCGATGAAATTCACTTGACCCATGAGTTCCTCTCGAACCTGCTGGGTGTCCGGCGGGCTGGCGTCACCGTGGCAACACACGTCCTTGAAGAGAAGAAGCTGATCCGGGCCCGGCGCGGACTGATCCGCATCCTTGACCGCGATGGGCTCGTCCAAGCCAGCCAAGGCACTTACGGGGTTCCCGAAGCCGAGTATCGCCGGCTTCTGGGCCAACTAAGCGGCCCATCCGTTCCAGAAGCCACGCAAACCCACTAAGGCCGATCAGGGCTTAACACGGACGACGGCAGCGTCAGATGGGCAACGAACGTCCGCACAGCCAGCCGGTGCCGATCTCGATCTCCATATGATCATCGGCCGTACCATGGCGGCCGCCAAACAGCGCCCTTCCTCGGTAACCGAGGCGTTCCACGCTGTCCGTGGTCAAGGCCTGTTGTAGCCCGAGCGACGACTCGGACCGGGCCGCCATCCCGTCCGCCGTTCCGGCGTTCGTCCTCCGGCTCGACCGGAGCGTTGCAGTTCTGGAACCGCATCCCTGGACGACGGGAGCCGCGTGATCTTCCGCGGACCCGTGGTCATTCGGGCGGTCTTCGGCCAGACCAGTCGGGTCAACCGCGCGTCCTCCCACCCATTCGAGCCGGAGGACATCATCCGATCTGGCCCAGTCTGCCGGAGCCGACTCAGAATTGGCCGCTCGCGCCCGATCCAGAATACCAACGACTGCGCACAGAGCCTGAAGAGCAGCAACAGAGAGGTGCGACCGCAGGTCGGCCTCGACGGAAGAAACAGCGTCGGAGGCCGCGATAGGCGACATTGGCTGCATAGACTCAGCCATGGTGTCAAAATGCTTGACGCCGTCCTGAGCTTCGCGGACCGGATCCACATGCGGGTCGTCCTGCAGCATCAGATGGCGGCGGCTCGGGGCGTTGCTGGCACACTGCCGTGATGGCCCCCTGAGCCCTACGTCATCCGCGGCTCTCTTTCGGGCCGCAACCTCTTGGGGTTTCCGAGAACCAGAGGGGTCAGCAGGACTGCCTGCCAAAGTCAAACGCCCTGCGGCCTCTCCAACCGAAGGCTCCTTGCAGGGCTTTGAGAGACGAGTCGCAGGGACTCTGCTGGACATGGCACTATCCCCCTGGTGGGCGCTTTTCGCGCTCCTGACCTTCAACGCTCCGCCTTGCGGCGTGCCTGATGCACGGACAGCAGTGTCGGCACAGGCAGGACTGTTACAACACCATCACACTGTCCTGCCAAGTGAAGATGTGGGGAACCTTTTCACAGTTGCGGAATCCTGCGCGTGCCTGAGCAGAATTTAGTTCAATATGGTCGGGAGGTCCGCTCCTTCACCAAAACAGGTCTTGGGCACCGCCCAGCTTGGAGTTGGCAAGCGGCCGAAATTCTTCGACCATCCCGGCCAGCGCTGGGCTATCGAACTTGGACAGGTACGCCTCGGCCCAAGCAAGCTCCCAGCCTTCCAGTTCGTCCTCTCCGTCGAAATAGGTCTGGGTCTCGCCGGCCTTTTCGGCGACCAGATCAGGATCTTCAAAGGCTTGGGGGACAAAGTTCACAATGCGGTGGATCGCGCCGTCGCAGGCGGCGAACAGGTCCGCGCCTGCCTCGGACAGCAGTGCGGCTCCGACGACCAAGGGTGCCGTGGCGTGCAGTTGGTACTGCAGCGCCCTCGGTCCGCGGGCCATCTCCAAAGGCAGGGCGCCGTCTGAGTCGGCTTGGCAGGCGACCAGTTCTACAGTGTCCGCTGCCCAGCCGGTGATGTCGCCATTACTAGTGGCCGTTCCAACCGCTGCGGCAGCGAGCCCGGCCCAGGCCCGAAGGTTGTTCTGACTGGCACGTTCCGGGGCTTCGTTGTCGAAGTATGCCATCGTGGAAAGCATCCGCTCTTGGAGCCAATCCTCGATGACCGTTTGCTGGGCATCATCTGATTGTGCCGCATGAGGTCTGGCCTGCAGGTAGGCCAAGGCGATGCCGCCCAGACGCGACGGGGTGGATATCTCAGCATTCATACTGCCGAGATCGCTCAGGGCATTGGCCTCGGCCCACACTGCGACAGCGTCGACGACGCAATCTGCTGCCAGAACGGCATCTTCGCCGCCCTCTTCGGCCCGGTTGGCGGCATTCGCCAGATCGATGATGAAGTCATCCACCGGTCCCAAGGCCCGGTCCACTTCGGCGTTCGTCTCCGCATCAAGATCCGAGCGGTCCTCGCTCTCGGCCGTGTAGCGGCTGCCGTATTCCAGGGTGACGACAGGATCGGGAACGGCCGGGCATGTAAAGCCTTCGGCCTTTCCCGCGTCCTGAGCAACCGCCGGCAGACCGACAAGAAGCGACAGACCGGTCACAAGGCTCAAGGTGGTGACGGAATTCGGCGTCATTGCGAGATCCCCTGGGTTTCGAGCAGCCTTACGGTGTCGAGAGCCTCCTTGTTCCCGGCCTCTGCGGCCCGGAACAGCCAGTCGCGCGACGTATCGAGCGACGGCTCCACGCCCAGGCCGAACGAGTATGCCGTCGACAGCAAGTACATCGCCTCAGGCTCGCCCTGCTCCGCCGAGGCGGTCAAGAGACGAGCATACTCGGCAAGATCGCTCTGCCCCTGGGCTTCAGCCTGAACGATCTTCGCAAGTTCCAGTTGGCCGACCGGATCACCAGCCTCTGCCGCCTGCACATAAAGGGCCCGGACATCCACCTGTGACTCGACCATGGACCGGACTTCCGGATCGGCGCGGCGGACGCGGCGAAGCACGTTCGGCACATCCGACACGTCGGAAACCCCGATCAGGTCCACGAACAGCGAGGCCAGTTCCTCCTTGGGAGGAGTGAACCTCGGCTGGTCACCGTCTGCCAGTGCCACCAACCGGAGCAGGGCGATCCGGTTACCCTTCTCGCTTTCCTCTTTCAGCAGGCTCACAGACGCGTCCAGCGCCTCGGGACCATCGCTGACCTCGCGCATGGCATCGGCCACTGCCACGATCTGGGACCCGTTCGCGCCAGCCGCGACTCCGGCGATATCGAGCCAGCGATCCGCCTCGTCCTGCCGCCCCAGGGCGTCCATGGCTTTGGCGACGTTCAATGCCGATCCGGTGTTGCATGGCATGGAGGCGCGAATGCGGCCCAGGTAGTCGTTGCGGGCTGCATCGTCGGCCAGGAAGGGCAGCGCAAAGACGAGCGCATCGAAATCGCCGTCCGCCTCGATCACGTCACGATGTTCGGTAAAGATCCGTTCGTTCGCAGCCGCGTCGTCGCCATCGAGCATGGCCAAGGCGCGCATGCCAAGTCCCCTGCCCTCCGCGGCCATTGGCTCTGCCATGGCAGAGACCTCCACAGCTTCATCTTCGGAGATGCCATCGCCGATGAGCGCGTTCAGCAGTTCGGTGGACGCCCGCGCTTCCCCGGCATCGATGGCTTCGCGCAGCTTGTCGAGAGCGGCGGCCCGCGCCTGAGGCGAGGAGGCGTTCCGGAGCTCAAGCCGGGCCATCTCCGTCAGCGGTCCCGTTTCGGAACTACGGGCCATGTCCTCCAGAAGCGCCGGGTCGAGATCGAGCCCGTACGCTTCCTGGAGTTCGAGAAGAGCAGCCAAAGAACTGGACCGTCCCGCAAGGGCCTGGGATTGCAGGCGAGCAAGAGTCATCGCGTCGATGGCGCCACCCTCGGCAGAGGCCGTCGTGGCGTCCGGCTGGGCCAATACGCTGTCGGTATCCTCCCTGACCTGGCGCCAGTAGGCCGATCGTTCCCGGTCGGGGGCTGCGGGGCTGCGGCATGTGAAGGCCGAGACGAGTTGGTCCATCCCGTTCGCACTTCCCGAAGCCAGCACGGCTTCCTGTAGCTCGGCCGTGAGGTCGAGAAACTCCTGCTCGGTCTTGGCGTGACGAAAACCGATCTGCGCCACACGCGACGTCGCCGTGGGGTCGGCAGGATCGGCCTCGTGCGCGCGCCGGAAGTAATCGGCGGCCTCGGACTCGCCGGCCCAACGGCCCTTGGCCTCGATGGCCAGGTCGCCCATCTCGATCAGGGCAAAGGCCGGGGGCGTCGGCTGGGCCGCCAAATCCCTGAGAGCCTGCTGGCGCTCCTCAAGGTCTTCGGGCGTCGGGTTCTCAAGGGCCTTGATGAAGGAGGCCAGGCGGACCAGTCCTTCGTAGTTCCCGATGGAGGCCGCCTGCCGGTAAAGCGAGCGGGCGCGCTCCACATCCTTTTCGGCCAAAGCGCCTACTTCGTAGATGCGACCGAGTTCGACCTGGGCGAAGGGAAGCCCGCCCTCCGCGGCCTGCTCAAGGTGCGCCAAAAGCTCCTCGTTGTTCTTCTCGATGCCTTCCGCCCGAAGGTTGATCTGCGCGACCTGCCAAGCCGAGTTGAAGTCGCCGAGCTCTGCCGCAAGCCGGTACCAGTCGAGCGCGAGGGGGGTGTCCTGCGCCACGACCTCGCCCAAGCGGTAGGACGAGGCGATGCGGTTGATCCTGTCGCAGATCATCTCGTCGACATTCCCGATCAGGCCTCCGAAGGCCAGGGTCACGGCAAGCTCGGGCTCGATGTCCCAACCATCGACCTTGGTCCCGTCCGACGTCAGGCCCGCCATTTCAAGGAGGGCGTCGCTGTGCCCCCCATAGGCCGCCGAGACCAGAAGCTGCTCGGCCCGCGCCTCGTCGCGCGCTACACCGGTCCCGTCGCGCAAGAGCCGAGCCGCGAAATACTGGGCCCCGGGCGACGTATCGATCCCGAGAGCAAAGAGCCTGTCGACCAGCCCCTCCTGCTCCAGAAGCTCGGGTCGGCCGGCCGCGATGGCCAGGTCGATGCGGTCGATGACCTGATCGCGCTCGGTATAATCCGGGTCAGCTTGCCGCAGGAGGTTCTGGGCCGTTTCGATCGTGTCGAACCAACCGGCAGCGTCATTCTCTCGCAGAAGCCGCAGGTCGCGGCGCACCTGCTCCGTGCTCTGGTCGCCCAAGCTCTGGCGGTCCCATTCGGACCAGCGCTGGATCACCTCGTGAATGGGAGGCCGCGGCACGCAGATCCGGCCCAGGTCGACGTCGGGCGGCAGGAACGGCACGGCAAGGGGTTCGGCGGCAAAGGCTGAGCCGGACGACAGGAGACCACAGCTCACCGTCGCAGCCACGCGCAGCCAGGATGTCAGGAACGGGCGGAACGGTGTCATCTGAGCCTCCTTCGGGGTCAGTTGGCGTAGGTGTTGGACTCGACGCGCGCCTCGTAGGCGTCTGGACCGCCTGTAAGGAGAATCGTCGTGCCCGTGGCACGCAGCATCTCGACCTCGGCCAAGGTGGCCTTGGTCTCGTCGCCGACGCGGAACTCGAAGTCGAGCGTCAGCGGTGCCCGCAGCGCGACACCGGCTCCTTGGCCCGGAGCGACTCCGGCCAAGGCAACCGCGTCGGCGCTGGGAACGTAGACATCGACGGCTGGCAAATCACTCAGGTTGTAGAACACCAGATCCGCCTGAGCCGGAGAGTCGGTGATCGCATCCGTCAGCAGATGCCCCTCGGCCGTGTCGGCGACCCACGAATAGTGCTGGTTCGGCCCAGCTTCGATGGTCGAATCCTGTCCGTCCACGGTCACGACGACGTCACCCGGCGCGATCTCCACATAAGGCGTCAGGCCGTTCTCACCCGGCTGCAACGTGGTGCCATCGACGGCCACGGACTGGTCGGCCGGCACATACACGCGCAGGAAAGACGCATCGGGCGCGCTGGCATCGGGGTAAAGTGCGTCGTCCTGCGCGGACGAGGCGCTGGCCAGGGCCGCGATGCCCACGGCGAGGACCAAAGATGTGCGGCGGGTTGCGAAGCGTGCAATCATGAAGCGGTTTCCTTGTTGGTGCACAAAGCAAGGGTCGCATCGTCCTGGACCGGACGATCGAACCTGACCTGGATCCTTGAGATGCCGGGCTCCCAGAACGGCTCGACATACTGATAGAAGCGGCGGCTAGGTCCGATCCGTTGCGTGCGCTCGATGGTTCCGTTCAGCTCCCGCCCGTCCTTCGTGATGAAGCCGATGTGGATGGCCCGGCCGTTGGCCGCTCCTGCATCGGCCCGCACATAGGAATCGGACGAGAGTCCGTCGAGAGGCAGGTCGGCCACCAGTGTGTGATCGTCGGCCCGCACGGTTTCCACCGGAACGCACTGGTCGGCCGCTGCCGCGATCAACTCGCGCAGCGGCAGTTCGCCGAACTCGGCGAGGTTGTTGTAGATCGGGTTTTCCCAGACCAGAAAGGTCGGAGGAGCGTCCTGGAATTCCTGGGACGTCATGTAGGCGATCATCGCCCCGTACTGGTTTCCGCCGGTGACCGCGTAGTTCAGCACGTCGAGATCGGCCGCGTCCGCCAGAAACCCGTCGAAGTTGAAGGACTCGGTCCGGGACATCGAGGTCCCGACAAGGACAACGGGGGGTCCTGCAGCCTCGGCCGCGAAGATGCCTCCGCCACCGCCGAGCGGAGCCTGCGTCACCTCGGTTTCCCAAGCCTCCGTGGCGGAGCGGGGCACCGTGTCGCGGCACATCGCCTGAATCTCCCGACGATAGGGAGAAGGCAGATCCTGGAGGCCAAGCGAGTAGGTCTTGTGCTCGGCGCTTTCCAGTCCCGCATAGGCGGGCAGTTCGTGCATGACCCGCGCAACCTCCTCCGCGACCGCGCGCGCCCCGTTGGACGTCCAATGGTGGTCGGTCGGGATGAAGGCCATGGTCCCATCGGGCAGATCCTGCAACGGCCCGAGCGCATCGACGGCGACGACACCGGCCGCTCGCAGACGAGCCAACACGTCCTCGTATGCGGCCGTTGCGATCGCAGGGTCGAATCCGTAGTCCCCCGCCGACTCCGGCAGGTATCGGGGCATCGCCAGTCCCTTGCCGGGCAGAGGCACGAAAACGAGCGTTGTGCCACGCAGGCCGAGCGCTTCCGACAGCTCGGCCAAAAGGGCGATGCTGCCATCCGACATCGGATGCCGCATCCGGAGGTCGAGGGCCAGCCGGAAGAACACGCCGTGCCGCCCCTCAATATATGGCGTGGGCGCGGCTTCCTCGAGATGGCTGCAGCCGTAGCTGGATGGAGGCTCGGCCCAGGCCGGCGTCGTGGACAGCAGTGCGGTTCCAAGTAGGACGGCCAAGCGGATCATTGCGGGACGGCCTCCTCTGCCGGCCGGGCAAGGGGACGCACGCCCGGCGGCTCGGGTTCCACCGGCGCGGCGCTGGCGGTTTCGAGGCCTCGCATGCGGCGGAGGTTCAACGCGGTCGTCCTCAGTCCCAGGTCATCCGACGCTTCCACGATCCCGAGCAGGCGCTGCACCTGCTCATCGTCCAAGGGAACCTGCGCCCGGCCCGACAGGGCTTCGAGGACAAGGGCCATGGCAGCGTCGGCGTTTCCGGACTGGGCGAGGTCCAGCCGGAACTCGAGGGCCTTTTCGGGCTGACGTCCAAAGGGGTGGCCGGACATGTAGAAGTCGGTGAGCGCCTTGGCCGCTTTCTCGTCGCCGTTCAGGGCCAGCGCGCGGAGGGCATTCTCCAAGTGCTCCAGGCGCCGCGGGGAGATCTCCACGTCCCTGCGCTGCAGAATGCGGACGAGCGGCCCCACCGCATAGTCGCGGTTCGTGTATGCCGAATTGGCGTAGTAAAACGCGGCATCGCCCAGAAGGGTCGGATCGTTCAGCGCAACGATGCGTTCCGCCAGCCGGAACGCGGCCAGCCCGTCGCCCAGGTCCGCCAAGGCGCGCATCTGATCCCAGGAAATCTGTTCACCAGCTATCATCCTGCGTCGGGCCTGCTGGAGTTCGGCGGTGGGCAGGTCGCGCGTCTCGGTGATCCGATTGTCGAAGACGAGAGTCACAGCCGATGCCAGGGCCCGCGGTTCGGTCCAAGCCGGGGTCACGACCGGGGCCGCCATGGCGCCGGACGCAATCAGTCCCAGTGCCAGAGCAACGACCGGCCGTGACCGGACAGTATGGGAACTGGACATCACAGGCTTCCTTGCAGGGCTGCGTCTGCGTCGGCGCGCAGGTCGTCGGGCCAGATGGACGGATCGCCGAGGTAACGGATGGGGAACTCCCACAGCACGAGTTCCGGCGGGTTCTGGGTCAGGCTGGGATCGTCGAGCATGACGCGCATCGGGCGCACGGGACCCCGGCCCTGCTCCGCGAAGTTCAGGACGTCGCGTTCCAGCGCCAACATGAGAGCTGGCGCAAAGCTCCACGACTCGTTCGCGCTGTAGCTTGTCCCCACGAGGTAGGTCCCGACCAGGGGGGCATCCGTGGCGAAGATGCCGCCAGCGGCATCCTCGGACGCCTCGGCCACGAAGGGCAGGATCTTCTCGGGACCGAGGCCGATCCGCGGAGCCATGGCTTCGTCCGTCACAAAGGAGACGAGGTCGCCTGTGATCTCCTGCGGCTCGCCATCGCGCTCGACAAAGCTGGTCTCGCCCGACGGCACGAGTCCTGATTCAGCAACGGCGGCGGCGACCGCCATGGCGCCGTCCGGGGTCCAATGGGTATCGCGCTGCAGGAAGACGGGCGTGCGTGCGGCAGCCTCAATGAGCGCGGTCCGCGTGTCCACGGCATCGATGCTCACCGCAGCCAGCCGTTCGAGGAAGCGGTCATACTGCGCCTCCATGGCTCGGGCCAGTTCCTGGTCGGGAGCGTGGTCGCGGTACACGTCGATCTTGGCCGGCAGCGGCATCAGCACGAGCCGCGATCCCATGGCCTGAAGCCGAGCCTGTGCCGCGACGATCTCGGACACCACCCGGTCCATGTCGGCCTCGGTGGCCAGCACGAGTTCCTCGTCCGTGAAGAGCCAGCCGTCCTGCCCGACCATGACACCGTCGCGGCCTTCGCCGGCGAGAAGGTAACGCGCCGCCCCTAGCCAGGCGACGGCTGGTTCGCGATGAGGCATGGCCCGGGCGTACTGGCTGCCCAGACTTGCCGAGACTTCGCCCTTGATCAGGGAGCCTTCGGCCCGGTCCATGGCCACTCGGTCGCCCGTCAGGATCTCGTAGTTCACGAAGCCGCCGTACCCGAAAAAGGCGATGGGAAGGATTAGCCGGGATAAGGAGAGGAGCCGCTGTGTGTTCATGGTCAGGGTCCTCAGAATTGAAAGTACAGAAAGGGCGAGAAGCTCTGCTCGGCAAGCTTCATGATTGCCAGGGCAGCAAGTCCGGTGACGAGGAGCGTCGGCACCAGTGTGTTGGTGGCTACCAGCGTGCTACCCGGTTGCGGAATCAGCTGTTCACGGGCGATCTGCCCGAGATAAGGCTCGAGCGCTGCTACCCCGACACAGAGCGCCAAGGCAGCGAGGCTTTCTCCCGTCATCGAAAGAGCCGTGACTGCCGGAACTCCGAAACCGTTCAGGCCGAACATGCCGGCGTAGATGTGAAGTGCTTCCTCGACGTTAGCGGCGCGGAACAGAACCCAACCGATGAGCACGAGGAACAGGGTTCGAAGAACGGCCCCGGCCCCATTAGCCTTGGCAAGGCCAGTTGCCCGCTCGAGCACCAGCCACCCGCCGTGCCAGAAGCCCCAAAGCACGAAGGTCCAAGCCGCGCCGTGCCAGAGCCCACCCAGGGCCATAACCATGAACAGGTTCACGTATGTGCGGCCCCGACCAACCCGGTTGCCCCCGAGGGGGATGTAGAGATAGTCGCGTAGCCAGGTGGACAGGCTGATGTGCCACCGATTCCAGAACTCGGTGATCGAGTGGGAATGATAAGGCGTCGCAAAGTTGCGGATCAGTCTGAAGCCGATCATCATGCCCAAGCCGACCGCCATGTCGGAGTAGCCCGAAAAATCGAAGTAGAGTTGCATCATATAGGCAACCGCACCACCCCAGGCGAGCGCGAAGGACGGATCCGGAGTCTGGAACGCAAGGTCCGCCAGAGGAGCCACGGCGTCGGCCAGCAACACCTTTTTGGCAAGACCCACGAAGAACAGCATCAGCCCGCCCAGGAACAGGTCAAGCGAATGAGTTCGATGCTTGAACTGATGGGCCAAGTCCTTGAAACGCAGGATCGGCCCGGCCACGAGTTGCGGGAACAGGACGATGAAGGCCGCGAAGTTGACGAGTCCGACATCCTCTTCGACATCGCCGCGATACATGTCGACCAGGTAGCTGATGCAGTGAAAGACGTAGAACGAGACCCCGATGGGCAGCAGCAAACGCCAGTGAACGCCCAGTTCCTCGGGGGTGGTGCTAAAGAGCGCGGCAAAGCTGTCGATGAAGAAGTTAAGGTACTTGAATACCCCCAGCACAGACAGGCAGCCGACCACGCCGATGGTGATCCACAGCTTCCTCCGTGCCGGGTCCCCCATCATCAGCCGGCCGAAGGCATAGGTCCACAGCGTGGTCAGAATCAGCAGGCCGAGGAAATCGAGCCGCCACCAACCATAAAAACCGTACGAGCCGATCAGGATGACGATGTTCCGCCACCGCATGGGTGTCAGATAGTAGATCGCCAGAA
The DNA here is from genome assembly GCF_006152115.1 of Rubellimicrobium rubrum. Classification (GTDB taxonomy): domain Bacteria; phylum Pseudomonadota; class Alphaproteobacteria; order Rhodobacterales; family Rhodobacteraceae; genus Rubellimicrobium; species Rubellimicrobium rubrum. The sequence continues at coordinate 188,512 of NZ_VDFU01000006.1, read as the reverse complement.
ACGCTGGCAGGAACCCGAACAGGAAAACTTCGGACGAGAACACCATCAGGAGCCGGCCTCCGCCCGGCATTCAGTGAACGCCGCCGCGACGGCGTCCGGAGTGAGGGGATCGGCCACGCCCGCCTTGACGTGGTCGAACAACAGGGCGGCGCGATGGCCGCCACGGATCTCGTGCAGGAACAACGGTGTGTGCTGCGACAGGTCGCCAGCCAGATGGCGCGGCAACTGGCGCGCCAGATCATTGTCAGTCAATGTCAGTGAGCCGATCGAAGCCGTCCGCACGCCGCTCCGGTTCCGCTCGAACAGGTTCCCGGCCACGATGAGTTCGGCCTCGGGCCGGCTGCGCGACAAGGAGATGCCAGCGCCGCCGTTGTCCTGAATGATGTTGGCGGTCACGATGACGTCGCCGATGTCGCCGGCGCCCAGGCCGTCGCCTCCGTTTCCACGGATCAGGTTTCCGGCCAGCCGGAGGCAGCGCGTCCCTTCGTCGGCGATGATGGCGCTACCAGCGAAATCGGCGATGACGTTTCCGTAAAGGTCCACGGCCGAAGCGCCCGCCGCGACACGAAGGGCGTCGTGATGACCCCCGACCATGATGTTGTTTGTCGCCTCGACATCTGTCGCAGGACCGTCCACGCGAATGGCAAACCGGCCTTCAGGCTCGACGATGACGTTGTCCCGGATCTCGACCCGGTCGCTGTCGTCCACGGAGATCGCTATGCCTTCGGCGCCGTCGAACCGGTTGCCGACGACCCGGGCTCCGTCGCTGCCAATGATCGACAGGCCATGCGTGTCGATGAAGCGGCTGTCGCGGACCCCCGAACTGCGTGTTGCCGCAAAAAGACTGCCCGACCCCAGCGAGAGTCCGCTCGCAAACGGGGCAACGTCCGAGCCCAGGCCGGCGAACACGCTCCATGACGCGTCCAGCGTGCCCGTCCCCAGGATCGCCACGAAGGGTCGGAAGCTTTCCTCGGTCCAGTAGGGCGCCGGATCGGCCCGCACGGTGGCTCCGGCCATCTCGACATGGCCGAAGGATAGCAGGAACGCCCCGTCGTTCGCTTCCAGTGTCAGCACATCGCCGGGTTCAAGCTGTAGGGTTGCCCCTTGGACCACGACTATGGGCCGGGAAGCCACGAATCGCTGCCCGTCTCGCGTCAGCACCGACTCCAGATCGGTGCCGCGGGTGGCCTCGAAAAGCTCGGTCAGAGTGGCCGCGCCGGCGCGAAGATAGATGGCGCCCGGACCACGGGTCGGTTGGGCGGCGGCGATCTCCGCCTGTCCGGCTGACCCGGCAGCCAGGGCCATCTGCGTCAGGGCAAGGCGCACGTCCGAAGCCGCGACCTGCGGCGCCGAGTCTGCGACCAGTGCCAAGCCCCGGTCGTCCCCGGTCTCTTCCGCCGTCGGTGGTGGCAGGACTGCGCCGAACTGACTGAGGGCACGATTCCGCTCGGCCAGCCAACCTGCCGCATCGTCAGGTGAAGGCTGCGCCATGGCGGCCGTGCCGGCCCAAAGGCAGGCAGGGAGCGCCATCGCGAGCAGAGGCAAGGAGTTACGCAACGAAGCGCCTCCGACCGACTTGCAACGCATCGACAAGCTCGCCCGTGGGCAGCCCGTCCAGAGCGGGCTGCTGCTTTGCCGCCGAGGGCTCGATATCCACTGAAACAAGTATCAGGGACTCGGTCCCGCCGTTCGCGATCGTGGCGGTCTCGCCCGGCCGGACGAAGAAGATCTCCCCCGCCTTGGCACCCACGGGCTCGCCCGCGATCTTGAGCACGGCTGTTCCGGTGGCCACGGTTACAACGGACCCGGCCTGCCCCGTTCCGGTAACAGTGCCAAGGTTGCCTGACTCGATGACGATGCGTGCCACGCCAGTCGTAGCGGGCTGCAGGTCGGTTTGGCTCAGCCCCGTGCGAAGATGCGTCTCGACTTCCCTACGGCCCGTCTTGAGCAACTGGTTGACCGCGTTCTTCACCAACTGGGCGTTGGAGTGATTGGTCACGAGCAGCGCATCCGGCGTGTCGACCACGATGACGTCATCCATGCCCACCACCGCGATCAGCTTGCCGCAGCCGCGCACCAGGGAGTTCCGCGTGTTGATGGCCAGCACCTCGGAGCTGAGCACGTTGCCCGCAGCGTTCTTTTCGCCGATGCTGTGCACCGCCGTCCAGGCGCCGACATCGGACCATGCAACGCTGGCCGGGGCCAAAGACACATGCGGCGAACGCTCGAAAATCGCGCGCTCGGTCGGCTCGTCGAGCGCCGTGGAGAAGGGAAGCTCCGCAAGGAGGATCGCACCCCCGACCTCGCGCCCTTGGTCCAGCGACTGACGCACGGCGGCTAATGTCGCGGGTTCCAGACGCCCGAACTCACTCACGATCAGGTCGGCGCGGACTACGGAGATCCCCGCAGCCCAGTACGAACCACCCTCGGAAAGAAGCCGGGTCGCAACCTCGAGCTCCGGCTTCTCGACAAACGCTTTGACGCGGTGAAGACCGGGCCGCCCTTCGAGTTCCCCTCCATCGGTGATGTAGCCGAACCCTGTCTCGGGATAGCGCGGCACGATCCCGATCAGAACGATGTGACCATCCCGCGCAGCCGCCCCAGCCCGCCCGATGACACCGTTCAGATCGCCGTTCACGACATGGTCCGAAGGCAGGATCAGCATGATCGCCTCGGGGTCGGTCTCCAGCAGACGCAAGGCCGCCGCCAGGACCGCCGGCCCCGTGTTCCGACCGACCGGCTCACCGATGATGCGGGCATGGCACCCGATCTCGAGCATCTGCTCCGAGATGAGCTCCACTTGCGCAGCGTTGGCGACGATGGTCGGCTCGTGGAACATGTCGCCGCGATGGCGCAGCGCCGTAGCCTGAAGAAAGCTCGGACCGTTCGCGCCGTCGATCGGCTGGAACTGCTTCGGCTGCTTCACGCGCGAGAGCGGCCAGAGGCGGGAACCCATGCCTCCGGACAGGATCACGGGATGGATGGACTTCATGTCGCCTGTCTCCTTGCGGGCTTCCAGGGGCGGTCGGGCGGTCAAGGCTGGCGAGCGCCAGCCCAGAGGGAGGTCAGGAAGGCACGGGCATCAGCCCACCCTTCGGCAACCGGGGCGAGAAGGTTGCCCGCGTCGCGACGGATGCGAAGGGCCACGGCCTGGCCTGCCAGATCGGTCGACAGAGGTGCCTCCGGCATGAGACGGACAGGAACCAGATCCTCACCGGGAGCGAGATCGACGGCCGACGTCCGGCTGTCGAGCTGGCCGAATACGGTCCGTCCGTCACTGAGACGGATCTCCGCCCCGCCGGCCTGCTGCAGCGCGAAGAGATCCTGACGCGGCACGTTCGCTTCCACGATGGTGACCGGCTCTCCCTGCGTCAGGCGCAGGACAGGCTCCCCGGCCAGGACCGTGCTTCCTTCGGCGATGCCGACCGTCACGGACCGACAGTCGCAGGGCATCGCGATCGACAGGGTTTCGCCGCTGGTGGAAGCGACGGCATAGGCGACCTCGCCCTGAGGCGCCTCCGGATCGAGATAGGTGATCTGGCCGTCCGCCACTGCTCGCAGGGTTTCGCCAGCGATCGCGATCTGCGCGGGCGCAGGCAGGTCGGTCAGGAGGACTCGGCGGCCGACCAGGGTCGCCGCGACTGTCAGCAGCACGAGCATCAGCACGAGCGCGAGAATGGTCCCGAGAACGGTCTTGAGACCCGCCCAGGGGCTCCGTCGAACCGTCGGCCGCCCCGCCGCCTTGGGCGAAGTGAGCGTCCCCGCTCGGATCACCGTACCCAGCGAGGTGATGTCGCCCGAGATGTAGTCGTTCAGTATATGGCGGAGCTGCGGAAGATGCTCGCCGGTCGGGTCGATGAACCGGAGCACGAGGCTTTGCGGAGAGTCGCGGACGATCCAGACCTCGGGGTGCAGCGATACGGCAAAACCGCCGAAGTCGAACGCGATCCTGACTAGCCGCTTCTGGTTCTCGAGAGCCGGATCGGCCAGCCCCACGACATGCGCCTCGACCAGCGAGATGCCCGCACCGGTGTACTGGCGGCCGTCAACATAGACCGTGAACGGGATGTCGATAAGCGGATGTTCATTGCCGCCGAGGCCGGCGGGAAGAGAGGAGGTCCCGAGGGTGTCTTGGCGAAGGGGTGGATCGGGTCGCATCGTCATGTCTTGGCACCCATGGTCTCAGAGGATTCCGGAAAGGAGGAGGACGCCCAGGCCGAACCAGCCATAGGCAAGCAGTTGCACGTAGTTGGAGGACGCAGCGCGGACCCGCTGACCCAAGGTTCTGGGCGCACGTCCACTGCCCGATCCCTGCCGGGTCCACTTCTGCTGGTCGAGCCGGAACATCACCGAGCTCTTCACCAGTGCTCCTGCCACCTGGCTGAAGTACAGCAGCGGGACATAGATGATGGGGAAGCCGGGACGCCGAAACAGCGACAAGGCCGCACAGAACACGTAACGCGTGAACATGACCCAGGCGATGTAGGCCGGCAGTGCCACAGGATCGACAAGGATGGTGGTCAGGAGCACAGCACACGGGCCGGTCAGCGTCGTCCAGACCGACACGCGCTGGTCAAGCACCGACCACCAGGTGAAAAGCCCGATCCGCTGCGGTCCGAGCGCCACCGCACGGCCATTGGTCCGCATCATGTTCCCGAACCAGCGCTTCATGAGCGCGAATGCACTCTCGAAGAAGCCCGGCAGAGGCTGGGTTTCCATGGAAACCGACTTCACGTCCGGAAGGTAGGTCATGTGGAAGCCGCGGCTGAGAAGCCAGAACCAGGTCGACTTGTCGTCGCCGGTCAGGAAGTTGACGCGGCCGAGCCGCCAGTGATCGATGAAGTCGTGCTGGACGTGGCTGATGAAGCTCGGCTGGGTTGCAAGATCGGCGCGCACGACCGACATGCGCCCAGTCAGCGTGAGCACGCGGCCGCTCAGTGCCATGGAGCACATCATGACCTGCCGCTGCATGAAGCGAAGGTCGAACCAATCCCGAAACAGAGGGGCGTCGAGGATCTCGACCGTCTCGTCTGTCGTGAGGGCGCCCACGCGAGGATCGGTGAAGAAGGGCGCAGACCGGTCCACGATGTCCAAAGGGACGCAGCTGTCGCCGTCCACAAAGATGAGGACGTCCCGAGGGGACGGTGCCTCGCGCGCGATGATCCGCAGGGAACGGGCGATCGCGTCGCGCTTGCCCGTCCCGGGGATCTGGTCGATCACCAGCTTCACATGGGACGCACTGCCCTGCATCCGAGCGAACAGCTCGCGAATGATGCGCAGGTCGGCACCATCCACTACCGACGCGACGATGGTAGCCCCCCCTTTCGAGACTGCGGCTGCCTCGAAGATCGAGCGGTAGACACGCGTCGTGATGCCGGGCTCGATCTTGTAGGTCGTCACCAGGAAGAAGGCATGCGCCGGGATTGGCCGTGCACGGTAGGCGCGCTCGGCCTCGGCCCGCTGTCGCGGGTAGGCCCAGCGCAGATAGATCGCCGCTCGTGCGAAGTTGATCGCGGCCCAGCTGTACCGCCACAGGCCAAGCACCCCCACCACGATGAGGAGGGTGCCCAGTTCGTCCGCAGTCCGCCGCCCGACGGCAGCGGCCAGCGCGATCATGGACAGGAGGTAGGCGGCGTGCCCCAGCATGCGGTTACCAGCAGATCCCTTGGTAGGAGCCGTTCGACCGGACGGTCCGGTCGAGCCGGGTCAGGTCCACGATCGGCCGCGTGCCCACGGCGCTCAAAAGCGGCTCTCGGGCTTCCTCGTAGGAGTTGCCGACGATGAGGATCTCCGTGGACGCGATCAGGTCGTCGATGCTGTCCGCCATCCGCATGTCGAGATCAGGAACCACATCGTTGCCGCGGTTCGCAGCGGCCGGGTTCTGGAACGCCACCGACACGTAAGGGTCATAGACCCTGACATCCTTGCCGTTGTCGATCAGGCGGGCGGCCAGGTCGGCAAGTGGGCTCTCCCGCAGGTCGTCCGTGCCCGGCTTGAAGCTGATGCCGACAAGGCCAACGCTCTTCATGCCCGAAGCTTCAATCATCTGCTCGGCGCGAGAGATCTGCATCTCGTTCGCTTCCAGCACGGCGCCCAGAAGCGGTGCGGGAGTGTCCTTGTCAGCGGCCAAGGCGCGCAAGGCGCGGACGTCCTTAGGAAGACAGGAGCCGCCGAACGCGAACCCGGGGCGAAGGAAAGCGGGCGACATCGCAACCTTGTGGTCGCTGCAGAGCATCCGCATCACGAGTTGCCCATCGAGCCCGCAGGCCTTGGCGATGTTGCCGATCTCGTTCGCGAAGGTGATCTTCACGGCGCGCCAGGAGTTCGACGTGTATTTGACCATCTCGGCTGTCGAGAGGTCCACGAGGTGCGACTCGCAGGGCAGATGATCGTTCAGCGACCTGAGAACCTCGGCGGTACGATCATCCAGGGCGCCGTACACGATCAGGCCCGGATCGTAGTAATCCTCGATCGCAGTGCTCTCGCGGAGGAACTCGGGGAAGTAGCCGACGCCGAAGCCTTCGCCTGCCTTGAGGCCGGATGCTGCTTCGAGGACCGGAATGCAGGTGTTCACCATCGTCCCCGGCACGATCGTCGAGCGGATGATCACCGAATGGTAGCTGCCCTTGGCGGCCACAGCCTTGCCGATGGACTCGCAGACGCCCTTCACGAAGACGAGGCCGACCGAGCCGTCGGGTGCGCTTGGGGTGCCGACGCATACAAAGGACGCGTCCGTCGCAGCGATGGCTTCGGCCGCATCCGTGGTCGCACGCAGCCGCCCCTCGGACACGACGCCCGCGAGCAGTTCGTCCAGTCCTTTCTCCACGATGGGCGAACGCCCCTCGTTGATCGCCCGGACCTTCTCGCGGTCGAGATCGACAGCGACCACCTCGTGACCATCGCGAGCCAGGCATGCGGCCGAGACCACGCCGACATACCCGATCCCGAACACACTAATTCTCGCCATGAAGTTCCCTTTCGCGAAAACACAAGGAGGCCGCAGAATGGCCCCGGAGTTGTCACAGGTTCTAGGCCGACGTTGGCACCTCCATCAGTCGGGGAAGGCGATCAGCCAGAAAGGATCATCCCTACTGCGCTGTCCTCCGACTCCCGCGCTGTGAAGGATTTTGCCCTACATGCCCTGTCAGGTGTCGCAGCCCGTGAGTGCGGCCGATCTACCGAGCGGTCCACATTGGAATGACAAAGGAGGCGCAGCCTCTCGGCCACGCCCCCTTCAGCATCGGTCATCGTGAGTGATGGAGCGAACTACTCGAGCCAGCCCTGCTTCAGCGCATAGCGAACCAGTTCGCCCCTGTCGGCAAGGCCAAGCTTGCGCATGCCCCGTGCACGATAGGTATCCACCGTCTTATGGCTCAGACCCAGTTCGGTCGCGATTTGCTTGTGGCTGAGACCGAGCGAGATGCGCCGGAGGATCGCTTCCTCCCGTTGACTCAGCTGGGTCATCGTCGGCGGCTCGGCCGGAGCCGAGGACGGCAGCAGGCACTCGACGAACTGCCGGTCCACATACATTCCCCCATTGGCCACGACTGTCAGCGCACCGGTCAACTGGGTACTTTCAGCGCTTTTCGGAACGAACGCGCGGAATCCGAGGTTCACGCAGGTCCGGGCCAGATCCACGGACGGCGCCGAGGAATACGCCACCAGTTGGAGGCCGGGCACGCTCGACCTCAGTTCGGAGACCAGATCTTCAAGGCCACTTGGCGACTGGGACGGATCCAAGACAAGGATGGATGGACGAATATGCGCCAGATCGCGCGCCCTGTCCCAAGTCAGGCTGACGACATCATCGCGTCCGAAGTACTTGCTCGAACTGAAATGCTGAACCATCGCCTCGCCCAGGATGGGATTGGCGTCCAGGACCGCTACGGCAACATGCCTCAACTCTTGTTTCTTCATCGCGGTCGTCATCAATCCGCTCCTCCGCCGCCCGTCCCCGTCGCGGCGCCGACCTCCCCGAAAACACCGGGGCGCCCCAAGACTGGGCTATGTTCCGGCCAGCATGAACTCCAGTCGGGGAAATCCGCAGGCTCTGTAGGGCTGGTTCTCACAAACTGTCCGGTGGCTCAGCCAAGCCAGTTATTGCGCAGGGCATACTGGACGATATCGGTCTTGCGCCGCAGCCCCAATTTACCGGCTGCACGTGACCGGTAAGTCTCGATCGTCTTGGGGCTGAGCCCCAGCTTGCCGGCGATCTCCTTATTGCTGAACCCTCGCGCTACATGTTCCATCACGTAGCGTTCACGCTCGCTCAGCCGGCCGGAACCGTCAGGATCACCTTTGACCAGCTCCAGAGCGCGACGTTCAGCAAACCGGGCAAAGCACTGGTCCACGTAGATGCCCCCCAGTTTGGCCGCCTCGAGCGCTTCGATCAGTGCCTCGAGGCCGCGTCCCTGGGAGACGGCGCCGACGAAGCCACCTGCCAGACAGCGCTCGGCCTCGGTTCGATCGCCATCGGCCACATAGCCCAGGATCTCGCAGTTCGGCAGGTCGCGCGTCACCTGGCTCGTCAGTTGCTCAGGGCTCAGGGGAACTCGGGCCGGATCGAGAACGATGATGTTGGGGCGGAAGGTCGAGCACACCCCCGTCAGGTTGGAAACGTCGCCACTGCAGGACTTGGCCGTGAACGGGCCGCAAAGCTCCAGCCCGTTGCAGATCGAGTTCGCGAGGAAGGGGTTCGGGTCATAGACCAGAACCCGCGTCAGAATAGGGCTGAAGGACAAGGCACCACCTCGATCAAATCGCCACGTCAAACGGACGGCACACCACGTCCAACCAAGGTCACGGTGCCTGCCATCCACTTACCCGCCCTGCACGACTGCGCAGCAGCAGGCCTCTCATTCGCCCCATCACGAAACGGCTTGACCGCAAGTCCGTTCCCGGGTTTCCCCATTTTGGCTGCTTTGTACTTTTTAGTACCGAAGTATTAACCCGGAAGGAGATCCTTGACAAAGTGACCGAATTCTTTCTGCACCTGCGAGATGGCCGTCGACGCACCCACGACAGCGGGTTGAATGGCCCAAATGATCGCGAGCCCAGGCAGGTATGGTCACCATCAACCGTTGCGTCTCCCGAGTGGCTGCTTCCGGAAAACTCCTGTCCTGCAAACGGCTTTATCGACGCCCTACATCTTGGCTACGAACTTCCGGGGATCGTGCTGGATGCATGTCGCAGGGCCGTCAACGGACGCCTTCTACGTGTCTTGTTCGATCAGGTCAGACGTTCCGCTCCGACCCTTCACGTCCGTATCGGCCAGGAAAGCGCGCAACTCTGAACGTCTCTGTATTGATTCAAGTTTTTCAACTCAGGTTAAGGTTGAGTTAGGCTAAGTGACCCAGCAGCCAGCAGAACGCAGGACCCGGGGGCCTGAAGAGCTCAAGGACGGGAGTGACCTCGTCCAAGGCTAACCGGGCACCTTTCGGTGACTCAACATGATGCGAGGCGATGGTATCGAGACCAAGGGCGCGAACGAACGTGTCTCAGCCGGGGTGGTCGACGACCTGCACCCGCTTTCCCCGCCCGCTTGCGACAAAGGCAGAAGGATCGCAGGGCCTGCCCAGGGACAAGCTGCCTCCAAGCCATTTCGGGCAGTCAGTTCATTCAGCTTTTGATTGACTGTGTTTCGCCAATATCTCTCCTTAATTGCATCCATGTCCTATGACGTGATGTGCTTACTTCCCCTGAAGTGAGAGCACCCTCCGATGATACCCAGGACCATCAGCCTGCCTGCCCTTCCTGCACTCGTCGCTGGACGCGCGCTCCGGCATGACGCGGCCGCTGCGGCAAGGCGGTCGCTTGAGGAGGCCCAGCGCCTTCTTGTTTCGTATGATGTCACGCTGAGCATGATCGACGGGCTTCCCAACCACGCTCAGGGACTGGTTGCCCAGGCTCTTCAACGGCGGCTCACGGCCGCGAACCGCCTCGCCCAAGCCTGCCAGAACAGGTTGGACGACGCGGCGTGGTTCTGCCGCTCGCTGGACCGGGTCTCGTCGCCCGTGGCGATGGTCGAGGTGTCCAGCGCCTTCTTCGAGATGCTGTCCCCGTATCTCGACGACGCCATGGAGCCCGTGCTGAAGACGATTTCGCGCCGCGTCGGGCCTGGGTGCAGCGCCGATCAGGTCGAGGCCCTCTTTCCCCGGCCCAAGCCGTCCTTGGCAGCTTGAACCTCCCATGCGGTCGGTTCCTCGCAGCGTTCGGCGGCCTGTACCGAGTCATGGCACGCGTGACGGGTAATGGAGTCCGGCTGCAAGGGACCAGCTAGCCAGCTAGCCATTGGTGAACCAAACGGCCTCCTTGATCGTTCCTGACGAAATTCCGAACAGGAAAGGATCTTCGATGCTTACACGCCGTCATCTCCTGACAACCGGCCTCGCGGGCCTGGGCGTCGTGGCCTCAGGGGCGTTGGCCCAGACGGTGTCCGAAGCTGCGCAAGTCCTCCCTCCCGACTTCCAACCACGGGTGGTGCCTATCCAGGCAGGCATTCCGGCTGGACAGATCCACGTCGATCCGAACCGCTTCGCGCTCTACTGGACGCTGCCGGACCAGATGGCCATTCGCTATGCCTGCGGGATTGGCCGTCCTGGTCTCTATGAAGCGGGCGTGTACTTCGTCGGCGCCAAGAAGGAGTGGCCGGATTGGAAGCCCACGCCCGACATGGTCGAGCGGGAGCCGGAACTGTACGAACGTTATGCCGAGGAGGGGATGCCCGGCGGACCGGACAACCCGCTCGGGGCGCGCGCACTCTACCTGTTCACGCCCGATCGGGGGGACACGTTCCTTCGGATCCACGGCACCAATGCTCCACAGACGATCGGGGCGGCCGTCTCGAACGGCTGCGCGCGTCTTATCAATGCCGACATCGTGGATCTTTACGAACGAGTGCCCACCGACACCCAAGTCGTACTTTATCCGAAGGGAGCGACCTCGATCTGAGGCGAGCACGGCGACTAGTCCCCCCAGCAACCTGCCAACCGTGGCTCCCCACAGGAAAGCTCGCCTGCTCGGGGGCAACTTCATGCCAGCTTCGCGCCGTCCAAAGCTGAACGTCGGCCTCTGAGCAGGCAGACCCCCTTGCACCTTGTTGAAGGCCAGAGTCAATCCTGACGGAAATAATCAGGTTGACAGGTCCGTCGATCTGTCCCAGGGACGGGTTCGGTTACCCCGATGACGGGGAGGGATGAGGGACCTCATGAATCGCTTGACCTTAGCTGCTTCGGCTCTTGCTTTGGGCGCGCTGCCCGCCACCGCTCAGGAGGCCCGGGATGTCCTCGACACCTATGCCAACATAGCCGAGGCTGCATATGGGGACAGCCATCACACGGCGCTGGCCCTTAAGGCAGCGATACACGAGCTGGTAACGGATCCCTCTCAGGACAAGCTGGAGGCTGCACGGGCCGCTTGGATCAGCGCGCGGGTGCCTTACCAGCAGACCGAGGTATTCCGCTTTGGGAACCCCATCGTGGATGACTGGGAAGGTCGGGTGAACTCCTGGCCTCTGGACGAAGGACTGATCGACTATGTCGATGCTTCCTATGGCGGTCCGACCGACGAGAATGAGGCGGCGGTCGTCAACGTGATCGGTCATCCGTCCTTCTCCCTGTCGGGGCAAACGGTGGACGCCTCGGAGATCAGCACCGACCTTCTGGCCGATGTCCTGCACGAAGCCGCAGGGGTCGAGGCCAATGTGGCGACGGGTTATCACGCCATCGAGTTTCTGCTCTGGGGTCAGGATCTGAATGGTCACGGCCCTGGCGCTGGCAACCGTCCCTGGACCGACTTTGCCGTGGGTGACTCGTGCACGGGCGGCAACTGCGACCGCCGTGCCGCCTACCTGCTGGCGGCAACCGGGCTGCTGGTGGACGACCTGGAATGGATGGCGGCTCAGTGGGCCGAAGGTGGCGCGGCGCGCGAGGCAGTGTTGGCCGACGAAACAGCCGGCCTGACGGCGATCCTGACCGGCATGGGCAGCCTGTCTTACGGAGAGCAGGCCGGAGAGCGCATGCGCCTTGGCTTGATGCTGAACGATCCCGAGGAGGAGCATGATTGCTTTTCGGACAACACGCATAACAGCCACTACTATGACGGCATGGGCGTGAGGAACGTCTATCTGGGAGAGTACGTCCGGACGGACGGCACGCTGGTGTCCGGGCCTTCGCTGTCCGACCTCGTGTCGGCCAAGGATCCGGCCCTCGATGCCGAGATGCAGGCCAAGCTTGACACGACCATGGCGGCGCTGGGCGCAATTCGGACGGCGGCGGAGCAAGGCTTCGCGTATGACATGATGCTCGAGCGCGGCAACGCCCAAGGCGAGGATCTGGTCATGGCCGGGGTCGATGGCCTGATCGATCAGACCCGCAGCATCGAACGCGTGGTGGCGGCTTTGGGCCTGAATGGCGTCAGCATAGAAGGCTCCGACAGCCTTGACGCGCCGGATGCTGTGTTCCAGTGATGCCTGCCAGTGCCAGAAGTGGAGCGCGTCCGCTTTTCGTCATGCTCGCTCTGGCCGGCACGGCAGGCCTGGCGGCACCTCTTGCCCAGTCGGTCGGGGACCCGCACCTCCGTACCATTCCGCGCACATTGGAAGAGGTCGGGCGCGTGGCTGCGGTGACGGTGCCGCCAAGCGATTTTTCCACGTCGGACCGCTATGAAGGAATGCCTGCAGGAGCGGCCACCGTGCGAGCCAGAGGGACGGCCGACGCATTCTCCCAGCCCTCGGGAAACATGAGCTTCGAAGGTGAGTTGGATTTCAAGGTCGGGAATGGTTTGTTCCGGAAGACCTGGGTGTCGTCCCCATCTTCGACGCAGGCTTCGGATGGGCTCGGCCCTTTGTTCAACGCCCGGTCCTGCCAAGGCTGCCATGTCAAAGACGGGCGGGGTCACCCCCCGGACGGGTTGGGCGACGACTCCGGGGCGCTGATCCTGCGTGTTTCGATCCCGAGCACCGACGAGGAGGGCGCGGGAGCGATCCGGGAGTACCTCGCCTCCTGGCCCGAGCCGACCTATGGCAGTCAGATCCAGACAAGAGGTGTCGCAGGACAGGTCCCAGAAGCGAAGCTGGCGATCACCTACGAGGACGTCGAGGTTCGGCTCTCGGACGGGCAGTCCGCCTTTCTTCGGCGGCCGACCTATGAATTGCAGGACCTGGCTTATGGTCCGCTTCATCCGGATGCCATGCTGAGCCCGCGCATCGCGCCGCAGATGATCGGCCTCGGGCTTCTGGAGGCGATCCCCGCTTCGGACATCCTGGCCCATGCCGACGAGGATGATGCGGACAAGGATGGCATCTCGGGCCGGCCCAACATGATCCTGTCGCCAGAGTTCGGCGAGATCACGTTGGGACGGTTCGGGCACAAGGCGGGAACTGCCACCATCCGTGAACAGTCTGCGGCCGCCTTTGCCGGCGACATGGGGCTCTCCACCTCCTTGAACGCGGCCGCTTTCGGTGAATGTACCGAGGTACAACTCGCTTGCCGCTCTGCCCCCGATGGCGGGGACGCGTCCCGTGGCGGGTTGGAGGTGGATGACGAGTCCCTTGATCTCGTGGCTTTCTACGCCCGAAACCTGGGCGTCCCGGCACGACGCGACGAAAGCGACCCTGAGGTGTTGCGCGGCAAGCAGGTCTTCCACGAGACCGGCTGTCCCGCTTGCCATCAGCCCTCGTTCGTTACCCACCGCCTGGAGAATCGGCCCGAGCAAAGCTTTCAGCTGATCTGGCCGTATACCGACATGCTTCTCCACGACATGGGCGACGGTCTGGCGGATCATCGCCCCGAAGGGCAAGCCAGCGGCACCGAGTGGCGCACCGCTCCGCTTTGGGGAGTTGGCCTGACCGAGCAGGTCAGTGGGCGGGCGACCTTTCTGCACGACGGTCGGGCTCGCAGCCTCTTGGAGGCCATCCTGTGGCATGGCGGTGAGGCGCAGGCACCGCGTGACAGGGTCGTGACGATGCCGCGCGCCGACCGCGAGGCCCTGATCCGCTTTCTGGAGAGCTTGTAATGCGCCCTGCCCTTGTTGCGCTTTGCGTAACCCTCTCCACCCCTGTCTTGGCCCAGGATCAGGCGGAGGTGATCACTGACGTGGTGCAGAACCATGTCATGCCACGTTACGCCGCCCTCGACGAGGCTGCGGCGAAGCTCGATGCGGCCGCCCAGAGCGACTGCCACCCCGAGTCAGATGATCTACGTGCAGCCTTCAACGAAGCGTTCGATACATGGATCGGTGTCAGTCACCTGCGCTTCGGCCCGTCCGAGACCGACGATCGCGCCTATGCCTTGGCCTTCTGGCCCGACCCGCGCGGTGACACCCCCTCTGCCCTTCGCAGCCTGATCGCCGCCGAGGACCCTGTCGTCGTCTCGCAAAAGGGCTATGCCGAGGTCTCGATCGCGGCCCGCGGCTTCTACCCGCTCGAGTTCCTGCTTTATGACGAGGAGTTCGCGACGCTTGCACCCGAGTCTTACCGCTGCGCCTTGGTCCAAGCGATCGCCCGTGACATAGCCGCCAATGCTGCCGCCATATATGCCGACTGGACAGGCGATTACGCGACCCTGCTCCAGTCGCCTGGCGAGAATGCGGCCTATCGCTCGGCAGCGGACGTGATTCAGGAATTCTACGATGCGCTTGGCGCAGGACTAGAGTTCACCTCGGACTCGCGACTCGCTCGGCCCATGGGCAGCTTCGACGACCCGAAGCCCGCCCGAGCCGAGGCTCGACGCTCGGGCCGGTCCTTGCGCCACGTTCAGTTGTCCCTGGCCGCCTTGTCCGATCTTTCAGCCCGGCTGGCCCCGTCCGGCAGCGTCGCCCAGGACCTTGAAGCCGCCTTCGAGCAGGCGGAGCGGTTGGCAGCGGGGCTGGGCGATCCGATCTTCGCAGGCGTGGCAACCCCCGAAGGCCGCTTCCGGGTCGAGGCGCTGAAGACCTCCGTGGATCGGATCAGCGCGCTCGTCAACGAAGAGCTTGGGCCCGCGCTCGGGGTGGCGGCCGGCTTCAATGCGGCCGACGGAGACTGAGATGGCGACTCGACGCGGCTTTCTGGCAGGATTGGCGATGGCGGCCATCGTCCCGCGCCCGACCTGGGCGGATGTCGGGAGTCCGGCCTATCTGGCGGCTGCCAAGCTTCCGACTGGTGCTTACGTGCTGGCAGGCTTGAGCAGCGACGGAACTGAGACCTTCCGGGTTCCCCTGCCGGATCGTGGCCATGCAGCGGCAGCGCACCCTACGCGCGCCGAAGCGGTGGCGTTCGCACGCCGTCCGGGCACCTTCGCGGTGGTCCTGGACTGCCTGACCGGAGAGCCCAAAGCAACGCTGCAGTCCGCCGAGGGACGCCATTTCTACGGCCATGGAACCTTCTCGCGCGATGGGTCCCTGCTGTTCACGAGCGAGAACGACTTTGACGGCAACCGTGGCATGATCGCGGTCCGGGACGCAGTCATGAACTATCTGCAGATCGATGAATTTCCTTCAGGAGGCGTTGGACCCCATGATATTGGTCGCCTTCCGGGAACAGATACGCTGGTCGTCGCCAACGGCGGCATAGGCTCCCACCCGGACGCCGGCGAGGTGGACCTGGGGATCCCCGAGATGCGCCCGAACCTGTCTTACTTCGATGCGAATGGCAGGCTGATGGATATCGTGGAACTCGCGCCTGACCTGTGGCGCAACTCGATACGGCATCTCGCCCTGCGTGGGGACGGATTGGTCGCCTTTGCCATGCAGTGGCACGGGGACGAAGCCGAGGCCCCCCCGCTGATCGGATTGCACCGCCAGGGGGAGGCGCCGCGCCTTCTTTCCGCTCCGGGCCCGCTGCAGTCGGAGATGCGGGGATACGCCGGGTCCGTGGCGCTGTCTCAAGACGGCGAACGCGTGGCCATATCGTCTCCGCCCGGAGGACAGGTGCATATCTGGGACACTGAATCCGGCGGCTGGGTCGATCGGCTCATGATGACCGACACCTGTGGTTTGAGTTCAGGACCGGAGGGGTTTGTCGCGACGACAGGCCTTGGGGCCGTTATCGGGTTCAGGGGCAGCACATCGGGCTGGCAGCGACAGCATGACGGTGCATGGGACAACCATCTGGTTCGGATCGCCGGCGACTTCGTCTAGACACAGACCCGAGCGCTGTATCGGACCGGAGCCAAGCCCCAGTCACCAGCTGTTGTAGGTCAGGTAGTCGAAGTCGATCTCGGGGAAGAGTTCCTGCTCTTTCGTGATCTGCTCAAGGGTCAGGATGTCGACCCGGACGATATTGACCTTGTTGAGCAGGATGGTGCCTTTGGTCGTCCGCACGGGCAGGAACGCGTCCCGTTCGCAAAGGAGGTCGCGGATGCGCTGGCTCCATTGCACATACACCAGACCCATGATCTCATCCTGGTTGGTCAGCGCAATTCGGAGCGGGATGCCGTACTTCGGATGTTTGAGGTGGCTTTCCATCGTCGTCCCCATCGAACCTTACCCAACCGCGACCCCTTGGTTCCGTACACCGAACCCTGCTTCCCAACGCTCTCGCGAGGTCTTCCGAGTATGGCAGGTCACCGGTCCAGAGTACCGCTGAGACGTTAAATCAAGGTCAACGAAGGCAGTTGCCGTGGCTCCTGGGTCGTAGAAGCCGCATCGTGCAGGGCTTGGCTGGTTGGTCGCGGCTCACGCAGCGCCAAGGGGAGCCGAACCCAGTTGCCCAGCTGCAAGCTCGGCCGCTGGGCCCGAGGGCGGAAGGGACCATGTGGTCGAAGGATGGGCGTCCTCCCGCACCTCCCACGAAGTACAAAGACGACGACGCCGCATCAACCAGGCCACGCCCAGCAGATCCACCACCCCCACCAGGGCCCGACCTATGTTGCCATACTTGGACTGCCCGGTCCGACGGGGCTCGTGAGCCACTTCGATCGGCAGGACGACCAGACCCTCCCGAAGGACCATGGCTGCCATGAAGCGATGGATATGGTCGAAGTAGGCCAGTCGCCGAAACACATCCCTGGGAAAGGCCTTCATTCCACAGGCACTGTCCCGTAGCCCATCCCCCAGCAGGGCAGCCCGTACGCCGTTCGCTGCCTTAGAAGCGATCTTGCGGGACAATGTGTCCCGGCGTCCCAAGCGCTGCCCCTGAACCAGCCCAAGGCTGAGATCCACGTCGGGACCCAGGAACGGCTCGAGGAGGCGGGGCAACTCCGAGGGCGGGTTCTGGCCATCCGCGTCCAACGTGGCGATGATCGTACCCTTGGCCGCCATGACGCCCGAGCGGATCGCGGCGGACTGTCCGCAGGCGCGATCATGGCGCACGAGGCGCAGGTTTGGCCTGTCTGCCATCATCGCACGAACCAACGAGGCGGTAGCATCGCCCGAGCCGTCATCCACCACGATGATCTCGTGCGGGATGCCGTCGAGCGCCTGGCCGATCGCCGTCACGACCCCGACGATGCAGCCTTCCTCGTCCTTCGCGGGCAGAACTACCGAAACATGGGGCGGCGTCATGAGGCCTCCTTGGCGACCTGATAGATCGTATAGACGCCACCCCGGAACGGTTGCCGAGCGATGACGGAATAGCCTTGAGCGTCCAAAGGATGTTCGCTGACGATGATGCCGCCCGGATGGGCCGCCGCCCAGGCAGCCACGTCTTCGGGGCGCGGGACGACATTCAGCGGCACGGACAAGCGGCCCGCAAAGCCGAACTGACCGTGGTAGCCGGCCTCCTGAATGGCGAGCCCCGCGTCTTGGTGGGCCGCCAGGATGCGCCCGATCCGGCTGGGATCATGGGTCAGCGCGAGGATCGTCGCTGCCAGCGCGTGGAAAGCCAGGAGCGTCAGGGGTGCTACAAAGGCGGTCGCCGCGACCTGTCCCGGCACACGCCAGAGCGCCCCAGCGAGCAGCGCGACAAGGGCCATGGCTGCCAGCACCGGCACCAGGGGCATCGAAAGATCTGGCAAATCGGCCGTGCCTATGACCCCCAAGGCGAGCGCGGGCCCAAGGACGAACAGCAATAGAGCAGGCAGGAAAGCGAACACCCGCCACCCGCGAGAGCCCTCCCGGGTCGACGCTGCCAGAAGGAGAGCGACGCTTGGGAGTTCGGGCAGCAGGTAATGAGTTTGCTTCCCGCTGATGAACGAGAACGCCACCAAGGCAGACAGCGCCCACACGACCAGGAACCTGCTGCCCTCCTCGCGAGCCAAGGCTCGGGGCGACAGGGCGGCCAGGGCCGCAGGGCTCCACGCCCAAGGCCAGAGATAGATAGGAAGGACGGCCAGGAACCACCACCAAGGCCTCTGGTGCGCGAAGGCCTGAACCACGCGCCCGGCGCTCTGCCTCCACAGGACTTCCTCGCGGTACTCCGCTCCTCCGAGGAGGAGCGCCGGTACGAGCCAGAGAGCGACTAGACCAAGGGCGACCAGAAGCGCCTGTCCGAGCCGCAGAAGGTAGCGCGCCAAGGGCAGTGATGTCGTCCGGTCGCGCCAGACCGGAGCAAGCAACGCTGTCGGCACGACATGGACCAGCACGACGGGACCCTTGGCATAAACTCCAAGTGCGACGGCTGCCCCCAGCAGCACGGCCCAACGTGCGCGCCCGTCGTGAACGAGGTGCCAAAGAGCGATCATCGCCAGGAGGACGGACGCCGTGAGCATCGCATCGAACATCGTGGCCGACCCGAACAGCAGGAACACTCCGGTGGTGGCGAGGATCAGGGCCGCCCTGCCGCCACGATCCGTCTGCTCGGGCCAGAGTTGGCGCGCCAGCAGCGCCGTCAACGCCACGGAGAATACACCGAAGGACGGAGCCACGAGACGCGCAGCCAATTCGCTGACCCCTCCGATCGCCCAAACGATGTTGACGAGCCAGAAGAGGAAGGGCGGCTTGTGCCCATACAGGTCGCCGTTCAGATGCGGCACCAGCTTCGAGCCGCCGATCCACATCTCCCATGCGACCGTCAGGTAGCGCGTCTCGTCGAGGGGCAGGAGCGGCCGAAGCAGGACGAATGCGACGCACAACGCCGCGAAGATGACGCAGGCAAGGAGGGCAACAGGAAGTCGGTACGTCATGGTGCAGGCACAGGTCCGGCAAGAAAGCGCGGCAGCGCTGTTGGATCGGGAGGCCCTCGGGGCCATCAGGGCGGAGTTCCAAGTCGCCCCTTGGCGACCTTTTCTGCAAGAGGCACCTTAGACCAGCACAGGCGAGGAGACAAGCGCCCGCCCCTGGCCGTTCCGGGTCTGCGGGGTATCTGTGTCCCGAGGAACAGCCTTGGCGGCGCGACGTTCTGCGTGCGCAGGCTCCCGTTGACCTGACATCTTTTGCAAGGAGACCGCCCATGTCCAAGCTGCCCGGGCTTATCACCATCGCTGCGATCGCCGCCATGGGTGCACAGGCACAGGAGGTCGAGCCCATCGACGTCGGCATGTCGGGAGGCTACTTCCCTTTCACTTTTGTTGAGCAGGACGTGCTTCAGGGCTTCGAAGTCGACTTCATGAATGCGGTCGGCGAAGAGATCGGGCGTCCGGTCAACTTTGTGACCATGTCGTTCTCGGGCCTGATCGGAGCCTTGGACTCGGGCCGGATCGATACGGTGGCGAATCAGATCACCATCACGCCGGAGCGCGAGGAGGCGTTCATCTTCACACAGCCCTATGTCATCGACGGCGCCCAAGTGGTTGTCCGCGAGGGCAACGCCGAGATCAACGGGGTGGATGACCTTCGGGGCCGCTCGGTCGCGGTCAACCTGGGATCGAATTTCGAGCAGCTTCTTCGCGAACTGCCTTTTGCCAGCGAGATCGACATCCGTACCTACGAGAGCAACCTCGAACAGGATGTGGCGCTTGGCCGGGTGGATGCCTTTGTCATGGACCGCGTGTCTTCGGCCGTGACGATCCAGGAAAGCGAACTGCCGCTCCAACTCTCCGGCGACCCGTTCAGCGAAATCCAGAACGCCCTGCCGTTCCGAGACGATGACGAAGGCCGCGCCCTGCGGGACGAGGTTGATGCGGCGATCACCACGTTGAAAGAGAATGGCACCCTTCGGGACATCTCCGAAAAGTGGCTCGGGATCGACGTGACCACCTCGGGCACCGAAAGCGCCGAGTCGAGTGGGGCCGAGGCTGTGGCGACTGAGTGACGTGATGGAGGCGCTAGACCTCGACTACATGATGGGCCTCGTGCCCATCCTGCTGCGGTACCTTCCCCTGACCCTCGGAATGGCTTTGGCTGCCATGGTGCTGGCGCTGGTTCTGGCCTTGATCCTAGCGATGATCCGCGTCGCTCGGGTCCGGATCTTGAACCAGATCGTACAGTTTTTCATCAGCTTCTTCCGGGGCACGCCGCTTCTGGTCCAGCTCTTCCTTTTTTACTACGGCCTGCCGCAACTGATGCCGGCCTTCAGTGCCATCAATGGCGTCCAGGCAGCTATTGCGGGCCTGACGCTGCACTTCTCGGCCTACATGGCCGAAAGCATCCGGGCAGCAATCCTGGGCGTGGACCGGAGTCAGTGGGAGGCGACCCAGGCCGTCGGCATGACCCAGGTCCAGGCGATGCGCCGGATCATCCTGCCCCAGGCGGCCCGCATCGCTGCGCCGACACTGCTCAACTACTTCATCGACATGATCAAGGGCACGTCCCTAGCCTTCACGCTGGGGGTAACCGAGATGATGGGCGCCGCACAGAAGGAGGCCGCCAGCAGCTTCCGCTACTTCGAGGCCTTCCTGCTGGTCGCCATCTTCTATTGGGTCGTCGTGGAGGCGCTGTCTGTCGTGCAGCGCTGGCTCGAGGTCCGCATGAACCGGGCTCTCGCGCGATGATCGCGGTCACCGGGCTGGTCAAGGCGTTCAACGGAACGCCGGTTCTTCGAGGGATCGACCTGACGATCCAGCCGGGAGAGCGGATCGTGGTTATCGGTCCCTCTGGTACCGGCAAGTCCACACTTCTCCGCTGCATCAATTTCCTGGACCACGCGGACGAGGGCACGATCCGGATCGGGGACCTGTCCGTCGATGTCGCCAAAGCCACCAAGGCGCAGATCCTGGCCGTGCGGCGCCGCACGGCGTTCGTATTCCAGAATTATGCGCTGTTCGCCAACCGCACGGCTCGGGGCAACATCACGGAAGCATTGGTCACCGTGCAAGGCATCCCCAAGGCCGAGGCGACGTCGCGCGCCGATGAGATCCTTCGGGACATCGGCCTAAGCGACAAGGCCGACGCCTACCCGGCGTCCCTGTCCGGGGGGCAGCAGCAGCGTGTCGGCATCGGTCGCGCGCTGGCTCTCAATGCGCCGCTGATCCTCTTCGACGAACCGACCTCGGCGCTGGACCCGGAATGGGTCGGCGAGGTGCTGGATCTGATGCGCCGGATCGCCGAGCAGCGCCAAACCATGCTGATCGTGACTCACGAGATGCAGTTCGCACGCGAGATCGCGGATCGCGTGATCTTCATGGAAGGCGGGCGTATCGTGGAGGAAGGTCCGCCGTCGCAAATCTTCGATGCCCCGCGCGATCCTCGGACCCAGGAATTTCTTCGCCGGGTCCGCTAGGCCGCCAAGTGTTCGGGCCCAACCTTGCGGCTGGGCCCGAACCTTTCAAAGATAGCGGTTCACCAGGTTCTCAAGCCGCTCCTGACGGCCCGAGCGCGGTTCGGGGTTCACGCTGTCCCGCAAAGCCCGTTCGTGAAGCGTGGCAAGATCGGAGCCCAGCAGATCCTGCACTTGGTCCCAGCCGGCATAACGCTCGTTCCGCGCCTGCTCCAGCTTGCCGTCCTCGAGCATTTTGGCCGCCGCCTTGAGGCCGGCGGCGCAGCAATCCATCGCCCCCACATGGGCAAGGATCAGATCCTCGGGGTCGAGCGACTGGCGACGGACCTTGGCGTCGAAGTTGGTACCGCCGGTGGTAAAGCCGCCGGCCTTCAGCACCTCGTAATAGGCCAGCATCATTTCCGGCACGTTGGTCGGAAACTGATCAGTGTCCCAGCCGGACTGGTAGTCGTTCTTGTTCATGTCGATGGAGCCCAGAACGCCCAGCGATGCGGCCAGGGCCAACTCATGCTCGAAGGAATGCCCGGCAAGGATGGCGTGACCCTGCTCGACGTTGAGTTTCACCTCGTTCTCGAGGCCGAAGTCCTTGAGGAAACCGTACACCGTCGCGACGTCGTAGTCGTACTGGTGCTTGGTGGGCTCCTGGGGCTTGGGCTCGATGAGGATGGTGCCTTCGAAGCCGATCTTGTGCTTGTAGTCCACGACCATGCTCAGGAAGCGGCCAGCCTGCTGGCGCTCGCGCTTCAAGTCGGTGTTGAGCAGCGTCTCGTAACCCTCGCGCCCGCCCCACAAAACGTAGTTCGCACCCTTCAGCTTGTGGGTGGCATCAAGGCAGGCCTTCACGGTCGCCGCCGAGAACAGGAACACCTCGGGGTCGGGGTTCGTCGCGGCGCCGGCCATGAAACGGCGATGTGAGAACAGATTGGCCGTTCCCCAAAGGCACTGAATGTCCGTGCCCTCCATCCGCTGTCCGATATGGTCGATGATCTCATCGAGCCGGGACAGGTTCTCGGCCAGGGTCTCGCCTTCCGGGCGGATGTCGGCGTCGTGCCAGCAGAAGAACGGCGCCTGGAGGATGCGGAACATGTCGAAGGCCTCGTCGGCCTTGAGCTTCGCAAGCTCCATGGTGTCACCGAACCACGGCCGCTCGAAGGTTTGCCCGCCGAACGGGTCGCCGCCGGGCCAAGCGAAGCTGTGCCACCATGCGACCGAGAAGCGGAGATGATCGCGCAGGGTCTTGCCCATCACGACCTCGTCCGGATTGTAGTGCCGGAAGGCGTACTCGTTATCGGTCTCCGGACCTTCGTAGCGGATCGCGGGAATGCCGTCGAAATAACCAGCCATGATAACCTCTCTGGTCAGGCGCGGCCCTTGAGGGCCAGGTAAGCGTCGCGGTAGCGGGCATGAGCCTCGGCGAAGGCCGGGGTCAGCGTCGGATCGGGATCGACCGTGCGGGCCATCTGGGGGGCCGTCGCGATCTCGGCCCCCGCGCCGGTGGCAGCCATCATGCCGAGCCGGGCTGCCCCAAAAGCGCCGCCGAAGTCGCCCGCGACGGGGATCTCGATGGGCAGGCCCAGCGAAGTCGCAATGGCCTTGACCCAGTACTCGGACCGCGATCCGCCACCGACGGCGATCAGCCGGTCGATTCGTGTCCCGGTGCTGACAAGCGCGTCGAAGCTGTCGCGGAAGGCGTGCGTAATCCCTTCCAGCACGGCGCGTGTCAGCGCGGTGCGATCGGTGGCGTGATCGAGGTGAAGGAAGGAGCCGCGTACGGCGGCGTCGTTATGCGGTGTCCGTTCCCCGCCCAGATAAGGTAGGAACAGCGTCCGCCCCGGCTCACGCAAGTCCCCCAGTTCTCCCGTCAGATCGGATGCCTTGCGATCCACGAGTCCGGCATACCAGTTCAGCGCGTCGGCAGCCGCCAGGATGACCCCCATCTGATGCCAGGTTCCGGGCAAGGCATGGCAGAAGGTGTGAACGGCGCTGGCAGCGTCTGGCTGATAAGCATCCGAAGCCGCGAACAGCACACCCGAAGTTCCCAAGGACACGAAGGCGTCCCCTGCCCGCACGACGCCGACGCCGACGGCCGAGGCGGCGTTGTCGCCCCCGCCCCCGGCCACGACCACGCCTTGCTGTAGCCCCCATTGCGAAGCAAG
Source organism: Rubellimicrobium rubrum (assembly GCF_006152115.1). Taxonomy (GTDB): domain Bacteria; phylum Pseudomonadota; class Alphaproteobacteria; order Rhodobacterales; family Rhodobacteraceae; genus Rubellimicrobium; species Rubellimicrobium rubrum. The sequence goes on along the minus strand of NZ_VDFU01000006.1, from coordinate 164,845 downwards.
CTCAGGACGAAGCGTACCGGACACCTCGCACCCTTCCACCAGCCTCGGCATGTTGGAGCGGGTCAGATGGGTCGCTTCAAGCAATCCGTCGTCCCAGTCGCGCCGTCCGGTATCCAGCCAAGACGTCCCGGCCGCGTCCGACATCTCGGCCACGGCTTCTCCGGTCAGCCAAAGCCTCAGGTAATCCTTGGGCAGCAGCACCAGCGCGACCTTGGCAAAGAGGTCGAGCTCATTGTTGCAAACCCAGGCCAGCTTGGGAGCGGTGAAGCCGGGAAACACGATATTTCCGGTAACAGCCCGGAACCGCGGGTCGGCGTCCAGCGCCGCGGCCTCCTTGTGACTGCGGGTGTCGTTCCACAGGATGCAGGGCCGCAGGACCTGATGTCCGGCATCAAGGAGCGTTGCGCCATGCATGTGGCCGGACAGGCCAATCCCTCGCACGCCCGACAGGTCGGCCTTAGCCCGCAGATCCTGCATGACTCGATCAGCGGCGGCGAGCCAGGCGGCAGGATCCTGCTCGGACCAGCCGTCATGGGGACGCGAGACATCGAGCGGTGCCGTGGCCTCTGCCCGGATCGCCTGCGTTTCGTCGATCAGCACACCCTTGAGCCCGGAGGTGCCCAGGTCCAGGCCGATATACATCGTGTTGTTCCTTCTCTTGGACCGTGCCGTCCTACGCGGCCTCTCGGCGCGGGTTCTTGCCCAGGATGATCATGGAAAGAATGTCGTCTTCGGTGACATCCTCGACCCTCTCGCTTCCCACGAGCTTGCCGTTCTTCATAACCGTCACGCGGTCGCACAGCCCCATGACGTCGTGGATGTCGTGGCTGATCAGGAAGATCCCTAAGCCCTGCGCCTTCAACTCGCGGATCAGCTCGGCCACCATCGCTGTCTCGTGGACGCCCAGCGCAGCAGTGGGTTCGTCCATGATCAGGATGCGCGCGTTGAAATAGACGGCTCGAGCGATTGCCACCGACTGCCGCTGCCCGCCCGAGAGCGCCTTGACCGGCTCCGCGAACTTACGGAAGTTGGGGTTGAGCCGTCCCATGATCCGCCGTGTTTCGGCCTCCATCCGGGCGTCGTCCACCAGTCCGAAAGGTGTAGTCAGCTCGCGCCCGAGAAACAGGTTCGAGGCCGCGTCCAAATTGTCGGCCAGCGCCAGCGTCTGATAGATCGTCTCGATGTTATGGGACCGGGCGTCGCGGGGATTGTTGATCTCGACCTTGCGCCCTTCGACGAAGATGTCCCCGCTGTCGGCCTTGTAGGCCCCCGACAGGATCTTGATCAGCGTCGACTTGCCTGCGCCGTTATGGCCCAGGAGACCCACGACCTCGCCCGGGTAAAGGTCCACGGTGACATGATCCACGGCGCGGACGCCGCCGAAGGCTATGGAGATGTCGCGCATCTCCAGAAGCGGGGTGCCGGAACGGTTCACGGTCATTTCATGGCTCCCGAACGCTTGCGGTAGATGATGTCGATCCAGACGGCGATGACCAAGACGGCGCCGACCACGATGTTCTGGAACGGCGTGTCCACGCCCACCATGCCCATGCCGGACTGGAGCGACTGCATGATGAGGGCGCCGAGGATTGCGCCATAGATCGTACCGATTCCGCCGGCCAGCGCCGTGCCGCCGATCACGGCGGCAGCGATCACCCGCAGTTCGTCCAGGGTACCGATGTCGTTGGCGTGGCTTTGCAGGCGGGCCTGCGCCACAAGGGCCGAGAGCCCGCACAGGAAGCCCATGAGGGCAAAGACCTTGACCGTCAGCCAGCGGGTGTTGATGCCGGACAGCTCGGCCGCGTCGGGGTTGCCGCCCGTGGCGAAGATGTAGCGTCCGAGCCGCGTCTTGCGGGCGATCACCGTCATCGCGACCGCGACCACGATCAGGATCAGGACCGAGATCGGAAGGCCATGCCCTAGGGTGAACCCTTCGGGCATCGTTTCCCCCCGCGCCTCGAACATGCGTTCGAGCTTGGCGCTGGGGATCAGGTAGGAGTTGAGGATGGCCGTGAAGCCCAGCACTGCGGCAAGGAGGATGGCGGTCATGGCTGCCTCGGCCCAGACGGGCTTCACGGGAAAGCCGTGTCGCGCCTTGCCGGCCCGTGCAGACCAGATGGCCGCGACAGCTACGACGCAGGCCAGGATGGCGATGACCCAGGACCAGGTCGGGCCAAGCGTGCCCTCGGACCCGCCGAACATCAGGAGCGTGCGGTCGAGCGGGGCCACAGTCTGGCCCCCGGTCGTGTACCAGGACACGTTCCGCCAGATAAGGAGTCCGCCCAGCGTGACGATGAAGCTCGGGATGCCCTGATAGCCGGCCAGATAGCCATGGAAGGCGCCGATCGCGGTGCCCACGGCAAGGCCCGCCAGGATCGCGGCCGGGGCGATCAGCCAGTGCCCGAGCGGCAGGCCGAGTCCCTGAGGCAGCCACTGCGTCTGGACCACGGCCATGACGGCCGAGCACATGGCCAGCACCGAACCCACAGACAGGTCGATGTGCCGGGTCACGATCACGAAGACCATGCCGGTGGCCATGAGGGCGACCGAGACAGTCTGGATGGTGATGTTGAAGATGTTGCGGGCGCTGAGGAAGGTCCCACCGGTCACGACGGTGAATACGAGGCAGAGCAGCGCGAAGGCCCCGAGCATGCCCAGAAGCCGCGTGTCGATCTCGAGTTGCGCCATCAGGCTGCGTTTGGGCGTCGTGCCCGCCCCGGTTCCTGCCACGTCGCTCATGCTGTCGTCCTCCACGGCCATACGCCAGGGCTGGCCGGGCTTTGCTGGCCTATGCCTTTCTTAACCCCTTGGCGTGGCGCGCCCGTTCGGGCGCGCCACGATGTCGGGACAGTGCTCAGTTGCAGGGCGCGGGACCGCCCGTCACGCCTTGGCAGAGGGCTTCCTGCGTGATCCAGCCTGCATCCACGACGGCCTGCAGGTTCTCCTGCGTGATCGGGAGCGGGTCGAGGAAAATCGCGTTCACGTTGTTGCCGCCAGGGGTCGTGAACGGCTCAACGCCTTCGATCTGGTCGGGTGCGGTGTCCTGGGCCAGCTGAACGGCGACCTCGCCCGCGACGCGGCCAAGCTCGCGTGCGTCCTTCCAGACGGACACGGTTTGCGTCCCGGCTGCCACGCGGTTCAGCGCGGCATGGTCCGCATCCTGACCGGACACCGGAATGCCCTGAAGCCCCTGGGCCGTCAGCGCCGCCACGACGCCGCCCGCAGTGCCGTCGTTCGACGCCACGACTGCTGTGACCTCGTTGTTCTGCTCGGTCAGGATCTGCTCCATGTTCCGCTGCGCGTTGGCGGGGAGCCACTGGTCCGTGTAGGCCTCGCCGACGATAGTGATCGCGCCGGAGTCGATCGCCTCCTGCAGAACCTCCTGCTGTCCGGCACGCAGGAAGTCCGCGTTCGGATCGGTGGGCGAGCCCTTGATCATGACATAGTTGCCTTCGGGCGCGGCCTCGAGGATGGCACGGGCCTGCATCCGGCCCACCTCGACGTTGTCGAAGGTGATGTAGAAGGCGCGCGGGTCTTCGATTAGGCGGTCATAGGCGATGACGGGGATGCCTTCATCGGCGGCGGCCTGGACGGCGGGGACCACGGCGGCGGTGTCCTGCGCCAGAACGATCAGGGCATCGACGCCCTGCGCGATCAGCGACTCGATGTCCGCGAGCTGCTTGGAGGACGAGGATTGGGCGTCCGCCGAAACATACTGGGCACCGACAGCTTCAAGAGCCGCCTTGATGGCCGCTTCGTCCGTCTTCCAGCGCTCTTCCTGGAAGTTGGACCAGCTCACGCCGACGGTCGGGGCGTCCTGGGCGAATGCCATGGACCCGGCCAAGGCGACCATGGCGGTCGTCAGCAGAACGGATTTCCTCATCGATCTCTCCCTTGTGTTGGTCGTTCAGTTCACCCGGTCGAGCGTCGTCCGCCCGAAGGGGTTGTTCAGGTGCCGATCCCACCTCGACGGACACGTCCAATGGACATCGCCTTAGATGGGACTCGTTCTTTTTCGCGGAGAATGCCCAATCTTAACTTCGCTTGTCAAAGGAAATATCAGCCATCTTCGCCTATACAGCAGCTTTTTTCCTGTCATTCTGGTGATCTTTATGGCAGCTTTCGGCTGCTTGGGCCGGATGGTAGGGAAATGTTTCGGACACTGAAGGATGTTTGAGCCTGCTGACCCGGTTGTCCTGCGCGACGGCCCCCAAGGGGTTGGTCCCGTGATGCCGGCCCTCTCCCGCATCCAGACCCCGTTACGCCGACAGGTCTTCGATCACGTCCGGGCTCAGGGCCGGGCAGCGCGGGCCGACGTGGCGCGCGCCCTTGGGATCAGCGCCGCATCGGTCACGGCCACCACAGCCGAACTGATTGCCCTGGGCCTCCTGCGCGAAGTGGACGGCGCCTCCCTGGATGGCCGCGAGGCGACGCGTGGCCGCCCGCCGGTCGCTCTCGAGATCGTGCCCGAGGGGCGCTGCGTCATCGGCGTGAAGCTCGGGGACGAACGGCATACGGCGGTCCTGGCCGATTTCGGGGGTCGCATCTTGGCCGATGCCGCCCGCGCCGCCTCGCCCGGCCGGCGCCCTCTAGACGAGCTTCTGGACGAGGTGGAGGCCTTGGTCGCGGACCTGCGAAGCCGTGCTCCCGGCCGAACGGCAGCGGCGCTGGGGATCGGGCTGCCGGGCCTCGTCGAGCATCACGCGGGACAGGTCGCTTGGTCACCTTTGCTGGAAGGGACCGGCATCGCCCTTCGGGAAGCCTGCGTCGCACGGTTCGGGGTGCCGGTGCAGATTGACAATGACTCCAACTTGCTCACTCTGGCGGAGCTGTGGTTCGGCGCGGGACGAGCCCTTTCCGATTTCGCGGTCGTGACCATCGAGCACGGCGTCGGCATGGGTCTGGTCCAGGGTGGGCGCCTGTTTCGCGGCGCGGGCGGCATGGGGTTGGAGATCGGCCATACCAAGGTCAGGCTTGATGGCGCGCTCTGCCGCTGCGGCCAGCGGGGCTGCCTTGAAGCCTACCTGGCCGATTATGCCCTGGCACGAGAGGCTGCGACAGCCCTGGGCCGCGATCCCCGTCAGTCACAAAGCCCTCGGTCCATGCTCGAGACGCTGTTCAGCGAAGCCAAGTCCGGCCACGAGGCCGCGCGCGAGATCTTTGCCCGTGCCGGTCGCTATCTTGCGTTGGGGCTGGCCAACCTCGTGCAGATGTTCGACCCCGGACTCGTGATCCTGTCGGGGGAGCGGATGCGCTACGATTTCCTCTACGCCGACGAGGTACTGGCCGAGATGCAGCGCCTCGTCTTGCCGGCCGGGCGTCTGCCGGTCCGGGTGGAGGTCCATGCCTGGGGTGACCTCGTCTGGGCGCAAGGAGCGGCGGCGCTGGCCCTCATCGCCGCGACCGACGAGGCTTTGGGCGCCTGAGCTTTCAACAACCTGCTGCTTCTGAACCGCTTCTTCGGAATAATAAGCGCGCAGCGTTTGACGACGGAAACGACTCGGCCTAGAACAAACCAAGAACACACGCCCGAGAGGTTTCCGTGAAGTGCGTCAATCCACTCGCTGCTCCCGATTCGATGGCCGACCGATTCCCCACCTTGTGCGAGGTGTTCTCTCCGACAGCGACCGATGGAGCAGCCACAGGCTTCGTGCTTGCGCAGATAACGCCCAAAGCGCGCGGCCCGATCTTTTGGGTGCAAGACCGGCTGTCGCGGCACGAGGGTGGCCGACCTCATGCAACGGGGCTGGCCTTTTTGCTCGGACGCCCGGTGGACCTGCTGTATCTGGAGGTAAGGCGTGCGGCCGACGTCCTTTGGGCCATGGAGGAGGCGCTGGGCTGCCCGGCCCTGGCCCATGTAATCGGAGAGGTCTGGGGCGACCCGCCCGCATTGGACTTCACGGCGACCAAGCGGCTGGCGCTTCGCTCGGAACGATCCGGGATGCAGGCTTGGCTGTTCCGCCGGGCTGCACGTACGGATCTCAGCGCCGCGCGAGAGCGGTGGCATGTGAGCGCACTGCCCTCTCCTCCCATGCCGGACGACTTGCGCGCGCCCGGGGCTCCGATCTGGCAGGCCGAGTTGTTCCGTGCCAGAGGTCGGATGCCCGGACGCTGGGTGGCGCGCCATGACACGGCGAACGGACGGCTCGTCATGGGGCATCACATCCCCGCACCCGACCCGGCACCGCCCCTGCGCGCCCTGGGATAGGAGGGCAATGAACGCCGGATGGGTGCGGCCATGATGAGCGGGACCGGCCAGCCTCGTCCTCCGTCTGGGCACCGGGTGTCTCCGGACAGGATCGCCGGCCCGGAGAGGGCCCATGACCGCCCCGGTTCTTTCGCCCTGGGAAACCCCACGAGTCCGCCCGAACCCGAACATCCTGAGCCCAGGGGTCCGGCCGATGCCACCGGACGGCGTCTCCTCTCCTTGCATCTGCCTCGTTTCGCGGTGGAAAGGCGAATGGCCCTCAAGACGCGTCGCGGAGCCGCTGTGCCGGCGGACGCTCCCTTCGCCCTCATGGTGGAGGGTCCTCACGGTCCGGTCGTCCATGCCGCCAACCCCGCCGCAGAGGCGGCGGGCGTTCACCCTGGCCTGCGCATGGTCGATGCCCGGGCGGTCTGTTCCGACCTTCGCGCCGAGGAGGCCGACCCCCGCGGCGACAGAGCCGCCCTTCTCGACCTTGCGCTCTGGTCGCGCCGCTGGTGCCCATGGACTACGCCCGAGAGAACCGGGATCGCCATGGACGTGACAGGCTCCACCCATCTCTGGGATGGGGAACCAGCGCTCCTGCGGGAGATCGAGGCCCGGCTAGGGCGAATGGGCCTTTCCGTCCACCTTGCCATTGCGCCGACCCGGGGGGCGGCTTGGGCGCTCGCACGCTTTGGTTCGGGCCGGGAGGTCTGTGGGGCGTCCGACCTTGCCGCCCGCGTGGCACTGCTCCCTGTCCGGGCGCTCCGCATCCGAGAGGAGACAGCGCTCCTCCTCCGTCGCCTGGGCCTCAGGACCGTGGGCGACCTCGCGGTCGTGCCGCGCCTGCCGCTCGCGCGACGCTTTGCGCGAGCGGAGCCGAAGGACAACCCGCTCCTTCGGCTCGACCAGATGATGGGGCGTGTTCCCGAGCCGCTGCCCTGCCCCGACGAGCCGCCCCGGTTCCTGGCCCGTGCGGCCCTTTCGGAGCCCGTGCTGGACCCGACGCCGCTCCTGCCCTCACTGGCGGGGGAACTCTGCTCCATGCTGGCCGCCAAGGGGTTCGGCGCGCGCCGCCTTGCCCTTACCGTGTTCCGCAGCGATGGCGCCGTGTCGGGCGTCGAGGCAGCGACGGCCCGCGCGACCCGCGACCCCAGGCACCTGGTCCGGCTTTTCGAAGGACGGCTTGAGACGCTGGATCCCGGCTTCGGCTTCGACCTCGTGACGCTGGGGGCGACGCTGGCGGAGCCCCTGAGCGCGCGGCAGCCCAGCCTGGATGGGCAGCGCGACGAAGGCGAGGACCTCGCGCGCCTCGTGGACCGCCTGGGCGTGCGGTTCGGCCCCCGCGCACTCTCCCGTCCGGCCTTCCGCGAGAGTCACGTTCCCGAGCGACGCGAGGCCTGGGTGCCCGCCCTTGATCCGAGCCCTCCCGCCCCGCCAGTACCTCAGGCGCCGCGTCCCCTGCGCCTTTTCGACCCGCCCGAGGAGGTACGCGTCCTTTATGCCGTTCCCGAGGGCCCGCCCGCGCAGTTCATCTGGCGGCGCGTGACCCATCGTGTCACGCGTTTTGCAGGGCCGGAAAGGATCGCTCCGGAATGGTGGCGCGACCGTCCCGGCACGCGCCTGCGCGATTACTACCGCGTCGAGGATCACGAAGGACGTCGCTTCTGGCTTTTCCGCGAGGGGCTCCTGGGCGATGGGCGCGGGGCCGAGCCGCGCTGGTACGTGCAGGGGGCCTTCGGATGAGAGGCCCTGACGCCTGACCGCCCGATGCCCGAGAACGACCACCAGCACCCCAAGCGGACCCTGTCGGAGGAGAACAATTTCGCTCCGAACTCCCGCGCGCCCTTCGTGGAACTGGGGCTCGCCACCTGCTTTTCCTTCCTGCGCGGAGCTTCGGATGCCGTGGACCTTGTCACCACGGCGTGGTCCCTGGGCTACGATGCCTTGGGGGTGGCCGATCGCAATACCCTGGCCGGCGTGGTCCGAATTCATGCAGAGGCACGGTCGGCCAACCTTCGTCCCGTGATCGGCTGCCGCCTCGTCCTCGTGACCGGGGAGGAGTTCCTGGCCTACCCCCGCGACCGGGAAGCGTACGGACAACTGTCGCGCCTCCTTTCCAAGGGCAAGATGCGCGATCTCCATGGCGAATGGCAGGCCAAGGGGATCTGCGATCTCGCCTTGGACGATCTCGCGGCCCATGCGGACGGCCTCCAGCTCATCCTGTTTCCACCGGACGCCTTGGAAGGATTTCCGCAGAAGCTCCGCAGCTTGGCACGCAAGCTTTCCACGCTCAGACACGTCGCGGTGAGCTACCTGTACCGGGGCGACGACCGCGCGCGGATCAATGCGCTGGACCGGATCGCGGCGCGGCTAGGATTGTCCATCCTCGCCACCAACGACGTGCTTTATCACGAGGCCGCCCGCCGTCCCTTGCAGGATGTCATGACCTGCATCCGCGAGAAGGTCAGGCTGGCCGAGGCCGGGTTCCTGCTGGAGCCCAATGCCGAGCGGCACCTGAAATCGCCCGCCGAGATGGTCCGCCTCTTTGCCGAGTGGCCGAACGCGATCCGATCCACGCGCGAGGTGGCCGATGCGTGCAATTTCTCGCTGTCCGAACTGGCCTATGAATACCCGCGCGAGGTGATCCCCGAGGGCTGCACCCCGCAGGAGCATCTGGAGCGCCTCACTTGGGACAGCGCGGGCCGCCGCTACTCGGGGGGCGTGCCCGTCGCCGTGAAGGCCACGCTCCGCAAGGAACTGGCGATGATCGCGAAGCTCGACATCGCGCGGTACTTCCTGACGATCCACGACATCATTCGCTTCGCGCGCGAGGGCGACGGCTCCGGGGACCCCTGGACGCCTATCCTATGCCAGGGCCGGGGCTCGGCGGCGAACTCGGCCGTCTGCTATGTCCTCGGCATCACCGCCGTGGACCCGGCCGCGCACCAGCTTCTTTTCGAGCGCTTCATTTCCGAGGAACGGAAGGAGCCACCCGACATCGACGTCGACTTCGAGCACGAGCGGCGCGAAGAGGTGATCCAGCACATCTACGGCAAGTACGGTCGCGACCGCGCGGGCCTTTGCGCGACCGTGATCCACTACCGTCCGCGGTCGGCGATCCGCGAGGTCGGCAAGGTCATGGGGCTGTCCGAGGACGTGACCGGAGCCCTCGCCAAGACGGTCTGGGGGTCCTGGGGCAGCGAGGTCGCCGAGCGGAACGTGAAGGAGGTCGGGCTCGACCTGTCGGACCCTGTCCTGCGCCGTGCGGTGAAGCTGGCGTCCGAACTGATCGGCATGCCCCGCCACCTCAGCCAGCATGTGGGCGGGTTCATCCTGACCGAACGCCCGCTGATCGAAACCGTGCCCATCGGCAACGGCGCCATGCCCGACCGCAGCTTCATCGAATGGGACAAGGACGACATCGACACGCTGGGCATCCTCAAGGTCGATATCCTGGCGCTGGGGATGCTCACCTGCATCCGAAAGGCGCTCGACCTCGTGGCGGCGCATCACGGCGTGCGGCACGACCTGGCTTCTATCCCGCAGGAGGATCCGCGCGTCTATGCCATGCTGTCCAAGGGCGACTCCATCGGCGTGTTCCAGGTGGAAAGCCGCGCGCAGATGAACATGCTGCCGCGCCTGCGCCCGCGCACATTCTACGACCTCGTCATCGAGGTCGCAATCGTCCGCCCCGGGCCCATCCAGGGCGATATGGTACACCCGTATCTGCGTCGCCGCGACGGACGCGAGCCGGTCGAGTATCCGTCACCCGCTCCGCCCCATGATCCGGCAGAACTGAAGCAGATCCTGGGTCGCACGCTGGGCGTGCCGATCTTCCAGGAACAGGCTATGAAGATCGCCATCGAAGCCGCCCGCTTCACGCCTACCGAGGCCAATGAGTTGCGCAAGGCCATGGCGACCTTTCGGTCGCGCGGGCAGATCGACCGGCTGCAGGACAAGATGGTCGGCCGCATGGTGGAGCGCGGCTACGACCCGGACTTTGCGAAACGCTGCTTCGATCAGATCAAGGGCTTTGGCGAGTACGGCTTTCCCGAAAGCCACGCAGCGAGCTTCGCACTCCTTGTTTATGTGTCGTCCTGGCTCAAGTGCCATGTCCCGGCAGCCTTCGGGGCGGCGCTCCTCAACTCGCAGCCTATGGGATTCTACGCTCCGGCCCAGATTGTCCGCGACATGCGGGATCATGGAGTCGAGGTGCGCCCCCCGGACGTGAACCTGTCCGAGTGGGACACGACGCTCGTGCCAGACGGGCGCGACAGCATGGCGGTGCGGCTGGGGCTTCGCACCATATCAGGCCTGCCCCAAGCCGCCGCGACGCGTCTCCTTTCAGCCCGTGACGAGCCCTTCCGCGACATCCCCGATCTTCAGCGTCGCGCCGGACTTTCGGCCGCTTGGGTCAGGCGGCTGGCCGAGGCCGATGCCATGCGTTCGCTGTTCATCGACCGGCGCCAAGCACTGTGGGAAGCGGGCGCCCTCCGCGACGCCCCCGACCTGCCGTTGTTCGAAGGCAAGCCCGACGAGGGGACCGAGCCCACGGTCCCGCTCCCGGCCATGCCCCTGCCCGAGCAGGTCGTGGCCGACTACCAGACCCTGCGCCTGTCGCTCAAGGCGCATCCCATGACCTTCTTGCGTCGTTCCCTCAGGGCACAAGGCTACATCACGGCAGCCGACCTGGCCGGGACGCGTCCGTTCCAGCGGGTCAGGCTTGCCGGGCTGGTCCTTGTGCGCCAAAGGCCTGGATCGGCCAAGGGCGTGTGCTTCATCACCCTTGAGGACGAGACCGGCACGGCCAACCTCGTGGTCTGGCCCAAGGTGATGGAGACCTACCGCAAAGTGGTCATGCAGGCCCGCCTGCTCGTGGTCGAAGGTCATGTCCAGCGCGAGGTGGAGATCGTGCATGTCGTAGCCGAGCGTCTCATCGACCGCACGGATGCCCTTTTGCGCTTGGCGCCCGAAGGATTTTCACCCGCCCTCAGCCGTGCGGACGAGGTCGTGCGCCCGGTGCAGGGCAGCGTCCGGAGCCCGACTCACGCTCATCCGCGCGATGCCAGGATCATTCCCAAGAGCCGGGATTTCCACTGATCCCAGCCGCGAGCCAAGGCCACTGTCAGACCAAGCTCGCCAGCCTCGCGCCGCATCGACGATCGGGCGGCCAAGACACCCTGAACGGAGATTGTGATGCAATCGCCGCGTGTGCCTTGCAACGGGTCTCGACTATGGGGAAGGCACTCCTGTATCACGCGCCGGACCGGAGCGGGCGGCGAACGGCCGACGGTGACTTTCGACATGGGGCGCTGCAACGCGTCCCGAGGAGGCGTCATGACCTACTGCGTGGGGCTCAGACTTGGCCGCGGGCTCGTGTTCATGTCGGACACGCGCACGAACGCGGGGCTCGACAACATCTCGACCTATCGCAAGATGTTCACGTGGGTGGACGAAGGCGAAACGGTCATCACGATCATGACCGCAGGCAACCTCGCCACCACGCAGGCTGTCGTGTCGCTCATCGACGAACGGAACCGCGCACCTTCCGAGCGGCACCCCGCCATCCTTCAGCTCCCTTCGATGTTCCAGGTCGCTAAATACGTGGGCAACATCCTCAAGGAGGTGATCGCGCAGAACGGCGAGAACGGCGAAAGGGCAGAAAGCCATTTCAACGCCACCATCATCGTCGGCGGACAGGTCAAGGGAGCCGAGCCGCGACTGTTTCTCATCTATCCCGAGGGTAACTTCATCGAAGCGGGCGAGGATACCCCTTTTCTCCAGATCGGGGAATTCAAGTACGGTCGCCCCATCCTCGTGCGGGCCTTCGACCCCGACATGAGCTTTGAGGCGGCCGTGAAACTGCTTCTGGTCAGCTTTGATTCCACCATCAAAGCCAACCTGTCCGTGGGCCTGCCGCTGGACTTGCAGGTCTATGAACGGGACACGCTGCGCAAAGGCATCAGCCGACGCATCCGGGGTAACGACGCCTATTTCCAGACCATCAGCCACGGCTGGGGCGACGCGCTCAAGCAGGCGTTCGATTCCCTTCCAGATCTCGTGTTCTGACTTGCGGACCTATGTCCTTGGCGACATCCACGGCCAGATCGACCAGCTCCGGCGCGCCCACGCCCTGATTGCCGACGACCAGGCGCAGGCGGAAGAGGATGCGCCCATCGTCCACCTGGGCGACCTGACGGACAGGGGACCGGCCAGCGCGGAGGTCGTCGAGTATCTTCGGCGCGGTCCGGTGTCGGGCGGTCGCTGGATAACGATCCGGGGCAATCACGATTTCATGTTCCGGCTGTTCCTTGATGATCCTCTGGCCCGCGACCCTGGCCTGAACCCGGCCTACACCTGGCTGCACGACCGCCTGGGCGGGCGCGAGACGCTGGAAAGCTATGGCGTGGAAGTTCCGGACGATCGCGCACTTGCGGATATCTGGGCCGAGGCACGGGCCAGGGTACCGGTCGCGCATCGCGTGTTCCTCGACAACCTTCCCCTTCTCCACCGGACGGATCAGGCCGTGTTCGTCCACGCAGGCATTCGGCCGGGCGTGCCGCTCGTGGCGCAGGCGCCGACAGATCTCATGTGGATCCGAAAAGGCTGGCTGGACGACGACAGCGATCATGGTCTGCTTGTCGTCCATGGTCACACCGCACTCGAGGAACCGGCCCATTACGGCAACCGGGTGAACCTCGACGCAGGCGCAGGTTACGGACGTCCCCTCGTCCCAGCGCTCATCGACGGACGTGACGTCTGGTTGCTGACCGAAGCCGGGCGCGTCCCGCTCAGGCCGGGGGACGCGCTTGGCTGAACCGGGCTACTTGAGCCGGATCGCAAAGTGCTTTCGCACCGGTTCCTCGACCCGCCAGACCCCCTTGAACCCGGCCTCGACCGCCAGCGCGTCACCGGGACCGAAAGTCACCGGCTCGCCACCGTCCTCGGTGATGGTCACGCGGCCCTCCATGATGTGCGCGAACTCATAGTACACGAAGGTGGCGTGCCAAGAGCCCGGTGTCGCCTCCCAGGTGCCCGAGATCATTGTGCCGTCGGCGGCAGCGTGCTGGACCCAGGTCTTCATCGTGGGATGCCCCTCGACCTTGACCCAGCCTTCGAGGTCGGCGGCGTTCGGCTCGGCTCCGGGCGTGCCCAGGCGGGTGACGGTCGGCATGATGGGATCTCCGTATTGGCTGCACCGTCGCAGGGCATTCCCGAAAGACGGCGTACGGTCAACGGGGTAGGCTTTACAGCACGGCGCGGCTCGGCTTTTGTCCCGCGCAACGACGGAGGACAGCATGGAACAGACCTGGCGCTGGTTCGGGCCCAAGGACCCGATCCCGCTCTCGCATGTGCGGCAGGCCGGGGCGACGGGGATCGTCTCGGCGCTGCACGACCACTATCGCGGCGAGGTCTGGACCGAGAATGGCATCGCCGAACGCCGGGCGATGATCGAGGCCGCCGGCCTCCGCTGGTCCGTGGTGGAAAGCATCCCCGTCCCCAACGCCATCAAGCTGGGGGGGGAGCCGGCCCGGGACGCGACGGCGGCCTTCGCGGAAACCATGCGCCGCCTCGCCCGAGCCGGGCTGGAAATCATCTGCTACAACTTCATGCCGGTGGTGGACTGGACACGGACCGAGCTGCGCCATCCCATGCCGTCGGGCGGCCTTGCGCTCCGCTTCGACATGACCGATTTCGTGGCCTACGACGCGTTCGTCCTGGACCGGCCCGACGCCGACCGGGACTATACGCTTGACCTTCTCGCCACAGCCGAGGCTCGGCTTCGGACCATGACGTCCGACGAGGTGCAGCGGCTCGAACGGACCATCATCGCGGGCCTGCCGGGTGCCGAAGACAGCCATAGCCGCCAAGGCATCGCCAACATCATCGCGCAGTACCGTGACATCGGGCCGGATGACCTTCGCGCCAACCTGCGAGCCTTCCACGAGACGGTGGTCCCAGTCGCGCGGGAGGTCGGGGTGCGGCTTTGCATCCACCCTGACGACCCGCCGTTCCCGCTGTTCGGCCTTCCCCGCATCGTCTCGACCGCGCAGGACCTCGATGCGATCTTCGCCGCAGTGCCAGAGCGTGAGAACGGCCTGACATTCTGCACAGGAAGTTTGGGCGCGCGGGTGGACAACGACCTCCCGATGCTGCTGGAATCGTATCTCGACCGCGTTCACTTCGTGCACCTTCGGAACGTCTCGACCGACCCCGACGGCTCCTTCGTCGAGGACGACCACCTCGTCGGGAATGCCGACATGGTCCGGCTTCTGGCCCTGCTGCTGACAGAGGAAGAGCGTCGTCGCGAAGAGGGTCGCCCGGATCACTTGATCCCGTTCCGTCCAGATCACGGGCACCTCCTTCTAGACGATCAGGACAAGAAGACCCTTCCCGGCTATTCGGCCATCGGTCGGCTTAAGGGACTGGCGGAGCTTCGGGGCGTTCTCACCGCACTGACGCATCCAACCTACGGAGTCCTCCAATGAGAGGCCGGTTCCAGGGGCAGACAGCGCTCATTACTGGGTCCAGCGGCATGGGCCTCGCCTCGGCGCTTCGCATGGCACGGGAAGGAGCCCGGGTTCATCTGTGCGGGATCGACGAGCAGTTGAACGAAGCTGCGCGGCAAGCGGCCGGAGACCTCGCCATCACCGTGGACCGTGTGGACCTGACGCAGGACGAGGGCGTCGCGGCCTGGGTTCGTGCGGCGGGAGACCTTCATGGCATCGACCACCTCGTCAATGCCGCGGGAATCCAGACCTACGGCGATCTCGAGACGACCTCGCCCGCCGACTGGGACCGCGTTATGGCGGTGAACCTCCGCGCCTTCTACACCACGAGCCACTACGCTTGGCCCTACCTCAAGGCAAAGGGCAAGGGCGCGATCATCCACGTCTCCTCGGTCCAGGGGTTTGCCAACCAGAAGAACGTGCTGGGCTATGCCACGACCAAGGGGGCGGTTCATGCCATGACACGCGCCATGGCGGTGGACTGCGCCCCCCATGGCGTGCGGGTGGTCTCGATCAGCCCCGGGTCCATCCGGACGCCACTTCTCGAGTACGGGGCTACGCAACTGGCTGGTCCGGGCGGCGACCCGGAGGATGTCATCGCTATGTTCGGGCGCGCCCATCCTGTAGGCCGGATCGGTACGTCCGAGGAGGTCGCCGGTCTGGTGGCCTGGCTCTGCTCGGACGAGGGGGCCTTCGTGACCGGGACGGATCTTCGGATCGACGGTGGCCTGACTGCCCGGCTTGGGGTCTAGGGGCGCACGATCCGGCCGAACCAACCCTTGGCTTGTTGCGGGCGGCTCTCGATGGCGGCGGCGAACCGTTCCACGAAGCCATCCGCGACCTTGCGCGCAGCCATCACGACCACGAAGTCGGGCAACTTGGCAAGCTTGCCACCCAGTTCGGCGTCGATATCCCAGGTCAGTCGCGTTCCCTCCCCCTCTGGGAGGAGCCGGATGCGCGCCGTTCCCTTGGCCAACCCAGCCGCCGCCGCCCGCCCTTCCCCGGCCAAGAGGCAGCCCCGGCCCGGTTCCAAGTCGGTCAAATCGAAACGGCCTGACAGGCGCGCCGACATCCCGCCAACGCTGCGCTGGACGGTGATGTCATAGCCGGTCTCCGGGCTTCCGGTCATCGACTCGCATCCCGGGATCAGCGTCCCCAAGAAATCAGGGTCGATCAGAGCGGCCCAAACTCGGTCAGCCGGAACGGCCAAAAACTTCTCACCTGTCAGTTTCATGCGGACCTCCTCGTCGGGCAGAAGTTAAGCCACCCTTCTCGCGAGGGCTAGGGGCCGAGCGCCGGCGATTGGCAGTCTTCGCGGCTGCGGCTCGGGCAGGTCCAAGGGCGCACACCTGCTAAGGCCTCGGTCGCGACAAGTCGCAAGCCGGCCCCTTCGACCCACCCCGCTACTGAGCCTGATCGGGCCAGCGTGGCCGTGTCCAGAACGAGGCAGGGTCGTGCTCCATCCCAGACCTGATCGGTGACAAGGATATCCGCCCCATCGCACCCGACCAATGCGCTCAGCGCAATCTTGCCCCGGACCAGCAGGACCTCCGTCTCGCCCAGCCGCGCGGAAGCGGTGCGCTCCTCCCGCAGGATGCCAGGCCGCTGGGCGGCGTCTTCCTGGGAAACGATGTCTCCGTCATTCTCGAGCCATGCCTTTACCGAGAACCCTTCACCCTTTGGGCGCGAGACCGCACGACCCTCATCGCCGGATACGGCCATGACGCCTCCGGACTCTGCAATCAGCAGGTCCGGCCGCGTCCCAGCCGGCCAGAAAGCAAGCGCCATCACAAGGACCGCAAGGCCCAGCCAACGGGCGTGTCCCTGCCAGAGCAGAAGGAAGAGCCCACCTAAAGTAAACATCGGAAGCACGAAGGGCGGCGGTGTCGCGACTCCACCGGCGGCTCCGTCAAGACCGGCCACGACGTCCGCGACGAGCAGGGTCCAGCGACAGCCCAGTTCCAGCATCAGGAGCGCCGGCTGCATGAGGCCGACTGCGCTGCCGATCGCGGCAAGAACGGCCCCAGGCATGATCAGGAGCCCCATCGCCGGAGCGGCGAGCAAGTTCGCTAAAAGGCCGTACGCAGCGAAGCGGTTGAAGTGAGCTCCAGCATATGGGCCGGTCGCCAGTCCGGCCACCAGCGACGACCCCAGCAGAAGCGCGGCCGGCGCGATCCATCGCCTGCGTGCGCCGCTCCGCCACGCGTCCGGAAATTGGCCGACTGTCGCGCTCAGTGCGGCCACGGCTGCAAAGGACATCTGGAAACCCGGGTTGGTCAGGCTTTCCGGCCGGAGCGCCAAGACGATGAGGGCAGCGATCCCCACCGAGCGAAGAGTGATGGCCTGCCGGTCGGCCAGCACGGCCCCCAGTATCACCACGACCATGATGAAGGCGCGCTCGGTCGCCACATCCCGACCGGCCAGGGCGAGGTAGAAAGCCGCACTGGGCAAGGCCACAAACGCTGCCACCTTCTTGCCGTTCAGCCGCAAGGCCACTGGCGGCACGGCAGCGATGCCCGTGCGGACCAGCCCGAAGACGAAGGCTACGAGAAGACCCATGTGCGTGCCCGAGATGGACACGAGGTGATAAAGCCCAGAATCGCGCATCGCTTGGTTCGCCTCGGCCGAAAGTCCCGAGCGGTCGCCGGTCGCGACCGCAGCGGCAAGGCCACCGGCATCCCCGTCGATCCGACTGCGCAGTCCTTCGGAGAGAACGGTGCGCAGTCGCGGCAGCCACAGCCCGCCGTCGGGTGGTGCGCGTGTGAGAACCGGCGTCTGCGTGTAGCCGACAGCCCCCAGCTTTTCGAACCAAGCCATGCGACGGAAATCGAAGTCGCCGGGTTCCGCCGGTCCAGAAGGAGGGGCGAGATGCCCGGTCAGCATGACGCGGCGACCCGGTTCCGCCACCAGCCAGCGCTGATCACCCCGAAGCGAGACCCGGACGCGCTCTGGCGTTCGTTCGGGGGTCACAGCTTCGAGCACGACGTGATCCAGCGTAAGCCGGAGCGCATCGGAGGCCGAACGGTCGATCTCCACGATCCGGCCCTCGATGGGGCCATAGTATCGGAAGGAAAGGACCGGCGCGGCGACCGTCCAAGTCCGCACGCCGGCCAGCGCTCCGCCCACGACCATTAGTGTCAGACCCAACACCAAAGGGGCGAAAGCCTGGCGGACGAACCAGGCGGCCAACGCTGACGCGAGCCCGACGGCCACGACGATGGTCCAGACCGCCGCAGACGGCTCTGTGGACATGGCGAAGTAGATACCGATGCCCGCTCCCATCGCCACAGGTGCCCAAGGGAGCAGATGCCCACGCTGCCGTAGCAGGGATGCTTCGATTCGGGTGGCCGAGAATTTGGAACGAATGCCCCGGACGAATGCCCCGGTGGTGGTAACGACCGCCGGATCGACCTGCACTTGTCCTGCCCTCAACCGCTCAGTAATGCCCTGCGGACAGGCTAGTCCCTGGATGATAACGCGAGGTTAACCACGATGTCCGAAGCTCCCGTCGTCACCCGGTTCGCGCCTTCGCCAACGGGTGCTCTCCATATCGGGGGTGCGCGCACGGCCCTGTTCAACTGGCTGTTCGCCCGGGGCCGTGGTGGCAAGTTCCTGCTCCGGATCGAGGACACGGACCGCGCACGATCGACGCCCGAGAACACCCGAAAGATCCTCGACGGACTGAACTGGCTGGGTCTCGATTGGGATGGTGATCCGATTAGCCAGTTCGAGCGCGCCGGCCGCCATGCGGAGGTCGCACGGGCAATGCTGGCGTCCGGTCAGGCCTACAAGTGTTTCGCCACTCCTGAGGAGATCGAGGCCTTTCGCGAGAATGCGCGGGCTGAGGGACGCTCGACGCTTTATCGGTCACCCTGGCGTGACACACCCGACTCCGAGCATCCCGACGCGCCCTATGTGATCCGCATCCGGGCACCAAGGGACGGGGCCACGACGATCCACGATGCCGTGCAGGGCGAGGTCACGATCCAGAACGACCAACTCGACGATATGGTCATGCTGCGAGCGGACGGCACCCCGCTCTACATGCTGGCTGTCGTGGTCGACGACCACGACATGGGCGTCACTCATGTGATCCGGGGCGACGACCACCTGACGAACGCCTTCCGGCAAAAGATGATCTACGAGGCTATGGGCTGGCCTGTCCCGGTGATGGCGCATGTGCCTCTTATCTTCGGACCCGATGGCAAGAAGCTGTCCAAGCGCCATGGCGCGACGGCCACGGCGGATTATCAGGCCTTGGGATATCTAGCATCGGCGATGCGGAACTATCTGGCACGGCTGGGATGGAGCCACGGGGACATGGAAGTCTTCAGCGACCAGGAGGCCATGGCCGTCTTCGACCTGTCCGGAATCGGCAAGTCGCCGGCCCGCTTCGATTTCAAGAAGCTCGAGAATGTCTCGGGACAGCACATGGCGCGCACGCCGGACGATGTGCTGGCGATCGAGGTCGATGCGTTCCTTGCAGCAACGGACCAACCCCCGATGCCGGACCACCTCAGGGATCGGTTCCTTGCTGCCCTGCCCTTTGCCAAGATGAAGTCGAAGACCATCCCGCAACTGCTGGAGCAGGCCCATTTCGCGTTGGCCGAGCGGCCTCTTGCGATTGACGCTGCAGCCGCGAAGTCGCTGGATGCGGTATCCCACGGTATACTGGCGGATTTGACGCCGCACCTGCACAATGCTACTTGGGAGCGCGAGGCCCTTGAGGGGGTCGTGGCGGCTGGGGCACAGGCGCACGGAACGACGCTCGGCAAGCTGGCGGGGCCGCTCAGGGCGGCACTGGCCGGACGGTCCGTCGCGCCGAGCGTGTTCGACATGATGCTTGTTCTTGGCCGGGACGAGACCATCGCGCGACTTCACGACACCTTAGCACGCCAGGGGTAGAGAGACCGTGGAACAACAAAGGGGCACCTTCATGGCCGAGAACCGGACCGCCACGCTCACGATCGACGGGAAGGAAGTTCAGCTTCCGATCCTGTCCCCCACCGAGGGACCGGACTGCATCGATATCCGCAAGCTTTACGGCCAAGCGGACGTTTTCACCTATGATCCCGGCTTCACCTCGACAGCCGCCTGCGACTCGACCATCACCTTCATTGACGGCGATGCAGGGATCCTGACGCATCGCGGCTACCCGATCGAGCAGCTTGCCGAGAAGTCGCATTACCTCGAGGTCTGCTACGTCCTCCTCTACGGAGAACTCCCGACCGCAGCCCAGCTCGAGAAGTTCGAGGGGACGGTCACGCGGCACACCATGCTGCACGAGCAGATCCACAACTTCTTCCGTGGCTTCCGCCGGGACGCGCACCCGATGGCGACCATGGTGGGCGTCGTCGGGGCCATGTCGGCCTTCTATCATGACAGCCTCGATATCAACGATCCCCAGCACCGCGAAGTGGCGGCGTTCCGGTTGATCGCGAAGATGCCCACGATCGCGGCAATGGCCTACAAATACTCGATCGGACAGCCGTTCGTGTATCCGCGCAATGATCTCGATTACGCAGCAAACTTCCTTCACATGTGCTTTGCCGTTCCGGCCGAGCCTTATGATGTGAACCCGGTCTTGGCTCGTGCCATGGACAGGATCTTCACGCTCCATGCCGACCACGAGCAGAATGCCTCGACGTCCACGGTTCGTCTGGCCTCCTCGTCGGGCGCGAATCCCTTCGCCTGCATCGCGGCTGGCATCGCCTGTCTCTGGGGCCCGGCCCATGGCGGCGCCAACCAGGCCACGCTCGAGATGCTCCGCGAGATCGGGACAGTGGATCGCATCCCCGAGTTCATCGCCAAGGTGAAGGACAAGTCCTCCAACGTGCGGCTGATGGGCTTCGGCCACCGGGTCTACAAGAACTTCGACCCGCGCGCGAAAGTCATGAAGCAGACGGCCGACGAGGTTCTGGAACTGCTGGGCGTCCATGACAATCCCTTGCTCCAAGTCGCGCAGGAGCTGGAGCGGATCGCGCTGGAAGACGACTACTTCGTGCAGCGCAAGCTCTACCCGAATGTCGACTTTTATTCGGGCATCATCCTTGAGGCGATGGGCTTCCCCACCTCAATGTTCACGCCGATTTTCGCACTGGCGCGTACGGTCGGATGGATCTCTCAGTGGAAGGAGCAGATCAGCGACCCGCAGCTCAAGATCGGTCGGCCGCGGCAGCTCTATCTGGGTGCGTCCAAGCGCGACTATATCGAGATCGAGAACCGCTGAAACGAAAAGGCCGCCTCAAGGGGCGGCCTTTTGCATGTCCGACCAGGGCTGATGACTTAGCCGCCCAGCAGATCATCAAGACGGGACTTTTCCTCAGGGCTGAGCGAAAGCTCCTCCTGTGCGGCACTGCGCCTGCGCAGCACGGCCAGCCCCAAGCCCAAGCCACCCAGCAGCATGGCAGGGCCTGCAAGCCACAAAACGAGGTTCGCTCCGTCCGCCGTTGGGCGAAGCAGAACATATTCGCCATATCGCGCGACGACGGCAGCCCGGATAGCATCGTCGCTGTCGCCAGCAACCAAGCGTTCCCGGACCATCAGGCGGATGTCACGCGCCACTTCGGCGTGTGATTCGTCGATGGATTCATTTCGACAGACAGGGCAGCGCAGGCCGTCGCTGATGTCGCGTGCACGCGCCTCAAGCGCTGGGTCCGCGAGGATCTCCTGCGGCTCGACGGCAGGAAGAACGGTGGGCCAGAGGAGAAGGGCCAGAACGAGCCCCCTCATTCGGCAGCCACTGCCGAGCGCGATGTCTTGGCTGCACCTGCTGCCACCCGAAGGCGGCGGTCGCCCAGCGACAACAGACCTCCGAGAGCCATGAGGATCGCTCCTCCCCAGATCCAGTTCGCGAAGGGCTTGACATAGGTCCGCACTGCGTAGCTTCCGTCGTCCTGCGGGTCGCCAATCACGACGTAGATGTCACGGAACAGACCATTGTCGATCGCAGCCTCGGTGGTGGGCATGGCAGCAACCGGATAGAACCGCTTTTCAGGGAAGAGGCGAGCGACCTCGCTTGCCCCCTGGGTAACAGTCACATCGGCCATGAGCGTCCGGTAGTTGGGGCCATCCAACTCGTCCACCCCGTTCAGGGTGAAGCCATAACTGCCGACCTCGTAAGTGCTACCCAGGGCCACTGTACGGATATCCTCCTGCTGCCATGCCATGAGGAGCGACACACCGAGAATGGTGACGCCCAAGCCGCTATGGGCCACAGCCTTGCCCCAGTCAGCGCCAGGAAGCCTCAGCAGGCGAGCGGCCCCAGATCGACCCGTCCGTTGCCACAAATCGGTCGCCGCGCCAGCCACGATCCATGTCCCGAGGGCGGTGCCAACCAGCGCGAGCATGGAACGGCCCGTGCCAAGGGTCCAAGCCAAGGCCGCAAGAAGCAGCGCCAGGACCAGAGCGGGCCAAAGGACGCGAAGGCTACGGGCAATGTCCCCACGCTTCCAGGCCAGCATGCTACCGATCGGAAGAACGGCGGCCAGAGCGACCATGAACGGAGTGAAAGCCGCATCGAAGAAAGGAGCGCCGACCGAAAGGACGCGCCCCAGAAGCATCTGCGCGACGAGCGGCCACACGGTGCCGACGAACACCACGAGCGCTGCGACAGCCAAGAGAATGTTGTTGAGCACCAACCCGGCCTCGCGGCTCACCATGCCGAACACGCCCTTGGACTCCATCGCCGATGCACGGGCGGCATAGAGCGTAAGGGCGCCGCCGACGAAGAAGGCGAGTATCGCGAGGATGAAGACCCCTCGCTCAGGGTCCATGGCAAACGCATGGACCGAGGTGATGACGCCCGATCGGACGATGAAAGTGCCCAGCAGCGAGAAGCCGAAGGCGAGGATAGCGAGGAGAATCGTCCAGGATTTGAGAGCCTCACGCTTTTCGACGACCACTGCAGAATGCAGCAGAGCAGCCGCAAGCAGCCACGGCATGAAGGAAGCGTTCTCGACGGGATCCCAGAACCAGAAGCCCCCCCAGCCCAACTCGTAGTAGGCCCACCAGGACCCCAGAGCGATCCCTACGGTGAGGAACATCCAAGCGGCCAAGGTCCAAGGACGCACCCAGCGGGCCCAGGCGGCATCGACCTTGCCTTCGATCAGCGCAGCCACGGCGAACGAGAACGCCATCGAGAGGCCGACATAGCCGAGGTAAAGGAACGGCGGGTGGAAGGCGAGCCCGGGGTCCTGCAGAAGCGGATTAAGGTCGCGTCCGTCCATCGGCGCCACGTCGAACCGCAGGAATGGGTTCGAGGTCAGCAATATGAAGGCCAGAAAGGCCACGCCGATCGAAGATTGAACAGCCAAGACCCGTGCCTTCAACGGCAGTGGCAGGTTGTTCCCGAATAGAGCGGCTGCGGCGCCGAAAGCCGTGAGGATCAGAACCCAGAGAAGCATCGAGCCCTCGTGGTTCCCCCAGACACCAGTCAACTTATAAAGCCAGGGCTTGGCGGAATGAGAGTTCTCGAAAACTAGCCGAACCGAAAAGTCCGATGACAGGAAGGCCCAGGTCAGCGCGGCGAATGCAAATCCGATAAGCATCAACTGCGTCGCAGCCGCGGGAGCCGCGAGTTCCATCCAGTTCCGCCAGCCTTTGTGAGCCCCGACAAGCGGGACCACCATCTGGAGAAACGCGACCCCAAGGGCCAGGATGAGGGCGAAATGTCCGAGCTCTACGATCATGGAACCGGTATATTGCACTGACCCCGGCACGCCAAGCACGGCGAACCGGGGCAGATCGTCACGCATGCGTGCCGCGCCAGTCCTCTAAGGCGGAGTTCGGGCCGACGGCGAGCGTTGATGCGATCAACTCGGCGTCCTGACCGGGTGAGGCAATGGGTCCCATGATTGCTGGCGATGCCTCGGCCGCCGTTGTCGCTATCGTGGCCACCATCTCGCGCTGGAAATCTTGGGCATGAGCTTGGAACCGCGATCCGAAATGCAAGGACAGAACGGCTCCGAGCAGCCACCACAGGCCCTCGGGCATGCGGGCCAGGGCCTCCATGCGCTGTTCGAACCAGTCGGGCGCAACCAGTGCTGCACCGATCAGGGCTATTGATCCCAAGACCATCATAGGCCGAGGCAGCCGGTTGAGAGCGTCGATCAGCCTGTCATAGGCCGCTCGGGACCGAGGCTTGAGGGCATCGACTCCGGGAGGCGGCCCTGCCTCTTGAGCCCGCCGCTGCATGGCATCCGCCAAGTCGAGAACCTGGCTCATGGTCACTCGTGCCAGAACGCTGGTCAGCGCCATTTCCTCGTCCTTTCGCGATGTTGGGTTTCGGTCAGGTGGAACCGAGGGGAGATGAACTCCTCCGCGCGGGTGATCCAGCCACCTTTTCCGCCGTCCTTGCGCCGGACATACTTGCGCGAAGCCGGACGCCGATCCGCCAAGGCATAGTAATAATTGCGCCGAGCGATGCCATACGCATCGACCAGATGGCGCCCGGCCAGGCGCGCGGCGGCCGTGGCAGCCTCGATGGTCTTGGGCCCGATCACGCCATCGACGGCGCAGGGGAAGCCCATGTCGTTCAGCAGTTGCTGTAGCAGCCTCGTGGCTTGCAGTCCCGCGTTCACCTGCATATCGAAGACCGAAGCCCGCAAAGGCTCGGGCAGCCGGTTAATTTGCGGCGCGAGAAAGTACTGCTCGATGAAAATTCGAGCGGCCTGGTCCGGCGTAAGTCGCCGGAGGTCGTTTTCCGACACCCCGCCGTCGCCGTCGAGATCCCAGCTGAGACCCCTCAGTGTAGCGAGGGTCACGCCATGGTTCGTGGCCCCCCCAGGGTCGTCGGGATCCTTCACCCACCCCCCTTCGCGGACAACGATCTGCTTTGCGATCTGCTCGACGGTCGGCATTCTTGGCCCCCATTTTACATGTTGGGGACAGCATGCCGAACGAGAGTTAATTCGTGACTGGAGCGTCGTGCGTTGCGTCAGACGCGTCCGGGTCCACGTAGACCCCTTGCTCCTTGAGTGAGTCGATGACCTCCTTGGGCATGTAGGTTTCGTCGTGCTTGGCTAGGATTTCGGATGCCTCGAAAACGCCGTCAACGTAGCGTCCCTGCCCCACCATGCCCTGCCCTTCGTCGAAGAGATCCGGGAGGATGCCCGTGAAGGTCACTGGGATCGAGGCCCCGCCATCCGTCACGCGGAACGTCACCATCTCTCCTTGCCCGCGCACGACCGAGTCTTCCTCAACGAGGCCGCCGATCCGGAAAACCTCGTTCGGCCCCGGCGGTTCGGCCACGATCTGGGCAGGCGAGCGGAAGAAGTTGATCCCGTCACGCATCGCATAGCCGATCAGACCGGTGGACAGGGCGAGCGACGCTGCCGCGAGCACGATGACCTGGATGCGGCGCTTCTTCTTGAGGGGCATCATGGCCGGAACCTCAGGGGAAGATGGGGGCGAGCAGCAGGCCCGCGGTTTCATCAAGGCCCAGCATCAGGTTGGCGTTCTGCAACGCCTGGCCAGAGGAGCCCTTGTTCAGGTTGTCCAGAGTTGAAACGACCAGCGTGCGTCCCGCCACCCGGTCGCCAGCGACGCCCAGATGGACGAAGTTGGACCCCTGGACATGTGACATGGCTGGAAGCTCGCCCATCGGCAGGACCACGCAGAAGGGCTCGTCCGCATATCGATCGCTCAATGCAGCATGGATCGCCGCCGGGTCTCCCTTGACATAGCACGAGGCCAGGATACCCCTGTTCACCGGCACCAGATGCGGCGTGAACAGGATCCGGACGTCACGGCCGGCCAACTTGGTGAACTCCTGATCGAACTCGCCCAGATGGCGATGCTTGCCGCCCTGCGAATAGCCCGCGACGTCCTCAGACCGCTCGGCAAAGAGCATGTTCTCCTTCAGCGAGCGTCCGGCCCCAGAGACCCCGTTCTTCAAGTCGCAGACGATGTCGTCCAAATCGATGAGGGCCGCCTCGATCAGCGGGCGCAGGGCGAACTGCACCGTCGCGGCGTTGCACCCCGTCCCAGCGACGAGCCGGGCGCCACGGATGCGGTCACGATAGAACTCGGTCAACCCGTACACCGCCTCGGCCTGAAGCTCGGGCGCGACATGCTCGTTGCCGTACCAACTCTGGTAGCCCTCTGGCGTCAGCCGAAAGTCGGCGCCGAGGTCGACGATCTTCAAGTCCGAAGGCAGGCTCTTCACGAGCGACTGGCTTAGCCCATGAGGCAGGGCCACGAAGGCCACGTCGATGGCCGCGAAATCCACCTGATCTATCGTGGTGAGCTGCGGGAGCGCCAGGTGCCGTAAATGGGGAAACACTTGCGCCATCGACTGACCGGCCTTGCGGTCCGCCGTCAGGGCGGCGACGCGCATCGCCGGGTGCGTCGCGATGAGCCGGACGAGCTCTGCCCCCGTGTAGCCCGAAGCACCAAGGACAGCTACGTTGGCAGTCATGCGGATCCCCCTGCAAGTCACGGGCCGTGTACGACTTGCTCACCCCGCGCGCAACGGCGCAGGGTGTCGCGGGCCTGCAAGGCTTGGGGTGGCTTGAGGCTCAGTCGAGGGCAGTGCCGTCCTCTTCTTCCTCGAACATCTCGGCCGCCACGGCGGCGTTCGCCGACAGCCTGACGACGTCGCCCGCCTCAACCTCAGCAACAAGGCTCATGGGAATGAAGTGGTGGTGGTCCGAATGAGCCTGGCCGCTGTCCTTCTTGGTCAGCTTGATCCTGTCACCCTCGACCTTGTCGACGGTCCCGATATGGACGCCGTCGGCCCCGATGACCTCTGCATGTTCCTTGATCTGGCTCGCATCCGCCATGTACGAATCTCCATGTTTACGGCCGCCCCTGTGACGGCCTGCGCCAACGCGAACCGACGGCGTTTGGTGCCCGACTTCACGTCAGGCGGCCTGGAACTCGATTCGCCGGCGAAGGAACTGGGTGGCCCGATCAGAGACTTGACGGGGTTTTCCGGTGGTCAGGAACATGGACTCTTGGCCTGGGCCGATCATGGCCGGATGGCGCCGGAGGTAGTCGGCAAGGCTTTCCGCCACGAGGTTTGCCTGGCTGAACACCTTGACCTCGGGGCCCAGCGCATCCTGGAATACCTTATCCATCAAAGGATAATGAGTGCAGCCGAGGACCGCGGCGTCGGGGCTGGGCATCTTGCGCCGCAGCGCGTCCACATGGGATCGCACCAACGCCTCGGCCAGGATCATGTCGCCCTCTTCTATGGCATCCACGACGCCGCCGCACGCTTGAGCTTCGACGTCCACTCCGATTGCACGGAACGCGAGTTCGCGTTGGAACGCCCTCGAGGCGACCGTAGCTGGCGTGGCGAACAGCGCAACATGCTTCACCGAGACCTCGCGGGGCGGAGAGTTGTCGCCCCACTGCCGTTCGGTCAAAGCTTCGATAAGGGGGACGAACACGCCAAGGACGCGCTTGTCAGAGGGCACCCAACTCTCCTGCATCCGCCGCAGCGCGGCTGCCGAAGCGGTGTTGCAGGCCAGGATAACGAGATCGCAGCCGGCCCGGAACAGACGCTCCGTCGCAGCGGTCGTGAGCTGGAAGATGTCATCGGCGTCCCGGACGCCGTAGGGCGCGTGGGCGTTGTCTCCGAAGTAGGCCAGCGGCACGTCGGGCAATCGCTTCGCCACCGCGTCGAGGACCGTCAGCCCCCCCAGGCCACTGTCGAAGATACCCACTGCCATCGCGCCTGCCCCTTTGGATCAAGACCTCGACCCGCGTCCGCTTCTGCGACCGGCCATGGAGATGGGTCATAGGGGTCTTCGGGGCGGGAATCCATATCGGCGCTCGCTCATCCGGTCCATGCACACGGCCCCGATCGGGCTGGAGGCCACTGATTCGGAGATGACGCGTCAAGGAGCTTCGTGCTCGGAACCACCCTGTGAAGCGCAAAAAGCGCATGGCACCTTTGCATCCTTAGCGCAAACTTCATAGCTGCGTGCTAATGTCGCCGCGCTCGCGATGACGGGGAGGATTATGCATGGATTGGGACAAGCTACGGATATTCCATGCCGTCGCCTCGGCCGGGAGCCTGACACACGCCGGCGACAGCCTCCACCTGAGCCAGTCCGCCGTGAGCCGGCAGATCCGCGCGCTTGAGGAAAGCCTGAACACGACCCTGTTCCACCGGCATGCGCGCGGCCTCATCCTCACCGAACAGGGTGAACTCCTGTTCGAGGCCACCCGCTCCATGAACAAGCGCCTGGAGACGGCAGCCGCGCGGATTCGTGACAGCGAGGAGGAGGTGTTCGGAGAACTGCGGGTCACGACCACGCTCGCTTTCGGGACCTTGTGGCTCGCGCCACGCCTGCCCAAGCTGTACGAGCGCTATCCCGACCTCAAGATCCACCTGATGCTCGAGGAACGGGTTCTCGATCTCCCAATGCGCGAGGCCGATGTGGCAATCCGCATGAAGGAGCCATCGCAAGCCGATCTGATCCGCAAACGCCTGATGGCGATCCGGATCGGCCTCTACGCCTCCAGGACCTATCTCGAAAGGTCGTCCAAACTAGAAAAGCTGGAAGACATCGCCCAGCACCGCGTCATCACGCAGGGACCCACATCAGCCCAGGTGACCGCCGGGGCCAGTCTCGCGGAACAGTTGCTCAGCTTCGAGCCACAGAGCCTCCTGACGATCAACAACTACTTCGGCGTCCTTCAGGCCACGCTCAACGACCTTGGAGTCGGCGTGATCCCGGACTACATCACCGAAGACTTCCCGACGCTGGTCCGCGTCCTGCCCGATGTCGAATCCGGCGAGGTTCCGGTGTTCCTCGCCTACCCCGAGGAACTTCGACAGTCCAAGCGGGTCGCTGCGTTCCGCGACTTCGTCCAGGACGAAGTCATAGCCCATCGTCGCCGGATCCGCGACGCCGCCTAACAACCAGAGAGCGAGTCATGCAATCCTTGCATGTCAGGTTTGCGTCTGGGTATGGCATATACGACTTGTGAGAGAGCAGCACGCCTCCTAATTGGGCAACTGAAGATGATGGCGTCTTGCGTTCATCATTTTCACCTCCCTGTTGGACTTCGCCGGGCCTCTGAGCCCGGCTTTTTTTTGGGACGCCCGACAGCAAATCCGCACGCCTCCCTTTCGCTGGACGCCCCAAGATCCTAAACGGCCGTCAGCATCAAAAGCGGAGGCCCTCATGCGCTCGGAACCCGGGATCACGCCTGAACTCATCGCGGCTCACGGCATCAAGCCCGAGGAATACGAGCGGCTGATCGGCATTATCGGGCGCCTGCCCACGTTCACCGAACTTGGCATCTTCTCGGCCATGTGGAATGAACATTGCTCGTACAAGTCGTCCAAGCGCTGGTTGCGGACGCTGCATACCAACGGGCCCCAAGTCATCTGCGGCCCAGGCGAGAACGCCGGCGTCGTGGACCTGGGCGACGGCGATGCCTTGGTCTTCAAGATGGAAAGCCACAACCACCCCTCCTACATCGAGCCCTACCAGGGCGCGGCGACCGGCGTGGGCGGCATCCTGCGGGACGTCTTCACCATGGGCGCCCGGCCCATCGCTGCCATGAACGCACTGAGCTTCGGGGAGCCGTCGCACCCCAAGACCAAGCGGCTGCTGTCCGGCGTCGTGGAAGGCGTGGGGGGCTACGGTAACGCCTTTGGCGTGCCCACCGTGGGCGGCGAGGTGCGATTCCATCGAGCCTACAACGGCAATTGCCTCGTGAACGCTTTCGCGGCGGGGCTCGCCCGGACGGATGCGATCTTCTACTCGGCAGCCTCGGGCGTAGGGATGCCGGTGGTCTATCTCGGGGCCAAGACGGGGCGCGACGGGGTGGGCGGCGCGACGATGGCCTCGGCCGAGTTCGACGACACCATCGAGGAGAAGCGCCCGACCGTGCAGGTGGGCGACCCCTTCACCGAGAAGCGCCTCATGGAAGCCTGCATGGAGCTGATGGCCTCCGGAGCCGTCATCTCGATCCAGGACATGGGCGCGGCGGGACTAACCTGCTCAGCCGTGGAGATGGGGGACAAGGGGGGCTTGGGCATCCGGCTCGACCTGGATCGCGTACCTGTGCGCGAGAAGGATATGACCGCCTACGAGATGATGCTCTCCGAGTCCCAAGAGCGAATGCTCATGGTGCTCAATCCCGAGAAGGAGGACGAAGCGAGAGCGATCTTCGAGAAGTGGGACCTCGACTTCGCCATTGTGGGCGAGACTATTCCCGAGGACCGTTTTCTCATCATGCTCGGCAACGAGGTCAAGGCGGATCTGCCGTTGTCGCAGCTTTCATCCAGTGCACCGGAGTACGACCGGCCCTGGGTGTCTACGCCCATCTCGGCCGAAGCACCGGAGCCGCCTCCGATCAGTGCAATCGAGGCGCTGAGGACGTTGCTCGCCGACCCTAGCTACGCCTGGAAAGGTTGGGTGTGGGAACAGTACGACAGCCAGGTCGGGGCCGATACGGTGCGGCGGCCCGGGATGGGCGCGGGCGTCGTTCGGGTCCATGGGACAGCCAAGGCCGTGGCCTTCACCTCGGACGTGACGCCGCGCTACGTGAAGGCCAATCCGTTTGAGGGCGGCAAGCAGGCTGTCGCGGAAGCTTGGCGCAACCTCGTGGCCGTTGGCGCGCGACCGCTTGCTGCCACGGACAACCTCAATTTCGGCAACCCCGAAAAGCCTGAGATCATGGGCCAACTCGTCGGTGCGATCCAAGGCATCGGTGAAGCCTGCCGCGCCCTCGACTTCCCCATCGTGTCTGGCAACGTGTCTCTCTACAACGAGACAGATGGCAGCGCGATCCTGCCTACGCCGACCATCGGAGGCGTGGGCCTTCTGCAGTCCTTGGACGAGGTCATCGGCGGGCCGGCCAAGGACGGCGACGTGCTCGTGCTGGTGGGAGAAACGCGAGGACATCTGGGCCAGTCCGCGCTGCTTGCCGCACTGGGCATCGAGGCAGGCGACGCGCCGCCGGTCGATCTCGCCAGGGAGCGGCAGCATGGGGAGTTCGTGTTGTCCAACCGCACTCTGATCCGAGCCGCCACGGACCTGGCGGACGGCGGTCTTGCGCTTGCAGCCTTTGAGATGGGCGAAAGCGCCGGGATCGGGGTTGAGTTGCAGGCGGCCGACCTCCCCACCCTCTTCGGAGAAGATCAGGCCCGCTACCTTCTGGCGTGCCGGCCCGACGATGCAGACCGGGTGCTCGCCAAGGCACAAGAGGCCGGCGTGCCGGCTGTCCTGGTCGGCCGCATCCATGGCGAGTCTTTCCGCCTGGGAGAGGAGCATGCTTCCATGCTGGATCTGGTGGCCTTGTGGCGCACTGCCTTTGAGGCCGCGGTAGTCTAGCTGACTTGCGGGTCCACTGGCGCTTTCTTACATTATAACGAACGCACGAGGATCCCTCCGATGGCCATGCAAGCCCACGACATCGAGACGCTCATCCGCGCCGCCTTTCCCAAGGCGCGGATCAGCATCACCGACCTCGCAGGGGACGGAAACCATTATGCGGCCGAAGTCGTGGACGAGAGCTTCCGCGGCATGAACCGCGTCCAGCAGCAACGGGCCGTCTATGCCGCGCTCAAGGGTCGCATGGACGGGCCGAGCGGAGAACTGCATGCGCTTGCGCTAACGACCAAGGCGCCGGATTGATCAGGAGCCTGCCACCCTGCTGATGACATGCGCCGAACTTGGCTTGGCTCTCTCCACAGCCTGCATCAGCTTGCAAACCGTGCCTGGGATCTCGATAAACAAACGATAGCGAGAGGATCGCTGAGATGACTACGACGACCGCACTGGACCAGATCCGTGAAACCGTTCAGTCGAACGATGTCGTGCTCTTCATGAAGGGCACCAAGAGCATGCCGCAATGCGGCTTCTCGTCCCGCGTGGCGGGCGTCCTCAACTACATGGGCGTCGAGTTTCAGGACGTGAATGTCTTGGCTGACCCGGAGCTTCGTCAGGGCATCAAGGACTTTTCGGACTGGCCGACGATCCCGCAGCTTTACGTCAAGGGAGAGTTCGTCGGCGGTTGCGACATCATCACCGAAATGACGCTTTCTGGCGAACTGGACACTCTTCTCGATCAGAAGGGCGTTGCATATGACAAGGCCAAGGCCGAAGAGATCCGTCAAGCCAACGGTTGAAAGCCTGCGGGCCTGCAAAGGCCCTCTTCTCCTGGCCCGAAGCACCCGCTTCGCCTGTACAGAACTGCAAGACTTGGCCCATGGGCCAGAGGGTTCTCACTTCATCCCAAGATGGTGTCCCGTGCTCACGGGGCACCATCAGGGCGCCTGGATAGAAAGCGCTCCTGCTTTGCGGTTCAGCTGAGGCCCCTGCCGACACAGCGGGATCGCCTGTCAGACTGGCGGCTCAGGCCGTGATCTTCTTTGCCTGACCGGGAACAAGCTGTCGCACCGCATTCGACAGGGCCTCGGCCTCGTCCGCCACGTCGATGAACAACTGTCGAACCTCGGCCGGGATGACAGGGACTTCGATGCGAACCTCAACCGGAACCTCGACCGGCACTTCGACGGTCTTGGGCGTCGCCGCAAGCTGGGCCTCGAGTTGCGCGACCTTTGCTTCGGCCTCCCGCAGGCGGTCCTCAAGCCCGGCCGTCTTGTCTGCCAGCAGCAAGCCCGCCATCAACAGCATCCGAGCTTCCGGCATGCGACCGATCTGCTCGCTGAGTGTGGACGCCTCGACATCCAGCAACTCCGCGGCAGACTTGAGGAATGGCTCTTCGCCGGGCTGGCAAGCCACTTCGAAGCTGCGGCCTCCGACGATGATTTCGACTTGTGGCATCAGCGCGCCTCCTCGACGATTGGGATGAGTTCGGAAAGAACGGCATCGATCTCGCCGCGCTCGGCATCTCGGGCAGCCTTGAGGGCTTCGACCTCGGCTCTGAGACGGATCACCTCTGCCTCGAGGGCTGCACGATCGCTCTCGCGCTCGCGCAGGGCACGGACGCGCTCCTCAAGTTGGGCATTGACGACGCGCTCGTCATCCAATTCGACCCGAAGGCGTTCGATCTCGGCCGCCGAAGCCGCTTTGGCGGCCAAGGACTCTGCCCCGCCGGCGATGCCCTCGAACGCCGCGACGATACGGCGACGTGCCTCAAGTAGATCGCCCAAATCGCCTGCACCGCCTGACTCGTCCATACGTCCCCCGCCTCATTCTTGTCGAAGGCGGGAGGCCGCCCCGCTCCGCAAGCGCTTCCCGCGCCCGTTCGGCCCAAAGTCTATGGGAAACCTGCGCCGCTCGCAATTGCGCGACTCCCCTTTTTCGAGAACGACTTGGAAGCCACGCTTGATCTTGCCTGTTACGCTGGTAAGTCAGGCCCGGAACCGGGAGGAGTGATTTATGGACATCGCGAGCCTGCGCAACGCGCATTTCGAGCATTGGCGGCTTGCTGCCGCGATCCGCACGCTGACGCTCGATGCCGTGGCGGCGGCCAACTCTGGTCATTCCGGAATGCCGATGGGCATGGCGGACGTGGCAACCGTGCTGTTCGACAAGCACCTGAGATTCGACCCCAAGGCTCCGTTCTGGCCAGACCGGGACCGGGTCATCCTGTCGGCTGGACACGGCTCCATGCTGCTTTACGCGCTCCTCCACCTGACCGGCTACGACGATATGACTCTCGAGCAGATCCGGAACTTCCGGCAGTGGGGATCGCGCACGCCGGGGCATCCCGAGGTGCATCACACAGCCGGGGTGGAGACAACGACCGGCCCGCTCGGCCAAGGCCTCGCTAATTCCGTGGGGTTCGCGATCGCCGAAGAGGCCCTGCGCGCCCGGTTCGGGGCCAAGGTCATCGACCACCACACCTATGTCATTGCCGGCGACGGTTGCCTCATGGAGGGGGTAAGCCAAGAAGCCATCGCCCTAGCGGGCAAACAGAAGCTGTCCCGTCTGATCGTTCTGTTCGATGACAACGGCATCACCATCGACGGCAAGGTCTCGATTGCAGATGAAACGGACCAAGGCGCGCGCTTCGCGGCTTCGGGCTGGCATGTGCAGGCGATCGACGGCCATGATCCGACGGCCATCGACGCGGCAATCATTGCCGCCAAGGCCGACCCCCGGCCCTCGATGATCGCCTGTCGCACGCACATCGCCCTGGGCTCCTCGGCGCAGGACACGTCCAAGGGTCATGGTGCTCTCACCGACGCCAAGCTGATCGCCGACACGCGTGCGGTATACGGCTGGGAGCATGGCGCCTTCGAGATCCCGGCGGACATCAAGGCTCGCTGGGAGCAGATGGGGAGTCGGGGCGCACAACTTCGCGCCGAATGGGAGGAGCGGATCACCGCCCTTCCCGCCGCACGGCAGACCGAGTTCCGACGGATCGCGGCCGGCGAGCCGCCCCGCCGCCTTGCCGCAGCGATCCGGGACGTCAAGAAGGCAGCCTCGGCCGAGACCAAAGGCGTCGCCACCCGCAAATCCTCCGAGATCGTGCTGGAGGCCATCAACGGCATCATGCCCGAAACGCTCGGCGGCTCGGCCGACCTCACAGGGTCCAACAACACCAAGACCAAGGATCTCGGCATCTTTGATCCCGGAAACCGTAAGGGCCGCTACATCCATTACGGAATCCGCGAGCATGGAATGGCATCCGCGATGAACGGGATCGCGCTGCATGGGGGCGTAGTGCCCTATGGCGGAACGTTCCTGTGCTTCGCCGACTATGCACGGCCAGCAGTGCGGCTCTCGGCCCTGATGGGCGCACGCGTGGTCTATGTGTTCACCCACGACTCGATCGGGCTGGGCGAGGATGGCCCGACCCACCAGCCGGTGGAGCACCTGGCCATGTTGCGCGCGACGCCCGGCCTGCGCGTCTTCCGCCCCGCCGACACGGTCGAGACCGCGGAAGCCTGGGAACTGGCCTTGACGCACCCCGGTCCCTCCGTGCTGGCACTGTCACGCCAGAACCTGCAGCCCGTCCGGACCGAACATACCAACAAGAACCTGTCGGCTCAGGGCGCCTATATTCTGGCCGAGGCTACGGGCAAGCGTCAGGTGATCCTGTTGGCGACCGGCTCCGAGGTCGAGATCGCCATGGCCGCGCGCGGGAAACTGGAGGAGCAGGGCATCGGGACCCGGGTCGTTTCGGTGCCCTCCATGGAACTGTTCGCCGCGCAGGATGAACGGGTGCGGCGTCGCGTCCTGCCGCCGGGTGCCGTGCGGATCGCCATCGAAGCGGGCGTGCGCCAGTCCTGGGATCGCTGGTTGCTGGGCGATGGCGGTCGTGAGGCCAAAGCCGCCTTCGTGGGGATGACGAGCTTTGGCGCCTCGGCGCCGGCCGAAGTCCTGTACGAGCAGTTCGGGATCACGTCCGACAACGTGTGCCGGATCGCTCAGTCGCTACTTTGACGGTTGGTCAGGCCGGAGCGCCCAGCGCCCCGGCCCGGCCGCCGCTAAGGCAAGACATCCCCCCGCGATGGCCCAGTTCTTGACAAAGATCGACATCTGCCAGCCATCGCCGGGGATGAAGTGGAACAGGCTCGTGACCACGCAGTATGCGGCCAGCAGGCCTGCAACTGGTCGAGTCCAGATCCCCAGCACCAGAATGATCCCGGCGATGAGATTGAAAACGAGCGCGGGCCAGACGAGCCACTCGGGCCAGGCCTTGCCCGCGAGCAGCTGCTCCACGGTATGTGGGTCCAGCCACTTCTGGACCGACCCGAGCAGGAAGAGCTGCGCAAAAAGAAGTCTGGCGACCAGCAAGGCGAGCGGACGTGCGATCATGGCCTGGACCCTCCGACTGGTGAGGTAAGGCACGAGGGGAGACCTGCGACAGGCTTGGTTGACCTTCGCGCCGGAATCGCCATGTTGCCGCGCAATGGCGCAACGGACGCGCCGGTACAAGGAGTACGGCTATGGTGGTCAAGGTGGGGATCAACGGCTTCGGCCGCATCGGGCGCAACGTGCTGCGCGCCATCATCGAATCGGGCCGGACCGACATCGAGGTTGTTGCCATCAACGACTTGGGCCCGGTCGAAACCAACGCCCACCTGCTCCGCTACGACTCGGTCCATGGACGTTTTCCCGGCACCGTCACCACCACCGAGAACACGATCGACGCGGGCCGCGGGCCCATGCAAGTGACCGCCGAACGCGACCCCACCAAGCTGCCTTGGCAGAATGTCGATATCGCGATGGAATGCACCGGGATCTTCACCGATGGGCCCAAGGCGGCGCTGCACCTCCAGAACGGCTCCAAGCGCGTGCTCGTCTCGGCCCCGGTGTCCGGCGAGGAGTGGACGACCGATAAGGCGGTCAAGACGATCGTCTACGGAGTGAACGACGGGTCGTTGGACGCCAACGATCATGTGGTGTCGAATGCGTCCTGCACCACCAACTGCCTCGCGCCGGTCGCCTATGTCCTTCAGGAGGCTATCGGCATCCACCATGGCTTCATGACCACGATCCACAGCTACACCGGCGACCAGCCCACGCTGGATACGATGCACAAGGACCTGTACCGCGCCCGCGCAGCGGCCCTGTCGATGATTCCGACCTCGACAGGCGCAGCCAAGGCGGTGGGCAAGGTTCTGCCCGACCTGAACGGTAAGCTTGATGGCGTGTCGATCCGTGTGCCTACCCCCAACGTCTCGGTTGTGGACTTCAAGTTCGTCGCCAGGCGCGCGACGTCGGTCCAGGAGATCAACGAGGCGATCCGCAGTGCCGCCCAGGGCCGCCTGAAGGGTATCCTTGGCTTCACCGAGGAGAAGCTGGTTTCGTCGGACTTCAACCACGATCCCCATTCCTCGGTGTTCCACATGGACCAGACCAAGGTCATGGACGGCACGCTTTGCCGGATCCTATCCTGGTACGACAATGAGTGGGGCTTCTCGAACCGCATGGCAGACACGGCCGTCGCCATGGGCAAGCTCATCTAAGGCAGGATCATGGCTGAATAGCCTTGGCAGTCCCCTGTGGGGACTGCCTTCATTGACAGATCCGAAACCCGTTCTCGCGCCATTTCACGTCCAAGTGGAGGTGGTCGCGATGGTCTGGATCGCTTCCCGGCCCCAGAACGGTGGTGAAGTCCAGACAGGCGGCAGACCGCACAGCACGCTGGAATGACTCTTCAATCGTTCCATCGCCGCCCCGGGGTTGAACGGGAATCGGATCACCGCGCTCGAACCGGAATGCCATGATATCGAGGGCGTTGCCGAAAGCGTGCTCGGATGTTTCGCCATCGGCGCGCGGCCGACAAAGATAGGCGGTTCCGTTATCCAGACCCACGAGGCGGCCCCGGTCCCCGAGCTTCTGGCTGAACGGACCGACCGCGTCCGCGACCCACCGCGCAGCCGCCAAGGCCGTACTGCAACGCAAGGTCGCGTCGGGTTCAAGGTCGACCCCTGTCGCGATCTCCGTGATGGTCACTGGATTGACCATCCCGCAATCACGGTCCTCCGCCTCCGTGATCGGGTCGCCCGTGACAAAGGTCACCCCGAGGTCGGTCAGGGCCGCCAAGCAGGCTCTCAGCTCCTCCTCTGGTTCAGCCAAGGTCTCGCGGATCGGGGATGCCAGAGGCTTCGACTCCGGCGCGTGCGGAACATCGTTCCTTTTCCCGGACTCATCGATGGCCTTGGACTCTGCTTCCACAGGCCTAGCGTCAGCCGGAGTATCATCAGCAGGACGAACCACCGGCGTAGGAGCATCGTCCGGGGCAAGCTGGGTGGCGCCCTGGTCCTGGGCTTGGGCTCCTGTCGTCATGAAACAAAGTGTCAGGAGCGATCCGAGAACCCTCATTCGACAAACTCCACCACCGTGCCTTCCCGCACCAAACTGGCGAGTTCCTCGGCGTCCCAGTTGGTGAGCCGGACACAACCATGACTGGCCCTTTGAAACAGGACCGAAGGCTCTGGGGTGCCATGGAGGCCATAGGTGGGTTTGGACAGGTCGATCCAGACCGATCCCACAGGACCGTTCGGCCCTGGCGGAAGAACCAGGGGATCAGTGTTCTCCCCTTGGACGAAGTTCTCAGGATCGTAGTGGTAGGTCGGCAGATGCGCGATCGCCGTTACCTCAACGAGTCCCTCAGGCGAGGGCGTGAAGGATGATCCGATGGTGACAGGGTAGTTCGCCAGCATCTGCCCAAAGTCGTCAAACGCGGCCAGCCGACTTTCGCCCTTCCGAACCTCCACCCTTGCTACGCTGCCTCCGGTGAAAGCGCCCGGATCAGCGGCCACGATGGTCTCACCCGCAACAAAGCGAGCCGACGGGTTCATGGACAAGAGAAAGTCCTCATCCATGTGAAAGCGCTCGGCCAGCATCTCGCTGGTCCGCCGGTAGCCCAGCCAGTCCATGGCGGCCAACTGCGCGTAATCCTCTGGCAACGACGAGACAATGTTGGCCATATCCTCCGGAGTGATCGTGTGGAGTTGCAGGACCGAGGGTGAGTAAGGACCCCCAAGCGCATCCCACACGACCGCGTCAATCACCCCGTCCACTGGAAGCCCTTGCCGGGCTTCAAAGGCCCGAATCGCGCTTTCGGACATCCCACCTTTTCGACCGTCGATGACTCCGGGTGAGATGCCGGCCCGATCAAGAAGGATCTGCAGCTTGGCCGTGAGAGGCGACGGATCGTCGGGCAGATCGCCTGCAATGTAATTCGCCGCCTCGATCGCCTCGGGCGTCACGACCAGTTGAGCCCCAGCAGGGCCGGCAGAGACGACCAGAATGACAGGAAGTGCTGATCGAAAGCGGCTCATTCAGTTCTCCGACGCATGCATGACGTCCTCCAACGCGCCGAACGCCTGCTTTGTTCGTCGTCTGTGACCTTGCGATGACAGCAGCGCACAAATGTTATGCATTCACTGCATGCCGGATAGCCTGATCCGTCGCTGGTGCCGCAGCGCAGCGTCGCCCATATCTCAGTCAGCGGGCCGATGGGCGGCCTGCCGCACCCGAGGATAACCATGTCTTTGATTACGCATCTCCGCTCCGCGATGGAGAAGCGCGCCGCTTATCGCCGTACGCTGAACGAACTTCGCGGAATTCCGGCCCACCTGGCTGACGACCTCAACATCCATCCCGGCGACGCCGAGCGCTTGGCGCATTTAGCCGTTTACGGCTGACCGGACCGGGATACTGCCTACCAAGGCCGCCTTTGGGCGGCCTTTTCGTTTGGAGGTGTCTGCGGGTCATGTGAGACAGATTGAGGGTTCTGAGTTTTGCAACCTTAGCAAACCTTCCGAAGTGACGATTTCTTGGTCGGGCATGGTTCACTGCCAAGCTGACAACTTGCGAAGCTATGTTGTGGTAGAGACGGCTCGGTAACCGACGCTCCGCTCCTCTCCGGACAACCTATGAAACGCATGGCACTCCTCTCCGTCGTTGCAACCCTGCTTGCCGTGGGAGTGGCCCTCGCCTGGCCGCCCAGCGAAGATTGGGTCGCAGAGCATCTGCATCATATGCTTGCGAGGACCGCACGGGCCATGCCAGCCGATGCTGTCAACTGCCGGCAGGCCGGCATTTCCTGGACTCAACTTCGATCGGCCTTCCGCTGCTCAGTTAGGACAACCTGCGGC
Source organism: Rubellimicrobium rubrum (assembly GCF_006152115.1). Lineage (GTDB taxonomy): Bacteria > Pseudomonadota > Alphaproteobacteria > Rhodobacterales > Rhodobacteraceae > Rubellimicrobium > Rubellimicrobium rubrum. Next base: position 125,649 of record NZ_VDFU01000006.1, on the reverse strand, counting down.
CACCCGATGGATGTTGTAGTTTTTGCTGATGTTCGAAGGGGTATCTACCGCGCTGGCGATCCTCTAGCGTTCGTGCTGTTTCGCCATTGCCCCTCCATGCTCCCGAACGACGTCCAAGAGGTCCAAGAGGCAAAGACGGATCAAGGCGGATAGGGCCTCAACGCTCCGCTGTGAGCAAGACCAACGAGGCAGGCCAAGCAGACCAACACGGCTTGCGGACATGTCCTTTCATTTTCCGGGAAACCGTTGCCGCAGGGCGGTATTCACGGCCGGAGTCACGAAGCGCGAGGTGTCTCCGCCCAGACGAGCGATCTCCTTGACGAGCTTGGAAGCAATGGCTTGGTGCCGCGCCTCCGCCATCAGGAAGACCGTTTCTATCGAGTCGTCGAGAGTCCGATTCATCCCGACCATCTGAAACTCGTACTCAAAATCGGCGACGGCTCGGAGCCCTCGAATGATTACCGAGGCGCCCACGTCACGGGCGCAGTCGATCAGGAGGTTTTCGAACGGATGCACGACGATGTGCGTCCCGCTCGACTGTTCGATGGCTGTGATCTCTCCCCCGATCAGGGCCACCCTTTCCTCCAGCGAGAAAAGAGGCCCTTTGTCGCGGTTGATGGCCACGCCGATGACTAGGCGATCGACAAGGGTGCAGGCCCGGCGAATGATGTCGAGATGGCCGAGTGTGACCGGATCGAACGTCCCCGGATATAAGCCGATCCGCATCAACGCCCCGTGATCATCCCTTCAAGAGCATCCTTTTCCATGGACAGCTCCGAAAGGCGAGCCTTGACAACATCCCCGATGGAAATCAGGCCGATCATGGTGCCGCCGTCCATGACAGGCAGGTGGCGGAAGCGGCCTTCCGTCATGCGGATCAGGACATCGTCGGCCTGATCGTCGCAGTTGCACGTGACGACATCCTCGGTCATCAGCTGCGAAACCGTCTCCTCAAAGCACTCTACCCCCCGAACGCCCATCTCCCGGACGATGTCACGCTCGGAGATGACGCCCGAAGGCCGGGTCCCATCTTCGCTGACCACGAGACAGCCGATCCGCCGCTCGGAGAGGATGCGGGCGGCGTCGGCCACCGTGGCATCGGAGCGGATCGTAAGAACGCTGTCGTTCCCCTTAGACTTGAGGATCTGTCTCACGAGCATGGCGGTCTCCCTGACTGCGCTATGACCCAAGGGTTGTGCCACCCTGCTCCTCTGTCAAGCGCGCAAGACCCTCAAGGCGAGCAACTTCGTCACGGACGCCCTGGACGATCGCGTCGGCCAGACGAGTCATGCGCTCGGACCGGCGGTCGGCGTCGTGACGAACCAGATAGAAAGCGCGAACGAAGCTGACCTGACCGGTGAGGATTCGGGCCAGCTCGGGCGCGAACGGCAACGCGAAATCGTGGACTATCCCTACACCGCCTTGACGGAGCAACTGGAGTTGAACAGGGACCGAGTTCGACGCGAGTTGCACCATCCCAAGATCCAGGTCACCCAAGTAGTCGAGCGCACGATCGAAGATCATGTCGGGAATGTAGCCCACCACGGGACGTCCCCTCAGCTCGGACAGCGTGGCGATCGCAGGAGCGTCTCGACGCTGCGCCAGATGCAGCCGATAGTCCGTGATCTTCTGAATCATCAGGCGGCCCGCATCAGGTGGGCTGACCGTAATGGCCATATCCGCTTCACGCCGGGACAGGTTCACGACCCGGGGCAGCGCAAGGATTTGGATTTCGAGCCCTGGGTTGTCGGCCTGTATGCGGGCGGCGACCTGCGGCAGAAGATAATTGGCACAACCATCAGGCGCCCCAATCCGAACCTGTCCCACCAAGCCCTGTGACGCCCCACGCACCTCCTCCAGGGCAAGGCGCACGGCTTCCTCGGTTTCCTCAGCCCGTCCAAGGAGCCGAGCGCCCAAGTCCGTCAGTGCGTATCCCTGCGGGCTCTTCAGGAACAGCGCCGCTCCAAGTCTTTCCTCAAGGCGGGCTATGCGACGGCCCACGGTGGCCGGGTCCATCCGAAGGCCGGACGCCGCGCCGGACAGGCTTCGGGCCCGAGCCACGCCAAGAAAGACGCGCATGTCGTCCCAATCGAGCATCCTGCATTCCTGCATGACGGTTTTGAGATTAACGGTCTTTCCGACAGAAATCTGCAAGCCTAGAAGCGTGTCAACACCTCCGGGAGGACACGATGCAAGAACTGACCCACTACATCGACGGCGAACGCGTGAAGGGAACCTCTGGCCGCTTCGCCGAGGTCTTCAATCCCGCCACTGGCGAAGTTCAGGCCCGCGTGCCGCTCGCCTCCGTCGAGGAGATGGACCGGGCCGTTCAGGTCGCCGCTGCAGCCCAGCCGAGTTGGGCAGCGGTCAATCCGCAGCGCCGGGCGCGTGTGTTCATGAAGATGGTCGCCCTCCTGAACAGGGACATGGACAAGCTGTCGGAGGCTTTGTCCCGTGAGCATGGGAAGACCCTCCCCGACGCGGCCGGCGACATTCAACGGGGCCTCGAGGTCGTCGAGTTCTGCATCGGCGCGCCGCATCTTCTCAAGGGCGAGTTCACCGACGGCGCGGGTCCCGGCATCGATATGTACTCCATGCGGCAAGCGCTGGGCGTGACGGCAGGAATCACCCCGTTCAACTTTCCGGCCATGATCCCGATGTGGATGTTCGCGCCCGCCATCGTCTGCGGCAACGCCTTCATCTTGAAGCCGTCCGAGAGAGCGCCCTCAGTGCCCATGATGCTGGCGGAGCTGATGGAGGAAGCCGGTCTGCCCAAGGGCATTCTCCAGGTGGTGAACGGAGACAAGGCCGCAGTGGACGCCATCCTTGACCACCCGACTATCCAGGCGGTGGGCTTCGTCGGCTCAACTCCGATCGCCCAGTATATCTACGGACGCGGGGCGTCGAACGGCAAGCGGGTTCAGGCGTTCGGCGGCGCCAAGAACCACATGATCATCATGCCTGACGCCGACCTGGACCAGGCGGCCGATGCCTTGGTCGGCGCCGGATACGGCGCGGCGGGCGAACGCTGCATGGCCATCTCGGTCGCCGTTCCGGTGGGCGAGGAAACGGCCGACCGCCTGATCGAAAAGCTCGTGCCGCGTATCGAGAAGCTGAAGGTCGGTCCCTACACCTCCGGCAAGGACGTCGACTATGGCCCGGTGGTGACCGCCGCCGCCAAGGCTAACATCCTCAAGCTCGTGGAGTCCGGGGTGGAGCAAGGCGCAGAGTTGGTCGTCGACGGCCGCAACTTCTCGCTCCAGGGCTACGAAAACGGGTTCTTCGTGGGCCCTCACCTGTTCGACCGCGTCACGCCCGAGATGGATATCTACCGGAAAGAGATCTTCGGACCGGTGCTGTCCACGGTGCGCGCGGCCTCTTACGAGGAGGCGCTAGGACTGGCCATGTCGCACGAGTACGGCAATGGGACCGCGATCTATACCCGTGACGGAGATGCAGCGCGCGACTTTGCCGCCCGAGTCAATGTCGGCATGATCGGCATCAACGTCCCGATCCCGGTGCCCCTCGCCTACCACACCTTCGGTGGCTGGAAGAAATCGGCCTTTGGGGATCTGAACCAGCATGGCCCGGACTCGATCAGGTTCTACACGCGTACCAAGACGGTCACGTCGCGCTGGCCATCGGGCATCAAGGAAGGGTCGGCCTTCAACTTTAAGATGATGGAATAGTCCGAAGGCCAGCATTGCCAGAACGAAGAGGGCGCGGTTGCAAGACCGGCCCTCGACCGGGATCCGATTAGCGGAGGGCGACGAGTTACGCAGTCCGTAATCCAGACAGGCGCTGGCCCTTGCCGCTGCCCTACTCCGCCGCGACCCGGCGTGCTTCCAGCAGCGGCTTGAGGTAATGGCCAGTGTGGCTCTCCGGATCCACGGCAATCTGTTCAGGTGTCCCTGTCGCCACGATCCGCCCGCCGCCATCGCCGCCCTCTGGGCCGATATCGATCACCCAGTCGGCGGTCTTCACCACATCAAGGTTGTGCTCGATCACCACCACCGTGTTGCCTTGGTCAACCAGTTCGTGCAGCACCTCGAGGAGCTTGCGAACGTCCTCGAAATGCAGCCCGGTCGTCGGCTCGTCCAGGATATAGAGCGTGCGCCCCGTGCTCCGCCGCGACAGCTCCTTGGACAGCTTCACCCTCTGGGCCTCTCCTCCGGAGAGGGTCGTCGCCTGCTGGCCGACCTTGACATAGCCCAGGCCCACGCGGACCAAGGCGTCCATCTTCTCGCGGATGGACGGGACAGCCCTGAAAAAGTCCTGAGCGTCCTCGACGGTCATATCCAGAACGTCGGCGATGCTCTTGCCCTTGTGCAGCACTTCCAGTGTTTCGCGGTTGTAGCGCTTCCCCTTGCAGGTCTCGCAGGTGACGTACACGTCGGGCAGGAAGTGCATCTCGATCTTGATGACGCCGTCACCCTGGCAGGCTTCGCAGCGCCCGCCCTTGACGTTGAAGCTGAACCGACCCGACTTGTACCCGCGGGCGAGCGACTCCGGCAGGCCCGCGAACCAGTCGCGAATGGGCGTGAAGGCCCCCACATAGGTCGCCGGGTTCGACCTTGGCGTGCGCCCGATGGGGCGCTGGTCGATGTCGATGACCTTGTCGAGATGCTCGAACCCCGTGATCGTGTCGCAGGGGCTCGGCGTCTCGCGCGCGCCGTTCAGCTTCATGGCGGCGTTCTTGTACAGCGTCTCGATCGTCAGGGTGGACTTGCCCCCGCCCGACACACCGGTCACGCAGACGAACTTCCCCAAGGGGAACTCGGCCGTCACGTTCTTGAGGTTGTTGCCCGTTGCGTTGACAACCGTCAGCGTCTTGCCGTTGCCTGGCCGCCGCTGGTCCGAGCGCAGAGGGATAGAACGGCGGCCCGACAGATACTGACCGGTAATAGAGCCGGGATTGGCCTCGATCTCCTGCGGGGTGCCATGGGCAACGACCTGCCCGCCATGAACCCCTGCGCCGGGACCGATATCGAAAACGTAATCCGCCGTGCGGATCGCATCTTCATCATGCTCCACGACGATAACGGTGTTGCCCTGGTCCCGCAGCGACCGAAGCGTGGCCAGTAGACGGTCGTTGTCGCGCTGGTGCAGGCCGATCGAAGGCTCATCGAGAACGTAAAGCACGCCCGTCAGCCCGGAGCCGATCTGGCTGGCAAGCCTGATGCGTTGGGACTCGCCGCCCGACAGCGTGCCGGCGTTGCGCGACAGCGTAAGGTACTCAAGCCCGACATTGTTCAGGAACCCCAGCCGCTCGCGGATCTCTTTCAGGATGGCGCGAGCAATCTCGTTCTTCTGGTTCGACAGGCTGCCCGGCACCGTCTGCACCCAGTCGAACGCCTGCCGGATCGACATGCGGACAACCTGGCCCACATGCAGCCCGCCGATCTTGACCGCAAGCGCCTCGGGCTTGAGCCGGTACCCTCCGCAGGCGTGACAGGGACGGTCGTTCTGGTACTGCTCGAACTCCTCGCGCACCCAGGCCGAGTCGGTTTCCTTGTAGCGCCGCTCCATGTTGGGGATCACGCCTTCAAAGGGCCGACGGACCTGGTAGACCCGGCCACCCTCGTCATAGCGAAAGACGATCTCTTCGGAGTCGGATCCACGCAGGATCACGTGCTGGGCCCGTTCCGGAAGATCCTTCCAACGAGTGTTCTTGTCGAACTCGTAGTGCTTGGACAACGCTTCGATGGTCTGGGTCGAATAGGGCGACTTCGACTTGGCCCAGGGCGCGATGGCCCCCTGGCTGAGCTTGCGCGTGACGTCCGGGACGACCAGCCGCTCATCGAAGAAAAGCTCCGACCCGAGGCCGTCGCAGACAGGGCAGGCGCCATAGGGCGCATTGAACGAGAACAGCCGCGGCTCGATCTCCGGAATGGTGAAGCCGGACACCGGGCAGGCGAACTTTTCGGAGAAGGTGATCCGTTCGGGCTCGCCGTCCTCCTGGCGGGGAGCGGTCTCCAAAATCGCGATGCCGTCGGCCAGATCGAGCGCGGTACGGAAGGAGTCGGCGAGACGCGTCTCAAGCCCCTCGCGCACGACGATTCGATCCACGACCACGTCGATGTCGTGGCGTAGCTTCTTATCGAGCACGGGCACGTCGTCGATCTCGTAGAAGGTGCCGTCCACCTTGACCCGCTGGAAGCCCTGCTTCCGGAGATCGAGCATCTCCTTGCGATACTCTCCCTTCCGGTCGCGCACGAACGGCGCAAGCAGAAAGCCCCTCGTCCCTTCGGGCATGGCCATGACACGGTCCACCATGTCCTGGACCTGCTGCGCTTCGATGGGCAGGCCCGTGGCCGGGCTGTAGGGGGTGCCTGCGCGGGCGAACAGCAGCCGCATGTAGTCGTAGATCTCGGTCACCGTGCCGACGGTGGAACGAGGGTTCTTCGACGTGGTCTTCTGCTCGATCGAGATGGCCGGAGAGAGGCCGGAGATGTGATCCACATCCGGCTTTTCCATCATGTCGAGGAACTGGCGCGCGTAGGCCGACAGCGACTCGACGTAGCGGCGCTGCCCCTCGGCATAGATCGTGTCGAAGGCGAGCGATGACTTGCCCGACCCCGAAAGCCCGGTGATCACCACCAGTTCGTCACGAGGGATACTGACGTCGATGTTCTTGAGATTGTGCTCGCGGGCGCCCCGCACCTCGATGAACTTCTGCTCGGCCATGCCTGCGCCTCCTGGGGGACGAGGTTACATAGCGGAAACGCTGGTCAGGGCCAACCGTAAAACGTGAACATTCGATGAACAGATAGCGGCACTCTGCCACGTGCAGGGCCGACCGCTTTTGTCAGGGGACGGTGTTGATCAGGAAGGTGCCCACACCCACGATACTGCTGATGAGAGCCACGAAAGCCCCCAGCACGACGATCAGACCCGGGTAGCCGGGAAGGCGAGTGATCTCGCCTTCCATCCGGGACAGTCGTTCCGACATCGAGTCCACCTTAGCGGTGATCCTCTCCATCGACTTTTCGAGCGCCGTCAGGCGAGCCTCCACGTCGGACCCTCCGCCACCGGACGCCGAAGACACGACGTCCCTCCTCGGAAGATTGACCGGTGTCCCGCTCATTTCAAGCCCGACTCGCCCCCTGCCCCTCATGTTCTACCACGAGGAGATTAATGTTCTCGTTACGTTCTGCAAGTCTAGAAGTGTAGCGCCCGGCCATATGCGTCAAGAACCGCTTCGTGCATCATTTCGGACAAAGTCGGATGGGGGAACACCGTCTCCATCAGCTCTGCCTCTGTGGTCTCGAGCGAGCGTCCGACGATGTAGCCCTGGATGAGCTCGGTCACCTCGGCCCCTACCATATGCGCACCCAGAAGCTCGCCGGTCTTGGCATCGAAGACGGTCTTGATAAAGCCTTCGGGCTCGCCCAGCGCGATGGCCTTGCCGTTGCCGATGAACGGGAAGCGACCGACACGGACTTCATGCCCCACCTCCTTGGCCCTCGCCTCAGTGTAGCCGACGCTGGCGACCTGGGGATGGCAGTAGGTGCAGCCGGCGATCGCGCCCGGCTTGATGGGATGGACGTGCTGACCGGCGATCATTTCGGCCACCATCACCCCCTCATGCGAAGCCTTGTGCGCGAGCCATGGGGCTCCGGCGACGTCGCCGATCGCAAACAGCCCCTCGACCCCGGTCCGGCAGAACTCGTCGGTGACGACATGGGTCCGCTCCACCTTCACGCCGATTTCCTCGAGCCCGAGGTTCTCCACGTTGCCGACGATCCCTACGGCGGAGATCACGGTGTCGAACACCTTTTCCTCGGTCTTCCCGCCGGCCTCGATCCGGGCCGTCACCGTGCCCTGACCTTTTTGGAGAGTGACCTTGGCCCCTTCGACGATAATCATGCCCTGCTTCTGGAACTGCTTCTTGGCAAAGGCGGACACTTCGGCGTCCTCGATAGGCAGGATGCGCTCGGCCACTTCGACGACGGTGGTCTTGGCCCCGAGCGTATTGAAGAAGCTTGCAAACTCGATGCCGATTGCGCCGGATCCGATGACCAGCAGGTCTCTGGGCATCCGCGGTGGTTGCAGTGCGTGCTTGTAGTTCCAGATCAGGTCGCCGTCGGGCTCCATCCCTGGCAGCGACCGAGCTCGAGCGCCGGTGGCCAGGATGATGGCCGGGGCCTGCAGATCGTCGGTCCCCTTGTCGGTCGTGACCGTCACCCGGCCCTGCCCGGCCAGCTTGGCGGAGCCCATGACCACCTCGACCTTGTTCTTCTTCATCAGGTGGCCGATGCCGCCCGACAGCTGCTTGGCGACTCCACGCGATCGCTTCACGACGGCCTCAAAATCGAAGCCGGCCTTTTCCACCGTCAGACCGAACTCCTTGGCCCGGTGCATGAGATGGAACACCTCGGCCGAGCGCAGCAGCGCCTTCGTGGGAATGCAGCCCCAGTTCAGGCAGATGCCACCCAGATGCTCGCGCTCGACGATCACGACCTTCTTGCCGAGTTGGGCGGCCCGGATCGCGGCCACATAGCCGCCGGGGCCTGCCCCGATCACGATCACGTCGAAGGTCCGGGTCGCCATGATGTCACTCTCCCTTGGCCGAAGTCAGGGGATGTTAGTGCAAGGCTCGCCCGGCTGCCAGTCAGAGCCGGCTCACGCTGTCACCGCCCTCATGCGATTTACCAAGGCTGGATAGCCACCTTCCGCCAGGAACGCCTGCTCGTCGGGCGTGCTGGCGCGCCGAAGCACGCCGTTGCGGGTCGGGAAGCGGCCGAAGCGGCGAATCTGCTCGCGATGGGCACGGGCATGGAGAAGCGCTTCCCCGTCGTCGGGCATGCGCGCCTTGAACAGGCGCACGGCACGGTCCTGATCGACCAGATTCTCGGAATGCTCCAGCGGCAGATAGAAGAACTGCCGTTCGGGTGTCGGCACCTTCAGATCCCACTCCCGAGCGATGGCAGTCTTGGTCGCTGCGCGCGCGAGCGGGTCCGAGGCGAAGGCGCGTGCATCGCCCCGGAACATGTTTCGCGGGAACTGATCGACGATAATGACATAGGCCAGCGCCTCCTGCGGATTCACGAGCCAGAGCCCGAGTCGCCCTTCCATGGCCGCCTCCCATAGCGGTAGGAATCGGTCGCGCACCGACTGGTCCAGTTCATCGCTGGCCACGTACCAGTTCTTCTCTCCGACCTGACCGACCCAGAAGTCGAGGACGTCCTTGGCGCCGGGGAGGCTCATGCGACTTTCCTTTCAGTTGGCATCTCGCTGGCGGCGACAGAACTGGCCGCGGCAGGAATGGGAGCATAGGTCGTCCGCTCGCCGATGATGGGCTTCTGCGGCGCGGCCCGCATCCGCCACCACGCATAAACCGCCAAGGCAATCATCACTCCCGCGATGATGGCCCAGAAGCCCTGGGCGCCCATCGCATCCATCATCCAACCCACGACCAGCGGCCCCGCAATGGCGCCGAGGCCGTTGATGAACAAAAGGCCGGCAGAGGCGGCAGCCATGTCCTCGCGCTCCAGGAAGTCATTGGCGTAGGCGATGAGAAGCGCATAAAGCGGGTTTGAGGTTCCTCCCACGACCGCTGCGGCCACCAGTGTGAGCCACAGCGGTCCGGGCAGGACAAAGGCAAGCAGCGCGACGCCTCCTCCCAGGGCCGACAAGACCATGATCAGCACCCTGCGGTCCATGTGGTCCGACAGCCAGCCGATCGGGTACTGAGACAGGAGAGCTGCGAGGTAGGTCAGCGACACCATCCATGTGATCTCTGATTCACTGAGGCCCGCCCGCGTGCCGAAGACGGCCGACATCCCGAACTGGGCCGCGAAGACGCTTCCCAGGAGGAACATCCCCGCGCAGGCCAGCGGCGAAACCTCGATCAGCCGTCGGATCGGCAGCGGCTTGATCGCGCCGAACTCGGGCGTGGTCTGGGTAGCCGACAAGAGCGCTGGCGCAAAGCTCAGGGACACCAGGATCGACGGGATGATGAAGATCGCGTAGCCCGCCACATCATTGAGCGAGATCAGCCACTGCGCGGTGACGATCCCGCCCATCTGCACGACCATGTAGAGCGACAGCGCCTTTCCGCGGTTCGCGTTGCTAGCCGCGTCGTTCAGCCAGGATTCGGCGGTGATGTAGACCCCGCAATAGCAGAAGCCTATGGCCACCCGCGCGAGCGCCCATACCCAGGGTTCGGGCAGGACTGGATATAGGATCAGGATGGCCGAGATGAGTGATCCCAGCGCCGAGAAGACCCGCACATGACCCACGCGGCGGATCAGGATCGGGGCCATCCTAGATGCGAATAGAAAGCCCACGAAGTAGGCCGACATGACGACGGAGATCTCAAGGGTCGTGAACGACTCGAGTTCGCCCCTCAGGCCGAGAAGCGTGCCCTGAAGACCGTTGCCGATCATCAGAAGATACATTCCGAGCAGGAGCGCCCAGGCACTGGCGAGGACTTGCAGCATGGCGGCTCCTTTTTAAGAGCTTGCCGCTTAGCACGGCTCAGAAGCAACTCTCGCCTGAAGGCGACCAGCGCGGGCGATCAACGCCCCTTCGGGAGAAGGAGCGACGCATCCCCGTAGGAGAAGAACCGATACTGCCGTTCGATGGCGTGGGCATAGACGCTGCGGATGCGCTCGATCCCAAGAAGTGCCGAGACCAGCATCATCAAGGTGGACTTGGGCAAGTGAAAGTTCGTCATGAGGCCGTCCGCCACCTGAAACTTGAACCCCGGCGTGATGAAGATGTCGGTTTCACCCTGCCATGGTCCGATCGTCCCGGCTTGCACAGCCGACTCTAGAAGACGCAGGGCGGTGGTTCCGACCGGGATTACCCGTCCGCCCTCGTCCTTGGTCGAGGCGATCTCCTGGGCGGCGGCCTCGGTGACCTCGCCCCATTCGGCATGCATCCGATGGTCGCGTATGTCGTCCACCTTCACCGGCAGGAATGTTCCCGCGCCCACATGGAGGGTCACATGCGTGAACGCCACGCCACATGCACGCAGATCCTTCAGCAGGGGCTCGTCGAAGTGCAGTGACGCCGTCGGTGCGGCGACGGCCCCCGATCGGGCGGCCCATACGGTCTGGTAATCGTCCCGGTCGTGATGGTCGGCGGCACGCAACGCTTCGATGTAAGGCGGCAGCGGCATGCGGCCGGCCCGCGCCAGCGCTTCGGCAAATGCGTCCGGAGACAGGGCGAACCGCAGCAGGCCCTGCCCCGCCTCCACGCTCTCGAGCGTCGCGGAGAGACCTTCTCCGAAGTCGATGCTCTCGCCCTCCCGAACCTTTCGCAGCGGCTTCAGGAGAGCCGACCAAAGACCCTCGCCACGGTCTGACAGAAGCGTGGCCTCGATCCGAGCCTCTGCACTTCCACGGCGGCGCGTCCCTGTCAGTCGGGCCGGGATGACCTTGGTGTCGTTGAGAACCAGCCGGTCCCCAGGCCGCAGCACCCGGGGCAGGTCGCTGACATGCATGTCGTCGATGCGCTCGGGCCCTGCCACCAGCAGCCGCGCGGAGGATCGCGGCCGCGCCGGCCGGGTGGCGATAAGTTCCTCGGGAAGGTCGAAATCGAAATCGCTGAGCTTCATGGCGGCTTCGCTACCCCGATGAAGCGCGTGCTTCAACGGCCCCTCACTGCTCTGGCAGGGACGGCCGCCGACGAAAGAGTTCGCGCAAGCGGCCAGGCGCGAGGACAGACAAGGGATTCACCCCCACGGTCGGATCGTCGGGATCACCCCGGAGCGTGAAGTTGAAGCCGAGCAGACCCTCACCGGGGCGGGACAGGATCGAGCCGATGCCGTTCACGAGGTAAAAGGGCGACACCACCCCACGGAAGTCCATGAAGTAGTTCTCGGTGTCGAAGACTCCGTCCATGGACAAGCCCAGTCCCGCTCCCCTGGCGCTCGATTGCTCCAGGATGACGAGCGTCGGATCGACGCGGAACTTGGCGCCGACCTCATCAAAGACGATTCCCTGACCCGCCAACTGCTGGAGCAGGCCAATGCCCGAAGCGGCATTGAGCAAGGATGCCAGCACTGGGGCATCACGCACCTTGAGACCTTCGATCCAGAGCTCGCCCATGTAGCTTGCCGGGCCCTCGGGCAGCAGCAGCAGGTCGAGATCGCCCCCTTCCGCCTTCGTGAAAAGGTTGGCCGCGGTCATGACGGCCCCGGCGTCGGACCCCTGAATGCGCGCAGCAACCCGGCCGCCTTGCGGGGCCACCCGCCCAGTGACGGTCGGGCCGCCGTTGACCTGCCCGGAGAAAACACCTTCCAGCCCAGATACAGTGCTGAACTCTCCGGCGAAGCCCGTCAACGCAATGCTGTCGGTTACCTGTAACCGGTCCAGCGTCACCGAGATCGGGCCGCCGTCTCCCTGGCCCCCGCTGCCGAACGCGGCCCTCCCAAGATCGATCTGCCCGCCCCGCACCTCGACCGCCGGCGTGTCGCTGCCGAATTGTGCAATCAGCGTCACTGGCGCTTCGAACCAGTCGGCGACAGTCAGCCTCGACAGCGACAGCCGATCGAAGCTCCCGGCCTCCGTGAGCCTCAGGTCGCCCTCGGCGGACAGTCCAGGCGCGGACAAGCTCAGCCGATCGATCCTTGCAGGGGTGCCGAGCCGCCCTTCAACCACGAGGTTACCTGTTCGCGCGGCGGGCTTGGACCAACTCATCTGGGGCAGCGCCAGCGCAAGCCCCTCGAGGTCGGATCGAAGTGCAAAGGCCGGAGGCTGGCCTTCCCTAAGGTCCACCGTCAGGTCGCCAGCGCCATCACCGGACACGCTGCCGTCGGGCAGGACGATCCCCAGTTCATCGAGCACGCGCGGGCTGATCTCCACACGGGCCTCAACTCGTGACTGACCCTTCTCGTCGGGGCCAAAGCCTTGTGTCCATCGGCCCTGAACCTGAGCCGTTCCGACCTGCATATCTCCAGCAATCTCCAGACCTGCTGGCGTCACAGTCGCCTCAAGGCTCTCGGCGGTCAACATTCGTCCCGGGATCAGGAGATCGGACCGGACATCGCTGAGGGTCGCGGCGATGTCGTAGCGAAGCTCGTCCGGACGCATGGGACCCAAGAACAGGTCCACGGTTCCTCGGGTCCGTGCCGTGCCGTCCGCCAGGTCCACAGGCAGATCGGCGGAACTGAGGAAGCGGTAGGGGGGCTGGTCGAGCAGCGACAGCGTGGCCGTGATGGGGCCGGCGGCATCGACATGCACGCGAGCGGGCGAGCGGGCGCCATCACCGGGCGCGATCACGAAGGCGGTGCCAGCCATATCCACGCTCCCCCCTTCGGGCGCGTCCACGTGGCCGCTGTCGAGCGCAACCGAGAACGAGTTGTCTTCCCAGCCCATCCGCCCCTCGCCTGCCACTATGGGCGGGTGGGTGCCGAGCGGACGGACCGCCAGGCCAGAGAAGTTCGACGTGACCGCCACCTCAGTCTCCACCTCTGGCTCGATCCTTAGGGCGGCGGCGACGTCATGCAGGACGCCGTCGGTCACGTTCTCCGCGATCCAAGCCCGCAATCCGGGACGAAACCGCTCGGGCCAGAGCGCAAGCAGGCCTTCTCGCGCCAGTTCGGCCAGCCGCGCGTCGAGTGCGATGCGCCATCCGTCCGGCGAGGCAGCGACCTGCCCCGACACGTCGAGCCGCGCCAGCCCCTCGCCCGGCAGACCAAGACTGGCCTCGGCGATCTCGACGCTGAATGGGTCCAGACGCAGGCGGAACTGCACGGTCGCCTCGGGCAGGTGCGCGGCTTCCTCATAGACGCCGGGAGGAGAGATCGCGATGTCGCGGAACGTGAATTGCCCAAGGAGCGCGCGGGGCAGGCCGGCCTCGATCTCCTTCAGATAGGCACGCCCCTCAGCTAGGACGCTGCCCCAGTCACTTCTGACCTCGACAGTGTCGAAGCGCACGGCCTGCGTAAGGGGGTCGTAGGACAGATACGCCCGCGCAAGGTCGAAGCCCACCGCGCTGGCGTTCGGATGAGGCCGCAGTCGCCCCTCAGCGATTTTCAGCGCGACGTTGGTGGGGCCCAAGCTCCCGGTTTCGTCGATCTGCACGCGCAACGCCATCGAGATCGGTGCATCGACGACGCGAAGCCATGTCAGGGCGGGGCTCTGGCTCGCCACGTCTGAGGCCGCCACATCGGTCAGGGTCAGGCTGATCCGGGCTGCCTTGCTCAGCCGCGGGCTTTCATAGTCAAGCCGGGCCCGTGTGACGTACGACCGCCCCGAGAGCACGGAGACCTCGCCCCGGAGATGTGTCCGCCCGTCGACGAGGTCCAAGGAAAATGTGCCGCCATCGACCGTCCAGACCCGCCCCGCCCGAGCGTCTTGGTAGTTCACCACGAGATTGTTGACGCGGACGGTCCGCAGGGCGGCCAAGGCTGGCCTCTCGAACAGCCGCTCGAACTGGTCGGGCAGCGACGCCAACCCGTCCACGCGGCTCACGCTTTGCCCCTGCCCGCCCGACCCGAAGGCCACCTCGACGCTTCCATCGGCAGCACGAGCGAGAGTAAGCTGGGCGCCGGTCAGGGCAATCTCCTGGACGAGCAGGCTCCGGGAGAAGAGCAGCCCTCGCGGTGACACTTGGATGGTTGCTTCGGGAATGCGGACCAGGAGCCTGCCTTCCTTGTCCGAAATGGTCACATCGAGAAGCCGGACTCGCGGATGGAGGTCGCCCGGCAAGGCAAGGGTGATCGCGCCGAACCGCAAAGCACCCCCACCCATCGCCTCGGCGGCTGCGGTCTCCACACGTTCCCTGATCCATGTCGGCGCCGTGATCTCCTTCCCAACTATGAGGAACGAGAGGGTCAGGATGAGCAGCAACACGACGACCACGACGATTCGCAGGGAACCGCGCCATGGCCCTCTGAGCCGAGGCCCTTCGCGCTCCCGCTTCGTTTTCTGGTCACGGTCCAGGGCCGCCAAGGCCGGCTCGGCCGCAGCCAAGGGCCCGGTCGCGTTCTGGATCATCGGACTCGGGTCTACCGGGGTGCTCATCAACTGTCATCATCGCGCCACGCCGAGGCGAACGGAAGCGGTCAGACAGCTAGAACGCTTTCCCGGCGCTCACGCTTGCGCGAAGAAGACACTCATGAGCATCGAACCCGGTCAACCCGCCCCAGACTTCACCCTGCCCCGCGATGGTGGTGAAATGGTCAGCCTGTCCGCCCTCCGTGGACAAGCCGTCGTGCTGTTCTTCTATCCGGCTGACAGCACGTCGTCCTGCACAACGGAAGCCCAAGACTTCACCACCCTCCTGCCCCAGTTCCAAGCCGCTCGGGCCCAAGTGCTGGGAGTCTCATCGGGGTCCGTCCCTGCGAAGGAGAAGTTCGTTCAGAAAGCCGGTCTCGGCGTCCCGCTTCTGGCCGACGAATCCGGGGAAGTCGTCAGATCCTATGGCGTCTGGCAGGAAAAATCCATGTACGGAAAGACTTACATGGGAATTGTCCGCACCACCGTGCTGATCGATCGCGACGGCTTTGTGTCCCATATCTGGAGCGTGAGCCGCGTTAAGGGACATGCCCAGCAGGTGCTGGAAGCAGCAAGGCATCTGCAAGCAACGGCTTAGTCCTGAGCACCGAAAGGACAGCGCCGTCATTCAGCCCCAGCGTCGAGCTAGCAGTGAGACCTTAGGGCAACATCTCGGCGGAAACATGTGTCAGGGGCGAAACTGGTAGGCAAGTTATCGCCACTTTAAGGTTTCGCTGGTCCTCACCGTCCTACGACACGCCCTAAAGCTGTTGCAGCAGCTTGGGGGCGCCGTTAGCCCTTGCCCCGGGACAACGGGCCTTAACCGGCCCGATAAGATGGGGCGGAACCAGTGGCTTCAGCAGTCATGCAGCGTTTGCACGCGGCACTCGAACGGCGTTTTCCTGAGCGGCGCCTTTTCCTGAAGTCTGAGGATCACACGCGCTTCATACGATTACGGCCAGCGACTCAGCTTCTGGCATGGACGGGCGTCGGCGTGGTCATGGCTTGGACCATCATTGCCACGGCCATCCTGCTCATGGATACGATCGGGTCGGGCAACTACCGGGACCAGGCCCAACGCGACAAGTCGATCTACGAGAACCGGCTCAATGCCATGTCCCAGGAGCGGGACCTGCGCGCGCAGGAGGCTTTGGCCGCTCAGACGCGCTTCTCTGCCGCGCTGGAGCAGATCTCCGCCATGCAAAGCGAGCTTCTCGCCTCCGAGGAAGAGCGGCGGGAGCTCGAAACCGGACTGGCCGTCGTGCATGACACCCTTCGCCGTACCATGTCCGAACGTCAGCAGGCCAAAGCCGAATTGGCGGCCATGACTGCGGCCAACGAACAGGTATCGGTGTCCGATGTCGACGGGATGGCGGACACGATCGACTTCATCACCGAGGCTCTGGCGGACACGGCGGCCGAGCGCGATGGCGTGGCGACCGAAGCGCAGCACGCCATCCAACTGGCCGGTGACCTGGATCTCGAACTGCGGCTCATGAAGGAGCACAACGACGAGATCTTCCGTCAGCTTGAGGATGCGCTCCAGATCTCGGTTGAACCGTTGGACAAGATGTTCCGCACAGCTGGCCTGGACCCCGAGACCCTCATCGAGGAGGTCCGCCGCGGCTATTCGGGCCAGGGCGGACCGCTGGTGCCGATCCAGATGTCCACCATGGGCAACGCGGCGCAGGACGACGGCACCCTTCGCGCCAACCAGATCCTGGATGAGCTGGACCGGATCAACCTTTACCGCATCGCCGTCCAGCGGATTCCCTTCAGCCTGCCCGTCTTGGACTCCTTCCGCTACACCTCGGGCTTCGCAATGCGCTGGGGTCGGATGCATGAAGGCGTGGACATGGCCGGGCCGATCGGGACGCCTGTCTACTCCACAGCCGATGGAGTCGTGATCTTCGCCGGCTGGGCTTCGGGCTACGGGCGCCTGATTAAGATCCAGCACGAATTCGGGATCGAGACGCGCTATGGCCATCTGAACGCGATCCGGGTGGAGGTGGGGCAAAGGGTCTCGCGCGGGGAAAGGATCGGTGATATGGGCAACTCGGGTCGCTCCACCGGGCCACACCTTCACTACGAGATCCGGGTCGGTGGCGAGCCTCTGAACCCCATGATCTACATCGGAGCAGGCAACGATGTTCTCTAAGTCCAAGATCAACGAGCCGGGTCCCGGCGCGGGCGCGCAGCCGCAGGCGGCCTCCGCCCCGGCGACCGTCCCGGGCACGGCCGTCGGTCAGGCCGCGGATTATCGTCCCCAAGCTCCGAAGGCCAAGCCTCCGGCGTCGATCCTGTCCTCGGACCTTCACATCAAGGGCAATATCCGCACGACCGGCGACGTCCAGATCGAGGGGCAGGTCGAAGGTGACATCCGGGCGCACCTCCTCACGGTTGGCGAGAGCGCGACCGTCAAAGGTGAACTGGTGGCCGATGACGTAGTCATCAACGGACGGATCATCGGCCGGGTGCGTGGCCTGAAGGTTCGACTGACCTCTACCGCCCGGGTCGAAGGCGACATCATCCACAAGACCATTGCGATCGAATCCGGTGCCCACTTCGAGGGATCGGTGCAACGTCAGGACGATCCGCTGAACGCCGCCACGAAGGTGCTTCCCAAGCCGGTGATGCCGACCGACGCCTGACCCTGCGGTCAATTGGTTACCAGAATGATGAAAGGGGCCGCGATTGCATCGGGGCCCCTTTTGATTTCCGGGCTGTCGGTCGAATTGGTTAAGAACCAAGGCAGACCTTGGTCTGACGCCACCGGCTCTGCCGCCGGATCGACTACCCCGGAGAGGGTCATCCGGGAGCACTGGCTCCCGGAGCTTGGTTCAGCAACCGATACGCTGGCGTTCCTCGATCGCGGCCTGACGGGCAACCTCGGTTGAGTCCGAGCTTTCGATACGCAGGGCGAGTTCTTCACACTGCCCGGCACGTCCTGGTGCGTCCAAGGCGGCCTGAACCTGACCATCGGGAGTCGTGGCGACCGTATCGATGTTGTTTGCCCCGATGCCCGTGTTGGTACCGGACCCCAGCACCCCCCCCTCCTCGCAGGCAGCGAGCAGGAACAACGCGGGAATGGCGACAAGGGTGAACTTGGAAATCATGTGTGGCCTCCTTGGCTTGCAGCCGAAGAGGTAGATCTATTCACCTGCAGGTCAATCTTCCGCGAGCGCCTCGGCGCGGCTCTTGCCTGACACATCCTGGGCCAGCGTCGCCGCCATGAAATCGTCCAAGTCGCCGTCCAGCACCCCCTGCGTGTCGGATGTCTCGAAGCCCGTCCGGAGATCCTTCACCATCTGATAGGGCTGTAGGACATATGAACGGATCTGATTACCCCATCCGGCATCGCCCTTGGCCTCATGGGCGGCATTTATGGCCGCGTTCCGCTTGTCGAGTTCCAACTGGTAAAGCCGGGACTTCAGGGCCTTCATCGCGATATCGCGGTTCTGATGCTGCGACTTCTCGGACGACGTCACAACGATCCCGGTCGGGAAGTGGGTGATGCGGACGGCCGAGTCCGTCTTGTTGACGTGCTGTCCCCCGGCACCGGACGACCGATAGGTGTCGATGCGGATGTCCTTGTCCAAGACCTCGATCTCGATGGCATCATCAACGACGGGGTAGACCCAGACCGACGCAAAGGAGGTCTGCCTCTTGTCGCCCGAGCCGAACGGGCTGATCCGCACCAGCCGGTGGACACCGGCCTCGGACTTCAGCCAGCCATAAGCGTTGTGCCCGCTGATCTTGTACGCCACAGACTTGATCCCGGTTTCTTCACCGGCCGTCTCTGCCTGGAGTTCAACGGCATGACCATGAGCCTCGGCCCAGCGCACGTACATGCGGGCCAGCATCGCGGCCCAGTCGCAGCTTTCCGTGCCGCCCGCGCCCGCGTTGATCTCCAGGAAGGTGTCGTTCGCGTCCGCCTCGCCGTCCAGCAGAGCCTCCAGCTCCTTGCCAGCGGCAACGTCACGCAACGCCCGCAAGGCCGCCTCGGCCTCGGCCACGATCTCCTCGTCGCCTTCGGCCTCACCCATCTCGATCAGTTCGATGTTGTCGTTGAGCTGCCGCTCCATGGCCTCGACGCCGTTCAGCTTGTCGAGAAGTATCTGACGTTCCCGCATGAGCTTCTGGGCGCCCTCGGGATCATTCCACAGGGTGGGATCCTCGACACGCGCGTTGAACTCCTCAAGCCGGTGCTTGGCCGTCTCGCGGTCCATCCGGCGGCTCACGAGATCGACCGACGTACGGATTGCATCGACGGTGTTCTGGGTCTCGGTGCGCATGGCGGGTCCTCCGGAATATCCGGAGGCTCATAGCCCGCCCCCTCGGGCCGGGCAAGCCGAGCCTAGTACAGGCCTCCTGACGATAGCGTTCCGAACCCGGCCGACGGGCCAACAGTAGCGGTGCCCCCCGTCGAGGTGGTGACATTGCGCGAGGCGGCCTGAACCTCGCTTACCAGGGGAAGGTCGCCGGACATCTCGAAGCCGCCGTCATACGTCACGCCGAAGATCGGCTCCTCGCCCGCTCGGAAGCATTCCGAGACGACGTTATCCCCCGACGCGTCGTCAGGCAGCCGCGAGCCCGAGAAGCGGTCGATGTTGATGAAGCTGCAGCCTTCAGGGATTGCGAAGGGCCCGCCGCCGAAGCGCTCGACCGCTGGCTCCATGAACTCCTGGAACACCGGAGCGCAAAGCCCGCCCCCCGAGGCCCCGCCCATAGAGCGCGGCGTGTCGTAACCGATGTAGCAACCCGCAACGATGTTCGACGAGTAACCGATGAACCAGACGTCCTTGGCCTCGTTGGTGGTGCCGGTCTTGCCGGCGATCGGTACCGGGAGTTCGATAGCCTTGGCTGCCGTCCCCCGCTGGACGACCCCCTCCATCATGGAGGTCAGCTGGAACGCGGTGACCGCGTTCATGATGCGCTGGCGGTCGCTCTGAATGTCGGGAGCCTCGCCCGGCGGCAGAGCCAGCTCGGAGCAGTCGACGCATACCCTCTGGTCATGCCGATAGATGGTATGGCCATAACGGTCCTGCACCCGGTCCACCAAGGTGGGTTCGACGCGTTCGCCGCCATTCGCGAACATCGCGTAAGCTGCGACCATGCGGAACAGGGTGGTCTCCTGCGCGCCCAAGGCGTTGGACAGGAACGGGCTCATGTCGTCATAAACACCGAAGCGCTCGGCGTATTGCGCCACCGTGTCCATCCCGATCTCCTGAGCGAGACGGATGGTCATCAAGTTCCGCGACTGCTCGATCCCCGTTCGAAGCGGCGTCGGCCCGTAAAACTCGTTGGAGGCGTTCTGCGGGACCCAGAGTCCCTGGGGGGTGTCGATCTCGATCGGGGCATCGACCACGATCGTCGCGGGCGTGTAGCCGGAATCGAGCGCGGCGGCATAGACAAAGGGTTTGAAGGCCGATCCGGGCTGGCGGCGCGCCTGCGTCGCACGGTTGAAGACCGACGCCTGATAGGAGAACCCGCCCTGGATCGCGAGGACACGGCCTGTGTTCACATCCATCGCCATGAACGCGCCCTGCACCTCGGGGACTTGGCGCAGAGTCCAGCGCAGGAAGCTCCCGTCATCTCCGAGCAGCTTGCGAACGAGCACCACGTCGCCAACCTGGAAGTTGTCGCCGAAGGAGCCTGGGATCCAGTCGATGTCCTCGCGCGGGACGACGGGCTCCTCGTCGTGGTCTCCCTCGATGCCAAGCCGCATCTGCTGGTCACCGATGTCCAGAACCACGGCCGGGTACCACACGCCATCCAACGTGATGTCGCGGGGCGCGTCTGTTTCCGCCAGCGCCTGCCGCCACGTGATGTCCTCGGCCAATGCGTCCGGCGGCAATGTCAGCCCCGTTGCACGCCAGACGCCCACGCCGCGATCAAAGGTCTCCAACGCGCGCTGGAGCGCATGCGCGGCCTCGATCTGAAGCTCCGGGTCCATCGTCGCGCGGATGGACAGGCCCCCGGAAAAGAATTCCTCCTCGCCGAAGTTGGCGGACAACTGGCGGCGGATCTCGTCGGTGAAGTAGTTGCGAGGTGGGAGGGACGCGCGGAAGCCCTCGTAGGCTCCCGACTGCACCGTGAGGAGCGGCTCCCTTTGCTCTGCCTCGAATGTGGCCTGCTCGATGTAGCCGTCCTCAGCCATCCGACGCAGGACATAGTTACGGCGCGAGACGGCGTCTTCGTAGTCCCGGACGGGATGGAGGTTGCCGGGCCGCTGAGCCAAGGCCGCGAGGTAAGCCGCCTCGCCCGGAGTGATATCGGTCAGGGGCTTGTTATAGTAGGTCTGCGCCGCAGCGGCGACGCCGTAGGAGTTCTGACCCAGGAAGATCTCGTTCAGATACAGTTCAAGGATATCCTCCTTGTCCATCGCATTCTCGATGCGGACGGCAAGGATCAGTTCCTTGATCTTGCGTTCGGCCGTGCGGGATCCATCAAGCAGGAAGTTCTTCATGACCTGCTGGGTGATGGTGGACGCGCCGCGCATGTCGGCGCCGCGCGACCGGACCGCCTCGGCCGCGGCTGCGGCCATCCCTCGGATGTCGAAACCCGGATGCGTGTAGAAATTCTGATCCTCCGCCGAGACGAAGGCATGCTTCACGAGGTCGGGGATGTCCTCGGATGGCGTGAAGAGACGCCGCTCCGTCGCGAACTCGTCGATGATGCGCCCCTCGGCGCTATAGACGCGGCTGATCGTCCGCGGCGTATACTGAGACAGCACCTCGATGGACGGAAGATCCCGGCCATAGATGTAGAAGACCGCACCCAGGGTGACGGCCCCCATTGCAAGCCCAAGGGTCAGCATCGAAAAGATGCCCCCAAGGAATGACATGACAAATCGCAGCAAGGGCCCGTCCACGAAGCGAGAGGATGGACTGCTTATAGGCACCGGACCCTGTGGGGTCAAAAGCCGATGCCGGTCGGTCGGCGCGATTGCGCCCTGTCGGTCATCACGAGGCTGTGGGCATGGGACTGGTTCGAACCGGCTCCTGGAGGAGTGAAACGACATGAAGTCCGACGATGTGATCGCCACCTACGACCGGGAAGGACCTGGTTGGGCCAAGACCAGGGACCGTCGCCTGACGGAGCGGCCATGGATCGACCGGGCGGTGGCCGTGGCGCCCCACCCTCTGGGAAGGCGCCGGGTTCTCGACCTCGGCTGCGGCGCTGGTCGGCCCCTGGCGGAGTACCTGCTCGACCGGGGCTGCATGGTGACGGGCGTCGATGCCTCGCGTCCGATGATAGAGCTGTTCGCCCGCATCGCCCCCCGCGCGGTCGCTTTGCATGCCGACATGCGGACACTGCGGCTTAGTCAGGAGTTCGACCTGATCCTTGCTTGGGACAGCTTCTTCCACCTGTCACCCGACGACCAGCGGGCGATGTTCGCCGTCTTTGCCGCCCATGCAGCGTCAGGTGCCGTGCTCCTGATGACCACGGGACCACAGGCCGGCGAAGCCATCGGGCGGATCGGGGAGGCTGATCTTTACCACGCGAGCCTTGATCCGCAGGAGTATCGCTCGCTCTTCGAGGCACACGGGTTCGAGGAATTGGGGTTCTGGCCCGAGGAACCGGCCTGTGGCGGTCGTACCATTTGGATGGCGCGGACGCGCCCCTAGCGGCGGAGGAGGGGTGCCATATCTCTTTCCATGGCCTGCCATTTGGCGAGCGCGTTGGTGATCCCTGCAACGATGGGTGACCGCCCGCTCTCCGAGGCCAGTCGCGCACGGTCGGCCGGATCGGACAGGAAGCCGACCTCGATCAGCACGGATGGGAAGTCCGCAGCGTTGAGCACTGCCAAGGGGGCTTGACGCAGGGGACGCGAGTTCAGCACCGCCCCTGCCCGGCCCAATTCGTCAGCCAGGGTTCTGGCCAGTTGCTCGGATCGAGGAGAGGTGTTTAGGCGGGCAAGATCCATCAAGGCCGTCGCCACGGAGTCATCCTGCCCTTGTAGGTCAAGCCCCGCGAGGAGATCGCCGCTCTCATGCCGCTCGACCATCCGTTCTGAAGCCTGATCGCCGGCTTCGGCTGTCAGTGTGTAGATCGAGGCACCCGAGGCATTGTCGTCGCGCAGAGCGTCGGCATGAAGGGACAGGAGCACATCGGCTCCGGCGGCGCGGGCAATGGACATGCGGTCTTGCAGAGAAACGAAGACGTCCTCGCTCCGGGTCAGGACGGTCTGGATCCCCGCCGCCTCAAGTGCCCGGGCAAGTTCCTGCCCCAAGGAGAGCATGGCATGAGCCTCGCGTAGCCCTTCCCGTTCAGCGCCGGGATCGATGCCGCCATGGCCTGGATCGATCGCCACCGTAAAGCGGGCATCGCCCTCTGGACCCGTAGTCGGGTCGGCGGACGAAGAGTGTGCCCCGACCTCGTCCGCCGGAGCCCCGGACGCAGCCGAGAAACTGTCCAGGTCCGTGGGACCGGCGACGACCCGCAGCACGGCCGAGCCGTCCGCTTCCGAAACGGCCATGCCAGCCTCGTTCACCTTCACGGGGCCGGTCAGGTCCAGGGTCAATTGGGACCAACCTGCTGAGGTCGTGCCGCCATGAATGGCGGATGCGCGATCGGTTTGAAGCAGAGGCGCAAGATCGGTCCCAGCCCACTCGGCCCCACGAAGTTCGAGGATCAGGCGAAGCGGATCCTCCAGCGTGAAGATGCGCCAAGGTACGGGGCGGCTTAGGGCAAGTGTCACCTCGAGGTCGCCCGCGGCATCCGTGATCCGGCTCGCGGCAGGATCGATGCGGGACAGCTCGCTGCCATCCTGCGCAGCCGCGGACCAAGCCAAGAAGCCCAGCATCATCGCGGCCGCCCAACATCTCGCAGCATGATGGCCTGATTTGATCCGCATGATCATCCTCCTCCTGCCCGCTCCTGTCTGCGCCCAGGTCTTCCGTCAATGGCAGGGTAACGCCGCCCGACGCCTTTAAGCCTGCGTGAGGTCGGGACGGCCCCTTGGAATGACCACGCGATTGTGCGCAGATCGCGGAACTCGTCGATCCGGAGATCCGACATGCCGATCCGCCGTTCAGCGCTCGCCATAGTACTGGCCGCCACCGCCCTGCCCGCCTCCGCGCTCGACCTGTCGGCGATGAGCGAGAATGAACGGGCTGCCTTCCGGGCCGAGGTCCGGGCTTATCTTCTGGAGAACCCCGAAGTGCTGACCGAAGCGATAGCGGTTCTGGAGCAGCGTGAACAGCAGCAGCAGGTCGCGGCGGACCAGATGCTCGTGCAGGACAACTTCGATGCCATTCTCGCGGATGGTCACTCCTGGATCGGTGGCAACCCGGAAGGTGACGTGACCGTCGTGGAGTTCATGGACTACCGGTGCGGCTATTGCCGGCGTGCGTTCGAGGAGGTCGAGGATCTCGTGGAGGGCGACGGCAACATCCGTTTCATCCTCAAGGAGTTTCCAATCCTGGGAGAACAGAGCGTGATGGCATCGCAGTTTGCGATCACGGTCCAGCAGCTCCATGGGAACGACGCCTACAAGGCCGCCCACGATGCCCTCATGCTCATGCAGACAGATATCAGCGAGCAGTCTCTGACCCGTCTGGCCGAGGGTCTGGCTTTCGACCCCGCGCCGATCATGGCCCGCATGGCCGCCCCCGAGGTCATGGCCATCATCGACGCGAACCATCAACTAGCCCAAGACCTCAGCATCTCGGGGACGCCGACCTTTGTGATGGGAGACCGGCTGGTACGGGGATACGTGCCATTGCCTACCATGGAGGCGATCATCGAGGAGGAGCGCGCAGGCTAGAGCCAGGTGCTACTCGGCCGCCTGTGGCGCAACATCCCGCGTCGCCTCGATCTCAGCCGCCTTGGCTTCAACCTGCTCGACGATGTGATCGATCATACGATCGTTGTCCATGCGATGGCTCTGCTTACCAGCCAGATAGACCATGCCGTGCCCGGCGCCGCCGCCAGTAAAGCCCACGTCCGTCATCAGCGCCTCGCCCGGTCCGTTTACCACGCAGCCGATAATCGATAGGCTCATGGGGGTCTTGATATGACCAAGCCGCTTCTCGAGAGCCTCGACCGTCTTGATGACGTCGAAGCCCTGCCGGGCGCAGGACGGGCACGAGATGATGTTCACCCCGCGGTGCCGCAAGCCCAAGGCCTTGAGGATCTCGAAGCCGACCCGGACCTCCTCCACGGGATCGGCCGAAAGCGACACGCGGATCGTGTCCCCGATCCCCATCCAGAGAAGGTTGCCCAACCCTACCGCTGACTTGACCGTCCCACTCATCAGGCCGCCTGCCTCGGTGATGCCTAGATGGATCGGGGCGTCCGTCGCTTCGGCGAGCTGCTGGTACGCCGCTGCTGCCAAAAAGACATCAGAGGCTTTGACGCTGATCTTGAACTCGTGGAAGTCCTCGTCCTGCAGAAGCTTAATGTGGTCCAGTCCCGACTGAACCATCGCTTCCGGGCAGGGTTCGCCATACTGCTCCAATAGATGCCGCTCCAGAGACCCGGCATTCACACCGATCCGCATGGAGCAGCCGTGGTCGCGTGCGGCCTTGACCACTTCGCGGACCCGCGCGGGCGAGCCGATATTGCCCGGATTGATCCGCAGGCACGCCGCGCCTGCCTCGGCAGCCTCGATGGCTCGGCGATAGTGGAAGTGGATGTCTGCGACGATCGGGACCGGGCTGTTGCGCACGATGTCCCGCAACGCGCGCGTGCTCTCCTCGTCCGGGGTCGAGACGCGGACGATATCGGCCCCCGCCTCTGCGGATGCGACGACCTGCGCAACCGTCGCCGCCACATCGGTGGTGGGCGTATTGGTCATGGTCTGAACCGAGATCGGAGCACCACCACCGACCGGCACTGCACCCACCATGATCCGGCGCGATGGCCGACGGTCGATGCTGCGCCAAGGGCGAATGGGATTATGGGACATCGATGGCTCCTTGCCCAAGTCACCCGACAGGTAATCTCGCCCTGCCGCGGCCGCAACGGGGCGTGTTGCCTCACTCCGTCAGTTCGGCTCCGGGCAACACGGCCCCAACCGGAAGTGCCTGAAGCGCAGTCTCTGCAGCAGAGGCAACCGCCACGTAGTCGGCCAGCCCCTGCTCCGCAGTCAGGTCGGCCTGCGCATAGGTTTCGGTGATCGCGTCCGCCGAAAGTGCCACATTCGAACTGACCTGCCCGGCAGGACCGACGGGCCCATACGGCACGCCATTCACCGCCATGTACAAAGCGCCCGACTCTCCGACGCGCAGCTTGGACGCCTCCTCGGTCGCGGGAACTTCAAAGGTGTCACCCGGCTCGAGAATGCCTTCGAACAGAACGGATCCATCTGGACCGTTCACACGGACCCAAGCCTCGCGGACAGCCACTAGTTCCACCTTGGGGGCAGGACCGGTCGTCACTACGACCGCGCCAGGGTCGGCCGGGGCTGCTGCCAGCACACCCGCAAGGACCTGCTCCACCCCATCGGCAACGGCTTCAGCGGGCGCGAGTGGCGAGCCGCTGGCCGGTGTCGTCGCGGTCACCGCGCCGGGTGTCGTAGTAGGTTGAGGGGCAGTCGGCCCCAGGGTTCCAACTGTAGCAGGATCCAGCGATGCGATGGGCCCATCGCGCGGGACCAAGACCGGAACATCGAGAGCCTCGGGACGATAAAGCCGGTCGAGCGCCTCCGCGGACGGCACTTCGATGCTGGCGAACTCATCGGCATCCGACTGAGCGGCTTCGGCCAGCGGTCCGACCTCGGCGACAACGGTCGGCGGCTGATCGACCGGGGCGAGGGTCACCTTCTGGATCTCGCGCAGGACCGTGTAGCCACCGTAGCCCAGCCCGGACAACAACGCGACAAGCACGAGCACCGAACCGATGGCCCGCGGCTCGATGTTGGAGAACATGCCCGGCGTGGAAGGGAGAAAGGGTGTGCTCTGGCCCGAAAAAAGATCCTTGCCGAGGCCGGTGCTCAGGACCCGCTCCTCGCGCGCGGGGCGCGGATTCGAACTCACGACCGACATTCCAAGGACCGTGTTGAATCCGGACTCGCGGCAGAACGTTTCAAAGGCCCAGTCGGGATCCATGTTCAGGTAGCGTGCGTAGGACCGTACGTAACCCGCGATGAATCCAGGCGTGTCGAACGCCGAAGGATCCGCGTTCTCGATGGCCGCGATGTAAGCGGCTTTGATCTTCAACTCGCGCTGCACGTCCAAGAGGGATTTGCCCAGAGTGGCACGTTCACCCCTCATCAGATCGCCCAGACGCAACTCAAACGTGTCGAACCCCTTGGAGTCCGCCGCTTCAACAGCCTTGCTGCGCAGATAGCCACGCCCGATCATGTAGCCGCCCCACGTCTCGTCCTGCCCCAACGGGTCCCATTCATGATTCGAGCACCATGAGGACCATTTGTGGAGAGACTAACACGAGGGGGGCGACCACGCATCATCCGATCGTGATGTCATCCTGCCTTTTCCGCTCGATTCAGCGCGCAATGGCTCCAAAGTGAATCCAGTGCGTGAACGAGCGCATCCATCTCCTTGGGACCGTGGACCGGCGACGGCGTGAAGCGGAGCCGCTCCGTCCCACGGGGGACGGTCGGAAAGTTGATCGGCTGCACATACATGCCGAAGTCGCTCAGCAGCATGTCCGAGATCATTTTCGTGTGGACAGGGTCGCCGACGATCAGAGGAACGATATGGCTTCCGTGATCGATGATCGGCAGTCCCAGTCCCTTGAGCCGGGTCTTGAGAATACGAGCCTGGGTCTGATGCTTCTCGCGCAGCGCTTGGTCGGTTTTCAGGTGCGCCACGGAGGCGGCAGCACCCGCCGCGATCACCGGAGGAAGAGACGTCGTGAAGATGAAGCCCGGCGCATAAGAGCGTATGGCGTCGCACATTTTCGCGCTGGCTGCGATGTAGCCGCCCATGACGCCGAACGCCTTGCCCAAGGTGCCGTTGATGATGTCAATGCGCCCCATGAGGCCAAGCTGCTCGGCCACGCCGCCGCCGCGCTTGCCGTACATGCCGACTGCATGCACCTCG
Source organism: Rubellimicrobium rubrum (assembly GCF_006152115.1). Taxonomy (GTDB): domain Bacteria; phylum Pseudomonadota; class Alphaproteobacteria; order Rhodobacterales; family Rhodobacteraceae; genus Rubellimicrobium; species Rubellimicrobium rubrum. Next base: position 97,685 of record NZ_VDFU01000006.1, on the reverse strand, counting down.
TCCAGGTAGGTCAGCGCCCCAAACTCGAGCGCGAGGTCGCAGATCTCCCGGATCGGTCCGAAATCGCCGTCCATGGAGTAGACCGACTCGAAGGCGATCAGCTTCGGTGCAGCCGGATCATCGGCTTCCAAGAGTTCGCGCAGATGCTGGACATCATTATGCCGGAAGATGCGCTTCAGTCCGCCCCCGCGCCGAATCCCCTCGATCATGGAGGCGTGGTTCAGTTCGTCGGAATAGATGATCAGGCCCGGAAAGAGCAGCTTGAGGGTGGACAGCGTGGCATCGTTGGCGATGTAGGCCGACGTGAACAGCAGCGCCGCTTCCTTGCGGTGCAGGTCGGCCAGTTCCGCCTCGAGCCGCTTGTGATAGACGGTCGTGCCCGAGATGTTGCGCGTGCCGCCCGAACCCGCACCGACGGCATCCAAGGCTTCGTGCATGGCGTCTAGCACCACGGGATGCTGGCCCATGCCCAGATAATCGTTGCCACACCATACGGTGATCGTCTGTTCGGTGCCGTCAGGCCGGTGCCAGACAGCATGAGGGAAGTGACCTTTGTCGCGCGCGATATCGATGAAGGTCCGGTAGCGGCCCTCCTGATGGAGACGGTCGAGCGCTGCGTCGAGCTGGGCGTTGTAATCCACGGGTCGAAGGTCCTTGCCGTTAGCTGCCGGACCGGGTCTAGGACATCCCCTGGGCCGATACCTTGCTCTAGATCAAATGAGCCGCTTCGACCATGGCACAATTCGTCGCCCCGCCAAAGGTCGGAATACCCGACCGGCATGCCTGCGCCGTTGCCCCGGCGGGGACCGCGCTCTAGCCTCGGATGGGCATCCAGACCGGAGTAACCCATGCTTGATCCTGTGCTTGCCCGCATCGACGCCGATCTCCCGCAGGCGATCCAACGGCTTCTTGCGCTGCTTCGCATCCCGTCCATCTCGACCGATCGGATCCATGCGCCAGATTGCGAAGCCGCCGCGGACTGGCTGGTGCAGGACCTCACCGACATGGGATTTAGGGCGGAGAAGCATCCGACGACCGGCCGGCCGATGGTGGTCGGCACGGCCGGCGAGGGCCGTCGCCATCTTCTGTTCTACGGGCACTATGATGTGCAGCCAGTCGACCCGCTGGCCCTGTGGGACCGGCCACCCTTCCTCCCCGAGGTTCAGGACACGGCAGAGGGCAAGGTGATCCGGGGCCGTGGAGCGGCGGACGACAAGGGCCAGCTCATGACTTTCGTGGAAGCCTGCCGCGCCTGGATCGCGGTCCATCACAAGCTTCCTGGCCGGATCACCATGTTCTTCGAAGGTGAAGAGGAATCGGGATCGCCGTCTCTCATCCCTTTCATGGAAGCGCATAAGGATCTGCTTCGGGCGGACCTTGCCCTTATTTGCGACACCGACCTGTTCGACCGCGACACGCCCGCGGTCACCACCATGCTCCGGGGGCTGCTTGGAGAGGAGGTCATCATCACCGGACCCCGCATGGATCTACACTCCGGGATGTATGGCGGCGCAGCGATGAACCCAGCGCGCGTGCTGGCTCGCATCATCTCCGCGCTTCATGACGAGAATGGGCGAGTGACGGTGCCGGACTTCTACGATGGCGTTGAGGAACTCTCGCCTGAATTGCGGGCCCAGTGGGATGGCTTGGGCTTCGACCAAACATCTTTCCTGCGTGACGTGGGCTTGTCCATTCCGGCCGGGGAATCGGGTCGCGGAGTTCTCGAATCCATCTGGGCTCGCCCGACCTGCGAGGTGAATGGATTGTCCAGCGGCTATGCCGGCGAAGGCTTCAAGACTGTTCTGCCGTCCAAGGCCATGGCCAAGATCAGCTTCCGACTGGTCGGCCAACAGGTCCCGCACCGGATCCGCGAAGCCTTTCGCGCTATGGTGCGGTCAATGGTTCCCCCCGACTGCCAAGTCGAGTTCAAGGAGCACGGCGCCTCGCCCGCCAGCGTCATGGCGACTAACGACCCGGCCTTCGAGATGGCGCGGCAGGCGCTCTCGGACGAATGGCCCCGTGCGGCGGCCTTCACCGGGTCAGGCGGGTCGATCCCTGTCGCCGGATACTTCAAGACGATCCTCGGGATGGACTCTATGCTGATCGGATTCGGCAACGATGACGATCTCATCCACTCGCCGAACGAGAAGTACGATGTCCGCAGCTTCCACAAAGGAATGCGGAGCTGGGCCAGGATCCTGGCGGCCTTGGCCTGAGCTGCTTTGGAGTTCGCGGGGCGCGCAGTGCCTCGCAGCCCTGCAGTCCGACCTAAGGGCGGAGGAGGCGTGGCCTCGTCCGCCTCTGCCGATCACGGTGTCCAAGCTGGGTCTGCAGTCGAGCCACCCACCCGACCAGATCCGTTCAAGCTGCTGCAGGGCCAACAAACGAAAAAAGCGCTCCTTTCGGAGCGCTTCTTCACACCTTTGGGTGAGGAGGCAGTGGCGCGGTTGACGGGGCTCGAACCCGCGACCCCCGGCGTGACAGGCCGGTACTCTAACCAACTGAGCTACAACCGCGCATCTGCCGCCGACGCTGTCTTGTCTGCGTCGGACAAGGGGGCTTCTAAGGGGGGTGCCGGATGCCGTCAAGCCGATTCCCAGGACTATTTCAGAGGAAGCGGAATGTGCTCGGAATCATTCCCCGGGGGCAGGCTGAAGCGGCCGCTTTGCCAGTCTCCCTTGCGCCACGCCTCCTTGGCGGCTTCGATCCTCTCCTGTGATGAGGCGACGAAGTTCCACCATAGATGGCGCGGGCCTTCCATGGTGGCCCCCCCCGAGCACCACAAGAGGCGCGCCCTCCGGGCCTGCCGGTAGAGCAACCGAGTCGCCCGGGCGGAACACGAGCATCCGCCCTGCCCCATAGACCTCGCCAGCCACCTCCACCGTGCCCTTCAGGATGTATGCACCCCGGTCCTCCTGCCCCTTCGGCAGTGGAACTGTTGCCCCTGGAACGAGGGCCACGTCAGTGTAGAACCTCTCGGATGGCGTCTCGACGGGAGAAGCGGCATCCCAGGCGCGCCCCAGAATCAGCCGAACAGTCTCGGCCCTGGCCTCCAGTACCGGAAGAGCTTCGGCCGCAGTGTGCCCAAAGGCCGGGGCGTTATCCTCTTTGTCGGAAGGCAGAGCCAGCCACGTCTGGAGACCGCACAGGCTCTGCGGGAGGGCACCCTGGTCCATCCGCTCGGAATGAGTGATTCCCTGCCCCGCCGTCATAAGGTTGATGGCTCCTGCCTCGATCCACTGGTCGGTGCCCAGCGAGTCACGGTAATGGATACGGCCGCGGAACAGATAGGTAACGGTCCTCAGCCCGGTATGGGGATGCGGACAGACATCCAGGCCCTTGCCGGTCAGGAACTCGGCCGGTCCCATCTCGTCGAAGAAGATGAACAGCCTGACCATCTGGCGCTTGGCGGACGACAGGGCCCGCCGAGGTCCCGCGCCCGAGGGACGATGACGGTCTCGATAAGATCTGTTGCCGCGCGTTCGGGAAGACTGGGCATGAGAAAAGGGTTCCAACTCATGACAACGCCCTTCACGATGGATCATGAAAGGCAGGTAAGCAGGAGCCCAGCGACATCCAAGCGGAAGGGCCATTCTCACCCGCACATGGGAGGTGCGCCTTCTGTGCATGCCAGTCGGCATGCCTAGGAAAATGTGCGTCTCAGGCGACAACAGAAAGCCATTCCGGCAGCAGTCAGGCCCTGTCCGGCTCCCCCGACCGGCAAGCGACATCGGGAGGATGGTGGTGGGTGGTGAGGGACTCGAACCCCCGACATTCTCGGTGTAAACGAGACGCTCTACCAACTGAGCTAACCACCCCGCGGGGACGTGTTATCTGGTGTCGGGTCGGCTGGCAAGGCGAAGGCAGCCGGCGTCAGTATCTCCAGGCGGTCGCCTGCGATCCGGACGACGCAGCCCTGCCGCAGCGCAAGGTCGCCGCCGAAGCTGAGAGGTCGTTTCAGCGCCAGTGCGCAAAGAATCCTGAGGGTTACGCCATGCGTGACGATGACCAGCGGGCCCGTCTGATCATCGAGAACACCCTGCGCCCGCTGAGCAACCTCAGTGAGAGACTCCCCCCTGGGACACCGCGCATAGAAGCCGAAAAGGGATTCGTGCTGCGGACCGGGCCAGCGTTCGTCGATCTCGGGACGGCTGAGCCCTGTCCAATCACCCATGCCGATCTCGACTAGTCGCGGGTCAGTTCTCGGAGTGAGGCCCAAGGGTTCGAGGGCGATCTGTGCTGTCGCCGACGCTCGTCCCTGGGGGCTGGTTCTGGCCCCATGAGACAAAGCCGATACGCTCAAGGTCTTGAGAAGATGGCCCATCGCCTGCGCCTGCACCCGCCCCACGGAGGTGAGATCGGAGTCGGCAGCGCCCTGAAACCGCCCCTGACGATTCCACTCGGTCTCGCCGTGGCGCAGCAGAAGGAGTTCGGGGCGTATCGGCATTTCATGAAGGCGTGGTGGGCGATGAGGGATTCGAACCCCCGACTTCTTCCGTGTGAAGGAAGCACTCTACCACTGAGTTAATCGCCCAATGCCGCGCCGTTTATCGGCTCCTTCTGAGGGGTGCAAGCGGTCTTCGGGATTCCTTTGCTTGACCTGAGGATTCACGGGCCTTCCCCTGCCTTGGCACCCAGAACGGAGCCCGATCCATGAGCTATCTTGGCCGAACCCTCGCATTGGCCCTGCTGAGTCCCGGAGCGACGCTTGCGCAACCGCTCGACTCGGAGCCGCGCATCGCTGTCATGTCTGCCTTCGAACCTGAATGGACAACGCTTCTGGCCGACATGGCTGAGCCCCAAGAGCACGTCCTGAATGGCATCCGCTTCATCACGGGCAATCTCGGGGGAAAGCCCGTGGTCCTGTTCCTGTCGGGCGTGTCCATGGTCAATGCCGCCATGACGACACAACTTGTGCTCGACCATTTCAACGTCGAAGGGGTGATCTTTTCCGGGATCGCGGGGGGCGTCGATCCGGCGCTTTCCATAGGGGACGTCGTCGTTGCAGCTGAGTGGAGCCAATATCTTGAGTCTGTTTTCGCGCGGGAAAGCCCCGATGGCAGCTTCGCGTTGCCGCCCTGGATGGAGCCCAGCGGCATCGCCAGTTATGGCATGATCCATCCGCAGGCGGTTGGTGTCATGCGCCAAGGCAGCGAAACTGTTGAGCAGTTGCTATGGTTTCCGGCCGATCCCGAGTGGCTGAAGGTCGCGGAGCAGGTGGCGGGACGTACCACGTTGGAGGATTGCGGCACTGCTGGGGAGTGTCTGGCGGAAGCGCCGCAGATCATTGTTGGCGGCAAGGGCGTGTCAGGCCAGGCGTTCGTCGACAACGCCGAGTTTCGCGAGTGGGTTCATGCCACATTCGATGCCCAGGTGCTCGACATGGAGAGCGCGGCCGTGGCGCATGTCGCCTATGCCAACCGGGTGCCGTTCATCGCCTTCCGGAGCCTGTCCGACCTGGCGGGCGGCGGCGAGGGCGCCAATCAGATGGCGACCTTCATGGACCTGGCCGCCAGCAACTCGGCGGCGGTCATGACAGCTTTTCTGGAGGCGTTGCCTGACTGACATGGAAAAGGGGGCGCGGCTCTCGCCACGCCCCCCGACACTGTTTGCCGATCTTTCAGTGGGCGATCGCGCCGGACGCTTCTTCGGTCGCCTTGGTCCGAGCGAGAGCGGCGGCCTCTTCCGCTTCCTCATCCCACTCCACCGGCTCGGGCTGCCGGACAAGGGCGTGCCTCAGGACTTCGGAGACGTGCGACACGGGGATGATCTGCAATCCCTGCTTCACGTTGTCCGGAATTTCCGGGAGGTCGCGCTCGTTCTCCTGCGGGATAAGGACGGTCTTGATGCCCCCGCGCAGCGCCGCTAGCAGCTTCTCCTTGAGCCCGCCGATGGCCATCGCGTTGCCCCGGAGCGAAACCTCGCCGGTCATGGCGATGTCCTTGCGGACGGGGATCTGCGTCAGCACCGATACGATGGACGTGACCATGGCCAGACCCGCCGAGGGGCCGTCCTTGGGCGTCGCACCGTCCGGAACGTGGACGTGGATGTCGATCTTGTCGAATTTCGGCGGCTTCACCCCGATCTGCGGCCCAATGGAACGCACATAGGATGCCGCTGCCTCGATCGACTCCTTCATCACGTCGCCGAGCTTGCCCGTCGTCTTCATCCGGCCCTTGCCAGGCAGGCGAAGCGCTTCGATGGAGAGCAGATCGCCACCGACGCTCGTCCAAGCCAAGCCCGTGACAACGCCGATCTGGTCCTCCTTCTCAGCAAGACCGTAGCGGAACTTCTTGACGCCCAGGTAGTCGTCCAGATTCTCCTCGTTTACCGCAACCTTGGTGACCTCGCGCTTGACCAGCTTGGTCGTGGCCTTCCGGGCCACCTTCGCGATCTCACGTTCCAGGTTCCGCACGCCCGCTTCACGGGTGTAGGTCCGGACCATCTCGTTGAGCGCCTCATCGGCGATGGTGAATTCCCCGGCCTTGAGGCCGTGGTTCTTCATCACCTTGGGCAGCAGGTGCTGCTTGGCGATCTCGCGCTTCTCGTCCTCGGTGTAGCCGGCAAGGGAGATGATCTCCATCCGGTCAAGAAGCGGCCCCGGCATGTTGTACGAGTTGGCCGTCGTGAGGAACATCACGTTGGACAGGTCGTACTCCACCTCGAGGTAGTGGTCGACAAAGGTCGAGTTCTGTTCGGGATCGAGAACCTCGAGCATGGCCGACGCGGGGTCACCACGGAAATCCTGGCCCATCTTGTCGATCTCATCGAGCAGAATGAGGGGGTTCGTAGTCTTGGCCTTCTTGAGAGCCTGGATGATCTTGCCGGGCATGGAACCGATATAGGTCCGGCGGTGACCGCGGATCTCCGACTCGTCCCGGACGCCGCCGAGCGAGATGCGGATGAACTCACGACCCGTGGCCTTAGCCACCGACTTGCCGAGCGAGGTCTTACCCACGCCGGGAGGACCGACGAGGCACAGGATCGGGCCCTTGAGCTTCTGCGAGCGCCCCTGCACGGCGAGGTACTCGACGATCCGCTCCTTGACCTTCTCCAAGCCATAGTGGTCGGCATTCAGCACGGCCTCGGCCTTGCTGACGTCCCTGGAAACCTTGGACTTCACGCCCCATGGCACGCCCAGGAGCCAGTCGAGGTAGTTGCGGACGACGGTGGCCTCGGCCGACATCGGCGACATCGACTTGAGCTTCTTAAGCTCGGCCTCGGCCTTCTCTCGCGCCTCCTTGGAGAACTTGGTCTCAGCGACCCGCTTCTCCAGCTCCGCGATCTCGTTCTGGCCTTCGTCGCCATCGCCCAGCTCGCGCTGGATCGCCTTCATCTGCTCATTGAGGTAGTACTCGCGCTGGGTCCGCTCCATCTGGCTCTTCACGCGGGTCTTGATCTTCTTCTCGACCTGGAGGACCGACATCTCGCCCTGCATCAGGCCATAGACCTTCTCAAGCCGCTCGGCGATGACGAGCGTCTCGAGCAGATCCTGCTTCTGCTTCACATCGATGCCGAGGTGGCCGGCGATCAGGTCGCCGAGCTTCGCCGGGTCCGTGGCCTCGGTCACGGCGGCGATCGCTTCCTCAGGGATGTTCTTCTTGATCTTGGCGTACTTCTCGAACTCCTGACCGACGGAGCGCGTCAGGGCCTGCACAACCTCCGGGTCGCCAGACGCCTCTTCGAGCCGCTCGACGCGGGCTTCGAAGAATCGATCGTTCTTGACAAATTCGGTGATGCGGACGCGCGCCTTGCCTTCAACCAGAACCTTCACGGTGCCGTCAGGCAGCTTGAGAAGCTGAAGCACGTTCGCGAGAACGCCGGACTTGTAGATGCCATCGGTGCCGGGATCATCAACGCCCGGATCGACTTGGGACGACAGCAGGATCTGCTTGTCGTCGCCCATCACCTCTTCCAAGGCTCGAACGGACTTCTCGCGGCCCACGAACAGGGGCACGATCATGTGCGGGAAGACCACGATGTCGCGCAACGGCAGCACGGGATAGCTGTTCGCGAGGGATTCGGTCATTAGGGATTCCTCTTAAGCGGAAGGCTCTGGCCCCGGACATCGGCGGCGCTCGGCCCTCCCCGGTCGGTGAAGCATAGTTGGTGGCTCGGGGCCGGGGTGTCAACCTGGGGAGGAGCCCTCCCTCCCTGCCCCACCCACTTGGGCAGGTGCCCCCACTATACAGCAACAACAATACCCTACAGGACGGCAGATCGTTGCTGTACCGGGGCACTCGACCTTTGTCGAAGGTCTAAAGTGGCTCGATATCGCCCTCGGACCGGCGACTCTGGAAATCGTTCTCCCAGGAAGCGAAGCGACCCTTGGAGATCGCCTCGCGCATGCCGGCCATGATCTCCTGGAAATAGTGGAGATTGTGCCAGGTCAGCAGCATCCCGGCGATCATCTCGTTGGCCCGGACCACATGGTGAAGATAGGCGCGGGAGTAGTTGCGGCAGGCCGGACAGCTGCATGCCTCGTCCACCGGCCGAGGATCGTCGGCGTGACGCGCGTTCCGGAGATTGACCTGCCCACGCCGGGTCCAGGCCTGCCCGGTCCGTCCCGAACGGGACGGGAGCACGCAATCCATCATGTCGATCCCGCGCTTGACCGCGCCCACGATGTCGTCGGGCTTGCCCACTCCCATCAGGTAGCGGGGCTTGTCATCAGGCAGCATGCCGGGGGCATAGTTCAGCACATCGAACATCTGCCCCTGTCCCTCGCCCACCGCGAGGCCGCCCACCGCATAACCGTCGAAGCCAACGGCTTTGAGAGCCTCGGCCGACTCCTCGCGCTGCTCTCGAAAGACCGAGCCTTGCTGGATCCCGAACAGCGCGTGCCCCAGACGATCTCCGAAGGCGTCACGCGACCGGCGAGCCCACCGCATCGAGCGTCGCATGGATTCAAGAGACACGTCCTGCGCCGCAGGGAACGGCGTGCATTCGTCGAAGGCCATCACGATATCCGACCCGAGAAGGCGCTGTATCTCCATGGACCGTTCGGGCGTGAGGACGTGCTTCGAGCCGTCGATATGGGACGAGAAAGTCACCCCTTCCTCGGTCATCTTTCGAAGGGACGACAGGCTCATCACCTGGAAGCCCCCCGAGTCCGTCAGGATAGGACGCTCCCAGTTCATGAACTTATGCAGCCCGCCAAGCCGGGCGACCCTTTCGGCGCCAGGCCGAAGCATCAGGTGGTAGGTGTTGCCCAGCAGAATGTCCGCCCCGGTCGCACGCACACTGTCCGGCAGCATGGCCTTGACCGTGCCAGCCGTGCCGACCGGCATGAAGGCCGGGGTGCGGATCTCCCCGCGCGGAGTGGTGATCACGCCGGTCCGGGCTCGGCCATCCGTTGCGGCGAGAGTGAAACTGAAGCCTGTGGCCATGGAAAGCGCCTCCTGACGGGCTCCCATATCGAAGCCTGGCAGCGGACGGAACCTGCCCGATGCGGGATCGGCTCGCGTCGGCGTGCATTGATCGGTGCCGCCCATCACGTCACAATCAAGGTGAGCGTCCGGGAGTTCGCCGTTGGCCCGTCTTGCCGCCCTTCTCTGCCTGTTCGCCTGCGCGGACGTCCAGGACGATGCCGATCGCAGCCCCTTGCGGGATCGGGGAGGTTCGGTGGCCTTGCGCGTCATCGAGATCGGAACCCTTGAGGCACGCCGGCAGGAGAAGCGTGTATCCGGCGAATGCCTGAGCGCCTGCACGATGTATCTTGGCCTGTCTACAGCCTGCTTCGAGCACGATGCCGTGCTCGGATTCCACGGACCGCGATTGGCATTCGATCTTCCTATGACAGGCATGCAGTTCGAGGCGATCACGCAGACCATGGCCTCCTACTATCCCCCCCGCATCGCGAGGCAGTTCCTTGAGGAGTGGCGCCACAGCTGCAGCTTCCATCGCATCCCCGCCTCGCGGCTGATCGCCCGAGGAGAGGCGCGGGCCTGCGGAACCGACTAGGTGCGACGGTCGGGGCACTTTACCCCGAGCCATCCATTCCTTATATGATTGCTCAGGATTTTAGCGGGGACAGCGGATGTCGTTCACCGAAGCCAAGATCGAGGGTACGCCTCTCATTGCCCCCTCCACCATCGAGCACCCGCTCTATGACAGCGTGGTCGAGGCCTGCCGCACGGTTTTCGACCCCGAGATACCGGTCAACATCTTCGACCTCGGGCTGGTCTATACCATCCGCATCGACGACCAGGGCGTCGTCGATATCGTGATGACGCTCACGGCCCCGGGCTGCCCCGTGGCGGGCGAGATGCCAGGTTGGGTTGCCGATGCAGTCAACGCGCTTCCAGGCGTGAAGCAGGTGGACGTTCAGATGACCTTTGAGCCGCAGTGGGGCATGGAGATGATGTCCGACGAGGCGCGGCTCGAACTGGGCTTCATGTGATCGCACCCCCGGTCAGCTAGGACTTCATAAGATCCTGAGATGCTCGCTCGGGGTGCCGTTCGCGAAGTCGCGCTCTATGTGGCGCAGGACGGATCGCTGGCCGGAGAAGGGCACCAGAGCGACTGCGGCGTCGAATTCGAGCCATCGAAACTCGCTGTGCTCGTGGTTCAGAGCGACCAACTGATCCGCTGCCACCATAGCCAAGAACACCGGTAGGAGACTGATCGAGTTCTGGTCAGCCTCGTAGAACTGCTCGCAGATGTCAGCGCTGTAGAGGGCCTGAGGCACGAGACCTGTCTCCTCCCGCATCTCGCGCAAGGCGGTTTGCCACGCTGTTTCACCGTTCTCTATGCCTCCGGCAATTTGGCACCATTCTCCACGCAGGCTGCCAGTGCGACGCAGCAGCAGAACCTCGTTCCTGCCCGCCTTTCGGCGCAGCGCGACCACAGACACCGCACGGCAACGGACCGGGATTTCACTCATCAACGGCTCCCGGTTTTGCAGGGCTGTCCGGGAGCGGACCGCCTGGAATGAATAAGGCCCGGACAGAGGTCCGGGCCCGGTTCTCTGGAAACTGCTGTCCGCCTTACTTGGCAGGCGCGATCATCATCACCATCTGCCGCCCTTCCAAGCGGGGAAACGATTCGATCTTGCCTTGGGCCTTTACGTCATCGGCAACGCGGTCGAGAAGGGCCTTGCCGAGATCCTGGTGAGCCATCTCGCGACCACGGAAACGCAGAGTGACCTTCACCTTGTCGCCTTCCTCAAGGAACTTGAACACAGAACGCATCTTCACATCATAGTCGTGCGTGTCCGTGCCGGGCCGGAACTTCACTTCCTTGATCTCGATGACCTTCTGGTTCTTGCGAGCCTCGGCTTCCTTTTTCTGGTTCTCGTATTTGAACTTGCCGAAATCCATGATCTTGCAGACGGGCGGGACCGCCGTGGGCGAGATCTCGACCAGGTCGAGCCCGGCCTCCTCAGCCAGTGACAAAGCCCGTTCGGGCGAGGTCACGCCAAGATTCTCGCCGTCGGCTCCGATCAGACGGACGTCACCTCCACGCAGGAGGCGCTCATTGATGCGGGGGCCAGTCTCACGCACCGGTGGTGCGTTATGGGGTCTGCGTCCTATGGCTTCGGTCCTTCGACAGTGTCTGGGAATGCGGCCAAGAACATAGTCCTTCGCGAACTTTTCTTCAAGCCCGCCAGGATGGCATCACGGCCCCGCGATCAACCTTTGCCGGCACACGGGATCGTGACATATCACCACCGAGGTTGGGCGCTCTCTGCGCCTCCGCAAGCATCAAAAAGGGACAGATGTCATGACACGGATCATAGCCATCGTCGTGGTCGTCATAGCCGCAATAGTGGCATACATGTACAGCCGGGCCGACGACGTTGTAATCGGCGAGCAGCCCGAAGCGACGTCGGGAGAACCCGCAGGAGAGGGCGAGGCTGCAACCCCGGACAGCGGCGAAGTCGAGCCCGCTGTGACCAACCCGGCCCAGGAGAGCGCCGGCGACGCCGCCACCGCTGGTGAGGAACCCACTGCAGCGCCCGAGGAGGAAGCCGGGACCGCCGACACCTCCGAAAGCCAGCCCGCGGAGGAGGGACCGGCCGATGAGGAGCCGGACGCCGGCGTTGGTGCTACATCCGCCGAAGAGGAGACCGACGGAGCTGGGGTCGAAGGTACCACATCCGACACGGGCGAGGCGGCTTCGGCGACCGAAGGTGGAGACGCCGAGGCGCCTGCCGGCTCGACGCAGGACAGTGGTAACGCCGACGCCTCCGAAACGCCCCCTGGCCTTGAGACCACCAATGAGAATGCCCCTCAGGCCGCTGACGAGGTGGATCCAGTCGAACCCGAAGCGACCGAAGGCACCGACGCCACAACCGGCGCAGGGGAAGCAGAAGCACCGACTGACGGAGTCACCAGCACCGACGGCGCCGCCAATGGGACGGCAACAGAGCCGGCCGCTCCCGAAGCCGAGGTGGGTGCCACGACCCAAGAGGCTGCCCCTGCCGCCGAACCCGCCACTGACGCAGCGGCTGATGCGCCGGAAGCGGTTGTGACCCCCGAAGAGCCGGCAGAGGCAACCGAAGCCGCAGATGCCGCAGGCGACCAACCGGCCGACGAAGTAGGCGGCGCTGCCGAGACCGAGTCCGCAGAACCGGCAGACGCCGCAACCGAAGGAGCAGCTACTACGAACGCTTCCGATTTGGATGCTTTGCTCGACCCCGAGAACCTGGACGTCCCGGCGGTGACCGCCGCAATCGACGCGTCTGCCGCAGACGAGACCCTCAAGTCGCAACTGAAACTCGCGCTGACGAATGCGCAGAACTTCCCGACGCTGCTCCCCGATGTGCTGACGCGCATCCGTGGCGCCCTGTCGGGCGAGTGAGAAAGATCTAAGGTCGTTCCAGCCCCATTGCGCCGCCCGGACTTCGGGCGGCGCTTCTCGTTCGTAAAGAACGCTGTCGGCTCAGATCACCCGACCGGCGAGGCTCACGTGCTCACCGCAGGCACAAGAAAAAGGGGCGCGGGATCAGATCCCACGCCCCTACTTCAACTAACCTAGCAGTCGATCAGACGCCGTCGCCGACGAAGGCCTTCTCGACCACGAACTCGGCTGGATCGCTGTTGGCCCCCTCACGCAGGCCCGCCTTTTCCAGCAGTGCCTTGATGTCGAGGTTAAAGGCGAGCGAGCCACAGACCATTGCCCGATCTACGGTCGGGTCAAGCGGGGCGATATCCAAGTCGCGAAATACCTCCCCGGACTCGATCAGGGTGGTGATCCGTCCCATCTTGGCCGACTCCTCCCGAGTGGTCGTCGGGTAGTATCGCAACTTGTCGCCCACCAACTCGCCGATCAGTTCGTCGTCCTTAAGGCTTTCGACGACTTCCCGGCCATAGGCCAGTTCGGCCACCTCACGGCAGGTGTGGGTCATGATCACCTCGTCGTACTTCTCCCAGGTGTCCGGGTCGCGAAGCAGTGAGGCAAAGGGCGCAAATCCGGTCCCCGTAGCGAACATCCAGAGCCGCTTCCCAGGAAGCAGCGCGTCATGAACCAGGGTACCCACGGGCTTGGGCCGAAGGATGATCTCGTCTCCGGGCTGGATATGCTGGAGCTTGGACGTCAGCGGACCATCCGGAACCTTGATGGAATAGAACTCCAGTTCCTCGTCCCAGGAGGGCGAGGCGATGGAGTAGGCACGCAGCAGGGGCTTGCCGTTATCGCCCATGAGCCCGATCATGACGAACTCACCCGAGCGGAACCGCAAGGAACGCGGCCGCGTCACGCGAAACGCGAACAGCCGGTCGGTGTAGTGCTTCACGGAGGTGACCGTCTGCGCATCCGGCAGGGTCACGGGGGTGGCGGCCTTGTCCTTGACGGGGCTTTGATCGGTCATCTGTCCTCGCACGCTCGCGGTCGAGCGCCTCATATAAGGGGAATCTGACGTAAAGGAATGCGTCTCAGGCGCGCAGGCGCCCTTGGTAGTAGTTCTCGCGCCAATCGGCACGGGCCAGCCATTGCGGCTCGGGCTGGCGCTGGGCCAGCGCCTCGTCGATCTCGACCTCGTCGAAGCCTACGCGACGCGCCATGGCATACTGGTCCGCCAAGACGTGGCCAGCCGCGCGAAGACGGCCATGGTAGCCGAAGCTGCGCAGATCCCGCGCGTGAGAGAAGCCGCGTCCGTCGTTGAAGGCCGGAAAACGGACCCGGATCAGGGCAACCTGTCCAAGGACGCCCACAAGGGCGCGCGGATCATCGGCGGGCCCGATCTCGACTCCGTCGCCCTCTTGAATGGCTTCGATCTCGCTCAAGGGACGGATCACGCCGGGAAAGTCGTCCACGCCGAAGCCGGTATCAGTCACTATTATGGTCATGGCACCTGTCCTCAGCCGGCGGCAACGGGGCCGCGCACAAGCTTCCCGTTCACGAAATGAATGCCGCATTCTTCCTTGCCCGAGTTCCGCCAACGGCCCGCGCGCGGATCCTCCCCATCCTTCACGGGACTCGTACATGGCGCACAGCCGATCGAAGGATACCCCTTGGCCACCAGCGGATGCCGGGGCAGACGGTTCTCGGTGATGTAGTCCTGAAGATCCTCGGTGGTCCAATGAGCCAGCGGGTTCACCTTGATCCGGACATCACCCTCGTTCTCGAAGAAGTCGAGCGCGGCCCGGGTCTTGCTCTGGTAGCGCTTCCGTCCTGTGATCCAAGCGTCGTAGCCCCGGAGCGCGCGTTGCAGCGGCTCGGTCTTGCGCAGGTTGCAGCAGGCGTCGGTGTTGCCCTGATGCAGGAGCCCGAACGGATCCTGTTCAGCAACCTGGGCCTGATCCGCCTGAATCACTTGGACATTCGTCAACCGCAGCCTTTCCGTCAGCTCCAGTTGATAGGCCAGGGTTTCCGCGAACAGCATCTGAGTGTCGATGAAGAGCACCGGCAGATCACGGCTTTTCACGGCTACCATGTGGAGGAGCACCACTGACTCCGCCCCAAAGGACGAAACCAGTGCAAGCCGGCCGACCTGCGGGTCGGTCACGGCATGGTGCAGCACGTCGGTCGCGCTGTGATGCTTATACCGGGCGTTCAGTTCGGCCACCCGGTCGGCGACCGGGCTCAGGCCCGATCCGCTGACCGGCGTCGCGTCGACCGAGATGATGGGTTCAGGCCGCATCCGCCGTTTCCTCTCCGCCATATAGGAAGCCCTTGAAGGGCTCCGGGCCGACCCGGCGGAACGTCTCGAGGAAGGTTTCCTCGGCGTCGCGCCGGATCTCCAGATAGCCGAGCACCAGCCGCTCGATGGCGCCTACGATCTCCTCGGCCGGGAAGCCGGGACCCATCTTCTCGCCGATGGCAGCAGTCTCGGTGCCGTCGCCGCCGAGAGTGACCTGATAGTTCTCGACCCCTGCCCGATCGAGACCCAGGATGCCAATGTGACCCACGTGATGGTGGCCGCAAGCATTGATGCAGCCCGAGATCTTGATCTTGAGCGGGCCCACCTCGTGCTCGACCTGCAACTCCTCGAAGCGCGTGGCGATCTGCTGCGCGATGGGAATAGACCGGGCCGTCGCCAGGGCGCAGTAGTCCATCCCAGGGCAGGCGATGATGTCCGATACGAGGCCGATGTTCGCCGTGGCGAGATCCGCCTCGCGCAAGATCGCCCACACCGCCGGCAGATCCGACTTGTGCACGTGCGGCAGGATGATGTTCTGCTCGTGCGAGACGCGCAGCTCGCCATGGCCATAGCGGTCCGCAAGGTCGGCCATCACGCGCATCTGGTCAGCCGTGGCATCCCCCGGCGTCGCGCCATGCTTCTTGAGCGAGATGGACACGATCGCGTAGCCATCCACCTTGTGCGGATGGAGGTTGACGTCCGTCCAAGCGCGGAAGACCGGGTTCGTGGCCCGCACGGTTTCATACTCGTCGGTTGGCGCGTTGCGGAATGCAGGAGGCGCGAACTGCGCCTCGATGCCTTTCAGGATCTCCTGATCGGCGCCGCTCCACTGAGACCGAAGACGCGCGAAACGCTCTTCCACGTCGGCCTTGAAGGCATCGAGCCCGTTCTCGAACACGGTGATCTTGATGCGCGCCTTGTACTTGTTGTCGCGCCGGCCCTTGAGGTTGTACGCGCCCAGGATCGCCTCGATGTAAGGCAGCAGGTCGGCTTGCGGCAGGAAGTCCCGGATCACCTGGGCAAGCATCGGCGTCCGACCAAGGCCACCGCCCACCAGCACCTCGAACCCGGGCTCGCCCGCGTCGTTCCGCACCATCCGCAGCCCGATGTCATGGGAACGGGTGACCGCACGGTCGTTCGGCGATCCGGTGATCGCGATCTTGAACTTGCGGGGCAGGAACTGGAATTCCGGGTGGTCGGTGGACCACTCGCGCAGCAGCTCCGCGATGGGGCGCGGGTCCGCGATCTCGTCCGCAGCGGCGGCGGCAAAGTGATCGGCGGTGACGTTCCGCACGCAGTTGCCCGAGGTCTGGATAGCGTGCATCCCCACATCCGCGAGCGCGTCGAGGATGTC
Organism: Rubellimicrobium rubrum; assembly: GCF_006152115.1. Classification (GTDB taxonomy): domain Bacteria; phylum Pseudomonadota; class Alphaproteobacteria; order Rhodobacterales; family Rhodobacteraceae; genus Rubellimicrobium; species Rubellimicrobium rubrum. The sequence goes on along the minus strand of NZ_VDFU01000006.1, from coordinate 81,246 downwards.
TGGCACGTCCTTGAGACGCGGCCAGTTGAACTGGATGTTCTGCCGGGTGGTGAAGTGGCCGTAGCCCTTGTCCCAGCGTTCAGCGATCATCGCCAGTTGCCGCATCTGCGAGGAACTGAGCGTGCCATAAGGGATGGCCACCCGAAGCATATAGGCGTGGAGCTGCAGATAGAGGCCGTTCATCAGCCGCAGCGGCCGGAACTCGTCCTCGGTCAGCGATCCATCGATGCGGCGCTCGACCTGACTGCGGAACTGGGCCACGCGCGAGCGGACGAAGGCCTCGTCGAATTCGTTGTACTGATACATCAGAGTGCCTCGTTGCCCGGGATGTGGCCGCGCGGGCGGAACCCTTCGGCTCGCTTGCCCAGGTTGTAGTTGGTGGGGCCGTGGGTGCGGAACGCCTCACGGAAGTGAACCGGAACCGGCCCGTCGGCACCCGCCACCGCGTCCACCAGTTCCGCGCCCACCACGACGCTTGGCTGACCCTTGGCGAACAGGAGCCGAATGGCTGCGTGGGCTTCGTCCTCGATCAATTCGGCCTGGGCCATGTCGCGAGTCCAGCGGTCATCCTCGGTCAACCAGACGGCATCGCCCTCGATGAGATCATTGGCGGAGATGACTTTCGGAGTGAATCGGCGGCTCATGACACGGCCTCCTGGACAAGGGTTCGAACGACGGCTTGGCTGGCGCGAGGCGCCAAGCCAATAAAGGTCAGGGCGGGCCCGTCAAGCGCCGCGTCCGACATCGCAGGCTCCATTTCGGCCAGGTTGGTCGAAAGGATCCGCTGATCGGCGCGCGAGGCATTCTCGACGACCGTGACGGGGGTCTGCGGGTCGCAACCATGCATCAGGAGACGGCCTTGCACGAATCGGGCGGACCGCTTGCCCATGTAGATGGCGGCCACCTCTCCGGGACGGGCCAGCGCCTTCCAGTCATGATCGGCGAAGCCCGCCATGTCGTGTCCGGTCAGCAGCCGGACCGAGGCATTGCGGCCCCGCTTGGTCAGGCTTTGGCCAATGGTCGCGACAGCAGCCGACGCCGCTGTGATACCGGGAACGATGGCGAAGGACACGCCTGCGGACACGCAGGCCTCAACCTCCTCGTCCAGACGGCCGAAGACCGTGGGGTCGCCGGACTTGAGTCGGACGACATGGCGGCCTTTCCTCGCGTGCGTCACAATAAGGGCATCGATGTCGGCCTGAGGCATGGACGGGCCGAAGCCTTCCTTGCCCGCATCGATAATCGTCGCCTCGCGGCGGGCAAGGTCGAGGATCGCGGGCGTCACCAGCCGATCATGAAACACCACATCCGCCGCATCGAGAGCCCTGCGCGCTCTAACGGTGAGCAGATCCGGATCGCCTGGCCCCGAGCCCACGAAGTCGACGTGCCCTTTCCTGGGTGTCTGGCTCAGGTGGTCCGCCAGGAGTTGTGCCAGAGCCGGCGCCACGGCATCCTCGCCGCCCTTCGCAAAAGCCTGCGGCCCGACCTGGCCATAGTAGTCGGCCCAGAAGTCGCGCCGCCTGCGTCCGAACGGCAGCTGCTCGGCCGCATGCCGGAAAGAACGGCCGATGCGGGTCAGGAACCCCAGCGAGGACGGAAGCCGCGCTTCAAGGTCCGACTTGATCGACCGGGCCAGCACCGGAGCCGCGCCTTCGGTCCCGATTGCGACCACGACCGGATCGCGATCCACGATGGCAGGGGTGATGAACGCGGAGTCGTTGAGATTATCGACGATGTTGTGGGGGACCCGTGCCTCCACGGCATAGGCGGCAAGACGGGCGTCGGCTAGATCATCCTCGTCCGCGCCATAGGCCAGAACGGCCCCCATGACGTCGGACGCCTCGATATGACGGCGGCAGAGCGTCAGCCGGCCTTCCAGTCCCCACTGCACGACCTCGGGATCGGGATCGGTGGCATAGACCTCAAGCCGGGCATCGGTCTTGAGCAGGAGGCGCAGCTTTGCCACGGCCGCATCCCCGCCGCCCGAGACGACGATACGACGTCCCTTGACCGCCATGAAGACCGGGAAGTGCTGCATAGGCCAACTCCGTCACAGACCCTGCGCCTGTCGAAGCAATATAGAACTTCGTTCCGGAAATACGCTATGCCGGTCCACGGAAAAGGACGATCGTTTCGGGGCTGCCAGCTTGAGAGGCTTTTGTTCCAAGATGACTAGGGGAAAAGGATGACGTTCCAGCCCGACGACACCGACCGGAAAATCCTGCGGGAGCTACAGGCCGATGCGGGCCGGTCGCTGGACGAGATCGCCCGCGCGGTCGGCTCGTCCAAGACGCCCGTTTGGAATCGCATCAAACGCATGCGGGAGGCCGGGATCATCGGCCAGCAGACGGTCATGCTGGACGCTGAGGCTTTGGGTTTCGAGGCGACCTTCTTCGTCCTCATCCGGACTAGCGAGCACGAGGCCGAATGGCAGCGCAAGTTCCTGGCGACCCTGAGAGCCCGTCCCGAGGTGCAGGAGGCCCATCGCTTGGCCGGAGATATCGACTACATCCTTAAGGTCCGCGTGAAGAACGCGAGGGCGTACGACCAGTTCTACCAAGCGCTCATCTCCGAGGTCCGGATCTACAACGTCACGGCCCTGCTTTCCATGGAGGAGATCAAGAGCACGGTGGCACTGCCCTTGTAAGGACATCCGTGCTCGGGTGCTCCGCACTGCTGGGCAGGGATGCCCCTACCCTTCGACCATCAGCCGTTCGAGCCCGTGGAAATGATAGACGTCGGCATAGCGAGGAGGCTCGGCCAGTCGCAGACGCGGCCGCCGCTCGAACAGGGATCTCAGTCCGATCTCCAGTTCCAGACGAGCCAGCGGAGCGCCTACGCAGAAATGAATACCGCCGCCAAACGCGGTATTTGCCGGACCCTGCCGCCTTGCCTGAAAGCTGGCGGGATCGACATACGCCGCCGGATCCCGATTGGCGGCAGCCAAGAGGCAAGACACCTGATCCCCACGCCGGAAGACATGATCGAAGAGTTCGACATCCTCGTAGACCCAGCGGGTGAACATGTGGAGCGGGGGGTCGAACCGAAGGATTTCCTCGACGACAGCGGCATCCACGGACCGGAGATCCCGCTCGAGAAGCAGCTTCACGCCATTCCCGATGGTATGCACCGTGGCTTCGTGACCGGCATTGAGAAGAAGGATGCAGGTTGTCACCAGTTCGTCGAGCGAAAGCCTGTCACCACCCTCCTCGGCTGCGATCAGATGCGTCAGCAGGTCGTCGCCCGGCTGCATTCGCCGCTCGGCGATAGTGTCCGCGATGAAGCCACGGAAGGCCAGCGCCGCATCGACCGCGGCATCCTCGATGGCCCGCGATCGGCGGGCCTGGTACATCGCGACCATCGCATTCGACCAGCCCAGCAGGTCTCCTGCCCGGTCCTCCGGCACCCCGAGAAGGCGCGTGATGATGACCACGGGAATGATGCGCCCATATGCGTCCAGAAGGTCAAACGCCCCATTCGGGAAATCGTCGATCAGCTGATTGCAGAGCACCGCAATCTCGGGGGCCAAGGCGCTGATGCGTCGCGAGGTAAAGGCCCGCAGCACGAGCCCTCGGAGCCGGGTGTGCCGGGGAGGCTCGAGTTCCAGCATCGAGTGCGCCTCGATGTCATAGAAGGGCCGTGTGTGAGGAGGATGGTCCGGCGCCATCTCGGCCGGAGCTTCGCGACCAAGCCGGCGGTCGCGAAGCAGGGTGGACACCGCACGATGCGACGTCGCGCAGACCAGACCGTAATCCTCCCAAAAGAAGAGGTCCCCGCTTTCACGAGCCCGGTCGTAGAATGCGTAGGGATCCTGGACGAAGGCCGGTTCGGTCGGTGACTGCGTCAAGCGCAGCATCAGGGAAGATCCATGTCCGCCGCCTGTTCCAGCGCCGTCACGATGGGGGAAAAATCCGCGGCCTTCAGGCTGGCGCCGCCCACCAAAGCTCCGTCCACGTCGGGAATGGCGAAAATCTCAGTAGCGTTCGAAGGCTTCACGCTGCCGCCATAAAGCAGCCGGAAGTATGCGCCATCCGCGCCGAAGCGGGCCGACAGCCGCGATCGCATGAACTCGTGAACCTCGCCAATCTGTTCGCTGGTCGGGGTGAGCCCCGTCCCGATGGCCCAGACCGGCTCATAGGCGACGACGGTGTTCAAGCCGGTGGCTCCGTCCGGCACGCTGTTGTCGAGTTGTCGTCCCACGACGTCCAGGGTCTGCCCCGCTTCGCGCTCGGCCAGCGTTTCGCCCAGGCAGATCACGGCCACGAGGCCGGCCGCGTGCGCGGCTCGCGCCTTGCCTGCGACCACATCGTCGGTTTCGCGGTGATCGGTCCGCCGCTCGGAGTGGCCGACGAGCACGAAAGTGGCCCCCGCGTCCTTGAACTGTTGGGCCGAGAGGTCACCTGTATGGGCGCCTGACGCGGCGGCGTGACAGTCTTGCCCGCCCACGGCCAGCGGATGCTGACCCTTGCGCGACGCCATGGCGGCGATCAGTGTCGCAGGGGGGCACAAGAGGATCTCCACGCTGGGGGACAGATGCGCCTCGATCAGGGCATCCATCTCCGACAGGCTCGCGGCTGTCCCGTTCATCTTCCAGTTCCCGGCGGCAAGTCTGCGGCGCATCCCGATCCCTCCTGTTGGCGCAAGGGACTTAGCAGTCGCATCCCTGACCGGGAAGGCTTTAGCGGGCGACAGGCTCCGCGAACTTGATCGACTCGCCGCAGCCGCAGGCGTCCACCACGTTGGGGTTGCGGAACTTAAATCCGGCTTCCAGGAGGCCGGTCTCGTAGTGGATTTCCGTTCCGATAAGGAACATCTGAGCCATGGGGGCGATCATCACCCGCGCGCCATCCTGCTCCACGACCTCGTCCAGCGGATTGACAGCGTCGGCCCAGTCCATGGTGTACTCCATGCCTGCGCAACCGCCCTTCTTGATGCCGACGCGCAGCCCCTGACGACCCTCGCGCTGCATCATGCGGGCGATCTGCGTGGCAGCGGCGGGCGTCATGGTCACGGCCTGCTTTCCGGGGATCGAAAACATCGGGAGCCTCCTGGGTGAACCTCAAAGATAAGGGCTGATGGCGGATGTGAAAAGGGGGCCGCCAAGGCAGCCCCCTATCGATAGTTCGAGATTCGGCTACTCGGCCGATGCGATGTTCAGCAAGGGCGTAATCCGCCGGATCGTGGCACGCCGATTCTCTTCTTCGTCCGCCTCGGTTCGCACCTTCAGGAACTCTTCTCCATAACCTTGCACGACCAAGTTCTCGGGCGGGATGTCGAAGTTCTCGGTCAAGGCCAAGGCCACCGATTCGGCTCGGCGGTCGGACAGCGCGAGGTTGTAGGCCTCCGATCCCACCGCGTCGGTATGTCCTTCCACAAGGAAAACCTCACCCGGATTGGCCTCCAACGCATCCTCGATCAGGATCCCCATCTGCACGAGATCCGTGAGCTGATCGCCTGGAATGGCCGCCGACCCGCTGGCGAACGTCACGGCGTCAAGGTCGATGGCCGGAACGAGATTCCGCACGGCCGAGATTTCCCTGATCTGACGAAGGGAGAAGCTCCGACCCGGATCGTAGACCGGCTCCTCCTCCAAAAGCGCCCGAAGTTCGGCGACGTTCAAGTCCTGTGAGGACACCACGACCGGCGGAGGCGCCTCATCGACCAGGGTGGTGACATCCACAGGTTCCACGTCACCGAGGTCGTCGAACAGCTGGATCTGGGTGCCGTCGGCAAGAACCCTGGCGCGGCGGAGCACTCGACCCGTGGAGTCGCGGATGGTCACGACCCTCGTGCCGTCCTCGCGTTCAAGGATGGTGCGCGTCGAGCCGTCCGAGAAGGTTTCGGTCCGCACTGTGGATCCGGCCTGGCGGAGGATCGCATCATCGTCCCGGTAGACTTCGTAGTCACCCGTCGTATCATTGCGGGTGACCACCCGGTCGCCCGAGTTCGACACGACCTCCTGACCGTTGTTCAGGAGCGCACCGACCGTAGCGGCGCCCAGTCCCAGCAGTAGGATCTTTTCAAGATCGCTCAGGCCATCGTCGCCGTCATCCTCCTCAGCTCGGGCGGCTTCTCGTTCCTCGCCGGTGACGCTGGTCTCGAAATCTTCGGTCGCCGAGCGGATGTCGTCTCCGGAGATCGTCTCGACCTCCACTTCGGCATCGCCTGCTTCGGCACGGGCTTCCGCCTCATCGCCACCCGCTTCGGCCTGGGCCTCCGCCTCCTGTTCCCGCAGAGCGTCCTCCTGTGCGGCGATGGCTTCGGCCTCCGCACGGGCAGCCTCGTCCAGAGCGGCAGCCGCCTCGGCTTCGGCCTCGGACTGGGCGCGCTCTTCGCTTTCGCCCCGAGCCTCGGCGTCGGCCTCCTCCGCGGCACGAGCCTCGGCTTCAGCGGCTTCGATGGCCCGCCGCTCGTCCTCGGCCTGCGCTTGGGCTTCGGCGTCCACCTCGGCCTCGGCCGCAGCCTCCTCCTGTGCCCTGACTTCGGCTTCCGCTTCCTCTATGGCCTGCTGTTCAGCCTCGCTCTCGGCCTGAGCGCGCGCTTCCGCGTCGGCCGCAGCTTCATCCTCGGCGCGCCGGGCAGCCTCGGCCTCGTCTTGGGCGCGAGCTTCGGCCTCAGCTTCCTCAAGGGCGCGGGCTTCCGCTTCTTCCTGAGCTTGAGCGTCGGCTTCTTCCACAGCACGGGCTTCGGCCTCTGCCTCCTCAAGGGCACGGGCTTCGGCATCGTCCTGCGCCCGGGCCTCGGCCTCGGCTTCTTCCTGGGCCAGGGCTTCTGCTTCGACTGCTTCGCGGGCCTCGGCCTCGGCTTCCTCCTGGGCGCGGGCTTCGGCTTCGGCCTCGGCCTCCGCTTCCGCAGCGGCTTCGGCTGCAGCCTGCTCCTCGGCTTCCCTCTCGGCCCGTTGTTCGGCTTCGGCCGCGGCCTCCGCCTCGGCCTGCGCTTCCGCCTCGGCTTCGGCATCCTCCTGGGCCCGCGCTTCCTCCTCGGCGCGGGCTTGGGCCTCGGCTTCGGCCTGAGCTTCAGCCTCCTGCTGGGCCCGCGCTTCCGCCTCGGCCGCAGCCTCGGCTTCCGCCTCCGCATCCTCGCGAGCCCGCCGTTCGGCCTCGGCCTGTGCCTCCTCGCGGGCCTGGGCCTCAGCCTCGTCCTCTTCGGCGACCTCAGCCTCCTGCTCGATGGCTTCGGCCTCGGCTTCCGCCTGAGCCTCCTCGGCAGCCCGGGCCTCGGCCTCGGCGGCGTCCCCGTTGCCCTGTTGCTCCTCCTCGGCTCGTCCCCTCTGGCCGCGGCCCACGGGCTCGATGCTGCCGTCCGGGTTCAGGACGTGGGGGGTGCCGCGCCGGGGCTCGCCTTGCGGGCAGGGCGGCTCGGAGAGGTCGAGGCACAGCCTGACGCGCTCTTGCGCCTGCGCCTGCGGCACGAGGGACACCTGGGGCAGGATGAGGGACAGCGAGGCAGCCAGCGCCGTGGTGGCGCGGATGGGTCGTTTGGTCATGAGGTCCTTCCTCCGGGCGGACGGGGGCCCGACCCGAGGAAGGGCGGGCCGCATTCCGCGATCAACGCATGTTGGCCCAGTTGGTTTCCCAGGGCAGGATAGGCAATAACACGCGCCCAGAAGCGCATAACCCTCGGGGGAATGGCAGGGACATGCAGTTGCACGCGCCCTGCCCCCTCCCTTAGTAGTTGAGTTCGGTGATGATCAGTTGGCCCGGATTGCGGCGCGAACCGTCGTAGCTGCCGATCCAGATGTCGTAGAGGCCCTGCTGGGGATTGGCGAAGGTGATGGCCGGGTTCGACCCGCTGCTGTCGTCGTTGTAGTACCAGGTCCCGTCGGGCGCGTTCACAAGCAGCACCGCATCCGCGCTGGCTTGGACGGCGATGGTCATCTTTGCCGACGCTCCGTTCCAATAGAGATCGAAGTCTGGGCGCGCCGTCACGAAACCGGCCCAACCCGACCCGCCGCATCCCTGGATGCTGGTCGTCCCACCCGCCGTGATGTTGCGGACATAAGGGTCCGGAGCGAAACCAGCCTGTAGGTCGATCTGCCCGAAATGCGGCGCGCCTTCCCAGTCGGGGCATGCGAACGCCGGGGCGGCCACCACGAACAGAGCCGCGGCGGCAGTCATCAAATTGGTCATCTCAATCTCCTGAAACCCGGCGACGTTCCCTTACGTCGTCGAATGGCGGATCCTTGCGGCGCTGCCGCTTGATCCGTCAACGATTCGAACGCCTTGGTCAGGAAAACCAGACCCTGCGGCCATCCTGTGGCGGCATTGCGGCGGCAGCGGCGCGGACCTACCCTAGAGACGCCGCAAGAGGAGACCCAGCCATGAACGAGACCACCCGCATCGTCGTGTCCTCGGGCCATGGCCCCGGCCTATCCTCCTTCGACTGGGCCGACCCCCTCCGCCTGGAAGACCAGTTGACCGAGGATGAGCGGATGCTGCGGGACGCTGCCCGCCAGTTCGCCGAAGCGCGCCTCTCTCCCCGGGTCCAGCAGGCCTACCACGAGGAAACCGCCGATCCGGCCATCTTTGCCGAAATGGGAGAAGCCGGGCTGCTCGGCATCACCATCCCCGAGGAGCATGGAGGCTTGGGCGCGGGATACGTGTCCTACGGTCTGGTGGCGAGGGAGGTGGAGCGCGTCGACTCGGGCTATCGCTCCATGATGTCGGTTCAGTCGTCGCTGGTCATGTACCCCATCCACGCCTACGGATCGGATGCACAAAGGGCCAGGTACCTGCCCCCGCTGGCATCGGGCCGGGCGATCGGCTGCTTTGGCCTGACCGAGCCCGACGCCGGCAGCGATCCGGGCGGGATGCGCACAACGGCGCGCAGGACGGCGGGTGGATACCTGCTCAATGGCACCAAGACCTGGATCAGCAACGCGCCTTTGGCCGATGTCTTCGTCGTGTGGGCCAAGTCGGAAGCTCATGACGGGAAGATCCGGGGCTTCGTGCTGGACAAGGGCACCAAGGGACTGTCCGCGCCCAAGATCGGCGGGAAGCTGTCGTTGCGAGCGTCCGTCACGGGACAGATCGTGATGGAGGACGTCGAAGTGTCCGAGGACGCCCTCCTTCCGGGGGTCGAAGGGCTCAAGGGTCCCTTCGGCTGCCTCAACCGCGCCCGCTATGGCATCAGTTGGGGCGTGATGGGCGCGGCCGAGGCTTGCTGGCACACCGCGCTCCAGTACGGGCTCGACCGCAAGCAGTTTGGCAAGCCCCTCGCCGGAACGCAGCTCTACCAGAAAAAGCTGGCCGACATGCAGACCGAGATCGCCCTAGGCCTTCAGGGCGCCCTGGCCCTTGGTCGCCTCATGGAGGCGGGCCACGCCTCGCCCGAGGCGATCTCGCTCATGAAGCGCAATAACTGCGGCAAGGCGCTCGACGTGGCCCGCGCTGCACGGGACATGTTGGGGGGCAACGGCATTTCCGACGCCTTTCCGGTGATGCGCCACATGATCAACCTTGAAACGGTCAATACCTACGAGGGGACGCATGACGTGCACGCGCTCATCCTGGGACGGGCACAGACCGGGTTGCAGGCCTTCCAGTAGGGTGAACAGCGACCACGCGTGAGATCCACGTGCGGTTTCTGCACCGCGCGTAGCAGCTTGGGCGGGGCTGCGCCGTTCTGGCGGGTCGGACGACAGACTGGCCTAGAGCGACCTGACCGTGCTAGCAGCCCCCATGCCCAATCGATCCTCGACCCGCATCACCCTTCGACGTCCCGACGACTGGCACCTGCACCTCAGGGACGGGGCCATGCTTCGTGCCGTGGCTCCTCATTCAGCCCGGGATTTCGGGCGCGCGATCGTTATGCCAAACCTCGTGCCGCCGGTGGTGACGTCCGAAGAGGCCGCTCAGTACCGGGACCGCATCAGGTCCGCCCTGCCCGCCGGGTCGCGGTTCGAGCCGCTGATGACCCTCTATCTGACCGAGGCCACCGAGCCCAGCGATGTGGCGCGCGCCTACATGAGCGGCGTGGCGCAGGCCGTGAAGCTTTATCCCGCCGGTGCAACCACAAACTCGCACGCGGGGGTTCGCGATCTGGAAAAGGTCCGGCCGGTTCTCGAACGGATGGCCGAGATCGGGATGCCGCTTTGCGTCCATGGCGAGGTGACCGATCCCGAGGTGGACATCTTCGACCGCGAGGCCGTGTTCATCGACCGGGTTCTCAGACCCCTGCGCCGCCGCATTCCCGACCTCCGCATCGTCCTTGAGCATGTGACCACGCAGGACGGCGTCGATTTCGTGCGCGACGCTCCCCGAAACTTGGCCGCCACAATCACCACGCATCATCTGGTCATCAACCGCAACGCCATCCTCGCGGGTGGCATCCGTCCGCATTACTACTGCCTGCCTGTAGCTAAGCGCGAATCCCACCGTATCGCCCTGGTGCAGGCGGCCGTGTCGGGGGACGAGCGTTTCTTCCTGGGCACGGATTCGGCTCCGCATCTGGACAGCGCCAAGTTGCAGCCCTGCGGGTGCGCCGGAGTTTTCTCTGCGCCGGTGACGCTTCCCATCCTGGCCGAGGTCTTTGCGGCTGCCGGGGCGTTGAGCCAGCTTGAAGCCTTCGCGAGCCTGAATGGACCGGCCTTCTATGGCTTGGCCCCGAACGAGGAGCGTGTGACCCTTGTCAAGGGAGAGGTTTGGTCCCCGCCAGCGTCCATCGTGACCGACGAAGGGCCCGTCACCGTCTTCGACCCGGGTTTCCCTCTCCACTGGCGTGTCGAGGAGGCGTCATGATCCCCACGAGTTTTCCTGCCAAGGACGAGATCGCCCGCCTTTCAGCCTCCATGCTAATCGAGGCCAAAGCCGTCCACTTCAACGCGCGAGAGCCCTTTACCCACGCGTCCGGGCGCAAGGCTCCGACCTACATCGACTGCCGCCGACTGATCTCCTTCCCGCGCATCCGCTCCGCTCTCATGGATTTCCTGTGCGTGACCGTCATGCGCGAGGCGGGGCTCGAAGCCTTCGACAACATCGCTGGCGGCGAGACGGCGGGCATCCCGTTCGCCGCCCTGGTCGCCGACCGAATGGCGTTGCCGATGACTTATGTGCGCAAGAAGCCCAAGGGCTACGGCCGCAACGCCCGGATCGAAGGGGTGATGACCGAAGGCCAGCGGGTTCTTCTGGTCGAGGACCTCGCCACTGATGGCGGCTCCAAGTTGTCCTTCGTGCAAGCCATCCGCGACACGGGCGCACGATGCAACCACACGGCCGTCATCTTCGCCTATGGCATCTTCCCGGAGATGCACGAGCGCTTGGGCGCCGAAGGTGTGGCTCTTCACGCACTCTGCACATGGTGGGATGTTCTGGCCGAAGCGCGGCGCCGGGGGGCCTTCGATGAGGAAACCCTAGCGGCGGTAGAGGCTTACCTGCACGATCCCGCAGGCTGGCTGCCCAGCTGAAACCTGTTGTCCACAGGACCATCCACCGTTTTCATGACTCCATCCACGGGAGAATCTGTTCCCCCTCTGGTCGCACTCACGTAAGCTCTAGAAAAACAGAAAGAGAACATGGGGCCCGTGTCATGACCGAGATCGCGCCGTTCCGGCCGCGCCAGCCTGCCGAGTCCTCCCCTGCCCCCGTGCAGGAGGCGATGCCTCACTCCATCGAGGCCGAGCAGCAGATCCTGGGTGCGATCCTTACAAACAACGACATCTTCGACCGGATCTCGGCCATCATCGGGCCCGAGCACTTCTACGATCCGGTCCATGCCCGCATCTATGAGGTCGCAAAGTCCCGCATCCTCAAGAACGCGCTGGCCTCGCCCGTGACGCTCAAGGCGTTCCTCGAGAACGACGAGGGCCTAAAGGAGCTGGGGGGGCCCGCCTACCTTGCCCGTCTGGCCGGAGCGGCGATCTCGGCCTTCGCGGCGAAGGACTATGCCCAGCTGATCTATGACCTCGCCATCCGGCGCGAGCTCATCAAGCTTGGCAAGGACATCGCCGACCGGGCCGCGCAGGTCGAGGTGGAAAGCCCCCCGGATGAACAAATCATCCAGGCCGAATCGGCCCTTTACAAGATGGCCGAGCAGGGCCGGACCGAGTCGGGCTTCCAGAGCTTCCTGCGCGCCGTCACGGACGCTGTGCAGTCCGCCAACGCCGCCTACCAGCGTGACGGACAGCTTTCGGGGATCTCGACCGGTCTGATCGACCTCGACAGGAAGCTGGGCGGCCTGCATCCGTCCGACCTCCTGATCCTCGCCGGTCGCCCTTCGATGGGAAAAACGTCGCTGGCCACCAACATCGCCTTCAACATCGCCAAGGCCTACAAGCGGGGCCGTCGTCCGGACGGGACCGAAGGCACCGTGAACGGCGGCGTCGTGGGCTTCTACTCGCTCGAGATGTCGGCCGAGCAGCTGGCCGCCCGCGTGCTTTCCGAAGCCTCGGAGGTTCCCTCGGAGCAGATCCGCCGTGGCGACATGACCGAGGCCGAGTTCCGGCGCTTCGTCGAGGCCGCCAAGGACCTTGAGGCCTGTCCGCTCTTCATCGACGACACGGCCGCAATCCCGATCAACCAGCTGGCCGCCCGCGCCCGCCGCCTCAAGCGCACGCACGGACTGGATGTGCTGTTCGTGGACTACCTTCAGCTTGTGCGTCCCGCGACCGCCAAGGACAGCCGCGTGAACGAGGTTTCCGAGATCACGCAAGGCCTGAAGGCCATCGCCAAGGAGCTCGATATCCCCGTGATCGCGCTGTCCCAGTTGTCCCGTCAGGTCGAAAACCGGGAAGACAAGCGTCCTCAGCTCTCGGACCTGCGCGAGTCGGGCTCAATCGAACAGGACGCCGATGTCGTGATGTTCGTGTTCCGCGAGGAGTACTACAAGGAACGCGAGAAACCGGGCGAGCATGAGTTGGACAAGATGGCGACGTGGCAGGCCGAGATGGAGCGCCTTCACGGCCGGGCCGAGGTCGTGATCGGAAAGCAGCGGCATGGCCCCATCGGGACGGTGGATCTCAGCTTCGAAGGCCGGTTCACGCGGTTCGGCAACCTTGTGAAGCCATGGCAGGGCGAGGAGCATCAGCACTAGCCCGGTGTCCGACACGTCAGGGTGAGTTCGGGATCCGCGGGCCGCTCCCTCTTGCCGCCTCGCGCGCCTCCTGACAGAAGGGCCCGCATGGGCACAGGACGTCTTTCGATCGATCTTCAAGCCATCGTCGCCAACTGGCGGGCGCTGGCCAATCTTGCGCAGTCTGACGCAGCCCCTGTGGTGAAGGCGGATGCCTACGGCCTGGGCATAGGACCGGTGGCTCGCGCGCTCGCACAGGCTGGCGCGCGAAAGTTCTTCGTGGCCTATGCCGAAGAAGGATTCACACTGCGCCGCGCGTTGGGACCGGGACCGGAAATCATGGTTCTTTCCGGCCACATGGCCGGCGATGCTCGCGCACTGGCCGAATGTCGGCTGACGCCCATGCTGAATTCCGTGGACCAGCTTACCCGCCATCTTGAATCGCTCCCCGATCACCCCTTTGGCGTTCAGCTGGACACGGGCATGAACCGGCTGGGGATGGAGTGGTCGGAATGGGCTGCGGTGGCCGAGATCGCGCTGTCCCAGAACCCCGTTCTGCTGATGAGCCATCTCGCCTGCGCGGACGAGACCGACCATCCCATGAACGCCTATCAACTCGATCTTTTCCATCAGATGACGGACGGCTTGAACGTCCCCCGATCCTTGGCTGCGACCGGAGGCATCCTGCTTGGAAGCGACTACCGGTTCGACCTCGTGCGACCCGGCATCGGCCTTTATGGCGGTCTCCCCTTCGATCAGGCGCAGCCCGTCGTCACGCTTGACATCCCCGTCATTCAGGTTCGGGACCTTCAGGAGGGTGAGGTAGCCGGATACGGCAATGCATGGCAGGCGCCCCGGCCGTCGCGCCTCGCCACAGTAGCGGCAGGCTACGCCGACGGGCTCCTGAGAAGCCTCAGCCACCGGGTCAATCTGTGGCACGGCGACGTGCCCTGCCCTGCGGTCGGCCGGGTGTCCATGGACCTGATCATCGTGGACATCACGGACCTGTCCGACGACCCCGAGTCCCTTCGCGTGATCGGCCCGAACCAGACGGTCGACCAGCTGGCCGACGCTGCGGGGACGATCGGCTACGAGGTGCTGACCTCCCTTGGCACCCGTTATGCCCGCAGTCATCGCGAATGATCTTGGTGTCACCGCTTGCTCGCCTCGGGCACTGGGCCCTGGGCCTGCTGGCTGGGATCGGCCGTTTCTCGACCTTCACCCTGGACGCCATCAGCCATGGCATTCGTCCACCATTCCACGGGCGTGAGATCGCCTTGGCGTTTCTGCAGATCGGCTGGCTGTCGCTGCCGGTCGTGGGGCTGACGGCGCTCTTCACGGGCGGGGCGCTTGCCCTGCAGATCTATGCGGGCGGAAACAGGTTCGGGGCGGAAGCGGTGGTACCGCAGATCGTCGCCATCGGCATGGTCCGCGAGCTCGGGCCCGTTCTGGTCGGCCTCATGATCGCGGCCCGCGTGACCTCGTCCATTGCCGCAGAGATCGCGACGATGAAGGTGACCGAGCAGATCGACGCGCTGGTCACCCTGTCGACCGATCCGATGAAGTATCTGGTCCTGCCTCGAGTCCTCGCGGGGCTGCTCTGCGTTCCTGCGCTGGTGGCCGTGGGCGACATCATCGGCGTCATGGGTGGCTGGCTGGTGGCGACCGAGCGCCTCGGCTTCGTTTCGGCCCCCTATCTTCGCAACACCATCAACTTTTTGGAGCCGCTCGATATCGTATCTTCTTTGACGAAAGGCGCGGTCTTCGGCTTTCTGGCGACGCTGATGGGTTGCTGGTTCGGCTTGAACTCAGGGCGGGGGGCGATGGGCGTGGGCCGCGCGACCAAGGGCGCCGTCGTTGCAGCGGCCGTGGCGATCCTTGCGGCCAATCTCATCCTTACGGAAGCATTCTTTTCCGCATGATCGAATTGCGTGGCCTCACAAAGTCGTTCGGCGCAAACACGGTCCTGAATGGCATCGACCTCGATGTGAAGCGGGGCGAAAGCTTGGTCGTCATCGGAGGCTCGGGGACTGGAAAATCGGTCCTCCTCAAGTGCATCCTGGGTTTGATCGATCCTGACTCAGGCACCATCCGCATCGACAGCCAGGACGTCACACGCATCCCGCGCCAGGCCTTGCTGTCGCGCTTCGGCATGCTGTTCCAGGGTGGCGCACTCTTCGACTCGCTCCCTGTCTGGCAGAATGTGGCGTTCAGGCAGCTCAAGGGTCGGATGCCTCGCGCGATTGCAAAGGCGCACGCCATCGAGACGCTCGCTCGGGTCGGCCTGCCTGCCAGGACGGCCGACCTGTATCCGGCCGAACTGTCCGGGGGCATGCAGAAGCGGGCAGCGTTGGCCAGGGCCATCGCGGCGCAGCCCGAGGTCATCTTCTTCGACGAACCAACGGCCGGTCTCGACCCCATCATGGCCGGCGTGATCAACGACCTGATCCGCGAAGCTGTGACCGACCTTGGCGCTACGGCGATCACGATCACCCACGATATGACCACTGTCCGTACAGTGGCCGACAGGATCACGCTGCTGCACGGCGGCCTGCTGCGTTGGGTCGGGGCGGTCGCTGACCTTGACCAGAGCGGCGATGCCTATGTCGACCAGTTCATTCATGGTCGTTCCCAGGGACCAATAACGGCGTTGCGGTGAACGTCTGCAGGTCACGCCGGCGAACTGGGCGTAAGATTTTATCCACAGCCGTGTTATAGTCCAGACGACAGGGAACTTACCCTGGATTCGACCATTAGATCGGCAAGAAACCGCCTGGACGGGCCTGGGCGGCAAGTTTGGATGAAGGAGGGCGTCGATGCTGTCCCGCGCCACCATGCAGCAGCTGGTACGAGTTTTTCACGTTGTTTCCTTGTATGTGCTTGGGCTGGCAGCCCTGACCATGGTGGTGACGACACTGCTATCGGCCTTGGGCGTTCTGCCTTGGCTCACGCTTCAGGCCAGCTTCGGCGAGGCGTCCGCGCCCCAGGCCGGCATGATGGCCCAGCTTGGGCTGACGGTGCTGCTCGTCCTGCTGGTCGGGTTCTTTCCGTCCAGCAACCGCGTCCTAGACCTTGAAAAGAGCCATCGGAACTTCCGCATGTCGATGCAGGACGTGGCGAACGCTTACCACGCGGCCCATGTTGCCGATCGCAAGGGCGTGTTCAGCATGTCGGCCGAGTTCGACGCCGTGCGCGAGCGGATCGACTACCTACGCGAACATCCCGACCTGAAGCTTCTGGAAGCCGATATCCTCACCGTCGCTGCGCAAATGTCCAAGCAGTCTCACCGGCTGGCCGAAATTTATAACGATGAGAGGGTGAGCCGGGCCAAGGATTTTCTGACCCAGCGCCAAGCCGAGGTCGAGGAGCAGCAGCAAAGGATCGCCGAAGCCCTCAAGGCCTGTCGCGAGATCATGCGCTGGAGTTCCCAAGTCGAGTTGGAGGAAGCCGTGGTGGCGAGCCAACTGCAGCAACTGGACGAACAACTGCAGGCTGCGCTTCCGGTTCTGGGGTACAGCTTCGGCCAGGCCGAGCCGGCCGGTCTGGTGCAAGGCCCGGGCGTCACCCGCCCGGACAATCTCGTATCCTTGAGCCAGCGCCCCGCTGCCGAGTAATGCCCCCGCTGGTGTGAAGGACCGAAGCTTGCGTTACCCGGTCCAATGGCCCACATCGGGATCATCATGGGACGTGAGCAAGTTTTTTCCTGCACGGTCTGCGGAGCGACGCAGTCCAAGTGGTCGGGCCGGTGCGAGTCCTGCGGGGCTTGGAACACCATCGTCGAGGAGGTTCCTCTCGCGACAGGTCCGGGCAAGCCGCTGAAGCGCGGAAGCACACTCGCCTTGACGGATCTCGCGACCGCCGAGGCCCCGCCCCCTCGTACCGAGGCCGGCGTCGCCGAGCTCGACCGCGTGCTGGGTGGGGGACTTGTGGCTGCCTCGGCCATTCTGGTCGGTGGGGATCCGGGCATCGGCAAGTCGACCCTGCTGCTTCAGGCGGCGGCACGATTCGCCCGAAACGGCCTCAAGGTGATCTATGTCACCGGTGAGGAGTCGGCGGGTCAGGTTCAGATGCGCGCCCAGCGCCTTGGCCTCACGGAAAGTCCGATGAAGCTCGCGGCCCACACCAACCTCCGCGACATTCTGGCAACCCTGGAAGCGGAGCAGCCACAGCTCGCCATCATCGACTCCATCCAGACCATGTGGCTCGACACGGTCGAGTCGGCGCCGGGCTCGGTGTCGCAGGTGCGTGCGGCTGCACACGAGCTCACCTCGTTTGCCAAGCGACGGGGAATCGCCGTCGTTCTTGTGGGCCACGTGACAAAGGAAGGCGCGATCGCCGGGCCGAGGGTGGTGGAACATATGGTAGATACCGTCCTCTACTTCGAGGGCGACCGTGGCCATCAGTTCCGGATCCTGCGCGCGGTGAAAAATCGCTTCGGCCCAGCGGACGAGATCGGCGTGTTCGAGATGACCGGCAAGGGCCTCGTCGAGGTCAAGAATCCCTCGGCTCTGTTCCTCAGCGAACGGGGCACGCCGGCCCCGGGGTCCGTCGTCTTCGCAGGCATCGAGGGAACTCGGCCGATCCTGTGCGAGATTCAGGCGCTCGTTTCCCCGGCTGCGCCCGGCCAGACCCGTCGCAGCGTGGTGGGATGGGATGGCGGGCGCCTTGCCATGATTCTCGCGGTCCTCGACGCGAGGGCGGGCCTCAGCTTCGCGGGGCTGGATGTCTACCTCAACGTGGCCGGTGGCCTCCGCATCACCGAACCCGCAGCCGATCTGGCGGTGGCGATGGCACTGGTCTCGGCGCAGTCCCAACAGGCTTTGGACTCGCAGACGGTCGTTTTCGGGGAGATCAGCCTTTCCGGAGCGCTTCGTCCTGTCTCTCAGACCGAAAACCGGTTGAAGGAGTCGCAGAAACTTGGTTTCTCGACAGCAATCCTGCCGACGCTGGCCAAGCGCGCGGCTGGATCGGGTTTGACCTTGCGTGAGAAACCCGATCTGGCAACTGCCGTGGCCGACCAGCTTGGCCGGACCTGACTCGGGACAGGGGACGTATGGAAGGCTTCACCATCATCGACGGCGTCGTGGCGATCGTGATCGTCGTCTCGGCTCTGCTGGCCTATAGCCGTGGCTTCGTCCGCGAGGCCCTGGCCATAGCAGGCTGGATCGGGGCAACCATCCTGGCCTTCATCTTTGCCGATCAGGCCCAACCGCTCGTCCGGCAGATCCCGATGCTGGGCGACTTCATCGGAGACTCCTGCGAGTTGTCCATCATCGCGGCCTTCGCCGCGGTGTTCGCGGTCGCCCTGATCCTGTTCTCGATCTTCACTCCGCTTTTCTCGGGCGTCATCCAACGTTCGGCCCTGGGAGGACTGGACCAAGGGCTGGGGTTCCTGTTCGGCGTCTTCCGTGGAGTCCTGCTGATCGCGGTCGCCTTCTTCGTCTACGAGACGGTTCTTTCGGCGCAAGCCATTCCCATGGTGGAGGACAGTCGGGCGAGCGCGGTCTTCTCTCGTCTGACCGGCCGAATTGCCGAACAGGACCCCGAGGCCGCGTTGGGCTGGGTCACCCGCCAATATGAACAACTGGTCGGCACCTGCGGTGCATCCGGCGGGGATGCGGCCTGAGAATCAGGCGGAGCCGTCACGTCCACGTGCATCCATGCCGCCGTTTCGTTACGGGTGCGTGACACCCCTCGCCGACATCGCTATCAGAGCGCCAAGCCCCATCGTTTGCCGCCACGGAGCCGGACTCATGGCCGAACAGGTCCACTACGCCCATCCCTTCGACGACGACAAACTTCGGGAGGAGTGTGGCGTCTTCGGCGTGGTCGGCGTGGCCGACGCTGCGAGTTTCGTGGCCTTGGGGCTTCATGCTCTCCAGCATCGCGGGCAGGAAGCCGGCGGCATCGTCACCTACGACCCGGAGGGCGGGTTCCATCAGGCCCGCCGAATGGGTTACGTCCGCGACAACTTCACCTCCCGAGAGGTCATGGACACGCTTCCGGGTGCCATCGGCATCGGGCATGTGCGCTATTCGACGTCGGGTGACAAAGGTCCGGCGGTCATCCGGAACGTCCAGCCATTCTTCGGTGAGTTTGCAATTGGCGGGGCGGCAATCGCGCACAACGGCAATCTGACGAACGCAGTGGCGCTCAAGCGCGAACTCATCGAGCGCGGATCGATCTTCCAGTCCTCGTCCGATACGGAATGCATCATCCACCTGATGGCCCGATCCATGGGGCGCACGCTCGTGGACCGCATGGAGGACGCGCTCCGCAAGGTCGAAGGCGCGTTCTCGGTCGTGGCCATGACGCGGAGCAAGCTCGTTGGATGCCGGGATCCGCTGGGGATCAGGCCCCTGGTTCTCGGGCGCCTGGGGTCGGGCTGGATCCTGGCAAGCGAGACCTGCGCCCTCGACATCGTAGGAGCCGAGTTCCTTCGCGAGGTCGAGCCGGGGGAGATGGTGGTTGTCACCGCAGAGGCTGGGATTGAGAGCCATTTCCCCTTCCGTCCACGGAAGTCCCGCTTCTGCATCTTCGAGCATGTCTATTTCAGCCGCCCCGACTCCCTGATTGGCGGCCGTTCGGTTTATGAGACCCGCGAGGCCATAGGGCGGGAGTTGGCGCGGGAAGCGCCGGTCGAGGCTGACCTTGTCTGCCCGGTGCCCGACTCCGGGACTCCGGCTGCGATTGGCTTCGCCCATGAAAGCGGCATTCCTTTCGGCATGGGGATCATTCGCAACCAGTACATGGGTCGAACTTTCATCGAGCCCACCGAGCAGATCCGCAACATGGGCGTTCGGCTCAAGCTGAATGTGAACCGCGCGCTGATCCGGGGGAAGCGGGTCATCCTGGTGGATGACTCCGTCGTGCGCGGGACGACCAGCCGCAAGATCAAGGAAATGATTCTTGATGCGGGCGCGCGCGAGGTCCACTTTCGGATCGCCTCGCCACCGACCGCATGGCCCTGCTTCTATGGCGTGGACACGCCCAACCGCGAGAAGCTGCTGGCCGCCAACATGTCCGAGGAGGAGATGCGTCTCCATCTCGGCGTCGACTCCCTTCGGTTTATCACCCTCGACGGTCTGTACCGGGCTGTCGGTGAGGTAAATGGACGGAACCCCGCCAGTCCTCGATATTGCGACGCCTGCTTCTCGGGGGAGTACCCCGTTGCCCCGGCCGATATGATGGACCAAGGCTTTGAGATGAAGACGGCCGCCGAATAGAGCGTGTCCTTGTGTTCTATAGGCCGCCGTGCGGCCTTAGGGATGCAAGCTGTTATCCGCCGACAGCTGCGCCATGGAATGGCAGACGTTCGCCTAGCCGCCGCTGGCCAGTCGGCTGCACTTCTATGAACTGGTCGATCATGCCACTGCCCTGTGCTGCAACCGCGGCGCCTCGACCGCGTGATTCAGAGGCAGGATCGAACATGGCAGATACTTGGGACATCGATGATCCTTTACGGCCGCGCTTGCGTCCGACAGGTTCGACCGACGGGCGTCTCCGGCCTGAGGAGAGGCCGGATCGACTGGGCCAAGTGTCGGAGGCGGTCGCCAGCGACGCGACGCATCTGAATGTCCTGCCGCTCGACAGGACTGCGCTCATCGGTCTGTTCGACGGACCCAAGGGCACTGCTGCCCTGCTGCGGCTCGCCGACGGGACCGTGGTCAAGGTCCAGCCGGGAGAGGCTGTGGACGGCGGCCGGGTCACGGCCATCGACCTCCAGGGGCTCCGGATGCAGCGAAACGGCGAGGAAGTGGTGCTGACCCTGCCAAGCTGATCCGGGTCGCTTGCGGGCCGACCCTGAACGGGGCAGAAGGCGCCCACCGTGCCCCGGTCGGGGCTGGCCTTGCTGTTCGGAGACCGCCAGATGCCCACTGCCCTCGTGACCGGAGCCTCGCGCGGGCTGGGATATGCTGTCGCGATGGCGCTGGCACCAACGCACCACGTGGTGGCGGTGGCTCGGACCGTGGGCGGTTTGGAAGAACTCGACGACCGCATCCAGGCCAGTGGCGGTCAGGCCACTCTTGCCCCTATGGATATCACGGTGCCCGAGGCGATGCGCCAGCTCGCGCGGTCGATCTTTGATCGATGGGGGAAGCTGGATCTTTGGATTCATGCAGCCATCCATGCGGGACCGCTTGCCCCGGCGGGCCACCTTGCGACAAAAGACTTCGACAGGTCGATTGCGGTGAACCTGCGGGCCACCGCCGATCTGATCGCGGTTCTAAATCCGCTGCTGAGCCCATCGGGCCATGCGGTCTTCTTTGACGACGCCAGCGCCGGAGAAAAGTTCTTCGGCCATTATGGCTCGACAAAGGCGGGGCAGATCGCATTGGCGCGCTCTTGGCAGGCCGAGGGAGAACGGATCGGGCCGCGCGTGTCGATCTTGGAACCTTGGCCGATGCCGACTGCCACCCGGAGCCGCTTCTTCCCCGGTGAGAACCGGGCCGCGCTGACCAGCCCCCAACAGGAGGCCGCGCGGCTGCTGCCCGCCATCCTGGGCTGAGAGCCCTGCTTGCCCGCCCCTGGCGCCTGCCCTAGGAAGGTCGGGTACAAGCCGGGGGCTTCATGCGCATCCTCATCACGAACGACGACGGGATCAACGCACCCGGCCTCGAGATCCTTCGTGCCATCGCCACGGAGATTGCCGGCGAGGCAGGCGAGGTCTGGACCGTTGCCCCGGCCTTTGAGCAGTCGGGCGTAGGCCATTGCATTAGTTACACCCACCCGACCATGATCGTGCAACTGGACGAGCGTCGGTTTGCTGCCGAGGGATCGCCCGCAGACTGCGTGCTGGCCGGTCTTTACGACGTCATGGTGCATGCCCGACCGGATCTGGTCCTGTCCGGGGTGAACCGCGGCAACAACGCCGGTGAGAATGCCATGTATTCCGGCACCCTCGGCGGCGCGATGGAGGCTGCGCTTCAGGGCCTGCCTGCGATCGCCCTGTCCCAGTTCATGGGGCCGCGAACGGCAATGCTGGACGATCCCTTCGACTGCGCTGCCCGTCATGGCACTCGGGTCGTGAGGACGCTGTTGGAGAAGGCCATTTGGGACGACGGACCATACCGCTTGTTCTACAACGTCAACTTCCCTCCTATGTCCGGTCGCGATTGTGGGGGTCTCGCCGTTACGCGCCAAGGCTTCCGACGCAAAGCACGACACGGCGTAGAGCCGCACGTCTCGCCTTCGGGTCGCCGCTTCCTTTGGGTCCGAGGCGGTGCGCAGGACGAGCGGACTGGCCCAGGAACCGATGTCGAGGCAAATCTGGACGGGCTGATCTCGGTGCAGCCGTGCCGGGCGGACTTGACCGCGCATGACGCGATCGACGCCGTGACGCGGGCCCTGGCGGGCGAATGAACAGCGACGCCGAGCAGCGGATGCAGTTCGTCTATGCGATCCGAAGCGCCGGCGTGACTGACCCGCGCGTGCTGACGGCGATGGAGAAGATCGACCGCTCGCAATTCCTTCGTGGCATCTTCGCCGAGCGAGCGCACGAGGACGTGCCCCTACCTATCCCGTGCGGCCAAACGATCAGTCAGCCCTCGGTAGTAGGGCTGATGACGCAGGCGCTGGATGTCACGCCACGCGACAAGGTGCTCGAGGTCGGCACCGGGTCTGGCTACCAGGCCGCGATCCTGAGCCAGCTCGCGCGGCGCGTCTACACGGTGGACCGTTTCCGCAGCCTCGTCCTGCAGGCACGCGACGTCTTCGAGGGCATGGGATTGCACAACATCACCACGCTCGTCGCCGACGGGAGCCACGGCCTGCCCGAGCAGGCGCCCTTCGACCGTATCCTGGTCACCGCAGCCGCGGAGGACCCGCCCGGCCCCCTCTTGGCCCAGTTGCGTATCGGTGGCATCATGGTTTTGCCGGTCGGGCAATCGGACACAGTTCAAAGCCTGATCCGCGTGACCCGTACCAGTGAAAAGGGTTTCGATTACGACGAATTGCGCCCCGTCCGCTTCGTTCCCCTGCTTGGGGGCATTGGGCAGGAATGAGGCGCCAACGGACCGGCAACAGGTCCAGAGCGGGCGAATGAGGGCAGGAACGATGTTGAACCAACTGATGAGCGTCCGACGCGCGGCTTGCGCCGCCTTGGCCTTGGGCGCGCTTTCCGCATGCCAGCAGCCGCTGGACATGGACCTCCGAGAGCTGGGGGACGGCTTTTCGACCACGGACGCGGCGCTCTCGGCCGTGGAGCGGCCGACGCCCGACGATCGAGGGGTCATCTCGTATCCGACGTATCAGGTTGCGGTAGCGCGACAGGGCGACACCGTTGGCACGTTGGCGGGACGGCTCGGGATCGATGCACGGACCCTGGCCTCGTACAATGGCCTCGCGCCCGACGCGGCGCTTCGCGCCGACGAGGTGGTTGCGCTCCCCAACCGTGTCGCAGAACCGGCCACGGCACTGGCCGCAGCCCCGGCAACCGACCTTATCGGCGCCGCGTCTGCTGCCATAAACCGCGCAGGTCCCGTGACCACCACGGCCCTGGCGCCGAGCGCACCCGCGGCGGCGTCCCCTGCCGCTTCCGCCATCCCGAGCGGAGCGGAGCCCATCCGGCATCAGGTTGTTCGGGGCGAGACGGCTTATTCAGTGGCGCGGCTATACAACGTGCCGGTCCGGACCATCGCAGAGTGGAACGGCCTTGGTGCGGACCTGACCGTGCGGGAAGGGCAGTTCCTCTTGGTTCCATCTCCCGGCACAAGCACGTCGGCGGCGGCTCCGCTCACCACACCCGGCCAGGGGAGCCGGACGCCGATTCCGCCCAGCGCCGCCGCACCCCTTCCCGATGAGCAACCCGTTCCGACGTCCCAAGCACAGCCCGAGATCGAGGCAGCGCCCCAGGATCTTGGAGCGGAGCAGACGCAGACCAGCGACGCACAGCTCGCCATGCCAGTGTCGGGATCCATCATCCGGGCCTACGCGCCGGGGCGGAATGAAGGAATTGACATAGGGGCCCCCGCAGGGACCGAGGTACGCGCTGCCGATGCAGGCACCGTCGCGGCCATCACGACGAATACCGACGGCATCCAGATCGTCGTGGTGAAGCATGCAAACGACCTGCTCACCGTTTACACGCACCTCGAGAACCTCAAGGTAGCCAAGGATGATCGCGTTTCGCGCGGGCAGGCCCTAGGTCAGGTCAAGGCCGGTGACCCGTCGTTCCTGCACTTCGAAGTGCGGCGAGGCATGGCAAGCCAGGACCCCACAGCGTTCCTGCCTTGATCCAACTTGGGGCCGCGTGCTGCGCGGCCCCGACCTCCACCGTTCAGGCGAGCTTCGCTCCGCGCCGTCCAGCCAGGTCGATGACATACTGCCACGCGACCCGCCCTGAGCGGGAGCCGCGCGTGGCCTGCCATTCGATTGCTTCGGCCCACAGCGTCTGATCGTCGATGTCGATCCGGAAGGCATCGCAGTAGCCGCGGATCATGGCCAGGTACTCGTCCTGCGAGCAGGGATGGAAGCCCAGCCAAAGCCCGAAGCGGTCGGACAAGGAGACCTTTTCTTCCACCGCTTCGGACGGGCTGATCGCGCTTGACCGTTCGTTCTCGATCATATCGCGCGGCATGAGGTGCCGCCGGTTCGACGTGGCATACAGCACGACGTTGTCCGGTCGCCCCTCGATGCCGCCGTCAAGCACAGCTTTGAGCGACTTGTAGTGGGCATCGTCATGGCTGAACGACAGGTCATCGCAGAACAGGATGAACCGCCCTGGTGCGCCCCTGAGAAGCGCGAGACACCGGCCGATCGAAGGCAGATCCTCACGGCTGACCTCGACGATCTTGAGCGAGGGTTCCTCTTGATGGACGGCAGCATGGACGGCCTTCACCAGGCTCGACTTTCCCATCCCGCGCGCACCCCAAAGAAGCGCGTTGTTGGCCGGGAACCCTTTGGCAAAAGCGCGGGTGTTCGCGACCAGCGTCTCCCTGGAGCGGTCCACACCGACCAGCAGGCTTAGGTCCACCCGGCTCACCTGCTCCACGGGGGTGAGCCGGTCGGGGTCCGGATGCCAGGCAAAAGCCGTGCCCCGGAAATCGGGCGCCAGTCCCACCGGAGGAGCGAGGCGCTCCAGCGCCTCGGCGATGCGACGGAGCGGATCAGCCGGAAGACCCTCCAGCATCACGCCTTGGTCTCCGTGTCCTCGTCGCCGTAGAGCGACTCGTTGGCGCCCAGCAGACCATCGGCCCGCATCTGAGCCTCAACCTTCCTCTCGTGGCGACGCACGAGCCAGATCGAGATCTCGTAGAGCGGGTACACGACCGCGAACAGGATCACCTGCGATGTGACATCCGGGCCCGGCGTGGCGATAGCCGCCAGGATCAGAATGCCGACCAGCGCGTATTTCCGTACAGAGGCCAGCCCGGCAGAGCTCACGATGCCGACGCGGCCCATCAGGGTCAGCAGGACCGGAAGCTGGAAGCAGAGGCCGAATGAGACGACGAACGCCATCGTCAGCGACAGGTAGGCCTTGGCCGAGCCCTGGAATACCATGGACGCCGCCCCTTCCAGGGTCGGGGCTTGACCCTCAAGGATGCCGCCGGTCTGGAAGCTCAGAAAGAAGCTGAACGCCATCGGGGTGATGACGTAATAAGCGAACGCACCGCCCAGGATGAACATGATGGGCGAGGCCAGCAGGAACGGCAGGAACGCCCGCTTCTCGTTCTTGTAAAGGCCCGGCGCCACGAACCGCCAAAGCTGGTAGCTGATCACCGGAAAGGCCAGCACCAGCCCACCAACCATGGAGATGGACAGGGCCAGGAAGAACCCTTCCTGCACGCTGAGGAAGACGAGCTGGCACGCCTGCCCTTCCGCGTTCAGGGCGGTGCAGAGAGGAACCGACAGGAAGTCGTAGATCGGCCGCCACAAGGGAAAGCAGACCAGCATCGCAACCACGAAGGCCAGAAGAGACCAGATGATGCGGGTCCGCAGCTCGGCCAGATGCTCGATCAACGGAGCCGCGGAGGCATCGACCTCTTCCAGGGTGTCGGTCTTGTATACAGGTTTCGTGGTCATGAGGTCCGGTCCGGGGGCATGTGGTCAGACGGCGAGGCGGCCGCATGCTGCTCAGCGGCCCTGACCTCGCCTTGGCTCGCATCGCGAGCGGCAACCCACTGCGCTGCATCCTGCTGGAGGCTGGCCCGCTCCTCGGTGCGCTGGGCAGCCAAGGTATCGGTGGCCCCGCCCGGCTTGATAGGCGCACCGGGGTTCAGTGGCGTCGCGACGCCAGTGGGTTTACCGGCCGTGGTGCGCGGACCCATCGTTGCCTGCCGAAGCGTATCGGTGCCGAACTGCACGGGACGCGTTGCCGCGTTGATCGTGCGGTTGATCTCCTTGACCCCCGCCTCGTCGGCCGCCGCTTCCATGGCACGGGTGAACTCGCGCGCCATCCCACGGGCCTTGCCGACGGCCTGACCCACGGATCGAAACAGAGTGGGGAGCTCCTTTGGCCCCACCACGATCAGCGCGACGACGCCAACAAGCATCATCTCGCTCCAGCCGAGGTCAAACATGGCCAGATCCTTCTGCTGGGAACCGCAAGGGCCGGGATCAGACCCGGTCGCGTTCCTCGGTCGGCGTCACGTCGCGGGCGACGGTGGTGTTCGTCTCCTCGATCTCACGACGGCTGTCGTCCATGCCGCGGCGGAACGCGGTAATGCCCTTGCCGACCTCGCCCATGACACCCGAGATCTTGCCCCGGCCGAACAGGACGAGGACGACTATGGCAATGATGATAAAGCCCATCGGGCCGATATTGTTGAGCATGAGTCCCTCCAATGGACAGCTTATGCAGGTCTCCCTCATAGCGGGCCAGGCTGGGCCCCGATAGTCGCCCACCAGTAGAAACGGTGCCAGGCTGTCGCAATTTGTGACACAAACCTGTCAGGAGGGATCATGGCACGCAACGACCGCCTTCTGGATCTCGTGCGGCTGCTGAGCGATGGCCGCCTCCACCGCGCCGAGGATCTCGCGCGGCGTCTGTCGGTATCGCAACGGACGATCTACCGGGATATGGACACCCTGGTCGCGAGCGGCGTCCCCATCGCCGGTGAGCGTGGGCTGGGCTATGCCGCGACCGCCGCCATCACCTTACCGCCCCTTAACCTTTCACTCCCTGAATTGGAGGCGCTCCATCTCGGACTGGCCGTGGTCGGCGAGGCTGGCGACGAGGAGTTGAAAGAGGCCGCCCGTACGCTGTCCGCAAAGGTCGACGCGGTGTTGCCCGAGGATCGCTCGGCCCCGCAGGCGGCCTTCGGCTTCGCGACTCACGCCTTTGCGGAAGCATCGAGGGGCTTCCGGCACATGCCCCCGATCCGCGCCGCGATCCGGGCACGGCAGAAACTGCGCCTGCTGCTGGCGGGCGACCCTGTGCCACGCCGGATCGTGCGCCCCCTTCGGCTCGACTACTGGGGACGCGTTTGGACCGTGACCTGCTGGGACGAGACGACCGGCGGTTTCCAACTCCTCCGGGTGGACCTCGTCGAGGAAGTCACTGCCCTACCCCAACTGTTCGTCAACGAGCCTGGCAAGACGCTGGCTGACTATCAGGCCACCTTGGGCTGAGACCCGACGTGCGGGAAGACAAAGCATCGGTCGCGCCGGAACATGAGCCAGAGCGGCGTCCCCGGCTTAGGAAGGAAGACCCACGGAACATGGGCCTTGAGGATCGAGCCATCGAAGTCCATCCGGAACTCCACGAGGCTTTCGGACCCCATGAACCGGGCCCGCTCCACGACGCCTCTGGCGGCCTCACCGTGGGTGGGCGTTGATCGCGGTCCCTTCCCGGCCCGATCGAAATCGATGGCGAGGTGCTGAGGCCGGATCGCGATGTCCACCTCGGCACCATCCGGAACACCGGGGACGAGGAAGGGTCCGAACGGCGTCTCCGTGAGTGCGCCCTGCACGCGGCCCCGGATGACGTTCAGGTCGCTGAAAAAGGCGGCCGCTCGCAGATCCACCGGATTGTTGTAGATCGTATAGGGCGCGCCGCTTTGCACGATCCGCCCGTCGCGCATGAGCAGGATCTCGTCCGCCATGCGCATCGCTTCGGACGGCTCATGGGTGACCAGAAGCACAGCCGTCCCCTCGGCCTTGAGGACGGCCAGCGTTTCGTCGCGGATGTCGTCGCGCAGCCGGTCGTCCAGACCCGAGAACGGCTCGTCCATGAGCATGATCCCTGGCCGAGGTGCCAGTGCCCGAGCCAGCGCCACCCGCTGCTGCTCTCCCCCGGAAAGCTCGTGGGGATGCTTGTCGGCGTGCCGGGTCATGCCGACCCGTTCGAGGAGTTCCGCCACCCGCCCCTGCCGGTCGGGCGCGTGGCGCGGCAGTCCGAAGGCGACGTTCTGGCTGACGGTCAGGTGAGGGAACAGGGCAAAGTCCTGGAACATCAGGCCGATGCCCCTCTCCTCCGGAGGGACGCGGGTCCGTGCGTCCACGATGGGACGCCCGTCGACCCGGATCACCCCCTGGTCGGGCATGTCTACCCCGGCGATCAGCCGCAGTGTCGTGGATTTGCCGCAGCCGGAGGGGCCTAGGAGACAGCTCACCTGTCCGGCCGCGATGGACAACGAAACGTCGGACACGACCTCACGGCCGCCGAAGCGGCGCATAAGCCCCTGGATTTCGAGCCTCGGCTGCACTGTGTCCTGCCATTTCCGACCAAAATCTTCGGGCATCTAAGCCCGTGGGTTGGCGGCAGCAAGCGTCACAGCATGACATTGGTGGAGCCACCATCCAGCACGATGTTCTGGCCCACGATGTAGCCCGCATGGGTCGAGCACAGGAATGCGCACATGGCGCCGAACTCCTGGGGCGTGCCGTATCGTCCGACTGGAATGCCGGCGATGCGGCGGGCCCGAGCCTCCTCGGCGGTGATGCCCTCGTTCTGGATGGCAACGCGGTCCAGCGCCTGAAGGCGGGCGGTGTCGTGGCTGCCGGGCAGAAGATTGTTGATGGTCACCCCGAACCGCGCAACGGCCCGTGAAGTGCCCGCGACATAGCCGGTCAGCCCCGACCGCGCCGCAGTGGATAGGCCGAGCGAAGCCAAGGGGGCTTTCACGCTCGTGGAGGTGATATTGACCACCCGCCCCCATCCGCGATCGCACATGCCGGGCAAGAGCGCCTGGATCAGCGCGATCGGAGCCAGCATGTTCGCATCGAGCGCGGCTTGGAAGTCCTCGCGCGACCAGTCGCGCCAGACCCCTGGCGGCGGCCCGCCCACATTCGTGACCAGAATGTCCACCTCCGCGGCCGCGGCAATCACGGCGGCCTGCCCGTCGGGGGTCGTCATGTCCGCGACCACCGTCCGCACCGAAGTACCATGCTCGCGGCGGATGACTGCTGCCGTCTCCTCGAGGGAGTCGGCCCCCCGCGCGTTCAGCACGAGGTCCACGCCCGCTTCGGCCAGAGCCCTGGCACAGCCCTGACCAAGCCCGCGCGAAGCGCCCGTCACCAAGGCCCGCCGCCCTCTGATTCCAAGGTCCATCCTGTTCTCCTGCCAGCCGTGCGCAATCGACGCGTGGCTACCAGAGCGCGCCCGGTTGTCCCGACGCAAGCCCTCGCCTATGTGGGTCGCGCCATGACCAACCGCCCCACACTCCCGCCCGAGATTGCCCGTCGCCGTACGTTCGCGATCATTTCGCACCCTGACGCCGGCAAGACCACGCTGACCGAGAAGTTTCTCCTGTTCGGGGGCGCCATCCAGATGGCCGGACAGGTGCGCGCCAAGGGCGAGGCGCGGCGCACGCGCTCGGATTTCATGCAAATGGAAAAGGAGCGGGGCATCTCCGTCTCCGCCTCCGCGATGTCCTTCGATTACGGCAAGTTCCGCTTCAACCTGGTGGATACGCCCGGCCACTCGGATTTCTCGGAGGACACCTACCGGACGCTGACTGCCGTGGACGCCGCCGTCATGGTCATCGACGGCGCAAAAGGCGTGGAATCGCAGACCCGCAAGCTTTTTGAGGTCTGCCGCCTCCGCGACCTCCCCATCCTGACCTTCTGCAACAAGATGGATCGGGAATCCCGCGACACGTTCGAGATCATCTCCGAGATCCAGGAGAACCTCGCCATTGACGTGACGCCCGCCTCCTGGCCGATCGGCATGGGCCGCGACTTCGTGGGCGCCTATGACATGCTCCACGACCGGCTGGAGATCATGGATCGGGCCGACCGCAACCGCGTGGCCGAAACGGTCCAGATCAAGGGCCTCGACGACCCCGAGATCGAGAAGCACGTCCCCGCCGACCTGCTGGAGAAGCTCCGCGAGGAAGTCGAGATGGCGCGCGGCCTCCTTCCCGCCTTCGACCGCCAGTCGATCCTCGAAGGCCACATGACGCCCATCTGGTTCGGCAGCGCGATCAACAGCTTCGGCGTCAAGGAGCTGATGGACGGAATTGGAGAGTACGGCCCCGAGCCCCAGCCGCAACGCGCAGAGCCGCGCGAGATCGCGCCAGAGGAAACGCAGGTCGCCGGCTTCGTATTCAAGGTCCAGGCCAACATGGACCCGAAGCATCGAGACCGCGTGGCCTTCGTCCGCCTGGCCTCGGGACACTTCGAGCGCGGGATGAAGCTGCACCATGTCCGCGCAGGCAAGCCGATGGCGGTCACTAACCCGGTCCTGTTCCTTGCCGCGGATCGGGAACTGGCCGAAGAAGCTTGGGCCGGCGACATCATCGGCATCCCCAACCACGGCCAGCTCCGCATCGGCGACACCCTGACCGAAGGCGAAGCGCTCCGGGCCACCGGGATCCCATCCTTTGCGCCCGAGCTCCTACAGACCGTGCGTGCGGGCGATCCTATGAAGGCCAAGCACCTCGAGAAGGCGCTCATGCAGTTCGCCGAGGAAGGGGCAGCCAAGGTTTTCAAGCCGACGATCGGTTCCGGCTTCATCGTCGGCGTCGTAGGCCAGCTCCAATTCGAAGTGTTGGCAAGCCGGATCGAGCTTGAGTACGGACTGCCCGTCCGCTTCGAAGGCTCGCAGTTCACGTCGGCACGCTGGGTCAACGGCTCCAAGGATGCCGTCGAGGAGTTCGTGACCAAGAACAAGCAGCACATTGCTCACGACAACGACGGCGACGTCGTGTTCCTGACCCGGCTGCAATGGGACATCGACCGCATCGTGCGCGACCATCCCCAAGTCAGGCTCACGGCGACCAAGGAGATGATGACGGCGGCCTGAGGACTTGGAGCAGGCTGCTGTCGTTTCCACATGAGGACGGTCCCATGGAAAGGAACCGTCCCGTGAAGAAGATGTTGATCAGAATCGTGATGCTGCTGGTGGCCCGACGCATGGGTAGACGGCGCTAGGCTGTCTGAGGAGCGTCTGGCCCAGTCAGTCCAGCCGGGCGTTCATCGTGATCTGCGCGCCACCGGACAGGACCTTGGAGACCGGACAGTTCTGCTTCGTCTCTTCGGCGACTTGGCGGAACTGGTCTTCCGACGCCCCGGGAACCCGGGCTGCGACTTCGACATGAACCCGGCTTATGACCGGCGAGCCCGAACTCATGTCGAGGCTCACCGTGCTCTTGGCGTCGATGTTCTCGGCATTGAGGCCGGCCCGCTCAAGATCCGCGCTGAGCGCCATGGCAAAGCAGCTAGCATGGGCCGCTCCGATGAGCTCCTCGGGATTTGTACCCTTCTGGTCACCGAACCGCTTGGCAAAGTCGTAGCTCTGGTTTGACAGAACCCCTGTCTCGGTCGAGACTTGGCCCTGCCCGTCGCGAAGCCCACCCTGCCAACTAGCTTGGCCATACTTCTGTATCATCGGGATCTCCTCAATTCGTGAGGGAGTTAGGTCACCTTGTCGCAGCCGCAAGGGCTTCAGGGGCTTGACCCCAAGGGGATTCTCCCGTAACGCAATGTCGTTTCACGAGCCCGGCAATTCGGCCGGGCAGGCCGCGCGTGCGAAGGATGCGGCCAACCTGCCGTAAACACCTTCCTCGCTAGGATACTATGTGACGCAATTTTCAGAACTCAATCTCGACCCTCGGGTGCTCCAGGCCTTGGGCGACGCGGGATACCTGACCCCCACTCCCATTCAGGCTGGTGCGATTCCGCCGGCCCTCGAAGGTCGCGACGTGCTCGGCATCGCGCAGACGGGCACGGGCAAGACGGCGTCCTTCGTACTTCCGATGATCACGCTGCTCAGCCGTGGGCGGGCCCGGGCCCGGATGCCGCGCAGCCTCGTGCTCTGCCCGACCCGTGAGCTTGCGGCTCAGGTTGCCGAGAACTTCGACAAGTATACCAAGTACCTCAAGCTCTCCAAGGCCCTGCTGATCGGAGGCGTGTCCTTCAAGGACCAAGAGGCTTTGATCGACCGGGGTGTGGACGTGCTGATCGCCACACCCGGTCGCCTGCTTGACCATTTCGAGCGGGGCAAGCTCCTCCTCACCGGCGTCCAGGTGATGGTGGTGGACGAAGCCGACCGGATGCTCGACATGGGCTTCATCCCGGACATCGAGCGCATCTTCGGACTGACCCCGTTCACCCGCCAGACGCTGTTCTTTTCGGCCACCATGGCACCCGAGATCGAGCGCATCACCAAGACGTTCCTGTCGAACCCCGAGAAGATCGAGGTCGCGCGCGCCGCCACGACCGGCGAGAACATCACTCAAGGCCTCGTGATGTTCAAACCCCACCGGCGCGAGACCGAGGCCAGTGAGAAGCGGGCCGTGCTCCGGGCACTGATCGACGCCGAGGGGGACAGCTGCACGAACGCCATCATCTTCTGCAACAGGAAGATGGATGTCGATATCCTGGCCAAGTCCCTGAAGAAGTATGGATATGACGCTGAGGCCATTCACGGCGACCTCGATCAATCGCAGCGAACGCGGACCCTGGACGCCTTCCGTGAAGGAAGCCTGCGGCTTCTCATAGCGTCCGATGTGGCCGCCCGTGGCTTGGACATCCCTGCAGTCAGCCATGTGTTCAATTTCGACGTGCCGTCGCACAGCGAAGATTACGTACACCGGATCGGTCGTACCGGCCGCGCTGGCAGGCTGGGCAAGGCGCTCACGATCTGCGCGCCCAAGGACGAGAAGTACCTGGCCGCGATCGAGGCGTTGGTCCAACGCGAGCTTCCGCGTGTCGACAACCCGCTGAAAGACGCTCCCGCGCCGGAGGTTCGTGAAGAACGGCCCCGACGCGAGGAACGCGGCGAACGCCGTGGCCGCAGCCGCCGTGACGACCGCAAGGAAGTCCGGGCACCGGAGCCTGTCGCCGTGGTACCCGAGGCTGCACCTCCGGTCGTCGAGGCCCTGCCTGAGACCCGCCGGGAACCGGTCGAGCAGCCCAGCCGACCCGAGCGGGAACGGAACGACCGCGATCGCCGCTCTCGGGGGGAGACGCGCTCCCATGGTCAGGATGACCGGATCGTAGGCATGGGCGATGACGTGCCCTCCTTTATCCGCATGAGCTTTGCGGAGCGTCGGGCAGGGTGAAGTTCATCCTTGTGCTGATGTTCTCCCTGATGGGTGCTGCGGCGCAGGCGCAAAGCTGCGCGGCTCGTGTGAACTCGCAGGAGTTGATCATCGTCCCCGAGGCGATGGGCGCCCCATCGCCCGGTTTGCGCGAACGACTTCGGATGTGGCCATCCCGCACGTGGGACCGCACCTGGGGAGAGCGGGTGGATTGTGACAGCGCAGCGATCGTGCATTTCCTCGCGACGACGATGCGCCTTGACCAGACAGAAGGTTACTGCCTTGCCGAGGATGACTGGCATGGATGGCTTCTTGTTCCTGGGGCCCGCAACTATCGTGGTCGCTGCACTAAGACCGTTTGCGACAGGGTCAATGTCGTGGCGGGAGGGATGGAGTTGTTGGGCAAGACCATGATGAGCTTGGCCGCCGGTCGTCGCGTAGATAGCGACAGCGAGGCTGTCACAGCCGTGGCTCACGGGACCGGAGCGGTGCTGGTCAGTGGTCAAGCGCCAGCCGTTGCGGCTTCACTCGGGCAATCCGCCGCGACCCTGGGCGCGGCCTTGAGCGTCCCGGCCGCCGCGGGGGCCGCAGCCGTGACTGTCATCGGTGTCGGCGGGGCATTCTATCTGTGTTCGTAGTAGACTCGCAGCGCTGAACCGGACGGTCTCTCAGTAAGGCATCCTAAGACGCCTTACTGGATACTTTTGATCAGTTGCAGCCAGACCGGGCCGTCAGGCCAGCCTGGACACGACGACCGTGACCTCCGGCTTCTTGCCAATCTCGGCCTGAGAGGTCTGCCGCACGATCCGGATCATTTCCTTTTCGAGCTTCTCGTCGTCCTTAATCGTGCGACGCTCGGCCCGGCCGATAAACTGGCTCAGCTCCGCTTCCAGGATCCCGACCAGCTCGGCGTTGCTCCGGCCCTTGGCGGGAAGGCCCATGATCTCGCACCAGGGATCCCCTAAGGGCTCATCGTCCTCATCGACGATCACGGTCACGGTCACATGGCCGTTCTGAGCCATTCGCATCCGATCGCGGATGACTCCATCGAGCCCACCGATCAGCACCGACCCGTCAAGGTAGGTGCGACCAGCCTCCACATACTCGGCCACCTTTGGGGCGTTCCCGGACAAGTCGATCATCATGCCGTTTGTGGCGATGATGCCCTTCAGGCCTTTTGCCTCGCCCAACTTGAGATGTTCCCGCAGATGACGGTGCTCGCCGTGCATCGGGATGAGGAACTGTGGCTTGATCAGGTCGTGGAACGCCTCCAGATCGGGTCGGTTGGCGTGGCCCGACACGTGATACCGTCCGCCGGCATCGTCAAGCACGTCAACACCCTTCTGAGACA
This sequence comes from Rubellimicrobium rubrum, assembly GCF_006152115.1. Lineage (GTDB taxonomy): Bacteria > Pseudomonadota > Alphaproteobacteria > Rhodobacterales > Rhodobacteraceae > Rubellimicrobium > Rubellimicrobium rubrum. The sequence goes on along the minus strand of NZ_VDFU01000006.1, from coordinate 46,461 downwards.
GCTGGTTCATGATGCGGGCCACGGGCCGCTCATTGCCCGGAATGGTCCGGGCCGAGAAGAGGAAGGTGTCACCCTCTTTCAGAGCTAGGCCCATATAACCCTGCTGGGCCAACTGAGCCGCCGCCGCCCGTCTTTCGCCTTGCGACCCCGTTACGAGCAGGAGCAGGTTCTCGCGAGGGATCTGGGCAGCATCATCCGGAGAGACCACGTTTGGGAACTGGCTGAGCAGGCCAGTCTCAATGGCCGTGTCAACCATCCGACGCATGGCGCGCCCCAACAAGCAGATCGACCGGCCAGCTGCCTCGGCCGCATTGGCCAGGGTCTGGAGACGGGCGACATTGGACGCGAATGTCGTAGCGACCACCATGCCCTTGGCTTCCCGAAGCAGGGCCTCGATATTCTCGACCAAGGTCGCTTCTGAACGCCCCGGATGAGGGGAGAAGACGTTCGTTGAATCGCAGACAAGCGCGCGAACACCGGACCGGCCGATCTCCTGCCACATGACCGGGTCGAACGGCTCTCCCACCACCGGGCTCTGATCGATCTTGAAGTCCCCCGAATGGACGATGCGTCCTTGCGGCGAGTCGATCACCAGTCCGGCGCTCTCCGGAATCGAATGACTGATCGGAACGAAGCCAACCTTGAAGGGACCAAGGGTCAACAGTTCCGGCCAAGGCTCCACGACGGTCATGGCGGATTCAGGCACGCCTCCCCGTTCGTCCAGTTTCAGCCGCGCGATGGCCGATGTGAACTTGCGGGCATAGATGGGCGCGCGCAGCCGATCCCAGAGCAGCCCCAGGGCCCCCACGTGATCTTCGTGGGCGTGCGTGATCAGGATGCCTTCGATCCGGTCCCGGCGCGCTTCGAGCCATGCCAGATCCGGAAGGATCAGGTCGATGCCCGGCGTTCCGTCCATGTCACCGAAGGTCACTCCGAGGTCCACGACGATCAGACGCTCCCGATCGGGGGCGCCGTAGCCGTAGACGTAAGCGTTCATGCCGATCTCGCCGGCGCCGCCCAGGGGCATGTAGATCAGACGTTCCCCGCTCATGTGCGGGCCCTGCGGCAGAGAAATCTCGCGACGGTCATGCCGTCTCCTTATTGAATGCGTGGATCACGGTCAGGCCGTGGATGGTCAAATCGTCTTCGATGCGATCGAACAGGACGTCGCCTTGGCCGAACAGGGACGCAAGGCCACCGGTTCCAATGATGCGCATCGAGCGTCCGCGTTCAGCCCGGATCCGCTCGCAAATGCCGCGCACCAGACCGATGTACCCCCAGAAGATCCCGGACTGCATGCAAGCGACGGTGTTGGTCCCGATCACCTGCGAGGGCCTTGAGACGTCCACATGCGGCAACGCCGCTGCGGCCATGTGGAGAGCCTCGAGGCTGAGGTTCACGCCGGGCGCGATGGCCCCGCCGACATAGGCTCCGTCGTCATCCACCACATCGAACGTCGTTGCGGTTCCGAAGTCCACCACGATGAGATCACCGCCATGGCGGTCAAAGGCCCCGGCGGCGTTCACCAAGCGATCAGGGCCGACCTGAGTGCCCTCGTCCACACGAGGCGCCACGGGCAGCCGGCATTCGGGCTTGCCCACCACCAGCGGGCGACAGTTGAAGTAGCGGTCGGCCAGGACCCGGAGATTGAACACGACCCGGGGGACCGTGGAAGAGATGATGACTTCGCTGACCGAGGCCTCGATCTGAGTGAGCTTCATGATGGAGCTCAGCCACACGAAGTACTCGTCCGCCGTGCGCCTCCAGTCAGTCGCTATCCGCCACGTCCCCTGGAACCGCCGACCGTCCCAAAGGGCGAAAACCGTGTTGGTGTTGCCGCAGTCTATGGCGAGCAGCATCGCCCGCTCAGAAGTAGACATCGGCGGCCGGGATCAGGACTTCCCGGCCCTCGACACGAAGAATGAGGTTTCCAGCCTGATCGACCGTCTCGAAGACGCCCGTGATCTCGCCCTTCATCGTCCGGGCCGTCACGATCTCTCCCAGACGCGCGGCATTGGCGAGCCAGTCCTCGCGGATACGCGGGAAGCCCATCGCGCCGAGCTTGCCCTCTTGAGTGGCGAAATGGCCCGCCAGAACCTCCAGGAAGCTCTCCGGAGTGACAGGTTCACCCCCCTCACCGGCAAGGGAGACCGGGGCGAACTCGGTGCGGATGTCATGGGGGGCCTTGGACAGGTTGACCCCGACTCCGATCGAGAGCCAATCCACCAGCGGGCCGCCGCTCGACGCACTTTCCAGCAGAATGCCCGCGACCTTTCCGCCGTTGAGCAGAACGTCATTCGGCCATTTCAGCGCAAGCGCACCGCGATCGATGTAGAGCGCCAATGACTCGAAAAGGGCATTGGCGGCCATGAACGATCGCGCAGCAGCCTCGGCGGGGGTGCACCACGGCTTGTAGATGAGGCTCGCGGCGAGGTTGCCGTCACCGCCCAGCCAAGTCCTGCCCCTCCGGCCCTTGGCGTTGCTTTGCCGCCGAGCCATGATCCAGGTCGGCGCAGAGAGCGTGGAAGCACGGCGACGTGCCTCCGTCATGGTGCTGTCGACCTCATCAAGGATGACGAGATCGTATCCGGCCGGCCAGAGGCCCGAGGGGATGGGGTCAGTTGACAAGGGTTGCCGCGGCCGCGGCCGCCAAGGGCTCGACGCCGAACAGGTTGATGACGCCCAGCAGCATCACGGCCGCCGAAGCCATCAGGACCGTCCAATTCATGCCAGGCATGCGGTCGTCCAAGACATCGCCCTCCTCTCCGAAGTACATGAAGTACACGATACGTAGATAGAAGAAGGCCGAGATGGCAGAGGCTACCATCCCGGCGATCGCCAGCCAGGTCAGTCCACCTTCGTACGCAGCACGCAGCACATAGAACTTGCCAAAGAAGCCGATCATCGGCGGCACGCCAGCCATGCTGAACATCAGCAGGAGCAGAGCGAAGGCGCGGAGCGGTTCGCGGCGGGAATACATGTTCAGCAGACGGATGTCGCTGACCGACTGGCCGTTCCGCTCCATCGACATGATGAAGGCAAAGGTCCCGAGGTTCATGGCTACGTAGATCGACATGTAGATCAGCATGGCCTGAATGCCGAACGGGGTCGCCGCCGCAAGGCCCATCAGCGCAAACCCCATATGGGAGATCGACGAATAGGCCATCAGACGCTTCATGTTGCGCTGCCCGATGGCCGCGATGCTTCCCAGGAACATGGACACGAGCGCAAGGAATGCCACAATCTGCTGCCAGTCGCCCGCGACCATCCCGAATGCATCGTGGACAACTCGCGCAAGCAGCCCGATCGCCGCGACCTTGGACGCGGTGGCAAGGAATGTCGTGACCGGCGTCGGAGCCCCCTCATAGACGTCCGGCGTCCACATATGGAACGGAGCAGCCGAGATCTTGAAGGCGAGCCCCGCAACGATGAAGACGAGACCGAAGATCAGCCCCAGCGATGCCCCGTCCGAGGTAGCGGCGATCACGCCCGCGAAGTCGATTGTCCCCGCATAGCCGTAAGTCAGCGACGCGCCGTACAGCAGCAGGCCGGATGACAAGGCGCCAAGGACAAAGAACTTGAGCCCGGCTTCCGTGGACCGCACGCTATCGCGGTGGATGGAGGTGAGCACATAGGCGGACAGCGCCTGAAGCTCGAGGCCCATGTACAGCGTCAGAAGGTCCCCTGCCGACACCATGATCATCATGCCAAGCGCGCAAAGGGCGATCAGGACCGGATATTCGAACCTAAGCACGTTGGCTCGGGCAAGGTAGTCCTGGCTCAGCAGAAGGACGACAGCCGCAGAGCCGAGAATCAGGATCTTGGCGAAACGAGAGAATCCGTCATCGACGAAGCTGCCGGAGAACGCGACATCCGCACCCGACCGGGATCCGATCCACCAGCACAGAAGGCCCATCACAGCGGCAGTGACCCACAACAGGATCGGAGTTGCCCGGTCCTTGATGGTGAACACACCTGCGAGCAGCGCCAGGATCGCATAAAGCGCGAGGTAAACCTCGGGCCGGATCACATCGATGTCGCCGCTCATCCTTCGGCCCCTTCTTCCACTTGCGCGATCTGAGTTTCAGGCCCGAATGCCGCCTGCGCGTCCTGGACCGGGCCGAGCATCGCTTCGGCCGTCGGCCCGACGATGTCGGTCACGAGCGAGGGATAGACCCCAAGAAGGATCGTCATCACGACCAGAGGCGCGAAGATCGCTTTCTCGCGCCCGGTCATGTCACGGATGCCGCGAAGGGCATCGTTGACCATCTGACCAAGGACGACCCGCCTGTACAGCCAGAGAGCATAGGAGGCGGACAAGATCACGCCTGTTGTCGCAACAGCCGCGACCCAGGTGTTGGCCTGGAAAGTTCCAATCAGGGTCAGGAACTCGCCCACGAAACCGGATGTCCCCGGCAGCCCTACATTAGCCATCGTGAACAGTAGGAAGATCGCCCCGTAGACCGGCATGCGGTTCATCAGCCCGCCATAAGCGGAGATCTCCCGCGTGTGCATGCGGTCGTAGATCACGCCGACAATGAGGAAGAGCGCCCCCGAGATGAAACCATGGCTCAGCATCTGGAACACTGCGCCGTCCACGCCCTGCTGGTTCGCGGCGAAGATCCCCATCGTCACGAAACCCATATGCGCCACCGAGGAGTACGCCACGAGCTTCTTCATGTCCGTCTGCACCAGAGCGACGAGCGAGGCGTAGACAATGGCGATGGCCGACAGCCAGAGCACCATGGGACCGAGCACCTCGGAGCCGACCGGGAACATGGGGAGCGAAAAGCGGAGGAAGCCATACCCGCCCATCTTAAGCAGAATTGCAGCCAAGACGACCGACCCGGCTGTCGGCGCCTGCACGTGGGCGTCGGGCAGCCATGTATGAACCGGCCACATCGGCATCTTCACGGCGAACGATGCGAAGAAGGCCAGGAACAGCATGGTCTGCAGTCCGCCGACCACCGTGATGTTCAGGATGCGGAAGCTTTCGGTCGAGAAGTTGAAGTCCAGAAGAGCAGCAATATCCGTCGTCCCGGCCTGGCCGAACATGACGACCATGGCCACCAGCATGAACACGGAGCCCAAAAAGGTGTAGAGGAAGAACTTGAACGCGGCATAGATCCGGTTCGCTCCGCCCCAGATCCCGATGATCAGGAACATCGGGATCAGGGAGCCTTCAAAGAACAGGTAGAAGAGCACCAAATCCAGCGCCACGAACACCCCAATCATCAAGGTCTCGAGGAGCAGAAAAGCAACCATGTACTCCTTAAGACGAACTTCCACATCCCAAGCCGACGCGATGACGAGCGGCATGAGGAACGTGGTCAGGAGCACGAACAGGATCGAGATCCCATCGACCCCAAGCTTGTACTGCAGGCCGAGCAGCCATGCCCGCTGCTCCACGAGCTGGAAATCGGGATTGGCTGCATCGAAGCGGGCCAAGATGAACAGCGAGGCCACGAACGTGATCGAGGTGGTCGCGAAAGCGATCCACTTGATATTCCGGCGCGCGGCCTCATCGTCGCCGCGCAGCAGGAGTAAGGCCAGTGCGCCCAACGTGGGAAGGAACGTGACGAGCGAAAGAAGCATCACTCAGCTCCTCCGGTGATCGTGAACCAGGTCAGGATCAGGGCGATCCCGATGACCATGGCGAAGGCGTAGTGAAAGACGTAGCCGGACTGGACCTTGTTCACCGCACGCGTGAAGGTCGGGACGACCCCCATCGCGACGCCATCGATGGCACCATCGATGACCGTTCCGTCACCCCGCTTCCAGAGGAAACGCCCCAGCCAACCCGCTGGGCGGACGAAGACGGCGTCATAGATCTCGTCAAAGTACCACTTGTTCAGCAGGAAGTTGTAAAGTAGCTGGTTCGTCGCGGCGATGCGGGCTGGGAGTTCAGGCCTGCGGATGTACATCACATAGGCCAAGGAAGTGCCGATCAGCATGGCCAGGAAGGGCGACAGCTTCACCCAAATGGGCGAGGCATGTGCGGCCTCAAGCCGTTCGGTGCTGGCCGCGTTCATCGCAATCGCTCCGCCCAGCTCGGCTCCGAGTCCCTCCGATCCTTCGGCAGCGGCAGCATGGTCTTCTTCGGGTGCGGCCTCTGCAGCTGCTTCGGCGGGCGCATCGCCGGTCTCGGCTATCGCCTCGGACTCTGCGTCGCCCGCTCGTGCTTCGCTGCTTTCGCTCCCATGCTCAGGCATGTCGAAGAACGCGACCATGCGCTCGTGGTCGCCAAAGAAACTGTTGTGCCAGATCATCCCAGCGAAGACCGCGCCGAGCGCGAGCACACCGAGCGGTGCAACCATCACCATGGGACTCTCGTGCGGCACATGGTGGTCAGCCTTGTGGTCGTCGAAAGGCCCATGCTCCGTCCCGACGAGTGGGGCGCCACCATGCACCGGATGAGCATGGGCGTGGTAGTCAGCGCCATGATCCCCATGGCCCCAGCGGGGAGCCCCGAAGAACGTCAGGAAGATCAGCCGCCACGAGTAAAAGGCGGTGAAGGCGGCTGCGATGACCAGCGCCCAGAAGGCAAAGCCGTTCCCGGTGGCCCAGGCCGTCTCGATGATGGCGTCCTTGGAGAGGAATCCTGCGAAACCGATATATGTCAGCGGAATGCCGACACCGGTGATCGCAAGCGTCCCGATCACCATCGCCCAGAAGGTGTAAGGGATGTAGGGCCGCAGGCCGCCGTACTTGCGCATGTCCTGTTCATGATGCGTGGCATGGATAACCGAGCCCGCGCCAAGGAACAGCATCGCTTTGAAGAAGGCGTGCGTGAACAGGTGGAACATCGCCGCCCCATACACACCCGCACCGGCAGCCACGAACATGTACCCCAGTTGCGAGCAGGTCGAATAAGCGATCACGCGCTTGATGTCGTTCTGGACCAAGCCCACCGTCGCGGCAAAAAAGGCGGTCGCCGCGCCCACATAGATGATGAAGTTCTGGGCGTAGGGCGCGACCTCGAAGACCGGAGACATACGGCACAGGAGGAACACGCCCGCCGTCACCATGGTGGCGGCATGGATGAGAGCGGACACGGGTGTCGGCCCTTCCATGGCGTCCGGTAGCCAAGTGTGGAGGAACAACTGCGCCGATTTACCCATCGCGCCAAAGAACAGCAGGAATGCGACCAGCTCGGCGGCGTTGAAGGTTGTCCAGGCGAAGGTGATCTGCGTCGTCGCGAGTTCGGGCGTGGCCTCGAACACGTTATCGAGTTGGATCGAGTCGACAAGGAAGTAGAGAGCGAAGATTCCGAGCAGGAAGGCAAAGTCACCCACGCGGTTGACCACGAAGGCCTTGATCTGCGCCGCGTTCGCCGATGGCTTGCGGAAGTAGAAGCCGATCAGGAGGTACGACGCGAGCCCGACGCCCTCCCAGCCGAAGAACAGCTGGAGCAGATTGTCCGCGGTGACCAGCGTCAGCATCGCGAAGGTGAACAGCGAAAGATAGGCGAAGAAGCGGGGGCGGTAGCTTTCCCCGTCATGAAAGTTCTCGTCGTGGGCCATGTAGCCCACCGAATACAGGTGCACGAGCGCGGAGACGGTGTTGATCACGACCAGCATGATCGCGGTCAGCCGGTCCAGCCGGATCGACCAGTACGAGTCCAGAGTACCGGATTGGATCCAGCGCATGATCTCGATGTGCTGGGCAGGACCGTCAACGGTGAAGAAGACGACCCAGCTCAGGAACGCTGCCAGGAAGAGCAGCGCTGTCGCAGCCCAACAGGCTGCCGCTTCACCAAGGAAGCGCCAGCCGAAGCCGCAGACCAAGGCACCGATAAGCGGTGCAAAAAGGATGATGGAGGTCACCGGCTCAGCCCTTCATGACGTTGACGTCTTCGACGTCGATCGTGCCGCGATTGCGGAAGAAGCAGACCAGGATGGCGAGCCCGATGGCCGCCTCGGCCGCTGCCACGGTCAGCACGAACAGCGTGAAGATCTGGCCCACGAGATCGCCGGAGTAGGACGAGAAGGCCACGAAGTTAATGTTCACGGCGAGCAGGATGAGCTCGAGCGACATCAGTAGGATGATGATGTTCTTCCTGTTCAGAAACAGCCCGAAGATGCCCACCACGAAGAGAGCGGCCGATACGGTCAGGTAATGCTCGAGGCCGATCATCGACGGGCTCCTTCGATGGGTGCAGGCATGCCCTGCCCTGACTTCATGTCGCGAAGCTCTAGGGTCTTGGCGGGATCGCGGAACATCTGCGACAAGGCATCCTGACGTTTCACGTCCTGGCGATGGCGCAAGGTAAGGACGATCGCGCCGATCATGGCGACAAGGAGGATCAACCCGGCGAGTTGGAACATCAGGAAGTAGCGATCATAGAGCAGCAGGCCGATGGAACGGGTGTTCTCTGCCGTGCCGATGGGGGCGGCGATCCGACCCACGGCACCGGCATCGACTTCCCAGACGCCGAATGCAAGCGTAAGTTGCATGATGATGATCAGGCCAATCAGCAGCGCCAAGGGCATGTAGCGCGCCATCTCGGCCTTGAGCTCGGCGAAATCCACGTCAAGCATCATGACGACGAAGAGGAACAGCACGGCCACCGCGCCCACATAGACGATGACGAGAAGCATCGCCACGAACTCGGCCCCGAGCAGGACGAAGAGTCCTGCCGACGACAGGAACGACAGGATGAGCCACAGCACCGAATGGACGGGGTTGCGGCTGATCACGGTCATTAGGCCGCCCAGCAGGGTCGAGACGGCGAAGACATAGAATATGAAGGCGGCGGATGTCATTTCAGGTCTTGTCCTCCTTCATCGCCTCGGTGGCGAGTTCCATCGCCTTCGACATCGCGGGCACCCCACCGAACAGGCCAGCAACCGCGATCGTCTCGGCGATCTCCTGCTTGCTGGCTCCAGCCTCGCGCGCGTGGCGAACGGTCAGGCGCACCTGCGGCTCGGCCTGGGCACCCTGGATGGTCAGGCCCGCGAGGGTGATGAGGAGACGGGTCTTGGCATCGAGTCCGTCGGGATTGAGCGTCTTGCCCATGAACATCTCAAGGACATTCTTGGGCATCGTGGGGAGGAGAGCCTCGAAGCCCTTGGGCGTAAAGCTCTCGAGCGCTGGGTTGAGGGTGCGAGCCCAGTCCTGGCCCATCTTCATCATCGATGCGAAGGGGTTCTGATCGGTCATGCCGCTCACCGGTAGGGTGCGTCGAGTTCGAGGTTGCGGGCGATCACAACCTCCCAGCGCTCGCCGTTGTCGAGCAGCTTCTGCTTGTCGTAGAACAGCTCTTCTCGCGTCTCGGTCGAGAATTCGAGGTTCGGCGTTTCCACGATCGCGTCCACGGGGCAGGCTTCCTGACAGAAGCCGCAGTAGATGCACTTGGTCATGTCGATGTCGTACCGCGTGGTCCGGCGAGAGCCGTCCTCTCGCGGTTCCGCGTCGATCACGATGCAGTTCGCCGGGCAAACCGCCTCGCAGAGCTTGCAGGCGATGCAGCGTTCCTCGCCGTTGGGATAGCGCCGCAGCGCGTGCTCACCGCGGAAGCGGGGCGAAAGGGGGGATCGCTCGTGCGGATAGTTCAGAGTCGTCTTGGGTTTGAAGAGGTACTTCATCCCAAGAGCCAGCCCCTTAACGAAGTCCTGGAGCAGCCAGTATTTCGCGGCGCGGCCATAGTCGAAATGCTGCGTCATGTCAGACTCCCCAGGTCCAGCGGGCCCAGGCACCGCCAAGAACTTCGAATTTCGCCAGGAACGCGACCAGCACCACCCAGACGAGCGAGAACGGCAGGAACACCTTCCAGCCCAGGCGCATCAGTTGGTCGTAGCGATAGCGAGGCGTGATCGCCTTCACCATCGAGAAGATGAAGAAGAAGAACAGGATCTTGAGCACGAGCCAGAGCACCCCGTCGGGCAGGAACGGCACGGGCGAAAGCCAGCCACCGAAGAACAAGAGCGACGTCAGCGTGCACATAAGCACCGCCGCCATGTATTCCCCGATCATGAAAAGGAGAAACGGGGTCGAGGAGTACTCGACCTGATAGCCCGCCACGAGCTCGGATTCGGCCTCGGGCAGGTCGAAAGGGGGCCTGTTCGTCTCGGCTAGGGCCGAGATGAAGAACAGGAACACCATCGGGAAGTGGATCACCCAGTACCAGTTGAAGATGCCCCAGTTTCCGTCCTGCGCCCGGACGATATCGCCGAAATTCATAGAACCGGTCGAGATGATGACGCCAATGATGATGAGGCCAAGGCTGACCTCATAGGAGATCATCTGCGCGGCCGAGCGGAGGGAGCCCAAAAACGGGTACTTGGAGTTCGACGCCCATCCACCCATAATGATGCCGTACACGCCCAGCGAAGAGATCGCGAGCACGTACAGGATCGCGACGTTCAGGTCGGCGAGTACCCAGGTGTCGTTGAACGGGATCACCGCCCAAGCGACAACGGCCACCACGAAGGAGATGAGCGGCGCGATCAGGAAAACGGCCTTGTCCGCGCCTGCGGGGATCACAACCTCCTTGACGATATACTTCAGGAAGTCGGCGAAGCTCTGGAATATGCCGAAGGGGCCCACGACGTTGGGCCCGCGCCTGAGCTGGACCGCAGCCCAGATCTTGCGATCCGCATAGAGCAGGAACGCCAGCGCCACCAGCAGCGGCACGAGGATCAGCAGGCACTGCCCAAGAGTGAGGAGCACGATGCCGAGCCAGTTGTTCGAGAAGAAGTCAGCCATCGCGTTCCTCTAGACCGTCGATCCGCAGTGGAGGCCAGGGCCGTTCACGGCCTGCTCCGGCGAGGTGCTGTAAACAGCAAGTCCCCGCCGGTTTCCAGCCGATTCAGCCGTTCCGTGTTCAGAGTTGCACACGCCCGGGCGGCGGCGTCTCACTCCGCCGCCAGACGCCGCTGGTTCCGCCCCGCCTCGAGCGAAGCCAGATCGGCCATGACCTTGCTCGCACGTGCGATCGGGTTTGTGAGATAGTGATCGATCACGACGTTGCGGAAGGTGGCGTCGCCCATCCGGCGTGGGGGAATGTGAGGCAGCCGATTAACCGGCACCGAGTCGATCTCGGCCAAGTGCGGATGCGCGGACACCAGGGCTTGGCGTAGTTGCGCCAAGCTGTCCCAGGGCTGCGGCGCCCCCACGGCCCCGGAGACGGCGCGAAGGATGGCCCAGTTCTCCTTGGCCTCGCCCGGGGCGAACCCAGCGCGCAGCGCAAGTTGCGGACGACCTTCGGTGTTGACGAAGATCCCATTCTCTTCGGTGTAGGCGGCGGAGGGCAGGATCAGGTCGGCCCGATGCGCTCCGCGATCGCCATGGCTTCCTTGGTAAATCACGAAAGGGCCCGGAGCGATCTCGATCTCGTCGGCGCCGAGGTTCCAGATCACCTCTGCTCCCTCGACGGCGGCTTGCAAGCCGCCCTCCGTGGTGCAGCCGACATCCATAGCTCCCACGCGCGATGCGGCGCTGTGGAGGATCAGGAGCTTCGCGCCCATCGCCTCGACGATCCCGAGGACGTGGCTCAGAACGGCTTCGCCATCGGCTTCGCGCAGGGCGCCCTGCCCGACTATTACCAGGGCGTTCTCAGCCGGCTCGGCCTTCTGCCGGAATGCATCGAGTGCGGCCCGATCAGGACCGGCGTGATCGTAGTCGTAGGTCAGGTCGGCAGCCTCACCGATGACCGTGACCTCGGCCCCCTTGAGCCAAGCCCCCCGGATGCGGGCGTTGAGCACCGGAGCTTCGCTGCGTGGGTTGGACCCGATGATGACGATCCGCTTGGCCGTTGCCAGATCCTCGATCCGGGCGTTTCCGGCATAGCCCCCGCGCGGTTCGGTGGTCGGCAGCTTGGCCCCGTCCACCCGGCACTCCACAACCCCGCCGACGCGGGCCATCAGGTCCTTGAGCGCGAAGGCCGCTTCGAGAGAGGCGAGATCGCCCACGAGACCAGCCACGCGGCGGCCCTTCATCGCATTGGCCGCGACCGCGACCGCCTCACCCCAGCTCGCCTTCCGCAGCTTGCCGTTTTCACGGATGTAAGGCGTATCGAGGCGCTGACGGCGGAGCCCGTCCCACACGAAACGGGCCTTGTCGCTCAACCATTCCTCGTTCACGCCGTCGTGGTTGCGCGGCAGGATACGCATGACCTCACGGCCCTTGGAGTCGATCCGGATGCTGGAGCCAAGGGCGTCCATAACATCCACCGAGTCGGTCTTGACCAGTTCCCAAGGGCGGCCCTTGTAGGCGTAGGGCTTGGAGACGAGAGCGCCGACCGGGCAAAGGTCGATGATGTTGCCTTGAAGGTTCGAGCTCAGCGTCTGGTTCAGGTAAGACGTGATCTCGCTGTCCTCGCCGCGACCGGTCTGGCCCATCTCGGTGACGCCGGCGATCTCCGTGGTGAAGCGGACGCAGCGCGTGCAGGAGATGCAGCGGTTCATATGCGTCTCGACCAAGGGGCCGAGCTCAAGATCCTCGGTCGCGCGCTTGGGCTCCCGGTAGCGGGAGAATGACAGGCCATAGGCCAGCGCCTGATCCTGCAGGTCGCATTCGCCGCCCTGATCGCAGATCGGGCAATCTAGCGGATGGTTGATGAGGAGGAACTCCATCACCCCCTGACGCGCCTTCCGCACCATCGGGGAGTTGGTCCGAACCTCTGGCGGCTCGCCGTTCTTGCCGGGGCGGAGATCCTTGACCTGCTGGGCGCAAGAGGCGGTGGGCTTGGGCGGGCCGCCCACCACTTCCACAAGGCACATCCGGCAGTTGCCCGCAATCGACAGCCGCTCGTGGTAGCAGAACCGAGGCACCTCGATTCCGGCCAGATCGCAGGCTTGCAGGATCGTCATGGCGGCAGGGACGTCGTAGACCGTGCCGTCGATCATGATGGGCTTCAGGTCGGACATGCGGGCATCCCTTTCGGCTCGGGGGCGCGAACGAGGCCCCGGTTTGCCCGGCGTTCTAGCGTGGAGGCGGGGAGAGAGCCAGATGCGACAAGCGTCCTTCTTGCCCTCCTCCCGCGATTGGGATGGGGATTGGCTAATCAGCCAGCAACTTGCCGATCTGGCTGTTCCTGCCGATCTCCTCGCGGCCGACGGCGCAGTACGTGTCAGGCTGGCCCTCGACGGCTCCCATATCGCGCAGACGTTGACGGGCGATGGCCTCCAGCCTGTCCTTCTCTTCCTCGTTGTCGATGTAAGCCTCGATCTCCTGGGGAGAGTAGCCCAGCGACCGCGCATGAGCGTTCAGGGAAAGAAGAAATGCGATCCCCTGTAGACGGCGCCCGTCGATGGGCTCGCAGCGCTCACCGATCTCGTATGCGATGGCCGTCTCGATCAGGCCTTCGGTGATCCGCCCGACCTCGCTCAATGGCGGCCGGTCCTGCGCCATGGCAGGCCCGGCCGAAAGCACAGCCACTCCGAGGAGGCGAAGGAACGTCGTCATGCGAGGGGAACTCCTGTTTGTCGCCCTTGTGCCTCTTGGCTGATGAGGGCGCTTCACAGGAGGATATGAGGTCACCCGCGGCGCTATCCTATATCACTGCGCGCCATACCGGCGCTCTCTCGCTCAGTCAGGGATCTTGGCTCGGCGGGAAGCCGACCAGCGAGTGGGCCCGGCAGCTTCGTGATCGAAGAGCGCCTTGCTGCCTTATGGCGACCTTTCTAGGAGGCCGAGGGTCCGCGACGGGGGACGGACAGGAAAGCAACAACAAGGGGCAATCTCGGACGAGATCAGCCCACGACCAGAGGGACCAGAATGGCGAATGTGCAGATCAGCGCGCAGGAGCAGCTCGTGATCGAGCTCCTGAATCGCGCACGGCTCGATCCAGCGGCGGAGGCGGCCCGCTATGGCATCGGCCTGAACGACGGACTGAGCTCCGGGTCGATCTCCTCGGCTCCCAAGGCCCCGCTGGCCTGGAACGCCGACCTTGGCGAAGCATCGGCGCTGCATTCGGAATGGATGCTCGCGACCGACACCTTCTCCCATACGGGAGCGAACGGAAGCAGCTCCAGCAACCGGATGGCCACTGCAGGCTACAGCTTCAGCGGGAGCTGGTCCGCCGGAGAGAACATCTCGTGGCGCGGGACAACCGGCAGCGTGGACGCGACTGGAATGGCGCTGGAGCAGCACAAGGGCCTGTTCCTGAGCGCCGGTCACAGGGTCAACATCCTGGGCGACTTCCGAGAGGTGGGCGTCGGCCAGGAACTGGGCGGCTTCACCAGAAACGGTGTGACCTACAACTCGTCCATGGTGACCGAGAACTTCGCTAAGTCGGGCACACGGGCCTTTGTGACGGGAGTGGCCTTTCAGGACCGGGATGGTGACGGCTTCTACGACGTCGGAGAAGGCACGGGCAGCGTCACCTTCGACTGGCTCGGCAACACCGGGAATGCTGTGAACACGGGTTCGGCCGGGGGCTATGGATTGGCAATCCCGACTGGGCTTTCAGGCACTGCCACAGTCGCTGTCACCTCGAACGGATCGACCCAGCAGGCCGTCTTGGCGATGACGGGCACGAACGTGAAGCTGGACCTGATCAACGGGAGCATCATCGCTGCATCGACCGATTTGACGCTTGGCAGCGGCGCCAAGGATGGTCGCCTGCTTGGCATGGCCAACATCGATCTGACCGGCAATACCTCGGCGAACCGTCTCGAGGGCAACAAGGGCGCCAACGACATCTTCGGGGGTGGAGGCAGCGACACGCTCCTGGGTGCGGCCGGCAACGACCGGTTGGAGGGGGCGTGGGGCAACGACTCCTTCACGGGCGGATCGGGGTCCGACAGCTTCGTCTTCAAGGACCTCTCCGGCTCGACGACCGGTCAGGACCGCATCGCCGATCTTGGCAGCGGGGACAGGATCGTCATCGATCTCATGGGCAGCCTTCCCTCCGAGGCCGCATGGGAGGATTCGCACATCTCGGCGGCGACGGGCGGTTTCACCATCGCCCTTGACGATGGATCACAGATCTTCGTGGCGAGTACGACACTGTCCACGCTCGAGAATGCGCTGACACTGATCTGAAGCAGAAGGAGCCGGCCCGCCAAGGCCGGCTCCCTCGCTTTAGCGGCAAGCGACCCTGCGAAAGCGCTGAGCCGCTCAGAGGGGCAAAAGGGCAGGATCTGCTGATACTGGGCGCTGGGTCCTGCCATTCGGGTCCGCAGTTCGTCAGAGCAGTCAACTGGAACTGGCCGCGGTCGCGTCAGGCCGCCCCCAACTGGTCGCTCAAGGCGCAATGAGCCGCAGGCGGGTACGGCTCAGCGGGAACATCCCCTGCCACCGGTCGTTGCTCCTGCGACCCATCCAGATCGGAGATCGTCCATGACCTTCACCCGCCCGGCCCTCGCGCTCCTTGCCGTAGGGCTTGCAGGAACCGCTTATGCCTTGCGTCCCCGTCCAGCTCGGCTTTCCGGGTCTAGCGGCACCAAATCGCCCTACCAGCCAGTTCGCAATGCTGGTCCCGAAGAGATGACCCTTCCCATGAAACGCTGGGACATCGTCGACGAGACGGTTGACGAAAGCTTTCCGGCCAGCGATCCCCCGGGCTCCTACTGAGCCTGGAGACGCGCGCAGTCGTATTCGACCACGAACGTCCCGTTTAGCTCAACTAATGCCACAGGATCCCTCGCCTCGCCCTGACGGCATACCAGGGCGAGGTCTGTCACGGCCCGACGCTGTGTGTCCGTAAGCGCTGCACCAGAGACCGTCCGTACGCGGACCTCGTTCCGCAGGCGCCATTCTATTGTCGGAACCAAAGTGCCATTCACAGTCGCGACGACGCGTCGTCCGGTCCAAGGACCCTCATGGCGGACCCATTCCAACGCAGCCGGTTCAGCGGACGATTGAGTGCTGATCTGAACCGGAACGGACGTCCCCTCAATATGATCAGCGGCGAGTGCGACATCCCACGCTAAGCACGCCGCGACGACTCCGGCCAAACATCTCATATCGATCTCCTGATCCATTCGAAGCTGTCTGGAAGGATAGTGCCGGGTTGGCGCCAGGCACCCTCATCGAAGCCGCAACTGGCTGAATGGTTAAGGGCGCCGCAAATCTGCGACGCCCCCAATGCCAAGTCCAAACTGCCGATGCTCCCCGGGGCTACTCTGCGGCCAGAGCCGTCGTCAGCCGGCCGCTTCGCTGGGCCTTGATGCGGTCCTCGATCTCGTCGCGGAAGTTCCGGATGAGACCTTGGATGGGCCAAGCCGCCGCGTCACCCAGCGCGCAGATCGTGTGCCCCTCGACCTGCTTGGTGACATCGAGAAGCATATCGATCTCCTCGACCTCGGCCTCCCCTTTCACCAACCGTTCCATGACCCGCATCATCCAGCCGGTCCCCTCCCGGCACGGTGTGCACTGGCCACAGGATTCGTGTTTGTAGAACTTGGCCAGCCGCCAGATCGCCTTGATCATGTCGGTGCTCTGATCCATGACGATCACGGCTGCCGTACCAAGGCCCGACTTTTGCTCGCGCAGCCAGTCGAAATCCATGATGGCGTCCTTCATCAGGTCCGCCTTGATGTTGGGCACCGACGACCCGCCGGGAATCACCGCCTTGAGGTTGTCCCAGCCGCCCCGGATGCCGCCGCAGTGCTTGTCGATCAGCTCCACGAAGGGGATCGACATGGCCTCCTCGACGACGCAGGGCCGGTTCACGTGCCCGGAGATCGCGAAAAGCTTGGTTCCCGAGTTGTTCGGCCGTCCAAAGGACGAGAACCACGATGCGCCCCGACGCAGGATGGTGGGCGCCACCGCGATCGATTCGACGTTGTTCACCGTGGTCGGGCAGCCATAAAGCCCTGCACCCGCCGGGAACGGCGGCTTCATGCGCGGCATGCCCTTCTTACCCTCGAGCGACTCCAGGAGCGCGGTCTCTTCGCCGCAGATGTACGCCCCGGCCCCATGGTGGACGTAGAGATCGAAGTCCCAGCCCGAGCCACACGCATTCCGACCTATCAGGCCCGCATCGTAGGCCTCGTCGACCGCACGCTGGAGGGACTCCTTCTCGCGGATGTATTCGCCCCGGATATAGATGTAGGCCGCATGCGCACCCATCGCGAAGGATGCGATCAGGCAGCCTTCGACCAGCGTATGCGGGTCGTGACGCATGATCTCACGATCCTTGCAGGTTCCAGGCTCCGACTCGTCGGCGTTGACCACCAGATAAGCCGGACGCCCATCGGACTCCTTGGGCATGAAGGACCATTTGAGCCCGGTCGGAAAGCCGGCGCCGCCCCGGCCACGGAGCCCCGAGGCTTTCATCTCGTTGATGATCCAGTCCCGGCCTTTGGCCAAGATGTCCTTGGTGCCATCCCAATGGCCACGCGCCTGCGCCCCGGCCAGGGAACGGTCGTGCATCCCGTAGATGTTGGTAAAGATGCGGTCCTTGTCCTCAAGCATGGGCTTATCCCTTGTGCGTCCGGCTTGTGCGCCAGACCTGCCATGTCAGATAGAGCGCGAAGCCGAAGCCCGCGAGAGCGAATAGATCAAGAAGAGCCCGCAGCCGCAGTGACCAACCGAATGCCTGGCCTGCCCAGGTCGCCGCGATCCATAGGACGCCCACGGCCGCCAGGAGCAAGCCGATCCGACGGTAGGCGGCAGTCATTTGCGGATCAGCCACAGGACGGGACGCATCACGCGCGCGAGGGTCCGGCAGCGAAGCAGGCCGGGCTACCGGACGATCGCGCCGGGGCACGAGCCGCTGATGGCCGTTCAGGGGGCGGGTGTTTTGGCGCTCTGCCACGCCCGTCCCCCTTCATTGGCCAGGGACCGCGCCTGCTCGATCCAGTTGTGCCGATCCACGGCTCCACGATCGTCGCCCAGACGCGAGTTGACCCAAGCGACCTCGCCCGGTCCCCAGCTCGCGATCTGTCCATAATGCCAGATCCCGAGATCGTTCAGCTTGGCGGCAAGATCCGCTCCGAGTCCCTGGATCCGCGTCAGATCGTCAGCCGCCCCTTCGGGAGCCGTCAATGTCGGTGGCATCTGCTCGGGCACGAGACGGGCCTCCGAAATCTCGGCCCCGGTCGCCGTTGGGCCAGCCTGGCCATGGTCGCCCTTCATGCCCAGCGAGTCGCCCTTCGGCTCGGGCGCGACAGTAGAGCCATCTGCCAGCGGCTGCCTGACGCCGGCCGGACGGGCCGTGTGCTGCTGATCGTCGGGGGTGGGCACCTCTCCGGTCTCGCCGTCCGGCGGGGTCACGGCCTGCACGTCCTCGACCGGGATGGCGGGCACTTCGTCCTGTTGCGGCGTCCTGAGCCAAGGGGCCCGCAGCGGCACCTCGGTCCCGTCGATGCGCTTGACGGTATCGCCGATGGTGAGCGCCAGATCGACGCTGGCATTGTGTGCGTTACGACCCTCGACCCACTGCGCCAGGGACGTCACCCCTCCCGCCGGCTCGGAGGCATAGCGGCCGATCTGCGACCCGGGCTGGGGCACGCGGCCGGCAGACAGTTCGTCGATGATCCGGGACAGGGTTTCGGCGGACAGATCCTCGTAATAATCCTTGCCGATCTGCGCCATGGGAGCGTTGGCGCAAGCACCAAGACACTCCACCTCTTCCCACGAGAGCTTGCCGTCAGCCGATGGATGATGCGGTTCGGCGTTGATGCGTCGCTGGCACAGTTCCAGGAGTTCCTCGGAGCCCCGCAGCATGCAGGGCGTGGTGCCACAGATCTGGATGTGAGCCACGGAGCCCACGGGGCTCAGCTGGAACATGAAGTAGAAGGTCGCGACCTCTAGGACACGGATGTAGGCCATACCCAGCATGCGTGCGATTTCCTCGATCGCCGGCTTGGGCAACCAGCCTTCCTGCTCCTGTGCACGGAACAGCAGCGGAATGACGGCACTGGCCTGCCGCCCTTCCGGGTACTTCTGGATCTGCGCCTGCGCCCAGGCGAGGTTCGCGGGCGTGAAGGCGAAGGAGGCAGGCTGTTCATGATGAAGGCGGCGGAGCATGGGGGTCCGATCAGGTCAGCGGCGTGTTTGCGACGCCGTATACTAGCGAGTTTCGTCCCGGAACAGGCCCAGGACCCATCAAGTTCAGATGCAATTGTCCGACAGCAGCCGGATTGAGCTGCCGTCCGACGCTTCGATCCGGCCCTGACCCGACAGCTGGGTGATCAGCCCCGGCAGTTCCGCCTGCGTCAGGTTCGCCCTGAGCAGGACAGCCCCGATGTTCCCGTTGGTCAAGGTGCACCCTTCCGTCTCGATGGCAGCCACCAGACGGTCGGTCGGGGCAACGGACGCAGCGACGCCCACGGGCTGCGGCGGTCGCGGGGCCGGCTCGCTGCAGGCGGACAATGCCAGCGTGCCCAGGCTCATGAGGCATATGGTCCTGAAGATCATGCTGGTCACTTCCCTTCCCTGTTCCGAAACTGACGGGCCTGCCCTCGGCACTCTGACCATGCACGTCGCCCGTGATGATGCGTCTGTGCCTGTCCCTGTCCGTCGGCAGTCTTTCCCGCTTCAGCGATCGATGCTCCCGAAAACGATGTCGAGCGTGGCGATCACGGCGGACACGTCGGCGAGCATGTGACCCTTGACGAGATGGTCCATCGCTTGAAGATGCGCGTAGTCGGCTGCTCGGATCTTGGCCCGATAAGGTTTGTTGGTCCCGTCGGCGACCAGATACACCCCGAACTCGCCCTTAGGCGCCTCGATGGCGGTATAGGTTTCGCCGGCCGGAACGTGGAAGCCTTCGGTGTACATCTTGAAGTGATGGATGAGTGCCTCCATCGAGGTCTTCATCTCGCCACGCTTGGGTGGTGTGATCTTCCCACGCGCAAGAACGTCGCCCTTTTCCACCCGGAGCTTCGCGATGGCCTGGTGGATGATACGGGTCGACTCCCGCATCTCCTGCATCCGGATCAAGTACCTGTCGTAATTGTCGCCGTTCTTGCCGATCGGGATCTGGAAATCGAACTCATCGTAGCACTCGTAGGGCTGCGACCGGCGCAGGTCCCAGGGCAGACCGGCGGACCGGGCGATCGGGCCGGAAAGGCCCCAGTCCTGCACGTCCTTTTCCGTGATGATCGCGATGTCGACGTTGCGCTGCTTGAAGATCCGGTTCTCGGTCAGCAGCTCGTCGATGTCATCGAGCACGCGGGGGAATTGATCCGCCCAGGCGTCGATATCGTCAAGAAGCTGGGGCGGCAGATCCTGATGGACCCCGCCCGGCCGGAAGTACGCGGCGTGCATCCGGGCGCCCGAGGCCCGTTCGTAGAACATGAACAGCTTCTCGCGCTCCTCGAAGCCCCAGAGCGGCGGCGTCAGCGCGCCCACGTCCATGGCCCAGGTCGTGACGTTGAGAAGGTGGTTCAGAATGCGGGTGATTTCGGAGTACAGGACCCGGATGAGCGAGGCCCGCCTCGGGACCGCGACATTGGTCAGCTTCTCGATGGCGAGGCACCACACATGCTCCATCGCCATCGGCGAGCAGTAGTCGAGGCGATCCCAGTAAGGCAGGCCCTGAAGGTAGGTCTTGTGCTCCAGGAACTTCTCGGTCCCGCGATGCAGGAGACCGATATGCGGGTCGCAGCGTTCCACGATCTCACCGTCGAGTTCGAGGATCAGGCGCAGAACGCCATGAGCCGCCGGGTGTTGGGGACCGAAGTTGATGTTGAAGTTGCGGATGCGCTGTTCGCCGGTCAGCGTGTCCTCGAACCCACGTCCGCCTACCTCGCCCCCCCGTTCGATATCGGTTCCGCGCAGATTGTGCCGAATATCGCCCTTCAGATCGCCATCCATCTTGCGTCCTTTCCTGGGTCGCCCGCGTCAGCGGTTCTTGTTGGGGGTCGCGGGCAGTCCCTTCTGCGGGTCGCCGACGTCAGCCTTCTCGTCTCCCGGCAGGGCGAAGGCTCCGCCTTCCCATGGACTCAGGAAGTCGAACTGGCGCCATTCCTGGGTCAGCCTGACCGGCTCATAGATGACGCGCTTCTGCACTTCATCGTACCGGACCTCATTGTGCCCGGTCAGCGGGAAATCCTTGCGGAGCGGGTGGCCACGGAAGCCGTAATCAGTGAGCAGCCGCCGTAGGTCGGGGTGGCCCGAGAACACGAGGCCGAACATGTCGAACACCTCGCGCTCGAACCAGTTGGCTCCAGGGAACACGGACGTTGCCGATGGCACCATCTCTTCCTCGCCCACCTGAGCCTTCAGACGGATGCGCCGGTTCTGGTACATCGAGAGAAGGTGATAGACCATGTCGAACCGCTTGGCGCGGCCCGGCCAGTCGACGGCTGTGATATCGACGATGAGCGAGAACTGACATGAGGAGTCGGCGCGCAGGAACGCCAGCGTTTCCACGATCCGCTGGATGTCGACGTGGATCGTCAGCTCCCCGTTAGTCACCTCGTGGGACAGCACCGCGCCCTGCCCCCGTGCCACGATCGATGCGCCCAGGGCGTCCAAAGGATGGACGGCAACCGCGGGCACCTGCTCGGGGGTCGTCTCGACGGTGGTGTCGGCCATGTGCAGGACTCCCTTAGCGGACGATGGTGCCGGTCCGGCGGATCTTCCGCTGGAGCTGGAGGATGCCGTAAAGCAACGCCTCGGCCGTAGGCGGACAGCCGGGGACATAGACGTCCACGGGCACGATCCGGTCGCAGCCCCGCACGACGGAATAGCCGAAGTGGTAGTAGCCGCCGCCGTTCGCGCAGGATCCCATGGAGATCACGTAGCGCGGCTCGGGCATCTGGTCATATATCTTGCGGAACGCCGGAGCCATCTTGTTGGTCAGCGTACCGGCCACGATGATCAGGTCCGACTGACGTGGCGAAGCCCGCGGCGCAGTCCCGAACCGCTCCAAGTCGTAGCGCGGCATGGACGTGTGCATCATCTCCACGGCGCAGCAGGCAAGCCCGAAGGTCATCCAGTGCAGCGAGCCGGTCCGCGCCCAGTTGATGATGTCAGCCGTGGACGTGACGAGGAAGCCCTGGTCCTGGAGATCCTTGTTCATCTCGCGGACGGTGACATCCCGGTCCGCGCCTGCAGTATAAAGCCCGGTCTGAACGCCCTGGACCTCAAGACCGCCTGTCTGCGGCCCGCCCTGGACGAGGCTGCCACGGTTCATCTCGTCCTCGGTGGGGAGGATGAACTGCGCCTTGTCCTTGGTGTCGTCTTTCACTGCCATTCGAGGGCTCCCTTCTTCCACTCGTAGGCGAACCCGATGGTCAGCACCGCGAGGAAGATCATCATCGACCAGAACGCCGCCATGCTGAGCTCACCGAAGGCCGTGGCCCAGGGAAAGAGAAAGGCGACTTCGAGGTCGAAGATAATGAACAGGATGGACACGAGGTAGAACCTCACGTCGAATTTCATTCGGGCGTCGTCGAACGCATTGAACCCGCATTCGTAGGCGGACACCTTTTCCGGGTCGGGGTTGCGAACCGCCAAGACTACGGCGGCCAG
Organism: Rubellimicrobium rubrum; assembly: GCF_006152115.1. Lineage (GTDB taxonomy): Bacteria > Pseudomonadota > Alphaproteobacteria > Rhodobacterales > Rhodobacteraceae > Rubellimicrobium > Rubellimicrobium rubrum. The sequence continues at coordinate 24,087 of NZ_VDFU01000006.1, read as the reverse complement.
GATCAGGATGATCCCCAGGGCGATGGCGAGCCCCAGGAAGATGATGATGGGAAGGTATTCCCTCAGAAAGCTCTCTTCCATGCGCGCCTCCGGACACTGGGGCACCCATGCGCCCGCAGTGGGGCTTAGCGCTGCCCCAAGGCGCGGTCAACCGAACGGCATCACGCCTTTGAGACGAGCCCGGCCATGCGGCGTGAACTTGGCACTCCGGATTGCCGATCCGGTGTGCGTAGCCCGGGCTCCACCAGGAACGCGAACACCAATCCCGCAGCTTGAGACCCCTGATTGCATGGAGGATCAGGAGCGTCCTGCGCCGGTAGCCAAACCTCAAGTCATACCGCCGTTATGCACTCCGCTCCGGATGTGAGGCCGACCAACCAGCCGGCCGGATCATGACTTGGTGCGCTCAACTCAGGAGAGCGTGCATGATGGCTATCCGGCCGGTCTCGCCCTCATGCACCTCGATGCGCGATGGGATGGCGACGAACCCCATCGGTGGCGTCACGAACAGCAGATCGGGTTGCTCGCCTATGCCATTGCTGACCTCGACCTCGACGACGAGGCCGTCGATTTCGAGAGCGAAGACCATTTCGAGCGCGTTGCCATGCGTGAGTCGGTTCACGAACAGGATATCGGCAGGATGGTCTTCCGCAGGGATCAACTGGACGCTGGCGGAGGTGGTGATTCCCCAGGCCAGGATGTCCCGGCCGGACGACAGGCCGTCCTCATTGGCCGAGACTGGCGAGGAGGTCGCCAAACTCAGGAAAGTGACGGAGGCCAGCAGGCTCCGGTTGGCGTGGTCAGTGAACGGCATGAACGAACTCCAGATCGAACGGGTCCGTACCGGGAACGCGAGACAGGCGGGGCGCGGTTCGCCATAACGCGACGAGCGGCACCCGGAAACACGCGACTGCCTTGGAATTCAGCGGCCATGCAGCGACCCGATGGTTGCCTCAGCGGTACATGCCTGCCCGGCGGGGTTCACCAGACCGGGCACTGTCCGCTCCTTAAGGAGAGGAACCGCATGAAGGCCCTTGCGTTCCCGGGGCATGAAACGCGCTCTCTTGTCCGTGATCCTTCTTGCAGCGTCCCTTCCCTTGTCCGCCGAGGAGGTGGGCCGGGTGGGGGTGGATTGGGTCGGCAACGACATCATCGTGGAAGCCCTGCCCGACCCCGGTGTTCAGGGCGTCACCTGTCACGTCGCCTATTTCGAGCGCTCGCTTGTGGACCGCCTGTCACAGGGAAACTGGTTCGAGGATCCGTCGAATTCGTCCATCGCCTGCCGCCAGACCGGTCCCATCGTCATCGGCGACATCGACACCAGCCCAGAGGGCGAGGAGATCTTCTCCGAAAGACAGTCCATCATCCTGAAATCGTTACGGGTGACCCGCATCTTCGATCAGGAGAGTCAGGTCTTGGTCTACCTTGCTCATGCCAACGAGCTGACCGAAGGCTCGGCCAAGATGTCGATCTCCACCGTTCCTATCTGGAACGCCGGAGGCTGAACCCGGGTCAGAGGTTCAGGTTGTCCACGACCTCCGGCAGATCCTCGAACGAGCAGAGCAGCACTTCGGGCTCCAGCGCGGCCATGTCCTCACCGGAGGGTCCAAACGCCACAAGGATAGAAGGGACGCCGGCCGCCCGAGCGGTGCGGTGATCGGTGTCGCTGTCCCCTACGAGGCAGGCCCGGGAACCGATGCCTCCGGCCCGCGTCACCGCTTCATGGAACGGCAACGGGTCGGGCTTGCGGACCGGCAGGGTATCCGCACCGACGAGACTGTCGAACAGGTCCCGCACCCCCAGTTTGTCGAGCAAGATCTCGGACAGGCCCTCGGGTTTGTTGGTGCATATCCCGGTCCGATAGCCGGCAGCCCGCAGATGATGCAAAGCGGTGACCGCGCCGGGATAGAGCCGGGTGTGATGGCAGATCGCATCCGCGTAGCGCCGCAACAAACGGGGATACTGCCTCTCGATCTCCGCCTCGTCATTGATGCCGGCCCGTGACAGGCCGAGCGCGAGCATGGCTCTTCCCCCTTTAAGGGCTACTCCGGCATCACTGTCGTCCAGCAGGTCGCCCAATCCCAGTTCGCGGAAACATCCGTTCGCAGCGGCGAGGAGATCCCCGCTCGTGTCGGCGAGGGTTCCGTCGAGGTCGAAGATCACGGTGCGCGGGCCTTGGGTCATGCAGGCACCTCCTGTGGCCGCTGTAACCGAGCGAAGGAGGATGTGAAGCCCCGCCCAGGGCCTGAGGCTTGGAAAGGCCCGACCTGTTGCATAGAAGGGCGGTCAACCAGAACGGGCAGAAGAGGCGGACATGAGCGGGACAGGAGGCCTGGGCGTCATCATCCTAGCGGCAGGTGCAGGCACGCGGATGAATTCCGAACGGCCCAAGGTTCTGCACGAACTGGCAGCCGCGCCGCTGCTTCACCATGCCATGCGTTCGGCTGCAGCCCTGGCGCCGGAACAGATGGTGGTAGTCACCGGCGTTGGCGCGGCCGAGGTCGAGAAGGCCGCCCGCGCCTTCGATCCCGATGTGTCCACCGTGCATCAAGCCGAGCGTCTTGGAACGGCCCATGCCGTTCTCCAGGCCCGCGACCTGCTGGGCCAGCATGATGGCGACGTTATCGTTCTTTATGGCGACACGCCCTTTGTCACGCCGGAGACGCTGGAGCGGATGATGGAAGCGCGAAGCAGGGCCGACATCGTCGTCCTTGGCTTCGAGACTGCCGATTCGGACGCCCGCTACGGCCGGCTCGTGACGCACGGCGACGTGCTGGAGCGGATCGTCGAGTGGAAGGATGCGGATGCGGCGACCCGCGCGATCCGGCTCTGCAACTCTGGCGTGGTCTGCGCCGAGGGCACGTTCCTGTTCGATCTCCTTCGCGAGGTGGGGAACGACAACGCTGCCGGAGAGTACTATCTGCCCGACGTCGTGGCGATCGCAGCGGGTCGGGGGATGACGACGACCGTGGTGCGCTGCGAGGAGCCCGAGACGCTCGGCATCAACTCCAGGGCCGAACTCATGGCGGCCGAACGCGCCTTCCAAGCCCGCATCCGCGCGCAGGCGCTGGAGGACGGCGTCTCCATGCAGGCGCCCGAGACGGTGATCTTCGCCTACGATACCTTCGTGGGCCGCGACACGATCATCGAGCCCAACGTCGTCTTTGGCCCCGGCGTCACCGTCGAGAGCGGAGCCCGCATCCGCGCCTTCTCGCATCTCGAGGGATGCCACGTCTCGAGGGGCGCTACGGTCGGACCCTTTGCGCGGCTCCGCCCCGGAGCGGAATTGGCCGAAGACGTCCATGTCGGCAACTTCGTGGAGATCAAGGCGGCCCAAATCGGCGAAGGTGCGAAGGTCAACCATCTGAGCTACATCGGCGATGCCGATGTCGGTGAGCGGACGAACATCGGTGCGGGAACCATCACCTGCAACTACGACGGCGTGTTCAAGCACCGGACGATCATCGGGCGTGATGCCTTCATCGGGTCCGACACGATGCTGGTTGCCCCCGTACGAATCGGGGACGGCGCCATGACGGCCTCGGGCTCGGTCATCACCAAGGATGTCGCCCCCGGCTCGCTGGGTCTCGCTCGTGCCAGACAGGTCGAGAAGCCAGCTTTCGCCACCAAGTTGTTCGAGAAATTGCGCGCCCTCAAGGCCGCCAGATCGGGGGCCTGACACCATGTGCGGCATCGTCGGAATCCTGGGCACCCACGAGGTCGCGCCACTACTGGTCGAGTCCCTCAAGCGGCTCGAATATCGGGGCTATGACAGCGCGGGTATCGCCACCATCAACGACGGGCACTTGGACCGCCGTCGCGCGGTAGGCAAGCTAGTGAACCTGTCCGATCTCCTTGTCCACGAACCGCTGGCCGGCAAGGCGGGTATCGGTCACACCCGCTGGGCGACCCATGGCGTGCCGTCAATCCGCAACGCGCATCCGCACAGCGCGGGACGCGTCTCCGTCGTTCACAACGGGATCATCGAGAACTTTCGCGAACTGCGCGAATGGCTGGCCGGGCGCGGCCTGTCGCACGAGTCGGACACGGACACCGAAACGGTCGCGATGCTCGCCAATCACTTTCTGTCCGAAGGAGCAAGTCCGGAGGATGCCGTCGAGCTCACGCTGGCGCGGCTTCACGGAGCTTATGCGCTCCTGTTCCTGTTCGAGGGCGAAGAGGATCTGATGATCGCCGCCCGGAAAGGCTCTCCGCTGGCCATCGGACACGGCGACGGAGAGATGTTCGTCGGCAGCGACGCCATCGCACTCGCGCCCATGACCTCCAGGATCACATACCTCGAAGAAAGCGATCGAGCCGTTGTGACCCGCTCGGGAGCACGGATCATGGACAGCGGCGGTCGTCTCGCCAACCGTCCGGTCAAGACGATCCACATCGACGCCGCACAGGTGGACAAGGCAGGGCACCGGCACTTCATGGCGAAGGAAATTGCCGAACAGCCTTCCCGGCTGACCAGCGCCCTGTCATTTTACCTGAGCGACGACGGCGCCATTCGCCTGCCCGAGCCCGGCATCGACTTTACCGGAGTGGATCGGCTGACGATGGTCGCCTGCGGAACGGCGTCCTACGCCTGCCACGTCGCCAAGTACTGGTTCGAGCAACTGGCCGGTCTGCCGGTCGATATCGATGTCGCATCGGAGTTCCGTTACCGCGAACCTCCCCTGGCCGCCCGGACCACCGCGTTGTTCGTGAGCCAGTCGGGTGAGACCGCGGACACCTTGGCCGCCCTGCGCTACTGCCGCGGCAAGGCGGATCGGATTCTGTGTGTGGTAAATGTCGCGGAAAGCTCCATCGCCCGAGAGTCGGACCTTGCGCTGCCCATTCTGGCCGGACCCGAGATCGGCGTCGCGTCAACCAAGGCCTTCTCGTGCCAGTTGCTCGTCCTGGGGGTTCTTGCCCTCGAAGCTGCACGGCAACGGGGACGCCTCGACGGAGCCGCCTATGCTGAGCAGGTCGAAAGCCTGCGGGCCTTGCCGGGTCTGGTGAACCATGCCCTGTCGATCAGCGACGAGGCGGCCCGCATCGCAACCAGGCTGGCAGAAGCAAGGGACGTTCTCTTCCTTGGGCGGGGGCGAATGTTCCCCCTTGCCCTTGAAGGAGCGCTGAAGCTGAAAGAAATCAGCTACATCCATGCCGAAGCCTACGCGTCAGGCGAACTGAAGCACGGGCCAATCGCCTTGGTGGACAAGTCGGTGCCCGTTATCGTCATGGCCCCGCATGACGAGCTGTTCGATAAGACCGTGTCCAACATGCAGGAGGTGATGGCCCGAGGCGGGCGCGTGCTCCTGATTACGGACCGCGCGGGGGCTGCGGCAGCCTCTCATGGCGTGTGGGAAACACTGGTCATGCCGGATGTCGCCGACCTCTGGGCTCCGATTCTATATGCCGTGCCTGCACAGCTTCTGGCCTATCACACGGCCATGGCGAAAGGCACCGACGTGGACCAGCCACGCAACCTTGCCAAGAGCGTCACGGTGGAATGAATGGCCAAGCAGTTCAGTAGCTTCGAAGCCGCCCATGAGGCATTCATCAAGGATCAGGCCATCTATTTCGTCGCAACGGCCGCGCCGGACGGGCATGTGAACGTATCGCCAAAGGGTCGCGACTCGCTTCGCATCCTTGGCCCGAACCGTTTGGCGTGGCGGAACCTGACCGGCTCTGGCAATGAAACGGCGGCACATCTGCTCAGGGCCAATCGCATGACGGTGATGTGGTGCTCGTTCACGACCCGTCCGTTGATCCTGCGCGCCTATGGCACGGCCAGTGTGATCCACCGAGACGAGCCAGGATGGGACCTGATGGATGCCCTTTTCCCGCCTGAGCCCGGGGTGCGTCAGATTTTCGACATGTCCGTCGAGTTGGTTCAGACGTCCTGCGGCTATGCCGTGCCCTTCATGGATTTCCGGTCCGAGCGCGACACGCTGAACCAGTGGGCGGAGGCCAAGGGCGAAGACGGAGTCGAGCGGTACTGGCAGGAGAAGAACCGTCGCAGCATCGACGGCTTTCCAACCGGCCTCCCCGAATGACGGTCGAAGAGGCTCTTGCCACCATATCGGCCCGCGCCGACGAAACCAGGGCAGCCGAGATGGCCGCCTACCACAAGGCACCCCGCCGCTACCTGGGGGTGTCCGTTCCGGAAATCACCGAACTCGCCGACCACTGGCGCGAGGGGGCCACCCTGGAAGACAGGATCGCGTTGGCCGCCGCGCTGTGGACCACGGACATCCACGAAGCGCGCATCGCCGCAGCCAAGCTCCTCACGCAAGCCCGGATCCGCCCAGACGACGAGCCAGCCTGGCGCTTGATCGCGTCGTGGGTCCCCGACTTCGACGCTTGGGCCATCGCGGATCACGTCGCCAGCGCCGGTGGGAGGAGGCTTGTCAGCGATCCGCGGCGCCTTGACGAGGTGGAAACCTGGATCGAGTCGGACCATATATGGAGCCGTCGCGCCGCGCTGGTCATGACGCTGCCCTGGACCAAGAACCGGTTTCCGAAGCCCGATGAGATCGCGGTACGCGAGCGGGTGCTTGGCTGGTGCGCGGCGCTGGTGCCGGACCGGGAGTGGTTCATCCAGAAGGCCATCGCGTGGTGGCTGCGCGATCTGTCGAAACGAGACCCTGATCGGGTCCGGACATGGCTGAAGGCACACGGTTCCGGAATGAAGGGCTTTGCCCGAAAGGAAGCCGCGCTCCACCTCGCGGTCTAAACCCGAAAGGCCAGCCCGCGCAGCGCCGGCATGCTACGCCGAAACCGCTGTTCCATGCGTGTTGAGGAGATAGCGCGCAAAGATCGGCGCGGTCGCAGCCCCAAGGGCGCGCGCATTGCCACCGACCTGACCTTCCTCGATCCGGATAGGCGCCAAGCCCCGCGTATCGAGCGTCAGCAGTTCCTTGCGCGTTTCGTCCACCAATCGCGTCCGCACCTCGGCGGGGAACGCGCCGTCGATCAGCACGGCCTCGAAGTCGATCACGGCGCAGACCGTGACGGCCGCCCGGGCCAGCTGGCGCGCGGTCTGCCGGATCCAGTCGTCCAAGGCTCCGGCCAGCCCTGTCCAGTCCTGGGGCTGTGCCCACAGCCGGTCGGATGGCTGGCCCGTCCGGTGCAGGGCGTCCTCCAGCAGGAACAGCGATGCGGTGTCGATGAGTTGCCGGTCCGACCGGTCGGTTCCGGGCACAAGGAGCGATCCGAATGCCCCGGAATTCCCGAACGCTCCCTCGAACACCGAATGGTTCAGGACAACGCCACCGCCGATGAAGCTCCCTATGAAGAAGTACGCAAGATCGCGGAACTCCCGGCCGCGGCCATAGATGTGCTCGGCCCGACAGGCGGCCGTTCCATCGTTCTCCAAGAAGACAGGCAGGGGCGAGAACTCCGCGACGGCGGCGGCGTAGTCGACCTCGCGCCACGCATCCAGAACCTTGTCGGGAGCGCCGATGGCGGCATGCCAGTCCCAGATCTCATAGGGCTTGGCGATCCCGATGCCTGCGACGCGGTCGGCCGATTCAGGGATTGTCTCGCGCAGGAACCGTCCCAGCCCCTCGCTGAGGAAACCGAACACGTCCCGAGGCACCGGCCAGCGGTAGGTGGTCTGGAGTTGCGCCCTGATGCCACCTGTCAGATCCGACAGGAGGAGATCCGCGCTGCGGCGGCCGATCTTGAGCCCCACTGAGAACGCTCCATCGGCCACGAGGCTCATGGGCACCCGGGGCTTTCCGACACGGCCCCGCTGGGGCAGACCCCGCCGGACGAGCCCGTCCCGCTCCAACTCCCTCAGGATCACGGACACGGTCTGTGCCGAAAGCCCCGCCACCCGAGCCAGGTCACTGCCCGGCAGCGGCCCGTGCCGTTGCAAGGTGGACAGGATCAGTCGTTCATTGTGGTCGCGCAGCCCCTGCTGGTTCACGCCAGCGCTCAGGCTGCGCACCGCGCCCGTTGTCATCGTGCGTCCTCCTTGGCCTGAACATGGCCAAGCTGATTAATAAATCAAGCTGACAAACATATTGACGCCAAGGCTGGGTTCGGTATCTCCTACGACCGTTCCCGACGCCAAGGAGGCGCGGGATGGATGCGGGTCGGAAGACCTGCGCCGTAAGTCTGGGAGGACTGAACCTATGAAGAAGCTTCTTGCCGGCTCCGCGCTGGCGGTCATCGCCATGTCCGGCGCCGCCGCCGCCCAGGAAGGCACGTCGGCCTGCCTGATCACCAAGACGGAAACGAACCCGTTCTTCGTGAAGATGCGCGAAGGCGCCGAGGCCAAGGCCGCCGAGCTCGGCATCACGCTGAACGCCTATGCGGGCCGCGAGGACGGCGACCACGAGTCCCAGGTCCAGGCCATCGAGACCTGCATCGCCAACGGTGCCTCGGGGATCCTGATCGCCGCCTCCGACACCGCCGCCATCGTGGACTCTGTGCAGGCCGCCCGTGACGCCGGCCTCTTGGTGATCGCGCTCGACACGCCGCTGAACCCGATCGACGCGGCTGACGCGACCTTCGCGACCGACAACTTTCAGGCGGGTCTGCTGATCGGCCAGTGGGCTGCCGCCACGCTCGGCGATGCGACCGCCGACGCCAAGATCGCCTTCCTCGACCTCGACGTGAGCCAACCCACCGTGGACGTGCTCCGCGACCAGGGCTTCATGCAGGGCTTCGGGATCGACACCAAGGACGCTGCCGTCATCGGTGACGAGGACGACCCCCGCATCGTCGGCCACGATGTCACTCAGGGCAACGAGGAAGGCGGCCGTCGCGCGATGGAGAACCTCCTCGCCACGAACCCCGACATCAACGTCGTCTACACCATCAACGAGCCCTCGGCCGCCGGCGCCTATCAGGCTCTCCAGGCTATCGGCCGTGAGAGCGACGTGCTGATCGTCTCCGTGGATGGTGGCTGCCCCGGTGTGCAGAACGTGCAGGACGGCGTGATCGGCGCCACCTCGCAGCAGTACCCGCTGCAGATGGCCGCCCTCGGAGTCGAGGCGATCGCCCAGTTCGCCGCCGACGGCACCCTGCCCGAGCCCACCGAGGGCAAGGACTTCTACGACACCGGCGTTGCGCTGGTAACCGGTGCGCCGGTCGACGGCGTCGAGTCGATCTCGGTCGAAGAAGGCCTGGAGCTCTGCTGGGGTTGAGCCTTGGCATGAGGCTTGATCGCGAAGGCGGTCTCGCCTCACACTGATCGGAACTGGGGCGGGCTTCGGTCCGCCCCAGGCACATCAGGGGGAACAAACCCTCGCCCGGAGGAGAACGCATGAGCGGCACCGACAACTTCGAAGCCGTGGTCAAGGAGCGCCGCACCGAGGCGGTGGCCGAGTTCCACGAAGACAAGACCCTGATCAAGCGTTTCCAGCACGCACTTCATTCGGCGCCGTCCCTTGTGCCTCTGATCGTGCTGATGGTTTCGATCCTGCTTTTCGCCGGGTTGGTCGGAACGCGCTTCTTTTCGGCGGCAACGCTCACGCTCATCCTTCAGCAGGTGCAGCTCGTGGGGATCGTCGCGGCGGCGCAGACGCTGGTCATCATGACGGCTGGAATCGACCTCTCGGTCGGGGCCATCGCGGTTCTGTCCTCGGTCGTCATGGGCCAGTTCGCCTTTCGGTATGGCATCCCCGTGCCGTTAGCGGTCCTGTGCGGACTTGGGGTCGGGACCGCGCTTGGAACCATCAACGGCTGGCTGGTGGCGGTGATGAAGCTGCCCCCGTTCATCGTTACGTTGGGTACCTGGCAGATCATCCTCGCCACCAACTTCCTCTACTCGGCCAACGAGACTATCCGCGCCCAGGACATCGAGGATAGGGCGCCCCTGCTCCAGTTCTTTGCCAGCACGTTCAAGATCGGCGCCGATGAGAATGGCCGCGGGGGTGCGACCTTCACCTTTGGTGTGATCTTCATGATCCTGCTGATCGCTGTTCTGTCCTATGCGCTGCGGAGCACCGCCTGGGGCCGCCATGTCTATGCCGTGGGCGACGATCCGGACGCGGCCCAGTTGTCGGGCGTGAACGTCCGGGGAACGCTGATCTCGGTTTATGCGCTGTCGGGCCTGATCTGCGCCTTTGCCGGCTGGGCCCTGATCGGTCGGATCGGATCGGTTTCGCCGACCTCGGGGGCCGAACTCAACATCCAGTCCATTACGGCCGTGGTGATCGGGGGCATCTCGCTCTTTGGCGGGCGGGGCTCCATCTGGGGGGCGCTCTTCGGGGCCCTCATCGTCGGGGTCTTCTCGCTGGGGCTGCGCCTTCTGGGCGTCGACCCGCAATGGACCTTCTTCTTCATCGGCCTTCTCATCATCGTGGCCGTGGCCGTGGACCAGTGGATCAGAAAGGTGGCCGCTTGATGCAGACGCAAACCCAAGTCCAGGATCCGACCATGGCGGGGCGGCAGCCCATCCTGATGGGCCGGGGCCTCGTGAAGCGCTACGGCAAGGTCGTGGCTCTGGACCACTGCGATTTCGACCTCTACCCGGGTGAGATCCTGGCGGTCATCGGCGACAACGGAGCGGGTAAGTCCACGCTGATCAAGGCCGTGTCCGGCGCCGTCATCCCGGACGAGGGGGACATCCTCCTTGACGGGCAGAAGGTCGCGTTCCGAACCCCGACCGAAGCACGGCAAGCCGGGATCGAGACGGTTTATCAGACCCTTGCCATGTCCCCGGCGCTGTCGATCGCGGACAACATGTTCATGGGCCGGGAACTGCGGAAGCCCGGCATCCTGGGCCAGTGGTTCCGCCAACTCGATCGCCCGCGGATGGAGCGGTTCGCCCGTGAAAAGCTGAACGACCTTGGCCTGATGACGATCCAGAACATCAACCAAGCGGTCGAAACGCTGTCCGGCGGACAGCGCCAGGGGGTGGCGGTGGCTCGCGCCGCGGCCTTCGGGTCCAAGGTCATCATCCTGGACGAACCGACGGCGGCCCTTGGCGTCAAGGAATCGCGCCGGGTGCTGGAGTTGATTCTCGACGTCCGGTCGCGGGGCATCCCTATCATCCTGATCTCGCACAACATGCCGCACGTGTTCGAAGTCGCGGATCGCATCCACGTCCACCGCCTTGGCAAGCGGCTTTGCGTGATCCGGCCGCAGAACCACACCATGTCGGATGCGGTGGCCTACATGACCGGGGCTCGCGTCCCGGACACCGAGTTCGAGACCGCCTGACCTTTTAAGGCGCGCCGGGTTGCGCAGTGGCGGAGATCGTCATCCGAGACGATCTCCGCTCTTCGTCTTTCTTGGCCCCAGGGACTCCGGCGATGGTCTGGCCGGACTGCCCGCCGGATCGTGTTGGGACGGGCGAATGCAAGGGCTTCTTCAACACCGGATGACCTCCGGATCGGCCGTAGCGGTCTTGCCCCGGCCATCGGCGCAGATCGGAAAAAACGGGGCTTCGACGGACGTTGGGCTCCAACACGACGAGGCCTCCCTTGCGGGAGGGCCGTCCGGGCCTATGATCCCTAAGAATGAACACCGTAGCGAACCACCCGCTCGACAGCGCGACGATCGCGCGGCTCCTTGCCGGGCGGCACGACGAGCCATTCTCGGTCCTTGGGCCGCATGTTCATGGCGATGAGACCTGGGTCACGGCCATCGATCCTGGGGCCGAGGAGATGTTCGCGATCATCGGATCGCAGGACGTCCCGCTACCGCGGATCGAGGGACCTTTGTTCTGCGGACGCATTCCGGCGGGTCAGTCAGATTATCGGCTGCGAGGCCGCGGGCATGGCAGCACCTGGACCTACGACGACGCCTATCGCTTCGGCCCCGTGCTGGGCGACCTCGACGAGTACCTGCTGGGTGAAGGCACCCACCAATGCCTCTGGCAGGCCTTGGGCGCCCATGTCATGGATCATCAGAAGGTTCGTGGCACCCATTTCGCAGTCTGGGCGCCCAACGCGCGTCGGGTTTCCGTGGTCGGAGACTTCAACGCTTGGGATGGCCGGCGTCACGCCATGCGTCGTCGCGGCGCCACCGGTGTCTGGGAGATCTTCGTGCCCGGTGTCGGCGATCTCGCCACCTACAAGTACGAGATCATCGGCCCGCATGGAGAGCTGCTGCCTCTCAAGGCGGACCCCGTGGGCTTCGGCGCCCAGCACCCGCCCGAGACGGCCAGTGTCGTGCGCGACATCAGCGGTTATGGCTGGGACGACAAGGAATGGATGGATCTCCGGGCGGACCGCAATCGCCGGGATGCACCCATCTCGATCTACGAGGTGCATCTCGGCTCCTGGAAGCGGGTCTCGGCTGACGGGGGGCGCCCGCTGTCCTATCGCGAGGCGGCCGTCGAACTGGTGAGCTACGCCAAGGAGATGGGTTTCACCCATCTCGAGTTCCTGCCCGTGTCGGAGTATCCCTTCGACGGCTCCTGGGGCTACCAGCCCGTCGGGCTTTATGCGCCGACGATTCGCTTCGGCCCGCCGCACGAGTTCCGGGACCTTGTCCAGGCGGCGCACGAGGCAGGTCTGGGCATTCTTCTGGACTGGGTGCCCGGGCATTTTCCAAGCGACGCCCACGGCCTTGCTCGGTTTGACGGCACGGCGCTCTACGAGCATCAGGACCCGCGCGAGGGGTTCCACCAGGACTGGAACACCCTGATCTACAACTATGGCCGCCGGGAGGTCGCCAACTTCCTGGTCGCCAATGCGCTGTTCTGGCTAGACGAATATCACATCGACGGGCTGCGCGTGGATGCCGTGGCGTCCATGCTTTATCGTGACTATTCACGGAAAGCCGGCGAGTGGGTTCCCAACGTTCATGGCGGCCGGGAGAACCTAGAGGCCATCGACGTCCTGCGGCGGATGAACGAGGCCACCTATGGCCGGCATCCCGGCATCATGACGGTAGCCGAGGAGTCGACGTCGTTCCCGAAGGTCTCGGCTCCCACGAATGTGGGCGGACTCGGGTTCGGCTACAAGTGGAACATGGGGTGGATGAACGACACCCTGTCCTACATGCACAAGGAGCCGGTGCACCGGAAGTATCACCACCACCAGATGACGTTCGGCCTCCAGTACGCCTTTTCCGAGAACTTCATCCTGCCGATCAGCCATGACGAGGTCGTGCACGGCAAAGGCTCCATGGTCGCCAAGATGCCCGGCAACTGGTGGGAAAAATGCGCCAACCTCCGGGCCTATTACGGCTTCATGTGGGGGCACCCGGGCAAGAAGCTCCTGTTCATGGGTTGCGAGTTCGGACAGCGCGCCGAGTGGAACCACCAGATCGAGATCGACTGGGCGGCCCCGGCTCATGGCCCAGAGCACCGGGGCATCCAGCGACTCGTCCGCGACCTTAACACCCTGTACCGGGCAACGCCGGCGCTCCATGCCCGCGACTGCGACCCGGAAGGCTTTGCATGGATCGAGGGTGGCGACGCAGAGAACTCGGTCTTCGCATGGATCCGCCGCGGCTTCGAAACGGACGCGCCCTGCGTTGTGGTTAGCAACTTCACCCCCGTCGAACGTCGGGATCACCGCATTGGCCTGCCCGAGGGTGGGCGGTGGCGCGAGGTGATGAACACCGACGCCGTGCTGTACGACGGCGGCGGACGGGGCAACATGGGCGGCGTCACCGCCGAGGAGCGCGGCTGGATGGGCCAACCCTTCTCGGCGCCGATGACGTTGCCGCCGCTTTCGACGCTGATCTTCCAACTAGACCGCTGACGGGAGGGGAGGCCCGACGCATGCCGCAGACTCGCAGACTGACCAACAGATCCATGGCCTTTGTTCTGGCGGGCGGACGGGGCTCCCGGCTGCGGGAGCTCACGGACCGCCGGGTAAAGCCCGCCGTGTACTTCGGGGGCAAGTCCCGGATCATCGATTTTGCTTTGTCGAACGCGATGAACTCGGGCATCCGCAAGATCGCCATCGCCACACAGTACAAGGCCCACAGCCTGATCCGCCATCTCCAACGCGGATGGACCTTCTTTCGGGCCGAGCGGAACGAGTTTCTCGACATCCTGCCGGCTTCCCAGAGGATGGACGATGAGAGCTGGTACCGGGGCACGGCAGACGCGGTGACGCAGAACATCGACATCGTGGACAGCTACGACGTCGATTTCATCATCATCCTGGCAGGCGACCACATCTACAAGATGGACTACGAGGTCATGATCCGCGAACACGCCGAAAGCGGTGCTGACGTGACGATCGGCTGCCTTACCGTTCCGCGCGAAGAGGCCTCGGCCTTTGGCGTCATGGCCGTCGATGCCACCGGCAAGATCACCAGCTTCTTGGAGAAGCCGAAGGATCCACCCCCTACGCCGGAGAATCCCGACCTGTCGCTGGCCTCGATGGGCATCTACGTCTTTTCATGGCCATTCCTGCGCCAACTTCTGCAACACGACGCGAACGACCCGAACTCGAGCCATGACTTCGGGCACGACCTGATCCCGGCCATCGTGGCGCGCGGCGCGGCTCGGGCGCATCGCTTCGACGATTCCTGCGTCCGCGCGCCCGGTGCGCCGGCCTATTGGCGCGACGTGGGCACAGTGGATGCGTACTGGCAGGCCAACATCGACCTGACCAACTTCATCCCCGAGTTGAACCTTTGGGATCATGAATGGCCCATCTGGACCTATTCGGAGATGACGCCGCCGGCCAAGTTCATTCATGACGAGGTCGGACGCCGGGGGAGCGCGGTTTCGTCCATGGTGTCAGGTGGCTGCATCATCTCGGGCACGGAGGTGCGCAACTCGTTGCTTTTCACACAGGTCCACACGAACTCATTTGCCACGCTCGACCATGCCGTCGTCCTGCCTTACGTGACCGTGAACCGCCACGCCCGCCTGCGGCGCGCGGTGATCGACAGAGGCGTGGTGATCCCGGAGGGGCTGATCGTGGGCGAGGATCCGGTGGAGGACGCGAAGTGGTTCCGCGTCAGTGAAAAGGGGATCACCCTTGTCACCCAGGACATGCTGGACCGAAGAGCCGCGAGCCTGTGATGCGGGTCCTGTCGGTCGCCTCGGAATGCGCCCCCCTGGTCAAGACCGGGGGGCTCGCTGATGTGGTGGGCGCCCTGCCCTCCGCCTTGAGGGCGGAAGGGGTGGAGATGCGCGTCCTTCTGCCAGGCTACCCCGAGGTGCTCAGGGCGATCGCCCGCGAGGGGATCGTCATGGAGGAGTGGAACCTCTTCGGTGGGCACGCAACAGTCATCGCGGCGACGGCTGCGGGCCTCGACCTTCTCGTGGTCGACGCGCCGCATCTGTATGAGCGAACGGGCAGCATCTATCTGGGCGCTGACGGGCATGACTGGCCGGACAACCCGGAACGGTTCGCCGGCCTGTGCTGGATGGCGGCACGCATCGCGGCCGAAGGTCTGGGTGACTGGACGCCGGACGTTCTTCATTGCCACGACTGGCAGGCTGGCCTAGTTCCCGAATACCTCCGAGCGGTTGCTGCAGATCGGCGGCGGGCCGGCACGATCCTGACGGTTCACAACATAGCGTTTCATGGCCTGGCTTCGTACGCCAGGATCGGCTCGCTTCGGTTGGACCCGGGCCGGTTCAACGCGGATGGCTTCGAGTTCTGGGGGCGGATCTCGGCGCTGAAGGCCGGGCTCGTCGGGGCGGACCGGCTCACCACGGTATCGCCGACCTACGCCGCCGAGCTGATGCGTCCGGAGTTCGGCATGGGCCTTGATGGGGTGATCCGCGCGCGGCGGGATGATCTGCACGGGGTCCTTAACGGGATCGATGAGTCAGTGTGGAACCCTGCCACCGATCCCGCGGTGCAGCCCTACTTTGATCCGGCCGGCAAGGCCGCCAACAGGGAGGCGCTCCGCCGGGAGTTCGGACTGCCCGAATCCGACGGTCCGCTCTGCGTCGTCGTGTCCCGGCTGACCGAGCAGAAGGGACTGGACCTGCTGATCGAGGCCCTGCCCAGCCTTCTGGCCCATGGAGGCCAGTTGATCGTGCTCGGCTCGGGCGACGGCTGGCTGGAGGAGAGTTTCCGCAAGGCGAGCCAGAATGGCCAAGTGGGCGTGCGGATCGGCTATGACGAGGCGCTGTCGCACCGGATGATCGCGGGCGGGGACGCCATCCTCGTGCCATCGCGCTTCGAACCCTGCGGCCTGACGCAGATGTACGGCCTGCGGTATGGGACGGTCCCGGTCGTGGCGCTGACGGGCGGCCTGGCCGACACGGTTATCCATGCCTCGCCCGCCGCTCTGGCCGCCGGGGTGGCGACGGGCATTCAGTTCCACCCGGTCACGGTCGATGCGCTGAACGGTGCGCTCGTGCAACTCTGCACGCTCTTCAAGGACCAAGACGTCTGGACGCGGATGCAGGCGAATGCGATGGCGCAACCGGTAGGGTGGCACACTTCGGCCAGAGCCTATGCAAAGCTGTATCGCGACGTCGCCAATCACGCATGAAGCCTCAAGGCACCATCATCGCCAGCGGAAACGCCCCTCATGGCGCCATCACTTCGGGACGTCCCTATCCCCTTGGAGCCACCTGGGACGGAGAAGGCGTGAACTTCGCCGTCTTCTCGCAGCATGCGACGAAGATGACGCTGTGCCTGTTTTCGCCCGACGGACGCTGGGAAGCCGAATGGATCGACCTTCCCGAGCGGGATGGCCATATCTGGCACGGCTACGTGCCGGGGCTCCTGCCCGGCCAAGCCTATGGCTACCGCGCTCACGGGCCGTATCGCCCGGATGAAGGGCACCGCTTCAATCCGCACAAGCTCCTCCTCGATCCGTATGCCAAGCGCATCATTGGCACGGTGGAGTGGGATGATGCCCTGTTCGGCTACGACGTCACGTCCAAGCACGCTGACCTGACCTTCGACACGCGGGACTCGTCGAACTTCATGCCCCGGGCCGTAGTGACCGACCCATCCTTTTCCTGGGGGCCGGACCGGGCACCGAACCATGCGCTGAGCGACACGATCATCTACGAGGCGCATGTGCGCGGTCTGACCATGGGTCGGCGCGATATCCCGCACCGGGGCACGTTCGCGGGGCTCGCCTCGGACCCGATCCTGGATCACCTCAGCCGTCTGGGCGTGACCGCGATCGAGCTGCTTCCCGTCCACGCCTTTCTCGACGAAAAGTTCCTGCTGGACAGGGGGCTGAAGAATTACTGGGGCTACATGACGCTGGGCTTCTTTGCGCCCGAACCCCGCTACATGACGACGGGCCAGCTGTCCGACTTCCAAGCCATGGTCCAGCGGTTCCACGGGGCCGGCATCGAGGTCATCCTCGACGTGGTGTACAACCACACCTGCGAGGGGAACCAGATGGGCCCCACGCTGAGCTTCCGCGGCCTCGACAACGCCAGCTACTACCGTCTCGCAGAAAGCCCGCGCTATTACATCAATGACACCGGCACCGGGAACACACTGAACCTGGACCACCCCTTCGTCATGCGGCTGGTGCTCGATTCGCTCCGCTACTGGGTAGAGCAGATGCATGTGGACGGGTTCCGCTTCGACCTTGCCACCACTCTGGGACGGACGGTGCGGGGATTCGACCGCAACCACCCGTTCCTTCAGGCCATCCGCCAGGACCCTGTCCTGAGCCGGGTCAAGCTCATTGCGGAGCCGTGGGACGTGGGGCCGGGGGGCTATCAGCTCGGGGCTTTTCCACCCCCCTTCCTCGAGTGGAATGACAAGTTCCGGGATCAAGTGCGGCGCTACTGGCGCAAGGACCCGGACATGACGCGCAAGCTTGCGATGCGCCTATCGGGCTCGGCTCTCAAGTTTGATCATGACGGCCGGCCAGCGACGTCCTCGGTCAACTTCCTGACCGCGCATGACGGGTTCACGCTGATGGATCTCGTCTCGTATAGCGGCAAGCGCAACCTCGCCAACGGCGAGGAGAACCGCGACGGCCATTCCGAGAACCACAGTGACAACCTGGGCATCGATGGCCAGACGGACGACCCATCGGTCCTGGCGCGACGGGCACAGCGTCGGCGCAACTTGCTGACGACGCTGATGCTGGCGCAGGGAACCCCGATGATCCTCGGGGGCGATGAGCTCGGCAACTCCCAGGACGGCAACAACAACGCCTACTGCCAGGACAACGCGACCGGCTGGGTGGACTGGGACAACGCCGATCCCGACTTCCTTCGCTTTTGCCGGGATATCGTGGCGTTTCGCAAGCGCCACCCGATCCTGCGGCAGCGCCGGTTCCTTCATTCGCGCTCGCGCACCATCGACGGTCAGGTGGACCTGTTCTGGCGCCGCGCCGACGGCGACCTGATGACCGAAGTGGACTGGAACAACCAGAACCAGCGCCTGATCGCCGCCGAGATGCGCGTAGCGGCCGGCACACCGGACTACATCGCCCGCTCCTCGCGCGAGGACGCCATCTTTGCGGTCTTCAACGCCGGCGAGGAGCAGCTCGTGTTCCTGCCGCCGGTGCCTTTGGACCGCGTCTGGGTTCTGCAGGTGAACACCGCGCAGCCCGGAGAGCCGCCGACGCGCATTCACCGGGCTCTGAGGGTCGAGGCCGACTCGGTCGTCGTGCTTGCCCTTGAGTCCACGCCCATCCCTTACCGTTCCTGAGGAGATCCCGTATGGAGATTGCGACCGTCCCGACCGCCCCCATCGCCGGCCAGAAGCCGGGCACCAGCGGGCTTCGGAAGAAGACGCGCGTCTTCATGCAGCCGCACTTCCTGGAGAATTACGTCCAAAGCATCTTCGACGGCATCGGCGGGGTGCAGGGCAAGACGCTCGTGCTGGGCGGGGACGGGCGCTACTTCAACGACCGCGCCGCGCAGGTGATCCTGCGCATGGCAGCCGCCAACGGCGCGGCGCGGATCATCGTGGGTCAGGGCGCGTTGCTCTCCACGCCGGCCGCGTCGAACCTGATCCGCCAGCGCGGGACCGATGGCGGCCTGATCCTGTCCGCATCGCACAATCCGGGGGGCGAGGACGCGGATTTCGGGCTCAAGTACAACACACCGAACGGCGGCCCGGCGCCCGAACATGTCACCGACCGCATCTTCGAGGCGACGAAGGCCATCACGGAATACCGGATCGCCGTCGCGCAGGATGTGGACCTGTCGCGGCCAGGCCTGACGCAAATGGGCGAACTGGTCGTTGAGGTGGTCGATCCCGTGGCGGATTATGCGGCGCTGATGGAGACGCTGTTCGATTTCGGTGCTCTGCGGTCGCTGTTCGCCTCGGGCTTCAGGGCACGCTTCGATGCGATGCACGCGATCACCGGTCCTTATGCCAAGGAGATCCTGGAAAACCGTCTGGGCGCGCCGGAAGGGACGGTGATCAACGCCACGCCCTCGCCCAATTTCGGCGGCGGGCACCCGGACCCGAACCCGATCTGGGCCAAGCCCCTCGTGGACGCTATGATGGGCCCCGATGCGCCCGACTTCGGGGCGGCGTCGGACGGCGACGGGGACCGAAACATGATCCTGGGGCGCGGCCTTTATGTGACCCCATCGGACAGCCTAGCGCTGCTGGCAGCGCAGGCGCACCGGGCTCCGGGTTATCGGGACGGCTTGGCCGGGGTCGCCCGGTCCATGCCGACATCGGGAGCGGTGGACCGCGTGGCCGCAGCCAAGGGGATGCCCTGCTTCGAGACGCCGACAGGCTGGAAGTTCTTCGGCAACCTCCTTGATGCAGGCCGCGTCACGCTCTGCGGGGAAGAATCGGCTGGGACCGGCTCGGACCACGTCCGCGAGAAGGACGGGCTTTGGGCTGTCCTGCTTTGGCTGAACATCCTTGCGGAGTCGCGCCAGAGCGTGAAGGCCCTGATGGAGGAGCATTGGCGCACCTATGGGCGCAACTACTACTCGCGTCATGACTACGAGGATGTGGAAAGCGAGAGGGCCAACGCCCTTTATGACGGGCTGCGGGCGCAGTTGCCCACCCTGCCCGGCCAGAGCTTTTCCGGCCTGACGGTCGCGACTGCGGATGAGTTCGCCTACGACGATCCCGTGGACGGATCGCGGTCGGAGCAGCAAGGCCTGCGGATCGGCTTCGAGAACGGCGCCCGCGTAGTGTTCCGGCTTTCGGGGACCGGCACGGTGGGGGCCACGCTCCGGGTCTATCTGGAGTCCCTGGAAACCGATCCGGCGCGGCTGGACCGTGACCCGGCCGAAGCGCTGGGGCCGATCGTGCAGGCTGCGGACGAGATCGCGGGCATCAGGCAGCACACCGGGCGCATGGCGCCGGACGTCGTAACCTGAAATCAGTCGGAGCGTATCCCCGCGCCGCTGAGCGGGTCGGGGACGGCCTCCGGCTCTGCCCGGCGGACGCCACTCCGGCCAGGCAGGGGGCGCTGTTTCGACGCGCGGCGGCAGGGGCTTGGTTCCCCGGTCGGTCCGAAGGCACTTTTCCGGGTCCCAGTTGAAAGCGGTGCGGGGGTGCCTTCCGGAGGCGGGAGAGCGATGTCCCGCCAGCGGCCCCGTCTGGTCTCGGCCCTAGGGTGGCCGAAGACTGTCAAGGTTCCGTCACCGCTGCGCGCGGTGGGCCTGATCCGAAGCAACGGGGGACGGGCAACTGGCCCTAACCTGCATCCCGCTGGGCGATCCAATCGTGGTCGGGGTCGTTCTGGAAGCGCCATTTCCGGAGCGGCCCGGCCATGACGTTGAGGTAGTACATCTCGTAACCGTGGGGCGCGCCGCAGGGGTGGTGGCCTTTGGGGACGAGCGTTACGTCGTGGTTACGGACGGCCATCGTCTCGTCGAGCGAGCCATCCTCGGTGTAGACCCGCTGGATGCCGAAGCCCTGCGCGGGGTTGAGGCGCATGTAGTAGGTTTCCTCCAGATAGGTCATGCGCGGGAAGTCGTCCTCGTCGTGACGGTGGCTCGGGTAGCTCGACCAGTGGCCGGCGGGGGTGAACACCTCGGTCACCAGGAGAGAGTCCGCGACGTCGCGGCCTTCCATGGCGATGTTGTTCACGTGCCGGGTGTTGGTGCCCCGGCCCCGGGGCGTGAGCTCGATCCCCTCCGGGCCGAGGCGCTGGGCTTCGTGGCCGCCCTGCCCTGGCGCGGTGCAGACGGCCAAGGTGCAGTCGGTGGTGGCCACCGCCTCCCAGTCGGTGCCGTTCGGCAGGTAGAGGCAGTGGGGCGGGGTCTTTTCGAAGACGTCCATGCGGTTGCCCAACTCGCCCCAGTCCTGGCCCGCGCCAGTGATGCGGGCGCGCCCCTCGACGAGGACCAGGATGACCTCGCGGTCGCCGGTGGCCTCGGCGGCGCGTTCACCCGCGCGCAGGCGGTACAGCCCGAAGCCCACATAGCCCCAGCCCGCGCTGTCGGGCGTGATGTCGTGGACCTTGCCGGTGTCGCCTGCGGGGTGGACGAGAAGGTGGCTCATTTGTCCTCGGGCTCGCGCGGGTTGAAGGTGACGAAGAAGCCATAGGCGGCATAAAGGCCGATGGCGCCGAACAGGATGGCCCACATCATCTGGCCCGTGCTGGCCTCGAACATCGCCCAGAGAAGGCAGACCGCAACGATCAGGATGCGGAGCCAGAGCGGGCGGAAGAAGGGGTGGTTGAAATCGAAGAGCCTTTCCATGGGGCCTCTCTCCGGAATGGGACGGCTCCTGTGTCTAGGAGCCGCCGTCTGGGTCAGGTGCGCGCCTGCTCGCGGATGCGCGCTTCGTAGGCCTCGCGCTTTTCGCGCACTTCCGCCCGTTCCGACACCTCGGGGACGGCCACGTCCCACCAGAATCCGCCATGCGGCGTGGAGGGATAGGGGTCGGTGTCGATGACGACGACATAGGGCCCTTGTGCCTCGTGTCGGCGGGCCAGCGCCTGCTCCAATTCGCTGATGGTGCCTACCTTGACGGCCTCGGCTCCCATGCTGGCGGCGTGAGCCGCGAAATCGATGCGGCTGTTCGCGCCGCCATGGGCGTCCTTGAGGAGGTTGTTGAACTCCGCGCCCCCGGTCGACATCTGAAGGCGGTTGATGCAGCCGTAGCCCCGGTTGTCGGTGATGACGACGGTGAAGGGCACCTTCATCATCGCGGCGGTCGCCAGTTCGCTGTTCATCATCATGTAGCTGCCGTCGCCCAACATGCAGACGACGTCGCGATCCGGCTCGGCCATCTTGATGCCCAGCGCGCCCGCGATCTCGTAGCCCATGCAGGAGAAGCCGTATTCCATGTGGTAGGACATCGGGCGAGTGGCCTTCCAGAGCTTGTGAAGCTCACCGGGCATGGTGCCGGCGGCGCACATCACCACCGTGTCGGGACCGCTGGCACGTTGGACGGCGCCGATGACCTGGCTGTCAGTGGGCAGCGCGTTGTCGTCGGGCTTTGGCGCGTCGGTGAGCTGATCGACGTCCGAGAACCAGTCAGCCTTGAGCGAGGCGGGGATCGGCTTGGCGTGGTAGCCGGGCAGAGCCGCGAGAACGGCCGCAAGGCCCGCCTCGGCGTCGCAAGCCAACGGCTCGGCCCCGTGCTTCATCGCGTCATAGGCCTGGACGTTGAGGCTGACGAGCTTGCGGTTGGGACGGGAAAAGAGCGCCCAGGAGCCGGTGGTGAAGTCCTGGAAGCGGGTGCCCACCCCGATCACGAGGTCGGCGCTGCCGCATACTGCGTTGGCGGCGGCCGTCCCGGTGACCCCTACCGCGCCAAGGTTCAGCGGATGATCCCAAGGCAGGGACGACTTGCCGGCCTGGGTTTCCACGACCGGGATGCCGGTGGCCTCGGCGAAACGGCGAAGCGCCTCGGTGGCGTGGCCGTAATGGACTCCGCCCCCCGCGACGATCACGGGGGAGTCCGCCCCCTTGATGAGGGCAGCGACGCTCGCGACCTCGACCGGATCGGGCTGCGCGCGGCGGCGGCGCCACGCGCGGGGCTCGAAGAAGGCGGCGGGGTAATCGTAGGCCTCGGCCTGAACGTCCTGACAGAAGGACAGCGTGACCGGGCCGCAGTCGGCGGGGTCGGTCATGGTCCGCATGGCACGCGGGAGCGCGGTCAGGAGTTGTTCGGGACGCTCGATCCGGTCGAAGTAGCGGGACACCGGGCGGAAGCAGTCATTGACCGAGACGGTGCCGTCATTGAAATCCTCGAGTTGCTGGAGCACCGGGTCGGGGCCGCGGTTGGCGAAGACGTCGCCCACGACGAACAGGACCGGAAGGCGGTTGACATGGGCCAGGCCCGCCGCCGTCACCATGTTGAGCGCGCCTGGACCGATGGACGAAGTCACCATCATGGCGTGGCTGCGGCCAAGCTGCTTGGCATAGGCGATGGCCGCGTGGGCCATCCCCTGTTCGTTGTGGCCCCGGCAGGTCTGGAAGGTGTCACGGGCGCCGTGCAGCGCCTCCCCGATGCCGGCCACGTTGCCGTGTCCGAAGATCGCCCAGCAGCCCGAGATGAAGGGCGTCCCATCCTCGGCAAGCTGGTTCTGGAGCCAGCGCACCATGGCCTGCGCGGCGGTGAGGCGGATCGTCGACATGTCAGAAGTCCTCGAAGGCGAAAGCGACCGGAAAGGCCGCGCTGACGGAATTGGCGATGGTGGACGTGGCCGCAGCGTCGTCGAAGCATTCGCGCGCATGAGCCGGTTCGTCGGCAGCAATGCGGGCGTGGATCGTGGCGGCAGTGACCCGGAGAGGGGCACCCGACAACGTGACGTCCACCGCGACCTCGACGGCGCCAAGCACCGTGCCCCGCGCCTCGGCGGCGTAATGGAGATCGTTCCAGAAGCAGCCCCCGATCGAGGCGGCAAGAAGCTCGGCCCCATTGAAGCCGAGGCCTTCGCCCTGGGCCACGCCTTCGGGCCGGTCGGCGATGAGGCTCCGCGTGCCAGCCCGCCCGAAGCCCGCGCGACTGCCGGGCAGGTTGTGGAAGCGCAACGAGACGGTCCGAGTCATGCGGCACCCCTCCGCTCCGAGGTCGCCTGTCCCGCACGCGCCGCGTCCCAGGTCGCGCACAGGCCCGCAAAACGCCGGGCCATCTCCGCGACCGCTTCCTTGTCGCCCATCTCCCCCCTGAGCCAGGCGCGCGCCACCGAACCGAAGATCGTGCGGCCCACGGCGAAGCCCTTCACGAGCGGCTGGCGCGCAGCAAGCCGGAAGCTCTGGGCCAGCTCCTCGGCGGGGGCGTCGAGCCCCAGCACCACCACGCCCCGCACATGCGGGTCGTGCGCCGTGATGGCGTCGCAGGCCTTGGC
>NZ_VDFU01000071.1 GCF_006152115.1 Rubellimicrobium rubrum | reverse complement strand
GCTCGAGATGATCTACGAGGGCTACCACGAGGTCCGCTACGGCCGCGAGGAGGCGCACGCGGAGGAGGTCGTCGACACGACAGACAGTGAGCTTCGGGTGGAGACAGGGGACGGGGCTGGGGAGCAAACGAACTCGGTCAGGCCATGAGCGCAGACTACTCCGCGCCATCTGATCGAGACAGCGCTTAAGGATGTGGACCCGCTCCTGCGCATGTCGAACCCGGAACTACTGTTGGCCAAGACACGACTTCGCTAATCGCTGGAAGCCACCTAGGAAACCGCATGACAGACCCCAAAGCTCCCCCCTCTGGTACGCCGGCCATTCGAACCATCGCGATGCCGGCCGACACCAACCCGGCCGGCGACATCTTCGGCGGCTGGCTCATGTCGCAGATGGACCTCGCGGGCAGCAACGTGGCCTCCCACACCGCCCGGGGGCGGACGGCGACCGTGGCCGTCGACGGCATGAAGTTCCACCGGCCCGTGAAGGTGGGCGACGAGGTGTCGCTTTATGCGAACCTGCTCCGCACCGGGCGCACCTCCATGCAGATCCATGTGGAAGCTTGGCGCCGAAGCCGCGACAGCGACACGAGCGAGCTTGTGACGGAGGCGACCTTCACGTTCGTGGCGCTCGATACTGAAGGACGGCCCCGGCCGGTCAGGCCGGACGAATAAGAGCACCCAACAAAACCGTCTGATCTGGTTGAGGCAGATGAGGGCGCAGCCGAGGGTCACGAAGGCTTTGTGGATGTCGGCGCGCCGCTCGTGAGCCGGATCGCAAGGCGCAGGAAGCGGTTGAGCCAGGCCAGGGTGCGCTCGACCACCTAGCGGTGCCGGCCCAGCGTTTCGCTCGCCTCGAGGCTCCGCCTTGCGATGCATGGCGCGACGGAGCGGGCACAACACTCGCTCCGGCAGCGGCGGTAGTCGTAGGCCTTACAGGCCGTGGAGCTTACGAGGTCGCTTGCGCGGCCGGCCCCGCCCATGGCGCACGCCGGGCACAGCGTCCAAGGCCGACGCCAACATCATGCTGTTGTGGCGATTGGCGGGGCTCAGTTGCACCCCGAGGGGCGTGCCTCGGCGGTCGACCACAAGGGGGCGCTTTGTGCCCGGTTTGGTCCGCGATCCGCCGGGTTCGGACCGGTTTCGGTGCCCCCCTTTTCGCCGGCACGGACGCGCTGTCCAGGCTGGCCCGGCTCTAATCCAGAGGCCCGGCATACGACAGGCGCTCGAGCAGCACGCGGTGCAGTGCGGCCCAGATGCCGGCCTCCTGCCAGTCCCGCAGAGGATGCCAACAAGTCAGGCCCGAGCAACCCAGCTCGCGCGGCAGCATCTCCAAAGGGTGCCGGAGCGCAGCACAAAGATGGCGCCGGCCAGAGCGACGCGATCATTGCAGCGAGGCCGGCCACCTCTGGGCTTGGGTGGCTCGGGCGGCAGCAGCGGCGCAACGGCCGCCCAGGGGTGGTCGGATACAGGCAACTGTACTCAGGACGGTGCGGTTTCGACGAAGTCGGCCTCCGAAGCGATCATGGTGTTGAGGACGGTCAGTAGCTGTCGGGCGGTTGCCGTGAGAGCGGCCTTGACCGGCTTGCCAGCTGCTTCGAGGTGCCGTCGGAAGTGGCCAAACGCCAACGAGTGGCGAGAGGCGTGGAGAGCCGCCACGTAGAGCATCGTGCGGACGGTGGGTCGCCCTCCACCGATGGTCCGGCGGCTTGCTCGCTGGCCGCTGTCGCGGGTGATGGGAGCCAGTCCGGCGAGAGCCGCGATCCGTCGCCGGTCGAGGGTCCCAAGTTCAGGCAGTTCAGCCAGGAGGGTTGCCGAGACGATCTGGCCGACGCCTGGGACTGTTCTGAGGCGTCGATCAATCTCAGCCAGGTCAGGAGCGGCGCTGACGATCTCGATCATCCGCTTCTCGATCTTCGAGATCCGCCGCTCGAGAAGACCAATGAGGCTGCTGATGTCGGCGCGGGCCTCCGGATCGGCCGTCTGCTGAAGACGCGTTACCTCCTGCTTACGCATCTCTACGAGCTGCCGTCTCCGGGTGACCTGGGCCAAGAGGACTTGCCTTTCCGCCGAGAGAGGTGGGGTCTGAGCCGGGCGGAGCCGCTGCCCGAACTCGGCCAGCAGACGTGCATCGACCTTGTCGGTCTTGCCGATCACGCCCATGGCTCGGGCGAAGTCACGGGCCTGCCGGGGATTGACCCGACTGAACCGGGCGCCGGCCGCCTCGAGCGCATCCCGCAGCCCTCGGTCGTATCCACCACTTGCCTCGAAGATGACCCAGGCTCCCTCCTTTGCCACGGCGCGAGTAAATGCGCGTATTGCCGAGGGGCTGCTGTCGATCCGCCGCGGTGCCCGACTTGGGTGTTGGATGTCCAGCCAGAGCTTTGCCACGTCGACGCCGATGTAGATCTGCTCCATCATGTCTCCTGCTCCTGTTCTGCGGGGTCTGCGGCAACAGCCCCAGTCAACTGTTCAGGATGAACGCGAAGAAGCGGACGGCTCCCATGCCGGCAAACGGGCTCAGTGCCCGGGAGGCTTGCGGGATGCCGTCCGCGACCCCCTTCTACCGGATCCAGTCAAGACAGGAGGCTCCAACTTCTGAGGTGGGTGGAGCCCTGATGAGCAAGACGACGAACAAGTTCTCTCCTGAGGTGCGGGAACGCGCTGTGCGGATGGTGCTGGATCGAAGCCATTGCGCCATTGGTTCGAGCAATGGCCAGCATGGCTCCCGCTGGTCGGCCATCGTGTCGATCTCGGCCAAGATCGGCTGCGCGGCGCAGCGGCTCGAACGAGTGGGGGAAGAAGGCCGAGGTGGAGAGCGGGCGCCGCGCCGGTGTCCCGACCGAGATGGCGGAGCGGCTCAAGGCTCTCGAGCGCGAGAACCGGGAGCTACGGCCCGGGCCAACGAGATCCTGCGCAAGGCGTCCGCGCATTTTGCGATGGCGGAGCTCGACCGCCGGTCGAAGTGATGGTGTCGTTCATCGATGCCCATCGAGGGGCACACGGGGTCGAGCCGATCTGCCGTCTTCTGCGGATCGCCCCGTCCACCTACTATGACCACCTGGCGAAGCGGGCGGACCCGGCCCGGTTGTCGGATCGTGCGCGGCACGACGAGGCGCTGCGGCCTGAGATCCTGCGCGTGTTCGAGGAGAACTGGCGCGTCTACGGCGTCCGCAAGGTTTGGCGGCAACTCGGCCGAGAGGGTTTCGATGTCGCCCGCTGCACGGTGGCGAGGCTGATGAAGGAGATGGGCCTTCAAGGCATCATCCGGGGCAGGCCGCACAGGACGACAGTTCCGGACAAGAAGGTGCCTTGCCCGCTGGACAAGGCCAACCGGCAGTTCCGCGTGGCTGCGCCCAACATGCTTTGGGTCAGCGACTTCACTTACGTCGCGACCTGGAAGGGCTTCGTCTATGTGGCCTTCGTGGTCGATGCCTTTGCCCGCAGGATCGTCGGCTGGCGGGTCAGCCCATCGGCGCACGCGGGCTTCGTCCTCGATGCCCTGGAGCAGGCCGTCCATGAACGCCGGCCCACCAAAAGCATGGGGCTGGTCCATCATGGCGACCGAGGCAGCCAATACCTGTCCATCAAGTATACTGAGCGATTGGCTGACGCGGGCATCGAGCCGTCCGTGGGCAGCGTCGGCGACAGCTACGACAACGCCTGGGCCGAGACGATCAAAGGGCTCTTCAAGGCCGAGGTCATCCATAGCCGCGGACCCTGGAGGAGCTTCGAGGCCGTGGAGGTCGCCACTCTCGAATGGGTGGACTGGTTCAACAACCGCCGTCTCCTCTAGCCCATCGGGAACACACCGCCCGCCGAGGCCGAACCAAACTTCTACACGGCTCTGGTCACCCCAGTCATGGCCGCGTAGCTAACGAAAACTCGCTTCCGGCAAACCCGGTGCGGTTCAACATCATCGGTCAGCCTTGGGCCGAGTTGGGTCCAAAGGGCGACTTGTAGATCGGCTGCTTTCTGTCGCC
>NZ_VDFU01000070.1 GCF_006152115.1 Rubellimicrobium rubrum | reverse complement strand
GCGCGCTTCTCCCGAGCCAGTTCCAGCAGGTTCCAGCTACCCTGCAGGCAGGTGCGCATCGTGTGCAGGGGATCGCGCTGGTACTGCGGCGGGGAGGCCGCGCAGGCCAGGTTCCAGATCTCGTCCAACGGCCCATCCACGCTCAGGGGAAGCCCGATGTCGTGGCGAAGGAAGGAAAACCGCGGCTCCCGCATCAAGGGGGCCAGGTTCGGCAGCCGCCCCGTTTGCAGGCTGTCCACGCAGATGACCTCGTGCCCCGCTCCGACCAGCCGTTCGGCCAAATGGGAGCCCACGAATCCCGCACCCCCCGCCAGAAGGATCCGGCGTGGACGGCGGGGCTGAGTTAGTTTCGGCTCTTTGCTCATAAGACTCACCGGCTCACTTGGTCCTCGTTCAACGAGGCGAGGAGATGAGGAGCAATCATGGCAACAATTTGGCGATTGTTGACAAAACAGAAACTCTGGATGAGATCGCTGAACCGGTTGGAGCCGTCGTCAATAGGATCGCGAACCAAGCGCAAACGATGATCTAGCCTTCGCGTGTAAGCGCGATCTGAGACTCTACCCCGGTGTCATGAGCGATGAAGCCCCGCTTCTGATCCGACCTTTTAGTCTAGTGGTTAACTCAAAGGCGCTTTGGCAAAGAGGTCTCTCAAAGCTCCTGCTCTGGTGGATATGCGATGGTCTTGACGGTAGTTCTCGTGCTGGCTTCTTCTGCAGTCTTGTTCGCCAGGGACATCCTGATCCACAGACGCTGGACTGGCAGGGGCAACAAGGGTCGTGACGCCTGCCGAAACCTGGAGGACGGGCTGTGGTAGCAGAACCTACGACCAAGCTGACGGATCCCAAGCTCCCATGGCTTGGCAGGATTAGCAGATAAGGTTTGCCAAGATTGGCTGGGTTGTGGACCAAGCAAGGCCACACGGGCGAGCCGCCAGAACGGCCGCCTGGCAACCTAGCCTCACTCAATCAACACCCGATCCGTGTCGAGCGCAGCTTCGCGCGGCAAGACCGGAGGCAGGGGGGCTCAGATGATATGCTGCTTCTCGACAAGATCAGTGCGCCAGGGTGGGGCCGCGACGGTCCAGAGAGCCGGTCGATTGCGTCGGCAATGCCCTCCTCATTGAAGGCGGCACACGCGCGCACAATGTTAACCTCTAAACATATTGAGCGTTCACAAGTATCTGTTGCACAAATATAAAATTGGAAGCTATGAGGCGTCGATCCAGTTCCGAACTGGCTCCCTGAAATTGGCAGTTCACTGGTTGCGAGGCCATCATGTCGGATGCGGGAGCTTATACAGTCCACGAGCTTTCTGCCCAGCAATCGTCCGGAACACAGCCGCGCAAGGTCCTGCCTGTCCTCCGGCCGGTGTAACCGACCTTTGGCAAGCGCCTGCTCGACCTGCTCCTGCTGATCTTAGTCGTGCCCGCTGTGCTGCCCCTTGTGGGGCTCTTGGTGGTGGTGATCCGCCTGTCTGGTAGTCCGGCCTTCTTTGTCCAAGACCGGGTTGGCCGACAGGGCCGCATCTTTCAGTTCTGGAAGCTTCGGACCATGGTGGTGGATGCGGAGCAAAGGCTGGAGCGTTACCTGACGGACCACCCGGACGCGCGGGCTGAGTGGGACACCTACCAAAAGCTCAGCCATGATCCCCGGATCACGCGCGTGGGACACCTCCTGCGCAGGACCTCGCTCGACGAGATCCCGCAACTGTGGAACGTCCTGCGCGGCGACATGAGTCTGGTGGGCCCACGACCGATGCTCCCTCAGCAGCAGCCGCTCTATCCGGGGGTGGCCTACTCCACTCTCCGCCCCGGGCTCACGGGCAGCTGGCAAGTGGGCCAGCGCCACACCAGCACCTTTGCGGACCGGGCCCGCTATGACGACCAGTACGCGGCGGAGCTGTCCTTCTGGACCGATCTGCGCATCCTGGCCGCAACCGTTCGTGTGGTGCTACAGGGCCGGGGACGGTAGGTCAGTGAAGAACGCCCGTGTCTGTTGGAAACAACACATGCGAAAGGCGTCAGATTACCAGTCGCCGATCACCCCTACGGCTGAGGATCGTCTGGTCGCTGTGTACTGGTATGCTAACCTGCTCTGCCAGCACACCTAGGTTGGCTTGCGCAACTCACGCGCTGGCTGAACCATGACTATTCCTGTGCCCCTTGGAACGAGCATAGGTAAGATGGCTGCACGACATCCCGCCTGGCTGCTGCCTCCCGGTCGTGACAGCTGTGCTTCGTCCGTCGTCCTTAAGCAGCCGTCAACAGGCCAGACTGGCGCCACAATCACCGCTCACTGACCCTGACGAAGCGCAAGCCATCAACAATCGCCAAGTCTAGGACAGTGTTATCGTGAACAAGGCCGGTCTGCGGAGGATCGTTTCCGCCTCGTTTCTTTTCCTCGCGTCCACGGCATCAGCCGTCTATGCGCAGAGCGTCTCCGTGCCGTTTCCCGAAGGGTTTATCGGCACCGTTGGGTCGAGCAACAACTCGGCCACCAACATCCGGATCTTCAGCACGCTCGAGATCGACCGCGCCACGTTCACCCAGCCCTCCAGCACAGGCCAGTTTACCGCCCAGGGCAACGACATTCCGGGCACACTGCGCCTCCTCCTCGACGACGGCACCGTGATCGACGTTCCCGGCGCCATCAACTGGCGCGACACCCAGGGCAGCACGCTCCATGCGTTCGGCTTCATCCCCGATCCGGCCAACCCGGCCCGCACGATCTCCTACGGCTCAAGCAATCAGTTCTCCATGACGCTGGGCTCGACCAGCAACTACGGCCTGCGGATCATCGGCTCGTCCCAGACCTACTCGGACGGCTCGAGCGTCAGCGGCAACGCCGCCACCAACGGCCTTTTAAACGCGCTGAACTCCTACCTTGCTACGGTCCAGGCCAGCGGGCCCGCAATCACCGGGCCGTCCGGCACGGCCGGAGCCACGGCCTCGGCCAAGACGGTGAACGAGACCCAGACGGCTGTGGCCACGCTGACAGCCAACAGGACGGTCACCTGGTCTATCCAGGGTGGCACCGATGCCGGCAAGTTCACGATCAGCTCGACGACGGGCGCGCTCACCTTTGCTGCAGCGCCAGACTTCGAGGCACCGAGCGACTCGGATGCGAACAACACCTACGTCGTGACCATTCTGGCCACTGATGCGAACGGCTACACAGGCCAGCAGACCGTCACAGTGACTGTGGCGGACCTCGACGAGGCTGCGCCCTTCATCACCGGACCTTCGGGCATGGCCGGTGCGGCCGCCTCGGCCAAGTCCGTGATCGAGGGCACGACAGCGGTCGCCACGCTCGCGGCCAACGAGCCGGTCACCTGGTCCATCGTCGGCGGCGCGGATCAGAGCAAGTTCACGATCAATGCCAGCACGGGTGCGCTCACCTTTGTTGCGGCGCCTGATTACGAGACACCGAGCGACAGCGGCACCAACAACGTCTATGACCTGGTCGTGAAAGCCGTGGATGCGGCCAGCAACGCGAGCCAGCAGAGCGTTGCTGTGACGGTCCTCGACCTCGACGAGGTGGCGCCACAGATCACTGGCCCATCGGGCGGAGCGGGTGCGGTCGCCTCGGCCAAGTCCGTGAACGAGGGTACAGCAACCGTGGCGACCTTCACCGCCGATGAAGGGGTGACCTGGTCCATCACCGGGGGTGCGGACGCGGGCAAGTTCGCCGTCAACCCGGCCACTGGGGCCCTGACGTTCCTGGTGGCTCCGGATTTTGAGACACCGGCCGACAGCGGCACCAACAACGTCTATGACGTGGTCCTCACGGCGACGGATGCAGCCAACAACACGAGCACGCAAGCCGTCGCCGTGACGGTTCTCGACCTCGACGACACCGCACCCGTCTTGACCGGCCCGACCACGAAGTCGGTCCCGGAGAACCAAACGGCGGTGGACACCTACTCGGCCGATGAGCCGGTGACCTGGATCATCGTAGGCGGGGCCGATGCGACCAAGTTCTCCATTCATCCCAGC
>NZ_VDFU01000069.1 GCF_006152115.1 Rubellimicrobium rubrum | reverse complement strand
CACCGCGCCGCCGTCATCGACTTCGTTCGGGACGCCAGCAGCGGAGGCTGCGCCGCCGGTGTGCCACCCCACCATCTGGGCTTCCGCCTCGTCCGCACGGACTGACGGGAAACGCCCTGCGAGTTGCGCTGGGTCAAAGTTTGAGACTATCGGCGAGCGTATCACGGCAGCAGGACCAACACTCAAACATCCGCGCCCACGCGGGGAGACCCGGAGATAGACATGACCGCCATGACATTCGCCCTTGCTGGCGCCCTTCTACTCGCCAGCGCGGGCGCCACGCTCGCCCACATCACCCTCGAGGAACCCAAAGCGGCGGCGGGCAGCGCCTACAAGGCGGTCTTGCGTGTGGGCCATGGCTGCGAAGGCGCGGCCACCACGGCTGTTCGCGTGCAGATCCCCGACGGCGTCATTGACGCCAAACCCATGCCGAAGCCCGGCTGGACGATCGAGACCACGGTGGGCGCCTTTGCCGAGCCGGCTGAGCTCCACGGCGAAACCCTCACCGAAGGCGTGCGCGAGATCCGCTGGAGCGGCGGCGACCTGCCCGACGAATGGTACGACGAGTTCACCTTCCGTGGTCGCTTGACCGAGGCGCTCACGGGGCAGACCGTCTACTTCCCGGTGATCCAGGAATGCGGCGAGGCGGTCACCCGCTGGATCGAGATCCCCGCCGATGGCCAGGATCCCCACGATCTGGCGGAACCCGCCCCGGCCCTCACGGTCATCGCGCCCTCTACCCACTGATGAACAGTGTGCGTCTTTGCCGCGCCGGGGCCGAAGGAGCACAAGCGGCCCTCCGGCCTCTCCTTCTGGCGCTTGTCCTCCTTCACGGGCTGGCCGGGGTAGCGAACGCGCATGCAGTAATGACCTATACCGAGCCGACCGACAGCACCGTGCTGCCGGATTTGCCGGACGAGGTCGTAATCCACTTCAACGAGCCTGTGGCGTTGACCCGCGCCCAGGTGCTCGGGCCCGAGGGCGAGGACGTGCTGCCGCCTGAGAGGGCGGAAGCCCGGGAAGACGAGCTGCACCTGGACCTACCTGAGGAGTTGGACCAGGGCACCTATACCGTGAGCTACCATGTGGTTTCCTTGGACGGACATCCCATCGCAGGGTCGCTGGTCTTCAGTGTGGGCGCTGCGTCGCAGTCCAGCGGGGCGGTCGAGGACGGGACAGCCGGCTGGCGCTGGGCCTTCGTGGCCGCCCGCGTGGCGCTCTACCTCGCCCTGCTCGGCGCCGTGGGCGCCGTGGCCTACGGACATCTGGTCCGCTCCGGAACGAGAACCCAACACGAGATGCGTCGCGTGACTGCCACCGCAGCGATCCTGGGCGTAGGGGCAGCAGTGGTGGCCCTAGGGCTCCAGGGTTGCCTTCTGATGGGAGGGCCACCCGGGATCCTGATCCGGCCTGCGACCTGGGTGACGGGGCTCAGCTCGACCTTCGGCTGCGCCGCCCTTTGCGCCATGGCGGGGCTCGGGCTCGTCTGGGTGGGAAGTCAGCTTGCCTCCCGAACCGGTGACGGTCTGGTCATGCTCGGCGCGCTGGTGGCGCTGGCCAGCTTCGGTCTCTCAGGCCATGTGGTCACCGCCGGGCCGCGCGGGTGGACCACCCCGCTGCTTCTGATCCACGCCGCCCTGGCGGCCTTCTGGGTGGGCTCGCTCCTGCCCCTGTTGCGCGCGCTCGACGCGCCGGCGGGCGAGGCCGCGTCCGCTGTTCAGAGGTTCTCGGCCCTGGCGGTCGTTGCGGTGCCCGTGCTGATCCTGGTTGGCCTCGCGCTGACCTGGATCCAGGTACGCCAGCCCGAGGGGCTGGTCACGACCCCGTATGGGCTGGTGCTTCTCATCAAGGTCGGGCTGGTCGGTGCTCTGCTGGGTCTCGCCACTCTCAACCGGCTGATCCTCACCCCTGGCCTGACCCGCGGCGAGGCAGGGGCCGCGCGTCGGCTCGGGCGGTCGATCCAGGCGGAGGTCGGGGTGGCCGTGCTGATCCTGGCTGCAACGGCGGCCTTGGGGGCGACCTCGCCACCGCGCGCCTTGATGGCGCAAGCAGAGGCCTCCGACGCTCATGCCCATAAGGAGCACCGGCACACTCACGAGGAGCAGCGCCTGAGCCTCGCAGCCCAGAACTTCAGGGCCGAGCTCACCCTCGTTTCAGGCCAAGCCGGTCCGAAGGGCGCCAGCCTCTCGATCACCGATCACGCCGGGCAGCCGCTCGACGTGCCCGAGATCACGCTGCGCCTGTCGAACCCGGAGAAGGGCATTGCCCCGCTGGAGCGTCTGGCCGAGAGGCTGGAACCCGGCCAGTGGCGCATCGCAGAGCTTCCCCTGAGTCTTACGGGAACCTGGAGCATCGAGCTGGACGTCCTGATCTCGGATTTCGAGCGGCAGACGGCGCTCACAGAGCTGACGATCCGGTAGCGCCGGCAGGCCCAATCCCGTTCAGCCGGGGGCTCTGGACAGTGCGCCTTTGATCGTGACCTCGGCTGCCGACTTGAGGATGCCGGGGTCCACGGCCATCAGGCGCAGGGCACGAGCCACGACGCCGTGCTCCATGCCCGCGGTGATTGCCACGACATGTGCCCCGAGCAGCGGTCGGTGGTCCTTACGACTGGCCGCGAGCTCCTGCATGAGGGCTTGGCCGGATGGGGCTGGGTCGTAGATCCCCGCGGGGGCGGGCAAGGGGCGTCGCTCTGTCCCAGGCCTCGTCCCTCCTGTGAGGCGAATGCCGATGGAGTGCAAAGCGTCCTCGTACTGCCGGGCGATCGCCGGCCTCAGCGCAGCGGGATCCGCGCCGGCCTTCTCGAAGGCAAGCCGGGCGGTGCCGTCTTTCGGATCGAGCGCGGCCAGCAGGAATTGCTCCGCGCCGGGCTTGGTCTGCTGGTCGAGAAGGGCCTGTCTCTCGGCCTGCTCGCAGAGGGACCTGAGAGTGGCCATATCGTTGAGGCGTGCCTTGAGGCCGTTGAACACTGGAGGTCTCCCTAGATGGGGTCTTCGCCGGCAGATAGATGCGACAGTCGCTTGTGAGCGGCTTGCTTGGACACGCCGAGCGCCTGAGCGATCCTTGCCCATGACCATTGCTGCCTTAGGGCGGATCTGACCGCCCGCTGTTCAATGGCATCCGCGAGCCGGCGAAGGGCCACGACCGCCGCCAGGGCGGCCTCGGGATCCTCCGGGATGGACAGGTCGAATAGGTCGTTCATGCGTCAACGCATGCTGACAAAAGCGCTTATGTCAGCCTGTGTTGACGGTTGCAGCAACGATCGCGTCTCAGCGGCTCGGCTGCTTGCGGGTCATCTGGGGCAGCAAGAGCCAGGGCCCGACCTGGAGCGTGAAGGCCCCGAAGGCTCCTGTCCAGAGCGCGGCGGCCCAGGTCAGGCCCGAAAGGCCGAGGATCGTCGCCTCCGGCAGCCCCGCCCGCAGCGCCGTGGCGGCCACCAGGGTCACGAAGGCCGCCGTGAGCCAAGGGCCTGCGACGAGGTCGCGTCCGGTGTGCCCCATGGTGGCGCGCATCATGACCGCGAGCGTCATGCCCCCGATCGCGCCCACGCCGAGGAGGTGCAGGCCCGCCGCCAGCGGCAGCAGGTTCCATCCGGCGAGGCCGGTCGCCACGAGCCCGAGCGGCACGAAGCCGTAGGCCACGTGCAGCATGACGAGAAGGGGCGAGCGCCAGGTCGCCTGCCCACGCCAGCGCGACAGCCGCAGGGCCTGCAGCAGGCCCGCAAGAACCAGGCCCGTGCCCGTTGCTGCGCCCGGATGGCAGGACCAGGCCAGAAGGCTCAGCGCCCCGGCCCCCAGGCAGACGCCGTCGAAGCGGTTGACGGGCACCGGCATCCGCGCCGCTCCCTGCTTGGCAAGCCAGTTGCGCGTGAAGCTCGGGATGATGCGCCCGCCGATCAGGGTGATGAGGAACACGACCACCGCAAGGCCGAGCCGGCGGCCGATGTCGGAGGTGCCCGTTTGCATGGCTTCGACGTGGAAGACGACGTTCGCGGCCAGGAACACCAGGACCGGCCCCAGGACCATCAGGTTGCGCCAGTTCCGGCCCGCCACAATCTCGCGCAGGATCATTGCAGCCACGGCCAGGAGAAACGCGGCATCGACGGCCAGCACGCCCAGCGGGGCCAGTCCGAGAAGGCCCGCCACGGCGAGCCGCCCGAGGACCCAGACACCGGCCAGCGCCCCGAGCGGCCAGCCGCGCGTGGGCATCCGCCCCGTCCAGTTCGGGACGGCGGTGAACAGGAAGCCCGCGATCACCGCGCCGGTGTAGCCCCAGATCATCTCGTGGATGTGCCAGTCCGTCGCAATGAAGGGGCCGCCGAGGGTGAGCCGCCCGTGCCAGGCCAGGACCCACACGGGCACCACGGCCAAGGCGAACAACGCGGAAAGAAGAAAGAACGTCCGGAAGCCCATGCTGAGGAGAGCCGGTCCGGAATAGGATGCTCGATTGGACATGAGGATCACCATCATGAGACACGACAAAGGGCGGCAGGCCCGCGCCCGCCGCCCTTTCTTTGCCTTGGGCTGACGCTTACTGGACCTGGGCCAGGGCGTCTTGGAAGCGCTGTTTGGCCTTGCCGCGCAGGGCGGCGGCGGCGGCGGTGGCGGCCTCG
>NZ_VDFU01000068.1 GCF_006152115.1 Rubellimicrobium rubrum | reverse complement strand
ACATGCACCACCAGCGGAGCGAGATCGACCGCCGCTCGGTGCGGGTCAAGCTTACGGACAAGGGCCGCAAGCTGCGCGACATCGTGGCCAAGCTTTTTGCCACCCATGCCGAGGGGCTGACCACCCGCGCCATCCTCGATGCCGACGCGATGGACGAGATCACGCGCGCCCTCAAGCGCATGGAGCGGTACTGGACCGACCAGATCCGCTACATCTACTGACGCGGGCCCGTGCTCGCGGTGCGAATGTGACAAGCCAGAACGTTTCATCCATTCTTTTTTCCGTAACGGCGCGCAGAAGCGCAGCCGGAACGGACCTGCGACTTCGGCCATGCGACCGGTCCGGATCGCCGCGCCTTATCCGGCCGGCCTATCCCGTCCAGAGATCGCGCTGACCGCAGGCGGCTGCAGCTCCCGCAGAAGCTTGGCTTTCATCGCCTCTTCGTAGCTGTCGTAATCTTCGGCAAAGATCAGGAACGCCCCCGGCCCGTGCAGCACCTCGGCCCGGAACCATTCCGCCAAGTCCTCGCTGTTCTCGGCCCCTCCAATCACCAGCGCGTTGACGGTGACATTCTCGAACGGGAAGGTCGAATAGGCCAGATCAGGCGAGAATCCCTCATTGTGCATGCCGTCGCCGGACACATCCACGGTGCGGGCCCGGCAGTCCGGGGCCTCGCGGAGCCGGGTCGCCGCAAAGCCCAGCGCCGCACCCACAGCCGTGGGCAACTCGTCATGGCTGCGGCGGCTCTTGGCGATGCCACGCGCCACGGCGCCCAGCGTGGGCTCGTCCTCCACCATGACCCAGCCCGGCAGCAACGGCACCTGCGCGTTTCGCCCGGACCACTCGAAGGCATACAACGCAACCGGATCCCCGGCCAGGAAAGCCTCGGCCACCTCGGGGGCCAGGAGCGCGCGTCCCATCCCCTCGCGCTGGAGCCGGTCCTCGGACGGGTCCACCGACGAGGACACGTCGAGCGCGAGGACCAGCGCCAGGCGGCAGTCCTGAGCCGCCGCTGGCGCAGCCAGGCACAGCAGCGCCGCCAGTCCCGGAAGGAAAGGAGGGCGGCGCGGCACGATCACCAGGTGCCGGTGTTGCTCATGGAGGCCCAGGGCTCCTGCGGGGGCTTCCGCTCGCCCCGTTGCAGCAATTCGATGGACACGTTGTCAGGCGAACGGACAAAGGCCATGTGACCGTCCCGGGGCGGGCGATTGATCGTGACGCCCGAGTCCATCAGCTCCTGGCAGAGGGCGTAGATGTCGTCCACCTGGTAGGCGAGGTGCCCGAAATGCCGCGAATCGGACGGCAGGCCAGGGTCGCCGTCCCAGTTGTAGGTCAGCTCGACCGGGCAATCCTCCTGGCCCGGAGGCGCCATGAACACGAGCGAGAAGCGCCCGCCCTCGTTGTCGATGCGACGCGTCTCGCGCAGGCCAAGCTTCTCGAAGAAGGCCATGGATGCCTCGAGGTCCTTCACGCGGACCATGGTATGCAGATAGCGGATCGTCATTCCGTCACTCCCCTTCGTACCCGCGGAAAGTAGCAGCGCAGGCTGGACGCGCCAGTCCCGTCCGACTGCCAGGCGCAGTGCAGGGCGTCGGGTGTCTAGCCCGCGCTCAATGCCGCCGACGGCGCGGTGTCCATCGCCACTGGCACGTTGTCGGCCTGCGTCCGCACGACGGGTCCCGGTTTGTCCAGAGGGCAACCGGACGCGGACCTGCCTGTTCGTGCGCTTGGGCGCTTCCCGAGTGAAACCCATGGAACTCCAAAGCGGGCCAACTTGCAGGTGGTCCGGACCTTTCGCAAAGCGGGGTCTCTCACATCGATCGTGGCCTTCGCGCCGGTGCTGCGGCCTCGCGTTCCGCCACGCTGTTGCGGGCGCGACGCTGGCCGCTATCCTGCCCGGGCCTCAACCAAGGACGGACCCATGCCGCTGACCCCGGAACAGGAGGCCGAGATCGCGGCCCTCCGCGAGACTTCGCGCCCCACGCTGCGCCCCGTTGCCGAAGGCATGGAGCGGCACCTCCACCTCGTCCACCCGGTGCTCGACCACGGCTTCGTGCGCGTGGTGGACTACATGGGCGATGACTCCTCGATCGTGCAGGCCGCCCGCGTCTCCTATGGGCGCGGCACCAAGTCCGTTCAGAACGACGAGGGGCTGATCCGCTACCTCATCCGACACTGGCACTCGACCCCCTTCGAGATGTGCGAGATCAAGCTCCATGTGAAGCTCCCGGTCTTCGTTGCCCGCCAGTGGATCCGCCACCGCACCGCGAGCGTCAACGAATACAGCGCCCGCTACTCGATCCTCGACCGGGAGTTCTACATCCCCGCCCGCGAGGCGCTCGCCGCCCAGAGCGCCGTCAATAACCAGGGCCGGGGCGAGACGCTGGGCGACGACGAGGCCGCGCGTGTCCTCGACTGGCTGCGCGAGGACGCGACCCAGACCTATGACCATTACGAGGCGATGATCTCCCAAGAAGGGCAGCAGGGCCTCGCCCGCGAGCTCGCGCGCATGAACCTGCCCATGAACGTCTACACCCAGTGGTACTGGAAGACGAACCTCCACAACCTGTTCAACTTCATCCGCCTCCGCGCCGACGCCCACGCGCAATACGAGATCCGCGTCTATGCCGACGTCCTCGGGGCGGTAGTGAAGGACTGGGTGCCCTTTGCATGGCAGGCGTTCGAGGACTTTCGGATGGGCGGGCTGTCGTTGAGCGCCAAGGGCGTTGAGGTCCTGAAGCGGCGTCTGGCCGGGGAGGTGGTGACGCAGGAGACGTCGGGAATGAGCAAGGGGGAATGGCGGGAGTTCGAGGGGGTGTGGGGTGTCTGAAAACTTCAGGAGATCGGCACGATCACAATTCTGGTCCTATCGAAGCAACTTGCCCAAGTACTTGACTAAACACGTGTCCAATAAGTTCCTCAGAAACGTCCGAGATGGTGAGTTGAGGGCTGGCACTACGTTCAGTTATCGTGGAGATGAGGCTGGGGTCATGCGGTTATCGGACTCCGAAGAGGGATTGATATCCCACGAAGTTTCGGCAGGAAGCGAGTTTAGTGGTTGCGTTGGTCGTGTTGATTTTCATAGCATTAGTACGGCTAATGTCGGAACGTTCTATCGCAGAGATATAAACTACAGTTCCCATGCTTTGTGTTTCTCCGTAGGTCCGTATGACCGTAACCGTCATCTGGCCTTGGTGCATGGGTATTGAAATTATCGAGGAGACACTGAACTTTTAAGCTATGTCGTTTTCGACACCCTGCTGCTGATGCGTGGTCTAGTAGACTGGGGATTGACCCAAGGATGGTTGAAGACAGGCGAATTTCCTGGTCAAAAGATCCTGTTGGGGCCTATAGAGTACGGCAGCAAGAAGCGTTATAGTCATGTGGGCAACAAAGGCTTCTATGATCCGCAGCCAAGTTTAACGATTATCTGGCGGCAAATTTCGTCAAGCCAAAGCTCTTCTCCGTAGAGGAGGAGTATCGCATCCTGTTCAGAACTTTCTTTCCTGATTCATCTCCTTTGGATGCAGGTCCAATATTCACGTCGGCTGCGGGTATCAAGAATTCCGTAGTACAGTCCGGTACGCTTAAAACCTGTTAAGCCAACGTGATTGTTGGCGTGAGATTAATAACCGATAAGACGGCTCTTACTCCAGTTCGCCAGCAATAGGAACACTGCCCCCGCACCGCACGGTCCTCCAACGCCCCATTTACCCCTGTCCGGCATTCTCCCCTCACGGCCCCGCGCTCGTCCGGCCTCGGCCCCGAACCCCGTTCCGTTGAGGGCGCGGGCGGGGACAGGCCAGGTCGGGCGGGCGTGGAAGGCCTTTGCGGTGTGCCGACTGAAACGCACGCGCAAGAACGCGTGGCAACCAGTGGTTACGGAAAGGGCGTCATGGCCGGAGCCTCCCAACGCAAAAGGCCGGAGCCTGCCGCCCCGGCCTTTCAAAACTCTCGTGGGTAGGCTCTCACTGCGACTTGCGCAGGTTCCCCGCCATGTCCCGGCCGTCGCGACCCTGGATCAGGTCGAACTCGATCGGCTGGTTGTCGGCCAGCCCGGTCAGGCCCGACTGCTCGACGGCGCTGATATGCACGAAGATGTCCTTCCCTCCGTCCTCAGGGGCGATGAAGCCATAACCCTTTGTCGTGTTGAACCATTTCACGGTGCCCTTGGGCATAGTCGGTGTCTCCATCGCGTCTGGCCGATCGGTGGCCGGTCCCTTCGTCGCATCTAGGAGGCGAGGGGAGGGGGACAACGCTTCCACAGCCGGAAATTGCAAAGCCCGCACAGGCAAAGGCCCCGGACGCGAGTTGCGCCCGTGGCCCTTGGTCATTCAGTCCGCAGCAGAGGCTCAGTACCCGCCGGTCGTATCCTTGGTGCCGCCGGTAAGCGAGCTGCGCTCGCCGGTGCGCTCGTCCTCGATCTCGACCTCGGTCTTGCGCACGGTGTCCTGGATGTGCTCGTGGCGCACCTCGGTCTCCTGGCGCAGGCCGATCTCCTCGACCACGCGGGCCTCCTTGCCCACGACCGCCACCTCGGCCGTTTCGCGCGCTTCGAGCACCTGGTCGCCCATGGCCACGTCGCCCGTGGTCACCGCCCGGTCCACGGGCCGGCGCTCCACGAACACCCGCGTGGCGCGCAGGTCCACCTCGGCGTCCACCGGCACTTCGCGGACATAGGAGCGCACGCGCACCCGGCCCTGCTCTTCCTGGCGCTTGCCCACCGCCAGGCGTTCCTCGATCACCTTGACGGTGCCGTCCTCGTTGTACTGGGCCTGGTCGTCAAAGGAGGCCGACCCGGCCG
>NZ_VDFU01000067.1 GCF_006152115.1 Rubellimicrobium rubrum | reverse complement strand
CAGTCCGTCGATCAGACCCAAAAGCCGCCCGCATATCCCTTCATTGCGTTACTCATGTCAAAAAGCCCAGAGATCCCGCCTCGGCCCAGCATGAACATCCGACACGGATGCATACGCCTATCTGCCCAAACCAGAACCTTTGAACAAACCCTGTAAGGAACAGCGCTTGTGGAGGCCGTCTATAGAGCTAGTCTCTGTATCGCACAAGTCTTAACCTTATCTTCGCACGATGACGTTGGGGAATGCAGGCGGAACTTCTGATGCCTCCCACAGCGCAGCGTATTTTCTTCGCATCAATGGCAGTCATCAAGATCAGGCACGCCCAAGAAGCCTAGCCTCCGCCCTATGTCCCTCGTCCGTCCAGCTGGAACCCTATCTGGCGGATCGCGCGTTGGCCTGTGTCCTCCCTCGCAATCGTCAGGACCGTCATGGCTCCATCAGATCC
Source organism: Rubellimicrobium rubrum (assembly GCF_006152115.1). GTDB lineage: Bacteria > Pseudomonadota > Alphaproteobacteria > Rhodobacterales > Rhodobacteraceae > Rubellimicrobium > Rubellimicrobium rubrum. Next base: position 4,775 of record NZ_VDFU01000067.1, on the reverse strand, counting down.
CCAGCACGCCCCGACCCGCACAGAGGAACCCGCTGGAAACGACGTTGATCTGTATGAGGATGTCCAACCGCATACGGCTCGGCCCACAGCCCTGTGGCGTCCCAAGCGGGTCCTGATCACCCGGGCAGCGATGGGGTGGGATCATGGACGTGGCATAGCGGCCCGTGCGGCCTCGTTGGGTCTGAACGTCGTGGAACTGCCATCCGATCGGCTGACGCTCCAGGCGGCAGAGGATCCACGACGGGCCTATGCGGATGCGAAGGCGACCTTGGCTGTCGTCGTCGCACCCCCCTCCAAGCTGCGCCTCCAGCCGATCGCGCCCAGCGCGGACTGGCGCGTCGACTTGGCTGAGGGGTGCCCCGCGCATTGCACCTACTGCTATTTGGCAGGGTCGCTGAAAGGACCACCGATCACCCGGGTCTACGCCAATCTGCCCGATATTCTGGAGCAGCTTCCCAAGCATCTCGGCCTAGGCGCAGTGACATCCCGACAAGCCGCAAGAGCGATCGAGGGGACCACCTACGAGGCGTCCTGCTACACGGACCCGCTGGCCATGGAGCACCTGACAGGGTCGCTGTCTGCCCTCGTCAGCTGGTTCGGGTCGTGGGATGCCGAGGCCCAACTCCGGTTCACGACCAAGTACGACGCCGTCGATCCCCTGATCGGCCTCGCACACAACAGGCGCACCCGGATGCGTGTGTCGGTCAACCCGGCGGCCTACGCCCGGCATGAAGGGGGCACAGCCCCTGTGGCCGCCCGTCTTCGGGCCCTGCGCCGGATGGCCGAGGCGGATTACCGTGTCGGACTGACGATCGCGCCCATCATCGCCGCACCCGGCTGGGAGGAGGCCTATTCCTCACTGATCCAGCAGACCTCCCGTGCCCTCGCTGGCCTCGACCCCGATCTTACGGTCGAACTCATCACACACCGGTACACCTCCTCATCCAAAGATGTGCTGTCCTCGTGGTATCCAGGCTCGGATCTGGACATGAGCGGCTCGGGGCGTTCGGAGAAGCGGACCAAGTTCGGCTCGATCAAGCAGGTTTACGATCCACCCACGATGAAGGCGATCCGAACCTTCTTCGACCGGGAGCTTGCGACGCATCTGCCGAATGCCCGACTGTTGTACTTCACGTGATGCACGTCCCTGCATTGCATCAAACGGTATAGGAGCCGCGAAACAAGCGTCCTGCCCTTCCATACGGGGAGGCCGCACTTACGGCGGTGACCGTCGTCCGAACCACCGCAGGCACGATGAACCAGATGAAGGCCAAGATCGTTGAGCGTGGTGCTCGATACATTCATCCAAACCCGCAGCGACATAGCTCCAGCTTTTCTGGCCGCGCTGGCGCGATTCGATCCTGACAGACCCATCCTGGTGTTGGGCCACTTCGATGCGGACGGGCTATCGGCGGCGGCCATACTGGCCCGAAGTCTTGAGCAGGCCGGAAAGCCCGTCGAGGTTCGCATCACCGGCAAGGGCGAGAACCCGTGGTCACCCGCTCTAAGATCAGAGCTGGAGAAGCGCCAACCCGGCGGGCTCATCGTCACCGACCTGGGCGTTCGCGACGGCGACCCCCTGCCCGGCACACCGACAATTCTCATCGATCATCATGTTCCCACGGGCGTTCCGGGACAAGCCATCGTCATCTCGGGCAATGCTTGGAACCCCGAACCGACATCGGCCCTGCTGGCCTATTGGTGCGCTCAGGCGCTCGGGACGGCCCAGGATCTGCTCTGGCTTGCCGCAATGGGGCTGGTCGGAGACATGGCCGAAGAAGCCGGGTTTGCCGAAATGACTGAGGCCCAAGGACGCTACGGGAAGACGGCGCTCCGAAAAGCGGTGTCTCTGGTGAACGCGCCGCGGCGAACAGCATCGGCCGACGCATCTGCGGCCTTAGCCCTTCTTCTCAAGTGCGACTCACCCAAGGAGCTACTCTCGGGCGATCATCCCGAACTCGATCAACTCCTGGCCGCCAAGTCCGAAGTGGCGGCGGCCCTGGACGGCGCAAAGAGGATCGCCCCAAAGATCAGGGGCGACGTCGCCCTGATCCGGTTCTCCTCTCCGTGCCAGATCCACCCTCTTATCGCTCAGCAGTGGCGCGGCCGGCTGAAGGACAAGATCGTGATCGCGGCGAACACGGGCTATCGGGACGGCTGGGTGCATTTCGCGGCGCGCACCACGACGGGAACCGACCTGATCCGTTTCCTGGCCACCCAAAAGCCGCCGGGCGCAGGCGAGGAGTACGGGAGCGGGCATTCCCAGGCCACCGGCGGAGCCCTGCGTCCCGCGGACTGGAACCATTTCATCGCCGGCATCGGCTTTCCCGACGAACAGGTACCCGAATGAGTGCAAGACCCTTACGGCTCGGCTTTCCGGTGAAGGTAATGGGGCGGCCCGATCTCAAGAGCAACGACACCCGGGGCTGGCGCAAGGGCCCGCATCTCAGGACGTCGCTGGAGTACGTCGACGCCATCCTCGACTACTTGGTAAAGATCGAAGTGGACATGTACCGCATGTCGTCCGATCTGGCTCCCTATGCCACCCATCCGGACATGCCACAGTTCCACGACATGGTGGCCGAGAGCGACGCGGATCTTGCGACCTTCGGACGAAAGGCGCGCGATCTCGACATCAGGCTGTCGTTCCATCCCTCCCAGTTCGTGCTCCTCAACAGCCCCGACCCCGAACTGACCAGAAAGAGCATCTGGGACCTGTCCTCGCAGGCCGAGATGCTGGACCGCATGGGTTTGGGGCCAGAGGCGGTACTGGTCACCCATGTCGGCGGCGTCTATGGTGACCGCGAGGAAAGCCGGGCACGGTGGATCCAGGGCTACGACCAGTGCCCAGAGCATGTCCGGCGCCGGCTGGTGCTGGAGAACGACGACATCCGCTTCGGAGCGGGCGACGTCCTCTGGATCCATGAACGCTGCGGCGTGCCGCTCGTCTTCGATTACCAGCACTTCTGGTGCCTGAACCCGGAGGGTCTGGCGTTGCGCCCTACCCTGGAAAGCTTCGTTCGCTCCTGGCCAGAGGGCGTGAGGCCCAAGATTCACTTTTCGTCGCCCCGGACCGAGATGCGCGAGGTGAAGCGCAAGGTGACCGACAAGGACAGAGAAACGCTCAAGGCCGGCAAGGAGTTAAAAGGGCAACTTCTCGGGGCGCCCGTCAAGGCCACCTCCCGCGTCAAGACCGTGCTCGTGCCCCCGATCTGGACCGGCCACGCCGACTTTACCAATCCCTTCGAGTTCGCGACCTTCATGCGAGAAGCCAAGCACCTCGATTTCGACGTCATGCTCGAAAGCAAGACCAAGGACTTGTCCCTGCTCAAGCTCAAGTCTGATCTTCTCCGCTACGCGCCCGATGTTGCCGAGCGCTTTGGCACGGGCCCTGACGACGCAAACGACTTGGCCGAGGTCGAGAAGCTTCTCGACCAAGGGGTCGCCGCTGAGGAGGAGCCGGACGTGGACGAGGGCGACCTGGCGGACGCCCCCGAGCGCGCCCGAGCCTGACTCACCAGAGCTGGTGGACGTGGGGCGCGATGCGCGAACGATAGATCTCGCGCACGACCTCCATGGTGCCTTCGTCGAGCGGCGGAAGCCGGCCCGCAGCAGCGTTGGAGCGGGCTTGGTCAGGGTTCTTGGCCCCGGGGATCACCACCGACACGGCGTCCTCCATGAGGCACCAGCGCAATGCGACTTGCGCCATGGGCACGTCGCCCGGAAGCGCCGTCCGGACCGCCTCCACAGCATCGAGCGCCACGTCGAACGGCACGCCCGAGAACGTCTCGCCCTTGTCGAAGGCTGCGCCGTCCCGGTTGAAGGCACGATGGTCGTCAGCCGCAAACTGGGAGTTGCACGACATCTTGCCTGTCAGCAGCCCCGAGGCCAGCGGCACTCGGGCAATGACGGCCACGCGTTTTTTCAGTGCTTGCGGAAAGAACAGTTCGGCCGGCCTTTGGCGGAGCATGTTCCAGATGATCTGGACCGACACGACGTTCGGAAACTCGATGGCCTTGAGAGCCTCCTCGACCTTTTCGACCGAAACGCCGTAATGCTTTAGCTTTCCAGCCTCCACGAGATCATCCAGGGCGCCGAACACCTCAGGCATGTAGAAGACCTCAGTCGGTGGGCAGTGCAGTTGCACGAGATCCAGCGTCTCCACGCCAAGGTTCTGAAGGCTCCGATCGATGAAACCTTCAAGGCTTTCTTTACTGTAGCCTTCGGCGACATGGGGGCTGAGCCGCCGGCCGGCTTTGGTTGCGACTACCGGCCGCTCACCGCCGCGCTCGCGTAGAACCTCGCGGATGATCCGTTCGCTTCGCCCGTCTCCGTACACATCGGCGGTGTCGATGAAGTTGACGCCTTCATCGAGCGCCGCATGAAGCGCGGCGCGCGCGTCCTCCTCGCTGACCTCTCCCCAGGTGCCGCCGATGGCCCAGGCACCAAATCCCACTGCGGACACCTGCCAGCCGGTGCGGCCGAACTCTCTTGTCAGCATCGTCATTCTTCATCCCTCCCTTGGCCACGCGGCCATCGGCGCCTTGATGCCCCGGCACGGCAGATGGGGCAACCACGGGCTCGCCACTTGCCGGGGTTGTGGTCGCGACCGAAGTATGGTGGACGGCGCACGTCCCCGCCCAAGAGGAGCAGCATGGAAATCTTCACCTCGGAGGGCTTTGCGGCCCTTCTCCAAGTCATCATGATCGACCTTGTGCTGGCCGGCGACAACGCCATCGTCATCGGCCTTGCTGCTGCAGGACTGCCTGTCGATC
>NZ_VDFU01000066.1:2500-5426 GCF_006152115.1 Rubellimicrobium rubrum | reverse complement strand
CCACCCCGCGGTGAGGGTGTTGTGTGAGGAAAGAGGGGGGGTCCTGGTCAGGTCTGGCGGTGACTTACTCTCCCACGTCTATGACGACGCAGTACCATCAGCGGCGGCGCGCTTAACGGCCGAGTTCGGGATGGGATCGGGTGTATCGCGCAGCCTATGGCCACCAGACCGGATCAGGGCCCCAACATCAGGTTCCAAGCCAAGCATCACGTGTTGGATTGTGCATGACTTCGTCGTCCGGGGACGGTGGGGGCGTTCAGCCCTGCCCGTCACTGGATCGGATCAAGCCTATCGGACGATTAGTACCGGTCAACTGAGCGCATTGCTGCGCGTGCATCCCCGGCCTATCGACGTGGTGGTCTGCCACGGTCCTCAGGGAGACCTGGTTTTGAGGGGGGCTTCCCGCTTAGATGCCTTCAGCGGTTATCCTGTCCGTTCATAGCCACCCGGCACTGCTGCTGGCGCAACAACCGGTCCACCAGTGGAACGTTCACCCCGGTCCTCTCGTACTAGGGGCAACTCCTCTCAAGTCTCCTGCACCCACGGAAGATAGGGACCGAACTGTCTCACGACGTTCTAAACCCAGCTCACGTACCTCTTTAAATGGCGAACAGCCATACCCTTGGGACCTGCTCCAGCCCCAGGATGAGATGAGCCGACATCGAGGTGCCAAACACTGCCGTCGATATGGACTCTTGGGCAGTATCAGCCTGTTATCCCCAGCGTACCTTTTATTCGTTGAGCGATGGCCCTCCCACGTGGGACCACCGGATCACTATGGCCGTCTTTCGACTCTGCTCGACGTGTCAGTCTCGCAGTCAGGCTGGCTTATGCCATTGCACTCAACGGGCGATTTCCGACCGCCCTGAGCCAACCTTCGCGCGCCTCCGTTACGATTTGGGAGGCGACCGCCCCAGTCAAACTCCCCACCACGCAGGGTTCCGGATCCGGATAACGGACCGCGGTTAGACATCAAGATGGCGAAGGGCGGTATCTCAAGGACGGCTCCACGGGAACTGGCGTCCCCGCTTCAAAGCCTACCGCCTATCCTGCACATCGCAATCCTGATGCCAGTGCGAAGCTGGAGTAAAGGTGCATGGGGTCTTTCCGTCTAACCGCGGGAAGCCCGCATCTTCACGGGCAATTCAATTTCGCTGAGTCGATGTTGGAGACAGCGGGGAAGTCGTTACGCCATTCGTGCAGGTCGGAACTTACCCGACAAGGAATTTCGCTACCTTAGGACCGTTATAGTTACGGCCGCCGTTTACTGGGGCTTCAGTTCGGAGCTTGCACCCCTCCCTTTAACCTTCCAGCACCGGGCAGGCGTCAGACTGTATACGTCGCCTTGCGGCTTCGCACAGCCCTGTGTTTTTAGTAAACAGTCGCCACCCCCTGGTTTGTGCCCCCCACCCCTGGTTGCCCAAGGACAGGGCCTCCTTCTCGCGAACTTACGGAGGTATTTTGCCGAGTTCCTTCAACATCGTTCTCTCAAGCGCCTTGGTATTCTCTACCAGTCCACCTGTGTCGGTTTAGGGTACGATCTCACGGAGGGCTATTTCCAGGAACCGCTCACCAGCCTGCCCAATCCGATAAGGGCAAACGAGCTCTGCGATCCGTCACATCCTCCTGGCCCGGGAATATTAACCCGGTTCCCATCGACTACGCCTTTCGGCCTCGCCTTAGGGGTCGGCTCACCCTGCTCAGATTAGCTTTAAGCAGGAACCCTTGGACTTTCGGCGAGGGGGTCTCTCACCCCCTTTGTCGCTACTCATGTCATCATTCTCACTGGTGATCTCTCCACCGGATGGCTCACGCCCCAGCTTCATCGAAGACACCCATCCTCCCCTGCGACCTGCGTCGCACAAGAGGACTGGCGTCATGTCACACCACGCTCTGCTACCGCGCATCTTGCGATGCACCCTAAGCTTCGGCTCACGGCTTGAGCCCCGTTACATCTTCGCCGCAGGACAACTTATCTAGACCAGTGAGCTGTTACGCTATCTTTAAAGGATGGCTGCTTCTAAGCCAACCTCCTGGTTGTTTTGGTCGTCCCACCTGCTTTCCCACTTAGCCGTGAATTGGGGGCCTTAGCTGTAGGTCAGGGTTGTTTCCCTCTTCACACCGGACGTTAGCACCCGATGTGTGTCTGCCAGATAGTGCTCCTCGGTATTCGGAGTTTGGTTAGGCTCAGTAAGTCTGTGGGACCCCATCACCCATCCAGTGCTCTACCCCCGAGGGCATTCGTCTGACGCTCTACCTAAATAGATTTCGCAGAGAACCAGCTATCTCCGAGTTTGATTAGCCTTTCACCCCTAGCCACAGCTCATCCCGACCTTTTTCAACAGGTGTGGGTTCGGCCCTCCAGCTGGTGTTACCCAGCCTTCAGCCTGGCCATGGCTAGATCACTCGGTTTCGGGTCTGATCCCACGAACTAAAACGCCCTATTAAGACTCGCTTTCGCTCCGCCTCCACCTATCGGCTTAAGCTTGCTCGTGAGACCAAGTCGATGACCCATTATACAAAAGGTACGCCGTCACCCCTCAAGGAGGCTCCGACTGCTTGTAGGCGTCCGGTTTCAGGAACTGTTTCACTCCCCTCGTCGGGGTGCTTTTCACCTTTCCCTCACGGTACTGGTTCGCTATCGGTCAGCAAGGAGTACTTAGCCTTCGAGGGTGGTCCCCCGATCTTCAGACAGGATTTCACGTGTCCCGCCCTACTTAATACGTCCATTCGAGCTTCCCATACGGGGCTGTCACCCGCTCCGGCCCGTCTTCCCAAACGGTTCTGGTCACTCTCCTGGCTCGGCTGGTCCGCGTTCGCTCGCCACTACTAGCGGAGTCTCATATTGATGTCCTTTCCTCCAGGTACTGAGATGTTTCAGTTCCCCGGGTTCGCTTCTTGTGACCTATGTGTTCAGTCTCAAGAT
>NZ_VDFU01000065.1 GCF_006152115.1 Rubellimicrobium rubrum | reverse complement strand
GGGCATTCCTTCGTCCTCCTCAGGCCCGAAAGCCTACTTCAGGGAGGACCACTTTTCAGGGGGCAGACCACTGATCTGGCCCTGGACAGTGCCGAGGCCGGCGGGATCCATACCTCGGCCGCATGATCAAAGTTTATTCATGGCTGCAACGAATAGCCAAGTGTTATGCAAAACCCTCAGGGATGTGCCGATCAGGTGGACTGAATCGATGACCGAGGTTCCCGGTGCCGTCCAGAGGGGCTGTATGGCCGCGTCAGTTATGAGGCCGGTCGGACGCTGGAGGAATCCCACGGGTCACAAGAACGGCGCACCGGCCCGGCGTGAATGGGACTAGGTTCATGAACACTATTTCGGCTCCGCCGTCTCCACCCCAACCGGGCGAGATCGTCAGGCTGCGCGGCGATCCCGGACGGATGGGGCGACTGGAGCAGATCGTCGAAGTCCGCAGGCGCCCCTATGGTGTGGTGCTCTTCCCGTCTGGCCCAAGCCGGGTGCCCCTTGAGTCATTGGAGCCCCTACCAGCCCAGCTCGAGAGCCCTCTTGATCTGCTGCGGCGTGGAGCCTTGGAAGGGCCCGAGGGCCTAAGGCGTCACCTTGCTCATATTCGTCTGTCGGGTCGCCTGTCGGATGTTCTTTACTCGCTCGAGGCTACCGATACCGAATTCTTTGCGCACCAGTTCAAGCCGGTCCTGAAGCTCCTGAACTCTCCGACAGGGCACCTGCTGATCGCGGACGAGGTGGGCCTTGGAAAGACTATCGAAGCAGGCCTCATATGGACCGAGCTCGCAGCGCGCCTCCAGCACCGCCGGCTCGTGGTCGTCTGCCCCAAGGTCCTTTGCGACAAATGGAAGCTCGAGCTTCAGGGAAAGTTCGATCTTGATGCCCGGATCATGGGACCCGATGACCTGACAGCCGCGCTCACATCGCCTTCGAAGCAACGGAAGGGCTTTATCGCGGTCTGCGGGATGCAAGGGCTGCGTCCACGCCCCAAAGCAGATCGAACCGGCACGGCGGCGGATCGGTTGGCCGAGGCCTGCGAAGGGATAGAGGCGTTTGATGCCCGCATCGACATGCTGATTGTTGACGAGGCGCACCACATGCGCAACCCGGGCACTCAGACCAACCTGCTTGGGCAGATGCTCGTCCGCCTCGCCAGCAACGTCGTCATGCTCTCGGCCACCCCCATTAACCTGCGCAACCGCGACCTCCACTCCCTTCTTCGGCTAGTGGATCCCATCACCTTCCGGGACGAGCGTGCGCTCGATGACATCGTCGACGCGAATGCACCCGTCATCGCCGCGCGTGATGCGGTCCTGCGCGGGGAGGGGCCTGCCGAGGTTGCAAGGTTGCTTAAAGCGGCCTCCCGGCACCCGCTTCTGGCGGGCACGCGCCAACTCGCCCGTCTACGGGACGAAGTCTTGTCTGCTGGCAACCTGGACCCGGACCGGCGTGCCTATCTCGCCGCGCGCATCGAGAACGCGAACCTCCTGGGCAATGTCGTCAATCGCACGCGGCGCCGCGACGTCGACGACCTGCGAGTCGAGCGCAGGGTCAGTGCCATGAAGGCAGGCATGACCGCAGCCGAACGCGAGGTGTACCAGGGCGCGACCGCCGCAATCCAGGACTTCGCCGAAACCCGGGGATTGCCGGTGGGCTTCCTCACCGTCACTCCCCAGCGGATGGTCGCTTCGTGCCTGCCTGCGACGGTGGCCCACTGGCGGCGAGGTCTGGGCCTTGAAGGCTTTGAGGACGAGGACGAGGAAGAAGACGGCGACCCCGGATCGCTGCGCCAAGAGCTTGGCCGGCTGGCCCTGGGGATCGCTGATGCGGATGACCTCGAAGCCCAGGACACGAAATTCAGCCTCTTCCTGTCGTTGCTTCGGGAGCACCTTGTGCAGAGACCTGGCGAGAAGCTGGTGGTGTTCTCCACGTTCCGCCCGACTCTCGCCTATCTGCGGCGCCGTCTTGGAGACGCAGGAATCCTGGCGGTCGTGATGGATGGCCAGGTCAAGGACCGGACCGAACTGGTAGAGCGTTTCCGGACCGAACCTGACCTCCCGGTTCTGCTTTCCTCCGAGGTTGGGAGCGAGGGCATCGATCTCCAGTTCGCATCCACAGTCATCAACTACGACCTGCCGTGGAACCCCATGCGCGTAGAGCAGCGCATTGGTCGGGTGGACCGACTGGGCCAGGAAGCTGAAGCGATCACCGTCATCAACCTGGTGCATGCGGACACGATTGACGAGCGGATCTGGGACCGGCTCTATGGCCGGCTGAAGCTTTGCGAGACGGCGCTCGGCGGGTTCGAAGATATCCTGGGACAGGAGATGGCCGGGATCACACGGGACCTGCTGTCCGGGCGGATGTCCCCCGACGAGCGCGACCGCCGGATCGACCGGGCCGCGCAGGCCATCGCCAATCGTCGGGCCCACGAGGAGGAACTCGAACGGGAGGCATCTGCTCTGATTGCGCATGGCGACTACGTGCTTCGCGAGATCCAGGCCAAGCGTGATGGCCAACACCTCATCTCCGACGACGATATCGTCGAGTATCTGCGCCTTGGACTCGGAACCCTGCATTCCGGCTGCGACCTCCAGCGTGATCCAATGGCGGACCGGCTCGAGCTGCGTTTGACCCCCGAGGCCCGCCACGAGCTTGAGCAATGGGCGAAGGCCCGTGCCCTGGATCCTGGTCCCCTTTCCCGCGCTTCGGGGCCGGTCGCATTCCGCCTCGGCAGGTCGACGCCCCGCAATCGGCTTCCAAGGCTGGGGCAGGCTCATCCGCTCGTACGATACGTGTCGGATCGCCTCAGCCAGCGCGGCGACATGCGCGCACCGGCTGTGGCCTTCGCCTGTTCGGCGGATGGGGCTTCCGGATTGGAGCCAGGGCTCTACTTGGGCGCGGTCCAGGCTTGGACCTTTGGAGAGGGTTCCGAGATACGCCTCGCCTACAGCCTAATACCCTTCGGTACCGGAGACACCATCGAGCCTGGCGACGCCGAACGGGTCCTCAGGCGCAGCGTTCCCGCCAGCCGAGCTTGGACGACCGTTTTCGAGGAGATCGATCTCGAGGAGTCAGCTCGTCGCGTGTCCGAGCTACTGGAAGACCTCTTCATTCGCTTCGACGAGGAACGGGAGCGCAAGACCAGCGAGATCTCAGATCGCATCGCAATCCAAATCGCGACTCTCGAGCGCGGCGCCGCGGAGGATCGGGTGCGTATCGAGCGGCAGATCGTTCCAGGTGGAGCCCTCGAGGCGGCGAACCGGGCACGCCTGACCCGGCTGAACGAGAGGATCGAGCAGCGGCGTCGGCAGATCGAGAAGCAGGGCGGCGGCGTCCCGTCGAACCGAGACGTGGCCGTGATCCTGCTGAAAGTGGAGGGGTAAGAATGATATGGGATGAGGACGAGACAGGCTGGCTGGAGAAAGCGGCCCGTTGGATGGCGGGAAAGCTCGGCCTTAGCCCTAAAGCCACAACTTCCCGCGAGCCTCCGCCGGTAACCAACAGCACTGACAAGGCCAGAGACTTCACCGCCGGAGCCTCCGTCCCGCGACCCTCGACGTCGATCCAAGATGTTTCCCGTCCCGGACGTGACAGATCGGCGCGTTCCAGCTCTGAAAGGTCGATCCCATCAGCCGAAATTCATCTCCTGCGTCTGACTGCCCCACCTCGACCCGCCGAAAACGCCCCTGAGCCTGAACCGGCGACCAGCAAGGCCGCCCAGGCTCCGAAGAGACGCGTTCGCCGTCCAGCGGGAAAGCCTCCGGGAACGATCGTCCAGACGAAGGCGTCGATCGCGGCCATGGACGCTGCTCTGATCCGGACACTCAAGCCCTTGCCTGCCGGTGGGCCTTCCCGCGCGGATCATGACGAGGTCGAGCAACGGTGTCGCCACCCCAGTGCACGGCTCCCAGAATGGCAGCATCCCGGCGAGACCCTGGTGATCGGGCTCGACGTTGGCTCGACGAGCACCAAGATCGTCGTGCGGACACCTTTTCTGCCGATGAGCCAAGGGCAAGCGGTCCCGGTGCCGTCCTGGCTTCGCGCTGAGGGTCACCCCTATTACTGGACCACCGTTCTCTGGGAAGGTGAGGATGGCCGCTACGAGCTACTGCCTCCGACACAGGGTGCCCGGACCGTCGATCGGCTGAAGGTGGCCTTCCTGGGAGCAGGGTCATCCATTGAGGACCACGCGGATCCAACGACCCGCGACCTCACCGCATGAATCGCACTTATGCTGCGCCAGACAATCGGGTGGCTTCATCTGAACCAACCCCGCATGATGGCGTCCCAAACTTTCCGCGTCGGGGTCAACGTAGGCTTCCCCGCGCGAGGATTCGAGGAAACGCCGCTTCGGGCCAGGTTCGAGCGGTGCTGCCGCGCTGCGCGACGTCTCGCGGAGGCCGGTGAGGAGATTACTCGCACCTCGGTCGCGAACGCTCTTGCTGGCCTCACGGCGTTAGATTTCGCCGAGGATGTGGGGGTCACCGTCGTGCCGGAGCTCGCGGGCGCGGTCACGGGCTTTGCGAATTCCTCGGAAGGCCACGATGGTCGCTTCATCCTTGTCGACGTGGGTGGCCTGACGGTCGATTGCGCCTTCTTCCGTATCGGCAAGGTACGAACCTACGAGAAGCGAATTGGCATCTATGCCTCCGCCACCTGCCAGCACGGCGTTGACGTGACAGAGGCCTGGCTCGACCAGGACAACAGCGAGGCCGCCATCCCGCCGCTGATTGGCAGCCTGATCTGCGACACGCTTAAGGAGGGCAGCCGCAAGCTCCGCCAGGACCCGCTCAGACGGATAGCCGAGAGAACCCCCGTCTTCTTCGTGGGCGGTGGCGGGAAGTCGGAGCTCTATCGGGCCGCCCTGCCCTGGGCGATCAAGAGCCTCAAAAACTCCGTCTTCGAAACCGAGCTCGTCGCGCGGGACCTTTCGCCTGATCGGCGGGATCTGGATACGCCGCTCTGTAAGGGAATCGACCACGATCGGCTGCTCGTGGCTTGCGGCCTGTCCCATGACATCGGCGACATTCTGGAGTGGGTTACCCCAGATCAAATACAGGATGGCGCTCGCGTCGGCCGGATAGACGTCGATGCCAGGATGGTCGGTAAGGAACAGGTGTGACATCGCGCCCTCTGCGTTTCGGTGGAAGCCGCGCAGATCACTTCAATCCTGCTCCAAGAGCTGGCGAGGGCCTCCATAGATCAACATTGGGGGCGCCTGCCCACAGCACCCGACCCGTCCAAACCCCAGCCGGTCTAAGTCTCGTATCTTCGTCGGTGGATGGCTCGTCCGAGCCGGTCAAAGGGCGGGGCTCTTGGAGCGTCGCGCCGCACGTGAAACCCCGGCGCAATGGCCGGGGCTCATCTACTGGCGACAGGAACATGAGGGAGGTGGGAAGTCCGCCCGACCGGCAGCAGACGTCGCGCGGTCGTGGTGGCGAGGATCAGACCGAGACCAATTCCCCGAACCGCACCGGAGCACCGGACTTTCGCCGAAAATCCCAACCGTGAGCCAGCAAGCGGTTCCCGAGATCCTCCGGAGCGGCCTTGGTGTAGCGCCTCGCCGTATCTCCCTTGTTCCAGCCTCCCAGATCCAAGAGCCGCTTCCAGTCACCAGTTTGGGCATAGAACCAGGTGGCCCACGTATGCCGCAGCGTATAGGGCACAACGTCGTCGCCCAGACCGGCCGTATCACGGATCTTGTTGAAGGCTTTCGCCATCTGACCGCCACGACGGTCATGAAGGACGTATTCCTCGCCGTTCGGTGCGCGGAATGCCCGTGACCTGCCCCCCGGGAGCTCCCTCGCTGTGACGTAGAGTCTGCCCATCCTGAAGGAGCAGACGACATGAG
>NZ_VDFU01000064.1 GCF_006152115.1 Rubellimicrobium rubrum | reverse complement strand
CGGCAGGCCCGCCGTTCGGCTCGAGCCGAAGGCCGTCCTGAGATGGCCCGCGACCTCGCGCCGGACGGCAGCCCTTGCCACGCTCAGTGCAGAACATGCCTCGCAACATGGCCCGGTCGAGCGTCAGGTCGGCGACCAGCGTCTTGAGCTTGCCGTTCTCGTCCTCACGATGCTTCAGCCGCCGGATCTCCGGGCACCCCCATCCCGGCGACCTGCTTCTTCCAGCGGGAGACAGGTCGGCTCCGAGATCCCCAGCTTGCGGCAGATCTCGTCCACCGCCGTCCCGGACTCCGCTTGGCCCCCAGGGCAAAGGCGATCTGCTCGTCACTGGTGCGCTTCCGCGTCATGGCACTCCTCCTCAGAGTTCAGAGGGCCCGAAGAACGGCCATCAGACCGGACCAGGTTTCCGGGTCAGGACCAGGACCGGAGGTCGCGCGAGGCATCGAGGCGCTCGGTCTCGAACTTGCGCACCCAGCGGGTGTAAATCTCATGCAGCGGCACAGGGTTGATGAAGTGCAGCTTCTCGCGGCCCCGCCGGACCGTGCTGATCAGGTTGGCGTCTTCCAAGAGCCCGAGGTGCTGGGTCACCGACTGGCGCGTCATGTCGAGGCGCGCGCAGAGCTGGCCCAGCGTTTGGCCGTTCTCCTCGTGCAGGAGGTCCAAGAGCGTCCGGCGGCTCCGGTCGCCCAGCGCCTTGAAGACCGCGTCGTCGTTCGGCATCTCCGTCACGAGATCCAATATGCAGGTATTTTGCTGCATGTTAAGCGGGAGGCGGTCGTCGGCGCCAGCAAAGGAACTGACGCAGTAGACGCCCACGAGACTTGGTCCATCCACCAGCAGGTGACCCTCGACCAGCCTTGGACCGCGTCTGGCTACCTGAGTCGCTCCGCCGACGAGGGGACGGCGGAGCGCATGTCACACCGCAGCGGGCCTCAGGCCAGCTCGGCCAGCGCGGCAGGAGAGAAGTCGCGCAACTCGTTGGTGGCGCCCTCGCGGACCTTGCGCACCCAGGCGGGGTCAGCCAGCAGCGCGCGGCCTACGGCCACGAGGTCGAACTCCTCGCGCTCGAGTCGCCGGACCAGCCTGTCGAGGCTCGCGGGCTTGGAACTCTCGCCGCCAAAGGCGGCGATGAACTCGCCCGTGAGCCCCACCGAGCCCACGCTGATCGTCGCCGCGCCGGAAAGCTTCTTGGCCCAGCCCGCGAAGTTCAGGCCGTCAGTTCCGTCCACCTCGGGAAACTCAGGCTCCCAGAAGCGGCGCTGCGAGCAGTGGAGCACGTCCGCCCCGGCCTCGACCAGCGGCACGAGCCAGGCCTCCATCTCCTGCGGCGTGGTAGCAAGACGGGCGGTGTAGTCCTGCTGCTTCCACTGGCTGAGGCGCAGGATGACAGGCAGGTCCGGCCCCGCCGCGGCGCGGACGGCGCGGACGACCTCGACCGCGAAGCGCGACCGCTCGGGCAAGCTCGCTCCGCCCCAGCGGTCGGTGCGCAGGTTGGTGCCCGCCCAGAAGAACTCATCGATGAGGTAGCCGTGTGCCCCGTGGATCTCGACCACGTCGAAGCCCAGCCGTCGCGCATCGGCCGCCGCGCGGGCGAAAGCGTCGATGGTATCTGCGATGTCCGCGTCGGTCATTGTCTGGCCGCGCGGCTTATCGGGTGCAAGCAGGCCCGAGGGGCTCTCGACCGGCTCCGGCGGCTCCCAACCCGAGAAGGTGGAGCCGGTGTGCCAGATCTGCGGCCCCATCCGGCCGCCCGCGGCATGGACGGCATCGATCACGCTCTTCCATCCCGCCAAGGCTACCTCACCGTGGAAGAACGGGATGCCGGGATCGTTGCGGGACGACGGCCGGTCGATCACCGTGCCCTCGGACAGGATCAAGCCCACACCGCCCTCGGCACGGCGGCGGTAGTAGGCGGCATTCGCCGGGCCAGGGATGCCCTCGGGGGCCTTGGAACGGGTCATCGGCGCCATGACGATCCGGTTGGGCAGATCGAGCCCCCGCAGGCGGAACGGACGGAACAGGGCATCGGTGGAGGGAGTGGTCACGGCAAGGCTCCGGTTTGCGATCGGGAGTCCTGAGGTATATGCTGTATACCTAGTGTCAATGAGGCACCTGGAGTCGCCTAGGTATACTGGAGGAAACCGCGATGTCCCCTTGCCCGCAGTTTGCGGCCGACTGCCCGAGCCGGGTGCTCTTCGATCAGATCGCCGACAAGTGGTCGATGATGGTGCTCGCGGTGCTCGACGACGGCCCGCAGCGATTCAACGCCATCAAGCGCCGCCTTGAGGGAGTGACGCAGAAGGCATTGACCCAGTGCCTGCGCAAGCTCGAGCGCAACGGCCTGATCGCGCGGCGGGTGATCCCCACCTCGCCCGTCGGGGTAGAGTACGCGATCACCCCGCTCGGGCGCAGCCTGCAAGTCCCGTTCCGGGCGCTTTACGCTTGGACGGCGGAGAACCTGCCTAAGGTCGAGCGGGCCCGGAATGCCTTTGACGGCGGGACCGGGGCGGGCACGCTGGCGTTATAAGCAAGAGCGTAGCCGAGGCGTGCCGGACCGCCCAAGACCCAGCCTCAGCAGCGAGGTAAAGGCTGACGCGCGACAGCAACCGGGCATGCTCGCGAGCGCGTCGGCCTGTTTGCCGATCCTGCAGTCGGCGACGGCATTCAGGTCGAGACTGTTTCCGCCCGACCGGCCTCGAATCTGAGCGCCACCTTTTGCTCCGCCACGAGCGCCCGGATCCGCTCCTCGTCCTCGGGCCGGACAGGGTTGTAGACCACAAGCCCGAGGTCCGGGCGGCCGTCCACCGCAAAGGCCGAGAACTCCATCTCGAGCAGGCCCAGTCTGGGATGACTCAGCAGCTTGAGCCCGTCGCCATGACCTCGCACGTCGTGCTCCCCCCAGATCCTCGCAAAGTCTGGGCTACGGGCGCAGAGCTCGTCCACCAACGGCTGGACCCGGGCTGTCGCGCCCACGCGCGCGACATCGGCGCGGAACACCGCCACCACGAAGCGGGCCACCTCCTCCCATCCCACTTGACGGGAGCGCACGACCGGATCGAGGAACATCATGCGCAAAACGTTGCGCTCTTTGGGCGGTAGAGCGCCGTAGTCTGTTAGGATGGCGGCCGCGGCCCTGTTCCAGGCGACGACGTCCCAGGCGGCCGTCTTGACCAGCGCCGGGCTTGCGGGGAGGGCGTCCACCACGCGCTGGAGGCGCGGGCTCACGCCCTCGGCCGGACGCTCGTGAACTTCGGCTGACCGGCCGAGGCCCAGAAGGAACAGGTGCTCGCGCTCGGCCTCGGTCAAGAGCAGAGCCCGGGCGAGGCGGTCCAGGGCGGCGGCGGACGGAGCGCCACCCCGCTCCTGTTCGAGCCAAGTGTACCATGTGGCGCTGAGGCCGGCCCGCTGCGCTACCTCCTCGCGCCGCAGCCCCGGCGTTCGCCGCCGCCCTACCGCCAGACCTAGCGACGCCGGATCCAGACGTTCGCGGCGGTCACGCAGATAGGCGCCAAGCGACGCCCCATTGGCGACAGTCACCGTCGTCCTTTCTGTGTGGGGCAGCGATAGCCTGTTAGTCATCATACCCGTATAAACTCACGATCTTTACCCCGAGAGCAATCGTGACAGAGGAAGGGCGCGATCACCAGAGGAGACTATCCCATGCGCATCTTCGTCACCGGAGCCACCGGCTTTGTCGGGTCCGCCGTCGTGGAGGACCTCGTCGCGGCGGGCCATGCGGTCCTGGGCCTCGCCCGATCCGATGATGCCGCTGCCCGCTTGGCAGCCCAAGGCGCCGACATCTGCCGGGGCGACATCACCGATCACGCGACGCTCCGCGCTGGCGCGGCCGAGGTCGACGCCGTGATCCACACCGCCTTCAACCACGACTTCTCGCGCTTTGCGGCCAGCTGCGAGGAGGACCGGCAGGCCATCGAGGTACTCGGCGCAGCGCTTCAGGGCACGGACCGTCAGCTTCTGGTGACGGCCGGGCTGGCCGGCGTTGCGCCGGGACGCCCCTCGTCCGAGGAGGACGAGCCTCCGACCCCCAGCCCCGCCTACCCCCGGGCCTCCGAGCAGACGGCCCGGAGGCTCGCCGCCCGGGGCCTGCGCGCCTCAGCCGTGCGCCTCGCCCCCTCGGTTCACGACAAGGGCGACCACGGCTTCGTGCCGCTCCTGATCGAGATCGCGCGCGAGAAGGGAGCCTCGGCCTACGTGGGTGACGGAGGGAACCGCTGGTCGGCCGTCCATCGCCGCGACGCGGCCCGCGTCTACCGCCTTGCCCTGGAGCATGGCCTTGAGGCAGGGCCGTTCCAGGCCGCAGGCGAGGAAGCCATCCCTTTTCGCGCCATCGCGGAGGCCATCGGGCAGGGTCTCGGCCTACCTGTCGCATCGCTGTCGCCGGATGAAGCGCAGGCGCACTTCGGCTGGTTCGCGCACTTCGCCAGCATGGACGCGCCCGCGTCCTCCGCGGGCACCCGGGACCGCCTGGGCTGGGAGCCGAACGGTCCAGGCCTCCTCGCGGACATGAGGGAGGCGGGCTACTTCAACGGCTGAGGCGGGCGCCCGCGGGCGTGTGCCCGACGCGGGGCATCGAGAGCAGCCCGAGAGGCGACGTGCCTCCCGAAGCCGGATCACGCGAATGTGCCGCCAGCGGATTGCGCTCGTGACCCCCAAGCTCGCCCTCCGGGGCTTGGCACGGGAGGGTGTCCACAACCCCTTTTGCTGCGCCGAGCTTGGCATCCCGGGTGCGGCACCATGCAGGTCCATGGGCGCACCCGGGCAGACGGCAGATGTCTGAGAGCGTCGAGCGAGTGGGCCCAAGTACCTTGGCACGTCGGCTGCTCGATGGGGCGCTTGCCCACGGCCTCAGCCGCCAGCGGGAAGGTCGTCCCAAACGGCTCACGCGCTTCGCCGTTCGCCGTCGAGCATGGCCATCTGGGCCACGGGGTAGCGCTCGCCCTGGGCCGCGTCCTTCGGGATAGCCGCCTCGATTGCCGCAACCAGTCCAGCCGTCGGAGCGACTCGGAGCGCCGCCAAGGCTCGCGAGGAGCCTGCCGAGGCGATCGATTTCGAGCAAGGCGAACTCGTCCAAAGGCAGGCTCGCCCGATACGCCTCCTGCTCGGCCCTGTGCTGCTCGCGGGCGTGGCTGACATCGTCGGGCACAGGGGAGCCTGCATCAGGCGCCCGGGGAGCCGCAGCGCGCGTACAGGCAAGGACGGCCGGCAGACGATGGTGTTGCTGGGCTGGCGAAGAGTTGTTCCTACTCACCGCGACCAGGACAGACCAGCGTTTTCAGCACCCCGGCGGGAACGCATCACTCAGCCCCCGGCCCCACCCTGCCGCGCGCTCCGTCGATCACCACCGCACGCTGTCCTGCAGCGCCGACCCAGAGCTTCAACATTCCGTGGCCGGCTCGCCGCCTCACTGGCGCCGCATCGCTCTTGCTCCATGTGGCCTCGTCCCAGCATCAGGAGTGAGGCATTCGATGGACTTGATCGACGCGGTGAAGATTGGGCTCCTGGCTAGCGTGATCGGGACGTTCCTGGTTGCGGTGCTTCAGATGGACGATGGCAACAGGAACGCCGCCACGGCCACATCCACCGGCGTCGAGACCGCGTCGAGCTAGAGCCGGTCAGAACTGAGGACTGACGGTCTATGGCGCGGCCGGGGGCTGTCCAAACGCAATCCAGGAGAATTCGACTCTATCGGGATCGAAGACCTGACCCAGGGCGCTCTCGGCTTGCACTCGGGCTGTGAACGACCCTGGGGTTTCGTCAATGATCTCTATGGCATCAGTGCCCGCATTGATGCCCGTTTCCGCGCCCGAAGCGCCGACCGTGAAGCGCACGTCCCTCAGTTCGACCATGACTTCGAAACCGTCCGGGAAGGGAGGATCGAAGCGAACAACAACGGGATCAGGGAAAGGGGTTGTGCCGGTGGACGGTCCTTCGTTGCTCGACCCATGGAAGGTACCGAAACGGACACCCGCAAACGCCGCTTCCGCGCGCTGGAGGGTCTCGATGTTCGTTGTTGTTGCTTGGACCACCTCCTGAGTGGCGAAGACCTCCTGCCGGACGTTGAAGATCGCGTCTCCCTGCGCGGCGGTGAGGACGCCCAGATAGGTCAGGTAAAGACCACCCAGAGTCGCAAGACCTCCGAGGAACAGGATGACTGTCCGGCCTGTCTGCAAGGACTGCTCGGCTGCGTCCAGTCGCGCGCCCATCTTGTCCAGTTTCGCCTCGGCCCGAGTGAGGAGCAACTCCGCGGCTGACACACTGCCTCCGTTGTTCGCCCCAGCCATAACGACCCCTCACCCAGTCATTGTCGGCCAACTCGTCCAGTATTGTCACCCAAGAGACAACTGGTGTTATGGTCGGCCGGGTCCGGCGGATGCACGCCAGTGCTGGCCGGCGCACTGACGGCGCCATCGTCTGCGAGCCGCGCCATTTGTCCTGGTTCACGCCGGAGGCCGGAGGCCTGC
>NZ_VDFU01000063.1 GCF_006152115.1 Rubellimicrobium rubrum | reverse complement strand
CCACCAAGCCCTGGGCCAAGGCAGCCTCCCCCAGCCCACAAACCCCGCCCCCTCCGAAGGATAACATGGGCCGGTGAGAGCGGAAGGGTGGTCCGCGCCGATTGCTGTAGAGCGGCGCACGCAACTGGTTCATGGGTCGGACGGACGGGTCACGGCGACGTTGAAGGAGGGGACCAGGTGTGGAGCCCCGTCCCGTTACTCCGGCGATTCCCTCTTAGCAGGGTTGGAGAGAACGCGATTGCCTTCTTGCCTCGGTCAGGCCGACAACGAAGCTCTGATTGGGACATGTCTTGCCGGAGCATGAGCCAGGCCATCTGGATGCTGTGCAGAGGACTCAGGGGATGGCTTCGCTGCGCTGGCAGATCCAGGGCTGATCGGGTCCAGTCCGCTCGGAATGAAGCAGTCTGGCTCCACATCCTGTTCAGGGTCGATATGGACCGCATCGGACAGCCCTAAATCCCGATCAGCCCTTCTGTCATCGAGGGCAAGAGAACGATCGGGATGGCTGCGCTACTCTGGCGTCAGGATCCCGCTCCTCCTCGGGACCCTACAGACATCGCACGGGCTTCGGCGCTGGAGAGGCCGGACTCCATCAGACGCCGCCGCGTGGGAAAGAGTTGAAGGCCGGTGCGGTCCGCGATGAGGCCCCAAAGGCCACTTGGGCTGAAGAGCATCACGGCGATGGCGATGACCCCGAGCAGCAGCAGGTACCACGTCCCGTAGTCGGACAGCAGCGACTGAAGCCCAAACAGCACCAGGACGCCCAGGATGGGACCTTCGATGGTGCCGATCCCGCCGATCACGACGATGAAGATGACGTAGGCGGTCCAGTCGGTCACCGAGAAGGCCGCATCGGGCGAGATGCGGGCCGTCTGGAGATAGATCAGCGCCCCGCAGACGCCCGTGCCGAAGGCTGCCGCGAGGAAGACGAACCACTTGATGCGCCGCGCATCCACGCCGACCGAGCGGGCCGCCGTGATGTTGTCCCGGACGGCCGCCAGCGCCAAGCCCTGCTTGGACCGGAGGAGCAGGTAGATCCCGCCGACCGTGACTGTCACCAGCAGAAGGGCCAGCCAATAGGCGAGGACATCCTGGGCCGCGCTGGACCGCATGTTGAAGGTTCGCTCGATCCAGGCGACGCCCCATGTGGCACCCCGGGCCTCGCGGGGGAGGGAGGTGCCGGTGCCTCCGCCCAGGGCCTTCCACTGGGTGACAAGGAGCCGAGTGACTTCGGCCACCACCCAGGTGCCGATGGCGAAGTACGCACCCTGGAGCCGGAACGCGAAAAAGGCCGTCGGAACCGCCAGCAGGAGCGCCGCGACCCCACCGAACAGGATGGCCGGGAGAAGGTTAACCCCGCTCAGGATCGCCGTGGCGAACAGGGTATAGGCGCCGATGCCGACGAAGGCCTGCTGGCCGACCGAGACGAGCCCGCCGTAGCCCGCCAGCAGGTTCCAGATCTGGGCCAGCGTCAGCATGGTGAAGATGTAGAAAAGGTCCTGAAGAAGGCCGCGTCCGGCGAAGAGCGGCAGGAGGACGGCCACGACCAGCAGCACGACGGCGAGGGCGCCCGCCGTCAGCGAGGCACGGGTGCGGGTCTGGACGATGTAGGAGGCCGAGGTTGCCATGTCAGTCCACCGCCCTGGGGAAGAGGCCGCGCGGGCGAACGAGGAGGATGAGCAGGAAGGCGATGTGCCCCGCAAGGATCTGCCACTCGGGGTTGATCGCCGCGCCCATCGTCTGCGCCACGCCGATGATCACGCCGCCAGCCAGCGTGCCCCAAAGGCTGCCCAGGCCGCCAATGATGACGGCCTCGAAGGCATAGAGCAGGCGGGCCGGTCCGATCGAAGGGTCGAAGTTGGCCCTCATCCCCAGGAACAGGGCGGCCAGGGTCACCACGAGCATGGCGATGGCGGTCGTCAGGGCGAAGATCGATCGGGGCTCGATCCCCATGAGGCCTGCCGTGACCGCGTCGTCGGATGTGGCCCGGAACGCCCGGCCGATGCGCGTGCGGTAGAACAGATGGTTCAAGGCGAGGATGGTGAAGATTGCCGCCAGAAACGTCATGAGGGGCAGGATGCCGACCGAGATCGGCCCCAGGCTGATGGAGGCCGTCTCGATCTGGCCCCCTTGGAGGCGTCGGCTGTCGGCGCTGAAGGCCTCGAGCAGGCCGTTCTGGATGGCGATGCTGAGGCCGAACGTCACCAGAAGCGGTGGCAGGATGTCCTCTCCGAGCGTTCGGTTCAGAATGAAGCGCTGGAGCGCCCAGCCAAGTCCGAACATGACCGGCGCGGCCAGGATGGCGGCCAGGAACGGGTGCAGGGAGAGAGTCCCGACGATCGTGAGGATCAGGAACGCCGCAAGGACGATAAGGTCGCCATGCGCCAGGTTCACCAGTCGCATGATGCCGAAGATCAGGGACAGCCCGGCTGCGAACAGCGCGTAAAGGCCGCCTAGAAGGATGCCTTGCACCAGGGTGTCCAACCAGATCATGGACGTGCCCCCAGAGCGGATGCGACGGAAAGACGGGTCATGCGGCGGCTCCGAAATAGGCGTCATGGATGGCGTCGCGGCTCAGCGTGGCGGGAGTGCCATCGAGAGTGATGCGACCCTCCATCATGCAGTAGACCCGGTCGGCCACTCGCAGTGCCTGACCCACGTCCTGCTCGACGACGACGATCGAGGCGCCGGCCTCCTTGATGCGGGGAATGGCCGCATAGATGTCCTTTATGACGATGGGGGCGAGGCCGAGGCTGATCTCATCGCACAGCAGGATGCGCGGATTGGACATGAGCGCCCGTCCAATGGCCACCATCTGCTGCTGTCCGCCGGAGAGTGCCGTGCCAGGGCTCCTGCGCCGCTCTCGAAGGATGGGGAAGAGCTCGTAGATCGAGTCCAGGTTCCAGTAGCCTTGGCCAGCCCTCCCATAGGCGCCGATCAGGAGGTTCTCCTCGACGCTGAGTGACGGAAACAGCCTTCGCCCTTCGGGCACCATCGCGACGCCCAAGGCCATGATCCGGCTTGAGGGGAGGGCCCCGATGGGCTGCCCGTCGAAGATGCAGGCCTCGGGGTCGTTGCGGAGCACCCCGGAGATGGAGCGGAGCAGCGTGGACTTGCCCGCGCCATTCGCGCCGATGATGGCGACGGTTTCGCCAACCGCAACTGTGACGTCGACGCCAAACAGGGCCTGGAAGTCGCCGTAGAAGGCGGTGAGGCCGCGGGTTTCCAGCAGCGCCATCAGATGTCGATCCCCAGGTAGATCTCGCGCACTTCGCGGCTTTCCATGATCTCGCGCGGATGACCGATGGCGATCACCCGCCCGAAGTCCAGTACCAGTAGCCGCGAGACGACGGAGTTCAGCGCATGGAGCACATGCTCGATCCAGACGATGGTCACCCCCTCGGCGCGGATGCTCTGGATCGTCTCGACCAGTGCGGCGCATTCGCCCTCCGTCAGGCCACCTGCGATTTCGTCGAGAAGAAGAAGGCGAGGATTGGTGGCGAGCGCGCGGGCCAGTTCGAGACGCTTACGGTCGAGGAGACGCAGCTTGCTGGCCGGTACGTTGGCCTTGGCCATCATGCCGGTGCGCTCCAGCACTTCGGCGCATCGATCTGTGACCTCGCGCTCGGATCGGCCTTGGCCGTAGGTCGCTGCAACCACCAGATTCTCGAAAACCGTGAGTCCCCCGAACGGCTGGGGGATCTGAAAGGATCGGCCCACCCCCATCAGGCAGCGCGCCATGGCCGAAGTCCGGGTGACGTCTCGGCCCATCAGTTCGACACGCCCGGAGTCGGGCTTGAGGTTGCCGGTGATGAGATTGAACAGGGTCGATTTCCCCGCACCGTTAGGACCGATGATGCCGAGCGCCTCTCCTTCGGTCACGTCGAAGGTAATCCCGTCGGCCACCTTGAGGGCGCCGAAGCTCTTCGAGACATTCTGAAGCGCAAGGATGGTCATGAGGCGATCCGTTCTGGGGCCGACAGGCCGCAAGCGACCGCGCTGAAGCGTCGTGTAGCGATCGACATGGGCCGGGTGGGCCGGCGGTCGGTCGTTTGGGGACTCCTTGAGGCCGACGATGCCTGTGAGATGACCTCATCTGCGGCGGCATGAGGTACGAGGCGCGCAAAACCACCCCAGGCCACGTCGTCGCCGGCTCGGACGTGGGTTGCCATGGCGTTCTTGAGGGTGGTGACTCCGGCCACAGGCCTTTTTCCTCCCGATCCTTCACAGCGAGACTGCCTACCTCGGTTCGGTCCATGCAAGTGGAAAGTTCGCATGACGCCATGTGTGCGATATATGAACTTTTCACTCCTGGGTTCCGGGCGGCCTGGCCCGGCGCAAGTCACGTCCATCAGAGCCATGGCCGAGCGGATCCTGTCCGTTTCCACCACATCGCTCGCAGCTCTCCGTTCCTGAGCCCGCGACCGAGGCGGGCCGATCTGCCGGACGCTGCATGATGCAGGCCGGGTCCGATGACCGTTGTTCGCTCTGCGGCCGCTCTAGTCTGCCGAACCCCCGAATTCGAACAGCGCCTCGTCCAACGGCCCCGCTCCGGCCATCCCTTCAAAAGGATCATACTCCAGGAACTCCGTATGGCATGCGGTGCAGATCGTCTCGAGCTCCTCGAACCGTGCGAAGAGCGCAGCTCGATCCGGCGCAAGCATCAGTGTCTCGGCGGCGGCAAGGGCATTGGCCGAGATCACCTCGAAGCGGTCGCGCTCCTCCCAGATGGCGGGAGAGGCATGGGTCGTGACACCGGGAAGCTGATGCGGCCCGGTCCCCTCTGGAAACAGCAGCGGCACCGACCTCATCAAGGCCGCAATCACCTCGGCGTCTTCGACGAGCCTGACGAAAGTCGCTTCGTCGGCGGTCTGTGCCTCGAGGTCGATCCGCACGCCGAGTTCCTGCATCGCGGCCATGAGCGATTGGCGCGTATCCACATAGGCCTCTGGGCCTGTCGGATCCGCAGTTCGCTTGGGCGCTATGGAAATCGTGGGCGCCAGCTCCTGTGCTACGAGGCCCGCGCCCGAACCGAGCCCGAGTACGAGAATGACTTTGCAGATGGCTGATCTCAACGGCATGGTGTGCTCCTCCTGATCTACGCGGGCCAGTTGGCTCCGACCCTGGTGCTATCCTTCGGCCTCTGCGCCACCCTCGCCCTAGTCGGTCTGTCCCCAAGCTGTGGGACCAAACCCAGGATCGGTGCCGAGCGGGGAAGCTGTCGTTTGCTGTGAGGACCCGGCCTGGGCCCTTGACGGATCGGGACCGAAGCTAGGCCAAGGCCGTGAACGCCACCTGCAAGAAACTGGCCGAGAAGTCGAAATCCAACTCGACCCCTTCCGGCACTTCGAAGTCATAGCCCTTCGTGAAGCCGATCCACCGTCCGAAGAAGATGACGCTGAGCCACAGAAGGATCGACAGCATCCCGGCGATGCGCCCCGCCATCGGAACGGGTCCCGTGTCCCAATCGGCTGCGCGCCGGGCGGTGAGGACCTCGAAGATGGCCATGTTGAGGCCCGCCAGCACCAGAAGCGCCATCTTGGTGATGAAGGCGGTGTTGCTGACGTAGGTCGTGGCGTTGGCCGCGAACATCAGTGTTCCGGTGACGAGGGCCAGGGCGAAGCCCACCCAGGTCAGCCAGAGCGCCTCGCGCGCGGTCCGGCCGAACGAGCGCATGGTGCTGGGCACGCCCACGAGCCTGAGGTCCACGATCAGGATCGTGCCGAAGAGCAGCGCGATGCCGATGACGTGGACCGCGTTGATGATGGGGAGCACCTTGACCGACGTGCGAAGCCATTCGGCGGCCCCGGAGGTCTCGATGGTCTGAACCAAGCTCATGTAATCCATGTTCTCGCCCCGCTTCAGGCTCGGGTGGCCAGGGACAATCCGCCCCAGACCTCGATGTCGTAAGCGATGGCCCGGCCCAGGAAGATGATGGCCAGCCAGATCACGACGACGGCCACCGCGCCGATGCGCGCGCTGGTCGAAAACGCAGGATCACCGGACGCAAGGGCCGCCCGGGGTCCCAGCGACCTGCGGAACGCCAGGATGCTGGCGACGCCGATCAGGATGAGCGCCATTTTCACCCAGTAGGACAACGAGTAGAACTGGCGCGCCGGCTCGCCGATCGTCAGCAGGAGGCCGGTGATGAGGTTGACGGTCAGCGCGGCCCAGAGCCACGGAGAGAAGCGGTCCAGGACGTCCACGAAGGGCTGATCCATGCGGACGCGACCGAGCATCCTGAGAGCGATCATAAGGACCGACACGAAGACGATGCCGATCATGACGATGTGGATCGTCTGCAGGATGGGGATGATCCAGCCTTCGGTCTGAATGAGCAGGCTGAGAGGCGTGCTCTGCAGCCATTCGGCGAATTGGAGCATGGAGTCCTCCAGATGGCGGGGACGGCTGGCCTGGGTCCCGGCCCATGTGTCCCATGCCATGTCGGCAGTGCACTGGCCCGGGGCCCAAGCCCATGACGTCAGCCCATGTTATCCTTCGGAGGGGGCGGGGTTTGTGGGCTGGGGGAGGCTGCCTTGGCCCAGGGCTTGGTGG
>NZ_VDFU01000062.1 GCF_006152115.1 Rubellimicrobium rubrum | reverse complement strand
GACCAAGCTCACCTTGCCCGAAACCTGGCATAAACCCCAGACCAAACTCAGGGTCAGGGGCAGCCGTCAGAAGGCCATGTCTAATGGGTTCCCGACGAACATATGGTTCCTTCACGCGATCTCCTGCCTCAAGCGGCAGATCTGCGTCGACTGAGATTAGGCGCATCTGCCTAAACAGACACTGGTTCGCATCTGTCTGACAGCACCCCTACAAGCCAGACGTGATCCGAGTGCAACGTTCAGGCTGATCGGCGCACCACGAATTCGCCACGGACAAACTGCCTCCCGGCCGATTCGGCACTCGACTTGAGTACGGCTACCAGGGCGTCCCCCATCGCCGCCAGGGGCTGGCGGTAGCTGGTGAGTTCATAGGCCGGTGAGGCGGCCAGCGGAATGTCGTCGAAGCCCACGACGGCGATGTCGTCCGGCACGGATCGGCCAAGCCCGTGTCGGATGGCATCCATGACCCCGATGGCTAGGACGTCGTTCTCGCAGACCACGAGGTCGGGATGTTCGGCCTCCGGCTGGTCGCGTAGTCGGTCGATCAGCAGATCGAAGGCGCGGCGCGCGTCGTAGCGGGGAACATGCACGACCTCTGGCGTAACGCCTCGACGCTCGCGCCAGGCCTCCAGAAAGGTCGCCTTCCGCATCAGCGTGGCCGAGAATCCGTCGGGGCCACCGACGAAGAGCGGGCGCCGGAACGGCCTTGCAAGCAGGTGATCGGCGATCTCGCGCATGGCCGCGGCGTCGTCGCAGCAAATCGACAGCGTCTGGGGGTCCTGGCTCACGCGGGCGAAGACGATGAGCTTCTTCACACGCCGCGCGCCAAGGGCCGTGCCGATGATGGCGTCGTCGAACTCGGTCCCGATGAGGACGGCGGCGTCCACGCGGCGCTGGCTGGCCGTGAGGAGCGCCTGGGGAATCTCCGACTCGTGGCCGATGTTGATGAGGAGCGTGCCCCAACCCTCACGCTGAAGGACACGCGTGAGGCTTTCGAGCATGACGAGTTTGTGCGGGTTGTCGAAGTCGTCCACGAGCAGCGCAACAAGGCCCGAGCGATCGGAGGCCAAACTCGCGGCAAGAAGGTCCGGGACGTAGCCCAACTCCTCGGCAGCAGCGAGCACGCTGCGTCGGCTCCGTTCGGAGATGGAGGCGTCCTTCTTGAACGCACGGGCCACAGTCCAGCGCGACACGCCCGCGCGGGCCGCCACATCGTCGGCCGTCACATTCGGCAAGGCGGGCGCGCCGTCAAGATCGTCCATGGGGCTCTCCATCCGCGGTGTCATCCGACCGGCATAAGGGGCGGAACGCAAGATTGCACGCGGGTGCAAATTGATCTTGCACGCGCGTGCAGCCTTGTGCAATCGTCTCAGTCATCCCGCGGAGACGCGGTAACGGGAGGAATAGTCTCATGTTGAAGGTTGGTCTGCTCGGAGCCGGGCGGATTGGGCAGGTGCATGCCAAGTCCATCGCGGCGCACCCTGAAAGCCGCCTAGCGGCAGTGTCCGACGTCGTCATGCTAGCGGCCGAGAAGCTCGCCGCAGCCTATGGAGCCGAGGCGCGCACGACCGAGGCGATCCTGGCCGATCCGTCCATCGATGCCGTCCTGATCGCGACATCGACCGACACCCACGCCGACCTGATCGAGGCGGCGACCCAGGCCGGCAAGGCCGTGCTCTGTGAAAAGCCCGTGGACCTCGACCTCGCCCGTGCCGTGCGGTGCCAGGCCGCCGCCGCCCGGACCGGGCGTCCGGTCATGATCGGCTTCAACCGCCGCTTCGACCCCAACTTTGCTAGCCTCAAGGCGGCGTTCGACGCGGGCGAGATCGGCAAGGGCGAGCTTCTGTCGATCACCTCCTTCGACCCCGCGCCGCCCCCGGCTTCCTACGTCAAGGTGTCGGGCGGGCTCTTCCGCGACATGATGATCCACGACTTCGATATGGCCTGCTGGATCATGGGCGGAGCCCCGGAGAAGGTGACGGCGGTGGGCAGCTGCATCGTCGATCCCGAGATTGGCCGTGCGGGCGACGTTGATACGGCCGTGGTGACGCTCCACTTCGCCGACGGGCGGATCGCGGTGATCAAGAACAGCCGCCGTGCCGTCTACGGCTACGACCAGCGCATCGAGCTTCTGGGCTCCGACGGCCTGCTCTCGGCCGGCAACGTGCTCGAAAGCACCGTCTCCAAAGCGACGGCCGCAGGCGTGACCGGGGCCAAGCCCGAGTTCTTCTTCCTTGAACGCTACATGCGCGCCTACGAGGCGGAGTGGTCGGCCTTCGTCAACGCTGTCCTGCGCGGGGCGCCTCTCCCCGTCAGCTTGCAGGACGGCGTCAACGCCTTGGCGCTGGCCGAGGCCGCGACCGAGGCCGCCCGCACCGGGCAGGCGGTGGCCGTCTCCCGCGCGGCGCTCGAGGTAGCGGCATGACCCGCAAGCTCGGCTGCTGCACCTGGACCTTCGCCACCTCGCTGGAGGAGACGGCGGCGCGCATCCGCCGCGCCGGCCTCGACGGGGTGGAACTCTTTGGCGATGCCGATAACCTCGACCCGGTCAGGGCCAAGGATATCCTCGCCAACGAGGGGCTCGAGGTGTTCTCTATCACGCCGGGCGATGCGGACATCTCCCATCCCGACGGGGCCGTGCGGGCCCAGGGTCTCGCCTACTACGAGCGGCTGGTGGACTGGGCGGCGACGATCGGTCAGCCCCTAATCTCGTGCCACGGGCTGGTCACGCGCATCAAGCCGGTGAGCACGCAGGAGGAGGAGGACGCCCTCCTCGTCGAATCGACCCGGCGGGTCTGCTATCTGGCAAAGGCCCGTGGCCTTTCGGTCGTGTTCGAGATCCTGAACCGCTATGAGAGCCATCAGGTCCGGACCGTGGCCGAAGGTCTCGCCTTCTTGGACAAGGTGGGCGCGGACAACCTGCGCCTGCTGCCCGACGCCTACCACATGAACATCGAGGAAGCCGACCCGGCGGGCGCCCTGCGCCAGGGGGGATCGGCGATCGGCCTCTACCACGTGGCGGACAGCAACCGCTGCGCCATAGGGGAGGGCCACACGGACTTCGCGTCCCAAATCCGGGTGATCAACGAGATCGGCTACCAGGGCCCGATCATCATCGAAACGAGCGCGCCCGGCCCGAACCCCTTCACGCCCGTGAAGGGTGAAGGGTTCCGCGACATCATCGAAGGCCATCTCGTCACCTCGCGCGAGCGGCTCAGGGAGATGGGCGCCTGACGAATTCGGCGGCACAGCCGAAGACCATGGTGGCGCGGAAGACGCCGCCATTCCACCAACGAACCTCAAGGGGAGGACACCCATGACCACGATCTTCAAGACCGCGACGCTGGCCTTCGCGCTCTCGGCCTCTGCCGCCTGGGCGCAGGACATCATCGTCGTGACCCACGGTCAGGCCAACGACCCGTTCTGGTCGGTCGTCAAGAACGGCGTCGAGCAGGCGGCCCAGGACAGCGGCGCCACCGTCGAGTACCGCGCGCCCGAGACCTTCGACATGGTCGCCATGTCGCAGCTCATCGACGCCGCCGTGAACCAGGAGCCCGACGGGATCGTCGTCTCCATCCCGGATGCCGACGCCCTGGGTGACTCGATCCGCCGCGCCACCGAAGCCGGCATTCCCGTGATCTCGATCAACTCGGGCTCGGACGTCTCCAAGGACCTCGGCGCGTTCCTGCACGTGGGCCAGTCGGAGTTCGACGCGGGCCGGGCCGCCGGTGAGAAGCTCAAGGAGCTGGGCGGCACCAAGGCAATCTGCGTGAACCAGGAAGTGGGCAACGTCGCGCTGGACCAGCGTTGCGCCGGCTTCACCGAAGGCTTCGGCGACGTGACCGTGCTGCCGACTTCGAACGACCCCGCCGATGTGGAAGCGCGCGTCCGCGCGGCGATCGACGCCGATGAGAGCATCGACACCGTTCTCGCGCTGGGCGCCGGCACGGCGGGCGAGCCGTCTCTCGCGGCGGTCAAGGCCTCGGGCCGTGAGATGCACTTGGCCACCTTTGACCTGTCGGCCGGCTTCCTGGAAGCCGTCGCGGCGGGCGAGGCGGACTTCGCCATCGACCAGCAGCAGTTTCTGCAAGGCTATCTGCCGGTCACCTTCCTGGCGCTTAACGCCAAGTTCGGCCTGATCCCCGGCGGCAACGTCCCCTCGGGCCCGAACCTGATCACCCAGGACAAGGCCGCCCAGGTGGTCGAGCTCTCCGCTCAGGGCATCCGCTGACCTGACCCGGGCAGGGCGGGGGCGCATCAAGGTCGCCGCCCTGCTCCTTCCAGTGGGAGATCTGGCCCATGACCATGGAGAGAGCTCAAATGTCCTCCGTCCCTGCCACTCCGGACGAGCGCCTGCGCCAGGTCTCGTTCCTTTCGCGGCTCATGAAGCGTCCCGAGCTCGGCGCCGTCGCCGGACTGATCCTCGTGGTCGCGTTCTTTGCCGTCACCGCCGACCCGGCGATGTTCAGCCTCGCGGGCGTCATCAACTTCCTCACGCCCGCCGCGCAGCTCGGCATCCTGGCGCTCGGGGCGTCGCTCCTGATGATCGGGGGGGAGTTCGATCTGTCCCTGGGCTCCATGGTGGCCTTCGCGGGCCTGATCTTCGGTGTCGCGGTCACGGTGACCGGCTGGCCGCTGATCCTTGCCATTCCCGCAACGCTCCTCGTAGCCGCGCTGCTTGGGGCCGTGAACGCGCAGATCGTGCTGCGGACCGCCCTGCCGAGCTTCATCGTGACCCTCGCGGGCCTGTTCATCCTGCGAGGCCTGAGTCTCGTGGGCCTCAAATGGGCCACGGGCGGCTCCACACAGCTTCGCGGCGTCTCGGATGTGGTCGAGGGCGACTGGCTCCTGCCGTTCTTCTCGGGCGACGCCTTCGAGGGCCTCTTCGCCTGGCTCGCCGCGCGGGGCTGGATCGAGACCTTCGGGAACGGCTCGGCCAAGGTGCCGGGCGTCCCCGTGGAGATCGTCTGGTTCGTGCTGCTGACGGCCGTCGCGACCTGGGTGCTCCTGCGGACGCCGGCCGGCAACTGGATCTTCGCCTCGGGGGGCGACAAGACCGCCGCCATCAACTCCGGCGTCCCCGTGCGAAAGGTCAAGGTCGCGCTCTTCGTGCTCACCGCCTGCTGCGCCGCGCTCGTGGCCATCATCACGGTGCTCGACGCTGGCAGCACCGACGCGCGCCGGGGCTTCCAGAAGGAGTTCGAGGCCATCATCGCGGCGGTCATCGGCGGTGCCCTCCTGACAGGCGGCTATGGCTCTGCCGTGGGCGCGTTCTTCGGCTCCATCATCTTCGGCGTGGTGATGATCGGCCTCAGCTACACGAACATCGACCAGGACTGGTATCAGGTCTTCCTGGGCTCGATGCTCCTCGTGGCCGTGATCTTCAACAACGCCATCCGCAAGCGCGTGACCGGGGAGCGCTGACGTGACCCAGCCCATCATCGAGATGCGCAGCATCGAGAAGAACTACGGCAACATCGTCGCGCTGGCAGGTGTGAGCTTCGACGTCCGCCCCGGCGAGTGCCACTGCCTCCTGGGCGACAACGGCGCGGGCAAGTCGACGTTCATCAAGACGATGTCCGGCGTCGTCCAGCCGACCCGTGGCCAGATCGTGGTCGAGGGACGCCCCATGTCGTTCCAAAGCCCGCGCGACGCCATGAACGCCGGCATCGCGACGGTCTACCAGGACCTCGCGATGATCCCGTTGATGTCGGTGGCGAGGAACTTCTTCATGGGCCGCGAACCCACGACGGGCTGGGGACCGTTCAAGCGCTTCGACGTCGAGCGGGCCAACAGCGTCACCATGGCCGAGATGAAGAAGATGGGGATCAACCTGCGCGAGGCCGACCAGGCCGTCGGCACGCTTTCGGGCGGCGAGCGCCAGACGGTCGCCATCGCGCGCGCCGTCCACTTCGGGGCCAAGGTGCTGATCCTCGACGAGCCCACCTCCGCCTTGGGCGTGCGCCAGACCGCCAACGTTCTCTCCACGATCGACCGGGTGCGCAAGCAGGGCGTGGGCGTGGTGTTCATCACGCACAACGTCCGCCACGCCATGGCCGTAGGCGATCGCTTCACCGTCCTGAACAGGGGCAAGACGCTGGGAACCTCGCAGCGGGGCGAGATCACCCCCGACCAGCTCCAGGATCTGATGGCGGGCGGACAGGAGATGGCGCAGCTCGAGGCGAGCCTCGGCGGAACGGTCTGAGAGCGTCCTTTCGCGCGCGGCGTCCTGACGAGTTCCCGCACGGCCGGGGCGAGCCCCTGGCCGCGCACCACCCTCCTGACCGGACCTCCTCCCATGATCCTTTACGGCACCAATCCCATTGCCTGGTCGAACGACGACGACCAGACCTTTGGAGCGGACATCTCCCTCGAGCAATGCCTGAGCGAGGCCGGCCAGATCGGCTTTGACGGCATCGAGAAGGGCCACAAGATGCCGAACGAGGGCGCCGTCCTTAAGGAGACGCTCGGCGCGCATGGGCTCCGCTTCGTCGGCGGGTGGTATTCCACGAACCTGCTCGTCCAGTCGGTCGAGGAGGAGAAGCGCGCGGCGCAGGTGCATATCGACATGCTCAAGGGCGCGGGCGCGACCGTCTTCATCGCCTGCGAGACCTCCAACTGCATCCACGGCCAGGACGGCACGCCGCTTGACGAAAGCCCCGTGCTACCTACGGAGCGCTGGGCCCAGTTCGGCGCCAAGATCGAGGCGCTGGCCGAGTTCACCGCGTCCCAGGGCCTGCCGCTCGTCTACCACCACCACATGGGCACCATCGTGGAGACCGAGGCGGAGATCGACGCCTTCATGGCCGCCACCGGCCCGGCCACCAAGCTCCTGCTCGACGCGGGCCACGCCTTCTTCGGCGGCTCCGACCCCGAGGCGCTGGCGCGCCGCTACATGGGCCGCGTGGGCCACATCCACTGCAAGAACGTGCGCTCCGCCGTCATGGCGCGGGTGCGCTCCGAGCGGGTGTCGTTCCTGCAGGGCGTGCGCGCGGGCGTCTTCACCGTGCCGGGCGACGCCGAGGGCGGCGTGAACTTCGCCCCCGTCCTGCGGATCGCGGCCGAGCATGGCTATCAGGGCTGGCTCGTCATCGAGGCCGAGCAGGACCCGGCGCAGCGCCAGCCGTTTCATTATCAGTCCATGGGCCTCAGGGCCCTGAAGGCGATCGCGCGCGAGGCGGGTCTCGACCGGGCGCAAGTCGATACTTCGGCCTGACCGTCCGTTCCGGCCGGGGAAACCTTTCCCCCGGCCGGAGCAGGTCAAAATCCTTAGAAGGATAATTTTCCATGACCAAGCCGCTTGACGTCATCACCATTGGCCGGTCTTCGGTGGACCTGTACGGCGCCCAGGTGGGC
>NZ_VDFU01000005.1 GCF_006152115.1 Rubellimicrobium rubrum | reverse complement strand
GGCCTGCGCAGACCAAGCTCACCTTGCCCGAAACCTGGCATAAACCCCAGACCAAACTCAGGGTCAGGGGCTGCCGTAAGACACGCTGACATCACAGATGGATCCGTTCTCGGGTGGCAGGCCACTTCGGTCCGGCCCCTACCGCCGGGGCCACCAACTTACCATGCTGTTGAAGAAGCAGGGTTCTCTGCGCCCGGAGTCGAACCGGAAGTCGTCGGTGCGCAACCCGTTGCACTCCGCGATGCACATTCTGGTGCGCAGGGGCGGAAGAACATGGGCCCCAGGCGTCCCAAGCATAAGCACCTCGAGCAGCCGGGTAGTGGTTCTCCTTTTACCGGGGGATGGCTCCACGCCTGCCGACCCACTGGTCGGTAGGCGTTTGACAGCTTTGAACATCGTCCCGCCCTCTTGCCGACCTCGTCAAAGTGGATCGCAGGAATTCCTATGAGCAACACTTCCGAGAAATCGTGCCCCGAAATTTCCGTCTTCTCCAGAACGGCCAAGGTCAGGCTGCCTCCCCCGCGCGGGGCGGCTCCCGAAAGGCTATGACCCGAAATGCTATGAGTAGAGGTCAGATCGTGAAACTTGTCCCCAACCTGTCGCTGGCGCAGATCTAGCCGCCGGGGGAAGGCCTGCTCAACTTCAACATGTGCCACGATCCCGACGGCGACAACTTCGGCGTGGAGGCGGACATCGGGCTCCGCGCCCTTCTGGGCTCGAACGCCGGCTCGCATGGGAGCAGCTTCGGCTCGAATGCGCAGGCAGTTGGCCTTGGCCACTACAAGCTGGATAGCACCGCCGATCCCAAGTGGTTCGGCCCAAACAACAGCGAAGTCTCTGATCTTGTAACATAAATGGGAAGTTTCGGTCGATTTGGCGTGCAGGAATTCATAGGATCTGGCCTGGGACCCCGCAATTTCGGCTCCTCGATGAAGCACCGCCCGCGCTCTCCCGAGCAGGACGACCTCCTCCGCCCACGGCTCGTCGACCTGATCGACCTGCGCCATGAGCTGGTGCAGCTTGCCGCCCTCATTGACCGGGAGTTCTTCGAGCGGGAGTGGGCTGGGTTCTTTCCCTCGACCACGGGCCGGCCGGCGACCTCGCCGCGGCTGGTGGCGGGGCTGCTCTACCTCCAGCACGCGTTGCGGCTGTCGGATGAGGCCGTGGTCGCGCGGCTCGGGTCGAGAACCCGTATTACTAGCACTTCACCGGGAAGGTGTTCTTCCAGCACCGCCCGCCGATCGACCCGACCTCGCTTACCCGCTGGCGCAAGCGGATCGGCGATGAGGGCGTCGAGCGGCTGCTCGACCCCGACCATCGAGGCGGGTCGGAAATCGGGTGCCGTCGATGACGCGAATCTGAACGAAGTCGCGGTGGATACGACCGTTATGGAAAAGAGCATCGCGCATCCGACGGACTCCCGGCTCTTGGAGCGGGCCTGGGCGCAGCTGGTGGACCTCGCCCGCGAGGCCGGGATCGAGCTGCGGCAGAGTTATGCCCGCCTCGCGCCCCGGCTGGCGGCGCAGATCGGCCGCTATGCCCACGCCAAGCAGTTCAAGCACATGCGCAAGGCGCTGTGGTCACTCAAGGGCTACACCGGGCGTGTCCTTCGCGACCTGCGCCGCCAACTCGACGAGGTCCCTGCGGGGCCGTTGCGCGAACGTGTGCTCGACAAGCTGGTCCTCGTCTCGCGGCTGCTCCACCAGACGCCAAAGGGAGCCGGCAAGATTTACGCCCTGCACGAGCCGGAGGTGGATTGCATCTCCAAGGGCAAGGCGCGGGTGCGATACGAGTTCGGCACCAAGGTCAGCGTGGCGACCACGCTGAAGGGCGGGTTCGTCGTCGGTATGCGGTCGCTGCCGGGCAATCCCTACGATGGTCACACTTTGGGGGAGGCGCTGGAGCAGGTGGCTATCCTCACCAACCACCCAACGAAGCGCGCCGTGGTCGACCGCGGCTATCGCGGTCACGGCGTCGAGGGCACGCAGGTCCTTATCAGCGGTACCCGCCACGGCCTGAGCGCCGCCCTCGCCAAGGCCCTCCGTCGGCGCAGCAGCATCGAGCCCGAGATCGGCCACATGAGGATCGACGGCCGCCTGTCGCGCTGCTTCCTGAAAAGCACCCTCGGTGACGGGCTCTTTGCCGTGCTCTGCGGCTGCGGCCACAACATCCTCGCCCACCTTCGGACTTGGCTTGCCCAGATCATCGCCCTGATCCTGGAGCTCGCCCGGGCGCAGGACCGCCAATCTGACTACACAACCGCCTGATCAGGTTGTTCAGGCCGAACCACCTGCGACCGCCTTGAGCGGGTCGGGAACGGTGCGCCACGCTAGGGCTGGTCTTGCGACGGCAGGTGCGGATGGACGTCGATCTGGCGTCCGGTGCGCTCGCTGGACTCGGCTCGGCGGCAGTAACGCGCTGAGTCTGACGATGACGATCTTGCATGTGGGCTCTCACTTTCTGGCCAGTGACGGGTTTGCCCGACGCGGCACGGACCCTCCGTTTGGTCACAGAGATCTCTGTCGTGCTGGCCCGCAGTGGTCAGCACTCACACATCAGCCCAAAGGAAGACGAGCGCGCCGCTGGCGCCAGCCTACGGCCGGGCTACGCCCGACCTCTGACTCGAGACCGCGGCCAACATGGTGGTTGGCGCTAGACAGAGTGGCTGTCGCTAATCAGCCGTAAGACCGATCAGGACCAGTGAAGCAGGGTATCCCTGCGGCGAGGGCCGTCTGACGCTGCCGGGGGAGGTCAGTTAAGACCCTGACCTTATGGCAGGCTCTAAGGTTATATCGCAGGTGGAGGTTCTCTCGGCATCCGACCTGGGTCGGCGCCGGGGCTGGAGCGACGAGGACAAGATTCGCATCGTCGAGGAGAGCCTGCGCGGCGCCCGGTAGGGTGCGGCGACAGCCCGGCGGCATGGGATCTCGCGCTCCCTTCTGACGCGCTGGCGGCGGGAGTTCCGGGAGGGAGTGCTGAGGGCGGAGGGACCGCTTGGGTTCACGCCGTTGCAGATCGCGCCGGAGGTGCCGCGCCCGGCGCCGGTGAAGGCTTGCCCCCAGGCCGGGTCGGACCGCGTCGAGGTGGTGCTCACGAACGGGCGGCGTCTGGTGATCGGGGCCGAGATCGACCTAGGGATGCTGGCCCGGCTCGTGCAGGTCTTGGAGCGGACATGATCGCCTTTCCGGCCGGCGCGAAGGTCTGGCTTGCAGGGGGAGCGACCGACATGCGCTCGGGCATGAACAGCCTGGCGCTCAAGGTTCAGGAAGGCTTGGGACGCGACCCGCACGCGGGCGCGATTTTCTGCTTCCTTGGCTGGAGGGGCGACCTGGTCAAGCTCCTGTGGCCCGATGGCGTGGGCATGTCGCTCTATGTGAAGCGGCTCGAGATGGGCCGGTTCATCTGGCCCACGAGTCAGACGGGGTCCGCCGTAGCGATCTCGGCCCCCCAGGTCGGCTATCTTCTGGACGGCATCGACTGGCGCAACCCACGCTGGACGCAGCGGCCCGCCAAGGCCGGGTAAGAAGGGCCGAGGACCCGTTTTCATTGGGCTTTGCCGAACTGGCAGGGTAGTCTCGGACCATGCTCGATCCGGCCCTGGAGATCGCCCGACTAAGGGCCGCGCTCGCGGCGTCAGAGGCTCGTGTGATGGCTGCGGAAGCCGAACTGGCGCAGGCCCAGGCGGTCGTGTCCACCTCCGAAGCGATGATCCAGCACCTCCGGCTCGAGATCGCCCGGCTGCGGCGCGAGCAGTATGGCCTGAACTCCGAGCGCCGCGCCCGCCTCATCGACCAACTCGAGCTGCAACTCGAGGATCTCGAGGCCGCGGCGGCCGAGGAGGGGGGTCGCCGCCGAGAAGGCAACGGAGACGACGACCACGGTTCAGCCCTTCGAGCGGCGACGCCCGTCCCGCCAGCCCTTCCCCGAGCACCTGCCCCGCGAGCGGGTGGTGGTCGAGGCGACGGCGTCCTGCGCGTGCTGTGGCTCGGGCCGTCTCGTGAAGATGGGGGAGGACATCACCGAGACCCTGGAGGTGGTGCCGCGCCGCTGGAAGGTCATCCAGACGGTCCGAGACAAGTTCACCTGTCGCGATTGCGAGCGCATCAGCCAGTCGCCTGCGCCGTTCCATCCCACACCCCGGGGCTGGGCAGGGCCCAGCCTCCTCGCGATGGTGCTCTTCGAGAAGTTCGGGCAGCACCAGCCGTTGAACCGGCGGGCCGAACGCTACGCCCGCGAGGGCGTGGACCTGAGCCTCTCCACCCTGGCCGACCAGGTCGGTGCTTGCGCCGCGGCCCTGGCGCCGCTCCACGCCCTGATCCGCTCCCATGTCCTGTCGGCCGAGCGGCTGCACGGCGACGACACCACGGTGCCCGTCCTGGCCAAGGGCGGCACCCGCACGGGCCGGCTCTGGACCTATGTGCGCGATGATCGGCCCTTCGGGGGACCGGCCCCGCCCGCGGCGCTCTTCCACTTCTCTCCAGACCGCCGGATGGAACATCCGAACCAGCACCTCGCTGGCTGGACGGGCATGCTCCAAGCCGATGCCTATGGGGCTACAACGACCTCTACCGCCCCGACTGCATCCCGGGGCCGATCGCCAGCGCACTGTGCTGGGCCCATGCTCGACGCAAGTTCTTCGAACTGGCCGACATCGCGGGCTAGGTCCGGGGCGGCAGGCCTGCACACGAGATTTGGCCCGTGGCACTCGAGGCCGTCACCCGGATCGATGCGCTCTTCGAGATCGAGCGGGGGATCAACGGCCTGGCCGCCGAGACCCGGCTCGAGGCTCGTCAGAGCCTCTCGCGACCGCTGGTGGAGGCCCTCCACGACTGGCTGCTGGCCGAGCGCGCCCGTCTGTCCCGGCACGCGCCCGCGGCAAAGGCCATCGCCTACATGCTCGATAAGGACCAGTGGCCCGCCTTCAGCCGGTTCCTCAAAGACGGACGCATCTGCCTCACCAACAACGCCGCCGAACGGGCGCTGCGCAGGGTGGCTCTCGGGCGCAAGGCTTGGCTCTTCGCCGGCTCGGAGCGGGGCGGCGAGCGCGCCGCGTTCATGTACTCCCTGATCGTCACCGCCAAGCTCAACGACATCGACCCACAGGCCTGGCTCGCCGACGTCCTCGCCCGCATCGCTGGCACGCCCATGTCGCGCCTCACCGAACTCCTGCAGTGGAACTGGGCCCCAGCCTCAAACCAACAGAAATCAGCCTAACCGCGGCCCTCGCCGGAGCGTTACGAAGCAGGCTAACGAACTGGCCGGACATCCTCGACCGCGCCGGCCGGTCGGCCTACAACCGCCTCGCGAGCCTCGGGCCCGCCGCCCTCCTTGTCTTTTGAACCTCTGAGTGACTCCGCGACAATAAGCGCCGCTTCAGTCCTTAGCTTTCTGACTTCATGACTGAGTAAGGCACTTCACTGACCAGCGACGTCAAGTAGCTTCCGTAAGCGTTCTTGCCGAACAGACGTGCGCGTTCAATGAGTTGGTCCCCTGTAATCCAGCCTTGCCGCCACGCCACTTCGTCCGGGCTCCCCGTCTGCAAGCCCTGCCGATCTTCCAACGTGCGCACAAAGTTTCCTGCATCGAGCAGAGAGGCGTGAGTGCCGGTATCAAGCCAAGCATAGCCACGGCCCATGATCTTGACCCGAAGGAGGTCCTCCGCAAGGTAGCTCTCGAGCAGATCTGTGATCTCGAATTCACCCCGTTCCGATGGAGCTACAGCCTTGGCACGCTCCGGTGCAGTTCCATCGAGAAAGTATAGCCCTGTAACCGCATAGCTCGAGGGAGGAACTGCTGGCTTCTCGAGGATAGCGCTGACCTTTCCCTCTGGTCCAAACGCGACAACTCCGTAACGTTGCGGGTCGGCGACATGATAGCCGAACACGGTCCCACCGCCATCCTGATCATCGGCGTCAGCCATCAACTCCGGTAGCCCATGGCCGAAGAAGAGATTGTCTCCCAGAACCATGGCGGATGAGGCCCCCGACAGGAAAACTTCGGATAAGACATAAGCCTGAGCGAGCCCATCGGGTGATGCTTGAACGATATAGGTGAGATGCAGCCCCCATTGCGCCCCATCTCCCAAAGTCCGACGGAACTGTTCCTGGTCAGCCGGAGTCGTAATTATAGCGATTTCCCGAATTCCAGCCAACATGAGCACCGACAACGGATAGTATATCATGGGCTTGTTATAGATAGGCAGGAGCTGCTTCGACAGTCCGATAGTGATCGGGTACAGGCGGGTGCCCGAGCCACCCGCCAAGATGATTCCTTTACGCCTGATCATTGAGTCGCATCCTATCGGCACTTACTGCTCTGCGGTGAAATCGGCCTTGCCTGGCACTAGAGTTTAGCGATCATCTGCCCAATTCTCTCAGTCTAGATCGCTCGTTGCACTTATCGTCAATCTAGCCGAACCAACCCTATTCAACGAGAGCTCCACTGTGATTGCCGGCTATGCCAATTGGGAGGTGAGCCGCGTCGGTGTGACGCTCAGGCCTCGATACTAACAAGCAATACACGATTGATTGCAAGGTCTGTTGACGTGATAGGCGATGAAAGACATTGTTGCAGAAGTCGTCCGGGACTGCTCTTTCAAGCCGACAGGGTTGGTGGCCGATCATGCCCAGGGTTATGTTCGCAGCCGACCATACGATGCCTTGGCGTGCCCACGACACTGTCCTGAGGCAGTGGGGAGCGCTGCTGATCTGGTTTGATCCGCAGATGGAACGGCCGACGCCCCTCTGTGGTACGCGAAACCGTACAGCAATCTGTTCTGACCCCTTGGTCCAGATCAGCATCGCTCGACCCCCCGCAAGGTATCGCGGGCAGAGACGGAGGAGAGCAGTTCGCGGCCGACATCATGGCGCTAGCTTGCGAGTGCGGCCGTAGTGGCGCCGCACGATCCGGGACCTGCTCGGGAAGGGCCGAAGGCTGCGTCTGATCTAGGGGTGGCCCCGGGGAGAGTCTGTCCATCCTGGTCAGCCGGACGACTCCCATCGGGTGACCTTATCGACAGCCTTGCGGACCGGTTCGTCCCCTGTGGCGTGCCTGGGACCATAAGGTCCGACAAGGGCCCGGAAGGCTTGGCTCACGCAGTCCGGGATGGCATGTTGGCGAGCAGATCCAAGGCCCCTCAATCGGGCCAAGCTCATCCCGAGAGGGCATCGGCGCAATCGGCGTTTCAACGCTCGGGGGGGGGGGACCTGTTGGAAGGCGCGATCGTCTGCACTCGGCGCAAGGCTCAGACCGCCGTCGAACGCCGGCGGCTCACCAGCAGGAAGCGCCGGTCGTCAGCCCCGGGCCATCGGCTAACGGGCCCGGAGGTCCCCATTTCGGCCCGCGCCGCCCGGGTCGGAAGCGCATTCGTAAACCGCTCCGTCAGCCAAGCTCCGGGTGGCGACCAAGATCAATCAACACCTGCCCAGCTCACTCAATGGGAGTCGACCAAGAGGATACCGGTGTTGCCGCGCTCAAGTCTGCGGGCGGCTTACGATCGCTTGGCCGCTCGGTTGCTGCGTGCTACGCGCAGCCGACGAACTGGCAGGCGGTGAGCATCCGGGATGACCCTGAAACTTGCGATCTTCGACTGCGATGGCGTGTTGATCGACAGCGAGGTCATCTCCGCTTGCGTTCTGGTCGACCTCGCTGCTCAGTACGGCGTGTCATTCGATGCGTCTTATGTCCGGACGCATTTTCAGGGCCGTAGCTTTCCCTTCGTCGCGCAGACGATCCGGTCCAGCTTTGCCGTGACCTTGCCTCCTGATTTCGAGGCCCGTTACAGGGAGCAATTGTTGCGCCGTTTTGAGACGGACCTGCGCCCAACGCCAGGCGTCCTGAACATCCTGAACCGCTTGAGCGTACAGGCTTGCGTGGCCACGTCATCTTCGCCGCAGCGGGCATCGCGAAGCCTGGAACTGGTCGGGCTCAGTGGGTTCTTCGACCGGGTCTTCACCGCCAGCATGGTCGAGCGTGGCAAGCCGGCCCCAGATCTTTTCCTGCACGCTGCAAAGGAGCTAGGGGTCGATCCGCAGGACTGCTTGGTGATTGAGGACAGCGCGCCCGGCGTCCAGGCTGCACAGGCTGCCGGCATGGAGGTGGCCTTCTATGCGGGGGCTAGTCATTGGTCCGGCCTGGACTCGGAACGGATGCCCGAGTTTGACAAGCTTGGTCCTTTGACACCATTCTTCCACTGGTCGGACCTCGTGGCGGTCTATCCGGGCCTGCTGAAGGCTTCGCCCGCCCCGGAGCAATGAGCTTGACCAACCAGCGTTTTACGAACTCGCCAAATCGTCTGGACGATGCCGCCCGTGCTGGTTGGCTCTACTATGTCGCCGGCAACACACAGGACGAGATTGCGCAAAAACTGGGTGTTTCGCGACAGACGGCGCAGCGCCTCGTGGCGATGGCCGTCTCGGAGCGCCTGGTCAAGGTCCGGCTCGATCACCCCATCGGCCGCTGCATGGACTTGGCCGAGGCCCTTGCTGAAGCGTTCGACCTTCGAGTGGTTGAGGTCGCGCCATCCGACCCTGCGGCGCCCGACCTTCTGGGAGGAGTGGCAAGCGCTGCGGCCGGTCTCCTCGAACGGACCCTACGGAGTCCGGACCCGCGGGTCATAGCCCTAGGGACGGGGCGAGCGCTCAAGGCAACCGTGGAAGCGCTTTCCCGCATGGATTGTCCGCAGCATCGGATCGTCTCGCTCCTGGGCAATATGATGGCCGATGGACAGGCGACGCCTTACAATGCGGTAGTCCGAATGGCCGACCGCGTCGGGGCACCTCACTATCCGTTTCCGTTGCCGGTTTTCGCACGCGACGCGCGCGAACTCGCGGTGCTGCACGGACAGGAGGCGGTCCGCAGCACGCTGGGCCTTTGTGCAAAGGCGGACCTGACGCTTGTGGGGATCGGCCAGATGGGTTTGCGCGCGCCCTTGGTTGTCGATGGATTCCTCAGCCGGAGCGAGATGGAAGAGGTGATCTCGCAAGGGGGTGTAGGCGAGATCACGTCCTGGATCTACGACGATACGGGTCATCTCCTGGATTGCGCCTCCAACGCCCGCGTCGCGTCCGCTCCGCTGCCCCGGGCGGTTGATCGCACCGTCGTCGCCGTGGCGCTCGGAGAGGCAAAACTGGCTGCCTTGCGCGCTGCCCTGG
Source organism: Rubellimicrobium rubrum (assembly GCF_006152115.1). Taxonomy (GTDB): domain Bacteria; phylum Pseudomonadota; class Alphaproteobacteria; order Rhodobacterales; family Rhodobacteraceae; genus Rubellimicrobium; species Rubellimicrobium rubrum. The sequence continues at coordinate 228,543 of NZ_VDFU01000005.1, read as the reverse complement.
TCGGACGGCTGGTCAATGGGCTTGTCACCAATGAAGCCACGGCCGAAGCCCTTCTGTCCTAAGGGTGACGCGGCCCGCTTGGCCGGAAGCACGATGGCCGACGGCATTCGCCCAAGTCACTTATCGTTGAAGAAGCAGCTTGAAGCAACCTCAGGCCAGCTTTGGCCTACGCGTTCGGCCTTGCTGCAGCGCGGCGTGCAACATCTCTTGACAGGTGATCACGAAGTCAGGAGTATTTGCCCACGACGTAAGCATTTGCCCGATCGAGGCAAAACGGGAGGATACATGAACACGCTGACCCGCGCCCTAATGGGGGCGACGGCCCTTTGCGCCTTGGGCATCGCTGCCTCGGCCCAAGAGGCCACGACCCTGACGATCGCGACCGTGAACAACGGCGACATGGTCCGGATGCAGGGCCTGACCGATGCCTTCACCGAGCAGCATCCTGACATCGAGCTCGAGTGGGTGACGCTCGAAGAGAACGTGCTCCGCCAGAACGTTACGACCGACATCGCCACCAGCGGTGGGCAGTACGACGTGATCACCATCGGCACCTACGAGGTTCCGATCTGGGGCAAACAGGGCTGGCTCGTTCCGCTGAACGATCTGCCTGCCGAATACGATGTGGACGACATCCTGCCGCCGATCCGCGCGGGCCTGTCGGTGGACGACACGCTTTTCGCTGTCCCGTTCTACGGCGAATCCTCGTTCGTCATGTATCGCAAGGACCTGGCCGAGGCCGCCGGCGTCACGATCCCCGATCAGCCGACCTGGGACGACATCAAGGCCGCTGCAGCCGCCATGAACGATCCCGACAACGGCATCTACGGCATCTGCCTGCGCGGCAAGGCCGGCTGGGGCGAGAACACGGCCTTCATCACGACGATGGCCAACTCCTACGGCGCGCGCTGGTTCGACGAGAATTGGCAGCCCCAGTTCGACAGCCCCGAGTGGAAGGCGACCATCACCGACTACCTCGACCTGATGACCAACTACGGCCCGCCCGGTGCGTCGTCGAACGGCTTCAATGAGAACCTGACCCTATTCCAGCAGGGCAAATGCGGCATGTGGATCGATGCCACGGTCGCCGGTTCGTTCGTGACCGATCCCAACAACTCCACGGTTGCCGATCAGGTGGGCTTCGCTCTCGGGCCTGACTCTGGGCAAGGCAAGCGGGCCAACTGGCTCTGGGCGTGGTCGCTGGCCATCCCCTCGTCGTCGGACGCCCCTGACGCTGCCAAGCAGTTCGTCGCCTGGGCAACCTCGAAAGAGTACACCGAACTCGTGGCCGAGAACGAAGGTTGGGCCAATGTTCCCCCGGGCACGCGCACGTCGCTTTACGAGAACCAGGAATACTTGGCCGCGGCACCCTTCGCGCAGATGACGATCGACTCGATCAACGCGGCCGATCCCAACAGCCCGACCGTTCAGCCTGTCCCCTACACCGGCGTGCAGTTCGTCGCGATCCCCGAGTTCCAGGGCATCGGCACTGCTGTAGGCCAGGAGTTCTCGGCCGCACTGGCTGGCGAGAAGACCGTGGATGAAGCCTTGGCCGCCGCTCAGGAACTGGCGGTCCAAGAGATGACGACGGCGGGTTACATCCAGTAATCACCGTTGCAATGACCGCTGCGGCGGCCCTTGCATCGTCGCCCGGTCCCTTTGGGGGCCGGGCACAATCCCTCGCAATGAGGTCTGCCCCATGTCCACGCAAGCCTCGCGGGTCGCAGCCCGGGCCATGCTCTCGCCGACCGTACTCCTGCTGCTGATCTGGATGATCGTGCCGCTGGTCCTGACGTTGTGGTTCTCGTTCCAGCGCTACAACCTTCTTTATCCGGACCGCTCAGGCTTCATCGGGCTCTCCAATTACTTGAACTTCGTCTCGGCGCCCGCGTTCTGGGGAGCGATCATCAACACGTTCCTACTGGTGGGAGGCGTGCTGCTGGTCACGGTGGTGGGGGGAATCGGGATCGCCCTTCTGATCGACCAGCCGATCTGGGGGCAGGGGATCGTGCGGATCCTCGTGATCTCGCCCTTCTTCATCATGCCTCCGGTGGCGGCTTTGGTGTGGAAGAACATGTTCTTCAACCCGACCAATGGCTTGTTTGCCGAGGCGTTCAAGCTCATCGAGCTTCGGCCTTTCGATTTCCTCGGCCAGGCGCCGCTTGGATCGATCATCATGATCGTGTCCTGGGAATGGCTGCCATTTGCGACCCTGATCCTGCTGACCGCGCTTCAGTCCCTGTCCTCTGAGCAACTCGAGGCGGCCGAGATGGACGGCGCTCCGCCGGTCAAGCGGTTCTGGTTCATCATGCTGCCGCACCTTGCCCGCGCGATCACGGTCGTCATCCTGATCGAGACGATCTTCCTGCTGGGCATCTTCGGCGAGATCCTTGTCACCACGAACGGAGGCCCCGGCACCTCTTCGACCACGCTCACCTACCTCGTCTACAAGGAGGCGCTGCTCGACTTCGATGCCGGGACTGCCGCTGCCGGAGGTGTGGTGGCCGTCATCCTGGCGAACATCGTCGCCGTATTCCTGATGCGCGCCGTCGGCCGCAATCTGGACGCGTGAGGAGCTGACCGAATGTCGCGTGCCGTCACACCTGCCCGCAAGACGATCAACACCGTCCTCGCCTGGACCGTCGCACTGATCCTCTTCTTTCCGATCCTGTGGACGGTGCTCACCAGCTTCAAGCCCGAGCCCGTCGCGGTGGCGTCCCCCCCGGTGTTCCTGAACTTCGACTGGACGCTCAAGAACTACTACGACGTGGAGCGCCAGCGGGACTACTTCGACTACTTCCTGAACTCGGTCATCATCTCCCTGGGATCCACCGTCCTGGGGCTCGTCCTCGCAGTGCCCGCCGCCTGGTCAATGGCCTTCGTGCCCGGCCGCAGGACCAAGGACCTGCTGATGTGGATGCTCAGCACCAAGATGATGCCCGCAGTGGGCGTGCTCGTGCCCATCTACCTCATCTTCCGGACGCTCGGTCTGCTCGACTCGCGCATCGGCCTGACGGTCGTTCTGATGCTCATCAACCTGCCGATCATCGTGTGGATGCTTTACACCTATTTCCGCGAGATTCCTGGCGAGATCCTGGAAGCCGCGCGGATGGATGGTGCGACTCTGTCCTCCGAGATCATCTACGTCCTGACCCCGATGGCGCTGCCCGGCATCGCTTCCACGTTCCTGCTGAACGTCATCCTGGCCTGGAACGAGGCGTTCTGGACCATCAACCTCACGGTGACGGACGCGGCGCCGCTGACCAAGTTCATCGCCGGCTTCTCGTCACCGCAGGGCCTCTTCTACGCCAAACTGTCGGCGGCTTCGACCATGGCCATCGCGCCCATCCTCGTGCTGGGCTGGTTCTCTCAGCGGCAACTGGTGCGCGGCCTCACCTTCGGCGCCGTGAAATAAGGGACAACTCATGGGACAGATAACCCTTTCGGGTGTGGCCAAGCGGTTCGGCGAAGCCCAGGTCATTCCACCGCTGGATCTCGAGATTCAGGATGGCGAGTTCGTGGTCTTCGTCGGTCCTTCCGGGTGCGGCAAGTCCACGCTGCTCCGTCTGATCGCCGGGCTTGAGGACACCACGGGCGGCCGCATCATCATCGACGGCCGGGACGCTACGGGAGTGTCCCCGGCGCAGCGCGGCCTTGCCATGGTGTTCCAGAGCTATGCCCTGTACCCCCATATGTCGGTCAGGTCGAACATCGCCTTTCCGCTTCGCATGGCGGGCCTGCCCAAGGCGGAGCAGGACCGCAAGGTCGAGGCCGCTGCCAAGGTGCTCAACCTCACCAGCTACCTCGACCGTCGTCCGGGTCAGCTTTCGGGCGGGCAGCGCCAGCGCGTGGCCATCGGTCGGGCGATCGTGCGCGAGCCGTCGGCCTTCCTGTTCGATGAGCCGCTGTCGAACCTCGATGCCGCCCTGCGGGTCGGCATGCGGATGGAGATCAGCGAGCTTCACGAGAAACTCCGCACGACCATGATCTATGTGACCCACGACCAGGTCGAGGCCATGACCATGGCCGACAAGATCGTGGTGCTGAACGCGGGCCGGATCGAGCAGGTGGGCAGCCCGCTTGATCTCTACCGCAGCCCGCGCAACATCTTCGTTGCGGGCTTCATCGGCAGCCCCAAGATGAACCTGATCTCGGGGCCCGAGGCGCAGCGGTTCGGCGCCCACACGATCGGCATACGGCCCGAACACATTTCGGTCCACCCGACGATGGGTGAGTGGCGCGGCATCGTCGGCGTTTCAGAACACCTGGGCTCCGACACCTTCTTCCATGTTCAGGAGACCGGTCTTGGCGCTGCTCTGACGGTTCGTGCTGGCGGAGAGGTCTCGCTTCATCATGGCGATACGGTCTTCCTGACGCCCGAACCGGACAAGATCCACAGGTTCGATCAGAGCGGACTGCGCTTATGAAGCGCCTCGAGGGCAAGCGCGCCCTGATCACCGGGGCTGCGCGCGGTATCGGGCTGGCCTTTGCAGACGCCTACACCCGCGAGGGGGCCCGCGTCGCCATTGCCGACATCAACATCGACCGTGCGCGGCAGGCCGCTTCGGGCATCCCCCGCGCCATTGCCGTCCGAATGGACGTGACGCACCAGGACAGCATCGACGCGGCGGTGGCCGAGGTGGAGCGCGAGTTGGGCGGCATCGACATTCTGGTGAACAACGCCGCGCTCTTCGACGCTTCGCCTGTCGTCGAGATCACGCGCGAAACCTTCGACAGGCTTTTCGCTGTCAACGTTGCGGGCGTGTTCTTCACCACCCAAGCCGTAGCCAGGGGCATGATCGCCCGGGGGCAGGGGGGCAAGATCATCAACATGGCGAGCCAGGCGGGCCGCCGGGGCGAGGCGCTGGTGGCCGTCTATTGCGCTACCAAGGCCGCCGTCATCAGCTTTACCCAGTCAGCCGGCCTCGACCTGATCAAGCATGGGATCAACGTCAATGCGCTCGCGCCTGGCGTCGTCGATGGGGAGCATTGGGACCATGTGGACGCCATGTTCGCCAAGTACGAGAAGCGCCCCCTGGGCGAGAAGCGGCGCATCGTGGGTGAGGCGGTCCCCTTCGGCCGCATGGGCACCGCCGAGGACCTGACCGGCATGGCTGTCTTTCTGGCATCCTCCGAGTCCGACTATGTCGTCTCCCAGACCTACGGGGTGGACGGCGGAAACTGGATGGCCTGACGATGGACCTGGGACTGAAGGGCAAGATTGCGGTCGTGACGGGCGGTAGCGTCGGCATCGGCCTCGGCGTGGCGCGGACCTTCGCTCGGGAGGGGGCTGACGTCCTCATCGCTGCGCGCAACGGCGCGCGTGCCGAGGAAGCCGCCCGCACCATCGAGGTTGAGTTCGGCACCCGCGCCGTGGCCCAGGCCTGCGATGTCGCCACGGCCGAGGGCTGTGCGACGCTGATCGAGGCCACCCGGGCGGCGTTCGGCGGTTGCGACATCCTCGTCAACAACGCCGGCACCGGCTCCAACGAGACGATCCTGGATGCGCCGGACGAGAAGTGGCAGGCTTACTGGGATCTGCATGTCATGGCTGCAGTGCGGCTAGCCCGAGGACTCGTGCCTCTCATGGCACCCCGCGGGGGTGGCGCGATCCTAAACAACGCCTCCATCTGCGCGACCCAGCCGCTTTGGTACGAACCGATTTACAACGTGACGAAGGCCGCGCTGCTGATGCTCTCCAAGACGATGTCGACGGAGTTCATCCCCATGAACATCCGCGTCAATACCGTGAGCCCGGGTCTCATCCTCACGCCCGACTGGGTGAAGACCGCCAAGCAGCTTTCGGCTCCGAATGGCGGCGATTGGGAAGGCTACCTTCAAGGCGTCGCGGACGAGCACGCCCCCATCAAGCGCTTCGGCACGGTCCAGGAACTGGCGGACTTCATGGTCTTCCTTTGCTCCCCCCGGGCGTCCTACGCGGTGGGGTCCACCTATCACTATGACGGCGGCATGCTCCGCACGATCTGAGGATCAACCATGTCTATTCCCCTGAACGACGCCGCGCTGCAGAACCTGCCCGACGGCGTCGCCGGCCCCGCTTACGACCGTTCGAGCCTGACTGGCGGCATCCTCCATGTCGGCGTCGGCAACTTCCACCGTGCCCACATGCAGGTCTATCTGGATCGGCTCTTCAATCTGGGACGCGACCACGACTTCGCGGTCGTCGGAGCGGGCGTACGTCCGTCGGACGCCCAGATGCGGGACCGTCTTCTGGCGCAGGACTGCCTGACCACGGTGGTGGAACTGGACCCGTCGGGTCTGAGCGCCCGAGTGATCGGGTCCATGATCGACTTCGTGGCGGTGGAACCAGAGGCGATCGTAGCAGCGATGGCCAGCCCGGCGATCCGCATCGTCTCCACGACCGTGACCGAAGGCGGATACTATGTCGATGCCAAGACCGACGGGTTCGCGGCCGACCACCCCGACATGCAGGCCGATGCCCGGAACCTCGATGCCCCCCGGACGGTGTTCGGCATGATCCTGGCCGCCCTTCGCCGCCGTCGCGAGGCCGGGGTACCTCCGTTCACCGTGCTGTCTTGCGACAACCTCCCCGAGAATGGGCATGTGGCGGCGCGGACGGTCATTGGCTTGGCCCGGCTACAGGACCCGACATTCGCGGAGTGGGTCGCGGCCCATGTCGCGTTCCCGAATTCCATGGTGGACTGCATCACCCCCGCCACCTCGGACCGGGAGCGGCAGATGGTTCAGGATCGCTTCGGTCTCCTGGACTCGGCCCCCGTGGCGTGCGAGCCCTTTCGGCAGTGGGTGCTGGAGGACAACTTCCCGCAAGGCCGGCCGGCTTGGGAGGAGGTCGGCGCCGAGTTCGTGACCAATGTGGCGCAATACGAGCTGATGAAGCTCCGCATCCTCAACGGCGGCCACGCTGCCATCGCCTATCCCGGCGCGCTGCTGGGTCATCACTTCGTCCATGATGCGATGGCGGACCGACGCATCGCCGACTGGCTCGATGCGCTGACCCGCCGCGAGATCCAGCCAACCCTGGCCCCCATCGCGGGCGTCAGCTACGACGCCTATCGCGAGCTCATCGCGGAGCGGTTCTCCAATCCTGAAGTGGGCGACACGATCCCACGCCTTTGCCTCGACGGCTCGAACCGCCAGCCCAAGTTCATCCTGCCCACCGCACGCCAGGCCCTCGCCGAGGGACGGCGTTTCGCTGGCTTGGCTCTGGAGGTCGCGCTTTGGTGCCGGTACTGCGCCGGCGTGGACGAAGCTGGCAGGCCCATAGCTCCTAACGACGAGAACTGGGATGATTTGCGCGCACGCGCCTCGGCCGCCAAGACGGACCCGGCCGAGTTCCTGTCCAACACGCTGGTGTTTGGGGATATGGGACAAGACCTACGCTTTGCCGACGCCTTTGGCCGGCAACTCGCCTCGCTTTGGTCAAACGGCGTGGAAGCGACCCTTGCCGCTTACGTCCAGGACTAGGCCAGGGGCTCAGGCCTGACATCGTCGGAGCAGCCGCAGACCTCAGGTCGGAAACGCCAGGTCCGCCCAGATCGGCAGATGATCCGAAGCGACCCGGGACAGGCCCGTAACATGGACCTGTGCCCGGATCAGCCTGACAGCGCCACCCAGGATCATGTGGTCCAGGGCTACGAAGGGATGCGCGGCATGAAAGCTGGGTCCCGGCGTCACCAGCCGCAGGTCGCGGTGGAACGGCGCAAGCAGCCTCGCTGGGGCGCGTTCATTCAGATCTCCGGCCAGGACGACTGGCAGCCGGAGGTTCCGAGTCGCTGAAAGGATAGTCGAGACCTGCTGATGGCGGGAGCCCCGTTTCAGCCCCAGGTGCGCTGCCACCAGGGCGAAGCTGCCTGCCCCGGCCGTGGGACGTATGCGGGCAACCAAGGCCCCTCGGGGTTCGAGCCCGGGCAGGTCGAGGCGGTCCAGGACCTCGCCGGCGAAGCCCTTGCGGAGAAGGATGGCGTTGCCATGCCATCCCAACGAGGGTCCTGGACCGGGGTCGAGGTGCTGATAGGCCCCGTGGGTGGCCAGAAGGCCGAACGGGATCGCAGCGGGCCTTTGCCCAAGCCGCTTGTCTGCTTCCTGCAGAACGATCACATCGGGCTGGATTTCATCAAGCACGCTCAGAATGCGCTCGGGACGACGTTTCCAGTCCAGGCCCACGGCCTTGCGGATGTTGTAGCTGGCGATCCGCAGCCGCCATTCCGGCGCCGGCTTGCGATGGCGCGAGGTCATAGCACGGGCGACACGAGACGCGCGACCGAGTCGCGGAATTGCAGGAGCCGGGAACTGGACCGGTACTCGTCCGGATCGAACAGGCGACAGCGCGCGCGGTCGAGTTCATAGCTGGCCTCCATCTCGGCGGCTATGGCGGTGTCGTAGACCAAGGCGTTGAGCTCGTAATTGATGGAGAAGGACCGGATATCCCAGTTACCCGATCCGACGGAAGCCACCCAGCCATCGGCCACGACCGTCTTGGCATGAAGAAAGCCGCCTTCGTACAACAGGACCTCGACTCCCGCCGTGGCGATCTCGGCCAGATAGGTGCGGGCAGCCCAGTACACGAGTCTCTGGTCCGGCCCCCCGGACGCGATCATCACGGAGACGTCGATCCCGGACAGCGCTGCGGTCTTGAGCGCCTCGCTCAGCGAGGCGTCCAGGATGAAGTATGGGGTTTGAAGCCGGACCCGCTCTCGTGCACCGGTGATCATGCCGAAGTATTGCTGCCGGATCGCACGCCATTCCGAGTCAGGCCCCGACACCACGAGCTGGACCGGGTGGCGGGCCTCGTCGTCGTCCTGCAGTGGCGGAAAGTGCTCAGGTCCGAACAGGCTTTGCCCTGTAGCGTTGGTCCAGTCGACGGCAAAGACGCGTTGCAGGGCGCGTACCGCCAAGCCGGTCATTCGAAGATGCGTGTCGCGCCAGATCGCGTAGCCTCGACCGGGCGCGAGATGCTCGTCACCGATGTTCAGGCCGCCCGTGTACCCGATGCGCCCGTCGATCACGGCAATCTTTCGGTGATTCCGATAAGAGATCGTGTGAACCCGCCATAGCGGAGAGGACGGCCACATCTCGATCCCGCGGGCACGCATGCGCCGGATGTAGATGGCGGTCCTGATGCCGAACGAGCCGACCGGGTCGTAAAGGATGCGGACCTTCACGCCTTCGGACACCTTGGCCGCGAGGAGCGTCATCAGGTGTTCGCCCAGCCTGTCGGACCTCCAGATATAATACTGGAGGTGGATGCTGATGCGGGCCCCCGCCAGATCCTCCAAGAGGCGGGGATATTTCTCGGAGGCGTCCTGAAGGACCTCCACCTTGTTCGAGGTCGTCAGGAACCCGCCCGAGGTGGCCTGCGCCAAGGTCGCCATGTGCCGCACCAGCGGAGGCCGCGTGGTGATGCGCTCCATCGCCCGTTCGTGCTCGGAGCGGGCGCGGTCGAGAGTCTCACCCAGGTGGAGAGGCTGACCTTGGCGAAGGAGCTTGCGGGTCCGACCCACGCCACCGCGCATCCGGCCGAACAGGATATACATGACCAGGCCACCGAGCGGGACCGTCAGGAACAGGAACAGCCACGCGAACGCGGACTGGGGCCGACGGTTCTCGGAGATGATGTAGGCCGAGACCCCGACGACGTAGAGGATGTAGCCCAGTGTGAACAGGGTCATGGTGGTCCTTGCGGGCCGTTGTAGCCGCGCTTTCTTGGCCGGACCTTCACGCCGATCAACCCCTCCCGCAAGGGGGCAGCCACTGGTCGAACGTCCCTCGACGGCACCCCGAAGCGGTTCGGCGTCGATCTCGACACATGACCTGTGCGCCAGGGCACCACCCGCGCCCCTTGCTCCCGCAGGAGATTGTGTCCACCTGAGGCGTCCGGGTCGGAAAGGCGCTCAGGATGGAACTAGGTCTCTACACCTTTGGCGACGTGGGCAGGAACCCTGTCACCGGGCATTTCGTCACGCCGAGCGAGCGGCTTCGCAACCTCGTCGAGGAGATCACGCTTGCCGATCAGGCAGGGCTGGACATGTTCGGCTTGGGCGAACATCACCGGTCGGATTATGCTGTGTCCGCCCCAGCGGTAGCGCTGGCGGCAGCGGCCCTGCAGACCCGGACGATCCGGTTGGCCAGCGCCGTGACGGTGCTGAGCTCGGATGATCCCATTCGTGTGTTCCAACAGTTCTCGACGCTGGACAACCTCACTCAGGGCCGGGCGGAAATCATCGCCGGTCGGGGCTCGTTCATCGAGTCCTTTCCCTTGTTCGGCTACGATCTGGACGACTACGATACCCTGTTCGCCGAAAAGCTGGCGCTTCTGATGCAGCTAAACGAGGGGGAGCGGATCACTTGGCCGGGCGGCCAGCACACCCCCGAGATCGGGGATCGGGGGGTGTATCCGCGTCCCTATGGGGAACGCTTGCCCATCTGGGTAGCGGTCGGCGGTACGCCTCAGTCCGTGGGACGGGCAGGGATGCTGAACCTGCCGCTCGCGGTCGCCGTCATCGGAGGGGAACCCGCTCGCTTCCAGCCGCTCTTCCAACTCTATGATCGCGCGGTCAAGCAGGCAGGTCACGACCGGGGCCAGCTTAAGACCTCGCTGAACGTCCATGGCTTCGTAGCTGAAACGAGTCAGGAAGCCGCCGACAGTTTCTACCGTCCACAGGCCGAGGTGATGAATCGGATCGGCCGCGAACGAGGCTGGCCGCCGACAAGCCGAGCGCAGTTCGATGCCGCGCGAGGCCCTAGAGGAGCACTGTTCGTGGGCAGCCCGGCAGAGGTGACGGACAAGATCCTTGCCATGCACGAAATCCTTGGCTTCGACCGCTTCGTGATCCAGATGGCGATCGGCGTCATCGACCATCCAACGCTCATGAAGGCGATAGAACTTTTCGCAACGCGGGTTGCGCCAGAAGTCAGGAAGGCGCTGGCCTGAGCCCTGGTCTGGGCTGGCCGGACACCTAGCTGCCATGTCATTCAGCCGGGAGTTGCGAATGACCGAAGGGGTGGACCCGCGTTATCGCGACCTAGACACCTGGAACGCTTCGCAAACTGCGACCGCTATCTGGGAAAGTCAGCTTGCTGCCGTCGCGGCGGTCGGGCCAGCGCTTCCCGACATAACGCTGGCCGTCGAGGCCGCAGCCGGACGCCTTTCGGGCGGGACGGGCCGGATCGTCTATGCCGGCGCCGGCACTTCGGCCCGGGTCGCCGTCCAGGATGGCAGCGAGCTTGGGCCCACCTTCGACTGGCCCTCAGAGCGGATCGCCTTCCTCATTGCCGGTGGTCCTTCCGCGCTGCTTGAACCGAGTGAAGGGGCAGAGGACGACCGGGATGATGGCGCGCGCCAAGCGATGCAGGCCACCCTGGGCCCAGGGGACGTCCTTATCGCTGTGGCCGCGAGTGGCCGTACTCCATTCACCCTGGCTGTCGCTCAGGCAGCTCGCCGGCAAGGGACGCTGACCATCGGGGTCTGCAACAGCCCAGGTGCTCCGCTGACGTCTGCCTGTGAATTCGGCATCACTGTCGATACCGGCCCCGAACTGCTGGCAGGCTCCACGCGGATGAAGGCGGGCACGGCTCAGAAGGTCGTGCTCAACATGATCTCTACCCAGGTGATGATCCGGATGGGTCGTGTTTACGAAAGCTACATGGTGGAGATGCGCCCTCTCAACGACAAGCTACGCCAGCGTGCTGTCGAGATGGTCTGCCAGCTTGCCCGCTGCACCCCCGGATCGGCCAGCGACGCTCTTGAGCGAACCGGGTGGAGCATCAAGGCCGCTGTTCTCGTGGCGGGTGGCCTGGAGGCAGACGAGGCGACACGTCGGCTGACCTCCGCAAGCGGCAATCTCCGCCTGGCTTTGGAGAGTTCCGAGGATCATGGGCAATGATGTTCGAAAGCGCAGGCCGTTCAGTGTCCGCGCCCTTGACGCGCAAGCCATAGGGCACCGTCGAGGGCCGATCCCAGCGGGGGGCGTACGGTCCATCGGCGGGCCAGCGCCCCTGAGAAGAAAGGGGCTAGCCCTCCCAGAACGACGACCGGCAGATCGGCTTGATTCTGGAGGAGCTCGACCGATCGGACTACGTCGGCCGTGGCCCGCGCCATCACATCGAGCGCCGCAGCGTCCTGCGATGCCATGACCCGGGGCGCCAAGGCCGCGAAGTCCGCGGGCCGGGCCGACAACGACCAGGACACCAGGCCATCCGCGCCGCCGTGTTCCGTGACCAGCGACTCGAGCAGTGGGGTGGAGGGGCGGAACCCGTCATGGGCTGCCATGGCGGCTGACAGGATCGCGCGTCCGATCCAGGCTCCGCTTCCTTCGTCCCCGAGCACGAGGCCCCAGCCGCCGATTTGGCGAACCTTGCCTGCCAGTTGGATGGCAAAGACCGTGCCTGTGCCCAGCGCCGCGACCACCCCATCCTCCTGTTCCAACGCCCCCAAAGTTGAGGCGACGGCATCGCTGACCACATGCGCCCGAGCGAACGGAAGGCGTCGCATCAGCCGGTCCCGGAACCCTCGCGCGTTCGAGCCTGCGAGGCCCAGAGCGGCATGGACCTCTTTGGTCAGCGATTCATCAAGACCGGCTGAAGCCATGGCAGACCGGGTCGCGGCCAGAATGTTCACAAGGGCTCCGTCGGGGTCCGACGCGATGTTGGCCGGTCCTGCTTCGCCGCGGCCCAGGACAGGACCGTCCGCCTCTGCCACGGCCGCCCGGCAGCCTGTTCCGCCTCCGTCCACCCCGAGATAAAGCCGCATCGACGATCCTCCTCAGCCCTTCTTGCCGAAGGGCGGCGCGAGGGGAAGTGGGGGGTTGGCCGGCGGTCTCGATCAGCGCTCGGGAACAAGGCTTTACAGTCGGTCCCGATTGATCATCATTCCAACCATGAACGAGCTTGCAATGGTCGGGCGACGGACTGGGGACAATGTTGCACCCCACTCAGCCGCCATGGGACCTGCACATTCGGCTTGCTTCGAGATGCCGTCGGGCCTTGGCCCCAAGCCGACCAAAGAACAAAGAACCGATAGGGAGATCCTCATGACAACCGTGTTCCGCATTGCCCTTCTGGGAAGTACGCTGCTTGCCGGCGTCGCCCAGGCGCAGGAGCCTGTGACCCTGACCATCGAATCCTGGAGGAACGACGACCTCGCCATCTGGCAGGACACGCTCATCCCCGCCTTCGAGGCGCAGCATCCCGACATCAATGTCGAATTCGCTCCCACCGCCCCAGCCGAGTACAACGCAGCTCTCAATTCCAAGCTGCAGGCCGGCTCGGCGGGTGACCTCATCACCTGCCGGCCCTTCGACGCCTCGCTCGAACTGTTCAATCAGGGCCACCTTGCGGACCTGACCGACCTGCCAGGGATTGCCAACTTCTCGGACGTGGCCAAGTCCGCCTGGCAGACCGACGATGCGGCCGCGACCTTCTGCGTGCCCATGGCCTCGGTGATCCACGGCTTCATCTACAACAAGACCGCCTTCGACGAGCTTGGGCTCACCGAGCCGACAACCGTGGACGAGTTCTATGCGGTGCTCGATGCCCTCAAGGCCGACGGCACATACATCCCCATGGCCATGGGCGCCAACGACCAGTGGGAAGCGGCCACCATGGGCTACCAGAATATCGGGCCGAACTACTGGAAGGGCGAGGAAGGACGTCAGGCCCTGATCGCAGGAACCCAGAAGCTGACCGACCCCCAATGGGTGGCTCCTTTCGAGCAGCTTGCCCGGTGGAAGGATTACCTCGGCGACGGCTTCGAAGCGCAAACCTACCCCGATTCCCAGAACCTGTTCACCCTGGGTCGCGCCGCCATCTATCCCTCGGGATCCTGGGAGATTTCTGTCTTCAACCCTCAGGTGGACTTCGAGATGGGAGCGTTCCCGCCGCCCGTGCAGGCTGCGGGCGATACCTGCTACATCAGCGATCACACCGACATCGGTATCGGCATGAACGCCGCCACGCCTAACCCGGAGGCCGCGCGCACGTTCCTCGACTGGGTGGCCAGCCCCGAGTTCGCAAACCTCTACGGCAACGCACTGCCCGGCTTCTTCCCCTTGTCCAACGGCGAGGTGACTCTGGAGGACCCGCTCGCGCAGGAGTTCATCTCCTGGCGGGACGAGTGTGAATCGACGATCCGTTCGACCTACGCGATTCTGTCGCGCGGGACGCCCAACCTCGAGAACGAGACATGGAACGCCTCGGCCAACGTGATGCGCGGCACCGAGGCCCCAGTTGACGCGGCAGCCCGCCTCCAGCAGGGCCTCGACTCCTGGTACACGGCTGCGCCTCAGTGAGGACGGCGGGCCCCGGAGCGATCCGGGGCCACTCCACAGGAGAGATGGGAATGGCAGCACCTAAGGTCCGGTGGCATATCGCGGTGTTCCTTGCGCCGGCCGTGCTGGTCTACACCGCAATCATGATCATCCCACTGTTCGGAACGCTGAACCTGGCGCTTTACGGAGAAGAGGGTTTTCGTGGTTTCCAGAACTTCCGCGTCCTTTTCGGCGACCCGCTGTGGTCCGACGCCTTCTGGAATGCGCTAGGCAACAACATCTGGTTCTTCGTGATCCATATGCTGGTGCAGAACCCCATCGGCGTCCTTCTTGCCGCGCTTTTGGCCAGCCCGCGTCTCCGCTTTGCGGCCGCTTATCGGACAGCCATCTTCGTGCCGACGATTCTGAGCTTCGTGATCGTAGGCTTCGTCTGGAAACTGATTCTGTCGCCGCTCTGGGGGATCGCGCCGTCGATGCTTGGGGCAATCGGTCTCAAGGGGCTTTTCGCACCCTGGCTTGGCCAAGAAGGGTCGGCTCTGACCACGCTTGCGCTGATTTCCGTCTGGCAGTTCGTCGGGATTCCCATGATGCTGATCTACGCCGCGCTTCTCTCGATCCCTGACGAGGTGCTGGAAGCCGCCGAAATGGACGGCATCACCGGCTGGGCGCTCTTCCGAAAGGTGCAACTGCCGCTGATCCTCCCTGCCATCGGCATTATCTCGATCCTGACCTTCGTGGGTAATTTCAACGCGTTCGACCTGATCTACGTGTCTCAAGGGGCCCTCGCAGGACCGGACTTTGCGACCGATATCCTCGGCACCTTCCTTTATCGTACCTTCTTCGGCTTCCAGCTTCAGCTGGGCGATCCCAACATGGGTGCGGCCATCGCGACGGCGATGTTCCTGATCATCCTTGCGGGGGTGTGTCTTTACCTCTTCGGGGTTCAGAGGCGGCTCCGCCGGTATCAGTTCTGATGGCCGCACGCAGCCATCCCGGCCGCGCTCTAGCGGCGCATGCCGTCCTGATCGTCTACACGCTGATCGCGCTGTTCCCAGTGTGGATCATCGTGATCAACAGCGTGAAGTCCCGGCGCGCCATCTTCGGCGCCCCACTGGCGCTTCCGACGCCAGCGACCTGGGATCCGGTCGGTTACACGACGGTGCTCGAGAACGGCGACGTGATCGGCTACTTCCTGAACTCCGCCATTGTCACCATCGTCTCGCTTGCCATGGTCCTCCTCTTCGGAGCCATGGCTGCCTTTGCATTGTCCGAGTACCGGTTTCGCGGCAACACGCTCATGGGCCTTTACTTGGCTCTGGGCATCATGATCCCGATCCGCCTCGGCACGGTGGCAATCTTGCAGATGATGGTGGCGGCTGGCCTCGTGAACACGCTGACGGCGCTGATTCTCGTCTATACGGCCCAGGGCCTACCGCTCGCGGTGTTCATCCTGTCGGAGTTCATGCGGAACGTCTCGGATGATCTCAAGAACGCCGGCCGCATGGACGGCCTGTCCGAGTATGCGATCTTCTTTCGGCTGGTCCTGCCGCTGGTTCGTCCCGCCATGGCTACGGTCGCGGTCTTCACCATGATCCCGATCTGGAACGACCTCTGGTTCCCGCTCATCCTGGCTCCGTCCGAGGAGACCAAGACGATCACGCTGGGATCGCAGGTCTTCATCGGACAGTTCGTGACCAACTGGAACGCGGTGCTGGCGGCGTTGGCGCTCGCCATCCTGCCGGTCCTTGTCCTTTACCTCATCTTCTCGCGGCAGCTCATTCGCGGGATCACTGCCGGAGCCGTGAAATGACCATCCGCGTCCTTGTCGTGGGCCTTGGGAACATGGGACGCAGCCATGCGGTCGCCTATGCCAGCAATCCCGAGTTCGAGATCGTGGGTCTCGTGAACCGCTCGGTCATTGAACTTCCGCCGGAACTTGCCGGCCACACGATCACGACCGACTACCACGCAGCGCTGGCTGTGCTGAAACCGGACCTCGTCTGCGTGGCGACCTATTCGGATAGCCATGCCGACTATGCCGTAGCCGCCATGCAGGCGGGCGCGCATGTCTTCGTCGAGAAGCCGCTGGCGACCTCCGTCGAGGATGCAAGGCGCGTGGCGGAGGCTTCCCGGATCACCGGCCGGAAGGTGGTGATCGGCTACATCCTTCGCCATCACCCGAGCTGGATTCGCCTGATCGAGGAGGCTCGCGACCTTGGCGGACCTTACGTCTTTCGCCTGAACCTCAACCAGCAAAGCAGCGGCCCCACCTGGGAGGTGCACAAGCGGTTGATGGAAACGACATCGCCCATCGTGGATTGCGGCGTGCATTACGTGGACGTGATGTGCCAGATCACCGACTCCAAGCCGATCGAGGTGCGGGGCATGGGCCTTCGCCTGTCGGACGAGGTCGCGCCCAGCATGTACAACTATGGCCACTTCCAGGTCTTGTTCGAAGACGGTTCCTGCGGCTGGTATGAAGCCGGGTGGGGTCCGATGATGTCGGACACCGCCTTTTTCGTGAAGGACGTGATCTCGCCTCGGGGGGCCGTCTCCATCCGGATGGCCGAGGACGCGCGATCGGACGACATCGACACCCACACCAAGACATCGCTGATCCGCGTTCATCGGGTGGGCCAGCCTGACGAGGATCTGAGCATGGCGGACGAGCCCGGGCATCAGGAACTCTGCGACCGCGAGCAGGCCTTCGTGGCGCGTGCGATCCGCGACGATCTCGACTTGTCGCGGCACATGCAGGATGCGGTCAGTTCGCTCGCGGTCTGCCTGGCAGCGGACGAAAGCGTCCGCTCGGGCCAGCCGGTGAGGCTCTGATGGGGTCGCTTCGGCTTGCGGGTCTGACGAAGAGCTTTGGCCGCACAGAGATCATCAAGGGAATCGACCTTTCTGTCGCCAACGGTGAGTTCGTGGTGTTCGTCGGCCCTTCGGGCTGCGGCAAGTCCACGCTGCTGCGGATGATCGCTGGGCTCGAGGATGTCACCACCGGCTCGGTTACGCTGGACGGACAAGACATCACGAACGTCGCCCCGGCCAAGCGTGGCATTGCCATGGTGTTCCAGACCTACGCGCTCTACCCGCACCTGACCGTGCGGGACAACATGGGCCTCGCTCTCCGTCAGGCCGGGGTCTCGCGGGCGGAAACAGGTGCGGCCGTTGATCAGGCGTCGACTCTGCTGGACCTGAACCCCTATCTCGACCGCCGTCCTGCCGAGCTGTCGGGGGGGCAGCGTCAGAGGGTGGCCATTGGCCGGGCAATCGTCCGGACCCCGAAGCTGTTCCTCTTCGACGAACCTTTATCGAATCTGGACGCCGCGCTCAGGGTGGCCACACGGATCGAGATCGCCCGGCTTCACCGGGAACTCGGGGCGACGATGATCTACGTCACGCACGATCAAGTAGAGGCCATGACCCTCGCCGACCGCATCGTCGTGATGCGCGCAGGCGTGGTGGAGCAGGTCGGCCCGCCGATGCAGCTATACAACGATCCCTCGAACACCTTCGTGGCGGGATTCATCGGGAGCCCGCGGATGAACTTCCTCAAGGGCCGAGCCTTGGGCGAGCAATCCTCAATCATGGGCGTCCGTCCCGAACACCTCTCCATCACGTTCAGCGGTAGCGCCATCTCCGGTTCCGTCAGTCATGTAGAAGCGCTCGGCGGCGAAACGCTGGTCTATGTCCACACGGAGCCGCATGGCCTACTGACGGTCAGACTGTTCGGTGAGCACCATTTCAGCGTGGGTCAGGCGGTCGGGCTGACCCCGGATCCGGCTCGGGTCTTCCGCTTTGACGCGGAGGGCCGCCGGCTTCGCTAGTGGGGGGCCCAGACCCTGGCCGGCCCGCCGCGTGCGAGCACGTAGAATCCGTTCGCCGAAAGCCGTTCCCACGGCCCTTCGGTCCCGTCGGGCCATAAGACGCGGACCTCGGCGCTTGCGGCCTCCGCCAGACCCATGTGCCACCAGCCCATTGAGCCGCCCGCCTGACCGCCCCCAACCGTCACTTCGCGCGAATGGATGCCGTCGGCCAAGCGGACTTCGATCCAGGCACCAACGCCGTCGCGGTTCGCCCCCGGCTGCTCCAGGCGGATTTGGATCCAGTGGCCTGCTTCTCGGGTCGTATTGCGCCAAAGCTGGGCGTTTTCGCCCCGGTTTGTGACAGCCAAGTCGGGCAGCCCATCGAGATTGAAGTCGGCCAGCGTGGCCCCGCGCGAGACAGCCATGCTGGCGACGCCGGCCTCCGAACCGACCTCGAGGAAGGTACCATCCTCACGCAGCAGCAGCAGGTTGTTCGGGTCGCGAGCGGCGAAGTCGGGCATCTCGGCCACGTTGCCCTTGGCGATGAACAGGTCCGGCCGCGCATCGTTGTTCACGTCCGCGAACTCCAGGTGCCAGGCGGTCGAGGGTCGCACGTCGCCGCCGGTATAGGGTCTTTGAGCGATGGCTCCGCGAGGATAGGCCACATCGATATACTCGGGGCGAAGCGGTGCATCGGCTGGCAGCACCGTCGCCAGGGTCTGCAGCTTGTTGTCGGCCATGCTGCTCAACGCGTACTCGGGATAGCCGTCCAGATCGATATCCCGCGAGGCGATGCCCATTCCCCAGATCCGCAGGGGACTCCAGCCCTCGGCCTGCGTGAATGGAGCAGGCTCGCCCTCCGGGAGAACGCGCCACAACTGTTCCTGTCCGCCTTTGTAGTACTCACGGTCATTCGCGATCCGCAGAGACGGCGTGCCCGAACGATCCCAGTCCGTGAACATCATCGACAGCGCGCAGAAGCTCGGGCGCAGGGGCAGGGGCTCGCCGAAGGTTTGGCCTTCGGGGCGGAACAGGAGGTTGTCCGTGCAGGAACCCCAAGGGAAGAACTCCTCCTCCGGATCGATGTAGGTGCCCAACGCGAGGGTCGGCCAGTTCTGTCCGCGCTCCCAGGTGGCCGCGAAGGCCGAGGTCCAGGCGTTCGGAGCCTCGAAGCGCCAGAGTTCGTTGGCCGGTTCGAACCGGCACTCGCCAAGCCCGCGCATGAGCACGCTTTCGCCCTGACGCAACAGCACGAGGTCCTGCACGCCATCGCCATCCACATCAAGGGGATAGGCTCCGGTGACGGCCTCCAGTTCGATCCCGCTTGCCACCGGTTCGAAGCGCAGCGGGCCTCCCTGGGCCGAGATGTTGCGCCAAAGCGAGGCTCGCGAGGTGCCCCCGGCGAAGCCCAGGTCCGGGAACCCGTCCCCGGAGCAGTCGAACGCTGCCACTCCTCCGCCGACCATGTATTCCCACCCGCCGTCGTAGGAGCTGCGGACATTGGAGTAGTCTGTTTCCTCAACGAAGGTTGGGATGATCGGTTCTGCGGCCGAGGCGGCAGTCGCGAACAGTCCGGCAACGACTGCAAGGCGCATCAGTGCCGCGTCCGTAGGTTGGACGCGTAGGCGCCAATGCACCGTCCTTGATCCAACCCCTGCTCAACGGCCGAGCGAAAGTGAATCCCGCCTAGCAGTCGTGACTCAGCAGCTTCTAGCGCGGCCTCTTGGAAGCTGGAAAAGCTTCGGGCGGGCAACCCATCGTCCACATGCGTCGCATCGGTGAACGAGTAATCCTCGCCGAACAGATCGGTCAGCACGACTGCCGCGGCGGCCGATTGGGTGCTGTGCCCGGACGGGTACTCGGGGAACGGAGGCGTGATCAGCATGGGCTCGAAGCCTGGATCGAGATGCGCTCGGATGTAGGTCACGGGGCGGATCAGGTTGAACCGGAACTTCTCGTGCCAGCAACCGATGAAGGCGTCGGCCATGGCGATGCTCAGCTTGGCCAGCACCTCGGCCCGCCGCTCCTCGTCCGCATCCTCCGCATCCAGGACCTGCTGCGCAATCGAGATCCAGTGGCCCGGGGGGGTGGGCGACAGCATCGGATCGTCCGACCAGAAGCGCGCAACGGTGCGCTGTTCGTCGGTCAGCCGGCGACGCGTCTCCAGAACCTCGATGGCTTCCTCCATGAACCGCGAACCCGGTTCCTCGCTGTAGGCTGGGGGCGCGGGCGTCGGACAGGCTGCTGCGTCCGGCATCGCGAAGCTCCGGTTGCTTCCCCATTCGGGGAGGAGCGGCAATTGCTGCTGAACGATCCGGCTTGTTGGCGTCCATGCGCCCGGACCCTTGGCCAAGCTGTACTCGAGGGGGAAGCCCATGTTCTCCACCACGTGCCCGCCGTCCTTCTTGGCCCATTCAAGGATATGGGTGGCCAGATCCTGTCCAAGCGCCCGACTGCGGTCTGCCGTCTCGGCGCCAACGCCTTCGCTGGCATCGGCCCCCAGATGCTCCGCCATGCGGTCCAAGGCGCGCTGCCCGGTGGGACCGGTGTTGAAGAAGAGCTCGGCCATGGCCGCGGATAGAGCAGCCTGCAGGACGACGGCATCGTCGTAGTCCTGGCCGGGCCTCCGCTGCGGCAAGCCTGACAAACCATTCAGCTGTCCCTGGAGGCTGCGCAGCTTGGTGGAGCCACCGGCGACGGCCTCGAAGGCGGTGATGTACAGGTATGCGAATGCCCGGCTAGCCACGGGTGGCGAATAACTGGGCGTGTGCCGGACCAGTTCGAGCACGAGACGGGTATTGGTGTGAAGCACGTCATCCGGCGAAGGTCGTGCCATGGCTTGGCCGCCCATCAGCAGCCCTACAACAAGCGCCACTATCCCACGCACCGTGTCCACCACCCTCTTTTCCTCACGAGATTAGGTCATCAGCCATTCTCGAAAGCAAGAGATCGCCGCAACCGCTCTGGTCCGCTGACGATGTCATGGCTAATCCTTCGCCTGCCGGATCGGGAGGATCGCCATGACAGAGAAGCCAATTCGCATCGCGTGCATAGGGGAGGCGATGGTGGAACTGTCCGGGCTCGACCCCGAGCGGGGGCAACTCGGCTTCGGCGTGGCAGGCGATACCCTCAATACGGCGATCTACCTGAAAAGGATCTTGGGAGAGGGGGCAGAGATCTCCTATCTCACCGCCCTCGGGACGGATGCCTTCTCGGATCGCATTTCGACCTTCATGGAGGCCGAGGGGCTTGACACGTCCGGCGTCGCGCGGCTGCCAGGGCGACTGCCGGGGATCTACGCCATTTCGGTCGATCAGCATGGCGAGCGAACATTCTCGTACTGGCGCAGCGAATCCGCAGCCCGGTCGATGTTCGACACGGGCGGGATCGATCCGGCAAGCTTGGGCAACTTCGATCTGGTCATGCTGTCGGGCATCACCCTCGCCATCCTCCCGCCCGAGCAGCGCATCCGCCTGATCGCGCAGTGCGGCCTTCTTCGCGCATCGGGCAAGGCCATCGCGTTCGATACGAACTACCGGCCGCGTTTGTGGGAAAGCGAAGACGCCGCTCGGACAACTTTTGCTGCGATGTGGGACGCCACCACGATCGCGCTTCCATCCCGAGACGACGAGGACAAGCTCCATCCGGGCGAGGACGTGAACGCGGTGTTCGAGCGGCTCGCCCGCAAAGGGGTGAGTGAGATTGCGTTGAAGGACGGGCCGTCGGGGCCGCATCTTTGGGCGCGCGGTCAGGCCTTTCCACGGGGCGTGTATCCGCCAGCGCCCCGGGTCGTAGACACGACCGCAGCCGGAGACGGGTTCAACGCGGGCTATCTCGCCGCGCGGCTCCAGGGACAGGCCCCCGACCAAGCGGCTCAGACGGCTCATGCCTTGGCCACCCGGATCATCGGTCATCCCGGAGCCATCATCCCCCGCGACTGACGCGCCGCACGACCGAGCCTGACCGTCGCTCCGAACTCCATCACATGTGAGTTCCACCCGTGGTGACAGCCAGCGGGGAGGGCCTATGTGCGGCAGGACCGGTCGATCGTCGTGGACCACGCTTGCGACGGAAACCCGGCCCATAACCGTTGGGATCGGGCGAGGTCGGCTGCGCCCGCATGCACCAGTCCAAGGAGGACCGCCAATGCCAAGGATCCACGCCGGGAGCGATACCGGCTCTGTCGGACCCTGGCGTCTGCATCGGCTCGCGGCCATCGCGCTCATCCTGGCCCTACCGTCTGGGCTGGCTCAGGCCCAGACGCCCGGGGGACCTCCCGGCGCCGAGGAAGCCGGGCCGGCCGAGGTCGGCGTTATCGAGCTTTTGGCCGAGGACGTGCCCTACGCACTCACCCTTCCCGGTCGCGCCGTCGCCTTCGAGGAAGCGGATGTTCGCCCTCGCGTGAGTGGCGTGATTGAGGAGGTCGCCTTTCAGGCTGGCCGGCCCGTGAAGGCCGGTGATCTCCTGTTCCGCATTGAGGACGACACTTACGCCACGGCCGTTGCCGCAGCCGAGGCCACGGTGGCTGGGGCTCGGTCCAGCGTCGCTACCGCCCAGGCGACCGTTGAGCGGTACCGCAGCTTGGAGGGCTCTGCAGTGACGCGGGCCGATCTTGAGACCGCCGAGGCCGCGCTGTCGCAGGCGCGGGCTTCGCTGGCCTCCTCCGAGGCTGCGCTTCAGGCCGCCCAGCTGGATCAGGAACGCAGCGAGATTCGCAGCCCCATCGACGGCATCCCGGATGTGGCCGAGGTCTCGGTGGGCGAACTCGTCACCGCAAATCAGGCCGAGGCCCTGACCAGGGTGACCCGGCTGGACCCGATCTATGTCGATGTCACCGAATCAAGTGCCCGGATGCTGCGCATCCGCGAGCGCATCGACGCAGGAACCCTGGAGTCCGGCGACGCGCTTGGCATGAAGCTCGTGCTCGAGACCGGCGAGATGCACGAAGGCGAGGGGACGCTGGTCACGCCAGCGACGGCCGTATCCACGACGACGGGCACGGTCGATTTCCGGGTCCAGTTCGACAACCCCGACTGCCGGGTGTTGCCCGGCCAGTTTCTCCGGGTCGAGGTCACGCTGGGCACCAGCCCCGGCATCATCGTACCCCAGCGTGCCACCAGTCGCGCGCCCGACGGATCCCTGACGGCCTTTGTCGCCCGGGACGGGGTCGCATACGAGGTTACGCTGACCACGACCGGGACCTATCGCAACGGCTGGGTGGTGACCGAGGGGGCGCAACCTGGCGATCAGCTGATCGTGGACGGGCTGAACAATCTTCGCGACGGCGCCGAGGTGGTGCCGCGCCCCGTGGAGATCGACGAGCAGGGCGTCGTGCGCGACGTGGCCTCCACTGAACCCGCTCAGGATCCAGAGACAACCGAGGAGGGCGCGCCCTCAACGGCGCAGGCCGGTCCGGTGAGCGGAACCTCTTCGGGCGCTCGCAGCGCCCCGGCGCAGGAGTGAACGGCGATGGCCCAGTTCTTCATACATCGTCCCGTCTTCGCCTGGGTGCTTGCCATTGTCGTCATGCTGGCCGGGGCCTTTGCGCTCACGACCCTGTCCGTCTCCCAGTATCCTGACATCGCGCCCACCACCGTGCGGATCTCGGCCTCTTATCCTGGCGCGACCGCCGACGCCGTGGAAGGGTCGGTGACGCAAGTCATCGAGGACGGGCTGACTGGTCTCGATGGGCTGCTCTATATCGTCTCCTCCTCCAACGAAGGCTCGGCGAGCGTCACGCTTACCTTCGACGAAAGCATCGAAGGACCGGACGCGCAGAACGAGGTCCAGAGCCGGGTCCAGCAGGTCGAAGGGCGGCTGCCCGACGTCGTCCAGCGGAATGGCGTGACGGTTTCACGGTCGAGTTCATCGATCCTGATGGTCGGTGCGCTCGTTTCGACTGATGGGCGTTACAGCACCCTGGAGCTGGGAGACATCATGTCCTCCACCATCGAAGGACCTGTGCAACGGACCGAAGGGGTGGGCGGCATCAACAGCTTCGGCTCGGGTTACGCGATGCGGATCTGGCTCGACCCGCTCAGCCTTGCCCAGTATCAACTCACGCCATCGGACATCGTCGCGGCCGTCGAGGCGCAGAACACCACCGTGTCCGTCGGGGCCCTGGGCACCCAGCCCGTCGTGCCGGGCCAGCAGTTCACGGCAACGATCACCGCACAAAGCCAGCTTTCGACCGTCGAGGAATTCGAAGGCATTCAGGTCAAGTCGGGCGATGGGACCGGGATCGTCTATCTGGGCGATGTCGCACGGGTCGAGATCGGGCAGGAGCGGTATGGCGGTGACTCCCTTTTCAACGGACTGGCCGCGTCGGGGTTCGGGGTCAATCTCGCCACCGGTGCGAACGCCGTGGACACTGCTGCCGCTGTCCGGGCGACCATCGCAGGTCTGGAGGGAGCGTTGCCCGAGGGGGTTGAGGTTCGCTATGCCTACGACACCTCGCCTTTCGTGGAGCTGTCCATTGAGCAGGTCGAGCATACCCTGATTGAGGCGATCGCGCTCGTCTTCGCGGTGATCCTCATCTTCCTGCAGAACTGGCGCGCCACCCTCATCCCGATCGTGGCGGTTCCTGTGGTCCTCCTGGGAACCTTCGCCATGCTGGCCGTGCTTGGCTATTCCATCAACACGCTGACCATGTTCGCCATGGTGCTGGCCATCGGCCTTCTTGTGGACGACGCCATCGTGGTGGTCGAGAATGTCGAACGGTTCATGGCCGAAGAGGGTTTGGGACCTGTCGAAGCCACGGAAAAGAGCATGGGCCAGATCACCGGGGCGCTCATCGGGATCGCGCTCGTACTGTCGGCCGTGTTCCTGCCGATGGCGTTCTTCCCTGGCTCCACGGGTGTCATCTACCGGCAGTTCTCGGTCACGATCATCTCGGCCATGATCCTTTCAGCCGCCGTGGCGCTGATCCTCACTCCGGCGCTTTGTGCGTCGTTCCTGCGGCCCCATCGCGGTGGCAGGCAGTTCCTGCCTGCGCGCCTGTTCAACCGCGGCTTCGAGGCAGTGACGGACGGCTATGCCGCCGGCGTCCGCCGCATGGTTGCGTGGCCTCTCGTCGCGCTGGCCATCCTTGCTGGCGTCGGGTTCGGGGCATGGCAGCTTTACGGCCGATTGGACAGTTCGTTCCTGCCTGCAGAGGACCAAGGCGTCCTGATGACCCAGATCAACCTGTCCGAAGGGTCCACCATCGCCCAGACCACGGCGGTCGTCGAAGAGGTGCAGGATTACCTGATGACCGAAGAGACCGATGCCGTGGAGTCCACCTTTGCAGCCCTGGGCTTCGGCTTTGGCGGGTCCGGCCAGAATGCGGCCATGCTCTTCATCAAGCTCAAGGACTTCGAGGAGCGCGAGAGCGCTGACCTGTCCGCGACAGCCGTCGCGCAACGCGCCAACGCAAGGTTCGGCGACCACCGGGCCGGCCGCATCTTCGTCATTCAGCCGCCCGCCATCCAGGGACTCGGCAACTCGCGCGGGTTCTCCATGTACCTGGTGGATCAGTCGGGAGCCGGGACCGAGGCTCTTAGGGGCGCGGCAGAGGAACTCGTGCTGCTGGCCGAAGGCGACGAGCGGGTGCAGAACGTGGATGCGCGCGGGACCGAGGACGAAAGTGCACTCCGTATCAACATCGACCAGCAGAAGGCAGAAAGCTTTGGCGTGTCGGTCCCTGCCGTCAATGCCATGCTGTCGGTGATCTTCTCGGGCGAGAGCGTGAACGACTTCATCCTGGGCTCAAGCCTTCGGCCCGTCATCGTGCAAGCCGATGCGGCCAGCCGCATGCAGCCCGAGGATATCGAGAGCTGGTATGCCCGTAATGAGCAGGGGGAGATGGTGCCCTTCGCATCCTTCCTGACCACCGAGTGGGCTCCGGTCGCGCCACGCCTGTCACGGATCGACGGGCAGCGCGCCTTGTCGATTTCCGGATCCGAGGCCGATGGGACAAGCTCTGGCGAGGCCATGGACGCGATGGAGGAACTGGTGGCGCAGGTGCCGGGCGGCTGGGGCGTGGCCTGGACCGACCTGAGCTATCAGGAACGCCAGTCGGGCAACCAGGCGCCTTACCTGTATGCCCTTTCCGTGCTCGTCGTGTTCCTTTGCCTGGCGGCGCTTTACGAAAGCTGGTCGATCCCGTTCTCGGTCATGTTGTCGGTTCCGGTCGGCGTGCTGGGAGCCTTGCTGGCGGCTTGGCTGTTCGACCAATCGAATGACGTCTACTTCAAGGTGGGCCTGCTCACGACCATTGGCCTCGCGGCCAAGAACGCCATCCTGATCGTCGAGTTCGCGCGCGATCTCGAACTGGAGGGACGAACTGCCTCCCAGGCCGCCATCGAAGCGGCACGGCTCCGTCTGCGCCCCATCCTCATGACGTCGCTGGCCTTCATCCTTGGCGTCACGCCGCTGGCCACAGCGACAGGAGCCGGGGCGGGCGCACAGAATGCCATCGGAATTGGAGTGATGGGCGGCACACTGGCCGCGACCTTCATCGGGATATTCCTCGTACCGGCGTTCTACGTTGTCCTGCGAACCCTGAGAGGCAGGGGACGGATGCCAGCGGCGCAAGCCGCCGAATGACCGGCCGGGCGCCATCAGGGACTTGCCGATGCAGGCGCTGAAAGACACGCTCTGATATAATTTCGTCATTGATCATTGGCTCCGAACATCAGGGCTGAGGGGAAAGGGCCCGGTTCGCGTTGACAGGACGGGGCATGGGACGCCAGGCAGGAAGTGTAGTGCCGAAACTGAGTCTCCGAAACAACGGGGCCTGATCGGCAGGGTAACGGCGCGGGGGAGACTGCGGTGACCATGTTTGCCAACGACCGACGCATCCTGCCGTCACCGCACCGGTTCGGGGCGCGATCGCGCCCGCTTCTGGCTTGAGCGTTCCTGCACGGGGCCCTTGAATCGAAGCACATGAAACGAGGCCCCTGAACAGGGGGCTTTCCGGCCCAAGATAAAGAGCGGTGCAGCCGGAGGCCGTACTGGAGAATATAACAAAAAGAAGACGCTGATCCTGGCCGGCATCGCCGGCCTCCTGTCCACGAGCGCGATGGCCGAAACGATCGGGGTGTCGATGGCCCTTTTCGATGGCAACTTCCTGATCACATTGCGCAATGGCATGACCGAACACGCCGAGGGGCTGAAAGGGTCGAAGTCACAATCGAGGATGCAACTAATGACGTCGGCAAGCAACTAAGCCAGGTGCAGAACTTCATCGCTGCGGGCGTGGACGCCATCGTGGTGAACCCGTTGGACACGTCGGCCACGCAGGCCATGATCGATGCGGTGTCAGCCGCCGGCGTCCCGCTGGTGTTCGTCAACCGCCAGCCCATCAACGTCGATACCTTGCCGGACAACCAGGCCTTCGTCTCGTCCGACGAGCGCGAGTCGGGCACCCTGCAAACCCAGGAAGTCTGCCGGCTTCTGAAGGAGCAGGGCGTGACCGAAGCCAAGATCGTCGTCATGCAGGGCGAACTCTCGAACCAAGCCGCCGTTCAGCGCACGCAGGACATCCAAGACGTGATCGCCACCCTCGACTGTGCCTTCATGCAGATCGTGGAGGAGCAGACGGCCAACCGGAACCGGACGTAGGCCACCGATCTGATGGCGAACTGGCTATCGGCTGGCGTCGAATTCGACGCGTTCATCGCCAACAACGATGAGATGGCGATCGGTGGCATTCAGGCCATGAAGTCTGCCGGGATGTCGATGGACGAGATGATCGTCGCTGGCATCGATGCGACCCAGGACGCGCTTGCGGCCATGCAGGCCGGCGATCTGGACGTGACTGTGTTCCAGGATGCCGCCGGGCAGGGGTCGGGCGCGATCGATGCAGCGCTCGCTCTGGTGCGGGGCGAAACCGTCGAGCAGAAGGTGTATAACCCTTCCAGCTCGTGACTCCGGCCAACATCCAGGGGTTTCTGAGCTCTAAGTGAGGCCGTCCGGGCAGGAATGTCCGACCAGATGTCCTCTAGGGGCGGTCCAAGAGGGCCGCCCTTTCTCGTTCGCAGCGGAGGTGCCATCCGCAAGAGGCGCGGCTCGGTCCTGGCCTCTAGGGACCGTTGCGGGTCATGCATCTCGCGAATGGGATGTTCGTGAGGGATCGCTGCCCCGGCTTCACCCTTCTCCGTTAACGCGCTGGCCAGCCAGAGGACGGGTGCCGTGGCGGCTGGACATCCCATGCAGGTCCGGCAGGCCGTCAAAACCATCTGTTAACCAAGAGATCATATCGGGAAGGGGTCAGATCCAGGAGCAGAGTGCGACGAATGACCGACGACCAGAAGCTGACCCAGCGCCTCAAGTTCATGCAACTGACGGCCAAGGACGCGGAGCTTTCCCGAACAAGCCTCCCCGTCCTCAAGGATGCCATTGGCCGGGCGCTCGATGACTTCTACGATCATGTCGCCGCGACGCCCGAAGTGTCCGCCCATTTCCCCACGTCTGACAAGGTCGAGCGGACGAAAGCCCGGCAGGCGGCGCACTGGGCTCATCTCTTGAACGCCCAGCTCGATGGCGCCTATCTCGACAAGGCGCGGGTCATCGGTCAGACCCATGCCCGAATCGGGCTTGAGCCCAACTGGTATCTTGGGGCCTACGGCTTGGTCCTGGGACGCGTCATCCGCGAGGCGCTGCCCCGCATGCTGCGCGGCCCTTTCTGGAGCAGGCGTCGCCGCGAAGAGCGCGCCACCGCAGCGGTCAGCGCCGTCGTCCGTTACGCAATTCTGGACATGGACCTTGCTATCTCGACCTATATCGAGGCCATCACGGCCGAGCGGGACGCGGCGGATGCCGCCCGGCTGGCTCTGTCGCAAGAGCAGGGCCGCGCGATCGAACAGCTTTCCTCTGCCATGGAGGAGATCACCTCCAGTATCCGTCAGACGGCGGACAGCGCCGGACGGACCGAAACCCTTGCTGCGTCCTCCGCGGAGAGCGCCGACGAGAATGGCAAGGCGGTCCAGCGCACGGTCACAGCCATTCGAACGATCGCCGACAAGCTCCGCGTTCTTCAGGAGATCGCTCGCCAGACGGATCTTCTGGCTCTGAACGCTGCAGTCGAGGCGGCCCGCGCTGGCGAGAATGGGCGAGGCTTCGCTGTCGTGGCTTCGGAGGTCCGAAAGCTGGCCGAGCGCGCCGGGGTAGCGGCTTCGGAAATGGCCGCCATGGCGTCCGAAGCGGTGACGGCCGCGGAAGAGGGCGGAAGCCGCGTGACCAAGCTCCTGACCGACATCCGTCAGACAGCTACGCTCGTTGCCGAAATTTCATCGGCTTGCCGCGAACAGTCGATCGGCTCAACACAGATCAACGAGGTCATCCAGACGCTCGATCGGATGGGCAGCGGTCAGCAGAACGACTCGACCCGCTCGTTCAACCAAGAGCCCCGTCGTCTGATCGCTCGCCGTTAGTGGCCCGGGCGATCAGGCCCCAAGCATTCCAGACTTCGGCTCGGGCTGCCTCCATGTAAATAGCTTACCGCTGTCTGCGATGGCGTTCACCAGTGCACAGCTGTTGGCGCAAGAGGTGAATGCCTGCAGATCAGCAAAAGCTGCCACGTCGGGTAAGACGACCGACAAGCAACACGCCATGGACAGGAGATCTGGTGGCGGAGAGACAGGGATTCGAACCCTGGGAAGGCTTGCACCCTCAACGGTTTTCGAGACCGCCCCGTTCGACCGCTCCGGCATCTCTCCGCGGCCGAGGAACGATCTAGTCGGCTGCGCGGACAGACGCAACCCCCTTCAGCCAGTCTCCTAGCGCCTGACAATCGCGTCAGTCCGCTTTCGGTCGCTTGGCTGCGAGGGAGCAGATCACTATGACTCCTTTGAGGGCCGCTGGACGGCCAGTGGTATCGCGGAGCCTTGCTAGCCATGTCCATCCGAACTGCCGGCGCCTTGGTCCTGGTCCTTGGAGCCGCTCCAGTGCTGGCCCAGTCTGTCGCATCTGAAGCTGCAACCGACCAACCGGACCCCGTTGAGGCCATTTACGAGGCTCTCCTGCTGCCCCAAGTCATTGACCTGATGGCTGAAGAGGGCCGTGAGTACGGCGAGACCTTGGCGGAATCGCTGTTCGGTGGCGGCACGACTCCTGCCGAATGGTCGGAGGCCGTCGCGACCGTCTATGATGAAAACCATCTAGCCGATCAGGTTCTAGACTCCTTGGCGACCGGTCTCGAGGGGCAGGATACGTCGGCCATGCTAGCGTTCCTCGAGTCGGAGAATGGGCGTCGGGTTTCCAAGCTGGAGGTCGATGCGAGAACCGCCATGCTGGACGACGATGTGGAGCAGCAGGCCAAGGAGGCAGCCGCCGTCGCGATCGCCGAAGGCTCGCCCCGCATCGACCTCCTGCGCCGCTACGCGGAGACCAACGATCTTGTGGACACGAATGTCGCCGGCGCCATGAATGCGAACGTCGCCTACTTCCTGGGTTTGATGGATGGCGGTGCCTTGAACTCGGACATGACCGAAGATGATATCCTGTCGGGCGTGTGGGCGCAGGAGGCGCAGATCCGTGCCGACACGACCGAGTGGGTGTATTCATTCCTGCTCAAGGCGTACGAGCCCGCATCTGACGAGGATATCCAGGCCTACTTGGAGTTCTCGGAAACGGAGCCCGGACGGGCGCTGAACCGGGCTGTCTTCGACGCGTTCGATCAGAGATTGGTCGACGTCTCGCGGAAGCTTGGGCTCGTGGCAGCCCGGTATCTGACCACTGCGCAGCTGTAGGCGGCAACTCGATAGGGAACAACGGTCCCGTCCAGCGTCCCTGAATGGGGCACCCGTGATCCTGAAATCTTCGCGCTACGAGCCGTAGAGGATCAAGGTGGACACGAGGGCGCTGGGGTTTGCCTGAAAGAGCGCCAGGTCGCCCCGGAGTTGGAGTGATCGTGCAGGGCGATCAGCGATGGGTACCTGCGCGGCGTCCATGGCCGCCGAAAGGGAAGGGCCACCCCCCTGATTGACGTCCGCGAGGATGGCGGGGAGGTCGGACTTGACCCGCAACTCGACTGCACCACGCCGTTGAGCGTCAGCGGGATCTACAAGTGCACCTACGTTCAGACCGTGCGTACAGGCCACCAGCAGGATCATCGCGCCGAAAGGGATGTATCTCATTGTTCAGGCACCGGCCATGATATTGACTTGGAGTCCCATTGCGCAGATAAGCCGCCATCCCGGCAAGCGGATTCGTTTGCAGGGCCCGCGCTGCTTTGTGCTGCGCCCAGCATCATTGGACGCCCTTCAGGGGCGCGCTGCCCGAGGCGGGCCCGAAAGGGTCCACAACTTCCCTGCAAGGGGGGCCGCAGGGCGCGGAACAGGAAAGGAAGACCATATGTTCGCGGTTCTCAAGACCGGCGGCAAGCAGTACCGGGTCCAGTCGGGCGACGTCCTGCGCGTCGAGAAACTCGACGCCGAGGCGGGCGAGACGATCCAATTCAATGAAGTCCTCATAGTCGGCGACCAGATCGGCGCGCCTTTCGTGGCCGGTGCTGCTGTCCAGGCGACCGTGATCGATCAGATCAAGGGCGAGAAGACCATTCACTTCGTCCGCCGTCGCCGCAAGCATTCCTCCAAGCGGACCAAGGGCCACCGCCAGCAGCTCACCCTGCTTCGCGTGACCGACATCCTGGCCGGCGGAGCCGAGGGTACTGGCGTCAAGGCCGCCATCGGCACGGGCACTGGCCAAGGTGCGGCTCCGGTCAGCTTGATGGTGCGCGTGCGCCAAGCAGCCTCGACCGTCCGCCAGGAAGCCGGTGAGGTTCTCGACAGGGTCGAGAATGCCGCCGAAAGGGTAGTGGACGTCGTAGAGGACGCGGTCGAAAGCAGGACAGGCAAGGTGGCGCTTGCCGCAGTTGCCGCCGCCGGGGTCGCTGCGATCGCAGCCGCAGCCTTCCTGCCCGGATCTTCCGATAAGGCCGACGACTCGGCCGATAACGCCTAAGGAGACTGACCGATGGCACACAAGAAAGCTGGCGGATCTTCCCGCAACGGGCGTGACAGCGCCGGCCGCCGCCTCGGCGTGAAGAAGTACGGGGGCCAAGTGGTCATTCCCGGCAACATCATCGTGCGCCAGCGCGGGACCAAGATCTGGCCCGGCACCGGCGTGGGCATGGGGACCGATCACACGATCTTCGCCGTGTCCGAGGGTCACGTGACCTTCCGCAAGGGACTCAAGGGCCGGACCTTCGTATCCGTCTCGCCCGTCGCGCAGGCTGCTGAATAAGCTAAACTGATCTAATCGGGATGGGGGGCCGGGTAACGTTCCGGTCCCCCATTTCTTTTCCGCCTGCGTCTCTCTGGGGAAGCCGTTCCGCTGCGCCAGTCACAACATAGCTTCATGAAATCGCCTCAGTCCGGGCTTAGATTGTCCGGAACCCTCCGGCCCTACGCCGGAGCAGTGGGTGTCGGGGAGGACACCGCCATGCTCGAGTCAGTGGTCAAGGCACAGGTTGATCCAGTCACGCCGCAGCCGGTCATCCCGGCCGGACGCTTCATCCTGAGACCGATGCAGAAGTCCGACGCGGGACTGATCGCCCATTACGCCGGTGACAAACGCGTGGCCTGCAATACCCGATCCATCCCCCATCCTTTTCCGCCAGGGGCTGCCGAGGCCATGACCTCTCGTGCTGCGCAGCCAAGCCGCACCGAAGACGTGTGGGTGCTCGACGGCTCGGCCCATGGTCTGGGAGAGGTGCTTGGCCTGGTTTACCTGACCCGAATGGAGCGACGCCAGAGCGAGATCACGTTCTGGATCGCTCCGCCATTCTGGAACACGGGTCTTGCCAGCGAAGCTGTCGGAGCTTTGATCGCCGCCAATCCCCATGGGGATGAGGTCATATTCGCCGAAGTGTTCCAGGATAATCCGGGTTCCGCTCGGGTTCTGACCCATAACGGATTCGACTACCTGGGCGACGCGGAATCGTTCTCGGTGGCTCGTGGCATCAACGTCCCGACATGGACTTACGCGCTGTCCCTCAAGCGATAGATGAGGGTTCGGGGCTAGCAACTTCTCTGGGTTCGGCGCTCCGTAAGGAAAGCGGCAGCTTGCTTTGATGGTTTAAGTTCCGCATCCAGCAAGCGGCTCGTTCAGTTGACCCGTTTTTGGGGCGGCGTTCCTCAGGATGCCGCGCTCCAGCCCAGGCAGCCGGCAGGCAACGCCGTCCCGCTCACAAACACGGCCCCGTGCCGATAAAGGGCCCAACGCTCCTGGGCTGGCACGTCGAGAAGCGCCACCTGCAAGGTCGGCCCCGACCAGACCACGTTCGCTCCTAGATTGGCGAGGTCGCGCGCGATGTGCTCTGGCGGGCGGTTGGGTGCGAAGACGGCCAGGGTGTAGGGCGCATTCGAAGGGCGCGCGGCCCAGGCTCCCGATCCGAGGCAGAGTATGACCAGCGCGGCCAGCGCTGCGCCGCCCCGACCAGGCGGATTGTTTTGGCCACGTCGGAGAAACACCCAGCCAGTCCCCATCGGGACAAGGCCGAATACCGTCAGCCACCCGAGATCCCAGGCCAGGGGCGCCTCAGCCTCGATCCGAACGCGGTGCAGACCCAAGATCCAGTGCGACAGCACGGCGTCCGTGACATGCCAAAGCCCGAAGCCCAAGGCCAGCGCGCCTGCAAGGCCGGCCCCGGTCGGCATGAGATGCCGTCGGTGGGCCCGCCAGAGACCCCATAGGCCCGCGGCTGCCAGTAGATACATGAAGGCGTGGAAAAGCCCGTCCCAAAGGACCTGCCGCGTCAGGTCGCCTGCACCCGGTACAAGGCTCAGGAGATGATGCCACTGCAGGATCTGATGGAGGAGGATGCCGTCGAAGAACCCCCCCAAGGCGAACCCGAGCACCAGCGCCCAGCGGATACTTTTGTCTCGGACCATCGGCGTTCCCCTTTGCTGCCTAACATGGGAACAGCCAGGACGTTCCGTACGCTTGAGAAGACGGCGCGAACCCGCTATCGCGATGCCCTGTTCAAAGGTTCATTCCCATGAAGTTTCTCGATCTCGCCAAGGTCAACGTCCGCTCCGGCACCGGTGGCAACGGATGCGTTTCGTTCCGCCGGGAGAAGTTCGTGGAGTATGGGGGTCCGGACGGCGGCGACGGCGGCAAGGGCGGCGACGTGGTGATCGAGGTGGTCGAGGGGCTGAACACGCTCATCGACTTCCGATATCAGCAGCACTTCTTCGCCAAGAACGGCAAGGGCGGCCAAGGCAGCCAGAAGACCGGAGCGGACGGCGAGGACGTGGTCCTGCGGGTTCCCGTGGGCACCGAGATCATCGACGAGGACGAGGAAACGCTGATCGCGGACCTGACGGTGCCTGGACAGCGGATGGTGTTGGCGCAGGGCGGCAACGGCGGTTGGGGCAACATGCGCTTTACGTCGTCCACCAATCGGGCGCCCCGCCGCGCCAATCCGGGGCAGGAGGGCGTGGAGCGGACGGTCTGGCTGCGGCTCAAGCTCATCGCCGATGTGGGCCTGCTTGGAATGCCAAACGCAGGCAAGAGCACCTTTCTTGCCGCGACCTCCAACGCCCGTCCCAAGATCGCGGATTACCCCTTCACGACGTTGGTTCCGAACCTTGGGGTCGTGGCGGTGGATGGCGCCGAGTTCGTGATCGCCGACATCCCCGGCTTGATCGAGGGCGCTTCCGAAGGACGAGGCTTGGGCGACCAGTTCCTGGGTCACGTGGAGCGATGCAAGGTGCTCCTGCACCTGATCGATGGCACCTCCGAAGACGTCGCGAGCGACTGCGAGATCATCATCAACGAGCTTGAGCAGTACGGCGGCGATCTGGCCGACAAGCCCCGCATCACGGTCCTCAACAAGATCGACGCCCTTGCCGCCGATGAGCGGACGGCCAAGCTGTCGGACCTTGAGGAGGTCGCCGAGGGCCGTGTCATGCTGATGTCGGGCGCGACCAAGGAAGGTGTGACGGAGGTCTTGCGTGCCCTTCGCGCCGTCATCGACGGTGCCCGCGCCGAGGAAGGTCGCGAGGACGAGGAGGAGAAGCCGTGGCAGCCGTGATGCCGAGCCTGTCGGACGCTCAGCGCCTAGTTGTGAAGATCGGGTCCGCGCTGCTTGTCGATCGGGTCACGGGACTTCGGGCTCACTGGTTGCATAGCCTTGCATCCGACGTGGCTCGACTGAAGGCGCGCGGAACGCAGGTCGTTCTCGTGTCCTCGGGGTCCATCGCGCTAGGCCGAGGCGTGTTGGGACTACCGAGCCAAGGGCTTTCCCTTGAACAGTCGCAAGCCGCTGCGGCGGTCGGCCAGATCCGCTTGGCCCGCGCCTACGAGGAGGCACTGGCTCCGCACGGGATTGTGACCGGACAGGTGCTGGTCACGCTTGAGGATTCCACGGACCGGCGCCGCTATCTCAATTCCCGCGCGACCATGGAGACGATGCTCTCGTTGGGCGTGGTTCCGATCGTCAACGAGAACGACACGGTCGCGACCGACGAGATCCGCTATGGCGACAATGATCGCTTGGCAGCACAGGTCGCCGTCACCACAGGCGCGGATGTGCTGATCCTGCTGTCGGATGTGGATGGCTTCTACGACGGAAACCCGCACACCGACCCGGCCGCACGGCGGTTCGAAACAGTGGACCGGATCACGCCCGAGATCGAGGCCATGGCCGGCGAAGGTGTGTCCGGCCTGTCCAAGGGCGGGATGATCACAAAGCTCATGGCGGCTAAGGTCGCGACGGATGCTGGCTGCGCTATGGCGATCACGCTGGGGTCCTCGCTTCACCCTTTGTCGGCGCTTGAAGCAGGGGCGAATGCGACATGGTTCCGCGCCCAGACGGACCCACAAGCCGCCCGCAAGCGCTGGATTGCCGCCATGAAGCCCCGGGGCGAACTGCGTGTGGACGCCGGCGCGGCCCGCGCCCTTGGCGAGGGCAAGAGCCTGCTGCCGGCCGGGATCACGGCCGTGCAAGGTCGCTTCGGGCGAGGCGACCCCGTTGCGATCCTTTCGCCCGAAGGCACCCGCCTGGGCCTTGGGCTGGCCCGCTACACGGCCGAGGAGGCCCGCGCGTTGACCGGCCGCAAGAGCGCGGACATCGAGGCGATCTTGGGATACAAGGGGCGGGCGGCCCTGATCCACCGCGACGACATGGTGCTCTGATGCTCGACCATACCGATCTACGCTCCCTCATGGACGACATGGGGACGCGCGCCCGCTCTGCGGCCCGGGTTCTCGCCACGGCCGACTCCGAGCGGAAGTATGCAGCCCTCATCTCGGCCGCCCATGCCATCGAGGCGAACGAACAGGCCATCATGGACGCCAATGCCGAGGACCTGGTCTTCGCGGAAGCTCGGGGCCTGTCCTCCGCGATGATCGACCGGCTGATCCTAGACCCTCGCCGGATTCGGGCGATCGTGGACGGACTGCGAAACGTCGCGGCCCAGAGCGATCCGGTCGGGCGCGTGCTGGCCGAGTGGGACGTGCCCTCGGGCCTGCACATTCAACGGGTCAGCACCCCGCTTGGCGTGATCGGCGTGATCTACGAGTCCCGTCCCAACGTGACGGCCGATGCAGGCGCGCTTTGCCTGCAGGCGGGGAATGCCGTCATCCTGCGGGGGGGATCGGAAAGCCTGCATTCCTCGGCGGCCATCCACGCTTGCCTTGCCCAGGGCTTGCGGGAGGCCGGCCTGCCCGAGGACGCAATCCAGATCGTTCCGACGCGGGACCGGGCCATGGTCTCAGCCATGCTGGGTGCGGTGCAGCACATCGACGTCATCGTGCCGCGAGGGGGCAAAGGGCTTGTCGGACTGGTCCAAGCCGAGGCAAGGGTTCCTGTCTTCGCTCACCTCGAAGGCATATGCCACGTCTATGCCGACAAGGACGCCGACATCGACAAGGCACGACAGGTCGTGCTGAACGCAAAGACCCGGCGGACCGGCGTCTGCGGGGCAGCCGAATGCCTGCTGATTGACTGGCGCTTCTACACTCAGCACGGACCCGTCCTGATCGAAGATCTGCTCAGGGCCGGCGTGGAGGTCCGGACCGAGGGCGAGTTGCTCAACGTGCTAGGGACGGTGAAAGCCGCACCGGAGGATTTCGGCCGCGAGTTTCTTGACATGATCATCGCGGCCAAGCTGGTGGACGGTGTGGATGAGGCCATTGCCCACATCCAGCGCTACGGATCGGGGCATACCGAGTCCATCCTGACCGAAAGCGATGCCACGGCCGAACGGTTCATGACGCAGCTGGACAGCGCCATCCTGATGCGCAACGCCTCCACTCAGTTCGCGGATGGAGGAGAGTTCGGCATGGGAGCCGAAATCGGCATCGCCACGGGCAAGCTCCACGCCCGAGGGCCAGTCGGGGCCGAGCAACTGACCAGTTTCAAGTATCTGGTGACGGGCGATGGAACGATCCGGCCCTGATGCGCCGCCACGGACTCCGAAGACATTCGATCTTTGGCAGTCGAAGACTGCTCGTAGAGGCCGGACTAAGGGCGGGAGCGCCGACGAGACCAGAGGCCCGACGGGATCGCGGCTCCCCGCCTTGAGTCACTCGTCCCTTTGCTTCGAAGGTGATCGTCTACCTGCCTGCGTCCTGCACAACTCGTACGTGCAACCCTGGTTCGTCAGGGCAGTCGTGCTCACGGGTAGAAGCTGCGAAAGGCAGCCTCGCCCGCCAGACACGCCGTCTCACAGCGGCGCTTGGGGATCACATGCGCACGGTGATCCGGTCCCCATCGTAATCCAGGGTCACGTTGCGACCGAGCCTGTCCAGCACGCCTGCAAGCAGAGGAAACTGCACGAGGGCTGACGCCGCAGGAGGGGTCCCGCGCTGCTCCCGCACGGAGTCCCAGACCATCGGATCGACCCTGAGGCGGCCTCCCTCGGCAGTCAGATCCCAAGCGTCCAGTTGACGGGCCACCCGAATCCGTCCGCCGGTCGGCATGGCGGATTCCAGACACTGGAGCAGAAGGAAAACGGCCTTGACCTCGTCGCGGGGCACATCGCCGGTGACGCTCCAGTCGTAGACGATCCGTCCTGTGCGGGACAGGGCAGCAAGGATCCGCGTCACCTCGGCGCTGCCGATCCCTTGGCGGCCTGCCAGACCGAATGCCAGGCGGAAGAACCGGAGCCGCGCGTTCGCGCTTTCCACGCTTTGCGCGATCAATTGCATCTCTGGCGACGTCTCAAGCCCGGCCAGAGCCAGAAGCTCGACACCGTTGGCGATGGCACCAAGGGGGCTGGTCAGGTCATGGCAGATTCGGGCTGCAAGGAGAGCCGTCAGATCTGTGTCGCCGGGACCCTCTTTCGGGAGGGAGTGGACTTCAGGCATCGAGCGATGCACCTTTCCGTTGTGCCGCACCGAGTGATGCGGTCCTTCTAGAAAACCGGGAGCATCCATGGCCGATCTGAATGCGATCCTGGCACCCGGCATGCTGGTGACTCACCCTGATCACCCTGAATGGGGGACGGGTCAGGTCCAGTCGGTCGTGGGTCAGCGCATCACCGTCAACTTTCCGGAAGCCGGTAAGGTCGTCTTCGACGGCACGCGCATCCCACTGACCCTTGTCTCGCTTGGCCCGGCCATCCATTAGCCGGGCCGGCATGTTCTACCCCAGGTTGGTTGTCAAAGAGTTAACGCCCTCTTAATCCGATCCAGCCGAACAGCGGAAGCTTACGTCCGAATGTCGCAACACATGTCCCCTTTGGCTCTGCGTATCGCCGAGACCAAGCCTGAGATCGCATCGGCCCAAACTCTCCGCTTCTCCGTATTCGTGACCGAGATGGGCGGCCGCGGAGGCGATCAGACCGATGTAGGAAGGGGCATCGAGGCCGACCGCTTCGACCAGCACTGCCGGCACCTGCTTCTGCTGGATACGCTGCGAGACAACCGGGTCGTCGGCACGACGCGAGTCTTGACTGTCGAGGGCGCGCGCAAGGCCGGCCGGTTCGCCAGCGAGGAGGAGTTCGACTTGTTCGCCCTGCGCAAGAGCGGTCGGGTCCTACTGGAGATCGGGCGAACATGCCTTCATCCCGAGTATCGCGGTGGCGGTGCCATGCAGCGGCTTTGGCAGGGAGTCGCCGGCGTCGTCGCTGACGAAGGCGCCGAGATCCTGTTCGGCCTCGCCTCGTTTCCCTTCGACGATCCTACCTCACTGGCTAAGCCGCTCACCAATCTTTGGCAACAGCATCTTGCGCCCGAGTCCCTGCGGCCACAATCCCGCAGGCCATTCGCTGTTCCGATTATCCAGCCCAAACATGTCGACCGGCGCGAAGCGATCCTGAGGACCCCGTCGCTCGTCAAGGCTTACCTGCGGCTAGGCGGGTTAGTGGGAGAAGGGGCGTTTCACGACCCGGCCTTTAACTGTGTCGATGTCTGCATGGTGCTGGACACCGCCCGGCTCACGGCGACGTCCCGCGCCCTTTATGCCGGCGAGAGGGCGTGAGCCCCACGTGGCAGGGGAGCCCGGTGCTGGAGCCTCAGCGACCCGGCACTGCGGGGCTTGTCCGGGCAGGTCTAAGGGCCATGCCGCTTCTGATCGTGCTGAGCCTCGGTCTGCTTCTCTCGATCCTGGTGCGCTTCGTCGAGCTGCCGCTATGCCAAAGCCGGCGGCCGGTGACATCCTTCGTCACGGTTTTGGTCTGCCGGTGCTCGCTCAGGTTCATAGGATTGCGGGTCCGTGTCGTCGGCGAACCGATCAGGGGTCCGGGCGCGATCCTGGCCAACCACTCTTCATGGCTGGATATTCTGGTGTTGAACTCTCGCCAGCGTCTGGTGTTCGTCTCAAAGTCTGAGGTTGCTGCTTGGCCTGGGATCGGCCACCTGGCCCGGGCCACGGGAACCCTGTTCATCCGCCGCGAGGCCCGGGGGGAGGTCACGGCTCAAGCTCGCGCGCTGTCTGACCGCGTTGCGGCTGGTCAGACGATCGCCCTGTTTCCCGAGGGCACGTCCACCGACAATCGTCGCGTGCTGCCGTTCAAGCCGTCGCTCCTGGCCGGCCTGCTGTCCAAAGATCTGCCGGATGACCTCACGCTCCAGCCGGTCACTCTTTGGTACGAGGCGCCCTTGGGCCAAGACCCTCGGTTCTACGCGTGGTATGGCAGCATGGATTTCGGGCCTCATGCCCTGGCGGTGCTGGCAGCCAGCCATCGCGGGGTCGTGCATGTCACATATCACGCGCCGATCCCGGTCGCCGGACGTGAACGCAAGAGCCTTGCGGCTGAGGCCGAGGCCAGCGTGCGCGGCGCGCTACCGGGACGTGAGGAGCAGATCTCAACCGATGGCATCGTTCAAGGTCCTGAAGCGGGCGACCGGATCGCCGGAGTCCCATATCTCCGCTCCGAAGGCGAAGAAGTCGGTCACCGGTGACAACGCCCGCACCAGATCCTCGTCCAAGGCACCTTCGGCAATGACTGGGATCTCGATCATCTCGGACCACCACTCGAAGATCTCGCGCTCGGCGCGCCGGCCGTCACCCAAAGGCGTTGCGCCAGCCGGACCGAAGCTCACGTAATCCGCGCCGAGCTCGCCGGCCGTCATGCCGTCATGCCGCGACAGGCCGCAGAACGCCCCGACGATGGCGTCGTCCCCAAGCTCCTTGCGAACCTTGCGCACCGATCGCGCGGCATCGTTCAAGTGCACGCCATCCAGGCCGAGCTGCCGAGTCAGCAGAACATGGTTCTCCAGCACCATGGGGATGTCACGGGCATGCGCAACCTCGCGGAGCGCATCTGCCGCACGCGAGATCCGTTCCTCGTCGCGGGTGGACAGGGAAAGGCGGAGGCAAGCCACCGGACGCTCGTCCAGGCAGCGGGCCAGGAGGTCCGGAAAGGAGGACAACTCCAGTTCGGGCGGAGTGACGAGAGTGATCTGCGGCCTGTCGCGGGCGTCGGTCATGATGGTCCTCTCGGGCGTGGTTGCGGGGCTTGTAGCCAGGCCGTTCCGGTTTGCAAGCGGCGCCCTCTCGGCTTGCCTCGGTGGAGGCAGCCTCCTATGCAGCGAAACATGCAAGGATTCACTGAACCCGCCTTCGTCCTCGTCCGCCCTCAGATGGGTGAGAATGTGGGGTCTGCCGCCCGTGCGATGTGGAACTTCGGGCTGAGCCGTATGAGGCTGGTCGATCCGCGCGACGGCTGGCCCAATCCCCGCGCCGTTGCCATGGCCTCCGGGGCCGGCCGGGTGCTCGACGCCGCCCAGGTATCACCGGACCTGCTCGGAGCCGTCGAGGACTGCCACTACGTCTATGCGACGACTGCTCGGCCACGCGACCTGACCAAGACCGTCTTCTCGCCCGAGGAGGCGGCCCGGGACATGGCCCGCCGCGTCGGGCAGGGGGAGCGGGTGGCCTGCCTTTTTGGGCCCGAACGCGCAGGGCTGGAGAACGAGGACGTGGCGCGGGCCAACGCCATCATCACCGTGGACCTGAACCCGGAGTTTTCCTCCCTTAACCTGGCGCAATGCGTGCTGCTGGTAGCCTATGAATGGCGGCGAGCCATGCACGATGTCGTCGCCATCCGCGAACAGATGGCTGGAACGCAGCCGGCCACTGCGCTCGAGATCGATCACTTGGCACGCCACTACGAGGAGCGGCTCACGGAGGCAGGCTTCTTCTTTCCAGACCACAAGGCCGACAGCATGAAACTCTCGCTCCGCAATCTTTGGAGCCGCATGCCGTTGACCGGGCAGGACGTTCAGACGCTGCACGGGGTCCTGCGACAGATGGTCCGCTGGGCCAGCAGATCCTGAATGTAACGACCATATCCCGCAAAGGGTGCGACGGGCGCTTGGGCAGCAGCCTTGAAGGGCTCTTCTCCGGAGCTTAGACCCGCGCCGACCGATGGGGGACAGGATGGCAACGAAGCCGCGCGCAATTTTCGAGGAAGTGGGAACCGTCCAAAGGCCGGCAACCGTCACGGGCGCCATCGATCGGGGGCGTTCCGATTCCCGACGGTGGCTGCGCCTGTGGCTCATCGCGCTGTTTGCGCTGGTCGTGGTCATGATCCTTGTCGGCGG
Source organism: Rubellimicrobium rubrum (assembly GCF_006152115.1). Lineage (GTDB taxonomy): Bacteria > Pseudomonadota > Alphaproteobacteria > Rhodobacterales > Rhodobacteraceae > Rubellimicrobium > Rubellimicrobium rubrum. The sequence continues at coordinate 186,488 of NZ_VDFU01000005.1, read as the reverse complement.
TCTGACCCGGTTGACGGATTCGGGCCTGTCCATCACCCGTTGGGATCTGGTGACAGGGACGATACCCCCGATGTCCGCGTCGGACTGGCAGGCCGAGTTCGACCTGTACAGGGCATCTCCGCAGTACGAGTTGATGAACAAGGGCATGACCATGCCCGAGTTCCAGCAGATCTACTGGTGGGAATGGGGCCACAGGCTGTTGGGCCGGGTTATCGGATTGGTGTTCATCGGGGGCTTTCTGGGCTTTTTGGTGGCAAGGCGTCTGACCGCAGGCTGGACCCAGCGCCTGCTGATGGTGGGGGTGCTGATCGGCCTTCAGGGGGTCGTGGGCTGGTGGATGGTGCATTCCGGACTGCAGGACGGCATGACCTCGGTTGCGTCCTATCGTTTGGCCACGCATCTGGGCCTAGCTTTTGCGATCCTTGGCCTGATCACTTGGTTCGCATTGCTCCTTGGGCGGCGTGACACGGAACTGCTCACGGCGCGTCGTCAGACCGAGCGACGTCTGTTCGCGGGTGCGACGGGCCTCATGCACCTGTCTTTCCTTCAGATCATCCTCGGGGCCCTTGTGGCAGGCATCGACGCGGGCCGGGCCTATCCGACTTGGCCCGACATGGCAGGGGGCTTCCTGCCGCCCGAGCCCCTGAGCATAGAGCCGATCTGGCGCAACTTCTTCGAGAACCCGGGTCTCGTGCAGTTCATCCATCGCATGACTGGATATGCGGTCGCGCTGCTTGCCGTCGTGGTTTGGCTCCGTGCGCGACGGTCTCCCCATCCGGCCACCCGGACGGCCTTTCATTGGGTTCTGGGCGCCGTCGCCATTCAGGTCGTTCTAGGGGTCTGGGCTGTGCTCAGCATGGCCCAACTCCATGTCGCCATCACCCACCAGGCGGGCGCGATTCTGCTTTGGACCTTGGTTGTCCGGGGCCGGTTCTTGGCCCGCTATCCTGTTGCCACGACTATCCGGGGGCGAGCATGACCGCTTATTCAGACCTTATGGCGTTTCAGCGGGAGACCGAAGCCCTGGCCCAGGTCATGGGCCGTCTCGGCTGGGATCAGGAGACGATGATGCCATCCGGCGCTGCCGCCCAGCGTGCGGAGGAGATGGGGGCGTTGGAGACCGTGCTACACGCCCGCCGGACCGATCAACGGCTGGGCGACTGGCTGGAGCATGCGGTGGCACCGGACGATGTGGCAGCAGCCAACCTGAGGCATATCCGCCGGTCCTTCGAGCGCAGCCGCCGCGTTCCCGCGCGGCTTGCGTCCGAGTTGGCGCGGGTGACATCGCGAGCTCAGGGGATCTGGGCTGAGGCCCGCGCGAACGAGGATGTGGCAGGCTTTCTTCCCATCCTGTCCGAGGTCGTGGCCCTTCGTCGCGAAGAGGGGGCGGCGCTTGGCGAGGGCGCCGACGTCTACGATGCCCTTCTGGAAGGATACGAGCCCGGCACCACGTCATCTGAACTGACCGCGATGTTCACGGCGTTGCGGCCGCGTCTTGTCGCCCTTCGTGACCGGGTCCTGTCCGCGCCGGAGCCCGCGCAACTGACCGGCATCTTTCCGGAAGAGGGGCAGATGATCCTTGCCGATGTCTGCGCCAGGGCCTTCGGTTACGATTTCACACGCGGGCGCCTGGATAAGGCGGTCCACCCCTTCTCGTCGGGCAGCGGGCTGGACGTCCGCATCACGACGCGGACCAATCCGGCCGATCCGTTCAACTGCATCTACTCCACGATCCATGAGGTCGGTCACGCCACTTACGAGCAGGGGATCGATAGCGCGCATTTCCTGACTCCGCTCGGGCAGGGCGCATCGATGGGGGTCCATGAAAGCCAGAGCCGGATCTACGAGAACCAGCTTGGCCGGTCCCGTGCCTTCACCGGCTGGCTGTATGGCCGCATGCGGGACATCTTCGGCGATTTCGGAATCGACGGCGAGGACGCGTTCTACCGCGCCATCAACCGTGTTTCGCCAGGCTTCATCCGGACCGAGGCGGACGAAGTTCAGTACAACCTTCACGTCCTTCTCCGGTTCGATCTGGAACAGGCTCTGATGCGCGGCGACCTCCAGGTGCAGGAACTCGAGGCGGCCTGGAACGACCGCTTCCTGGCCGATTTCGGCCGGCCAGTGGATCGACCGTCGCATGGCCTTCTTCAGGATGTTCATTGGTCCGTGGGACTGTTCGGCTACTTCCCGACCTACAGCCTCGGCAACGTCTATGCAGGCTGCCTCCACGACGCGATGCGACGCGCGCTGCCCGACCTTGATGGCGACCTGGCGCGCGGCGATGCGAGCGGGGCCGTCCAGTGGCTTCGCGATCGCCTTCAGAGGCACGGCGGCCTTCGGGAACCGCGTGACACGGTGGCCGATGCAATCGGAGGCGGGCCAAGCGAAGGGCCGCTTCTGGACTATCTGGAAACGAAGTTCGGATCGCTGTACCTGGCCTGACCGATGCTCCTAATGGACATCGAGGCGTTGCAGGTCTTCTTGGCTCGCGAGTTTCAGCAGGTGGCGGGTGACGTCCGCATCGACGGCCTGGACATCGACCGGCTCACGATGCGCCTCTTGGCGTCGGATCGGCATCTGCGGCCGGGTGGTACGGTCGGAGGACCGGCGATCTTCATGCTGGCCGATGTGGCCGCTTACTGCGTGATCCTGTCGCGCATCGGTCCTCGCGCGCTAACAGTCACCACCAACGCTGGCATCGATTTTCTTCGGAAACCGGCAGCCAACCGGGATCTTCTGTGCGAAGCGACGATCCTGAAACTGGGCCGGAGCCTTGTGGTCGTCGATACACGCATCCTCTCCGAGGGCTCAGGGCTTCTGGTCGCCAGGGCCAACCTAACCTACTCGATCCCGCCAGCGTCGTCCGCGGTATCATGATACCACAAAGCCTAAGGCATTGATTTGCTTATAAACTAAGTTCCAGGCCGATGTTGACCTCGGGTGTCGAACGGGTATAACCCCGGCATTCCGACGCGGGGTCCACCCCGCCTTCAATCCTGGGACACCCCGATGAAAACCTTTACCGCGACCCCCGCGGACATCGAGAAGAAGTGGATCCTGATCGACGCCGAAGGCGTCGTTCTCGGCCGCCTCGCCACGATCGTCGCGATGCGCCTTCGTGGCAAGCACAAGCCCACGTTCACGCCCCACATGGACATGGGCGACAACGTGATCATCATCAACGCCGACAAGGTGCAGCTCACCGGCGACAAGCGGGAAGAGCACTTCTATTGGCACACCGGCCATCCCGGTGGCATCAAGAGCCGCACCAAGGGTCAGATCCTTGAGGGCAAGCACCCCGAGCGCGTGGTCGAGAATGCGATCCGCCGCATGCTTCCCCGCAACCGCCTGTCGCGCCAGCAGCTCTCGCACCTGCGCGTTTTCGCGGGAGTCGAGCATGGCATGAACGCCCAGCAGCCCGAAGTCCTGGACGTGAAGTCCATGAACCCGAAGAACACGAGGACCGCGTAATATGGCCGACCAGATCAGGTCTTTCGACCAGCTGTCCCAAGCCGCCGTTGCGCCGGCCGCTGCCGACGCTGCGCCCGCCCCGGCACCACGTGAACCCATGCGGGATGCTCTCGGCCGTGCCTATGCCACCGGCAAGCGCAAGAACGCCATTGCTCGTGTTTGGATCAAGCCGGGCTCGGGCAAGGTGATCGTGAACGGCAAGGAAATGGCGGTCTATTTTGCCCGCCCCGTGCTCCAGATGATCCTGCGTCAGCCCTTTTCCGTGGCGGGCGTTTCCGACCAGTTCGACGTCATGGCGACCGTTGTTGGCGGTGGCCTCTCGGGTCAGGCTGGTGCGGTCAAGCACGGCGTGTCCAAGGCGCTCCAGCTCTACGATCCCTCGCTGCGCCCCTCCCTCAAGGCAGCCGGGTTCCTGACCCGTGACGCCCGGGTCGTCGAGCGTAAGAAGTACGGCAAGGCCAAGGCCCGCCGGAGCTTCCAGTTCTCAAAGCGCTGAACCATCTCTACGGTCATCACATTGGGGCGGCATCCATCGGGTGCCGCCTTTTTGCTGTGAGGTCAGCAAGGGCTTGCAGCCTCTGGGGCAGCAAGTCGAAACCTCAGTCACACAACCTTGCGTTCCCCAAGTGGGCAGGGGCACTTAGCCGTTGACCTTGCCGCATCGTCGGTGAACATCGCGACCAATTGCCGACAAGGAGGCCACTCAGCTCGATGGGCATCTTCGACACGTCCCCAAGGGCGCGAGCGGCGGCTCTGGTCGCACCTCCCTTCGCTTATGCGCTCCTGCTCCTGGCAGTGCCGCTGATCTCGATCGTCCTGATCTCGTTCTGGACCCAGACCGGCCTGACACTCAGCCGAGTCTTCACACTCGACAACTATCGCGAGATCTTCTCGGGTCCCATTTACATCTGGGGTAATCAGAACCGCTGGGGCGTTCTGCCCCTGTCGCTGTTTGTCTCGGCGACAGTGACCTTGGTCACGGTTCTTCTTGCTTATCCAGTGGCATACTTTGTGTCGTTCCACGTTGCGCCGCAGCGGAAGTCGCTCTGGCTGTTCCTGATCACCATCCCCTTCTGGACGAGCTACCTGATCCGCGTGTTCCTGTGGAAGGTGATCCTGGGCTACAACGGAGTGGTCAACACTGGCCTGATCGAGCTCGGTCTGATCCAGGAGCCCTTGGATTTTCTGCTCTATAACCTGAACTCGGTGATTATCACGCTATCCCATGCCTATGCCGTGTTCGCGATCCTGCCGATCTACGTGGCCTTGGAGAAGATCGACCGCAGCTTGCTCGAAGCCGCCCAGGACCTGGGTGAGAACCGCTTTACCACCTTTGTGCGGGTGACGCTCCCCCTGTCGGTTCCGGGCATCGTCGGTTCAGTCCTGATCGTCTTCATCCCGACCATCGGCGACTACGTCACCCCCGAACTCATGCTAGGGGCAGGCGGACGGCTGATCTCCAATGTCATCCAGACGCAGTTCCTGCAGCTGAACAACTGGCCGCTCGGCGCAGCGCTGTCGATCATCACCATGCTCGCCGTAGGAGTCGTAAGCCTTGTGTTCATCCTCCTGAACCAACGCTGGCTAAGGGGACGCGGATGAACAAGTGGTCCGGCCTTCGCGTCTACGCCCTCATCTATTTGGCTTTCCTATATGCCCCGATCCTGCTGCTGCCGCTGTTCGCCTTCAACGACGCGGCCATCATCGCTTTTCCCCTGACCGGGTTCTCGACACGCTGGTTCGAACAGCTCTGGACGACCCAGGCTCTGCATCAGGCGCTCCGCAATTCCCTCTTCATTGCAACCATCACGTCCATTCTCGCTACCTTGCTTGGCGTATGCGCCGCCCGGGCCGGCACCTTGGCGAACTTTCCCGGCAAGCGCGGCTTCCTGGGGTTCGTGATGCTCCCCCTCGTGCTGCCCGAGATCGTCATCGCCGTGGCGCTGCTGGTAGTGGTGCGGCAGGTGCTGGACCTCGACCTGTCCAACTGGACTGTCATCGCGGCGCACACCGTGATCTGCATCCCGTTCTCCATCGCCATTCTCAACGGCGCTTTTCAGAACCTCGACTCCTCCTTCGAGGAAGCAGCGATGGACCTGGGAGAGACGCGTTGGGGCGCGTTTCGGCTCGTGATCCTGCCTCTGGTGTTCCCGGGCATCATCTCCTCGCTGCTGATTTGCTTCATCATCTCGCTCGATGACTTTGTCATCGCGCAATTCCTGACCGGCGCAAATCCGACCATGCCTGTCTATATTTACGGCCTGACTAGGTTCGTGGATGCCCTGCCGCTGATCATGGCACTGGGAACCATCCTGGTGACGATCTCGATCGCCCTTCTGATCGTGGCTGAATACTTCCGGCGCCGGGGTGTGGCCCGCGCCGGCCTCAAGGATACCGGAGGCTTTCTGTGAGCGCCCAATCGAAGCCTGTCGCGGCTCCCCTTATCCAGCTTCGTGGTGTTCACAAGCATTACGGCGACTATCACGCCCTGAGGGGCATCGATCTGGAGATTCGCCAGGGGGAGTTCTTTTCTCTCTTGGGACCGTCGGGATGCGGCAAGACAACTCTCCTCCGCACCATCGCGGGCTTCGAAACCCCATCTTCTGGGACGTTGATGATCGACGGGCGGGATATGGCGGGGGTGCCGGCCAACCACAGGCCAACGAACATGGTCTTCCAGAGCTATGCCATCTTTCCTCACCTCTCGGTGGCCGAGAATGTGGGATTCGGCCTGCGCCGCGATCCTCGTCCGCGCGACCAGAAATCCCGTGCTGTGGCCGAGGCGCTCGAGATGGTTGGGCTGGGTGGCTATGGCAGCCGAGCCGCGCATGCTCTGTCCGGTGGTCAGCGCCAGCGCGTGGCACTGGCCCGTGCCCTGATCCTCAAGCCCAAGGTTCTGCTCCTTGATGAGCCGCTGTCGGCTCTGGACAAGAAGATGCGCGAGCAGATGCAGGTCGAGCTCATCCGGCTTCAACGGACGGTCGGCATCACCTTTATCCTGGTCACCCACGACCAGGAAGAAGCCTTGGTCATGTCCGACCGGATCGCCGTGATGTTCGAGGGCGAGATCGGTCAGATGGCCGATCCGGAGCGGCTGTATCGGCGTCCCAACACAAAGAGGGTGGCCGAGTTCATCGGAAAGATGAACCTTCTGCCCGGCGACGTGGCGATCGAAGGCAATCAGATTCTGGTGGACACCGCGGGTCTCGGGCGCGGCGCGATCGAGGCCGAACAGGCCCCCGGCGGAGTGATGCCCGGGCGAACGACCGTGGGGATCCGGCCCGAGACGCTGGGCCTCCTCTTCCCCGGTGAGACGACGGATCGCCGCCTTGCCGAGGGAGTCGTGGACGAGGTCGTCTATTACGGCGACATGACCTACTACGATGTCCGCGTCGCTGGTGTCGAACGACCCCTGACGATCTCTATGAAAAACCTGATCGGCCGCCCGGTGCTTGAGGTTGGGGCGGCAACTCAGGTGGTCTGGGACGAGCGTTCGCTGGTGGTGCTCAGCCGTTGAGCGCTACTCGTCCCTGAACTCAGGAACCGAACGTCGCGGTCTGCTGTTCGACTCCATAGGGCGGTGCCACGGTCAGTCCTACCGTTCGGCTCCGGGCCCATGGGAGGATCCACTGTGACTCGGATGAGGATGGCTTTCACAAGTCTGGCTCTGCTGCTGCCGCTGACTGCGGCACGGGCCCAAGGCAACCCTGATACCGTTGGGGTCAGCGTCGATGGCACCGTGATGGAGGTGCCATTCGATCTGGCAGTCGAGGCCTGTGGCATCGATGCAGAAACCCTCCGTGCCGAGTGGGCGTCCCTGGGAACAGAGGTGGGGACCATGGCGGATACGTCCGTAAATGCTGATGCGACCGATCTTGCTCCCGAGGTTGCTGTCGATACGCCCATGGATTCGACAATAGATGGCGTGAGCGTCGCAGACGGAGCCGACGCGACCCATGACAGCTCTGGAGATCCTGCACCCGATGTGGCGTCCGACGGGCCGAGCGGTCAAGGAACGGCTGATGAGCCTGCGTCCGACCCTGCTGTGAACGACGGACCTGCCACGCCGACCCAGGGCACCACCCAGTCCAAGGCTGCCGTGTGCGAGGTCGGCATGGACACTGCGACCGCTCTAGGACTGATTGCACCCTGAGACCATGCCGCGACCTGGCTGACAAGCGAGGAGCCGCTGTCGGGAACTGGCGCTACGGAACGGTCTCGCTGGCAGAAGGTTACTGGGTTGTAGGCGGGGCGATGAAACGTCCGGTCTCATGCGGAGATCAGGCAATAATCCTGACCCGCTCCATTTCGGAGGAGCCCTTATGAAATTCGCAACTCTCACCGCCTCGACGGCGGTGCTGCTGCTATCGTCGACGGCGATAATGGCTCAGGAAGCTGGCGCCACGACCAGCTTGGACAATGTATATGTGGACGTCGGAGGCCAGGCCATCCAGGTTCCCGTCGCCCAAGCGGCGCAAGCCTGCGGGCTAGATGAAGCCGCCATTCAGCAGGTCGCTTCGACACGCCTCGAGGAAAGCGGACTTGACCCTGCCGTGGTCTATGGCTTGGGCAACGAGACAGCAAGTGCGACCGACAGCACTGGCGCCACCGGAACAGAGGCGGCGACTTCGACCGACACCGCCGCTGCGTCCGGTACCATGGATTCGACCGGTACGGCCACGGCTGACGCCGGTGCTGCCGGGACGGCCGGTGCCACTGCTACCGGCACCGATATGGCGGCAACAGACGCCGGAACAACCGGCGCGGATGCCAGCGCCACCGATATGGCCAGCACCGACACGGCGGCAGCCCCCACCGACAGTGGCACGACGGGCATGACGTCGGACATGGCCACAGCGGATGCGGCGGGTTCGGCCGCAGGCGGTGACTTGACGGGCACGGTCCAGGATGTCGAGTCCACGGCAGCCGACACTTCGGCCACCGGAACTGCAGACCCCATGATGCAGTTGGTGGTCTGTCAGATCGACCAGGCTCAGGCCACGCAGGCCGGCATCGATGTCAGTGGCGCAGGTGCAATGGGCACGACTGGTGCCACGGGCAGCACGGCTACAGAGTAAACTGACTGCGGGGCGCGAAGGGCAACCTTCGCGCCCGACCTACTGGTCCGGGGGCAGCAGCCCTAAACCGCGTAGATAAACGCCGATCCCTGTTTCCAGCAGGTCCTCTGGAGGGAAGGGGCTTCGCGTCCCTGGTGTGCCGCGAGCGAACAGTTCCACCACGCCATGCGAAAGCGCCCAAACATGGGCCCAGAACATCGCAGGAGGTGGCCGCTTCTCGGGCGGAATATGCTGGCTCAAGTCGCGAGCAGCCTTCTCCATGACTTCCATCGATCGACGCGCAGCACTGGCCAGTTCCGGCGTGCGCTGGATCGAAACCCCGGATTCGAACATCGCCACATAGTGCCCTGGGAACTTGCGCGCGAAGGCCAGATAGGCCCGACCTGTCGCCTCAAACGAGGCCAGTGCCGAGGGCTGCCCCTTGCTCCAAGCGTGCTCGAGCAGGTCCGCGAACATTTCGTAGCCCTGCCGCGCCGCCTCGGCGATCAGGTCCTCGCGACCTTCGAAGTGGCGATAGACTGCGGCGGGCGTCACGCCTGCTTCGCGAGCAGCCTCTGACAGAGTGAAGCCGGTCGGCCCTTTTTCAGCAATGAGCCGCAGGCAAGCCTCGACCAAGGCCTCCTTGAGGTTGCCGTGGTGATAACCGCGCTTGAGCACCGTCAGATGCCCCCGGAGGCGGTGACCACCTCGGGGCCGCCCACGATCCGGGGGTCCAGTGCGCCGATCGCCTTTACGTCTTTTCGCGCGTAAGAGATCGGTGTCAGCACGGAGCGGATCAGGTTGAGTCGCGTCCGGCGCTTGTCATCAGCCCGAAGGCATGTCCAAGGCGTTCGTGTGCTGTGCGTGCGGATCAGAGTCTCGGCAATGGCAGCGGAATACTCGTCCCATTTGCGGAGCCCCTCGGCGTCGATCCAGCTGAGCTTCCACTGCTTCAGCGGATCGCGTTCGCGATCCAGGAACCGCTCCAACTGGGTGGCACGTCCGACGTTGAGCCAGATCTTGAAGAGGTGGATCCCCTCGTTGACCAGCATCTCCTCGAAGGGGCCGACTTGCTCGAACCAGTGGGCACGCTCCTCGGGCGTGCAGAAGCCGAAGACATGCTCAACCACCCCGCGGTTGTACCAGGATCGGTCGAACAGGACGATCTCGCCTGCCGTTGGAAGCTCGGCGATGTACCGCTGGAAGTACCACTGACCGGCTTCGATCTCGGTCGGCTTCCCCAGGGCCACCACGCGAGCGCCCCGCGGATTCAGGTTCTCGCTGAAAGCCTTGATCGAGCCTCCTTTGCCGGCGGCATCCCGACCTTCGAAGACGACGAGCACACGCGCCCCTGCTTCCTTGACCCAGGCCTGGAAGCGCACGAGTTCCACCTGGAGAAGGTCCATCTCGGTCTCGTAGGCTTGCCGCTTCATCGCCTCAGGGTAGGGATAGCGCGGATTGAGAACGTCGTCTTTGTGCGCCCCCTCTATCGTGCGTCGCACATCGGCTGGCGCTTCTTCATGGAAGTAGCGGCTGATGGCCCCGTCGAGCGGCAGTTTCATGTCTCGTCCTCCTGAGAGATACTATGGAAGCCGCCGCTGCCCCTTCAACCACCCTGGACGGCGGGCTGACCCGACACGCTCGATTACTGGCCGCGTCGTCCCGCTGTGCAGGATGGTCACAGGCTCCGAGGGGAGCCAGGCGGGCAGTATCAGCCGCCGATCTCCGCCAGGTCGTATGGCGTCGTTTGGTAGATGTCGTTGATCCAGTTGCCATAGAGAAGATGGGCATGGCTCCTCCATCGGTTCGGCGGCCGCTTGGAGGGGTCGTTGCCTGGAAAATAGTTCAACGGAAGCTGGATCCGTGTGCCAGACGCGACATCGCGGTCATACTCCTGCTTCAACGTATCGCTGTCGTATTCAAGGTGGTTGAAGATATAGAGCGCGCGCCGTTTCTTGTCCTCCACCAGGCACGGCCCGACCTCGTTCGAGGACAACAACGTCTTAAGCCCCGCGGCTTCGGTCTCCTCGCGCCGCATCTCGGTCCAGCGGCTCACCGGCACGACGAGTTCGTCGGAAAACCCCCGAAGATAGGTCGAAGCTGGATCGAGCGCCGAATGCCTATAAAGGCCGAACGCCTTTTCGTTCAGCATATGCTTGGACACGCCATGGAAATGATACGCCATTGCCATGCCGCCCCAGCAGACGCCGAACGTCGAGTGGACATGGCTCTGGGTCCAGTCGAAGACCTGTCGAAGCTCATCCCAATAAGTGACTTCCTCGAAGAGGAGATGCTCCACCGGAGCGCCCGTGACGATCAGACCGTCCAGCTTGTCGCCTGACGCGGCGACGTCCGCAAATGGCCTATAGAACTCGGCCATATGTTCGGCAGCCGTGTTCTTTGTCTCATGCTCCGTCATACGGATCAGCGTGAGCTCGATCTGAAGCGGCGTGGCGCCGATCAGCCGGGCGAATTGCGTCTCGGTCTGGATCTTCTTGGGCATGAGGTTGAGAAGTCCGATCCTCAGGGGTCGAATGTCCTGGCGCGCAGCCCGCGTGTCGGACATCACCATGACGCCTTCGCGGCTCAGGACATCATAGGCGGGCAAGTTCGCAGGCAGCTTGATGGGCATGGCGAAAACCTTGGAAAGCGTGGGCAAATACGCGACGGGGCAGGGCGTTGCAAGAGCGCATGCTGAGAGCGCTCAGGCCACCTGACGCATTCGCTCTCGCAGTGCCGCCGCGACGACGTCGACGAATGCCGCCTCTCCGTCCACGTGCGCCATGTCCTTGGCTTGGACGGTGACCCCCCAATGCTGCGCCATCGACGCGTACAAGGGCTGCCGATGCGCGAGCGCCTGAGCGTAGGTGAACCGGATGAAGGCGTCCGGGTCCACGTCGCCGTCGGTCAGGTCATTCGTGCCTTGGTACTCGGTCCACATTCGAAGCAGGAAGTCCGGGCGGTAAGCCATCGGCTTGGGCGACTGATCGAAGCGCCGCACCAGTTCGGTGGTATGATCGTCCGAGCCTTTGATCCAGATCATGAGACAGCGCGCGGACAGGGCGCGCAGGATTGGATCTTCCGGGTTGGTCGGATCGACCCATTCGCAGATCGAACCGCCCGTGTCGCACACAAAGTTCCGGTAGCCGTAAAGCGCCTTGGCCCGGTCGATGAACCGGCCTGTATCATGCAGCGCGGCGACCTCGGCCTCTCGGAATTCGGACTGACGACGCTGGTATTCTTCAAAGGGGAGGCCGCCTCGGCCGGGGTCGCCCGGCTTGCCGAGGTAGGTCGAGACGGGGTCCAGGTTATCGAACGTGATATTGGAGCCAATGTAGATCGAATCGGACATGAGCAGTTCGCGCAGGAACGGAACCTTCATGGCCTCGCGCTTGGCATTGTCGGCAATGAGTTCGCCCATGTAGCGGGTGCCAATCCTGTAATCGACCGAGTAGTGGAACCAGCGACCGGTACCGCGAAGGCATTTGGCGAGATGGGTCTTGCCCAATCCTGACATCCCGAACAACAGCACCTGCCGCTCGGTGGCATTGAGCCACTCCTGGTCCGTCCGGTAGATCATCCCACATCTTTCCCTGTCACCTCACGGACCGCACGAGACGTTCAAAGCCGTCGGCCAGACGAACAACGGCCGAGCCGCTGGTCATAGTGATCACACATGCAGTCCTGCTGGGTCTCTCACCGCAAAGAGGCCACAGGTGCAACCCGGAACATGGTTTGGCCCCGCCGGGTTCGACAGGGCCGCGCATGTGGATCAGAACCGGTAGCCCACTCTCAGGCCCAGCGAGACGGCGTCATTGCCCTCAAAGCTTGCGCCAAAGCCGCGTGTGGTCGCATCGCCCAGCCGTGTGTAGCGGACGCCGCCCGTGAGTTCGAGGCTGTCGTTCAGGGCATAGGTTGCTGCCAGTTGCAGCCCGAGCTGACCGTCCGTGGGTGCGAGATTGGACACGCCGCTGCGTGCGACGGCTGGGCTGAAATCGCTGCCTGTCGCAGGCTCGTAGATGACTGCGGCCGATGCAGTCAGCTGGTCCGAAAAGCGACGCCCGATGCCCAGGGTATAGGTCACGATGTCCTCGTCGTAACCCACGACCGGATTGTCCGGATAGGCTGGCCGACCGTCAGGAAGCCGTCCCGGGACGTTGATCTGGGTGGATGACCAGTCAACCCAACGAATGGATCCGAAGATCGCTGTATCCGCCGCGATGCCGGTCCTGAAGTCGAGGTTGACCGATTGCGGCAGGGTGTACGAGGTTTGTCCCGAACCGGTCAGGACGTCCCCAACCCCCAGGATTCCTGCCGCGAAGCTTGTCCCGTTCGAAAAGCTGGTTTCCGAGGAGTATGTAAGGGCCACACGGAGCCCGATCTCCTGACGCTCATAGGCTGCCCCCACGACGTAGCCCAGATCGCTGTCGGCGTCGAAGTTGCCGTCGTAATAGTAGGTCGCCAGCGTCGTGGGGTCAGCCGGGTTCAGCAGGGTGGGCGTTTGGACGTAAAGATCGGCATCCACACGCACGGATCGCGCACCGGCATGAACGCTGAAGCTGTCGTTCAGCTTGTAGCGGCCCAATGCCGTGATGCTGCTGGTTTCGAAGACTGCTTCGGATCCCCGGACGGGGTAGCCCAGTTCGGCGTTTGCATAGTTCACGTCGGCGCCGAACGGCTGGTCCAGAATGACTGCAACCGAGAGTCGGTCGTTGAGATCGTACTTGAACGAAAGGGTGACCTGATCGAAGTCCACTCCGACGTCGCCGGAACGCGACACCGCTCCGCTCACAGGGTTGGTGAAGCTTCCCTGGACGTCAGGGCTGGTGAAGCCGTAGCTGAGTTCGACGTAGTTCCCGTCTTCGAAGATGACGCCGACCGGCTGGCCCGAGCGGTCGAGTGCGCCTGCGCTCGCCAGCGACGTCGTTGCAAGGAGCATCGCTCCCGCGCCTTGCATGATGCGACTCATGGCTTCCCCTACCGTGATGATTTCGATGGCCCGAGCATCGCCCGGCGCTCTTGGTTGCGTCAACGAATGACGCGACGTTCGGTCGCATCTTCATCATTCGGCCCGCCTTGCCGCAACAAGGTGAGAAGGTTGCCACCCAGGATCATGGCTGCACCCAGGACAACGAACATATCGAGCCGCTCGCCGTAAAGGGCCCAGCCCACCACGGCTATCAACGGCAACCGCACGAAGTCCATCGGCATGACCACCGAAGCAGGAGCGACATTCAACGCGTTCGTCAGGCACCAGTGTGCCGCCAGACCCGTGATCCCGATGATGATGAACAAAGGAAGCTGAGCCGCGCTGGGCACCGGAACCTCCAGATCCCAGCCGACCGCGATTGTTGCCAAAGCCAATTGGAACGCGTTAAGCCAGAACAGGATTCCAGTGACGGGCTGCGTGCGGGTCAGCCGTTTGGTCATCATCGACGTGATCGCGAAACAGATCGCGCAGAGCGCTGCGGCAAGAATGCCAGGATCGAGATTCCCGAATTCCGGACGGGCGACCAGCAGCACTCCTCCGAACCCTATCACCCCCGCGAGAAGGCCACGACCGGTCAGCCGCTCCCCCAAGACGAGTGGAGCCATGAGAAGCACCCAAAGAGGCGTGGTGAATTCGAGAGCGAACACCTGCGCAAGCGGGATGACGGCCAGGGCATAGAACCACAGGTTCTGGCCTGTGAAATGGATCAGATTTCGCAGCACATGGAGGCCCAGCCTGTGTGGACGCGCCTCGTTGAGCCGGCCGCTCGCCGCAAGCAGTGCCGCTACGATGAGAAAGCCTACTCCGCTTCGATAGAACATGATCTCGAAGGTGTCGAAAGCGGCGCTGACCTGACGCCCGGCAATGGCAAGGAGCGAGAAGCTTCCGACTGAGCCGGCCATCCAAAGCGCCGCACGTGCTGTCCCGTGAGGCCTGCTATCGTGAAGGCTCAACCGGTCACCAACACCTTCACTTCGCTTGGCCCAGGCTGTGAGGCCAGGATACCGGGAAGATCCTCGCGGCCCACCTCGCGCGTCACGAGCGGCGCCGTGCTGATCGCGCCGGACGCGAGCAACTGAAGCGCGCGGCTTTGGGTGAACGGGTTCACGAAGGCCATCCGCAGATCCACCTCGCGCAGCAGCAGGTCGAATGGTTCAATCAAGACCCCTTCGCCTTTGGCAAGCACACCCACGATGACGACGCGACCCCCCCGTTCGGCCAGCCGCGGAGCCTGGGCCATCGTTTCGCCGGTGCCCGCGCATTCGAGGACGATGTCGGCCCCTCGCGGCCATTGCTCTCGGGCTTCCTCCGGAGTGGCCGCGACGGTGTGTGCGCCGACCGATCCACCGATCACCTGCCGAGCCGGAGACCGTGTGATCAACATGACCTCAGCCCCCGCGAGCCGCGCCAGTTGAACGCATAGAAGCCCGATGACACCCCCGCCGATGACGATGGCCCGCTCTCCGGGCCGGATCGCCGCAACGTCCAGGGCATGGACGCAGCAAGCCAAGGGTTCGGAGAAGGCGGCGCTGCGAAGGTCGAGCCCGGCTGGAAGGGATAGCGCGCGATGGGCAGGGACGCTGCTGAACTCGGCGAAGCCACCGTTTCTTTGAACGCCGATGGCAATGAGGTTTTCACAAAGATTGATGCGGCCCAGGAGGCAGGATGGACAGGCTCCACAAGCGATGTTCGGGTCGCAGGCAACGAGGTCGCCGACGCTGTGGGTCGTCACGCCCGCACCCACCGCAACAACGGTGCCGGAGAACTCGTGCCCGAGGACCACTGGCGGGCGGCTTGGAAACTCGCCCTTCAGGATGTGCCGATCGGTCCCGCAGACCCCCGCGTGAGAAACCCTTACGACGACCTCGCCGTGAACAGGGTCGGGATCGGGGATGTCGCCCACCTCGATCCGACCGACCTCCATGAACCGAGCCGCCTGCATCTCTCCGTCCTTCCTGCTGGTCAGGAATAGGCAACCACGCCGCAGCGGCAGGCGCCAGAGGGCCTATTCAAGCTCGATCGTCCCCGGCGGCTTTGAGGTGCAGTCGTAGAAGACGCGGTTGACGCCGCGGACCTCGTTGATGATCCGCGTCGCGGTCTCGCCCAGGAATTCGTGGGTGAAGGGATAATAATCCGCTGTCATGCCATCGACCGAGGTCACCGCCCGAAGCGCCAGGGCATAATCGTAGGTCCTGCCATCACCCATGACGCCGACGGTCCTCATGGGGAGAATCGCAGCGAAGGCCTGCCAGATCTGGTCATAAAGCTCGTGCCTGCGGATCTGATCGATGAAGACTGCGTCTGCCTCGCGGAGAATGGCCAGTTTCTCGCGGGTGACCGCGCCAGGGCAGCGGATGGCAAGGCCGGGGCCGGGGAACGGGTGGCGGCCGATGAACGATTCGGGCAGCCCAAGCTCGCGGCCAAGCTGGCGGACCTCATCCTTGAAGAGTTCGCGCAACGGCTCGACGAGCTTGAGGCCCATCTTCTCGGGCAGTCCGCCGACGTTGTGATGGCTCTTGATGGTGACCGAAGGACCGCCCGAAAAGCTGACCGACTCAATGACATCGGGATAGAGGGTGCCCTGAGCCAGGTACTCCGCTCCGCCCACTGCGGTGGCATGTTCCTGGAATACATCGATGAACAACCGGCCGATCGTCTTGCGCTTCGCTTCCGGGTCGTCCAGCCCTTCAAGGGCGCTCAGGAAACGATCTGATTCGTCCGCATGGACGAGAGGGATGTTGTAATGGTCGCGGAACATCGACACGACCTGCTCGGCCTCGCCCTTCCGCAGAAGCCCATGGTCCACGAAGACACAGGTGAGCTGGTCTCCGATGGCCTCGTGGATGAGGACCGCTGCAACAGAGGAATCGACGCCTCCCGACAGGCCGCAGATGACCTTGGAGTCGCCGACCTGTTCCCGGATCTTGCGAATGGCTTCGTCCCGGTACCCGGCCATCGTCCAGTCACCGCGAAAGCCCGCGAGGCGAAGGAAGTTGGCATACAGTGTGCGCCCGTTGGGGGTGTGGTGGACCTCTGGATGAAACTGCACGGCGTAGAAGTGACGCTCTGGGTCCGCCGTAATAGCGAAAGGGGCGTTCGGCGAGGTGCCATAGACCCGGAAGCCGGGAGCCAGCCGGCTCACATGATCGCCATGGCTCATCCAGACCTCTTCCCGGCCTTCCAGGAACCAGCCCTTGAGGATATCCAGGGTCCCCTCGCCGGGCGTGACGAAGGCGCGACCGAACTCGGCTGTGCCGTGCCCTGATTCGACCTTGCCGCCCAGCATGTGCATCATCGCTTGCTGGCCGTAGCAGATGCCGAGCACTGGGACGCCCTGTTCGAACACTTCGGCTGGGGGAAGGGGAGCGCCCTCGGCGAAGACCGAGGCAGGACCACCGGACAGGATGATCGCCTGAGGCGCGAAGTCCCGGATGAACGCCGCCGTGACGGCATTGAAGGGATGGATCTCGCAATAAACGTTAAGCTCGCGCAAGCGGCGGGCGATCAGTTGCGTGACCTGGCTGCCAAAGTCGATGATCAGCAGACGTTGGTGGTCCGAGGCGGCGATCTGGGCTGTGTCGAGGGTCATGAGTGGCGCCTTAGGACGTTGACGCACGCCACGCAAGCACGGCGCATGTCGCTTTTGCACGCCAAAGGGCGCATCCTCCTTCCCCCCTACCGCGTTGCCTCGGTATGAGGCGACATAGCCGAAGGAGGGCGTGGGCATGTCGGACGTGGCCGAAGCAGGAACGGGTCGCCGGTCGCGGGGTGGCGGTGGAGCGGCGAGACGCGCGGAGCGGACTGCGGTCAGCGTGGAAAGCGCCCGCTTCATTGAACGCAACATCCCGAATTTCGAGGTACTGAACGAGGAAGCGCTCCAGATCATCGAGCACAACGCCGAATCGGTGTTGGCCGAAGTCGGCGTGAACTTCGTCGAGAATCCCGAAGCGCTTCAGCGCTGGAGAGAGGCGGGCGCGGATGTCCAGGGCGAGCGTGTGCGCATCCCTCGTGGGCTGGCGCGGCAGCTTTGCTCGTCCGCGCCCCGAACCTTCACGCAGCATGCCCGTAACCCCGAGCGGAATGTGGAGATCGGGGGACGGTCGCTCGTTCTTGCCCCTGTCTATGGTCCGCCCTTCGTCCGCGACGCCGAAGGCGGACGGCGCTACGCCACGATCGAGGATTTCCGCAACTTCGTGAAGCTCGGCTACATGTCGAAGTGGCTGCACCACTCCGGTGGGACGGTCTGCGAGCCGACGGACGTTCCGGTGAACAAGCGTCACCTAGACATGCTTCATGCACACATGACGCTGTCCGACAAGCCGTTCATGGGGTCGGTCACGGCGCCTGAACGCGCACAGGACAGTGTGGACATGGCATCGCTGCTGTTCGGGGCGGACTTCGTCCAGAACAACACCGTCATGACATCGCTCATCAACATCAACTCGCCGTTGACCTTTGACGGCATCATGATGGGCGCGCTCGAGGTCTATGCCCGCAACAACCAGGCTGCCATCGTCTCGCCCTTCATCGTGGGCGGGGCCATGGCGCCCGTATCGGTGGCGGGCACCCTGACCCAGGTGCTGGCCGAGATCCTGGCCGGAGTCAGCTACAGCCAGCTTGTTCGCAAGGGCGCTCCGGTCATCGCCGGGGCTTTCGTGACCAGCATCGACATGAACTCGGGCGCGCCGACCTTCGGGACTCCGGAAGCCAGCCATATCACTTATGGGACCGGCCAACTCGTTCGCCGGCTCGGCCTGCCGTATCGGAGCGCCGGGGCATTCTGCGGGTCCAAGCTGCCCGATGCGCAGGCCGCCTACGAGAGTGCCAACAGCCTGAACATGGGGCTGCTCTCGGGTGTCAACTTCATGCTCCATGCCTGTGGCTGGCTCGAGGGCGGACTCGTCTCGTCCTACGAGAAGTTCGTCATGGATGCCGACCAGCTTGGGGCGCTGCACCATTTCGCCAGGGGCGTTGACCTAAGCGAGAACGGACAGGCGATGGACGCCATCCATGAAGTTGGGCCCGGTGGCCATTACCTGGGCTGCGAACACACCCAAGCCAACTTCAAGAACGCCTTCTGGCGGACGGACCTCTTGGACTACAAGCCCTTCGAGACATGGGACGAGGAAGGAGCGCGGGATACCCAGGCGCTTGCCTCCGCTCGGGTCAAGCGTCTGCTGGAGACCTACCGGCAGCCGGAGCTCGATCCAGCGATTCGCGAGTCCCTCGATGACTTCGTGGCGAGCCGTAAGGCAGCGGTTCCGGACGCGTTCCTCTAGAGCCTTTTGCATGGAGAGGCCCTCGCGCGCTGTGATAAGGCGCCGGGGGCCGAGAGTTCCCCTATTCATGAGCCGCACCAGCGGGACGTGTTGATCCCGGTCAACGGCCTGCAGCGCGCCGACCTGACATCTGGCCGTACAGGGCGCCATGTCGTCCTCATGCTGCGACAAGGGCTGGCCTATTGGCAGCCCGCAGAGCCCGAGCCTCTCCGAGCAGCGCGATCAGCACCGACACATGGCTAAGGTGGGTGTAGTCCGCGGATTTTGCCTGGCGCTTGCTTTCGAGCATCGCCTCCAAATCCAGAAGCTTCACGATAGCCTCGCCGACGCGGGGTGCCACCGGTCCACCAATCAGGCGGGGCAGGTGCTTGGCACGGTCATAACCATCGACACCGTATCGAGCCGCGCTGACCAGAAGCCGCGGACGATCAAGAGTCGCGATCATACCAAGAAGGTCAAGCATAGTCGTTCTCCTCGTGCAATGTAGCCCTTTGATAACGAGACTTTGCCACGAGTTTTGACAGTGTTGCGTGAGCCGGGGTCGGACCGTTCGCGGGGGTCAGAGAAGTTTAGCCCTTGGCAACCAATCTGGTCCGCGAACGGCGTTCCTTGGCGCGGCGTCCAAGGGATAGCCGGACGCGGCAGGTGGCCGGGACAGGCCGCGACGCAAGGCAGGAGCAGCGAATGACCATGACTGAACGTGTAGCCCATGTCGGGCCGGAGTTTGTAGCGTCGGAGCGGGTTGGTGAGTTTCCGGGCTGGGTGCCGGTGGCGGCACGGAATTACCTGGCCCACACGGAGGGCGGGCACTCCATTCGCTCCCTGGCTCGCGAGGCTCAAGTGCACCCATCCACAATCCTTCGCCGGGTGCG
Organism: Rubellimicrobium rubrum; assembly: GCF_006152115.1. Taxonomy (GTDB): domain Bacteria; phylum Pseudomonadota; class Alphaproteobacteria; order Rhodobacterales; family Rhodobacteraceae; genus Rubellimicrobium; species Rubellimicrobium rubrum. The sequence goes on along the minus strand of NZ_VDFU01000005.1, from coordinate 166,816 downwards.
ACGAGTGGAGTCGCTGCGCGACGACCCTTTGGTCGACTCGGCCTTGCGTCACCTCTCGGTCGACATCCCAGCGGCCGAAGACAAGGACAGGGACGAAGTTCTGGCCAACGAGTCCGTCCCAGTCCTCCGGCGGCTGGCCGAGGCCGGCAGCGTGCTGGCCGTGGCGCGGGACATGGAAAAGGGCGTCGTTGTTCGCGAAGGCAACGATGGAGAGCCCACACGGCTGGCCGTCGTGGACCGCAGGCTGGCCGAGGCCATGGCGCTGCGGGACTGGATCGCCTGCGTGGCCCCTGATGCCCGGATCCGCCGCTATCGAATCACCCCTTCGGGCCGTCAGGTTCTCCGCCGCCGCATGGAGGAGGCGAGGCCGGCTGGTCTTGCCGAGGCCCCCGCATCCTTCATCGGCATCCGTGCCGAAGAGGCTATCTGCGACGAGAGCCGGCTCAGGCATATGCGTTCATCGCTCCCGGAAAGTCCGCTTGCGGCCTTGGCCCGGCGTCGCGACGGCGAAGGGCGCCCGTTTCTCAGCCGTGAACTGGTGGCGGCCGGCGAACGGCTCCGAGAGGATTTCGAACTGGTCCAAGGCGTTCGCGATGGCGCCGTCGATTGGGATCAGTGGCTCGAACGACTGCCGGGTCACAGGTTCGCCGAGCGCTCGTCACAGGTCAACGGACCCGAGGCCGCCAGATCGCGCATGGAGCGCGCTTTGTCTGATCTTGGGCCAGGTCTGGCTGACGTCGCTCTTCGTTGCTGCTGCCTTCTGGAAGGGCTGGAGCAGCTTGAAAAGCGCCTGGGCTGGTCCGCGCGCTCTGGCAAGGTCGTGCTGCGGATTGCCCTTGAACGGTTGCGGCAGCACTACGGGGATACTGCGGAACGGTCCAAGTCGCTGATCGGCTAACCGATCAGGCCAATCCCGCTGCCCTGCCGAACAGATACATAGCCAGCACCGCCAGCCAGACCGAGGCCGCGCGTCTCCATCGGGCCGGCATCCCGGTCTGAAGGCGGCCGTTCCGGCGCAAGCTGGCCCCCAGTGCGGCCCATATCATGGCGACAGCTACCACTTCGGCTGAGAACAACACGAAATTGCCGGCCGAGGTCCACATGTTCGACGCGGGGAGGAGCACCAGTCCGAAGATGAGAGCCTTGGGATTCAGCAGCGTCGTGACCGCGACGCGGCGTGCCGTCACGGTGGGGCGTCCCGTCCCCATCGAAGGCACCCGCCACATCGACAGGGCAAGCCACATCACCCAAAGTGCTGCGACCACCGTAACGGCAGCCTTGGCCATCGGGACTGCCTCCAAGAGCTGCGCACCCAGAATCGACAGCGGGAGCGTCGTGGCGAGATAACCCAGAAGCTCGGCAGGGATCAGACGGATCGTGCGGAACCAACCTTGTTCCGCAGCGCCCATCGCCACGAGCGTGTTGGTGGGTCCTGGCGTGACCAGGAGCACAAAGATCGCTAGTGCCAGTTCGGAGTATGTCATGAGACGGCCATTGATGGGGCGTGCCGACTAGGCTCATGTGCAACATCGAAGTCAACCGGCGCTGCCGCATCCGCGACGTTTGGCGACACCGTCAAGGTCCAAAGAACGCCATGTTGTGCACTGGCGCGCTGGACCCGACATCCATAGATTGGTGGGAACCTGTCCCGAGGAAGGCCTCCATGCGCGACCTGAAGATCCCTGGCGAGCGGCATCCAGAAAAAGCGCACCGCCCCGATCAGGAGCAGCCGCGCAAGCCGGCTTGGATACGGGTCAAGGCGCCTACTTCGGCGGGCTATCGTGAAACCGCCCGTATCATGCGCGAGCACCGGCTCACTACGGTCTGCGAAGAAGCCGGTTGCCCCAACGTGGGAGAGTGCTGGAGCCAGGGCCACGCGACCATGATGATCATGGGCGAGATCTGCACCCGAGGCTGCACGTTCTGCAACGTGGCCACTGGGCGTCCCGACGTGTTGGACTCCTTCGAACCAGGCCGGGTTGCGGATGCGGTCCAGAAGCTGGGTCTCAGTCACGTCGTCGTCACCTCGGTCGATCGAGACGACCTGGAAGATGGCGGGGCCGAGCACTTTGCCATGACGATCAGGGCGATCCGGAGACGCTCTCCTGCAACCACGATCGAGGTTCTGGTGCCGGATTTCCTCAGATGCGGCCCCGCTGCGCTGGAGACGGTTGTGGCGGCCCAGCCGGACGTGTTCAACCACAACCTGGAAACGGTTCCGGGTCTTTACCCCGAGGTCCGGCCCGGTGCCCGGTATTTCCACTCCCTCCGTCTTCTGCAACGTGTCAAGGAGCTGTGGCCCCAGGCGTTCACCAAATCCGGAATCATGGTGGGCTTGGGCGAGGACAGGCAAGCGGTCCACCAAGTCATGGACGACATGAGGGCCGCGGACGTGGATTTCCTGACCATCGGGCAGTACCTTCAACCCAGCCCCAAGCATCACCGGGTGGATCGCTTCGTCACGCCCGACGAGTTCACCGCGTACGAGACGGCCGCTCGCGGCAAGGGTTTCCTGATGGTGTCCGCAAGTCCGCTCACGCGATCGAGCTATCATGCGGGGGACGACTTTGCCCGGCTCAGGGCAGCGCGGCAGGCGAAGTTCGGTTGATCTTTCTGGCAGACCCGGTCAGCCGTCCAAGCGTAGGACAGACAGGGCCTCATGTCCGTTAAATATAACTAGTATCTGCCTGGTTGAATGACGTTCGGTATGTGCGTGCTCGTCTCCGAGTCGTCCTCGGAGATCTTACCCCAGCATATGGTCAACCATCATCCAGCTTCTTCCGCCGAGGAGTCGCCGGTGCCGGGCTTCGGTGCAGGGGAGTCGACGGGCGTAACGATCTTGAGATAAGCGGCCATCGCTCTGCGATCCTCGTCGCTGAGTTGGCTAGTGTTCGCGACCACCTCGGCCATCTCTCCACCGACGACGTCGAACTCGGGCGTGAAGCCGGATTGCAGCATGGCCACAATCTGTGCTTCCGTCCATTTGAGGCCCGCTGGCGTGATGTTCGGATTGTGACCGTCGCCAGCGGGGTCCGGAGCACCCGCCAGCCATGATGCCCTTCGCAATCCGCCCAGAGCATTTCTGGGCGTGTGGCACTCTCCGCAATGTCCGAGCGCTTCGACGAGGTAACGGCCACGGGTCTGCTCGGGCGTGAGATCGCCCTGAACGACGAAGTCCCGGTCTTCGAACAACAGCTTCCAGCCCCCCACCGATCGGCGGATGTTGAAGGGGAAGGGAATCTCGTGGGGCAGGCTTTCAGCCGCTGAAGGGGGCAGGGTCCGCAGGTAGGCTACGAGGTCGGCAATGTCCTGAACGTCGGCCTTGTTGTAGGCGTTCCATGGAAAAGCCGGATAGTAGTGCTGTCCTTCCGGGGACACGCCGCGCATCACCGCATTGATCAGGTCCGCGTCGGTCCAATTCCCGACACCCTGCGGCGAGGGTGAGATATTCGGCGCAACGAACGTCCCGAACTGCGTGACGAACCGCTGGCCGCCCGACAGGACAGGTGCGTCGGCTGCCGGCGTGTCCGGTGCCACATGGCACGAGGCGCAGCCGGCTGCCGCGAACAGTATCTCTCCCCGCGTCGCATCCCCGGAAATGCCGGAAAGCTCAGCCGCAGAGATTGGGTCCGGCGCCGTCACCCACCAGGCCGCCCCGGCGCCTAGCAGCGCGAGGGCTCCGAGCGAAGCCAGCGCTGTCCGCATATCACTCGTCCGCTTCGCGGTAATCCTGGTGACAGGCGCCACAGGCCTTGCCAACCTCACCCAGACTGGCTTGCAGCGTCGCCAGGTCCGTCCCCGCGCCGGCTTGCAGATTGGTCACGGCTTGCTCCAACGCCTCGTGCTTGGCACTGAAGTCGTCCATGTTCTCCCAGATGGCCGGCAAGGCTTCGCTGTCGTCGAACTCGGCGTTGGAGGTGCCGGGCAGCCAGTAGCCAACCTGATCAAGTTGGGTCATATGGCTCAGGTTCTGAGCGGCCGTCGTCGCTGCGGCCCCGTCGTATTCGACATTGCCTTGAGCCATGGCACCGAGCTTTCCGAGATTGAACGCATAAAGCGACATGTGGGACTGTCGCGCCCTGACCGCCTGCTCCTCAGGAGAGGGCGGCGCATCCTGAGCGGCGGCGACGCTGGCGACGGCCAAGGCGGCCAAGGCAGCGATGCGGAACGTACGGGTCATCGGGTGGGCTCCTATCTGGATGGCTGGCAGGGAGAAGTTAACGTGACGTCCCGAACGGCTGCCACCGAAAAAACCGTTCGACGTCGCCGGTCGGACTTTGGTCCGTGAACAGCAGGAACAGGAACAACCCCTAGGCGAAGCTGTAGTCGGGTGGGTTCCGCCTAGGCGATGCCGCCGTCAAACGAGAAATGCTCCAACACCACCCAAGCCAGACTCATCGCACCGAGCGTCCGCGGATCATGTTGATGATCGCAAGCAGGATCACGGCGCCGATGACCGAAACCAAGATGCTCCAAAGCCAGCCGCCCTCGGCCACGTTCACTCCAAACAGCGCACCGAACAGCCAGCCGCCGACGATGGCGCCAACGATGCCGATGATCAGGTTCATCACGAGGCTGTCGCTGCGCCCCATGATCTTCTCGGCGATCCAGCCGGCGATGATGCCGATAATGATCCAAGCGATGATCGTCATACCGATACCCTCCAGCAAAGCCGCTCACGGCGCGGCCTGCCTCAACGCGGTCAGCCAGGTTCTGGGTCCAGCGTTGCGAACGATCGGGCCCAGGCCCTGCCTCCTCAAGCGTCGGTGAAGCGCACCTTGCCGATATAAGGAAGGTTGCGGTTGCGCTGCGCGAAATCGATTCCATAGCCGACCACAAATTCATCCGGAATGGAAAAGCCGATCCAGTCGGCGGCGTAGTCCACCTCGCGCCGGGACGGCTTATCCAGCAGCGCAATGGTTTTGAGACGCGCAGGCTTGCGGGTCCAAAGATAACGCGTGACCTGATGGAGCGTGTGTCCCGTATCCACGATGTCCTCGACCAAGAGCACATCGCGCCCTTCGATCGCGGCCCTGAGATCCTTGAGAATCCGTACTTCCCGGGAGGACTCCATCGAGTCGCCGTAGCTGGAGGCCTCGAGGAAGTCGACTTCCACGGGAAGGTCCAGCTCACGGACAAGGTCCGCGATGAACACGAAGGAGCCGCGCAGCAGGCCCACAACCACGAGCTTGTCCGTGCCGGCGAACTCCTCGCCGATCTCTCGGGCCAGGGACTCGATCCGAGCAGCGATGGACTTGGCCGATATCAGCTGATCGATGATGTAGGGGCGTTGGGGCATGGCGTTCCCGATCCGATGGGGCGGCCTCTTTCCTCGCTGCGGGACGGGACGAACTCAAGGCCGAATCCGCTCTGTACAGCCGTCGTGGGGTCATCCCCCTTGATCCCGAGCCGTTCCTGGCCGAAATGACGGGTCCCATCACAGAGGATGTGCGACGTGACCACCCATTCCGAGACTCGCATCCTCCCGTACACGGCCCAGCAGATGTATGATCTGGTTGCTGACGTCGCCCGCTACCCTGAATTCCTGCCATGGACGGCCGGGGCACGCATCCGCTCCGTGGAGGATCGGGGTGACCACCAGGAGATGCTTGCCGACCTCGTGATTTCGTTCAAGCTGTTTCGGGAAAGCTTCGGCAGCCGCGTGCTCCTCTATCCGGCAACCAAGCGGATCGAGACGGAGTACATGGAAGGCCCGTTCAAGCGCATGCAAAGCGTCTGGGGGTTCCGCGACGTTCCGGCGGGCGTGGAAGTGTCGTTCTCGACCGACTTCGAATTCCGGAACCGGCTTCTTCAGAAAGCTGCGGGCGTGTTCTTCTATCAAGCCATGCAGCAGGTCGTGCGAGCCTTCGAGAAACGCGCGCAACAACTCTACGGAGTTCGCTCCACAGCCTGAAGGAGAAGGTCCAGGGCATGGGCCACGCTAGCCTGCCGCACCTCGTCCCGACCCCGCGGACCGAACTCCACGGTTTCCGTCCTGGCCCCCTGAGCGGTCGCTAGTCCGAAGCAAACCCGTCCTTCTGGCTTACGACCAGACGCGCCGGGACCTGCGACGCCAGTGATGGCCACGGCTACGTCGGCCTCCGATCGATGAAGAGCGCCAACGGCCATCTGGCCGGCCACATCCTCGGACACGGCCCCATGGATCTCGAGCGCCTCTGTCGTCACACCGAGAAGGTCCATCTTTGCGGCGTTCGAGTAGGTCACGAAGCCCCTGTCGAAGACGGTCGACGCTCCGGCTGGTCCGGTCAGCTCACCGGCCAGGAGGCCACCCGTGCAGCTTTCCGCGACCGCAATCCGCAACCCCTTGGCGCGCGCAGCCGCAAGCAGCTCTCCGGTGTTCATCGCATCAGCACTCCATGGGCGAGACCCGCCAGGACAGTCACGCCCGCAGCCGCGAACAACCCTGCGAACAGGTCGTCGAGCACGACCCCGGCAGCCCCGGGGCGCCGATCTGCCCAGCCGATCGGTCCAGGCTTCCAGATGTCGAAAAGGCGGAACAGGACGAACGCCGCGATCCATCCGGGCCAAAGCCGCTCGACCGAGACGCCATTCGAGGCCGCACCAAGGGCGATCGGTAACAGTGCAATCCATTGACCGGCTACTTCGTCGATGACTACCCAGCTGGGGTCGTGATGACCCGGCTCCCCTATCCGGGCAATCAGGTCGGTGATCGACCAGAATGCCAATGCGACGACTGCGATCAGCGCCAAAACGAACATGAGGGGCCCGAACAGCTTGAGCAGCGCGTAAGCGACTACGACCGCTGCCAATGAGCCCCATGTGCCAGGAGCGGGCCGACAATGACCAACGCCTCCAAAGCTCCCTACCCAGTGGCTCAGGGTCATTCCGACACCAGCGTGGCCGTGGCAAGCGCCGCCATCCCTTCGCTTCGACCGGTGAACCCGAGTCGCTCGGACGTTGTCGCCTTGATGCTCACCCGCTCGGGACCAAGCCCGAGTGTCCGTCCGATGACGTCCTTCATTGCCCCGGCATGAGGCCCGATCCTCGGGGCTTCGCAGACCAGGGTCACGTCCACATGGGATACCCGAAGCCCCGCTTCGTCTGCCAGCCTCTTTGCATGATCCAGGAACAAGACGCTGTCGGCTCCCCGCCAGCGCGGGTCGGACGGCGGAAAATGGTGGCCGATGTCCCCCGCCGCAAGCGCGCCGAGGATGGCGTCAGTCAAGGCATGCAAGCCGACGTCCCCGTCCGAATGCGCAACAACCCCTTGGCTATGCGGGATCTTCACGCCGCAGATCGACACATGGTCGCCCGGCCCGAATGCGTGGACGTCATAGCCGTGGCCCGTTCTGATATCCATTCGGCCCTCCAGAATACGACTCGCCCTCGCGAGATCGCCGCGATGCGTGACCTTGAGGTTGTCCTCGTCCCCCCGGACGATGGCGACGCTCAGACCGGCCATCCGGGCGACCTCCACATCATCCGCCGCTCCGCCGGGAGAGGAGCGATGCGCGGCGAGGATCGGCCCGAAACGGAATCCCTGGGGCGTCTGTGCGCGCCAGAGGCCCTCTCGGGGCTGCGCCCCCTCGACCTCTGTCACCCCCCGCCAAAGCGCATCCGTGACCGGCAATGCTGGTGCGGCACCCTCATGACCGGCAAGCGCCTGAACCACCCGTTCAGCGACCTCGCGCGTCAGGCAGGGCCGGGCCGCATCATGAATGAGGACCGCGTCAGGGGGATCGGCGGCCAAAGCCTCCAACCCAGCCCTGACACTTTCAGCCCGCGTGGCACCACCGACGACCAAGCGCGCGCGGGGGTGGACGTTCTCGGCGAACGCGATGTCGTCGGCATGATGAACAAGGATCAGGGGATCCGCGCCCACGCGATCAAGAGCCATCATCGCGTGGGAGGCGACACTGCGCCCCGCAATCACGCGCCACTGCTTGGGACTGCCCCCAAGGCGGGTTCCCCGGCCCCCAGCCACGATGATGCCTGCGATGCGCATGCTGCTTTCCATGCCTGTCACTAACCTCATCATTGTTGCGGCGCAAATAGCCTCTGGGCCCTAGCACGACTGCCCAAAATCTGTGCAAGGCCAGAATGGTCCAAGTTCACGAGGAGCGCTCCGTTGTGGACGATCTTCGTTCCCGCTACGAGGGGTCCAAGCTTGAAATTCAGGCAAACGTTCAAAGGCGCGGCAGGACCGATGACAGATCCCCGGAAGATCGACTTGGCGGGAGTGCCGATCTTCTCTCCGGTTGCTTTGGCGCCCCTTGCGGGAATTACGGACCTACCGTTTCGGACACTGGTGTCGAGCTTTGGCGTCGGGTGGGTCGTCTCGGAGATGGTGGCCTCGCAAGAGATGGTGCAAGCCAAGCCCGGCGTGAGGGAGCGTGCCGAGTTGGGTTATGGGCAAGCCAACACGGCAGTCCAGCTCGCCGGGCGCGACCCGTACTGGATGGCCGAGGCTGCGCGAATGGTCGAGGCGAACGGGGCCCGCATCATCGACATCAATATGGGCTGTCCGGCAAAGAAGGTGACCAACGGCTGGTCTGGGTCCGCCCTGCTCAAAGAACCCGATCACGCTCTTCGTCTCATCGAAGCCGTGGTTCAAGCCGTGGACGTGCCCGTCACGCTCAAGACACGACTGGGCTGGGACGAGACGTCGATGAACGCCGGCTCCGTTGCCAAGCGGGCAGAGGATGCCGGAGTGCAGATGGTCACGATCCACGGTCGCACGCGGTGCCAGTTCTACAAAGGGAAGGCCGATTGGTCAGCTATCCGGGCCATCAAGGAGGCCGTGACGGTACCGGTGGTTGCGAATGGCGACATCGTGGACGTCGCAACGGCGCGGACGGCTCTGGCCCGCTCCCGGGCCGACGGTGTCATGATCGGCCGCGGCGCGCAGGGGCGCCCGTGGCTGCTCGCCCAAGTCGGCGCAGCCCTCGCAGGTGCCGAAGGGCCATCCACGCCGACCGGTTCTCACTTTTCCGATATGGTCGCAGGGCATTACGAGGCGATGTTGGATTTCTACGGTCCCTCTCTAGGCCACAAGGTGGCCAGGAAGCATCTGGGCTGGTACATGGACGTCGGCGGCACTGCGGCAGACCTGCGCAGTCTGGTCCTGACGTCTCAGGACCACCGAGCCGTCCTTCGCCTTCTGCCCGAGGCCCTGTCTAAGCAGACAACACGGGCCTGCGCAGCATGATCGCGGACGACGCTCTCTGGGCCTCGCTTCCCATTCCCGCACTCCTTCTGGCGCAGGACGACACAATCCTGCATCCGAACCCTGCAGCGGAGCTGTTTCTAAATCTGTCCGCAAAAGCGCTGGAGGGCGCGCCGGTCTTCGACAAGATCATGATCGATGCTCCACTGGAGGATGCATTCCGCCGCGCAAGAGCTCAGAAGTCATCGCTCTTCGTCAATGACGTAGACGTCGGATCTGGCGAAAGGCCGCCGCTGCAGTGCAACCTTCATTTTGCTCCGCTTCTGCGTAGCGAAGGGCAGATGCTGATGCTGATCAGCCCGCGCGAGATGGCCTCCCGCATGACGCAGAACGTCGGAAGCCAAAAGGCCGCGAAATCTGCCATCGGGATGGCCGAAATGCTCGCCCACGAGATCAAGAACCCCTTGGCCGGGATCACTGGAGCGGCACAGCTTCTGTCGATGGGGCTTGATGGTGCTGATCTCGAATTGACCGACCTGATCGTCGAGGAAAGCCGCCGTATCGTGAAACTGCTCGAACAGGTCGAGCAGTTCGGGAACCTTCGACCTCCCGCACTGAGGCCGGTGAACGTGCATGACGTGCTGGACCGGGCGCGGCAGTCGGCGGCCGTGGGCTATGGGGCGCATATGCGCTTCGTGGCCGATTACGATCCATCGCTTCCACGAACCCTGGCCGACGCGGACCAACTGCTTCAAGTCTTTATGAACCTGATCAAGAACGCCTGCCAAGCCAGTGCTGACGGCGGGACGATCCGTCTGCACACGTTTTATGAGCCGTCCCTCCGCTTGCGTAGACGGGACGGCACCCAGGCCCGCCTGCCGCTTCAGGTGGAAGTCTGCGATGATGGTCCTGGCCTGCCCGCCGACATAGCCGGAGACATTTTCGAGCCATTCGTCTCCGGTCGAGAGAACGGCACAGGCCTGGGCCTCGCCCTCGTGTCAAAGTTGCTCGGAGATGTGGGTGGCTGGATATCCGTGGAGTCGGTCCCGGGGCGCACCGTATTCCGCGTTTCGCTCCCCATGGCGCCAAAGGATGCCCCGGAATCCCTTGAAGGAGATCGCTGAATGGATGGAACCGTTCTTGTCGCCGACGACGACCGCACGATCCGCACCGTTCTGACGCAGGCGCTGACCCGAGCGGGGTGCAAGGTCCATGCCACCTCTTCGCTGGTCACGCTCATGCGCTGGGTCGAGGAAGGGAAAGGCGATCTCGTCATATCGGATGTGATCATGCCCGACGGCAATGGCATCGAGCAGTTGCCAAAGATCGGCGCAGCCAGACCGGGCTTGCCAGTCATCGTGATCTCGGCCCAGAACACCATCATGACGGCCATTCAGGCCGCCGAGGCCGAAGCCTACGATTATCTTCCGAAGCCTTTTGATCTGCCTGACCTCATGAAGCGAGCGGCACGAGCGCTGGAGGTCAAGCGACGCGCCGCCGCTCCAAAGATTGCGGCGGAAACGGAGGGACGTGGGGGCGATCTCCCCTTGGTGGGGCGAACGCCCGGCATGCAGGCGCTTTACCGCCTCGTTGCTAAGGTTATGAACACCACGCTTCCCATTCTGATCATGGGAGAATCCGGCACAGGAAAATCCCTGATTGCGAGGGCGATCCACGACTTCTCTGATAGGCGTGGGCAGCCATTCGTCATGGTAACGACCGCTGACTTGCAAGGCATGGACGGACCGTCCCAGGTTGTGGCCCGTGCACGCGGAGGCTCGATTCTCCTGGACGAAGTGGGCGATCTGCCAGAAGAGGCGCAGGCTCGTCTCGTGCGCATGCTGGACACCCTTGGGGACAGCGCGCCCAGGGTCATGGCGACCTCGCGGGCGGACCTTTCGACCCGCATGGAAGCCGGTCGGTTCCGAGAGGACCTGTTCTATCGCCTGGGCGGCGTTTCCATCGCGGTTCCGTCCCTGCGGGAACGGGTCGATGATATCCCGCTGCTGGCCGAGCACTTCCTGGCACGGGCCGAGAAGGACGGGGCCGTATCCCGTCGCCTGTCGCCTGGGGCGCTGGATCTGATCCGCAGCTATTCCTGGCCGGGAAACGTCCGCCAACTCGAGAATGCGATTCGCAGGCTTGTTGTCACCTCGACCGAAGAAGAAGTGGCGAAGGCGGAGGTCGAGGCGGTCTTGGGAAATCAGCCCGCGATGGAGCCACTGCTCGAGGGCGACGGCGGAGAACGGCTCATGGGCGCTGTGGCAAAGCACCTGCGGCGCTACTTCGATCTTCATGGCGGGGTCCTGCCGCCCGCTGGCCTTTACGATAGGATACTACGTGAAGTTGAAGTGCCACTGATCGAGATCGCCTTGGACGCGACCGCCGGAAACCAGGCGCGTTGCGCGGATCTTCTTGGAATTAACCGGAACACGCTCCGAAAGAAGATCACCGACCTCGATATTCGCGTGACACGTCGCAGGAAGTTGATGTAAAACCGCCACAGAACCGTGGCTCCTGGACAAAGGGATGATCACGGCGAGGGCGGGCAGGAACCTTCAGGGTTCCCTTCATGAGGCGATCAGGCGTGCAGCGCGGGCTGGCAGGCAAAGGACTGACTCGGTTCGGACGATGGATGCGCTTGCGGCGTGTCCGGAATGCCGCGACTCTGAGCCTCGTGATCCTGGGGCCGGCTCTGGCTGGGCTGACCTATGTCGTCCTCGGTCCGCTCGATCAGGGTGCTTCTTCGGCCGCACTGCGGCTCGTGCTCTTGACAGACCTGGTTTATGTCCTGGTCGTGGCGACCCTGGTCTTCCGCGAGGTCGCACGCATGGTCGCTGCCCGTCGGGCCAAGTCGGCAGGCAGTCGGCTCCATCTTCGGCTCGTAGGCGTCTTCGCGCTCCTGGCGCTTCTGCCCACCGTCACCGTGGCGGTCTTCTCAGCACTGACCATCAATGTAGGGCTCGAAGGCTGGTTTTCGGAAAGGGTCAGGGAGGTCGTCTCGTCGTCCCTCGAAGCCGCACAAGCCTATGAGCGCGAGCATCGCGAGGAACTCGAGCGGGATGGCCGCAGCCTTGCGGAGCTGATCGACTCCGAGAAGCTGGGCAACGTGGCCCTATCGGACGGGGACATCCGCCAGCTTCTCGGCAGTCGCCAAGACCAGATCGAAAGAGGGCTGACCGAGGTCTTCGTCATCAACGGCAGCGGCGGTATCCGGGCTCGCGGCGCGCGCAGCTACGAGTTCGGATACGAGGAGCCGACGGACGAAGACTTTCGTCTGGCGCAGGCCGAAGGGATCCGCATTCTCGAGGACTGGGCCAATGACGAGTTCAGGGCTCTGATTCCGATGCCGTCCTTTGCCGATCGTTACCTCTTCGTCACCCGGTCCGTGGACGGCGAGATCCTGTCACTGCTCGATGAGACGCAAGAAACCGTGGACCTGTATCGGCAACTCGACGACAACAAGGGCCGCCTGTTGTTCGAGTTTGGCCTTCTTTACCTGGGCTTTGCCCTGATCCTGATCTTGGCGGCAGTTTGGCTCGGCCTGTGGTTCGCCGAAGGGCTGTCGAAGCCCCTGGGACGGCTGCTCGGCGCGTCCGAACGGGTCGGCGCCGGTGACCTCAACGTACGCGTGATCGAGGAAGAGGGAGACGACGAGATCGCTGCCCTTAGCCGTCACTTCAACCAGATGACAGGCAGGCTCAAGGCCCAGCGGGAAAAGCTGCTCGACACCACAGAGCAGATCGAAAAACGGCGGCGTCTCTTCGACTCCGTTCTGTCGTCCGTGACGTCCGGCGTCGTGGGCTTGGATGCGGAGGGGCGGGTGACCTTCGCCAACCGGTCCGCGCAGAGGCTGCTTGCCGTCGATGAGGTGCAGGCCGAGACTGCGCTTGCGATCGCCGTCCCCGAGTTCGCTCCACTGCTTGCAACCCTCCGGCAAGAAGGCCGCGAGACGGTGCAGGAGCAGGTAGCATTGGTCCGAGCCGGGAAGCAGGAGATGCTTCTGGTTCGCCTTTCGCCGCGCCGCGCCGACGATGGATCGCTCGAAGGGTACGTTCTTGCCTTCGACGACGTGACGGATCTCGTGTCGGCGCAGCGCATGGCGGCGTGGGGGGACGTGGCCCGGCGGATCGCCCACGAGATCAAGAACCCTCTCACCCCGATCCGGCTGTCCGCCGAGCGCATCAAGCGCAAGTTCGGGCGCAAGCTAGGCGACGAGGCCGCAGACCTCGACCAGATGACCGATGTCATCGTCAGACAAACCGAGGACCTCCGGCGCATCGTGGACGAGTTCTCCAAGTTCGCCCGCATGCCCGAGCCGGACCGGCGCGACTCGGACCTCACCGTGCTTGTCCGCGACGCCGTCACCTTGCAAGAGGCCGGACAGCCCGGCGTCAGATTCGAAAGCGTCCTGCCGGCCGCGCAGGTGGCAGCCGAGGTCGATGCCACCATGATCTCCCAGGCAATGACCAACCTGATCAAGAACGCGGGCGAGGCGATCGAATCCTTTCAGGAGACCGGTCCCGGGGACGACTATGTGCCGACGATCCGGGTCATGCTCCTCGTCGATGGGAACCAGGCGCGCATCCTCATCGAGGACAACGGCATCGGGCTTCCCGAGGACCGTGCCCGTCTGTTCGAGCCATACGTCACGACCCGGGAGAAGGGGACTGGCCTGGGCCTCCCCATCGTGAAGAAGATCATCGAGGAGCACGGCGGCACGCTGGCGCTCGAGGATGCCGAAGGGCGGGGGGCTCGCGCCGTCATCCGCCTGCCGATCAAGGCGCGAGACGATCAGATCGAAGCAGCAGAACCAAAAACATCACAGGCAAGAAGGGCGGTATAAAAGAGATGGGCGACATCCTAATCACCGACGACGAGCGCGATATCCGAGAACTGATCTCGGACATTCTCAAGGACGAAGGCTACACGACCCGCCTCGCGGGAACTTCGGATCAATGCATGGCCGAGATCGCCAGGGAGGTGCCGGCGCTGATGGTCCTCGATATCTGGCTGAAGGACAGCCGGATGGACGGGATCGACATTCTTAAGCAAGTGCGGCGCGAGCACCCTGAGGTGCCCATTGTCATTATCTCAGGCCACGGCAACATCGAGATCGCGGTCGCGGCCATCAAGCAAGGCGCCTACGATTTCATCGAGAAGCCGTTCAACATCGAGCAGCTTTTGGTCGTGATCCGCCGGGCGATGGAGACATCGCGGTTACGGCGCGAGAACGTGCAGCTCAAGAGGGGCGACGCGCTGAAGTCCGAGATGCTGGGCGACTCGGCGGCATTTCGTCAGTTGCGGTCACAACTGGACAAGGTCACCAAGTCGAACGGCCGCGTGATGCTGTCGGGCGAGCCGGGTGCCGGCAAGGAAACTGCCGCACGATACATCCACGTGAACTCCAATCGGGCGGACGGCCCCTTCGTCGTCGTTTCATCGGCCTCAATCGCACCGGAGCGGTTCGAGGAGGTGCTGTTCGGGCGCGAACTTCCAGGCAAGGGAGTCGAAAAGGGACTCCTGGAGCAAGCCCATGGCGGCATTATCTACTTCGACGAAGTGGCGGACATGCCGCTTGGCACCCAGTCCAAGATCTTGCGGGTACTCGTCGATCAGCAATTTGCTCGCGTGGGCGGAACGGACAAGGTCCAGGTGGATCTTCGGGTCATCTCATCGAGCAATCGCGATCTTGCTGCTGCCATCGCCGCGGGGACGTTCCGACAGGAGTTGTTCCACCGTCTGAACGTGGTCCCGATCCATGTGCCTTGCATCGAGGAGCGCAGGGAGGACATCCCGTTGCTGGCCGAGCACTTCATCCAGGTGCTGAACCGGACTCAGGGCCTGCCGCTCCGCAAGCTGGGAGAGGACGCGCGCGCGCTCCTTCAAACCATGCTCTGGCCCGGCAACGTCCGCCAGCTCCGCAACGTGATCGAGCGGGTCCTGATCCTAGGGGAGGCCGGTGGAGACATCAGCGCGAAGGAGCTTCCTTCTATGGAGGAGGGGCCGACCGACGAAGGGCGGGTGGTGCTATCCGGTGGCCTGGCGACCCTTCCCCTTCGAGAGGCGCGAGAGCTGTTTGAGAAAGAGTACCTTCTTACCCAGATTAACCGGTTCGGCGGGAACATTTCTCGCACGGCGGCCTTCGTGGGGATGGAACGTTCGGCGCTTCATCGTAAACTCAAGTCGCTTGGCGTGGTGACCGGGCTGAAGACGACGCCGCGGCTCGTCTACGCAGAGGAGGGATGATGTCGGGGGACGACGGTCAGGGGCAATCGCCGCGTCGCGTGCTGGGACTTGCGTCCCGGCCCGCAATGGCTCAGAGCAAAGTGGCCACAGTTGTGGCTCCTTTGCATCCTGCGGGGATGGAAACTCCGTCTCCCGCACGACATAGTGAGTCGGACGGGGACGGCCCTCCAGTGCAGGGCCGCAAGAAGACGGGAGCCGGAATGGCCGACAGCAAGCAAAATCTTCAGGACGCGTTCCTAAACCACGTTCGGAAGACCAAGGTTCCCGTCACCATCTTTCTGATCAACGGCGTCAAGCTGCAGGGCGTGATCACCTGGTTCGATTCGTTCTGCGTCCTCCTGCGTCGCGATGGGCAGTCGCAACTCGTCTACAAGAGCGCTATCTCGACTATCATGCCGGCACAGCCCATCAACCTCTACGACGGGGACGAGTAGGCCTTGCTGGAGCGGGGCGAGCAGCGCACCCTGGCTTGGGTCCTCCATCCCGACATCAAGGGCGACCGGGAGGCTAGGCCGGCTGAGCCGGCGCTCGACGAGGCCGTGGCTTTGGCCGCCGCTCTTCCGGGTCTGCAAGTAGAAGGCTCCGAGGTCGTGCGCCTAAGCCGGGTGCATCCCGGGATGCTGTTTGGATCCGGAAAGATCGAGGAACTGAAGGCTCGGTTCAAGGAGCATGAGATCGAACTCGTGCTCGTCGACGGGCCGGTCTCGCCCGTTCAGCAGCGCAATCTGGAGAAGGAGTGGGGCGTCAAGCTCCTGGACCGGACCGGCCTCATCCTCGAAATTTTCTCGGACCGCGCTCGCACCCGTGAGGGGGTCCTGCAGGTTGAGATGGCCGCGCTAAGCTATCAGCGGACACGACTGGTGCGGGCTTGGACCCACCTGGAACGGCAGCGCGGCGGCTTCGGGTTCGTGGGCGGCCCAGGTGAGACGCAGATCGAGGCAGACCGTCGCGCCATCGATGACCAGCTTGTCAAACTGCGGCGTCAACTCGACCGTGTGGCGCGGACCCGGACGTTGCATCGTGCCGCTCGTGCCAAGGTGCCATTTCCTGTCGTGGCTCTGGTCGGCTACACCAACGCCGGAAAGAGCACGATCTTCAATCGCCTGACCGGTGCCGAGGTGCTGGCCAAGGACATGCTTTTCGCCACTCTAGACCCAACGATGCGGAGGGTGGCGTTACCGGCAGGCCTGCAGGTCATTCTGTCGGACACCGTGGGCTTCATCAGCGACTTGCCGACAGAGCTTGTGGCCGCCTTCCGCGCCACGCTGGAGGAGGTGCTGGACGCCGACTTGATCCTGCATGTCCGCGATATCAGCCACCCCCAGACCGACGCCCAGGCCAAGGATGTCGAAGGTATCCTCGAAAGCCTCGGCGTTGGAGAGAGCACGCCCCTGATCGAGGTCTGGAACAAGATCGACCTTCTCGCACCGGAAGCCCGCATCTCGGTGGACGTGCAAAGCGGCCGCGAGGCCAAGGTGATCTCGGTCTCAGCTCTGACCGGCGAAGGTCTCGACTCCCTGCTTGATGAGATCACACGATGGCTCGACGAGCCGCGGGAGGAGGAAGAGCTTCTTGTCTCCTTCGCCGCTGGTCGCCAAAGAGCCTGGCTCCATGAGAACCGGTTGGTGATCGAAGAGCAGGACGAGGAGAGCGGCACCCGGATGCGGGTTCGTTGGACAGCCCGTCAGCGCGACCGGTTCCAGACCCTCTGACGCCTGCCATACGCAAGTAAGACCAGGGTCTGAAGCTCACGCTTGCCACTCACGTTCGTCTTGATCGTCTACGACTTGTTAGCGGCCAGCGGGCTGCTCCGGCACCAACTGGGTTACTCCGACAGCGTTTCCGCGCGCCAGTGTGGGATCCAGCGACATGGGGACGTACTCGCCCCTCCGCCATAATTCGCCAAGGTCGTCGTAGTGATGCGATAGCGGATGGCCGGACTGCCCCGTCGAGATGATGAAGACCGAAGAATCAGGATCCGCGAAGTCGTAAACACCGCGATAGGCGGCAGCATGGACGTTGAGATAAGGCTCGGGCCCGGTGCCCAGCACTCTACCACGCATGAGGGTGTCATCGTCCCCACTCGTGGACTGTCTGATGTTGACGAACCATGACAGGAACGGGATCGAGCCTAACACAGGATGCTCGTGGACGGCCTCATGAGCATCGCCCCAGCGAAGCGATTCGAGAGCCGTGCCGTAACGCTCACCGATGGTGAGAAGGGCGTCGTCAAGAGCCTCCCTCGCCATGTCGTCGCAAGTTTCCACAGCTTCGGACTGCCGTACGTCGCACCAGATCGATGCGCCATCGATGTCCTTGAACACCCTCTCGATGAACAAGGGTTCGACATGGCTGAACTCGTTTGCAAGCGGACCGATCTCGTCCCGGATGAGCCGTTCTTGCAAGGCACGCATCCATGCTGCGTAGATCAGAGGTTCCGGGAGGTGCTCGTTCATCTGGCCGTTCCATTCGGCCAAAAGCTCTAGCGCTCGTTGACGTTGGCTGTCCGGCGTCCCGGTCGGCGCTGCATCGGCCGTAAACCATAGATCGCGCCCGACCAGCGGGAGGAGTGTGCGCGCAGCCTGGGACACGGTATCGAGCTGGGTCTCTATGAAGCTGTCGCGTGTGTGGATCTCGCGCGACTGCATGAGGAACTGCCAACGCTGCACCCGCTGGCTATCGCCCCAAAGAAACGACAGATGGTCTGGAAACGGAGCCTCGAGGATCTTGTTGTTGGTGTTCCCTAGGATACCTCCGGGCGGCTCGGTAAAGATCGGATTTGCCGACGGAGCCTTGACGCCGCGCCACCGGTTCTCTGGCCGGTAACCCAAGGTCGGCATGCGGCCCTGGCTTTGATGCCTGGCATCGCGGTCGGGGATCGACCCGAGAACGGTCATTGCGACAGAGCTTCGGTCGGCAAGAACGAGGTTCTGTGATGGCGCCATGAAGAGCGGAGCGACGGCCAGCCCTTGCTCAACGCTCTTCGCGCGCATGAGGCCCATCGCAGCGGTCAGCGTCGTGTCACGCCCCGACAGCGCGGTCCAGGCGACCGACATGACATGACCAGATGGTTGGACAAGGCCCAGACCGAAGTCCTCCGGAGCCAGAACTGGGCCGTTGTCTGTCCATTGCAGCTTGAGCGTAACCGACGCAGCGCCCTTGACCTCGATGATGCTATCCCGGGTCCGGAAGGGTTGCCAGCCGTCGGGGGTCCGGTACTCGCCCACGTTCTCCGGGTTCACCTCTTCGGCGTAAACATCCAGATCGTCGAGGTAGCTGGACGTGATCCCCCATCCGAGCTCTGCGGACCGGCCGGCCAGGATCATCGGTAAGCCGGGAATGGTCGCCCCGATCACGCCGCCGTCCTCAAGTTCGAGCCGGGCCAAGTAGAAGGCCGAAGGAGCCGAAAGAGGCAGGTGCGGATCATTGGCCAAGAGCGTAGACCCCGCTGTCGATCGCGCGATTCCAGCGGCCCAGGCGTTGGACGCCCCGGCGAACGGGAGACCTGGGTTCGGAAACAGCCAGTTGGGCGAAGAAGCGTCGGCATAGGTGGGTTGGACCCCTGGGATGATCGAAGCATAGCCGGGCAGGGCGGCCACGCCTTGGCCCGGCATCTCGGGGAGCACGTCAGCCACCCGCTCCGACTCGAGCAGCAGGGAGACCCGGGCGCGCAGAACCTCGGCATCGAGTTGTGGATTGAGTTGCAGCGCGAGGAGCTTGAGGATCGCAATTGAGTCGGCCGGTTGCCAAGGTGCGATGGCCTGCGGGAAAAGCCACATCTCGGGTGCGCCACGCCCCAATGCCCCTTCGTTCACAGTCTCGAGCCAAGCATTCACGCCGGCGCTGTAGGCGTCCAAGGCGTCTCGCGTCGATTGATCCTGCGCGTCCACGGACTCCCGAGCCAGCGTGTACAGGTCCAGACGACGGATCAGGGAGTCCGTCCCGAGCGTCCGCTCACCGAAAACCTCGGAGAGGCGCCCCTGAACGGTTCGCCGCAGCATCGTCATCTGCCAGAGCCGATCCTGAGCGTGGGCGTAACCCAAGGCGAAGAAGACATCCCTGTCAGTCGCCCCGAAAATGTGAGGCACATCGGAATGGTCCCGGACAATCTCCACCGGTCCCGAGATTCCCGCTACTTCGTACGTGCCATTGTAATCGGGGAGGGAGCGGGACGCGAACCACCAGATCAGCGAGAGCCCCGCGACGCCAAGGACAACCAGTGCCACGGTGATCCGGAACAGCCATCGAAAGAGAGTGACCAAGACCGGCCTCCGGAGACCTGGTTGACGAAGATGGGGGGCGCGGCCATCGTTTGGCAGGCTTTCACAGGCGGGGCAAGCGGATGACGGACACAGCGGCGGAAGCAGGCAACAGCGGGCTGGCTTTCCTGGGGCTTGGGGTCATGGGAGGTCCCATGGCCGGTCATCTTGCGGCCCGTGAAGCCGTCACGGTCTTCAATCGGACCTCGTCCAAGGCAGAAGCTTGGGTGGCTCGTCACGGTCACCGGTCGGCCCCAAGTCCCCGCGAGGCAGCTACTGGGGCACGTGCCGTACTCGCCTGCGTGGGCAATGACGATGACCTGAGAAGTGTCTGTGTGGGGCCCGATGGCGCATTTGCAGGAATGGCTCCGGGGTCGTTGTTCATCGACCATACGACTGTCAGCGCCCATGTGACGCGCCAGCTTGCGGCGGAAGCCGCTCAGAGGGGCATCGGCTACGTGGACGCGCCGGTGTCTGGCGGACAGGCAGGAGCCGAGAAGGGGCAGCTGTCCATCATGTGCGGTGGGACGGAGGCAGATTACAACCTGGTCGCGCCGATCGTCGCAGCCTATGCCCGCGCCTGTCGGCGGTTGGGCGAGGTTGGTTCCGGCCAGCTCGCCAAGATGGCGAACCAGATCGCCATCGCGGGCCTTGTCCAAGCGCTGTCCGAGGCGCTGGCCTTTGCCGAAAAGGCTGGACTGGATGGGAGAGCCCTGGTCGAGGTTATCTCTCAAGGCGCCGCCGGGTCTTGGCAGATGGTGAACCGCCATGGGACCATGCTCGAGGACCAGTTCGACCATGGCTTCGCCGTGGACTGGATGCGCAAGGACCTCGGGATCTGCTTGGATGCGGCACGGGAGCTACGGGCTTCCCTGCCTGTTACGGCCTTGGTTGACCAGTTCTATGGAGACGTTCAGGCCAAGGGCGGGGGACGGTGGGACACCTCGAGCCTCATCAAGCGGCTGAGATCCTGAAGGCCCACCCGGTCGTCAGCGTTCCGGCAGAAGTCCTTTGGGCGAGAACCTCAGGACCAAGAGTAGCACAACGCCCATCGTCAGGAGCCGCATGTGAGCGCTGGCATCTTGCAGGTGGGCCGTCACTGGCGATCCGTCGGGCAGCACTGCACTGATCGCGCCAAACAGGGACTGGCCAACAGGCTCCACTATGACCCAGAGCCACCAGATCAGGAATCCGCCAAGCACGGCGCCCCAGTTGTTGCCCGATCCACCCACGATCACCATGACCCAGATCAGGAAGGTGTAACGGAGCGGCTGATAGGAGCCAGGCGTCAACTGGCCGTCAAGCGTAACCATCATGGCGCCGGCGATTCCACAAACCGCCGAGCCAAGGACAAAGATCTGGAGATGACGGCTCGTCACGTTCTTGCCCATCGCAGCCGCCGCAACTTCGTTGTCCCGGATGGCACGCATCATCCGGCCCCACGGCGAGTGGAGCGCCCGCTGCGCTAGCCCCAACAGCACCAGCAGCACGGCCGCGAAAAGGCCCATGTAGAGCAGCTTGACCCAAAGAGTGGAGGCGATGACCGGGTCCAACCCGATCGACGCAGCCCGGGCCGTGAAGTCGGGGTCCTGCTGCAGTACGATCTCCTGAGGTACGGGCGAAGGGATGCCGACGACGTTCTTGACGCCGCGGGCCAGCCAGTCCTCGTTCTTGAGCACCGCCAGAATGATCTCGGCAATGCCCAGCGTCGCGATCGCAAGGTAGTCCGATCGCAGACCCAGCGCTGTCTTTCCCACGACCCAAGCAGCACCAGCCGCCAGAAGACCACCAGCGGGCCAAGCCAGAAGGATCGGCAGCCCGAGCCCTCCGAGATAGCCCGACACCGAGGGATTCACGGCTTCGACCGCCAAAGTGCCACTGCCGAGGACGGCACGTGCAGCAAGGAAACCCGCAACTGCCACCAAAACGAGAGCTAGGGTCTTCGAGCGGCCCGCAGCCATGCGATGTCGCACGACGATCAATGCTAGCACAGTCAGGGCTCCGAGCGCGAGCCCGGCGAGTATGCGTGCGCCGCCGGCGGCCCAAGCATCCGTAACGGGCGGGGATGCCACCAGAACGGCAGCGAGGCCACCCAGGGCGACGAACCCCATGACGCCGACATTGAAAAGCCCGGCAAAGCCCCACTGAAGGTTCACGCCCAGTGCCATGATCGCTGAAATCAGCCCCATGTTCACGATGGTCAGGGCATAGTTCCAGCCCATCATGAACCCAGTCACAAGGATCAGCATCAGCATTGCAAGATACAGGACAACGGGACGTAGATTGCTGGCCGGAGCCGCCGTGTTCGTCAGCGTCGCCCGAGGAAGAGTGGTCATACGGATTGACCTTTGAAGAGGCCCGTGGGCTTGAAAAGGAGCACAAGGATGAGAATCGCGAAGGATACGGCGAACTTATATTCCGTGCTCATCAACTGAAGCAGGCTCGCAGGAACCCACTCACCAGGCAGGGCATAGGCTACGACCTGTTTCCATGCGTAGGTGACGACCACTTCCGAAAAAGCGATCACGAAGCCGCCGGCTATGGCGCCCAGAGGATTGCCCAGCCCCCCCACGACGGCCGCGGCAAAGATGGGCAGCAATAGCTGGAAATAGGTGAAAGCCTTGAAGCTCTTGTCCAAGCCATAAAGCACGCCTGCCGTGGTGGCCAGGGCCGCAACGATGATCCAGGTCACAGCCACGACCCGGTTCGGATTGATCCCCGATAGCAGCGCAAGATCCTCGTTGTCGGAAAAGGCCCGCATCGACTTGCCGGTCCGGGTCCGGTTGAGGAACCAGAACAGGGCTGCCACCGCCAGCCCGGCCACCACAAGGGTGATAAGTTGGGTCGTGCGCAGGGCCAACCCTTCCTCCAGACCGGACCACTCCCGGAAGTCACGGGCGTTGATCACGAAGCGTGCGCCGTCAGTGAACTGGATGTCCTCGACGCCAACCAGAAACCGGGTGAGCGCGCTCATGATGAACATGACGCCCATGGATACGACCACCAGGATGACCGGAGCGGCCCTTGCCTCCCGATAGAAGCGGTAGACCACGCGGTCGGTCCCGAGCACCAGAAGTGACGTAAGGGCGATGCCCATCGGCAGAGCCAGCAGCGCGGTCGGCAGGGGGCCGAAGGTCAGTCCCATCGCTTGCAGACCGAAGGTGAGCAGGATCGTCACCGCCGTTCCGAACGCCATGGTCTCACCATGTGCGAAGTTGGAGAACCTCAGGATGCCGTAGATCAGGGTGGCTCCGAGTGCACCCAGGGCGAGTTGTGCCCCATAGGCCGCAGCCGGGATGAAGACGAAGTTCAGAAACGCCACAAGAGCATTGAGGAGGTCCATCAGCAAATCCTGCGAATATGGAACGGAGCGGGATCGCACCACCCAAGGCATGTTGGTCCAACCAGGCCCGCCAAATACCCCGGTACCATTCGGACGCCGATCGGTCCCACCTTCATCCCCCCAGGAAGCTTTTTCGCACCTGCGGGTCGGCCAAAAGCTCCCGCCCGGTGCCGGTGAAGGCATTGGCCCCCTGCACGAGAACATAGCCCCGGTCCGCTATCTCCAGCGCTTGACGGGCGTTCTGCTCCACCATCAGGATGGTGATGCCTGCCCTGGCGATCTCGAGGATGCGGTCGAAGAGCTCGTCCATGACGATCGGGCTCACGCCAGCGGTGGGTTCATCCAGCATGAGCACGGAAGGACGGGTCATCAGCGCCCGGCCGACCGCAACTTGCTGACGCTGGCCGCCTGAAAGCTCTCCGGCCGGCTGGCGCCGTTTATCCCTGAGGATCGGAAACAGGCCGTAAACCTGCTCAATGGTCTGCGTGATGTCGTCCCGGCGTAGGAATGCGCCCATTTCGAGGTTTTCCTCGACACTCATCGATGGGAAGATGTTCCTGACCTGCGGAACGAAAGCCATCCCCTTGGCGACGCGCGCCTGCGGAGAAAGACCGGTGATCTCCTCCCCGTTCAGACGGACGCTGCCCGTCCGCAGGTCGAGCATGCCGAAGATCGCTTTCATGGCCGTCGACTTGCCCGCCCCGTTAGGGCCGACGATGACGGCGATCTCACCTTTCTCAGCGGAGATGGTGCAACCGTTCAGGATGCTCGGGCCCTTGCCATAGCCGCCGACCATGCCTTCGCCAACCAGGAAGGCTCGGGCGACGACCGAGGCGGGACGACTGCCGTCGTTGTTTGCAATCTGCACGCCAATAGGCACGGGACTGGCCACGGAGCGGTCCTTGTTTCCACGATCCTCGCGAAGGGCGTCCAGATCGCTCATGCCGGAACCTTGTTCTTGAGGCCGGTGCCTAGATACGCCTCGATCACAGCTTCGTTCGACATGATCTCACTGGCGGAACCCTCGGCCAGCACCTTGCCTTGGGCCATGACGATCACCGGATCGCAAAGCCTCCCGATGAAGTCCATGTCATGCTCGATGACGCAGAACGTATAGCCCCGCTCACGGTTGAGCCGCACTATGGCGTCCGCGATGGTGTTCAGCAACGTTCGGTTCACGCCTGCGCCCACCTCATCGAGGAACACGATCCGCGCGTCGACCATCATGGTGCGGCCAAGCTCGAGCAGTTTCTTCTGCCCACCGGAAAGATTACCTGCACGCTCATCGGCGACATGGGTCAGTGTCAGGAACTCGAGCACCTCGTCGGCTTTGCGCGCAAGAGCGCGCTCCTCCGCTAGGATGCGGCCGCGCGCAAACCAGGCGCTCCAGATGCTTTCGCCTGCCTGATTAGGCGGAACCATCATCAGGTTCTCGCGTACTGTCATTGAGGAGAATTCATGCGCGATCTGAAACGTGCGCAGCAACCCCTTGTGGAACAAGGCATGTGGGGGCAGGCCGGTGATATCCTCACCCGCCATGGTCACCCGACCCGACGTCGGGGGCAGCCGTCCCGCTATGACGTTGAACAGGGTTGTCTTGCCTGCCCCGTTCGGCCCGATAAGTCCGGTGATGGATCCAGTCCGAATGATCAGGTTAGCGCCGTCAACGGCGTGGAAGCCGCCGAAGTGCTTATGTAGGTCATGGACCTCGATCATGCGGAGCTGCTCCCTGTAGCGCGACCGGTGGTCCGGATGGGCGACGGCCCGGGGCTCTATCCCGGGCCGTGGCATACCGTCAACGCGATTCCGCGTCTCAGCGGTAACGGATGGTTTCGATCTGGCCGTCCTTGAACTCCAGTTCCCGGAAGTTGCCGGCGGACTCACCTTCGCCGATCAGTTCCACGGCGGTCGCGCCGACGTAGTCGATGTCGGTGCCGGCCGCGATCATGTCGAGCGCCTTGCCGAGTTCGCCAGGAAGAATCTGCTCACCCGGAGCGTTGGCCAGATCCATGACCTTGGCAGCCCAGTCGGCGCCGTTGGTAGATCCTGCGGCCTGCATGGCCAGCATGACAAGGGCAGCCGCATCATAGGACTCGGGCGCGTAGACCGAGGTACCGTCAAGGTTCTGCGCGGCCGCCAGTTCCTGGAACGCAGTGGTGCCGGGGCTGTCGGTGCCGGGCATGGTGCCGAACGATGTAGCCAGGCCTTCGCCCAGATTGTCCACAATGTCCTGGCCGACCATCCCATCCGGAAGCACGAAGGTTTCGAACGCACCCGTGTCCAGCGCGTTCTGGATGATTCCACGTCCGCCCTGATCGGTGTACCCCGCGACCAGAAGCACGTCCGAACCGGACGCGGCCAGCGACGCGACCTCGGCCGAATAATCGGCCTTGCCATCTTCATGGGGGACGGTGATCGACACGGTGCCGCCAACGGCCGCGAATGCTGTCTGGAACGCGTCCGCCAGACCCTTGCCATAATCGTTGTTCGTATACGTCACGGCTACATCGGTCACGCCGCGCTCTTGCAGAACGTTGGCAAGGATCTCGCCCTGGCGCGCATCCGAGGGCGATGTACGAAAGAAGAGATCGTTGTCCTCGGTCGTCGAAAGCCCGGGCGAGGTGGCCGAGGGCGAGATCATCCCGATGCCGTTGGGGACCGCGACATTGGTGAGGATTGCACCGGTCACGCCCGAGCAGTCCGCACCGACGATCGCGGCGATGCCCTGTCCCACAAGACCTTCGGCCGCAGCCGTCGCAGCCGCTGAGTCCACGCAGGTGGAGTCGGCACGGAGCGGCGTCACAGTCTGCCCGCCGCCCAGCAGCGTTCCAGCGGCGTTGACTTCGGCGATGGCCATCTCGGCACCGGCCGCCATGTTGGGGGTGATCGACTCCAGCGGGCCGGTGAAGCCCAGAATGATGCCGATCTTGACCTCGCCTGCGGCGTCGGTCGTTTCCTGCGCGATGGCGCCCCCGGCAAGAAGGGCGGACGCCGAAGCGGCCAGGAGAAGCTTGCTCATAGATGGTCTCCCTGAGGGATTCTGATACTGCCCGGCACGCTAGTCGGCGTGTCAAGAAAAAGGAAGAAGCCTTTGGGATAGGAGGATTGCTGTCAGATCGACAGCCGTGCGCCGCTTTGCGTTCCGCGCTCCCGATAGGGCGTGCTGCCGTAGTGCGCCCGGTAGCACTTGGAAAAGTGCGATGGCGAAGCGAATCCGCAAGCCAAGGCCACGTTTATGACGCTCATGTCCGTCTGCATGAGCAGGTTGCGGGCCTTCTGAAGACGCAATTCCATGTAGTAACGCTTGGGACTTCGATCGAGGTAACGACGGAACAAACGCTCGAGCTGCCGGGTGCTTAGCCCCACATCCTTCGCCAGAATCGCAGGAGAGATCGGATCCTCGATCGCCTGTTCCATGATCTGGACGACGCGCGACAGCTTGGGGTGGCGGACGCCGATCCGTGTCGGGATGGAGAGGCGTTGGGTGTCCTGGTCGGTCCGGATCGACGAATAGATGAGCTGGTCGGCGACCGCGTTCGCGAGTTCTTCCCCGTGATCGTCCGCGATGAGCTTGAGCATGAGGTCGATCGAGGCGGTGCCCCCCGCCGTTGTCATCCGGTTGCCATCGATCACGAAGACGGACTTGGTCAGGATCACATTCTCGAACTCCTCGGCGAACGAATCCTGGTTCTCCCAGTGGATCGTCGCGCGTCGTCCATCGAGCAGCCCAGCCTTGGCCAAGGTGTGAGCGGCTGTACAAAGCCCGCCGAGGGTGACGCCGCGCCGTGCCTCGCGCCGAAGCCAGTTCAGAATGGTCCGGGTCGTGGCTGCATGAACGTCGATTCCCCCACACACCATGACAGTGTCGTCGCGCGAAAGATCCCCGAACTCCATGTCCAACTTGAACACGGTCCCGTTCGAGCAGGCGACGCTCTGCCCACCTTCGCCGGCGAGGGTCCAGGTATAGAGTTCGCGCCCAGCCATGCGGTTCGCTATGCGCAGCGACTCCACGGCGCAGGCAAAGCAAAGCATCGTGAAATCCTTTAGAAGGACAAAGACGAAACGGCGAGCGCGACTGTCGACCTGCTCGAGTTCAATTACCTGAGGATGAATGTTCATCAGACTGGCCCTGGGAACGACCACATGTCGTCCGCATGCGACAGTCTCAGGTTCCTCATGTCGCTACAAGATCTCCTGTTTGCGGCATCCGATGTCGCGAGCTTCGTACAAAGCCGCTGTCTGCCTATCCGCCTGCGGGGCTTCCACGGGCGGCGCAAACCGGGGTTTTGCCTTGGACATGCGCGAGGCGGTCGCTATAAGCGCGCCCATTCGACGGGGACGGCCCCATCGACCGACGAGGAGAGCGACCATGGGGGAATGGCAGAAGACC
This sequence comes from Rubellimicrobium rubrum, assembly GCF_006152115.1. Taxonomy (GTDB): domain Bacteria; phylum Pseudomonadota; class Alphaproteobacteria; order Rhodobacterales; family Rhodobacteraceae; genus Rubellimicrobium; species Rubellimicrobium rubrum. Next base: position 139,427 of record NZ_VDFU01000005.1, on the reverse strand, counting down.
GACTGGCGCAGGAAGTCGCGCGTACAGATGCCGGACTATCCCGATCAGGATCGCCTCGCCTTCGTCGTATCACGCCTGGCCTCGTACCCGCCGCTCGTGTTCGCTGGAGAGGCACGCAAGCTCAAGGCGCATCTGGCGAAGGTGTCAAAAGGGGAGGCCTTCCTCCTCCAGGGCGGCGATTGCGCCGAAAGCTTCGCTGAGTTCTCGGCCGACAGCATCCGGGACACCTTCAAGGTGATCCTGCAGATGGCCATGGTTCTGACCTATGGGGCCAAGGTGCCTGTGGTAAAGGTGGGCCGCGTCGCGGGTCAGTTCGCAAAGCCACGGTCAGCCCCGAGCGAGGTGATCAACGGGATCGAGTTGCCGTCCTACAAGGGCGACATCATCAACGGTTTCGACTTCACCTCCGAGGCGCGCGTTCCCGATCCCGAGCGCATGCTTCAGGCCTACCTGCAGTCGGCGGCCTCGCTCAATCTGCTTCGCGCCTTTTCCACAGGCGGCTATGCGGACGTTCACAAGGTCCATGCCTGGACGCTTGGGTTCACTTCCAGCCCCGAAGCCGAGAAGTATCGCGAGATGGCGAACCGCATCTCTGACACGCTGGACTTCATGCGGGCGGCGGGGATCAGCGACGAGGCGGCGCACACCTTGCAGACTGTGGAGTTCTTCACCTCCCATGAAGCGCTTCTGCTTGATTACGAGGAGCCGCTGACACGCGTGGACTCGACCACCGGCCAGTGGCTCGCCGGATCGGGCCACATGATCTGGATCGGCGACCGCACACGGCAACCCGACGGGGCGCATGTGGAGTATTGCCGCGGCGTGCAGAATCCCATCGGACTCAAGTGCGGGCCGTCGATGACGGCCGGCGACCTGAAATCCTTGATGGCCAAGCTGAATCCAAAGAACGAGGCGGGGCGACTGACACTGATCGCACGGTTCGGAGCGGGGACCGTGGCCGAGCATCTGCCTCGGCTTGTCCGCGCGGTGCAGGAGGAGGGCGCTCAGGTCGTCTGGTCCTGCGACCCCATGCACGGAAACACGATCAAGTCGTCGTCCGGCTACAAGACGCGGCCGTTCGACTCGGTGCTGCGGGAGGTGCGGGAGTTCTTCGCGATCCACAATTCCGAAGCGACGATCCCGGGCGGTGTGCACTTTGAGATGACGGGCAAGGACGTGACCGAGTGCACGGGTGGTGTAAGGGCGGTTACCGACGAAGACCTGTCTGACCGGTATCACACGGCCTGCGACCCGCGCCTCAACGCCAGCCAAGCCTTGGAACTCGCGTTCCTGGTGTCGGAAGAGCTGTCCGCGCGTCGCACGAGCCTTGCCAGGGCCGAAGCGGTCTAACTAGCGACCGGGCGGTTCACGCCCGGTCCGTCCCAGTTGCTGGGATCAGGGATTCGATACGACGAGCCGAAGCTGGGCCCGTCGGTGAGTGGAGGGCGCCGATCCAACCCGGTCGCCCGCCACCGCATGGAGCACTGGCTGGCTGGGCTGGACGAGGCGTTGGCAGCGCAGTGTCGGATCTTCTCGGATGTCGAACTTAACCTTGGCAAGCCGTGCCGGTTGGTCCAGGAACAAGCCGCCCACCGCCCGAGTGACGCGATCGTCTTGATCGAGAAGGGGTAGCAGAAGCAGCCGCCCCGTAATTGGCGCCTGTAGAATCCCACGGCGAGCGGTGACGGGGAGGTCGACCAGCGCCGGGTCCTCGAAGCACCGTTCCAGCCAACGGCGGAGCCCATTGCGGCTGTCGGGAGCAAAGAGAACCGACAAGGGCATCCCCCGAGCCTCAAAGCCCATGTGACTGCAGACGACCTGCCCACCTGTCCTGATCCGCGCGATTCCGGGTGCGATCCGCTCAAGAATGAACGCGTGGGGCAGGGCCTCTTCGATCTGGGTCGCGTCGAGGTCACGGCGGTGGGGCAGGTGGTCGGTGCCCTTTATGTCCCGCCAATATGCTTCCAGAACCTGCATGGCGCGCTGTCCGGCTGGAACATCGCGGAAGGTCAGCCCTCGACCGTCCTGTCGGTCGGCCACATATCCAGCAAGCGCATCGGTCTGATCGCCAGAATCATCACGGGGCATGGGTCTCTCCGGAGTCGTGCCGTTTGGTTACATATTTATTAATGTACATCGTGGCGCGGTAATGTCCGTTACTTAAGTGTAAACCGGTTAATGCCCTGTTCAGCTAAGCGGCACATCGCTGGGTTGCAGCTTCTCTCCAGAGGTGGACGCATGATCCGTTCTATGACCGCTTTCGCCAGTCGACGGGGCCGACACGGCGATATTGACTGGGATTGGGACCTGCGCAGCGTCAATGGGCGGGGGCTTGAGTTGCGCCTGCGCCTGCCGGAGGGCATCGCGGGGCTGGAGCAGGCGGTGCGCAACGCGCTTTCGGCAAGGCTCGCTCGGGGCAACGTCTCGCTCACGCTGCGCCAGACGAGGGCCGCCGCAGAGGGGGCGCTTGCCTTGGACGACGATCAGCTCGACCGTGTTCTCCACGCTCTGGAGCATGTGCAACAAAGGGCTTTCACCTTGGGCGTGACGCTGGCGCAGCCAACGGCCGCAGATGTGCTGTCCCAGAAGGGCGTGGTCGTCGCTGCGCCTTCTGTCGTGTCTGAAGAAGGTCTCGTGGAGTGGCTTCTAACCGACCTAGGTGTTCTCCTGGATGAGTTCATCAATGCCCGCGAAGCCGAGGGATCAGCCCTCGCGGCAGTCATCCAGGGACAACTCTCGCAGATAGAGTCCTTGGTCGAGGAAGCGACCGGTGCTGCGGACCTACGTCGCGACGAGGCACGACTGGCGATGGCCGCCGCTTTCCGCCGTGTCTCGGACGAGGTGTCGGAAATCGACGAAACCCGTCTCACCCAGGAATTAGCTTTGCTAGCGCTCAAGTCCGACGTGACCGAGGAGTTGGACCGATTGCGCGCCCATGTCGCTGCAGCGCGCGAACTGATCGGGGACCCGCAGCCGGCTGGCCGGCGCCTCGATTTCCTGGCGCAGGAATTCAACAGGGAAGCCAACACCCTGATGTCGAAATCCGGGTCGATGCGGCTTGGCCGAGTCGGACTTGACCTCAAGGCCGCCATCGACCAGATGCGCGAACAGGTTCAGAACGTGGAGTAAGGGATGGCTGCCCAGGAAGGTTCGACTCGGCGCGGCTTGCTCATCATCCTGTCTTCGCCTTCCGGCGCCGGGAAGACCACCTTGGCCCGGCGGCTTCTGTCTGCCGACCCTCAGATCGGCTTTTCGGTGTCTGCGACGACCCGTCCTCCGCGCCCGGGCGAGGTGAATGGGCGGGAGTATCACTTCGTCACCCGCCCCGAGTTCGAAGACATGGTGAGGCGGGGTGAACTCCTTGAACACGCCGAGGTGTTCGGGAACCTGTACGGCTCGCCGCGGACGCCGGTCGAAACAGCGATGTCGGGTGGGCGAGACACGCTGTTCGACATCGACTGGCAGGGCGGGCAGCAGATCCGGAACTCCCCGCTGGGACGTGAGGTGGTCTCGATCTTCATTCTGCCCCCCTCCATGCAGGAACTGGAACGCCGCCTACGTTCGCGTGGCCAGGACAGTTCCAACGTCATTGCCGGGCGCATGGCACGCTCCATGGCAGAGGTCAGCCACTGGGCGGAGTATGATTACGTCCTCGTCAATCGCGACCTGGACGAGATCGACGCGAAGGTCCGCAGCATCGTCGCCGTCGAGCGTCTCCGGCGCGATAGGCAGCCTTGGCTTACCGATTTCGTGCGTGGCCTGGCCCACGAGTTTCAGGACGCCCGATGATCTGGAAGTTCGATGGGCAGGAGCCGGAAATCCATCCCTCAGCCTGGATTGCGCCGGATGCACAGGTGATGGGTCGCGTTCGCATCGGTCCGCGTGCTTCGGTGTGGTTCGGGGCGGTGCTTCGCGGGGACAACGAGTGGATCGAGATCGGTGAAGAGACCAATGTTCAGGAGCATTCGGTCCTTCATACGGACTGGGGTTATCCCCTGACCGTCGGGGCAGGTTGCACGATCGGTCACAAGGCCATGCTGCACGGCTGCACCATCGAGAGCGGAAGTCTGATCGGCATGGCAGCCACGGTGCTGAACGGGGCCGTCATCGGATCGCAATGCCTAGTTGGGGCAGGGGCCCTGGTGACAGAAGGCAAGCGCATCGGCCCGCGCAGTCTTCTGATGGGGGCACCCGCAAAGGTCGTGCGAAATCTGGACGACGAGGCCGTGGAGCGTCTCCGCCTATCCGCACGGAACTATGCCGAGAATGCGGTCCGGTTTGCGACAGGCCTCAGGCCGGCGGGTCCAACGTTGAACCTATGACATAGAAGTTGAAGTCGAGGCTTGGTGCGATAGCCTGGACTTCGTTGCGCACAGCCTCGGCGTTGGGAAGGGCAGTCGTGAGCGCCCGGTATCGGCCTGCAAACCCCAGTTCGACAAGCCGGCAAGCCAGGTCTATGACGTCGAAACTTTCCCCCATCAAAGCGGAGAGCACGACGTCGGGCTTGACGTCAGACAGCAGACGAGCGTCGATTTCAGAGAAACTGGCGAAATAGAAACCTTCCAGCTTAGGCACTGGGCGGCCTTCACGTTCCCAAGTCATAAGGTTGCCGATCACCAGGATCATAGAGCTTTCGAGATACCTGCCTTTTTGCCTGACCGTCACACGGATGAAACATGAACCTTATCCAGATCCGGGCTGAGCCCACGGGTCTGAGAAGCCAATGAACGCGCCGCGCTTACGTTGTGATCATAAGTCAGGATACAACGCCAGCAAGAAGCTGCGTTCGACTGAAATACAAATCGAGTGAACGGTAGTCCATGTCGCCTGACGCCATTGCTATTGTGAACGCCTTGCCAATGCCCGCGGTCCTGATCGGGCCGGAAGAGCGGGTGGAGGCATCAAATCCTGCCGCCAAGGCCCTGTTTGGCCATGATGGAACCGGTCGGCACTACATCACCGTGCTCCGGCAGCCTGCGACCCTGGACATCATCGAAAGCACGCTGCGCGACGGCACTGCGCGCGACGCCCGTTTCCTCGGCAGTGACGCGACGCGAAACACCACATGGCGCGTCAGCGCGCGTGACGTTGCACCGAAAGGCCGTCGTCGTGTCCTCGTCGTGTTCGAGGACATGACGGCCGTTGAAGAAGCTGGCCAGATTCGCCGCGACTTCGTTGCAAACCTGAGTCACGAGCTCCGGACACCCCTGACGGCGCTGCTTGGTTTCGTTGAAACCCTGAGAGGACCCGCCAAGGACGATGAAGCGGCACGAGCTCGCTTCTTAGCCATAATCGCTCGTGAGGCCCAGAGGATGGCTCATCTCGTCGATGACCTGCTCTCCCTGAGCCGCGTCGAGGCGGACGAGCGTCGGCGTCCGCTGGAACCTGTGGACCTTGGCGCCCTGACAAGCTCGGTGGTTGCGACGCTGGAGCCGCTGGCGCGGCAAAAGGAAGCTCACCTCCAAGTAGAAGTGCCTGAGGCAAAGGTGATTGTGCCGGGTGATCCTGGCCAGTTGCGGCAAGTGCTGACCAATTTGATCGAGAACGCCATGAAGTATGGCGGCAGTGGGGAGGACATCGAGGTCTCGTTGACATCTCCGGAGTTCCAACCAGCGCTGCGTCGGTCAGGAGTGTGCCTTAGCGTATCGGACCATGGTCCCGGGATCGCAGCGCATCACATTCCAAGGCTGACCGAGCGCTTCTACAGAGTCGACGCCCACCGGTCGCGCGAGGTCGGTGGAACCGGATTGGGTCTGGCCATTGTGAAGCATATCGTCAACCGCCATCGCGGGCGTCTCCGCATTGAGAGCGCAGTGGGACACGGAAGTCGGTTCACCGTCGTGCTTCCCGTCGATTGAGGAGCGCGAACCGATGGGACCTGTCCAAGCGGTGCGACAAGGAGAGGTAAGCAACTTGTGCCGGGCAGGATGAGCACAGGCGCCCCATGCTTCTGATGACCGCTGTTGTCAGCAAGTTAGAACGTCGCTGGTTCTGCAGAATAGACCTGTTGCGGCGAGGATTGGGGGGAGATTGGGCCGGGCGCAGAGGTCAGGGATCGGAGCCCGCCCCGGCCTGCCTCTGGAGGTCATTCGGCAGCTTGGTCCGGGGCAGGGAGCTCCAGCGTCGCCTCGGCCGCACGTTGGGCGCCGCGGCCGTCCATCCAAGACTTCCTGGGCTTATGCGGGTTGCTCTGGGGCTGATACCGCGTGCGCTGCTTGCCGACCGTCGTGACATTCGGGGCAGAGGTCTCCTGCATCTCCTGGATGGCGAACAACACGGCGCTCAGGCGCTTGTTCTCGGTAATCGCCTCGGGGGTCACGCGCTGCTGGTCGGGGTCGATGGCGCGGTAAGGCAGGGACATACCCTGCGAGCGCACCTCAAGCCGACCGTCCGGAAAGGCATAGGTCTGGACGTACTGGCCCACCAGGCCACGCGTGACCTCGCTCTCCTCCAGCAGAATCCGATTGCGCTCGTAGGTCAGCGTGAGTTGCTGGCCCACATAGCGCTGGTCGCGCCAGCACAGGATGTCGCGCAGCCGGTCGACCCCATCGGCGAGCGGCCGGTGCAGGTCCTCGGAGCGGGCCGGTACCCGGGCGAAGCGCCCGTTGTGACGCGCGATGAAGCCGGGCAGGAAGGCGTTCGCCGCTTCCATGGTGCTGATGCCCTTGAGCCGCATCTCCTTGACCAGCCGGTCCTGCAGCCTGCGGTTCGCGCGCTCGACCCGGCCTTTGGCCTGGCTCGAGTTGGCGCACAGGATCTCGATGTTGAGCTCCGCGAGCGCACGGCCGAACTGGGTCATGCCATGACCGCTGGCCGCATCGGCCTTCGCCACGCGGAAGATCGAGTGCTTGTCCGAGTAGAAGGCCACCGGGCGGCCGTGCTGGCGCAAGTAGCCCTCCAGTACTTCGAAGTAGCTGAACGTGCTCTCGGAGGGCACAAAGCGCATCTGCATGAGCCGGCTCGTCGCGTCGTCGATGAACACCAGGAGCGTGCAGGCGGGCCCGCGCTCCTCGAACCAGCGATGCTCGGAGCCGTCGATCTGCACCAGCTCGCCCAGGCGCTCGCGGCGCAGGCGGGGCTGGTGAAACTGGCGCCGTTGCCAGCACGACAGCCACAGCCCGTCCTCGGCCATCCACTTGCGTAGCGTCTCGCGCGACTCCGAAAGCCCATGGCGCTCCGCTAGCTTCTCGGCCGCCAACGTCGGCCCGAAGTCGGCGTAGCTCTCGCGCACCAAGGCTAGAGCCAAGTCGCGCACGCCAGGCAGGGTCCGATTGTTCGACGGCCGCCCACGTGCCTTGTGGCGCAGCGCCGGCGCGCCTTCGACCTGAAACGTCCGCAGCAGCCGCTGCACCTGACGCGGGCTCAGCCCCAACAAGTCGGCCGCGCGCGCCACGCTCAGTCGACCCTCGACGACGCAGGACAGCACCTCGATCCGAGGCAGCTCGCGTTCGCTCATCAGAACCCATCCCATCCGCCACCTCCGTAGCCGCCATTCGGGTCGGGAAGGGTGACAGTTCTACTTTGCGGCTACAGGTCGCAGTCGCATAACATATATTATGTCAAGTAATTCGGCTGCTGGCCCGACTTTCATGGTCAGGGTGGATTCGAGCAAATACGTTCCATCTGGATTAGCCAGATCCAAGGGCTTTTACAGCGGACGTTCTGCGCCGGAACAATGCCAGCTCTCTCACGGGTTTGGCTCCGTCTCGGATGCTTGGCGTCGCATGGTGTCACCTTGGAGAGTGATTGTCGGATCGCGCTGTTCGATAACGTCGGCCCTGCATCGTCGGCTCGCGACGCCTGAGACAGCGCGAGGTACTCGATTCATGCAGGCCATCGAAACGATGTTCCTGATCATATTGGGAGGTTCGAGTCTCCTGAGGTGATCTTCGTTAGTCATTCCGCAGCTGCGAAGCAGAGGCGGAGCAGCTCGATTTCTCGGCGAGCTCGGTCACGATGTCTTAAAGGCTGAAGCAGGTCCTGAGGCTCTGCACATGATCCAGGCTTTCGACACGAACTCAATCCAGACTTCGCCCTGGAGGGAATGCCATGTGTTGCGTTCGCCCCAAAGCGGCCCGAGAGTTCGTCCCTGCCCTCCTCTTTCTGATCACTGGTGACTTTGGTCCCCCCTCGTGCCCGCAGGCTTCCACGATTGGTCAGCCATGCCGCCAGCAGGAACTCGTGGAGGCATGGTTCGCGCGATGGAACATCAGGGGCATCATCTCGATTCGAACGCCGCTGGAGAGATACCAGTCCCGACAAGGCCAGAATCTTGGTGCGCTGGGTTCGACAAGAGTGTTAATGCAACGACCATGCATGATCTCGTCATCCATCTGGATCGCGTGAACAACGCGAATTCGGTCGAAGGTCTTTGGCGGCTGCATCTGGACGCAATGGCCTCTTTCGGCTTTGATCGACTGCTCTACGGGTACACCCGATATCGTAGCGGTCGCAGTCTGGGCGACCCCCAGGACTGGGTGGTTCTGACCAATTTGCCTGCGGCTTACATGCGCCCCTACATCGAAGACGGGCTCTACGCCAATGGCCCTATGGTCCGCTGGGCCCTTGAGAATGACGGCGCATGTTCCTGGTCCTGGATCACCAGGACGGCGGCCGAAGGTGGCTTCTCGCCCTCCGAACTCAAGGTCTTAGACTTCAACCGCAAGCTTGGGGTCACCTGCGGCTACACCATCAGTTTCCGCTCTGTCTCACAGCGCGCCAAAGGCGGGATTGGCCTCTGCGCTCGCCCGGGCTTGGATCAGGATCGCGTCGATGAAATCTGGGCGCAGCACGGCCCGACGATCACGGTGATGAACAATGTGTTCCACCTGAAGCTGCTCACCCTGCCCTACAGCGGCGCGCGCCAACTCACGCCTCGGCAACGCGAGGTGCTTCAGTGGGTCGGTGACGGAAAGACGGCACAGGACATTGCCCTGCTGATGGGCCTTACGGCCGCAACGGTGGAAAAGCATCTTCGTCTGGCGCGTGAGGCGCTCGATGTCGAGACGACGGCCCAGGCCGTGTTGAAGGCCGCGTTCTACAACCAAATGTTCACAGTGGACACCTGACGCCGCATCAAACGCCGGGGCCAGCGTACACAGAGCACGGCGCCCGATCTGGCTCGTGGAACGCGTCAGCCGTTATACCTGCAGAACCTCGGTCGAGGCAGAAAACCAAGAGGTGGCCCATAGGTGGCCAACCTCATGGCAGAGGCAGTGCCGCCGTCAGCTAAAACAGCATGGCGGCGGCCTCCGCAAACGCTGTCAGGCGCCCGCGTTCATCTTGGCGACCTCGGCTGCGAAGTCCTCGGTCTGCTTTTCGATGCCCTCGCCGACGGCGAGACGAACAAAGCCCGTGACCGCGACGCCTGCATCCTTGGCAGCCTGCGCAACCGTGACGTCAGGGTTCACGACGAAGGCCTGTCCCATGAGGGTCGACTCGGCCATGAACTTCTTCATCCGGCCTTCGAGCATCTTCTCGATCACAGCGTCGGGCTTGCCCGACTCCTTGGCGATATCGAACTGGACCTGACGCTCCTTGACGACCAGCGCGGGATCCAGCGCCGCCTCGTCCAGGGCTGCCGGATTGGCCGCGGCAACGTGCATGGCGATCTGCCGCCCAATGCCGTTGTCGGTGCCGGACAGCGCCACGAGCACGCCGATCTTGCCAAGTCCCTCACCCGCGGCATTGTGCACGTATGAGACGACGGTCTCACCGCTCAGCGTGGACATGCGGCGCAGCGTCATGTTCTCACCGATCTTGGCAATGGCGTCCATGACGGCAGTCTCGGCCGGCTGGCCGTTCAGATCGGCCTGCTTGAGGGACTCGATGTCATCAGCGCCGAGCGCGGCCTGAGCCACATTACGGACAAGAGCCTGGAACTCGGCGTTCTTGGCGACGAAATCGGTCTCGGAGTTGACCTCGACCACGACGCCTTTGCCGCCCGATACGGCCACGCCGACGAGGCCTTCGGCGGCAGTGCGGCCAGATTTCTTGGCAGCCTTGGCAAGACCTTTGGTCCGCAGCCAGTCAACGGCCGCTTCCATGTCGCCGTCCGTCTCAGTCAGGGCCTTCTTGGCATCCATCATGCCTGCGCCGGTGCTTTCACGCAGCTCTTTCACCATGCTCGCGGTGATCGCCATCTCATGCCTCCTTGAATGGAAATCCGGGCGGGGTGTCGCACCCGCCCGGTATCAGTTTTGCGACACAAACCCTGATCAGGCGGTCGCGGCGTCCTCGAGCGTCTCTTCCGAGAGTTGCTCCATGGCGCCGATATCGACGCCCGCCGCGCCCAGTTGGGCGCTCATGCCTTCAAGAGCGGCACGGGCCACGAGGTCGCAGTACAGCTGAATCGCCCGCGCGGCGTCGTCGTTGCCGGGGATCACATAGTCGACGCCCTTGGGCGAGCAGTTCGTGTCGACCACGGCCACGACCGGGATACCAAGCTTCTGGGCTTCCTGGATGGCCAGATCTTCCTTGTTGACGTCGATGACGAACAGGAGGTCGGGCACGCCGCCCATTTCACGGATGCCACCGAGCGAAGCCTGCAGCTTGGCCTGCTCACGCTCCATGCCAAGACGCTCTTTCTTGGTCAGCCCTTCGAACCCGCGATCGGCCGCTTCGTCAATCGCCTTCAGCCGGTTGATCGACTGCGAGACCGTTTGCCAGTTGGTCAGGGTGCCACCCAACCAGCGGTGGTTCATGTAGAACTGCGCGGACCGTTCGGCCGCGTCCGCGATCGACTTCTGCGCCTGGCGCTTGGTGCCCACGAACAGGATGCGGCCGCCACGGGCCACGGTGTCGCGTACCACGCGCAGCGCTTCGTCCAGCAGCGGTACGGTCTGGGTCAGGTCCAGAATGTGGATGCCATTCCGCGAGCCGTAGATGTACGGCCCCATGCGGGGGTTCCAGCGGGCGGTCTGGTGTCCGAAGTGTACGCCTGCCTCAAGCAGCTGGCGCATGGAAAACTCGGGGAGAGCCATGTCGTTGTCCTTTTCCGGTTTGGCCTCGGCGAAGGTATCAGGGTTGCCCCCAACCGGTGGACCATCGAGGGATTTCTCCCCCCGGGGCCCGCCTCCGCCTGCGAAGTGGGGGGGACCTAGCGATAAACACCCGAAGGTGCAAGAGGCACGCAGTAAGCGGTTCGGGTTGACGCTGCCCTGGGCTTGCGGGCAACTGCACGTTCATGACCCCTGCCCCTGACATCCTGTGCATCGGTTCGGTCCTTTGGGACATCATCGGTCGGACTCCGTCCCACATGAGGCTAGGCGCAGACCTGCCGGGACGCATCACACAGGTGACTGGTGGCGTTGCCATGAACATCGCTGTCACCCTGCGCCGCTTCGGGCTCCGGCCCGCGCTGCTGAGCGCCGTCGGTCGTGACGCCCCAGGAGAGGCACTGACGGCCGAAGCTGCGAACATGGGTCTCGTGATCGATTACCTCTACAGATCGGAGGACTTGCCGACCGATCGTTACATGGCCATCGAAGGCGGGAACGGGCTGATTGCTGCCATCGCCGATGCCCATTCCCTGGAAGCTGCGGGCGATAAGATCTTGCGGCCGCTGGAGGATGGAAGGCTTGGTACGGCGCAGCGACCCTGGGACGGACCGGTGGCACTGGACGGCAATCTGACCGCCGATCTTCTCGCCCGGATCTCGGCGTCCCCATTGTTCCGAAAGTCCGACCTTCGGGTCGCCCCTGCCAGTCCGGGCAAGGCCGAGCGCCTTCTGCCGCTGATCGATCACGCCGGCACGACACTGTACGTGAACCTGGAGGAGGCTGGCCTGCTCTGCCACCGAGAGTTCGCGAACTCGGCAGACGCAGCGAAGGGGCTGATAGATCGGGGTGCTCGGCGGGTGCTGGTCACGGACGGTGGCAGGTCGGCGTCCCATGGAGATGGTTCCGGGGTGACCACGCAGGTTCCTCCCGATGTGCTGGTGACCCGGGTGACGGGCGCGGGCGACACATTCATGGCCGCGCACATCGTGGCCGAGCGGGACGGCGCAGACCGGGAGGGCGCGCTCGCCCGGGCGCTGCGGGCCGCCGCACTTTACGTCTCAGGAGAAGCGCCAACATGATCCCCATGCATTTTTCCCCCGAGGTGAGCGACGCTCGCAGTCTGGGACGTCCGATCGTGGCGCTCGAATCCACGATCATCACCCATGGCATGCCATGGCCGCGCAACGTAGAGACCGCTCGCCTGGTCGAGGAGGAGGTCCGCGCCCACGGTGCCGTCCCGGCCACCATCGCCGTCATGGCGGGACAGGTGCATGTCGGCCTGTCCAGGGATCAACTTGAGCAGTTGGCTCAGGCCAAGGACGTCGCCAAGCTCTCAAGAGCCGATCTGGCGGCTTGCCTGGCCCAGGGCGGGACGGGTGCGACGACCGTTGCCGCAACGATGATCTTGGCCAAGCTTGCGGGGATCGACGTCTTTGCAACCGGTGGAATCGGCGGCGTGCATCGCGGCGCCGAGTCCAGCTTAGACATCTCGGCGGACCTGCATGAACTCGCGCAGACGGCGGTGACCGTGGTGGCCGCAGGGGCAAAGGCCATTCTCGATCTGCCAAAGACCTTCGAGGTGTTGGAGACCCTGGGCGTACCGGTCATCGCGGTCGGACAGGACGAGTTGCCGGCGTTCTGGTCGCGCCGCTCTGGCCTGCGGGCCCCGCTGCGCATGGATGATCCGGCCACGATTGCGGCGGCGCATCGGATGCGCGCGGCAATCGGGCTACCAGGTGGGCAACTCGTCGCCAATCCGGTTCCCGCCGAGCACGAGATCCCCGCGGAGGAGTTGGCGCCGTTGATCGCCCAGGCGCTGCTCGAGGCAGGGAACCAGGGCATCGCAGCCAAGGCCGTCACGCCGTTCTTGCTGGCCCGGATCTACGACCTGACCGGTGGCCGCAGCCTGGAGACGAACATCGCCCTGGTCCTGAACAACGCGCGTCTAGCAGCGAGAATCGCAGCCGAAATGCGCAGCGCTCAGGGCTGATCACGGTCGTTCGGCGCTTGGGCGGCACGGCTGGTTGCAGCATGGCGCGGCCCTGTCCTAGAACCTTCGAGAAAACGATCAAAGGTCAGGTCCATGCTTCCGCCCAAGCCGCAGAAACGTCTGCCACGCCAGCAGCATTGGCTGGTGACGCGTATTCTGGGCGCGCTCCGAAACAACTTCTTTGCCGGCGTGGTGGTGATCGCGCCTATTGGCCTTACGATCTGGCTGATCTGGACCTTTGCCGGGTGGGTCGATGGCGTCGTCATGCCATTCGTCCCCGGCTACTGGCATCCCGAAGCCATCGTGAACCGCTGGGTCGGCCACCCTCGCGGCGACCCGGAGTGGATCGAAGTCAACATCCGCGGCGTGGGCGTGGTCTTTTTCCTGTTTTTCACGATCCTGCTTGGCTGGATCGCGAAAGGACTGGTCGGCCGTTCGCTCCTTCGGACCGGAGAGGACCTGGTCGGCCGGGTCCCTGTCATTCGTTCGATCTACAACGCCGTGAAGCAGATCTCCGAGACAGTCTTTACACAGTCCGACGCCCGGTTCGAGAAGGTCTGCCTAGTGGAGTTCCCACGCAAGGGCATGTGGTCGCTGGCCTTCGTGTCAGCCCCCCTCCGCGGCGAGATTCGGCAACGGCTGTCCCTCGACGGGGACGAGATGGTTGGGCTGTTCCGCCCGATCACGCCCAATGCGACGACGGGCTACCTACTGTTCGTGCCCCGGTCCGAGATCATCGAACTCGACATGTCGCTTGAGGATGCGGCCAAGCTCGTCATCTCGGCGGGCCTCGTCTACCCGGGTGAGGCACCCGTTTCCAACGGGGCGCTTTCCTCAGGAGTTGTCCCACCACCGGCCTGATTCCAGTCGGCAGTCAGTTCTGTCGTCCATCTCCCGGGGGAGAATACCCTGGAATGGTAGAGGCGCGTCCGCGCAGAGCCTGGCCAGTCCGGAGTGCGCGCAGGTTCGAGTTTCGTCCCGCAACCTCCCTGCTGACCCCTGCTTCTGCAACCGAGCCCTGCGAGCGTTAAAGGGCTGTCCAGCCCCCATCGACGCTGATGGTGGTCCCGGTGATCTGGGCAGCCGCGTCGCTGCACAGGAAGGCCGCTGTGCCACCGATCTGCTCGACAGTGGCGAACTGCCCGGACGGCTGACGGGCCAGCATCACCTCCCGGATGACAGTCTCCCGGTCCATGTCGTGCGCCTTCATCTGGTCGGGGATCTGGGCCTCGACCAAGGGCGTAAGCACATAGCCCGGACAAATGGCGTTTGCGGTGATCCCCTGTCCGGCCACCTCGAGGGCTGTGGTCTTGGTCAAACCGACAAGACCATGCTTGGCGGCGACGTAAGCGGATTTGTACGGCGAGGCCGTGAGGCCATGGGCGGATGCCACGTTCACGATGCGACCCCAACCGCGCGCGCGCATGCCTGGCAGGGCCGCCGCGGTCGTATGAAACGCCGAAGACAGATTGATGGCGAGGACGAGGTCCCACTTTGCTGGCGGAAACTCCTCGATCGGCGCGACGTGCTGGATGCCAGCATTGTTCACGAGGATGTCGCAGGTACCACTTGAGTCCACCAGCGCCCGACAGTCCACGGCCTTGGACATGTCAGCCTGAACGTATCTAACCTCAACCTCGAACTCATGCCCGAGCTGCCTGGCTAGGTCGTGATCCGCTCGATCATCCGTAAAGGAGTTCAGGACCACGTTCGCGCCAGCGGCTGCCAACTCCCGGGCGATCCCCAAGCCGATGCCAGACGTGGAGCCGGTCACGACCGCCGTTCGACCGGACAGGGGACGAGCAAGAGCCATGGATATGCGTCCTCTACTGCGCTGCGGCACAATAGACGTTCAGGCCGCAGGAACAATGGGCACGGTTTTGCCGACTGAACGGCAAGTTGTCGGCGGCTTTTGGCCGCAGCGCCGCCTTACACGATGCCTGAGCCCCCTACCCCAAGATGTTGGCGTTGTGGACAAACCGGGCGACCCAAAGCGAGTCGGAACTCAAGAATCTGTGATTCGAAGCTGACCGTATCCAGAATTCGGGCACCTTCTGCAGCCCTGACTGCCTCTGGATACCTTGGAATCTTAAGGAATCACATCAACTCAGGCTTCGCTGTCGCCAACTGAACAAAAAAACGCCCGCCAGTTGGCGGGCGCTGAGTTGTTGAGGCAGGTTTCATACAGGCAAGAAACCTATCGAGCAGTGACCTCTTTATAGGCGTTTTGCAGTTGCTCCGCTAGCCAAAAGTTTGATTTCGCATGGCTGCACGCGTAACGTCGCCAAACGCTCCATCGAGGCACCAGGGAGAGCAGTCGTCATGAAGTCCAACTTCGTCACCCATCTGGGACGGGGAGCCGTAACGTTTTGCATGCTGCTGGGCACGGCAGCTTGGGCCGAGCCCAAGCACGCCATCGCGATGTATGGAGAGCCCGCGCTGCCGCCTGACTTCGACCACCTTCCTTATGTGAACCCTGAGGCTCCAAACGGTGGATCCGTAGTGTCGGCCGAGGTCGGCAGCTTCGACAGCCTTAATCCGTACATCCTCAAGGGCACGGTTCCCTGGCAGCTGACGTCTCTTGTGACCGAATCCCTGATGGGCCGCTCCCTTGATGAGCCTTTCACGTTGTATGGGCTTCTGGCCGAGACCATCGATGTGCCCGACGATCGAAGCTGGGTCGAGTTCCAGTTACGCCCCGAAGCTCGTTTCTCGAACGGGGACCCGGTGACCGTCGAAGACGTGATCTGGTCCTATGAGACGCTGGGGACGCAGGGCCATCCACGGTATCAGACCTTCTGGGCCAAGGTGGAGTCCATCGCTCCGGTGGGGGACCGCGGGATCCGCATCACCTTCAACGTCCAAGACCGCGAGCTGGCCCTTCTCGCTGGTCTGAGACCGATCCTGCAGAAGAAGCAATGGGAAGGCGTCGACTTCGCCAGCGCGGACGGGCTGGACATCATCCCCATCACCTCCGGTCCCTACGTCGTGGAGACCTATGATGCTGGGCGCTCAGTCACCCTGCGCCGCGATGAGGACTACTGGGGAGCGGACCTGCCCTTTCGCCGCGGGACAATGAACCTCGACAAGGTACGCTACGAGTTCTTCGGCGATGAAACAGCCGCCTTTGAAGCTTTCAAATCCGGCGAGACGAACATCGTCCGAGAGACCAACGTCGCGCGCTGGGAGAGCGAATACGACTTTCCCTTGGTGCAGGATGGTGAGGTCGTCCTCTCCGAGGTTCCCCACCTGCGCCCCTCGGGCATGACGGGCCTTGTCATGAACACGCGCGACCCGCTCTTTTCGGACTGGCGCGTCCGCGACGCCATGATGCTGGCCTTCAACTTCGAGTTCATCAACGAAGCGATGACAGGCGGCGAACAGCCTCGCATCACGTCCTATTATTCCAACTCGCCTCTAGGCATGACTTCCGGAGCCGCCCAGGGCAAGGTGGCCGATTACTTGGCCAAGTACGCGGACTCCCTCCTTCCGGGAGCCATGGAAGGCTATGAGCTGCCCACGAGCGACGGGTCAGAGCGAAACAGGGCGAACGTCGCCAAGGCGATTGGCCAGCTCGAGGCCGCAGGCTGGACAGTGGGTGAAGATGGTTCGCTGCGGAATCCAGGCGGCGAGCCCTTCGCCTTCGAGATCCTATTGGAGAACGGCTCCTCAGAAGTGGCGTCCGTGGTGGACATGTATGTTCAGTCCCTGGGGCGGCTCGGCATGCAAGTGACCGTCAATTCCGTGGACTCGGCGCAGTACAAGCAGCGGACGGACGGCTATGACTTCGATATGACCTATTTCCGACGTGCCGTGTCCAACTCGCCGGGCAACGAACAGGTGCTTTACTGGGGCTCCGGCACGGCCGACGAGCCGGGTGGCCGCAACCTGATGGGAGTGAAGTCGCCTGCGGTCGATGGGCTCATCCGGGACCTGCTGACGGCCGAATCGACCGACGACTTCACGGCCGCCACGCAGGCGCTGGATCGGGTGCTGACCAGCGGCCGGTACGTCATCCCGTTCTATCAGTGGAACGTGGCGCGCATTGCCCATGCGGCGGAGCTGACCTACCCGGAACGGCTCCCCCTTATGGGAGACTGGCCCGGCTGGCAGCCGGACGTTTGGTGGTGGGAGCCCCAAGAGTGAAGCTGATCATGGTGGCAGCCGTTCTCTCGGTTCTGTCGGCCTGCGGGCCAGTGATGCTGGTCGGTGACGCTCTGGTCGGCGCAACGCAAGCAGGAGTCATGGTAGCAGACGTGGCTCTTTGAGAGCCGATTGAGCGAAGGATGGAACGACCTCCCATCCTTCGCCGCTGGACGACGTCACGCGATCGAGGTCACCCAAAGGATCGTCGCGTCGTCCTGACTTATGGACACGACATTATGGCCCATGGAGGCGTCATAGTAGGCGCTGTCGCCGCGCTTCATCTCCACCGGTTCATAGAACTCGGTATAGAGCCTGATCGCGCCGGTCAGGACGTAAAGGAACTCTTCGCCGTCGTGGCGGACCCAGCCGCCGAACTCTTCAAGTCTGCGGGCCCGGACTCTGGCGCGATACGGCAGCATCTGTTTCCGGGTCAACGTCTCGGCCAGCAACTCGTGCTCATAGGTGGTGGTCAGATGCGCCGCACCCTCGCCGGCCTTGGTCACGGTCATGCGGCCATTGACTTGGGCGCGTGACGCTGGGGTAAACAACTGCGGCACCGAGATCCCGAGACCGACGGCAAGCTTCTTCAACGCTTCGTAGGTGGGCGACATCTGCCCGTTCTCGATCTTCGACAGGGTGGACCGAGCCAGGCCTGCATGGTTGGCGGCCTGTTCAAGCGTCCAATCCCTTGCGCGGCGCAGTTCTCGCACACGCGCACCCAAGTCCAGAGGTGGAGCATGATCCACCTCTCCATCAGAACGGGCAATGCGGATCAGAGCCTTCGGGTCGTTGCCAGCCATGGAACGCTGACTATACGATAGTGCCGATCATACGCAACGCCGGCAGCCTGTACGCCCCTGGCCCCCGATCCAGGTCCCTTGATCTGGGCCAAGGCCGGGGTGGCATCCATGGGGTGCCGCGCCCCGCCCCCAGGTTCAGCGGACGGACCGTATTGAGTGCAGCGCCGAGAACTTGCGCCCAAAGCGCAACGGGCCGTGCTAGCGCTCGATCCTTCAGCTATCCCGGCGCTTCGCTCCTGCAAGGACGGACGCGCCATTCGAGGCAGACGAAGCGCTGGACCCCTCGACGGCATCGCGGCGCCCGTTGGCCTTGGGCTTGGGCGGCTGAGCTTCGGCCAGCTTCTCGGCCAGCTCTTTCACGATCCCGAAGGACCCCTTGATCCGCTCGGCCTCAGTCGGCCACTCGCGGAGCACGACGAGCTTGTTGTCCTTGATCCGTGCCTGCCCGTTCTGGCCTTGAATGAACTCCACGAGTCCCGCCGGTGAGGCGAAGCGGTCATTGTGGAAGACGAGCGTCGCGCCCTTCGGTCCGACATCCAGACGTGCCACCCCAGCCCTGCGGCACATCGCCTTGATCCTGACAACCAAGAGGAGAGTATTCACCTCGCGAGGCAGGGAACCGAACCGGTCGATCAGCTCCGCCGCGAAACCCTCCAATTCGACCTTGGTCGAAAGCGCAGAAAGCCTGCGATAAAGGCCCAAGCGTACGTCGAGGTCGGGAACGTATTCCTCTGGGATCAGCACCGGCACGCCCAAGTTCAACTGTGGGGCCCACTGCCCTTCGGTGTCGACCAATTCACCCTTCCCGGACCGAAGCCGGTCGATCTCCTCTTCCAGCATCTGCTGGTAGAGCTCGAAGCCGACCTCCCGGATTTGTCCAGACTGCTCTTCGCCCAAGAGGTTCCCGGCACCCCGGATATCCAGATCCTGGCTGGCCAGTTGGAACCCGGCCCCAAGACTGTCGATGCTGCCCAGCACCCTCAGCCGCCGTTCGGCCGGTTGGGTCAGCTTCTGGCGAGGCCGCGTGGTTAGATAGGCATAGGCGCGCGCCTTGGAGCGGCCGACTCGACCGCGGATCTGGTAAAGCTGGGCCAGACCGAACATGTCGGCTCGCCACACGATCATCGTGTTCGCTGTCGGAATGTCCAAGCCGGACTCCACGATCGACGTGGCAAGAAGCACGTCGAACTTGCCGTCATAAAAGGCGTTCATGCGATCGTCGAGTTCGCCTGCAGCCATCTGACCATGCGCAACGACCACCGACACCTCGGGCACCTCGCGCCGGAGCCAGTCCTCCATCTCCGGCAGGTCTGCTAGTCGCGGCACGACGAAGAAGCTCTGTCCGCCGCGATAATGCTCGCGCAGCAGCGCCTCGCGGATGGTGATCGTGTCGAACTCGGACACGTAGGTCCGGATTGCCAATCGGTCGACGGGAGGGGTCGTGATGACGGACAGGTCGCGCACGCCCGAAAGCGACAGTTGCAAGGTGCGCGGGATCGGGGTCGCGGTAAGTGTCAGCACGTGGATGTCCGTGCGGAGCTGTTTCAGGCGCTCCTTGTGTCCGACACCGAAATGCTGCTCCTCATCAATGACAAGCAGGCCCAGATTCGCGAAACGCACCTGCTTGGCCAGCACCGCATGGGTGCCGACCACGATATCGACCGTTCCCTTTGCCATGCCCTCGCGGGTCTGGGCAGCCTCCTTGGCAGAAACAAAGCGCGACAACGGCCTTACCTCGAGAGGAAAGCCCCGGAATCGCTCCGCGAAGGTTCGGTAATGCTGGCGCGCCAGCAGCGTCGTCGGCGCGACCACCGCGACCTGGACACCCGACATAGCGGCAATGAAGGCGGCACGAATAGCGACCTCGGTCTTGCCGAAGCCCACGTCGCCGCAGATCAGCCGGTCCATCGGGTTGCCGGATGCCATGTCGCCCAGCACGTCATCGATGGCCTGAAGCTGATCGTCGGTCTCGGCATAGGGAAAGCGGGCCAGAAACTGGTCCCAGATGTCCTCGGGCGGCTCAAGCTCGGGCGCATGGCGCAAGGCGCGCTCGGCCGCAGTGCGAATCAGACGCTCGGCGGCGATCTTGATCCGCTCTTTCAGCCTCGCTTTCCGGGCCTGCCAGGCTCCGGCGCCCAGTCGGTCGAGGAGGCCCTCCTCATGGCCGAAGCGACTCAGGAGTTCGATATTCTCGACCGGCAGGTAAAGCTTCGTGTTCTCCGCATACTCAAGAGCGAGGCACTCGTGAGCCACTCCCAAGGCCCTGAGTACCTCAAGCCCAAGGTAACGCCCGACTCCATGATCGACATGCACCACGAGGTCGCCGGGCGTGAGCGTGTTCACCTCGGTGAGGAAGTTGTCGGCCCGCTTCCTTTTGCGGGTTTGCCGGATCAGACGGTCGCCGAGCACGTCCTGCTCGGCTATCACAGTCAGACCGGGTGCCTCGAAGCCATGTTCGAGCGGCCAGACGGCCAGATGGATTCCACGTTTTCCAATACGGGTGAAGTCCATGACAGGGATCGTTTCCCCGAGCCCTTCATCCTCCAGCAGTCCCATGAGGCGCTCGCGCGCGCCCTCGGAGTAGCTGGCCAGAAGCACGGGGCCAGCGTCGAGACGAGCCTTCACATGATCCGCGAGGGCGCCGAACAGAGAGATCTTCTCCTGCTGTCGCTCAGGCGCGAAATCCCGGCCGATCCGTCCGCCCGCATCGATGACACCCATGCCGGTCGGCAGCTTGAGTGGGCTGAACTGAAGCAAGCGCCTGTTACGGACGGCGTCCTCCCAGGCCGCTTCGTCCAGATACAGCAATCGGGGGGGCGCGGGCTTGTAGACCGAGTCCATCCGCCCCCGCTCTTTCAGGGCCGACCGCCGGGCGTCGTAGGCATCCTCGATGGCGGCCCATCGGGCGATGCGGGTGGCCGTGACCTGATCGTCCAGGGTCACAGTCGCCTTTGGCAGATAGTCGAAGATCGTCTCGAGCCTATCATGGAAGAACGCGAGCCAGTGCTCCATTCCTGCGTGCTTGCGGCCAGCGGAAACGGCTTCATAAAGGGGGTCATCGCTGCCGGCTGCCCCGAACTCGATCCTGTAGTTCTGCCTGAAGCGGGTGATTGAGGCTTCGTCGAGAATGACCTCGGACACGGGCGCAAACTCGACAAGGTTCAGCTTCTCGGTGGTTCGCTGCGTCGTAGGATCGAAGCGCCGCGCTCCGTCCAGCGTATTCCCGAAGAAGTCGAGCCGCACCGGGCCGGGATGCCCAGGAGGCCACACATCGACCAATCCGCCGCGTACGGCATAGTCCCCGGGCTCGGTCACCGTCGGGCTTTGGGTGAATCCCATGCGGGACAGGAAGGCCCGGAGCGCGGTCTCGTCCACTCGGTCGCCAACCCGGGCGGTAAAGGCCGCTGTCCGCAGGGTCGCCCGGGCTGGCACGCGCTGGGTCGCGGCGTTCAGAGTGGTGAGCAGGACGAACCGGTCCGGCATGTCATGGACAAGCCCCGCAAGCGTCGCCATCCGTTGGGCTGCTATATCGGGATTGGGCGACACACGGTCAAACGGCAGCACGTCCCAAGCCGGAAAGACGAACACGGGCAGGCCAGGGTCATAGAACGCCAGCGCCGACTGCATGGCAGCCAGCCTGCGGTCGTCCCGAGCCACGTGCACGACGCAGCACCCGGATCTGTCGAGCTCGTTCAGGACAAGGCGAGCGTCATAGCCTTCCGGCGCGCCGCCGACGTTGATGTGCAGGGGATTGCTGGGCATGCGCGTCACCTACCGCGCAGGGCGATGGTGTCAACGGCGCGTGCGTTCACAACCCCTGCAGCACCTGCAGGTTCTGATACATGCCGAACATGGCGGTGATGAAGATCGCGACCATTCCGACGATCTGCGTCCGCAGCCGATGGCGCACTAGTGCTTGGAAGAGCGCATCTCCGTGTGGAGCCTCGGTATGAATTCGGCGGGCAGTCACCAAGCTCATGGTTCCGACGATCGTCATCGGAGTGGCAAGAAGAATAACGGCTTGAGCGAATTCCACGCCATACCACACCGCAAGGATGAAGAGCAGCGTCAGAACGAATGCAACAAGGCCCGCAAGCCAAAGCCCAGACATTTCAGAGATGTAGAGTAGACGGTTCACGTTGATCCGAACCAAGTCCTCGAGATCGGCCAGAGCCTGTCCGCCATGCCGCCGCGCCCGAATGACGAGGTCGAAAGGAACGCCCAACACCCAATGGCTGGCCGACGACCAGATGACGGCAAGGACGATCCAGAACCAAAGGTTCGAGAAGGACCGGAAGTCTATGACTTCAAATAAGGTTTGAGTCCAGTCCACGTCGGTTGCAGGCTGCGTCCCTGTTTCGTCCTGTCAGCGTAGTGGAGCAGACAGACGATGCCCAGCCTTGAGGTCGCGTGCTCTTCGTGCGACCCGTCAGCTGTGGCCGCCCTGCCCGGCCCTTTGATCGGAGCGCCCGATGACCCTGAGCCCGGCCCCATTCCCGACTGCCCGCTTGCGCCGCCTGCGGGCCACGCCCGCCCTTCGTGCCTTGGTCCGAGAGAACTCCCTGAGCCCATCCGACCTGATCTGGCCGCTGTTCCTGATGCAGGGATCCGATCAGGCGGTTCCCGTGCCGTCCATGCCTGGGGTGCTTCGCCTGACCGTCGATCGTGCGGTCGGAGCGGCCCGCGAGGCCCGCGACCTTGGAATTCCGGCGGTCTGCCTGTTCCCCTACACCGCCATGGAGCACCGCACCGCGGACTGCGCCGAAGCCTGGAACCCGGAGAACCTCTCCAATCGCGCCATTCGTGCCATCAAGGACGCGGTGCCGGACGTCGCCGTCATGACGGACATCGCGCTTGATCCCTATAACATCGACGGACACGACGGTTTCGTTGAGGGTGGGGAGATCGTGAACGACCGAACGGTCGAGGCTTTGGTCAGGATGGCGCTGGCACAGGCAAAGGCTGGCGCGGACATCCTGGGTCCCTCGGATATGATGGATGGGCGCGTCGGCGCCATTCGTCGCGCGCTGGAATCTGATGGATTCCAGAACGTTACGATCCTAAGCTACGCCGCCAAGTTCGCTTCGGCCTTTTACGGCCCGTTTCGGGATGCCGTAGGCGCAACAGCGGCGCTCAAGGGCGAGAAAAAGACCTACCAGATGGATCCGGGCAACTCGGACGAGGCGCTGCGTCTGGTGGCGCGCGACCTGTCCGAAGGGGCCGATATGGTCATGGTAAAGCCCGGCATGCCCTACTTGGACATCTGCCGACGCGTGAAGGACAGGTTCGGCGTCCCGACTTTTGCCTATCAGGTCTCGGGTGAATTCGCGATGCTCAAGGCTGCGGCGGCGAATGGCTGGCTGGACGGCGACCGCGTGATGATGGAAAGCCTGATGGCCTTCAAGCGTGCGGGTTGCGACGGCGTCCTGACCTACTTCGCACCCGAGGCGGCCCGCGCGCTCCACGGCTGACCGTGCGAGCGATTCGGTGACAAGCGGCCGATTCTTGGTTAGGCTGATTCCCAACGGCCGGTAACAAGGCCATCAACTGGTGGGCAGTGACAATGAGCGGAATTTCGAGACGGACGTTTGTGGCCATGGCTCTGACGGGGTCGGTCTTGGCTGGATGCGCCAACGGCATCGGATCGGGTGGAGCAGACATCGTGGATGCTCGGGTCGATAGCACCCTGAGCTTCCTTTACACGAACTACCCCGGAACCCAGGATCTCGCGGGGCGCGCCGCTGGCATCCTCGTCATGCCAGTCGTGACCGAGATCGGTTTGGGCGTGGGTGGATCCTATGGCACTGGCGCCTTGCGGGTCGGCTCCACCAGCGTCGACTACTACTCGGCAACCGCAGCCTCGGCCGGGCTGCAGATCGGAGCGCAGCAGTACAGCCATGTCCTCTTCTTCATGACCCAGGATGCCCTTGCCGAATTCCGGGCTTCGCCGGGCTGGGCCGCCGGCGCGGACATTGAGTATGCCGTGAACGCGCAGGGCGAGGTGCTCAGGGCCGACACCACGACATCACTCTCCCCGGTCATTGCGGTGGTCTTCGCCCAATCCGGCCTACGCATGGGTGCGACCATCGAAGGCACCAAGTACACCCGCATCATCCCCTAAGCCCCGTTCCAGCGGCGACACGTGCTGTCGCCCCCGAACGATGCATCCTCTTGGTTGCCGGCCGATAACGAACCGGAACAACCAGGGGGACCAGCGTCATCAGAACCAGCACCCGCGTGGCCGAGATCGGCGGCACCGGCGTCGGTTGCTCCGTGCTGTATCGCCTGACCAAGCTCGGCTGGTCAGATGTCATGCTGATCGAGCGCTCGGACCTGACATCGGGGTCGACATGGCATGCGGCAGGCACCTTCCATGCGCTGAACGGCGGCACCAACATGGCAGCCCTCCAGGGCCATACGATCCGGCTCTGTGACAAGTTGGAGCGCCTCACCGGCACGAGTTGCGGCCTGCACCACGTCGGACGCATCACCCTGGCTGACACGTCGCAGCGGTACGACATGCTCAAGGCCGAGCGCGCCGAGCATCGCTACATGGGCCTCGATCCTTGGACAGCACGCCCTGGACGTTCGGGCAGAAGCTTCTGAATGAGGATTTCGCAATGATCGAAGACTCGGTGGTCTTCGATACCCCTCGTTTTCCAGTTCTTGGCCGTTCCGGCGTCAAGAGCGTCATCCACGCGCCGTTCACCTTTGCCCCGGACAGTACCGCTGATCGGGCCCCTGCCGGGATTGCGGAACTTCTGGTCCGCCTGAGCCGTGATGGCAGGCTTTTCGCAAGGCGGTGGAATGGGTCTTTCGCTGGCTCAGTGGATGATCCATGGCGAGGTAGAGTGTGACCCAAGGGGCTTCGACGTGGGCCGCTTCGGGAGCTGGATGACGCCGGGGTTACACCGTTCACAAGGTCATCGAGAACTACCAGATGCGATTCTCGGTCGCTTACCCAAACGGGAAGCGCTCGGCCGCTCGGCCCTTCAAGACCTCGCCCATGTACGACCTCTTCAGCGGCATGAACGCCGTGTGGGGCCGGCAATACGGTCTCGAGGTCGTCAACTACTTCACGCTGCCTGGGAAGCGCACTTGCGAGATCCCGACGTTCAAGCGTTCCAACGCTTGGGACGCCACCAACGCGGAGGTCGCAATAGTCCGAACGGCAGTCGGGATCGGCGAGTTATCCAATTTCGGCAAATGTCGCGTGACCGGTCCCAGGGCACGGGAGTGGTTCGATCGGATCATGGCGGGCACGATCCCGCAGCCGAGCCGTCTGGCCCTCAGTCCGATGCTCGCCCGCTTGGGGAGGATCACGGGCGATTTCACCGTGTCCTGCCTGTCCGGGACAGAGTTCATGCTCACTGCGAGTTACGGCGCGCAGGGCTGGCACCTGCGGCGCTTCGACGCGCACTGGGACGACGGCGTGCGGGTGGAGAACGTCTCCGATGCGCGCAGCGGCTTCCAAATCGCCGGGCCAACGCCTCAGAGTTGCTGGAATGAGCCACTCGCGGCGACGTGGCGGCGCTCCGCTTGATGGATTGCCGTCGTATGACGGTCGCCATGGCCGACTGTCATGTGCAAAGGGTCAGCTATACCGGTGATCTCGGCTTTGAGATCTTCTGTGACCACATGGCAGTGCGGCACCCCTGGAGCACGCTTTGGGACGCGGGCAAGGATCTCGGCCTCACGCCTTTGGCATGCGCGCGATGATGTCGCTGCAGTTCGACAAGTGGTTTGGGAGTTGGGGTCGCGTATACTTGCCAGACTATACGCCCGCAGAGACGGGCTTGGACAGGTTCGTTCGCTACGACAAACCGGTCGATTTCGCAGGCAAAGCCGCAGCCTTGGTCGAAAAGGTGGCTGGCCCGAAGAAGCGATTGCCGTCCCTCGTGGTGGACGCCGGGATGCCGACGTCGTCGCGTGGGAGCCGATCCGGCTGGACCGAACCGTAGTGGGCTGGTGCACGCCAGGCGGATACTCGCACCACACCGGACAGTCCGTCGCCCAGGGTTCTCACCCGCCCGAACGAATCGTCGATGGGCTCGCGCTCGAGGTGGAGATCCTGGGCCAGCGTCGCCCTACCCGCATCCACCTCCCACTAGTGTGGAACGACGAGGGTCGGATGCGCAGCTGTGCCTGACAAGCGACCAGCCTCAACGCTCGTCCAAAGGACTTGGTGCCGGTGAAAGGACTCGAACCTTCACGAGGGGTTGCCTCGGCGGATTTTGAATCCGCTGCGTCTACCATTCCGCCACACCGGCCGGCCCCGACCCTCTACCGATCCCGGGGCCGCTCGTCAAAGGGTCAAAGCTGCCGCGTGTTGAACGTGTCGCACTGGCCAATGTCGCCCGACTCATATCCCGCATAGAACCAGCGCTGCCGCTGTTCGCTGGTGCCATGCGTAAAGGTCTCGGGCCGCACCACGCCGCTCGATTCCTGTTGGAGGGTATCGTCCCCGATCTGCTGGGCGGCGTTCAGAGCCTCTTCGATGTCGCCCTGCTCGAGGCTGCCGAAGCGTTCCTGGGCGTAACGCGCCCAGACGCCCGAGAAGCAGTCGGCCTGAAGTTCGACACGCACGGCGTTGCTGTCGGCGCCCTGCTGCGATCCGCGCTGGGCCTCCGACAGAATGCCGAGCTCGTCCTGCACATGATGGCCGATTTCGTGCGCCACGACGTAGGCGGCGGCGAAATCGCCTTGGGCCCCGAGCTGACGCTCCATCGTCGTGAAGAAATCAGTATCCAGATACACCTTCTTGTCCAGGGGACAGTAGAAGGGCCCGGTCTGCGCACTCGCGCCGCCGCATCCGGATTGGGTGGCACCCTTGAATAGCACCAGCACGGCCGGCGTATAGGTCTGCCCCAACTCCTGCTGGAAGATCTGCGCCCAGACCTCCTCGGTGTCGGCCAAGGTAACGGACACGAACTCGGCCGCACGTTCGTCGGCTTCGGTGGGCTCGTACGAACCTGTCTGGATCCCACCTCCCCCCGAGGCGCCAAGAATCGGTGTCAGGTCCACCCCAAGGAAGTATCCGATCACTACGATGGCGAGCACACCGATCCCGCCGCCACCCGCCGCGAGGCCACCCCTGCCGCCTGAGCGCCGCCGGTCTTCGATATTGCTGCTGCCGCGCCGCCCCTGCCACTTCATGGCCGAACTCCCCAATCTACCCTGGGGGTCACAACGCCATGAGCCGGGCAAAAGGTTCCGAGACCCCGCTTGCCTCTGCCGCCGACCTCGGAAAGGGTGCGTGCCGAACACTGGAGAAGCGATTGACCCGCACGACCTTGATCGTTCTTGCCGCCGGTGGCTCCTTTGCTCTCTTGGCCGGGGCTTACCTGTTCCAGGCGCTAGGCTATCCCCCTTGCGCGCTGTGCTGGTACCAGCGGTATCCGCACTTTGCTGCCGTCGCGATCGGAGCCTTGGCGCTCGCGGTACGCGGTCCTTTCCTGCCCATCCTGGGTTCCATCGCCGCCTCCGCCACTGCGATCCTCGGTGCGTACCATACCGGAGTGGAGCGGGGCTGGTGGCAGGGCCCGACCCACTGCACCGGAGGCGCACTCGGAGGGTTAAGCGGCGGCGATCTTCTGTCGGTCGAGGGACCGCGAATCGTCATGTGCGACCAGGTCGCCTGGGAGCTCCTGGGCCTGTCGATGGCGTCCTGGAATGCTGTCTTCTCCGTACTGCTGATGATCGTATGGATCGTGGCCGCCCGTCGCTCGGCTACACGGGCCGCCTGACTGGACGACGGGAGCTTAGGAGCAGGTTGGTCTCGCTTCGCGTGACGCCCTCGATCCGGCGGATCGCGAACAGCGCCTGATCGAATCGTTCGAGCGTGTCCGTCTCGATCTCGACGATCAGGTCCCAGGTGCCGTTCGTGGTATGGAAAGCCATCACTTCGGGGATGCCGGATAGCTTGGACATGACCCGATCCGTCCCGCGTCCCTCGACCTGAAGCATCATGAGGCCCCGCACCGGCGCAGTCGCGAGATCGGTCCGTGTCAGGACGGTAAAGCCCGCGATCTCTCCCGAGGCCATGAGCCGCGCCATGCGGGCCCGTACCGTGGTGCGCGTCACACCCAGATCATGAGCAAGGTCCGACAAGGTCGCCCGACCGTCTCGCCTCAGGGCAGCCACGAGGCGATGATCCATTTCGTCCAACAACGCTATCCGTTTTGATCGATCAACATACCTATCGCACAGAATGCCGCCTTATGTCTTCCACCTCAACAAGCGAGCTTGGCTGCAAATGGACACACGTGACATCATCCTGATCGGCGCCCCCGTGGACAGCGGCAAGCGCCGCCGCGGCTGTCTGATGGGCCCTGACGCCTACAGGGTTGCTGGGTTGGCCGAGGCCTTGTCCGGGTTGGGCCACCGGGTGTCCGACTTGGGGAACATCGCGCCCGACCTGTCCGACGCGCCATCGGACCCGAAACTCTGGGCGCTTGGCGAGACGGTGGGCTGGACCACTGCGCTCGCCCGTGTGGCCGAGGACGCGGCCGGACGTGGCATGCCGATCTTCATGGGCGGGGATCATGCGCTGTCCATGGGGTCCGTAGCGGGCGTCGCTGTCCATGCCCAGCGCTGCGGCAAGCCGCTGTTCCTGCTCTGGCTGGACGCGCACAGCGACTTTCACTCGCTGGAGTCAACCGAGACGGGGAACCTGCACGGCGTGTCGGTGGCGTATCTCGCGGGCCGCGCCGGGTTCACCATGTTCCCGCCGATGACAGCGCCCATCCCCGGCCAGAACATCTGCATGATCGGCCTTCGCTCCGTTGATCCGGCAGAACGCGCCGCCCTGCGCGAGACTGAGATCCACCTCGCCGATATGCGCCATATCGACGAATACGGGATCAGGACGCCGCTTGCGGACTTCCTGGCTCGGGTCGAAGCGGCCAATGGTCTGCTGCATGTATCGCTTGACGTGGATTTCCTGGATCCCGACATCGCTCCGGCTGTCGGAACCACGTCCCCGGGGGGCGCCACCCTACGAGAGGCGCATCTGGCCATGGAGATCCTCTGCGACTCCGGCCTCGTGTCCTCGCTGGATCTCGTCGAACTGAACCCATTCCTCGATGAGCGCGGCAGGACGGCCGGCGTGATGGTGGATCTCACCGCCTCGCTGCTGGGCCGCCGCATCTTTGACCGTCCCACCCGAAGCCTTGCCTGACCCGGAGACCTGCCATGAACCTCGCCCTTCCCCTGCCCGCCGCCGATCAGGCCGTCCCGTCCGCCAAGGCGCTGATCCCGTTCGTGTCCGTTGCGAACATGATGCGGCTGGTGCATCGCATCGGGATCGAGGTTATGCTGCGCGACCTTGCGGAGGTGCTGGAGGGAAACTTCCGGCGGTGGGAGAGCTTCGACAAAACAGCTCGCATCCCGGCCCATTCCGCCGAAGGCGTGATCGAGTTAATGCCGACCTCGGACGGCGAGGTTTATGGCTTCAAGTACGTCAACGGTCACCCGCGCAACATGCGAGCCGGTCTTCAGACGGTGACGGCGTTCGGCGTCCTGGCGGACATGCACACGGGCTACCCCGTCCTGCTGTCGGAGATGACGCTTCTGACCGCGTTGCGCACCGCCGCAATGTCGGCTCTGGCCGCGAAGCATCTTGCCCCCAAGGGGGCGAGCACGATGGCGATCATAGGGAACGGTGCTCAGTCCGAGTTCCAGGCCCTGGCCTTCAAGGCGATCTGCGGGATCGACACTGTCCGACTTTGGGATCTGGACTCTGCAGCCACCGAGAAGTGCGCGAGGAACCTTCGTGGTCACGGGCTGACTATCGTGCCCTGCGCGAGCGCTGAGGAGGCCATCCTGGGGGCACACATCGTGACCACCGTCACGGCGGACAAGCGGCTTGCGACCATCCTGACCGACAACATGATTGGCTCCGGGGTTCATATCAACGCCGTGGGTGGCGACAGTCCGGGCAAGACGGAACTGGCGCGGGAAATCCTGCTGCGCGCTGACATCTTCGTAGAGTTCCCGCCGCAGACCCGCATCGAGGGGGAGATCCAGCAACTCGACCCCGACCATCCGGTGACCGAGTTGTGGGAGGTCATCGCTGGCCGCCGAGCTGGCCGGACTGTGGACAGTCAGATCACCTTGTTCGACTCGGTGGGCTTTGCGATCGAGGACTTCTCGGCGCTGACCTATGTCCTCGCTAAGGCCGTCGAGGCCGGAACCTACGATCTCCTGGACATGGTGGCGGACCCCGATGATCCAAGAGACCTGTTCGGCATGCTGATCCGGGCCGGGGTCTGATACTGGACCCTGCCCTATCCAGCGGCCATGATGCCCCGACCGACATGGGAGGAGAGATCATGGCCGAGCGCGTGGGCTTCGTAGGGGTTGGCTTCATGGGTCATGGCATGGCGCACAACATCCTGACCAAGGGTTATCCTCTGACGGTGCTGGGGCACCGTCGGCGCGATGCGATCGATGATCTGGTCGGCAAGGGTGCCACCGAGGCTTCGACGCCCGCGGCCCTGGCCGAGGCGTCCGATATCGTGGTGCTCTGCCTCACCGCTTCGCCACAGGTCGAGGAGGTCGTCGACGCCATGCTTCCGGCGCTGCGGGCCGGTTCAATCGTCATCGACTGCTCGACGTCGGACCCTGTCTCGACGATCCGCCTTGGCGGGCTTCTGCACGATCGGAAGGTCGGGCTCGTGGACGCCCCTCTGGGCCGGACGCCCAAGGATGCTTGGGAAGGCAATCTCGACGTCATGGTCGGAGCGGTCGAAGGCGACTTCGCGCGCGTAGAGCCGGTTCTCAAGACATTCGCCAGCCGTGTCCTACGCGTAGGCGGCCCAGGCGACGGGCACCGGATGAAGCTTCTGAATAACTTCCTGTCCCTGGGCTACGGCGCGATTTACGCCGAAGCCTTGGCGATCTCTCGCAAGGTGGGCATATCGGTCCAGCAGTTCGACGCGGTGATCCGAGGGAGCCGGATGGACTGCGGGTTCTACCAGACCTTCATGGGTTATGCTCTCGAGGGGAACCGCGAAGCCCATCGCTTCACCCTGTCCAATGCCTACAAGGATCTTCGTTATCTGGAGTCGATGGCCAACTCGGCCATGGTGCCGACGCCAGTGGCATCGGCGGCCAAGAACTCCTACGCAATGGCGGTCGGGAGCGGCGGCAACGGCGGCGAGGACTACGTCCCTCACCTTACCGACTTCGTGGCGAAGGCTGGCGGCATCGACCCCTGACGAGGCTGCTCGGGTAGCGACGGCCTGCGTGCTGGCCTCGCTGGCACCTGACCGAGCCCGAAGGCAGACCCGGTGAGGACTGCGGGCTAAGCTTTGCCTGGCCGGGTTCATCGTCACAGCCCGGACGCCGGTTCTGACCTAGTGGTACTTGAACTCCCCCACGACGTGGCGCCATTCGCCAGGCCCGATGAGCTTCCGATGCGTGAAGCGGACCGAATGGATCGGTCCCTCAATCTCGCGCTGCCAGAACTCGATGAACTCGAAGAGTCGGGGATGGTCCGGGGCGAGGTCGTAATGCTGCCAGACAAACGTGTTCAGGACGCTCCTGTAATCCGGCATCCGGTAGAAGACCTCGGCCGTGGTAAGACCGTAGCCCCTGAGCATCAGTTCGGTGTCCGAGACGGCTTTTGCGGTCATATGGTCCCCTTGTAGCAACGGTCCGTTCCCTCTAAGGCCAAGCGTGGCTCAAGGGTTCCATAAAAGTCAATAAAAGCATGTTGTTAGCAGGCGATGTAGGCGGCTGCTACCTTTGGGCGCAGCCTTTGCAACTCAAGCTGCGGGGGTATATATAATTTCAACAACTAGATATTGAGCAGGCCTGCCCGCATGTCCGACACGCCCGACACACCCGACGAGACCTTTGGTGCGACCCCGAAAGGCGCGCACGGGCCCACCATCTCCATTGCGGAGGAGATGAAGACCTCCTACCTCGACTATGCGATGAGCGTGATCGTCAGCCGGGCTATCCCCGATCTGCGGGACGGACTGAAGCCGGTGCAGCGGCGCATCCTATATGCGATGCACGAGACCGGAAACACTCATGACAAGTCCTACCGCAAGTCGGCCCGCCCTGTGGGGGACGTCATGGGCAAGTATCACCCCCATGGCGACTCCTCGATCTACGAGGCGCTGGTTCGGATGGCCCAGGACTTCTCGATGTCGTTGCCGCTGCTCGATGGGCAGGGCAACTTCGGGTCGATGGACGGCGACCCGGCGGCGGCCATGCGCTACACCGAAGTGCGTATGGATAAGCCGGCGGCCTATGTCCTTGCCGACATCGACAAGGAAACCGTCGACTTCCAGGACAACTACGACGGCAAGGACCGGGAGCCGACGGTCCTTCCCACGCGGTTCCCGAACATGCTCGTCAATGGCGCGGGTGGGATCGCGGTTGGCATGGCGACCAATATCCCTCCACATAACTTGGGCGAGGTTGTGGATGCGACGCTTGCCCTGATCGATGACCCGGACCTCACATCCGAGGATCTGATCCAGTATGTCCCGGGACCCGACTTCCCGACCGGTGGCGTGATGCTGGGCCGCTCCGGCGCGCGAAAGGCCTATCTCGAGGGACGAGGCTCGGTCGTGATCCGCTCCAAGACCCATATGGAGGAGATCCGGACCCGTCAGGCCATCATCGTGACCGAGATTCCCTATCAGGTGAACAAGGCCACGATGATCGACAAGATCGCGGAGGCTGCCCGCGACAAGCGGATCGAGGGCATCGCGCATGTGCAGGACGAGTCCGACCGGAACGGCGTCCGCGTGGTCATCGAACTCAAGCGCGACGCGACCGCAGATGTGGTGCTGAACCAGCTTTGGCGCTTCACGCCGATGCAGACCTCATTTGGCTGCAACATGCTCGCGCTAAACGGCGGCAAGCCGGAAACGCTGACGCTGCGCCGGTTCCTGACCTCCTTCATCGATTTCCGCGAGGAGGTCGTCGCGCGTCGGACCGCCTTCGAGCTTCGCAAGGCCCGAGAGCGGGCGCATATCCTGTGCGGCTTGGCGGTCGCGGTGTCCAATGTGGATGAGGTCGTTCAGACAATCCGGTCGTCGCGCGACGCTGCCGAGGCGCGCGAGCGCCTGATGACCCGCGCCTGGCCAGCCCAAGAGATTGCACCTTTCATCCGCTTGATCGACGATCCCCTGCACCCGATCAACGAGGACGGAACCTACAACCTGTCCGACGCCCAAGCCCGCGCTATCCTCGACCTCCGCCTGCAGCGCCTCACGCAACTAGGCGTCGAGGAGGTCACGAACGAGCTCCAGGAACTGGCTGGGAAGATCAAAGAGTACCTTGAGATACTGGGCAGCCGAGAGCGTATCATGGGGCTCATCGCAGACGAGCTTCGCGAGGTCAGGTCGCTCTTCGCTGTGCCGCGACGGACCGAGATCACGGAATGGGCGGCCGACCTAGAAGATGAGGACCTGATCGAGCGCGAGGACATGGTCGTGACCGTGACTCAGGGTGGCTGGATCAAGCGGACGCCGTTGTCCGAGTTCCGGTCCCAACGGCGGGGCGGCAAGGGTCTGTCCTCCATGCAGACCAAGGAGGAGGACGTCGTCACGACCCTCTTCGTGGCCAACACGCATACCCCGCTCCTGTTCTTCACGACCGACGGGATGGCCTACAAGCTCAAGTGCTGGAGGCTGCCCCTTGCCGGGCGGACGGCTAAGGGCAAGGCGTTGGTCAACCTCCTTCCCATCGAGCAGGGAGTCACGATCGCGGCGATCGTTCCGGTGGACCGGCCCGAGGACCATTGGGACGAGTTGCAGATCGTCTTCGCGACCTCGACCGGTGACGTGCGCCGCAACGCCTTGTCCGATTTCACCAACGTGAACCGCGCGGGCAAGATCGCCATGAAGCTGCCGGACGGCGTGGATCTGGTGAACGCCCGCATCGCGTCCGAGGATGACGACGTGCTGCTGGTCACCGACCATGGCCGTGCGATCCGCTTCCCGACTACCGATGTGCGTGTCTTCAAGGGCCGTGATTCGACCGGTGTTCGTGGCATCTCGCTCCGCGATGAGACGGACCACGTCGTGTCGATGTCCACGGTCCGGCATTTCGAAGCCTCGCCGGAGGAACGCGGCGCTTACCTCAAGATGCGCCGGGCCGTCCTCGGTGTGACCGAGGAAGAGAACGGCGGCGCCGAGGAGGATGAGACCGTGGCAGGTGCCATCAGCCAGGAGCGTTATGCTGAGATGTCGGCGGCCGAGGATCTCATCCTCACCATCACGTCGGGCGGTATGGGAAAGATTACATCGTCGCACGACTACCGCGTCAGCAACCGTGGCGGGATGGGAGTGCTTGCCATGGACCTGAGCGAGCGGCGCGGTCGCGAGACCGGCCGTATCGTCGCGGCCTTCCCGGTGGAACTGTCCGATCAGATTATGCTCGTGACATCCGGCGGCCAGTCGATCCGGGTCCCGGTGGACGGCATCTCGTTCCGCTCGCGGGGTGTCGGCGGTGTGCGCGTCTTCGATGTGGACGGCGAGGAGGTCGTCTCGGTCGCTAAGGTGGCCGAGCAGTCGGAGGACGATGTTCCGCTTTGACGGGCAGGACAATGGGCCCGGCGGCAATTGGCCGGGCCCAGCCCATGTGAGCGGACCAGGGCCTTGCCCTTCTGCCTGTCAGGCAGCAGGATGGTCCTCAAGTCAGACGTGACCGCGCAAGGTCCGCTTTCAATGAGGGCACGAGCATGATTTCCCGTTGCGCCATGGCGGCGCTTCTTCTTTCGTCTTCGGCAAACCTGGTTTCCGCACAGGCGTTCTCGGGGGCCGAGATTTCGGCGGAGGTACTGACCTTCACCGATGACGTCGATCTGGGCGAGAAGGAATACCGGGGCGCCGTCCAGTTCGGGCTGGCTGCCGGGTTCGGAGCCGCCGCCGACCTGTCCTACCACAACTCGGATGGACTGGGTCTGGGCGGCAGGAATCTGACCTTTCACGGCTTCTATGAAGGCCTCGATCTGGCCACCGTCGGACTGTTCTACGGACGTGACAGCATCGATGACGGCGATGCGGAGTTGCTCGGTCTCGAGGCGGCAACCACCCTGATGGGCGGTGATCTACAGGGCGCGCTTGCTTCGTATGATGGCGATGTGGGAAGCGGAAGTCTGCTCTCGGTGGACGCGCGCTATGCGTTCGGCGGTTTTGCCGCCACGGGCTTTGCCGGCGCGATGTCAGGGGACGTCGACGGCAGCCGCATTGCCCTTGGGGCCGAGTATCAGATCGGCGCCGGACCCACTCTCTATGGTGAGGTGGGCCGCCGCAGCGTGGACGACGACGGTCAGACCTATCTGAGCCTGGGGGCGCGCCTGGCAATCGGGCCGAATGCCGGGACCACCTTTGAATCCCGGAGCATCTTCGAGATCCTGCCCGGCTACTGATTCACGACTTCGCAACGGAAAGGTGGTCTCTTTTCTCCGGAAGGGGACCACCATGAACATCTATCACTGCATGATCGAGCTGCGTCAGGACGCGAAGGCGCTGGCCTTTGCCGCGGCTGCAGAGTCCTGGCTTTCCAGGTTGCAGACGCGGGGGATCATACGAAGCTGGCGGCTTCTTCGACGCAAGTTCGGCCTTTCCTCTTCATCCCATTGCGACTTCATCCTTGAGATCGAGGTGGACGGCCTGACCCAACTGGACGAAGCGTTCGCGGCCTTGTCGTTGAGCGAGGATGACGATGAACGCCGCTACGACCAGTTCCACCATATGATCGGGCGCGCCGAGATCGGATTGTACAGGCCGTTCCCCGACGCCGCGAGCCGCGAGCGGATCGCGCTTATCTGAGCGTCCCTGCCCTTTTCATCCGCGCCAGGCCGCCATATTCCAATGGTATGAGCAACTCGGTCCATATCATTGGGGGCGGCATGGCAGGGGTCGAGGCCGCTTGGGCCTGTGCTCGCGCCGGCGTGGCCGTCATCATCCACGAAATGCGTCCCAAGACCGGCACCTTCGCCCACAGGACGGGCGATCTGGCCGAAATGGTTTGCTCGAACTCCTTCCGGTCCGACGACGATCAGCAGAACGCTGTCGGCCTCCTTCACTGGGAGATGCGTGCCGCTGGATCGCTTGTCATGGAGATGGCCGCCCGGCACCGTCTGCCGGCGGGCGGTGCCCTGGCCGTGGATCGCGACGCCTTTTCCCGAGACGTGACGCGAGCGATCCGATCCCATCCTTTGATCAGTGTGGTCGAGGAGGAGGTGACCGAAATGCCTGGGCACGGCCTCTGGATCATCGCGACCGGCCCTCTGACGTCGGGCTCGCTGGCCGAGTCGATCCGGCAGATCACCGGTGCCGAACAGCTTGCCTTCTTTGACGCCATTGCCCCGATCGTCTACGCCGATAGCATCGACATGGACGTGGCATGGAGGCAGTCCCGCTACGACAAGGGCGACACCGAGGAAGAGCGGACGGCGTACATCAACTGTCCCATGACAAAGGAGCAGTATGAGGTCTTCCTAGATGCCCTTCTTGCCGCCGAGAAGACGACGTTCCACGAAGGCGAGACGGCCGGGTACTTCGACGGCTGCCTTCCGGTAGAGGTCATGGCCGAGCGGGGCCGCGAGACGCTTCGCTTCGGGCCCATGAAGCCCGTGGGTCTAACCAACGCGCACCGGCCCGAGATCAAGCCCTATGCCGTGGTTCAGCTTCGCCGGGACAACGCCTTGGGGACGCTCTATAACATCGTAGGCTTCCAGACGAAGATGAAGTACGGAGCCCAGACTGACGTCTTTCGCATGATTCCGGGCTTGGAGAACGCGAGCTTCGCCCGACTCGGGGGCATCCACCGCAACACCTTCATCAACTCTCCGACGCTGCTCGATGCTGAGATGAGACTGAGGGCGCGGCCGAACCTGCGCTTTGCCGGACAGATCACCGGCGTCGAAGGCTATGTCGAATCCGCTGCCATGGGCTTGCTCGCCGGCCGTTTGGCCGCGGCCGAGTTGCAAGGAGAGACCCTCCCCGCGGTCCCTGCCACGACAGCCATCGGCGCCCTGCTGAACCACATCACCGGCGGGGCTGTCGCGAAAACGTTCCAACCGATGAACGTCAACTTCGGCTTGTTTCCGCCCCTGGCCGAAGCGCGTGGCGGCCGGCGAGGCCGCGCCGACCGATACAAGGGCTACACCGACCGGGCCAAGGACGACTGGGCGGGATGGCTGCGACCAGAGGCGGGCGCACAGGCGGCCGAGTGACCTTTCGCACGCGCTTCGCCCCGTCTCCCACCGGACCCCTTCACCTAGGTCACGCCTATTCCGCGCTCCTGGGGCACGAAATGGCGATGCGCGAAGGTGGGGAGTGGCTGCTTCGGATCGAAGATATCGACCGTCAACGATCAAGGCCTGACTGGGAGAGGCAGATCTATGACGACCTGCTCTGGCTGGGTCTTTGGTGGCCGGAGCCGGTCATGCGGCAATCGGAGCGGCTGGGCGTCTATGAAGCGACTCTGGCCCGACTATGGGGCGAGCGCTGGCTTTATGCCTGCACCTGCTCGCGCGCGGACATCGCGGCGGCACTCTCGGCACCTCAGGAGGGAATGGCGCCGATCCTAGGGCCAGATGGCATGGTCTACCCGGGCACCTGCCGCGCTCGGGATCGGGTTCCGCTTGACGGGCCGATGCCGGACGAAGCGCTGCGCTTGCAGATGGGCCGGTGCGGTGAGTTAGGCGACGCGCGCGCAGTCGAGGGAGACGTGTTCTGGTTCGAGGAACTTGGACAGGGACCGAACGGAGAGCATGGCCCCATCGAGTTCACTGCAGAAACCATGATGCGGGAGGTTGGTGACGTGGTCCTGGCCCGTCGAGGCATGGGCACCTCCTACCATCTGTCGGTGGTTCTGGACGATGCGACCCAGGGCATCACTCATGTGGTCCGGGGACAGGACCTGTTTGAGGCCACGAAGATCCACGTGGTTCTTCAACGTCTCCTCGGCCTGCCCACGCCGACCTATCACCACCACCCGCTGGTCCGTGATGACACCGGGCGTCGTCTGGCAAAGCGAGAGGACGCCAAGGCCATCGCGCGATACCGGGCCGAGGGAGCGACGCCGTCAGACATCAGACGACTGGTCGGCCTCTGATACCTCCTGGCCCTCCCGGACCGACGTGAAGAAGCAGCTGCGGGCACCGGTGTGACAAGCCGGTCCGGTCTGACGGACCTTGAGAAGAAGCGCATCTCGGTCGCAGTCGACCCGCAGGGCGACCAGTTCCTGGGTGTGGCCGCTGGTTTCGCCCTTGGTCCAGAAGGCCTGCCGGGAACGTGACCAGTACGTGACGCGACGGCTCACCAGGGTTTGCGACACGGCTTCGACATTCATCCAAGCCATCATGAGAACCTCGCCCGTGCTCGCATCTTGCGCGATGGCCGGGATCAGACCGGCTTCGTTGTACGTCAGTGTCGCAGGGTCGAAAAGCATCCCGATCATCCTTTCGCAAGCCGGGGGAACGCGCCTATCTAGGCAACGCGCCATGAAAGGGCAAATCATGTCGGATCAGGACCTGCTCCAACTCTACTCCACGCGGATCCTGGCGCTGGCGTCGTCGATTCCACGTACCGGGCATTTGGACGATCCTCACGGAGCCGCCCGCAAACGTGCCCCCCTGTGTGGCTCGACCGTGTCAGTGGAGGTTCGACTGGAAGACGGACGGATATCGGACTTTGCCCAGGATGTCCGTGCTTGTGCCTTGGGGCAAGCCGCCGCTTCAGTGGTAGGGTCTGCAGTCGTGGGCCTCAGGCCGGAGGAGGTCCGTCAAGGCCGACAAGCCTTATGGTCCATGCTGCGCGAAGGGGCTGCAAGCCCTGACGGACCGTGGGCCGATCTCATCGTGCTTCTGCCCGCTCGGGACCATCCGAACCGCCATGGCTCAATCCTGCTAGCCCTGGATGCGACCATCGAAGCACTGGACCAGGCCGAAGCGCGAAAAAAAACCGCCGCGCCCTGAACGGTTCGCGGCGGTTGAGGAACGCTCCCGCGCGGGACCCGAACATCACCTGAGGATCGATGATCCTCTTGGCCGACAGGGCATGTCGGCCGTGAACCCCGTTTGGCCATACAGGGCGGCAAAGTCGGCGCGGAAGCGCAGGCAGATCAAAGCAGGCCAGGAGCGGCAAGGGCCGCAAGGAACAGCACCACGAGGGATACACCCCCCAACAGGTCGGAGATGATACCCCAGTCGAGTTCAGGGGTCAGATCGTCTTTACGGTCCATTCTGTCCTCCAAGGTTGTTGCCCCTTTGTTCTCATGCCAGTTAAGACCTGTAAAGAACTTTATGAGAACATGGCCAAGACAGCTGTCGTTCTGGTTCGGACTGTGTCGCTTTTTCAAGAGTCTGGACGCTGGTGAACAGGCGGACGAACGAGGACCTGAAGGTTGCCGATTCAACCAACCGCGATTAGGCGAATCGCCTTATCCTGCTCCATGAGCCAGAGGAGCAGTCGGGCCGCTCGGCCACGCGGGCTTTCCAGACGCGGGTCATCATTCAGCAGCTTGCGTGCATCGCTTTGGGCGATGGCCATGAGCCCCGCCTGCCGTTCAAGATCTGCGATCCGAAACCGGGGCAGGCCGGACTGGGCCGTCCCAATGACGTCCCCGGACCCCCTGATCGCGAGATCCTCCTCCGCGATCCGGAAGCCGTCTTCGGTTTCTCGGAGCAGGGTCAGCCGACGGCGCGCCGTCTCTCCGAGGGGAGCCTCGTAGAGAAGAACGCAGGTCGATGCGGCACTTCCACGTCCCACACGCCCCCGCAACTGATGCAACTGGGCAAGCCCGAACGACTCGGCGCGTTCTATGACCATGATGGAAGCATTGGGTACATTGACGCCCACCTCGATGACCGTCGTCGCCACAAGAAGGGAGGTGTTCCCCTCCACAAAGGCTGACATGGCGGCATCCTTTTCCGCCGGCGCGAGACGGCCATGCACGAGCCCGACGCGGTCACCGAACACGGCCCGCAGATGGCGGAACCGTTCCTCTGCGGCCGTCAGGTCGCTGATCTCCGACTCCTCGACCAGGGGGCAGACCCAGTAGGCCTGACGGCCTTCGGCGATCGCTCGGCCAAGGGAGCCCACGACCTCATCGAGTCGCTCAGTCGACACGAGGACCGTCGTCACAGGCTTACGGCCCGGTGGCTTCTCGTCGAGAACGGACAGGTCCATGTCGCCATACTGGGCCAGTGCCAAACTGCGAGGAATCGGGGTAGCCGTCATGACCAGCACGTCGGATAATCCGCCCTTCGCCCCCAGCTCCATCCGTTGAGCGACACCGAAGCGGTGCTGCTCGTCCACCACGGCCAGGCGCAGGTCGTGGAACTCGACGTCCTTCTGGAAAAGGGCATGGGTTCCAATCAGGATCTGGATGGTTCCGTCAGCCAGGGCCGCCAGCTTTCGGTCCCGCTCCGCGCCCTTGTCACGACCCGTCAGCAGCTCGAGACGGATGCCGGCCACCTCGGCCAGCGGTCGCAGCCCCTCCATATGCTGCTGGGCCAGGATGCCCGTAGGAGCCATCATAGCGCCCTGCCCGCCTGCTTCGACGGCGACCAGCAAGGCGAGGAACGCCACCAACGTCTTCCCCGCCCCGACATCGCCTTGCAGGAGCCGGTTCATGCGATGGGTGGAGGCCATGTCGGCCTCGATCTCGCTCAACGTGCGGATCTGGGCGGTCGTAGGACGATACGGCAGACTAGCCAGAACCCGGGTGCGAAGATGCCCATCACCGATGGAGGCGCGTCCCCGGACCCGACGGGCCGTCGCTCGGGCGAGGGCCAAGGTGATCTGGTGGGCAAAGAACTCGTCGTAGGCCAGCCGTTTGCGACCCGGAGCGTCCGGTAGCAGGTCGACTGGATCCCTTGGCGAGTGAGCCTGAACGAGCGCCTCGCGCCAGGAGGGGAAACCTTCGCGGCCGACCAGCCCACTGTCGACCCACTCCGGCAGCTCAGGAGAGAGTGCGAGGGCACCCTGAGCAGCCCGGCCCATCACCTTCTGAGTGATCCCGGCCACCAGGGGATAGACCGGCTCATAGGGAGGAATGCTCCCGGTCTCCTCCTCGGACAGGATGTAATCGGGATGCGCCATGCGACCCATGCCGTCGTACATCTCGACCTTGCCGGAGACTATGCGACGGCTTCCAAGAGGTAGGGCACGGGCAGGCCAGTCCGATGGGGCATGAAAGAAGATGATCTGGAACGAGGTCTGAGCGTCGAACACCGTCACGATGTGGGGCTTGCCCTTGGCGGGTGGGGGGCGGTGCCTCTCCACGGTCACAGCGACAGTCACCGTTGCCGGCAGAGATGCTTCGTGGATTGAAGCGCGAAGACGGCGATCCGTGCCTCCTTGCGGCAGGGTAAAGAGGATGTCCCGTGGACGCTCGATGCCAGCCTGCTCCAGCGTTTGTGCCGTTTTGGGTCCAACTCCCTTGAGCCCGGTCAAAGGCCCGAACAAGGGCCACAGGATTTCGGGGCGACCGGTGGAGCGCCCGGTCATGCCGTGCCGATGAGATCGAGCCAGGCAGCCTCATCAATGACCCGGACATTATGGCGCTCCGCTTCCTTGGCCTTTGAACCGGCCCCGGGTCCGGCCACCAAGATGTCAGTCTTTGCCGAGACCGATCCCGCCACCTTGGCCCCCAGTTGTTCGGCCCGCGACTTGGCCTCGGCCCGGGTCATGCGTTCCAGGCTTCCGCTGAAGACGATGGTCAGCCCGGCGATGGCGCTCGTGGCAGTGCGAGGTGGTGGGTTCTGAATCCGGAGGTGGGGAACAAGCCGGTCGATGGCAGCCCGCTCGGCGTCCTGATGAAAGGCGGTCACGACAGAGGTCGCAAGGACCCGACCCACGCCGTCGATTGAGCAAAGCTCTTCCCACTCAGGACCCTGTCCGACTTCGGCCCTGGACATGCCCGCTTCGAAGGCTTCCCAGGATCCGTAGTGCTGGGCCAGAAGCGCCGAACCGGCATCCCCAAGATGCCGAATTCCCAAGGCAAAGATGAGCCGCCCGAGTGGTATACTCCGCCGCTCCTCGATCGCGCGGAACAGGTTGGACGCGCTCCGCTCGCCGTAGCCCAGACGTGCCTTCAAGCGCTCCGGATTTGCTTGGTCACGCTCCTCAAGGGTGAAGATGTCCGCCGGTTCGCGGATCGGGAGGATGGGGTCCACGAAGAACATCTCGACCTGCTTGGCGCCCAGACCCTCGATATCGAAGGCGCTTCTTGAAACGAAGTGCTTGAGCTTCTCGACGGCCTGAGCGGGACAGGCCATCCCACCGGTGCAGCGACGCACGGCATCCCCCGCCTCGCGAACGGCATCCGAGCCGCACTGCGGGCAGACAAGTGGAAACTGGTAGGCGGTCGCGTCCGCTGCCCGACGCGACAGATCTACGTCCACCACCTGAGGGATCACGTCGCCTGCCCGCCGAACCTCAACCCAGTCTCCGATCCGCAGATCCTTGCCACCTCGAATGGCTTCCCCGGTGGCGGCTGACCGGCCAGCGATATAATTCTCGTTGTGCAGCGTGGCATTCGACACCACCACTCCGCCTACCGTAACGGGGTCGAGCCGCGCAATCGGCGCCAAAGCCCCGGTGCGGCCGACATTGACTTCGATGGCCGTCAATCGGGTCCAAGCTCGTTCGGCCGAGAACTTGTGGGCAATGGCCCAACGAGGCGTGGTGGAACGAAAGCCCAGACGCCGCTGCAGGCTGAGGTCATTTACCTTGTAGACGACCCCGTCGATGTCGTAGCCCAGCGTGGCGCGCTGTTCTTCGATCCCGGCATAGGCAT
The DNA here is from genome assembly GCF_006152115.1 of Rubellimicrobium rubrum. GTDB lineage: Bacteria > Pseudomonadota > Alphaproteobacteria > Rhodobacterales > Rhodobacteraceae > Rubellimicrobium > Rubellimicrobium rubrum. The sequence goes on along the minus strand of NZ_VDFU01000005.1, from coordinate 96,711 downwards.
CGAGCAACTGCCTGGGTGTGTCGCACAAGCGGATCAACGGATTGACCCGGAAGCCAAGGGCCTCAAGACGGCGAAGCGTGTTCCACTGCGTGTCTCCGAGTGGCTCCGACATCTCACCCCAGGCATACGCGAAAAAGCGCAGGGGACGCGAGGCGGTGATGGAGGGGTCCAACTGGCGAAGCGAGCCGGCCGCGGCATTACGCGGGTTTGCAAAGCCGCGCCCTCCGGCCTCGGTGGACCGTTGGTTCAGCGCCGCAAAATCCGAGTGGCTCATGTAAACTTCGCCTCGCACCTCGAGAACCTCGGGTGCGGGTTGGATCAGGCGGTTCGGGATATCGCCGACGGTCAAGGCATTTGCGGTCACGTTCTCGCCGACCTCGCCGTCCCCCCGGGTGGCCGCCTGCACAAGCCTGCCATTCTCGTAGCGCAGGCTCAGAGACAGTCCGTCGATCTTGGGTTCGGCAACATAGGCGAGGGCAGTTTCGGTGCCGAGATTGAGATAACGTCGGATCCGTGTATCGAACTCTGTGATCTCCTCGGCCGCGAAAGCATTTGCCAGGCTCAGCATCGGAACCCTATGCACGACCTTGCCAAAGGCCTCAGCCGGTGTGGCGCCTACTTGCTCGGACGGGCTGTCGCTTCGCTTTAGGCTGGGAAATCGAGCCTCGATGGCCGCGTTGCGTATCTTGAGGAGATCGTACTCCGCATCGGACATGATCGGCGCATCATGCTCATGGTACGCCGCATTTGCCTTGGCCAGAAGATCCGCAAGCCGCGCAAGCTCTTCGGTGGCCTGCGCAGTCGACAGATGTGCGACGTCGCACGTAATCGGGTCTGCAACTACCTGTCCTGCCGCTTCGGAACTCTGCTCAACCATGCCGAATCCCCGCTGGTATCCTGACGATTGATAGGTGTCAGGACTGTCGGGGTCCAGACCACTGCGGCCGTCCAGCAGCAGACGCGAGTGTGGATTTCAGAGTGTCCAGGTCAGCATCGACTGGCCGAAGGCGGGTTCGGGTTCGAGAACAGATCAACACACACAAAGCCGCAGCGTCTGCTGCGGCTTTGTGTCCGATCGTCGCGCAGGCCCTTCTCAAAGGCGCTTGTCCGCACCTTCTCGCGGAGATTTGGCTGAGTAACTAAGCTCAGACGGCCAGTCGCTCCATGTCCCGGGACATGACTTCCGGATCCCGAAGAACATAGCCGCGGCCCCAGACCGTCTCGATGTGACTTTCGCCACCCGTCGCATGAGCCAGCTTCTTGCGCAGCTTGCAGATGAAGACATCGATGATCTTCAGTTCGGGTTCATCCATGCCGCCGTAGAGATGGTTCAGGAACATCTCCTTGGTCAGAGTCGTGCCTTTCCGCAGACTCAGGAGTTCGAGCATCTGATACTCCTTGCCAGTCAGATGGACCGGCTGCCCGCCGACCTCCACCGTCTTGGCGTCCAGGTTCACGGCGATCCGTCCAGTGCGGATGATCGACTGGGAGTGCCCCTTCGACCGGCGGATGATGGCATGAATGCGTGCCACCAGTTCCTCGCGATGAAAGGGCTTCGTCAGATAGTCGTCCGCTCCAAAGCCGAAGCCCTTGAGCTTGCTATCGGTATCATCGTCACCTGAAAGGATCAGGATTGGTGTCTCGACCTTGGACAGCCGCAACTGCCGCAGGACCTCATGGCCGGTCATGTCCGGCAAGTTGAGGTCAAGGAGGATCAGGTCGTAATCGTAGAGCTTCGCGAGGTCGATCCCTTCTTCCCCCAAGTCCGTAGCATAGACGTTGAGGTTGGCGTGGGTCAGCATCAGCTCGATGCTGCGCGACGTCGTCGGATCGTCTTCTACGAGCAGGATTCGCATCCCGGGCCTCCGTTATTCAAAGCTGAGCCTACCCTAGATGTTCAATGGTTAACTGCTCGTTACGATTACAGCCCCTTCTCTCATTTCTCGCTAAGGTTGTCGATACTTTTGTAACCATGTCGTTCGCAATGCGGCTTCACCGTGGATGGTCACGGCCTGCTCCCATTCGGCGAACTCCTCCTCGCTCAGGCCGTAGGTCTGGAGGGCCGATCCCCTTGAGATCAACCCAGCCTCTACGGCCCGGACCACGGCAGCCTTGCGTGAGGCCACCCATCGCCTTGTTTCGGGCGGAGGAAGATCCGCCCTAGTCATAATCGTTCCATCCGGCAGCGTTACGGCTCGGGGGCCGTCAACCTTGCGCAGAAACATCGCTCACCCCTGTTTGACGATCTTCGCAGGGGGGAGCGTTGCGTCTTGACGCTTAAGGCAGAATGAAGCAAGGCCTTGTGAGTAAGTCGCATTTTCCTATATTGTCGAACGACCTTGGGGCTGATTTTAGCCTCCTCCGTGGAAGCTCCTATGCCTCTCGACGACACTCTTGCCCCCTCGGGGCTCAACTCCTTGGGCTTGCCAAAGAAGCCTGCCGACACGCGGGTGGTGGTGGCCATGTCGGGCGGCGTGGACAGTTCCGTCGTGGCGGCCATGCTGGCGGAAGAAGGTTACGACGTCGTCGGAGTGACGTTGCAGTTGTACGATCATGGCGCCGCATTGGCCCGAAAGGGGGCCTGCTGCGCGGGACGTGACATCCACGATGCGCGGCGGGTCGCAGAGGCGGTAGGTTTTCCTCATTATGTTCTCGATTACGAGTCGACTTTCCGCGACTCGGTGATCAACGAATTTGCGGACAGTTATCTGGCCGGAGCGACGCCGGTCCCCTGCATCCGCTGCAACGAACGGGTCAAGTTCCGGGATCTGCTTGGTGTGGCCAAGGATCTCGATGCCGACTGCATGGCTACGGGCCACTACATCCGGCGGTACATGGGACCCAACGGTGCAGAACTGCACCGCGCCGCCGACGCTGCGCGGGACCAATCCTATTTCTTGTTCTCCACGACACGGGAACAACTGGATTACCTTCGTTTTCCTTTGGGCGGGCTTGCTTCCAAGGCCGAGACCCGGGCCTTGGCCGCGCGCTACGGCCTCGCGGTGGCTGACAAGCCCGACAGTCAGGATATCTGCTTCGTGCCCTCCGGCAACTACGCCGCGGTGATCGAGAAGTTGCGCCCCGGTGCGGCCGAGCCGGGTGACATCGTGGACGAACTGGGGAACGTCCTAGGACATCACGGCGGAGTCCTGCACTACACGGTAGGCCAGCGTCGTGGTCTGGGGATCGGGGGCCTGGGCGAGCCACTGTTCGTGGTCCGACTTGATCCCGACAGGCGTCACGTCGTGGTCGGCCCGCGCGAGATGCTGCAAACGCGACGTGTGGTGCTCAAGGAGTTGAACTGGCTTGGCGACGCGCCGCTCGACGGCGAGCAGGAGGTGCTTGTGCGGGTCCGCTCCACCCGGCAGCCTGTGCCGGCCCTGGTCCGAGCGACCGAGGACGGCGCCGAGGTGACGCTGCTCACCCCCGAGGAAGGCGTTGCGCCCGGGCAGGCTTGCGTCTTCTACGCTCCCGAAGGGACACGCGTGCTCGGCGGTGGCTGGATCCGTCGCGCCGCCTGATCGACCTCCCATCCCGCCAGGATCGCCTCTGCGGCACGCAGGCCGGGTGCAGGCCCACCCTGCCCCAACCGCTCCATGGTGAGCCGCATGGCGTGCTGCTGAGCCTCTGGATGAGCAAGAACCCTTAGCAGCCCTTCGGCGATGAGATCCGGACGGCAGGCTGGCCCAAGGAACTCAGGCACCGTCCGGGACTCGGATACGATGTTGACGAGCGTCACCGTGTCCAACCGCACGATCCGATGAAGGACCTGCCAGGACAGCCATGCCATGTCGTAGGCGATGACCATGGGCGTGCCAGCGGCCGACAATTCCAGGGACACCGTCCCTGACGCGGCCAAGGCAACATCTGCGGCGCGAAAGGCTGCGCGCTTGGTGGCCTGCGATTCCGGATCCTCCCCCGGAACCAGAAGGATCGGCTTCACTGGCCAGGATCCTGACAGGTCACGAACCAGATCGGCAACGGGCCGGGCTGCGGGAAGAACGACCCTCAACCCTGACCGTCGCGCCGCGACCTGGGCGATCGCCTCCCCGAAGCGAACCGTCAGGCGTTCGACCTCTCCCCGCCGCGATCCTGGCAGAGCCAGAACCATCGGAGCGTCACCGATCCCGTGGGCGGTTCGGAACAACCGCGCTTCGGCCTCGGTGGCTGGGGGCTCGGCCACGACCGGGTGGCCGACGAAGTCGCAGGGCACCCCTTCAGCTTCCCAAAGAGGGGGCTCGAAGGGGAAGAGAGCCAGCAGTTGATCGACGACGCCTTTGAGCTTTAGGGCTCGACCGGGCCGCCAAGCCCAGATGGTTGGGGCGACGTAATGGACACAGCGGATCTCCGGCGCCGCCTGCTTGACGGCTCGGGCCGCTCGCAACCCGAAATCTGGAATGTCGATGGTGAGGAGGATGTCGGGCCGGGTCTCGATCACCCGGCGGATCACCTCGTTCAGACGCCGTTTCAGGCCGAAATAGCGAGGAAGAACTTCGGCCAGTCCCATGACCGACAACTCGGACATTGGAAACCGACTCTCTAGCCCGGCGGCAGTCATGGCATGGCCGCCGATACCGTCGAATGTCACATCGGGTCTTAGTTCCCTCAAGCCTGCCATGGCAGCAGCGCCGAGCCGATCGCCTGACGGCTCGCCCGCCAGGATGAAGATCCTCATGACCGAGGTTCCCTGACCCAGAGCACGATCCCCGCACGGTCGGCAGCAGCGACACTCCTGTCCCGTTCAAGAACCATGACGCCTCGTGCCTCGATCACGATGGCGGCCAGACCCGAGCCTTGCGCCTGCTCGACGGTCCCAGGGCCGATGACCGGCAGATCGGCGCGCCGGTCCTGGTTGCGCTTGGGGGCCTTGAAGAACACAGCCCCGCGCGCCAGCCCGATCACGCTCCGGAGCATAAAATCCGTTCCCGGTGCGGTCTCGACCGCCAAGACCTGATTGTTCCTGACGATCAGCCCCTGCCCGATGTCGGCTTCGGCGAGAATGCGATGCACCTCTTCGGCTCGGGCCGAGTCGGCCTCCTGGCCTGGGGATGGCTGCGCGACCGTCAGCACACCAGCAGGGGGAAGCAGATCCGGAACGATATCCTGGACGGAACGCACCACGAAGCCAGCGTCTTCAAACAGGTGCATGACCGTTCGCAAGGCGCCATCGTCGCCTTTCTGGAGGGCGTCCATCAGCCTTGGAACCAAGGGCGCCGTAAGCGGATCGACGGCTCTGGGGTCGATCTGCGGCCGGGCAATCTTGCCGCTGAAGCAGACTGTACTGACTTCAAGGTCGGACAGGTGACGCATCAGGGTTCCTAGGTGCTCAATGCGGAACACCAGCGGCTCCGGAGGCACGGCCACGAGGCTCGTCTCCTGCCCAACAACGCAGAGAACAGGAGGAACGCCGGTCCTGCCGAGCGCGGCCGCCACATGGGATGTCAACGGATCAACGCTGCCGATCAGCGCGATCATCGCGGCGTCAGGAACTGCCGGTCGGAGGCAGACTGAACGAACTCGGCCCACTCACGGACCATGCCGCTGTCAGCACCGTTCAGCGCCCGGACCTTCTGCTGAAAGGGGGCCTCACCGTCGCGAAGATCCTGATAGGCCTGTCGGAGCGCAGAGATGTCTTCCCGCGGAGTGCCCCGACGCTTCAGGCCGATCAAGTTCAGACCTTCGAGTTCCCCACGCGGGCCTTGGACAAGGCCATGGGGCAGCACGTCATGGGTTACCATCGAAAGCGCGCCGATCATGGCCCCCCGGCCGATGCGGACCCATTGATGGATCCCGGCCAAGCCGCCGATCACGACGTCGTCGCCGACTTCGCAATGGCCGGCGATGGCTGCGCAGTTGGCGACAACCACACGGTCGCCGACCTTGGCATCATGCGCGACGTGGCAGCCCGCCATGAACAAGCCACCGTTCCCGATGCGCGTCTCACCACCACCGCCAGCAGTCCCGAGGTTCATGGTCACATGCTCCCGGATGCGGTTGTGCGATCCGATGCGCAAGCGGGTCCTCTCTCCCGCATACTTCAAGTCCTGCGGCACTTCACCCAACACAGCGAAGGAGAAGACCAGAGTCCCCTGACCGATTTCCGTGTCGCCCTGCACGACGACATGCGACTTGAGTTCGACGCCGTCGCCGAGAACGACATCCGGCCCGACCACACAAAGCGGACCGATGCGCACGCCTGCGCCGATCTTGGCCCCGGGCTCGATCACGGCGCTGGGATGGACTTGCATCAACCGGCCATCGACATGTCTATCATCGCTGTGAACTCCGCCTCGGCGGCAAGCTCGCCATCCACGGTGGCGCGCCCGGCAAAACGCCAGACCTTGCCGCCAGGCTTGCCCCGCAGCGTCGTCACATCCATGACGAGCTGGTCGCCTGGCACCACCTTGCGGCGGAACTTGCAACTGTCGATCGCCATGAAGTAGATCAACAGTTCCTTGTCCATCATACCCAGCCCGGCCCCGACCATCACGCCAGCCGTCTGCGCCATGGCTTCGATGATCATCACGCCTGGCATGATCGGCTGGGCAGGAAAGTGCCCCTGGAACTGCGGCTCGTTCATCGTGATGTTCTTGATGCCCTGTGCTCGGGCGGTGCCTTCGATGTTTCGTACCCGATCCACCAAAAGGAACGGATATCGATGTGGTAAAATTCGTTGAATGAGCAGGATATCGGCCTCGGTCACGGCCGCGATCGGCATGGCTGCGGTGGTTGCCTCGTCCATGGCGCATCCCCTGTCATTGTTGCGGCCTGCCTAGCAAGACGCTCCCGGGCTCGCAAGCGCTGCGGGTCAGTCGCCCGGGATGCCGATGGCCGGGGCCTGCTCGGATGGCTGGCTCCGGTCCGGCGCGTCTGATGGTTCGATGACCGACGTGGATCTACCCGGTGCCTCTGCTTCCTCAGTCGGTCCACTGGCCGGGCCTGAGACGGCTGACGGAGGTTCCACGGGCAAAGGCGAAGCCCCGTCTCCAAGTTGGGCATCCATGGCGGCAATTGCTTCGTCGGTAACATCGACGAGGCCGACGCTCAGGAAAACATCACGCCGTTCGAGGATGACCGCGGCTCCGCTGTCCAGCATGAGCCGCACCAAGACCGGCCTCACAGAGTTCAGGAACTCTTCCCGTCCCCGTGCCACCGCCTCTTCCAAGTCACGCTGCTTGGCGTCCTGCTGGGCCCGGATAGTCTGGACCCGGGCGTCGAACGCATCAGCCTCGGTGCGGAAGTCCTCGACCTCCATCGTAGGGCGACGGTCGGTGAGGGAGCGTTCTTCGGTCGTGAGTTGCAGGCGCAACCGCTCGTTCTCGGCCGACAAAGCTTCGGTGCGTTCGCGCAGATCGTCGCTGATCCGCTGCCCGAACTGCGTCTCGGCCAAGAGCCGGTCCACATCGATCGTGAGGACCGGGCTTTGGACACGGCCCATCGAGAGGTCGTCCTGCGCCACCCCGAAATCGGGAACCAAGGCCAGGAGGGCCGCAGCGATCAGGGCGCGCAGGTGCATCAGAACTGGGTCGAGACGGTCACGTCGAAGTTCTGGGGCCGGTCGAACTCTTCGGATAGAAGCGGGCGCGTGAAGTTGAACCGGAGTGGCCCCAAAGGAGTGTCCCAGAACACTGACACACCCGCCACGGCCCGTGGCGTGAAATCGTCATAACGGACACGGTCCGTCTGCTCGACGCCAACATCCCACACGGAGCCGTAATCGACGAAGGCTCCGCCCGATATCCCATATTCCTCGGGAAGGAAGATCGGGAACTCGGCTTCCAGGCGCGCAACAGCATAGGTGTTGCCACCCAGAGCGTCGTCCGTCTCAATGTCGCGCGGGCCGATCCCGCCCCGTTCAAACCCGCGAATGACCCTGGAGCCTAGGAAAAAGCGGTCCGTCACCCGGCTGTTGCCATCGAGGTAGTTCAGGAAACCGCCTTCCAGAGTGGCCCGAAGCGTAACATCCTCGCCCATCACCCGCGTCTCGGCTGAAGCCAAGGCGGTGCTACGGATGAAGCTGCGGTCGCCGAACCCATACTCCTGACCTGCCCGCAGAAGGAAATTGGTCGGCGAGTCCAGATTGGAACGACGTGTGTCGATGCTGTAGCTGAACCCCACCGAATTGGTCCAAAGCCCGCCCTGCGCGGCTTCGGCTTCGATGATCGGGCTTGCGTCGTCGCTTTGATCGGCTGGCGTGTCCGATCCAGCGACATCGGTGATGTCCGTGTACTCGCCAGCATAGAAGACGTTCAGTCGCCCCCTCTCGCTGATCGGGAAGCCAAGCGATGGAGACACGCGGAACGCATCAGTGTCGTAGAGCGCGCTTGCGTTGTCGGTCTGCCGGAAGCTGAGCTCGATCCCTGCCTCAAGGTCACGGCCAAGGAAACGGGGCTCCGTAAAGTCGAACGTCAGAACCCTATTGTCGCTGCCGGTGGACAACTCGAACTCAAGCGACTGCCCACGGCCGAGGAAGTTCGCCTCCGAGAAACTGGCCACCAGAGCTGGGCCATTGTCGCTCGAATAGTTCACGCCGAACGACAGCGAGCCGGTGGGCTGCTCCTCGACGTTCACGTCAACGATCACCTGATCGGGGGACGACCCCTCACGTGCCTCGACTTCGGCATCGGCGAAGTAGCCCAGAGCACGAATCCTCTCGGCCGATTCGCGAATCTCACGGGGGTTGAACGGGTCACCCTCGACAGTCCGGAACTGGGCGCGGATCACACGGTCCAACGTTGTGGCGTTGCCCTCGATGTCGATCCTTTCCACAAAGATACGATCACCCGGGACGAGCGCGTACTCAACGTTCAACGCGAGACCCCGTTCATCACGGGTGATCCGGGGTTCGACCAGGAGGAAGTTGATCCCCTGGCGCAATGCCAGAGTCTCGATCCTCGCGATGTCGTTGTCCACGGCGAGCGGCGAGTAGACCTGCCCCGGTCGGACGCGAACCGCGGCGCGGAAGGCCGACACATCGACCTCTGGGATGGCGCTTGTCACGGTCACGGTGCCGAAATCGAACCGCTGCCCTTCCTGAACGTCGAACGTGATGAGGTAGGCGTCACGTTCGCGGGTCAGGTTTACCCCGACATCATTGACCGTGAAATCCGCATAGCCGCGCGAGCGATAGAAGTCGGTCAGGAGTTGCCGGTCGAAGTTGATCCTTTCGGCAACGAAGGTGTCGCTGCCGATGACCTGCCTTAAGAGACCCGCCTGGCGCGTCTCGAGCACGTTGCGGAGCCGCCGATCGGAGAAGCCGCGGTTCCCGACGAACGAGATGCGCTCGACCTCGGTCACGCCGCCTTCGTTCACTTGGAACACCAAGTCGACCCTATTATCGTCGCGCCGGATGATGGCAGGCACCACGACTGCGTTGATCCGACCCGACGCGGCATAGGCCTGCACAATGGCGGCCGTGTCCTGCTCGGCCTGAACTGGAGAGAACACACGCCGTTCCACCGATCCGACCAGCGGAGCGAGTTCCTCATCCGACAGGCGCGCATTTCCCTCGAAGTTGATCCGGTTGACTGTCGGCCATTCCTGCACGCGGATGACCAGAGTGCCGCCGTCGGGCACGACGTCCACTGTCTCGAACAGACCTGTGCCCCGAATCGCCTGCGCGGCGTCGTTGAGTTGTCCTGCGGTCAGGGTCTCACCCTGAGAGATGCCGGCCTGTGCCAGGATCGTGGCGGTCTCGATCCGCTGGTTGCCCTCGACGCGGACAGAATCGAAACTGAAGTTCTGGGCGCCCAGGGTAACCGGCGCTGCTGAAAGCAGCAGAGCCGCGAAGACACGGCCGCGCAAACCCACACGCTTTGTGCGTCTCAGCCGTCCGTTCATCTCCACCGCCCGCTTCTTTGTGGTTATTCGCCCCGAGGCGTAGCGGGAACCAGGCCCGATGTCAAAACCAACGGACGTGGACGGCGCGAGCGCCTGTCAGCGGATACCATATGAGCACAGCCATGCACCGACCCAGAGCGACGCGCCCACAATGGCCAATCCGAGCAACCTGTCGAGATGAACACTGGCCAGAACGATCAGACCCTGCGAGTTCAACCGGAACCCTTGCATCGCGCTCCCCCTGCTGCGCCGGCCCGTATGGCATGGGAACAGGGCAGCAGGACGGCTCAACTACGGCAAATCAAGGGCACAGGAACAAGTCGTTCGCCACGGCCCAGAACATCAGCGTCAGAAGAAGGGCAAGCCCCGCAGCCATCAGCACCCGCAAGGCACGATCCGTCGGTGGCCGACCCGTGACCGCCTCCCAAGCGTGGAAAACCAGATGCCCTCCGTCAAGGATCGGAATCGGGAACAGGTTCATGAGACCGACCGCCGCCGAAAGAACAGCCAGGAATCCGATAAAGCTGGTGGTCCCTTGCGACGCCATCGCACCCGAGGTTTCCGCAATGCCGACCGGCCCGGACAGATTGCACGTCGAAATGGCCCCAGTCAGCATATGCCCGATCCCGGAAAGCGATGATCCCAGGACGAACCACAACTGCGCCAGCGAATCTCCCAGGGCGGTCAGCAGACCCGGCGTCTCGGTCTTGGCCTCGAAGAACGGTCCGCCCGAGACGCCGACAAGCCAGCGTGTCTCGAAACCGCCTTCGGGCAGCGGAAGGTCGGCACGCCTGGGAACTACCGTGAAGTGCAACATCTCGCCACTGCGCCAGATATCGAAGGCCAGCGGACGGCCCTCGGAGGCGAGGACGGAGGCCACCAACTCATCGAAGGCGTAGACTGGTCTGCCATCGACGGCGGTGACGACGTCACCGCTCCGGATTCCTACATCCCAGGCTGCGCTGTCCGGCGAAACGGACGAGGCCACAGGCGGCAGCGGATGTGGGCCGCGCACCGCCAGTTCCTCTCCGTCCCGGCGGATCCGGTAATCGATGCTAGGTGCGGGCGGGATCTCAGCAAGAGCTCCACCTAGCGTCTGCACCGTGACAGGGCGCCCGGCGACGTCGAGAATCTCATCGCCCGGTCGAAGCTCTTGAACATAAACTTCGGGAAGCTGCACCAGTTGGGCCACTGTAAGGGGGTCAGTGGCTCGACCTTGCGAAAGAATGAGGGCGCAGAACAGCAGGACCGAAAGGAGGAAGTTGGCAAAGGGTCCGGCCGCAACCGTCGCGGCTCTGGCCCAGAGTGGGGCGCCCAGCATCGTTTGCCGCCGCTCGGAATGGGCAACTCGACTATCGTCGCCACCAACCGAGGCGGCGTTGGCGTCCCCGAGGAACTTGACGTAACCCCCGAAAGGAAGCGCAGCGACTTGCCAACGCGTTCCATGCCGGTCGGTCCTCGCGAACAGCACGGGGCCGAAGCCCAGAGAGAACACCTCGGCCTTGATGCCGGTCCAGCGCCCGACAATGTAGTGACCGTACTCGTGAACCGCGACGATGATCGAAAGCGCAATCACGAACGCGACCAAGGTAAAGGCCAAGCTGCCGAACTGGGGCAGGAACTGCGTCACGTCCACTCATCACCTCATCATGCCGACCACGATCTCGCCGGCCCGGAGCCGGGCGAGGCGGTCCGCCTCTAGCACGTCCTCTAGGGACGGCACGGCATCATCTGGACTTAGGCGCGGCAAGCCCGAGTCACCAGACATCCTATCAAGCGTTCGCGTCACGACGGGTGCCATATCGGTGAAGCCGATCGCCCCGGCGAGGAACGCGTCCAGCGCGGCCTCTTTGGCGGCGTTGAACACTGGACCGGACAGGCCTCCCTCTTCCATGACCCGGCGGGCCAGCGCCAAGGCCGGATAGCGCTCCGGATCGGGAGGGCGGAACGTCAGCTGGCCTACGGCCGCAAGATCCAGGCGCGCGACGGGCAGCGGCTCACGGATGGGATAGTTCAGGGCGAACCCTATGGCATGCCGCATGTCCGGGGCGCCGAGATGCGCCATGAGAGCGCCGTCCCGGAAGCCCACCAGCGCGTGAACCAGGCTTTCGGGATGGATCAGGACCTCGATGGCCTCAGGAGGGAGGCCGAAGAGCTCATGGGCCTCGATCACCTCGAGGGCCTTGTTGAACATGGAAGCCGAGTCGATCGTGATGCGCTGCCCCATTGCCCAATTAGGGTGGGACGAAGCTTCCTCCACGGTCGCTTGGTGCAGACTGTCCAGCGGCCAGTCGCGGAACGCTCCACCGGATGCCGTCAGGACCAATCGTTCCACGTCCCGAACGCTCTCGCCTCGCAGGGCTTGGAAGATTGCGGAATGCTCGCTGTCCACCGGCAGGATCACAGCCCCATTCTGCCGCGCGGTGGCCATCACTAACGGCCCCGCGGCAACCAGCGTCTCCTTGTTCGCCAAGGCCAGCACCCCGCCGCGTCGAAGAATCTCGACGCCGGGCACAAGGCCGGCGGCGCCGACGATGGCGCTCATCGTCCAGTCAGCGGGGCGCTGGGCAGCTTCCTTGACGGCCTCGCCCCCGGCCGCGACCTCGATCCCGCTGCCAGCGAGATGGTCCCTAAGTTCATGGTACCGATCATCGCAGGCCGTCACAGCCAGGCGCGCGCCCAGCCTGCGCGCCTGATCGGCCAGCAGGGCAACATTGTTGGCGCCGGTCAGGGCCTCGACGTCGAACTCGCCAGGCCGCCTTGCGATCAGATCGAGGGTGGACTGCCCGACACTACCCGTCGCGCCCAGAACGGAGATGCGCCTCAACTCGACACCACCGGAACCCCAGCCAGCGCGCTCACCAGCAGCATGAACAGCGAAGCACCCAGCATGGCATCGAAGCGGTCGAACAACCCGCCATGGCCCGGAATGAGAGCGGATGAATCCTTGACACCCATTCGCCGTTTCAGAGCACTTTCGGCGATGTCGCCCCACTGGGATGCCATGGAAAGCGCGATGGAGAGCGGCACGATCTCGGGGCCAACTTGGGCGAACTGGTCGAAGAGGAGTCCCACCCCTGCCGCGCCGACCCAACCCGCGACCGTTCCAGACCACGTCTTCTTCGGGCTAACGCGGGGCCAGAACTTGGGCCCGCCGATCAGGCGGCCCGCGAAGTAGCCGGCGATGTCGGTGATCACGACCACGCCGATAAGCCACAGAATCCAGAAGAAGCCGTAATCCGTCCGGAAAGTCACGAGACCCCAGCCCGCCAACTGCACAGCCAAGGCGAAGAAGAAGAACGTCATCCGCTCGCGACGCAATGTCAAAGCGCCGGCCAGGGATGCCAACAGGAACAGGCTCAGCCCCCAAGTCTCCTGCAGCGCAAGCTGGCCCGAAAGAACGCTCGCCACCATGGCGGCGAGCAGCATGCCCCGGGTCGGACCCTGGGGTTCGATCATCGTCCAAAGTTCCCAGATCATGATGGCTGTGACGAACACCGTCACCATCTGGAACCACACCCCACCAGCCACGACGCAGCCGGTTCCTACGGCGATCATGACGGCAGCCGACGTCGCACGCGGCCCAAGGTCAGCCCAACGGGATGGATCGGCTGGCGCCGTCACGCCGGAGCCTTGACTGCCCCGAACCGGCGGTCGCGCATCGCATACCCATGGACGATGCGCCCGAACTCCGCCGCCGTGAAGTCCGGCCAGAGCGTATCGATGAACTCGTACTCCGCATATGCCGACTGCCAGAGCAGGAAGTTCGAAATGCGCGCCTCGCCGGATGTTCGTATGACTAGATCGGGGTCTGGCAGCACGCGGGTATCAAGAAACTTGGCCAGCGTTTCGGCGTCCACATCCTTGTGGGTAAGTCGCCCCATCTCGATCTCGTAGGCCAGCCGCTTGGCGGCACGGGTCACCTCATCCCGTCCGCCGTAGTTCAGCGCGATGGTCAGATGGACCCGGTCGTTGCCAGAGGTGAGCAACTCCAGATCATCCATGAGAGTAATGAGCTTCGGATCGAGCTTGATCCGGTCGCCAATGAACCGGACGCGCACCCCGCGCCGGTAAAGATCCTGCGCTTCGCGCTGGATGTAGCGCCGGAACAGCGACATGAGGCCAGCAACTTCGGCCTGAGTGCGCTTCCAGTTCTCCGTGGAGAAGGCGAAGATCGTTAGATACCTCACCCCGAGATCGGGACAGGCCTCCACGATCTCGCGGACGCGCTTGGCGCCGGCATGGTGACCCAGGAGGCGCGGTCGTCCGCGCATCTGGGCCCAGCGCCCATTGCCGTCCATGATGATCGCAACGTGTCGGGGACCGGCCGGGTTGGCGCCCGTCCGGGCTTCGGTCGTGCTGTTCATGGCCATGGCCGAACTCCGGATCTGCGCAGGTCAGACCTGCATGATTTCGGCCTGCTTGGCCTCGAGCGCCTGATCGACGTTCTTGATGAAACGGTCCGTCAGTTCCTGGACCTCGCCTTCCCAGAACTTGACGTCGTCCTCGGAAAGACCGTTGCCCTTGGCCTTCTTGATCTGGTCCATGCCGTCCCGGCGAAGGTTGCGGATGGCGACCCGCGCGTGCTCGGCGTAGTTGGCCGCGACCTTTGTCAACTCGCGGCGCCGCTCCTCGTTCAACTCGGGGATCGGGAGCATAATGATGGTGCCATTCGTCTGCGGATTGATCCCCAGCCCCGAGTCGCGGATCGCCTTTTCGACCTTGGACACCATGCCACGGTCCCAAACGTTGATCGTCACCATCCTCGGCTCGGGCACGTTGATCGTCCCGAGCTGGTTCACTGGTGTCATCTGACCATAAGCCTCGACCTGGACAGGTTCCAGCATGGAGCCCGAAGCACGCCCCGTACGAAGCGAAGCGAATTCGGTCCGGAGCGAGGCGATTGCCCCGTCCATACGCCGGCTCAGGTCGTCGGTATCGAGTTCGAAGTCGTCAGCCATAAATATGCTCGTCCCGATGTTTCTCGCGGGTTCGCCGCTCTATAGCCGTATCGCCGCAAGCTTGTATAGCGCCGCCTTTTCAGTCGAAAGCGCGCCTGAACACCATTAGCCATGAGTTTATGACAATTCGTAGGCGCTTCCGTCCTGGGCTCGTCTCGGCTCTGTCAGATAACGGCCCTGCCGGGGAACGGAGAGGTCGCCAAAGTCCTTCGCCAGCCGGTGCAGCCCTTCCCTCATCTCGGCCCCATGAAGTGGCTGCCCGTGCATGGTCATGAGCAGGTCGGGCTGGAGGTCGGCTAACTGAGCGACGGACTCCTCGGCGTCGGGCCAGTTGACCGTGAAGTACATGGGTGGGCCGTGCAGTTCCGGCTCTTGTACGGCGACGGCGTAGGCCGACTCCTGCGCGGTCGTGACGACCGCATCGCCCGCAATGAGCGTGCGGTCCGATTCGCGCCAGAACGAGACGTGGCCAACGGAGTGCCCCGGCGTGTGGACCCAACGCCAGCCTGCCAGGAACGGCACGCTTCCGTCGGACGGCAGATCCTGTAGACGCTGCGCGACATCGACCGGCTTGCGAGGGTAGAGCCGCGCCAGTGCGGCCATGAGGCCGCCGCCGACCGTTGGGTCGCCCGGTGGGTAGGAGGCGCTCCCATCAAGGTACGGACGTTCCAGCGGATGGGCAAAGACCGGCACGTCCCAGTCCTCAGCAAGTTGCTCCAAGGCGCCCACATGATCGAAGTGGCCATGTGTCATCAGGATGGCGGCTGGTCGCGAGTCTTCGCCGAAACGCGCCCGCGCTGCGTCGCGGATCAAGGGAGCCGTGCCCAACAGGCCGGCGTCGATCAGCACCCAGTTCCGGTCAGCGGCTCCGGCAGCTCCGACGAACACCACATTCACGAGTCCCAGGCGGCGGTAGGCCAAGTCCGACGCAACCTCATGCGTATGGTCATGCCGCACCGAGTCCATGTCCGGATCGAATGCTACAGACTCGTCGGATATGGGGATCTGCTGTGCCATCGCGGGCTCCTGCGCTGTCGTCCGCAGCACAACGGCACGATGGCGACAGGTGTTCCCGCCAGTTTCCGGAACGCCGCTCAGCCCTGGACGACGGTATAGGTCCCTTGTCCGGCGAGGATCCCGCGAAAGCCGCCCGGCTCGTCAAGAGAGAACACAATGATGGGCAGGTTGTTGTCGCGGGCCAGCGCGATGGCGGAAGCGTCCATCACACCTAGGTTCCGGGTCAGGACCTCGGTGTAGCCGACCCGCTCGTAACGCTTGGCGTCCGGGTGCTTCTTGGGGTCTTTGTCGTACACCCCGTCGACCTTGGTTCCCTTGAAGATCGCCTCGCAACTCATTTCGTTCGCTCGCAGAGTCGCGGCGGTGTCGGTCGTGAAGTACGGATTCCCGGTCCCCGCGGCGAAGATGCAGACCCGCTTCTTCTCCAGATGGCGGACTGCGCGGCGCCGAATGTAGGGCTCGCAGACCTGATCCATGGGAATCGCGCTGATCACCCGCGTGAAGACACCCAGATCCTCAAGGGCCGATTGCATGGCCAGCGCATTCATCACGGTGGCCAGCATGCCCATGTAGTCGGCCGTCGTCCTCTCCATCCCCTGCGCGGAGCCCTGAAGCCCACGGAAGATGTTGCCGCCACCGATGACCATGCAGATCTCGACTCCCAGATCCCGGACGCTTTTCACCTCTTGGGCGATGCGCTGCACCGTCGGGGGATGGAGCCCGTAGCCTTGGTCGCCCATCAGCGCCTCGCCCGAGATCTTGAGCATCACGCGCCTGAACGTCGTCTGCGGTGGCTGGGCCTCCGGGGTTTCGATCACGTCGTTCATCCCGCGCCTCCGCCTGCTTCCAACGGCGCCTCCAATGTCGCAAAGAGCGACAGGTTTCAATGGGAGGCGGCAATGGAACTGCATGGGATCTCCGCTGACCGGCCCGTGCTGATCGCTGGTCCAACGGCTTCGGGGAAATCCGCCCTCGCTCTCCGAATCGTGGAACAAGGCGGAGGCGTGATCGTCAACGCCGATGCGTTGCAGGTCTATTCAGGGTGGCGCATCCTGACCGCTCGCCCTTCCCGCGAGGAGGAAGTCCAGGCGCCTCATGCCCTGTTCGGCCATGTCGGCATGGAGCAGCCCTATTCCGTCGGCCACTGGCTGAGAGAGATGGCGCCGATCCTGAATGGCAACGAGCGCCCGGTGATCGTTGGTGGCACAGGCCTTTACCTCAGTGCGCTCACCAAAGGTCTGGCACTGGTCCCTGCCACCCCGCCGGCTATCCGGGCCGAAGCCGATGTCATGCCGTTGGACACGCTCTTGGCCCAACTCGATCCTCAGACCGCGGCGGGGCTCGACCAGCGCAACCGCGCCAGGGTCCAGCGGGCTTGGGAGGTGCTCCGATCGACAGGGCGGGGCTTGGCGGAATGGCAGGCCGAAACGCCGCCGCCCCTCCTGCCGCTAGAGACTGCCCATGCCTTCGTGCTGCGGCCGGAGGTGCCGTGGCTCAACGCGCGGATCGAAGCGCGATTCGACTCGATGCTACGCCAAGGGGCCATGGAAGAGGTCAGCGCTGCCCTGCCCGGCTGGAAAGAAGGATCACCTGCATACCGCGCGCTCGGGGCGGATCAATTGCGCGCTCATTTGATGGGGCAGATCGGCTTGGAGGAGGCGCGGCAGCAAGCCATCATCGCGTCGCGGTCTTATGCCAAGCGGCAGCGTACTTGGTTTCGTTCGCGCATGGCTAACTGGATGCCCGTCGTCTTGCCGTAAGGTGAAGGTGAGGTCGCTGCGCACTGTTGCGATGTCGAGTCCGGTCGTTGACCGGTACAGCTAGAGCGTGCCCAATGCGATCAGCCGTGCGTCGCGCAGGAAATGCATGCCCGATCAGCGTGCAAAGAATGCGGGTCAAGGGGAGTTGATATGACGGATCAGCAGAACGTCGACCGCGCCGTGCATTCTGCCGCACGGATCTATGCCGAAGAGGTCCGGAACGGAACGCTCTCCCGGCGCGAGTTCCTGACACGCTCGACGGCTTTGGGCGTCGCCTCGGCCACCGCTTACGGGCTGATCGGCCTGAAGGCTCCTGTCAGCGCGCAGGCGGCCATGGCTCCGGTCGAAGGCGGGACGGTGCGAATGAACATGGAACTCCGCCCTCTCAAGGATCCCCGCACCTGGGATTGGTCGGAGATCTCGAATTTCGCGCGCGGATGGCTTGATTATATGGCCGAGTACGAACCGGACGGCAGCATCCGTCCTATGCTCCTCGAGTCCTGGCAAGCCAGTGAAGACGCCAAGATGTGGACACTCAAGGTCCGGCAAGGCGTGAAGTGGAACAACGGTGACGATTTCACGGCAGAGGATGTGGTCCACAACATCCGCCGCTGGTGCGACGGCACCGTCGAGGGCAACTCGATGGCGTCTCGCCTCGGTGGCCTGATCGATCCGGCGACCAACCAGATGCGCGAGGACGCGGTCGTGATCCTCGATCCGGCGACGGTCCAACTCACCCTGTCCGAGCCCGACGTGGGCGTGATCGCCAACCTGACGGACTATCCCGCTGCCGTGGTTCACCAAAGCTATGACAACGGCGACTTCACCGATGCGGCCATCGGGACCGGTCCCTACATGCCCGAGACGAACGAGGTCGGTGTGCGCCAAGTGCTCGTCCGCAACCCCAACAATGTCTGGTGGGGAACGGCGGTGCACGGCGGACCTTACCTAGAGCGGATCGAGTACATCGACTACGGGACGGACCCCGCTGCGGTCCTCGCCGCCGCGGAGTCAGGCGAGATCGACGCAACATACCAGACGACCGGCGACTTCATCGACATCTACGACTCGCTCGGATGGGTGAAATCCGAGGCCATGACCGCAGCCACGCCCACTATCAGAGTGAACCAGTCGGTCGCACCCTACGACAACGTGGATGTGCGACGCGCGATCCAGATGGCCGTGAGCAACAGCGTCGTGCTGGAACTCGGTTACAGAAATCGTGGCGAGGTTGCGCAGAACCACCACGTCTCGCCGCTCCATCCGGAGTACGCCGACGTGACCAGCCCCGCGGTGGACCCTGCCGCCGCCAAGGCTCTTCTCGACTCGACCGGTTTCGGCGACCACGAGTTCGAGCTGATCTCCGTCGACGACTCTTGGCAGGCCGCGACCTGCGATGCGGTCGCGGCGCAGATGAGGGATGCCGGCTTCAACGTGAAGCGCACCGTTCTGCCGGGGGCGACGTTCTGGCCCGGCTGGATGGATCACCCGTTCTCGGCCACCGAGTGGAACATGCGCCCGCTCGCCGTGCAGATATACAACCTCGGCTACAAGACCGGCGGAGCCTGGAACGAGACGGACTTCAGCAACCCGGACTTCGACGCGTTGCTGGTCCAGGCCAATGGCTTGGTCGACCCGGCTGCACGTCGCGACGTGATGGCCAAGCTGGAACAGACGATGCTGGATCAAGGCGTGGTAATGACGCCCTACTGGCGCGCGCTGTACCGTCACACGACGACCAGGGTCCACGGCGCAGAGAAACACCCCACCCTCGAGCATCATCACTACAAGTGGTGGATCGAGCCGGAGAACTGAATTATCCGCAGGCTCAGCGGGGGACCTTGGCGGCCCCTCGCTCCTGACACCGCAGGCGAGCACTCGACAGGACGGACGTCATGCTGCGCCTCCTTCTTCGTCGTGTGGTCATTATGCTGGTCACGGCCCTGCGCCTGGCCTTCGTGGTCTTCTGGATCATGAACCTAGGCCCGAGCCTGAAGCGGATCGCGGTGACAGAGGTGGGCAGCCGCATCACGTCTGCCGAGATGACCAGTTGGCTTGACGAGAACGGCTACGGCCGTCCCTTGCTGCTTCGGAATGTGGAATGGCTCGGGCTGGTTCCGGGATGGACCAGCCTCGACGAGGACAGGACCCTTCGCGGTCGCTGCGTCGACCCAAGGCAGGATCGCGGGGCTGCGCCGAACCGCTGCGGCATCCTGCAAGGAGACTGGGACTATTCGCGGATCTTTCGTGCCGAGGTCGTGGCCCGCTCCCTTGGCCCGACAGCCAAGCTGATGTTCTGGGTCATGGTTGTGATGGTGCCGTCGGCCCTGCTCGTCGGGGTCGTGGCTGGCATGCGGGAGGGGTCGAAGACGGACCGCCTGCTGTCCACCGGTTCCATCCTTACGACCGCCACTTAGAAATAAGTATCGGGGGTCGTGTTCATCACAGTGTTCTCCTCATCTGCTGTCGGGCTGAAATGGTTCAATGGCTCCGCGACATCCGCAGCGGAGGACGCCAGGCTGGTGAACTTCTCCCTGCCCGTCCTGACCACTGCGCTCTATGGAATGGGCTACATCGCGCGGCCGACCCTGGCTTCGATGGCCGAGCCCAGTACATACGCCCAGCAAGACTAAAGAGTGTGAGCTTTCCCTAGGTGGTGCTGCGGCACGCGCTAAGAAACGCGCTGATGGCCCCGTTCACGGTCATCATGCCGCAGTTCCCGTGGCTACTGAACGGCGTTGTGATCGTCGAAACGCTGTTCAACTACAAGGGGTTTGCCTGGACTCTTGTTGAAGCGGCGGGCAACAACAACAATGAACTGCTCCTCAGCGTTTCCTTGGTGTCGGTCGTGGTTGTGCTGGTCATGCAGCTCATTTCGGATGTGGGTTATGTCTACCTCAATGCCCGCCTCCGGCTCTCCTGAGGTGCGACATGGAACCGATGTCATGGACCGGCAGCTTTGGGCTAGTTTTGAACCCGCTCCTCCTTGTAGCTCTGGCTCTTTTCGCAATCGGCGTCGTTCTGTTTCTGGCTGCGGGTTTGCTGCGTCCAGATCTGCGGCACAAATGGATTCGGCTGGCACTATCACTATGAAGGCGGGCGCGCAGGACTGGCTTATCTCGCGCTGAAGGTGTCATGCAGGCTCATCGCTGTCGTCGTCCTGGCCTATGTCGTAGGCGGGATGGTCATGCCGTGCGGGAGCTCGGGACTCGTAGGAGCGATGCCCGAAGGTTCCTCCTCGTTTGGGCTGATCTCTCGGTTGATTCAATTATGTCAACGGCCTGTATCCAAAAGCTCGGTCTTTGAGGCAGGATTCTCGACTCTCCCGTGGGTGTGATCGGCTTCGTTCTAGTGCCGTTCTGGGTCTGCAAGGCGGTAGCCGTCGGCGCGTTCGACCTGATCGCCATCCATGATCCGCTCTCGGTCGTGTCGGGCCTCAAGAACAAGCCACCGGGCGTGCCGGTTCCCGGAGCCGAGGTAATGATACCGGGCTGCCACTACCTCTTAGGTGGAGAAAACCTTGCCCGCGACGTGTTCTCGCGGACGGTCCACGGCTCCTCCATCGTCATGCAGATTGCACCCCTCGCGACGATCTTCTCCTTCATGGTAGGCATCACCTGGGTTTGGCGGCCGGCTACTATGGCGGGTGGCTCGAAGGAGCGCTGTCGTTCCTTGCGAACCTGATCCTGGCTTTCCCCATGATCCTTCTGTTCTATCCGCAGGTCACGCCAGAGATCCTGGAAACTGGCCTGCCCAGCTACATAGCGATCGTCCTTTTCGCGTTCCCGCTCGCCTTCGTCGCTGTCCTGATATGGTCACGTTTACAGAGCCAGAGGTCGAAGGTCCTTGCGATGCTGGCAGTCAGCATGGCCGTGCTGGGCTGGTTTTACTTGTCCCTGATCAGCCAGGCCGGGACTCCGGTCGCGTTCCTTGGTGCAATCGATCTCTTCGATGCGCCGTCAGGGGTGCTTGTCGTCTTTGCTTCCGTCTTTTTCGGGAATGCGGCGACGGTGTTCCGGATCGTCCGGGGTCTGGCACTGGATCTGAAGACGCGCGACTACGTGGCAGCCGCCCAGACCCGAAGCGAAGGGGCTTGGTACATCATGCTATGGGGGATTTTTCCCGATGCGCGTGGACCCCTCGTCGTAGATGTCTGCCAACGCATTGGCTAAACCACCAGCCTGCTTGGCAACTTGGATTTTCTCGGCCTTGGCTTGGCTCCGGACAGCCCTGACTGGGGGTCTAGCATCAACTCGGGCAGGCAGCTCCTGTTGGTGTTCCCCCATCCGGCCCGTGTTCCCGCCGTGGCTTTGCTCAGTCTGGTTCTAAGTCTGAACCTCCTCGCGGACGGACTGCGGGAAGAAAGCTTGAGGGATTGAGGCCATGACCTCCTCCCCGGCTCTGGGCACCTTGGGATCCGCGGCTGCGCTACTAGGACGACCTGTCCGACCCATCCATGGTCGCGCTCGGGATCAAGCAGGACCTCGGGGTGAACGGTCGCATCACCGGCGGCCGTATGGTGTTCAAAGGTCGAGACCTGTCTCGATTGTCACCGACGGAACTTCGGGCCCTACGCAGTGCCGGGATTGCCATGATCTACCAAGAGCCCATGGCTTCGCTGAACCCTGCCATGACGATCGGCAGGCCGCTTATGGAGGTGTCCATCATCCATCAGGGAGCCACCGCAACTGAGGCACGGGCCTGCGGCCTTGAACTTGCGTTCGACGTCAAGCTGCCGGACCCTGAGCGCACCCTGCAGAGCTACCCGCACCAACTCTTTGGAGGCAGCAGCAGCGCGCCTTCATCGCCATGGCCCTCATGGCCCGACCCTCGCTTCTTCTCCTGGATAAGCCGACCACGGCTCTGAATGTGATGGTAGAGGCGGCCGTCATGGAGCTAGTCCGAGACCTGGGCAGGAAGTGCGGCACGTCGGTGCTGTTCATCAGTCACGATCTCGATCTCGTGCAGGAGGTGTGCGACCGGATCTGTGTAATATACTCCAGCGAGGCGGTCGAACGGGGACGCGTAACCGATGTCCTCTCGCGGATGCGGCATCGATACACACAGGCCTTGTTCCGGGTGATCCCGCTCCCCGGGACAGACAAGAACCTTCGGCAGATCAAGGCCATACCAGGCAACTTTCCCCTGCCGCATGAACCTCCGCCCGGGTGCAATTTTGGGCCCCGCTGCGACTACTTCCAGCCCGGCCGCTGCGATGCCCAGGAAATTCCCATGCTCCCTGCTGGCCTGGATGAGCGGCACGACACCCACTGCCTTTGAGTGCAGGAAATCGGCTGGGGCGCTCCTGCCGGGTCTGGCGACGTCAAGCAACGATCTGATCCTGGTCCCGTCGGCCTTCGGGTGGAGAACCTTCGCAAGTACGACGACGTCGGTGGTGGGCCACTCGGCGGCCGCGCCCTGCAGGTTGTCAAGGTCAACGAGGACGTGAGCTTCGATGTACGGGAAGGCGAGACCCTCGCCATTGTGGGTGAGTCCGGCTGCGGCAAGAGCACGTTTGCCAAGGTGCTGACGGGCTTCGAACACGCGAGTTCAGGCCATGTGATGCTGCACGATCGGGAGACCCGGGACACACCGGTCCGCATGCGGGATCCCAGAACCGTCGCGGCGGTGCAGATGGTGTTCCAGAACCCCTTCGACACCCTGAAACAGTCGGAGACCGTGGGACCGCAGATCACGCGGGCCCTGAAGATGTTTCCCATCGGCACGTCGGATGCTGACCGCCGTGGCCGGATACTGAAGCTCTTCGACCAGGTGAAGCTTCCCCGAGCCTTTACAGACCGGATGCCGCGACAGTTGTTGGGCGGGCAGAAGCAAATGGTCGGCATCGCACGCGCCATTGCAGGTAGCGCCAAGGTGGTCATCGCGGACGAGCCGGTGTCCGCCCTCGACGTGTCGGTCCAAGCCGCCATCACGGACCTGCTCATGGAGATCCAGCGCAACCAACGGACCACCCTTCTGTTCATCGGCCACGACTTATCGGTCGTACGCTACTTAAGCGGCCGGGTCCTCGTGGTGCATCTTGGTCATGTCGTCGAGATCGGCACGACAATCGACATCTTCGCGCCGCCCAACCATCCGCTTACTAAAGCCCTCTTGTCGGCGGTGCCGGTCGCGGACCCTACCATCCGGAAGACCCGCATCGTTCTGGAGAATGATATCCCTTCGGCCATGAACCCTCCGGCGGGCTGCCCGTTCCAGACCCGATTCCGCTGGAAGAGCGACGTTCCCGGCGACCTGTGCGAGCGCGAGGTGCCACCATTGACGCAGCTTGCGCCGGGCTACGGGATCAAGTGTCACCTATCCGACCCAGCGCTGTCTCGAATGGAACCTGTGCTCCAGAACGCTCCGGAATATTCGGAATAGGCGCGCTTCGTGGTCGTCACGATGCGCGACGACCGTGCCCCTGCTTTGACGATCAGTTACCCCAGATCGCCCGGACGTATCCCTGCGTCTCAACGTAAGGCGGGATGCCGCCATGCTGTATCACGGCCCCGGGACCAGCATTGTAAGCTGCCAGGGCGAGGTCCCAGGTCCCGAAACGATCGAACTGCCGGCGAAGGTAGCGCGCGCCCCCTTCAAGGTTCTGTTGGGGATCCATGGGATCCACGCCCAACAGGCGCGCAGTGTCGGGCATGAGCTGCGCCAGACCGATCGCGCCTTTGTGCGATACCGCGCCCGCGTTCCAACCAGACTCCTGCTGAACCAGACGGAGAAAAAGATCTTCCGGCACCGCGTGACGGCGGGCGGCGGCTCGGGCCAGCTCAAGCAAGGGACCGCTGTATCGGCCGGCGTAAGCCACGGACGCGACTCCTGGCAGCGGCGGGACTTCTGCCTTGGGGGGCTGGAGCCTGATGGAGTTGTTGTACTGTTGGGCGGCCCGGCCATCCAGCACCGACAGCTGCGACGCAAAAAGACTGGACCTGTTCATCGTCGACACAGTGTCCGACCAAGCTGCACCCGCCAAGGCCAGCAAGGCCGCAAATGCGGCTCCGGCGCGAACCGATATGCTCATGCAAGCCCCCTCGTCACCCAAGCCCAAAGGCTACTGCAACGAGCCCCTGAGTCCAGCGGAATTGTTCCTCACAGCCCGTAGGGCTTTGCATGTCCCGGCCCAAAATGGTCTAAGACGTCCAAGTTCTAAGGCAGTGGCACGAAGGGAGACCAGCTATGGCCGGAGTCAACAAAGTCATTCTCGTTGGTCGGCTGGGCCGTGACCCCGAGGTGCGGAGTTTCCAGAACGGCGGCAAGGTCGTGAACCTGCGACTCGCGACCTCGGAGAACTGGAAGGACAAGGCGACAGGGGAACGCAAGGAAAGGACCGAGTGGCACAGCGTGGCCATCTTCAACGAGAACCTTGGTCGCATAGCCGAGCAGTATCTTCGCAAGGGCTCGAATGTCTATGTCGAAGGCCAACTCGAAACCCGCAAATGGCAGGATCAATCCGGCCAAGACCGCTACACGACCGAGATCGTCCTGCGCCAGTTTCGGGGCGAGCTGACCTTGCTGGACGGGCGCGGCGGCGATTCGGGTGCCCCGTCGGACGACATGGGCGACGATCAGGGCGGCCGGTACGGTGGCGGGCGCAGCGGCGGTAGCGGAGGCTACGGCGGTGGCTCCTCGTCCGGAGGAGGATTCGGCGGCGGGCGCAGTGGCGGGGGCGACCTCGACGACGACATTCCGTTCTGAACAGGATGGGCGGGACTGATCCCGCCCTACCCGTTCCTGAGCGTGGCGAGCACCAGGTCTTCAGGAACATCTTGCGCGACGAAAGCCTGCCCGATTCCTCGGGCCAGGATGAAGCGCAGCTTCCCTCCAACTGCCTTTTTGTCCTGCCCCATGAGGGACAGCAGGTCGGCAGGTCCGGGCAGTTGGCCTGGGACATCGGCCAGGGCCGACATCATTCCCATAGCGCCCAGGTGCGCCCGGATGCGCGATGGCTCCTCCTGGCTGCACAGCCCCATTCGCGCGGAAAGGTCGAAGGCCAGACCAAGGCCGATCGCGACAGCCTCCCCATGGAGCAGGCGGTCCGAGTAGCCGGTCGCCGCTTCCAGGGCGTGGGCGAACGTATGACCCAGGTTGAGAAGCGCGCGATCGCCTTCTTCGGTTTCGTCGCGCATGACAATCTCGGCTTTCATCTGGCAGGAGCGGCGAACAACTCGATCCAGGGCGGACCCGTTCTTGGCGAGGATGGATGGCCCGCTGCGTTCGAGCCATTCATAGAAGTCCCGATCCCCAAGCAGACCGTATTTGACGACCTCGCCGTAGCCCGACAGGAAATCCCGCTGTGACAGGGTTGTCAGCAGGGTTGTGTCCGCGAGGACCAGGGTGGGCTGGTGAAACGCGCCGACCAGATTCTTGCCCTGAGGCGTGTTGATCCCGGTTTTTCCGCCCACCGAGGAGTCAACCTGAGCCAACAGCGTCGTCGGAATTTGCACGAAACGCACGCCCCGACGGAGAATCGCTGCAGCGAAGCCGGTCAGGTCGCCGATGACCCCACCGCTTAGGGCAACGACCAGGTCGCGGCGCTCGACCTTCTGCTCCAGCAGCCATTCCACTGTCTGGGACAGATGCTCCCAGCCCTTGGTGCCTTCCCCGGGCGGTAGAACCAGAACCCCCGCGGAAATGCCCTCCGCCTCCAGTGCCGCCGCAAGCCGCGGCCAATGCAGGGCCGCGACATGCGCATCGGTGACGACGGATACACGCGGCCGGTGCAGGAAGGGTTTCAGGAACCGGCCAGCCTGGTCAAGCAGGTCCGGACCGATCTCTATGCTGTAAGCCCGTCCGGGCAGGTCCACGCGAACGCTCATGAAAGCTCCAGGATGTCAGGCCGCGTGGCGAGCACGTCCAATGCACGGCTCGCCGTGTCCTCGATGGAGAAGCCCGGTTCGGACCGGACGGACAGATCGGCCAGGCGGTAGATCGGTACACGCTTCTCGTAGAGACTCGCGAGAGTTCCCCTAGGATCGGCGGTGCGCAACAGCGGCCTCGTATCCTTGTGCCGGACACGGTCCCATAGAGTCTCGAGATCGACGTCCAGCCAAAGCGCGACGCCAGCATCCGTTATGGCCCGGCGATTCCGCTCGGCCAGATAGGCACCGCCGCCGGTCGAAAGAATGGCCGGCGGGCCGGTCAGGAGCCGTGCAATCACCTCCGCTTCTCGATCACGGAAGAAGGGCTCGCCGTCGCGGGCGAAGATCTCGGCGATCGAGGCGTTGGCCGCTTCCTCGATGGCGGCATCACTGTCCAGGAAAGGAGCCCCGACCCGCGCGGCAAGGGCCTTGCCGACGGCAGTTTTGCCGGATCCCATCATGCCGACAAGGACAACACTGCGGCGGAGGTGCGGACCCTCGGCACCGCTTCCCATCGCGCTCTTCTTTCGTACTCCACCGCCTGCCATGCCCTGCGCCAAGCCTGAACTGTGCCCGCGGCGCCGCGCCCGGCCCGCGTCTCGTTGTGCGTCACCCGACCTAATGGGATGAACTCCGCGAAAAGACCATATACAACACGAACGGACGGCCCACAGATGGCCGACAGGGTTTCGAGGCAGAGCAATGTGGCGACTGATCAAGGTTCTGCTGGTCCTGGCAATTCTTGCCGGGATAGCGCTGGTGGCCTATGCCTATCTCGGTCCGATCCTCCTGCCCGGGGATTTTACCGCGCCAGTGCGCGAGGTCGTGCAGCCGGTTGACCTGGATCTGGACCAGTGATGCGGCGCATGTCCGTGATAACCATGATGGTGGCCCTTGGCGGACCTGTCATGTCACAGGAGGACGGTGCGCCGTTATCGGCCATCGATTGGCTGTCGCAAAGCGTGGAAAGCGCACCGACCGTCGCAGCTTCGCGGCCGCAGGCTGTCGAGCCGCCGATTACCAGCACCGGCACAGCGCCGGGCGTTACGGTGACTCCCCTGGAGGACACTCAGTCCGGCCCTTTGGGAGTTCTGCCGTCCGATGTGACGGGTCTTCCCATCGGTCTCTGGGCCAGGAGCGACGAATCCACCCTCGTCTCACTGATCCGGGCCGAGCAGGTCGAAACGCTGCCGGCCCTTCAGGATCTGCTCGTGACCTTGATGCTGGCCGTGGCTGAGCCGCCTGTCGGAGGCTCTGGGGACGCCCTGTTCCTGACCCGGGCCGACAAGCTGCTCGACATGGGTGCGATCGAGGCGGCCCAAGCCCTGCTCGAGTCGGGTGACCTGCTGGATCGAGAGGTGTTTCGCCGCTGGTTCGATGTATCGCTCCTTCGTGGTACCGAATCCGAAGCTTGTGCCATGCTGGAACAGCAGCCGACACTCGCACCGACACTGATGGCGCGCGTGTTCTGCGTGGCTCGCAACGGGGATTGGAATGCAGCCGCGTTGACGCTCAACACCGCCCGCGCCCTGGGCGACGTGACGCCTGACGAGGAGGCTTTGCTCACCAGGTTCCTCGATCCCGAACTCGCCGGTGAGGGAGAGGACCTTCTGCCTCCCAGCCGCCCCAGTCCCCTGGTTTACCGTCTCAAGGAGGCGGTCGGAGAGTTGATGCCCACGTCGGGCCTACCTCTTGCGTTCGCTCATGCCGATCTGCGGGACACGGTGGCATGGCGTGGGCAGATCGAAGCGGCCGAAAGGCTGGCTCGGCATGCCGCCTTGTCCGAGAATGTGCTCCTGTCGGTCTATACGGCCCGCGCTCCGGCGGCTTCGGGGGGGGTGTGGGATCGCGCGGCGGCGATCCAGGACCTCGAAGCGGCGCTCGAATCGGAGGACGACGCGGACCTTGCCCAAGCGCTGCAGGTGGCCTGGGCAGCCATGGAGGATGCAGGCCTTCAGGTGCCTTTCGCCCGGATCTACGGTGAGATGCTCCTCAGCCGTAGGCTCGACGGCCCGGCCGCACAACTGGTGTATCGCATCGCTCTTTTGTCACCGGCCTACGAGGCTGCGGCTCGATCCCATACGCCCCGCTCGGTTGCCGAGCGGATCTGGCGCGCCGTCGTGACAGGGGAGTTCGCTGACGTCGAGGCGAAGGACGCACCCAGCGCAGCCGTGCTGGCCGGCTTCCAAGCCTCCTCCCCTTCCGAGAGCCTTGCCTCCGCCATTGAGGAGGGCCGGGTGGGCGAGGCCGTGCTGCGCGCCATCGCGGCTTTCCAACAGGGCCTGGACGGCGACCATCAGGCCGTGACGGACTCCATTGCCACCCTTCGTGCCGCCGGGCTTGACGAGATCGCGCGCCGGGCCGCGCTCCAGTACCTCATCTTGGACGCAAGGACATGAGCGCGTCCCGCTGGGTCGAGGCTTTCCTCGACTCGTTGACGGCGGAACGGGACGCGGCGTTGAACACTCGGCTGGCCTATCGGCGTGACCTGCACGCCTTCGTCGACTGGCTGACCCGTCGGGGTGGCGATGTCATGACAGCGCAGGATGCCGACATAGACGGCTATCTCCAGGCTTGTGATGACCAAGGCTTGTCCAAGGCGACCCGGGCACGACGCCTGTCTTCCGTCCGGCAATTCTTTCGGTTTCTCAACGAGGAAGGGCTGCGCCCGGACAATCCGTCCCTCCGATTGGCCGGACCCGGCCGGGACCGGAAACTGCCCGGCATCCTTGAACTGTCAGAGATCGAATCCCTGATCGAGGCAGCCCGGATTACCCCTCAGGACAGCCTTCGCAACGTCTGTCTGCTGGAACTGCTCTATGCCACAGGCATGCGGGTCAGCGAGTTGGTGTCGCTGCCGGTGGCCGCTGTCCGGGGCGACCCCCGGGTCATTCTGGTCAAAGGAAAAGGCGGCAAAGAGCGGCTCGTACCTCTGTCACCTCCCTCCCGTGAAGCCTTGGCGGCTTGGCTGGTGGAGCGCGACCGCACTCAGGAATGTCAGGTTCGTGGCTCTCCACCATCCCGCTTCCTTTTTCCATCCCGTGGCGCGGCAGGTCATCTGACTCGGCAGGGGTTTTTCGGGCTGCTCAAGACCTTAGCCGTGCAAGCTGGTTTGCCGCAGGAAAAGGTCACACCCCACCGCTTGCGCCATGCTTTCGCGACGCATCTGCTGGCCGGTGGGGCCGACCTCCGGTCCATCCAGGCGATGCTGGGGCACGCCGATCTCGCGACAACAGAGATCTATACGCACGTTCTGGACGAAAGATTGCGCGAACTGGTGCTGACCCATCACCCATTGGCCCGACCCGATAGTGCTGAGCAGTAGTCTCATCCGTTTACCCCCTAACTGTCGCAAGGACTTTGTGGGCGGATGGAGATCAGCACCGCCGACGATCATGTGGGCAATGGACGGTCGTCTCCCAGTGACAGTCTCAGGTCGATCCGGGCCCGTCAGTGGGACCCACGGCAGGTTTTCCCTAAGCCGTTGTAACGAGCATCCTCCCCGGCCCCGATCCGCGCGTTCTGGCGCGGCCGCTCTGGCAGCGGTACCATGGGTTCGTGATCCTGAGCCCCGATCTCAAATTCGTTGACGACTTTTAAGGCTTGTCCTAACCTGCGCTCGAAAGCTGGCCAAGTCCGGCAGGGAGCGAACATCAAAGGGGTGCGACCACGCACCCCTTTTTAGTTTGTCCCATCTTGGATGTCCTTTCGTTGATGACGTGTCGGGTTGGTGACCCCTGACACTTCGGCCACGGCATGCTAAGCGCGGGCGCGACACCACAATGCGAACGGACCTCATCCGAATGTCGATCTCCCTGAAGCCACTTACCTTCCTTGCCCTGCTGGCCTTGGCCGCGCCCCTGGCCGCTCAGGAAACTCCGGCGGCTCCGACCGAGGAACCTGCAGCGGAACCACCGGCCGCCCCGGCGACCGAGGGTGCGGACGAACAGGAGCCTGCAACCGCACCCGATCTGGAGATGGGTCAGCCCATCGAAGGCGCCGCCGCTTCGGGTGAGCCGCGCGTGGGCGAACCATACATCCGGGAGTCGTTCGGTGACTGGGCGCTGCGGTGCCTCAAGGCCGAGGAAGCGCCAGATCCCTGCCAGCTGTACCAACTTCTCGAAGACGAGGAAGGAAACGCGGTTGCCGAGATCAGCATGTTCCCATTGCCCGAGGGACAGCAAGCTGCGGCTGGAGCCACGATCGTGGCTCCGCTCGAGACGCTTCTGACCGAGAACCTGACCCTGTCGGTAGATGGCACGGGCGCCCGCCGTTACCCCTTCACTTTCTGCAACCGCGCTGGTTGCGTAGCCCGTATCGGGCTGACCATGGAAGAAATCGACCAGTTCAGGCGTGGGAACGCAGCCCAGTTGTCGCTCGTCCCGGCGGCGGCGCCGGACGAACGCGTCAATCTGACGATCTCCCTGTCCGGCTTTACGGCCGGTTTCGAGTCCAGCTCGGTCCCACCGGATGCCGCCACGACGGATGCGGCTCCCCAAGAGGCTGCGCCGCAGCCTGAGTAACCTCGCGAACGGCAGGGGCTGTCTTATCGAGCAGCCCCCGTCGTCATGCGGTCCTGAGAGCAACCACTGCGTTCAGGCCGCCAAAGGCAAACGCGTTCGATAGGCAAGCCGTGACCTTGGCTTCCCTGGCAATGTTCGGAACGACGTCCAACGGGCACTCCGGATCGGTGGCATCGAAGCCGATCGTCGGCGCGATCACCCCTTCTCGGAGTGCCAGCAGACAGGCCAAGACCTCGACCGCTCCGGTTCCTCCGATCAGGTGCCCGTGCATCGACTTCGTCGAGGATACGAGAAGGTGGTCAGCCGCAGGGCCAAAGGCTTTTGCCAAGGCAAGGCATTCCACACGGTCATTGGCCGTCGTCCCTGTCCCATGCGCGTTGACATAGGCGATGTCCTCGGCTGCAAGGCCGGCATCGGCGAGGGCAGCCGAAATGGCCCGCTGCGCGCCATCAGCCGAAGGCAACACGATGTCCTTGGCGTCGGCAGTCATGCCGAAGCCCGCGAACTCGGCCAGGATATCGGCACCACGCTCAACCGCATGGTTCCATTCTTCTAATACGAAGACGGCCGCGCCCTCTCCTTCGACCATTCCGTTCCGCGTGGCACTGAAGGGACGGCACCCATCCTCCGACATGACGCGCAAGCCTTCCCAAGCCTTGATGCCGCCGAAGCACAACATCGCCTCGGAGCCGCCGGTTAGCATGACATCGGCCATGCCAGACCGGATCATTTGGAACGCCAGACCCATGGCGTGGTTGGACGAGGCGCAAGCGGAGGAGACCGTGAAGACCGGCCCCTGCAGCCCATGCTCCATGCTAACCGCGCTTGCAGCGGCATTCGCCATGAGCCGGGGGACCACAAAGGGATGGACGCGATTCTTGCCCTCTTCGTACACCGACCGATAGCTGTCATCGACTGTCGAAAGGCCGCCACCACTGGTGCCCAGGAGGACGCCCGACCGGCAGGCCAACTCCTCATCGATGCTGAGCCCTGACTGCTTCATCGCCTGCGCGGCAGAGATCACGGCGAACTGGGTGAAGCGGTCGTACAGGGCGATCTGCTGGCGACCAAAATGGGCGGTCTCATCGTAGTGCTTGACCTGCGCCCCTATTCGCACGGACAGGCGGTCCGCGTCGCGGATCGTCAGGGGCCCGATGCCGCAGACGCCATTCCGTAAAGCTTGCAACGTCGAAGGAACATCATGGCCAAGGGCATTGATGGTCCCTGCCCCGGTGATCGCGACACGCCGCATCAAGCGCGTTCCATGACAAGCCTTTCGACCGCCTTGATCATGGCGCCCACCGTGGACACGTCGAACTCACTAGCCTGAGGTTCATTGGCGTTGAAGGGCACGCGAAGATCGAACGCCTCCTCGATGGCGAATATGCTCTCGACCAGCCCGAGTGAGTCCAGGCCAAGGTCGGCCAAGCTCATGTCCTCACGGATGTCGGATGGTTCGAGCAGCGCCTGCTCGGCGATGATCGCGATGACGCGCTCGCGCGTGTCCATGGCTGCCCCCGGTCCCAGATCGCAGGTGACTTAGCCGTCCTGACGCCGCTTTGGAACCCCTGCGGCAAGGTCACGCAGAATCCGGGGCAGCCGACGAAGGGCCTTGTAGCTTTCGATTTGCAGGTCCATCCGAGTGGCCGGATTTCCCATCATGACGCGTCCCGCGGGCACGTTGGACAGGATCGAGGCGGCGCCGGTGACGACAACGTCGTTCCCGATCACGAGGTTGTCGCCTACCCCGGCCTGTCCCCCCAACACCACCCGGTCGCCGATCACTGTGGAACCGGCGATGCCGACCTGACCACACAAGAGACAGTGCTGCCCCACCACCACATTGTGGGCGACCATGACGAGGTTGTCGATCTTGGTGCCGCTGCCGACCCGCGTGGGTCGGATCGTTCCAGCATCAATCGTAGCGCCCGCCCCCACCTCCACATCGTCGCCGATGTCCACGCCCCCAAGGGAGTGGATCCGATGCCAACTCGGATCGGTCGGGATCGTCACCTCACCCCGCCCTAACGAGTCCCGAGCAACCTCGACATGGGACGGCTCGGCGGTCACAAAGGAGAACCCATCGCCCCCGATCACCGCGTTGGGCTGCAGAATGACGCGAGCGCCGATCGATACACGACGCCCGATCCGCACGCCCGAATGGATCAGGGCCCCGTCGCCGATGCGAGCACCCGGAGCTATGGTTACCTGAGGTCCGATCCTCGTTCCCGCGCCGATCTGGGCATCAGCCCCAATCACGGTGAGGGCACCGACGGCGACGCCTTCGCCTAGGCGCGTAGTGGGATCAACCTGGGCCGAAGGGTGGACCCCTGCAGGGTAAGGGTCTTCATCAAGCATCCTTGTCAGACGAGCCATGGCCAGCCGCCCCCGGGGCGCGAGGATGGCAGCCTTCAATCCCATCGACTGCCAATCCGCGTCAGGCCACAACAGGGCTGCAGATGCGCGCCCTTGTGCAAGCGACGCCGCCCAGTTCGGAGCTAGAGCCAAGGCAAGGTCGCCTGGCCCAGCCGCAGCGGGCTCGGCTGCACCGGTCACCTCCAAGTCGAGACGCCCTACGGCCTCGGCACCAAGCGCTTTGGCAATCTCACCGATCGTCGGCATGAGCGTCCCCGTGTTTTCGGGAGGTTCCTACCCCTGGAGCGGCGCGGCCTCCACCCCTTCAGCCTCCAAGGCGGCCCAAATCTGCGCATCGCGCCCGTAGACGTCGCGCCTGAACTGCAGCCCGCCGCGAACATTCGTGAATGCGGTACGGTACTCGAGATGGACGGGGATCGGCTGCTCCAGGTTGACCCGCGTTTCCGCGCGGGATTGCAGCTTGGCCTCGAACTCCCCTTTTGGATCTGAGGTCTGTCGGGCCAGCAGATGATAGGCGAAGTCGCGTGGCTGCTGGAGGCGTATGCAGCCATGGCTGAAGGCCCGAGCCTCACGCTGGAACAGATCCTTGGCCGGCGTGTCGTGCAGATAGATGTTCCAGGGATTGGGGAACATGAACTTCACCAGCCCCAAGGCGTTGTCGTCCCCCGGCGGCTGGCGCATCGAGTACGGGAAGCTCGAAGCGGAGTACGAGGCGAAGTTCACCGCACCCCGATTCACTACGTTCCCCGACGAGTCGGTGACCTGCAGATGCCCTACCGCGTTCGGGTTGCGCTGCAACTGTGGTAGGTATTCCTTGACGATGATCGACCGGGGCACGAACCAGCTTGGGTTTACGACCATGAACTCCATGAGGTCCGAGAACTCGGGCGTCTGACGGTCCTCGGCATCGGCACCGATGACGGCCCGGGTTCGGAACGTCGGCACGTCATTGTCCACGATCATTGCCGTGAAGTCGGTCAGGTTCACCCAGACATGGCGCGCACCACGTGGGGCCGCATTCCATCGTTCCCGCTCCAGCGCGACAAGGACGGATCGCAGGCGGTCCGAAGCCGACAGGTTAATCTGCTCCAAGGTGCCCTTGCCTGCCACGCCGTCAGGCGCCAATCCGTGCGCCAACTGGAAGCGCTGCACCGCTTGCGTCAGCGCGTCGTCGTAGCGCGCGCTGGCGGTAGGAGCGAGCCAGCCCATGTCGATCAGTCGGTCACGCAGCGCACGCACGGTGGTGCCGTCCTGCCCGGGCTCGAGACCTTCGACGGCCACGTTCGCGCCCCACCCACCGGAAGCGATCAATTCTTCCAGTCGCATCTTCTCGCGCAGGAGGCGGGGATACTCGGAGGTGGACGGGGCAAGCCCGCGCAGGAAGGCGACCGGCTCTTCTTCCGGAAACACGGTGATGACGGCCAGCGGATCGGCCGCGAGCACCGCGCGCTTGATGTGCGGATTGACCGTGGACGGCACGAGCATCCCTGCGTTCAGGTCCCCGGCCAGCCTCAGGAAGGCGCGGCTCATGTCGACCTCGGCGACCCCCTGGTCGTACGGAGTGCTGGCACCCTGAAGGGACCTGACCATCGCCTCGGGGTCATGGCGACGGGCACCCAGCCCATGGAGCGGCGCTTCGGCCATCGCAGCCAAAAGCGCATTCCGCCGCCGGATCACGGCATCCTCCGTGCCGGTCCATATCCCGGAGAACCCGCGGCTGCGGTAAAAGGCCGAGAGAACCTCATCCCGCGCGGCAGCCTCGGCCACGCCTTGCCGGAATCCGGTAACGATCGACATCGCGCGCGCGCCCGAAGCGGGCAACGAGGCAGACAAGGCTCCTGCGGAAAGCCCGGCCAGAAAACGACGTCGAGATGTGCTGTGCATGGTGGCCTCGGCGGTCGGGAGGGGTGGGATAAGACAACATAGTGGTGGTCGCCTTGGCAGCCTACAACGCGGTCCACAACCAGGATCACCCCACTGTGCAAAGTTGCAACAGCGAAGCTCCGCCAAGAATCTGAGCAGGATTCTGCCTAGGCCAACACTCCGGAAACGGGGCGTATCAGAGTGCCCTTGGTCGCCGTGCCGACTCATGTCATAGTCGTGAGGCATCTGGGATAAAGATGACAAAAATGCCCATGGAACATGGGCTTATAAATATAGGCGACGGGACAGGCGCTGGCGGTATGAACAACAACAGCTCTTCGGGCATTTCTCGGCGTGCGCTTTTGGGCGTTTTCGCTGCAACGGCCGTCACGGCCGCCCCGAGTTTCTCCAACGCGGCAGGCTTCCTTCGGGGTGCTGGCGACATTCGCCGCGTAAAGATGTACTCCGGGCGTACGGGCGAACATCTCGACACGATCTACTGGATCGAGGGGGAGTATATCTCCGAAGCCGTGCGGGAGGTCAGCCTCTTCATGCGCGACTGGCGGAATGGTCAGGCTGTGGCGATGGACACCCGCACGGTGGACATCATCGCCGCGAGCCATAATCTCCTCGATGTTTCTGAGCCCTACATGCTCCTGTCGGGCTATAGATCGCCACAGACGAATGCCATGCTGCGTTCGAACTCGTCCGGCGTGGCGCGGAACTCCCTGCATATGCGCGGACAGGCGGCCGATCTTCATCTCGACTCCCGGTCGGTCAACCAGATCGCGCGTGCCGCGATGGCCTGCCAAGCCGGCGGCGTCGGCCGTTATTCCGGCTCGGGGTTCGTGCATATGGATTGCGGCAACGTCCGCACCTGGGGCAGCTGAGCGGCTGCTTTCACGATCAACCCTGACTTCTGCAAAAGGCCCGGCGATCCATCGTCGGGCCTTTGTTGTTTTGTTGGACGAGCCGCACTGGATCACTGGGTCTGATACGCACTGACCCACGGTTCCGTGCCCAGCGATGCAACCCGATGGCGGTCGAGCCGTTGACAGGCGATCGAAATCGCCCAGCCCCTGCTGCTGCAGGGGTTCGAGCCTTGCAAGGAGACCGTCATGGCAGACGACCGCCTGAGGATGCAGGATCCACGGCATCAGTACCCCCAACCCCCCTTTCCCGCTCAGCCGCAACCCGTCCCTGGCCTAGCCCGCGAGATGGATCCAAAGCCGGACCACGGAGAGACCAGCTACCAAGGCTCCGGAAAGCTCCGGGGACGAAAGGCGCTGATCAGCGGAGGCGATTCAGGAATCGGACGTGCTGCGGCCATCGCATTCGCCCGAGAAGGCGCCGATGTCGCCATCTCCTATCTCCTGGAGGAACAGCCGGACGCGGACGAAGTGATCGCGCTGATCGAGGCGGAGGGCCGCAAGGCGGTCGCACTTCCAGGCGACCTGACGGACGAGACCCACGCGCGGCGCGTCGTGCAGAACGCGGCTGATCAACTTGGCGGGCTCGATGTGCTCGTGATCAACGCGGGCCATCAGCAGGCGTTCGAGTCTCTCGACAAGATCACGACCGAGGACTTCGACGAGACGTTGAAGACCAACCTTTACGCCCTGTTCTGGATGGCCCAGGAAGGCGCCAAGCTCCTGCCGCCAGGTGGCTCTATCATCACTACCGCGTCGATTCAGGCCTATGAGCCGTCAACCGCCATCATGCACTACGCCATGACCAAAGCCGGCATCGTGGCCTTCACCAAGGCCTTGGCTACCGAGCTGATCTCCAAGGGGATCCGGGCCAATGCGGTTGCGCCGGGTCCGTTCTGGACCGTTCTCCAGCCAAGCGGCGGCCAACTGCCCGAGAAGGTGAAATCCTTCGGCGGCGATTCAAAGTTCGGGCGTCCCGGGCAACCTGTCGAGATCGCCCCCGTGTATGTGCTGCTGGCGTCTCAGGAAGGCAGCTACATCACCGGCGAAGTCTTCGGGGTGACCGGGGGCGAGGGGATCGCCTGAAGCATTCGCTCTGGTGGAGAGCCCCGCATCGCGGCGGCTCCCCATCAGCCCGCCCTGTGACTGACCGCCAGTTCCAACTAGTAATGCGGGCAGACTGGCCGGCATACAGCCGGTCTCAGGCCAACTCGGACTCTGTTTCCTGGCTCGTCTCGAGAGGCGTAGCCGATTCAGGCCCACTCGACGCATTAGGTCGTAAGAGACCAGCACTGCACCGGTAGTGTCAAGTGACCTGGTGCACCCGACAGGACTCGAAGCTGTGACCTCTGCCTTCGGAGGGCAGCACATCGAGGCAAAATACGCCATTCTATTCAGAAGTTTGCCTGAGCCAGACAACGGTGCTGTTCCCGAACTGAACATCTTATATGACCGGGAGCCGCTGGCGAGTCAGTTCA
Organism: Rubellimicrobium rubrum; assembly: GCF_006152115.1. GTDB lineage: Bacteria > Pseudomonadota > Alphaproteobacteria > Rhodobacterales > Rhodobacteraceae > Rubellimicrobium > Rubellimicrobium rubrum. Next base: position 59,094 of record NZ_VDFU01000005.1, on the reverse strand, counting down.
TCGAAGCCCCGTGACGCGACCCTCTCGAGCAGTTGCGGAGCCGGAGAGGTGTAATTGCCCTGGGGTCAGGACCCGTTACAGACGAACTCAAGCCTGACGTTCCGGTAAGCCGTTTTGTGTGGCACGCTTCTTGGGCGCGAGGCTTGGCTGCTGTCGTGATCTGCGCACCCTCTCAGGCCACATCAGACCCCCTGGTGTCCCGGTTCTGCCAACGAAGCGGCATCCGGTGCCATGCCTCTAGGTCCGAGCCGCACCCGAACCGGGAGGAGGGCGGGATGCGAGCCACTCTGATTGGTTTGGTGGCGCTGTTCGGCTCTGGGCGCACGTGGGCGCAGGACACGGCCGGCGACTCTGAGGCAGGTCGCCGGGTCGCCAACCAATGCCAAGGCTGCCATGGCATGGAGGGCAGGAGCGAGAGCACGCCGCGCATCGGCGGCCAGCCCGCAGCCTACCTGGTCGCAAAGCTCCACGCCTTCCACTCGGGCGAGCGCAAGACCGCGAACAGGACGATCAGCCTCGTCGCCAAGATCCTGAAAGACGAGCAGATCGACGACGTCGCGGCCTGGTAAGCGAGCCACACGGCGACGCCCGTGCTCCCCGAGGGCTACAGCATGACCGCCGCACCGGACCAATGCCTCGGCTGTCATGGCGCGGACGGCATGGCATGTGCGGGAGGATGTCCCGAACGTCGCCGGAGACCAACAGACCTATCTGGAGGCTCAGTTGGAGGCCTTCTGGGGCGGCGAGCGGGTGAGCGAGGTGATGACGCCCATCGCCCAGTGGCTCTCGGACGAGGAGCTTGAGGCGGTGGCGCTCTGGTACGCGTCGGTCTGGAGGTGTCTGGTCCTTAGGTCCACCACACACCAACCCCGCCAGAAGATCATGGTGGCGGCGAGCCCTGAAGGGCCAGAGCCGTTGCAGAACCTGACCCCAGGCCGCGGTTCAGAGGGACGGCGATTTCTCCGTCTTTGGCAATCCACGGCCTGTTCGTATTGCTCTCAGGATCTTCTCATCCACATCTTCCGCGTGGGTGTAGACCCGGTTCAACATCTCTGTTGATTTCCACCCCCCGTAAGCCGCGACCGCCTTGGCGTCCACACGGTTCCGGATCATCATCTCCTGGGCAAAGCCGTGTCGACCCGCTGCGTGGGGGGTGAGACGTGCGGCCTGCATTTTTTCACAGGCTCGATCCCAATCCTTCTTAGGACCGCTCTTCCCCGCATACCCGAACAGCCGCAAATTCTCGCGACAGCGCGGCCAGCCTCGCGGTACCTTGGGAATGATTCCGGCCAGCTCGTCAGCGAGCTCCTGCGTAATCTCAATCGTCCGATCTTCGCTGCCCTTAGCCCCAGGGATTACGATGTTCCGATTATGCAAATCCAGCAAATGCTCGGGCCCTATTGAAGTTGCCTGAGAGATACGGGCTCCAGTTACGAACATCAAATGAGCTAGTACGCCAATTTTGTACGGTGCGTGGCCTCTGAATTCCTCCAGCCACTTCCAACTTCCAGGAGTCTTCTTGATCTTGCTCGGTTTCCCGCGGACCTTATCCTGCTTTGCGCATGCTTCAGGTCGGTATGAGCGTATCTTGATTGGCCCACACAGGCGCTTCGCGTGAGCGTTCAAGATCACCGACCGAACCGGAACAATGATCCATCGGCGCCAAGTCTCCGTTGAAGCCTTGGGTAGAATTTTGGGCCCAAGAGTCTGCACGTCCTCTTCTGTGATTGTATCTACCAGCCGATCCCCGATATGTTTCACCACCTTTTCCAAGTAACGAGCCGCTTGAGGATCGGGCTCGGAGTGTAGAATTGCTTCAAAAAAGGTGATGGGGGCCTGCTCGTCGCCGACGAGATGCTTCCTCAGCTCGCTTTCTGTCCGGTCGTGGATCCACTTGCGCGCCCCAGCTTCTGTAGATGCGCCAGTGCTTTCGCGGATATATCCTGTGATGGGTCGATCATTGAATTCGACCCGCCCCTTTGCCCACCATTTTTTGCCACGGCGATACGCTTCGAGCGGCACTTTTCACCCTCCAAAAAGATCTGATCGACGTGCTCAGGAAGAAGAATCATATCTCGCCCAACCGTGACAAATTGCCCGGCCTCGGAGGCTTTTTCCCGAAGGGTCCTTGGTTTGATTTTTCGTCCGTGCTCCGCAAACACGGAAGCCCACTCCTCGGGTGTTTTTCCGAGTCGAAGGATCCGAGGCAGAGCATTGTTGTCGGCGGTTTCCATGCCCCGGAAGTCGGGAGACCTTCAAGGGATTTGACGAAATTGGCCGATGGGGTCCCGAAATAGGCGATGGGGTCCCGAAGGAGCTGTAGGGCGACATCGGCGAAGACGGGCGTCCGCAACCGACGAGGATTCACCACCCCTGCCAAGCGGATACCCTACGCCACGGAGCCATCGCCGCGGCTCGGCTTGACTGTGGCTTTTGCCTGTTCATCAACTACGCTGGCTGACACTCCCAGCTCGCAAGCGCTCGAAAGATTCGTGATTGCTGTCGGCACCTCGACGTTCGACCTCTTGCCAGGCGTGGAGCAGTGTGAAGAACCCATGCAGCGCCGCGTCGGGGTCGGAGTAGCCTGCCACCCGGCCTGCGACGTTGAGACGAATGCTGTCTGGCAGGAGGATCTCCCGGAGCATGGCATCCGGCGCGGCGCAAGAGGGTCGTCCGTCGGGATAAGGTTGCGCCAGAACCAGCGCCGCGTAGTCGATGTAGACCCGGCTCTGATGGGAAGGGCCGACTCCGTCCGTTCCCCGAAGACTGGCACGGCGACGTATTTAGACCACTGGACGGCCTTCGGATCCGCGAGGTCGATCCGCAGGGTCCGGAGAGCCTCACGCTGCGTCAGCGTAAGGTCGACTCTGATGCCGACCTTGACCGGCGGCCAGGACGAGAGCAGGAGCGGCTCGACTTCTTGGACATGCATCCGGTCGAGCCGGCGCAGGATCGAGGCTGTGTCCGCCCTGGCGCGCTGGCGCAGATGTCGAGACAGAGGCGGGAGCCTCAGCATTGTCAGTCACCTGCCTCAATGAGGCCGTACCGAGCGTACAGTTGGAGCGCCTCATGATGCGAGTAGAGGCCTGCCTCGCGGGCGGCCTCGATGGCCCCGGGCCGGCGAACCAGCTCCGGCAGGTATGCCCGCATGACCAGACCCCCGCTGCCGGACAAAGGTCTCGGGAGGTTCAGCGGGCAGGTGTCGCGGACTGGAGCCAGGAGGACCAGGTCACCCGCTGGGCCTTCCACTTTGCTAGCCAGCAGCCGCGCCAAGCCTCGGGGTGCAACAGCGGCCTTCAGCATCGCCCTGACGACAATCTGGGGATCCCGGGGCCCGCCGAAGACGAGGCCGACGGAGTAGATAAGGCTGCGCCCTTCGACGAGGGCGTAGTCACCGTAGCTGGTGCGCCGATATCCGAGCAAGCGCATGAGTGGAAGTTTCCTCAACATTGGGGGCCGCTCCGTCACCTGTCCCGCGACCCGGGCAGGACAGGTGACGCAGCCATGACGGCTAGGCTCATCTCGGATTGGAGATCACGCTGGATGGCGGACCCCTTCCTCAACGGCAGGATGGATCCGGACGGACGGCAGCGGGGGTCCGGAATCCAGTTACCGGCCCATGATGCCGATCATGTCAGTCAGCCGGGCCCCGTAGTAGTTGACGGCGGCGTGCAGGTTGGCGCCGCCCACGCCCTTCTGGCCGAGATCGTCGATCTGCTGGTGCGATGCCTGGGCGAGCAGGTCCCGCAATTCCTCCAGAGTCCGGATGACCTCCGAGGCCATCGATGCCACAGTCGTGCCATCAGAGAAGATCTCGACCAGACGCTCCACGAGCTCTTCGCCTCGGTCTCCCGCGAGCGCACCCGCAAGCCGGTGGAGCGGGAGGACGTGGCGGTCCACGAACGCCTCGACCTCGATAATCTCGGCCTCGCCGACCCGGCTGCGCATCGCCGGCGCGCCGTCGTGGACAACTGGCAGGGTGGCTACTGTCGATAGGTGACCCATGGGGTCCTCCAAGACGATCGAGGCGCGGCAGAGGCCGCAGCTGACGCTCGTCGTCAAGCACCGCGCGCCGGGACGCGCAGCGGGGCGGCTTACCCGTATGTCAGGCGGCCTGGCGCCCTCTCGCGGACGGCATGGTCCGCGGCTGGGATGGTGTCGGCAAACCCGCGAGCGTCGCGCGCAGGCGGTCTGTCAGCAGGCAGAGCTCAGCGACGATCGGATCCGCCGGGTCGATCAGACTGAACGCCTCCGCCTCCGGGCTCTCGAGATCGGTGACGAGCTCCAGTGACATCAGGAGGAGCAGCTCATCGAGGAGGCGGAGCGTGCGACGCGAAGGGACCGGCTCGTGCCGGAGCCTGTCGACGATCTCGTCCACGGCGTTGGCGTGGGACTTGCCGCCCAGGAGATCCGCGGCGATGCGCAAGCCCGCAGCATGGTCGGCTACAAAGCGGCGAAGGGGCCTGTAGCCGGCGGCCACAGGTGCCGGGCTGGCAAACCGTGGGCGTAGAGATCGCAGGTGGGTCATGGGGGTGTCCTCGACCGTGTGGGTCGCCGCGCGGGATGCGCTGGCGGTCAAGATCGTCGTCGGTCTCGGTCGGGAGGATCGCCCTGCCCTGACGCGTTCGGCCGGGGCTCACCCTGGGGCTCCGGGCGGATGCGGATGGGAGGGCCCGATCCTCCTCGCTTCATCCTCGCTTCGAAGTCAGGTCTGGCGCCGATGGGTCGTCGTCGCGTTTTCGGGTTCGTCGGCCGCGGGCGCCGGGGGTCAGGACGAGGGGTGTGGCTGGGGATCTTCGCTCCCCATCCTTGGCCTTCGGCGTGGGCAGAGCCCCCTGGAGCGGACACGCACCTGTCTCATGGTGGTGCGGCGGTCTGGGAGCCCTCCGACGTGATTGGAAGAGTCGCCTTTCGGCCTTTGGCGACACGCCGGTACCAGGTTGCCCGCGATATCCCCTCGGCTTCCCAGGGGCGCTCGGCCGAGAGAGTGTGCTCTCGCAGGTATTCCTCGCGCGAAACCGCCCCATCGGCGCGGCGTCGGGCCTTCTCTCGCCCGGCGCGGCGTCGCTGACGCTCCACCTGCGAGTAGATCTGCTCCAGGCGCAGCTCGTGCGCGAGGTCGTCGGAGACGCCCAGCATGAGGGCCATGGTGGCGCCGGCGTAGTGCAACCGCCCGTCGAAGGCGGGAACCGACGATCGGGCGCCCTCCGCGCGCCGGAGGAGACTCTGGATCACGGCCCGCACCTCCGAAGGCGGGAGACCGGGCGTTGCCTCGACCGCCTTTGCCTCTACGGCCTTGGCAATTTCCTCCTTTTCCATCGTGTGGGTCAGGCAAGTCCCGAACAAATGTAACCAAACGTTACGCAGCCCCTCGGGGATCTTGCCGCACCAATGCCACCGGAGTCGTTCGAGATCACGGGCAACCTGCCGGAACCGGGCGGTCGACTCCAGGCCACGGGGCGGCAGGACCTCGCCGGCAACCTTGGCCGCCTTGCGCTCCCGGCGCCGCTTGAGCTGCTTGCGCGTGGGCCGGCCAGCGGCGCGATAGATCGCGTCGGCCAGCGGGTCGAATGCATATCGCGCGAGCGTGCCGCCGATGACCTTCACGTCCCGGCCGTTCTTCGGGTTGATGGTCCCCGGCAGCCGGAACACCCGCGAGACGTCTGAGCACGCGGGATCCGCGCCGAGGGGCCGGGCGAGTTCGATGAGCGCTCGCAGGCCGCCACGCCAGCGCGGCACGGCGGCGCGCGGAAGTTCTACGAGCAGCCAAATCGCAGCCAGTCCCCTCCCAGTCGAGACGACCAGAGACGGCAGCGGGATCCCGCATCTGCCCAGCTCACTCTCAAGGATCGCCGTCATCTCTTCTGCCGCCAACCCGGCCCATTCCGGCAAGCGCCAGTAATCAAGGTCGAGGTAGAGAGATCCCAAGGCCGCAAGCCGATCGGATCGGCGCGGCCCCCAAAATCTGTTCATCGACAGGTAAGTGGGCTCGTCGAGAGCGGTCTCTGCCGCGAGCGGCAGCACATCGGGTGGCAGGGCGCGCGACCAGGTGGTCTCTGCGTCGAAGATGGCCATAAGAGTCGGCTTGCCCCGCGAACCCGGCGGGTGAATCAGACGGACGAAGTCTGCGGTCGACAGATGCGTGGCGGCCGGCTCGGCGGCGATGAAGTCGAAGGGGCTGGGGTGCTGCATTTCAAGGAGATGCGCCCCGCGAAGACGTCACAAAAACGGAAGAAGGGGGCGCATCGATCCGATGCAGCAGACGGATGGTTTCGCAGTGATGCGCCCCCATAGGCTCGGGGTTCGACTCCCTGACCTCGCCATTCGCAGAACCGCCGGGTGATCCGGCCCGGTCGGGCCCGCGGCTTTCGGTGCTGTCAGCGTGCCTCGGGTGTCGGTGTTCGCGGCTTGGGAGAGGCCTGCTGCCCGTGCTGCCGAGGCGATCGGCACGCCACGGACGGCGCTCTGACGTGGCGCGAGGGCTGACCCTTCGGCCCTGATGCCTGCCGATCAGGCTGGCGAAGCCGGGCCGGGGTTGGCCGGTGAGGTGGGCCCTTTTGGCGAGGCCGGCGTTCCGGATCGACGACGTGGGTCCGGCGGCGCCGGCGGCGGTCGTCCACGACGGCGGCCCGCAGACTTCGGAGTACTTCGCCGAGGATCCTCACATGCCGCGGGATCCCTTCACCTCGCGGCCCCTCGATAAGGGCGACGCTGCCGGAAAGGGGCGACTCGTCGGACGGCGCAGACAAGAGCTGCCGATGGAGATCCCCAATCAGGCGGAACATCCACGGACGTATAGGCTCGCCCCGAACGAGCGCGAGAACGAGTGTCTCCGCACGGTATCGCCAGAGCGACCCGCCCACGCGGTCGGAAGCGGCAATGAGGTCGTCGCCGTGGATCCCGACGTGCGCCCTTAAGGCGCCGAGGGCAACCGAGGTCCGCGCCTCGGCAGGCGTGGACGAGGATGGAAGTGGTGGCATGTAGGGTCTCCGGATCGTCGTCGCAGCGCCATGCCGTGACGCGTCAAGGAAGGGGCGAACCCGGATCCCGCTCCCGCAGCCAGCCATCTGTCGGCGGCGCTCGCACCCGAGAGAGCGCCGCGGACGATGGTACGGCGCCCAGGCAGATCGACAGATCTGAGGTCCATTAATGACTTACCAACATACTAACCAACCGAGTCCCCACTTACTGACTTGCTTACCTCTGACTTACTGGCTTACCGACTTCCACTGACGTACCGGACTGGCCGCCCGCCGGTTCATGGGCAGCGTCCCCTCTGGACCAGCCCCCGCCGCGTGGCCACCGCCAGAGGACCGGACGTTATCTTCGCTCCGTGGCGTCTCACCGAACCTGCCCCGCGTCGGTGATCATAGTTTTTCCGTCTGAACCGATCCGACCAATCTCCCTTCTGTCCATCACAAAGGAGAACAGCATGGGACAGGGTCACGCCATCTATAGGGAGGACTACATCATCGCCGCCGGCGAAGCTCTCGAGCACAAGAAGGGCTCGGCGGTCAGCGCCTGGGAGGTCTTCGACAGCCTCGGGAAGCGGGGCAAGTTCGAGAGGGTCGAAAAGATCTGGGCCGTGCATGTGGGGTCTCGCAACGTGACCGCGGCCACGGTTGCCGACGATCTGCCCGAGCAGTTCGTCACCGGGCTCGATCAGGCGATCGGGGTCGCCGCGACGTCGATCCGGGCGCTGATGGCGGGCGAGAGCGCGCGCCAGACCGCCTCGCATCTGCGGCAAATCCAGCGGCTGGAGAGCCAGCATGCCGATGAGATCACCAAGTGCGAGGACAAGATTGCCGCCCTCAAGGAGGAGAACGCGAACTGGAGCGCCGAGGTGTCCCGCCTGGGCGATCGGGAAGAGGAGTTGACGCGGGAGCTCGAGCGCGAGCGGGACCTGCGGCGGAAGGCTGAGGACGCCGCGAGCCGTGCCTTGCCCCTGCCCTGGCCCTTGCCGATCTTGGGCGACCGCGTCCCGCTCGTCTCGCCGATCCGGCTTGCGCCGCCCTCGCCGTCCGATCGGCCGGTGCCGCTCGTGGATCGGTTCCGTCGCGACCCTTCGCGCTCGGAGGCGCGTTGGTCGACCACCGGGGATGATGCGTCGGAAGGTTCGAACTCGGAAACTCCGCCGACCTCGTCGGCGGATCCCAACCAGATGGAGTTGCCCATCTGACAGCACATGAGGTCTGGGCCACGTCCCGCCTAGCGTGCCTGCCGGGCGGACGGGCCGTGCTCATTCGTGCGGTTGCGATCGGTTCCGGACGCGCCCACGCAGATGTTGATGACGGACAGCGCGGGCTGCGTCAGGCTAAAGCTTACTCGAACCGCGTCCTGACCCGCTGCCGCTGATGCCCTTTGGGTCTGGTCCGGCGGCGGTGGAGAATCGCCATGTAGTCCCAGTAATCAGACCGGGCGGTATCGATGTCGCGGCAGGTGCCGAAGACGTGGACAGCGACCGCCGCCTTGCGAGCGGCCATCGGGAGCTCCCGCTCGAGCACCGCAGGATCGACGCCACCGTCGGTTGTGCTGGCCTTTCTGGCCCCGGTCTCGAGGTCCTGGCCCACGCGGAATTCGTAAGCGCGACGTGTCGCCTCGATGCGGTCGTACACGGCCTGGAGTTCTTCCAACAGGGGCGTGCCGGAACGCTTCGGATTGAGGCGAGCGACGGTCAGCTTCGCAAGGGCGACGGCCTGCGCGAGCAGGACCTCCTCGGCCAGATCGACCTTTGAGACCTGGGCCGCCTCGCGTGCCAGGAGCGCGCCGGCCTCCGCCACCAGGGATGTGACATACAGCCAGCTTTCGCAGATGTGGATCTCGTCGCAGGCACTCTGCGCGATCTCCACAATGCGCGTGCACATGAGGGAGGCCATAGGGAAGCTCCAGATCAGAAGGGGTCTGATCCGGAGCTAGGGAACAGTGGTGGGCGCCATGAAATCGGTGATCGGGCGATGAGCGGCTCGACATCATGGCCCGGCCCAGGTCGAACTCCTCGACCACCGCGAGATCGTTATGGACCTTGCGCCTTGCGACGGACCGCCCGGGCATCGCGCAGGGGTGGTCCGGCGCGAGAGGCGAGGTCCTCCACGTCGCGACCGATCATCTGGGCAAGGATCAGGAGCCCGGTCGAGCGGGACAGATTGCATGCGGGCAGCTTGGAGGACGTTCGCGAATGCCGCGCCGAAAGCGCAGGCCGTTGATGTTCCTGCCACCTGTCTCGATTGATCTCTGAAGGTGGCCGAGCGCGGCGTCGTCTACGCAGACGAGGCGGCCGGCGAAGGTCTGCGACGGGGCGGGGATGAGTATTTCTGCGCAAGGAGTTCATTTGTCCTGACCAAGAGGGCAGATCGCCGGTTCTCGTGCGAGAACGTCTGTCACGATCTCGATCATTGGCCGCGCCTGCGGGTGCGACAGCGGGGGATCCAAGGGGGTGTGCAGCTCCCCCTTTGGCCTGTCCGGAGGACGCCCGGGGTCCAGGAGCGGCGAGCGGCCTGGCGGTGTTTTGGGGGTCCAGGGGGATGAGGCGGCGCCTCAAACTCCCCTGGCGAACCAGCGGGTGTCCGCAACGAAGTTGCGACACCCGCTGAGTGAGTAAATGTCCGTCGCAATTCGTTGCGACACCCAGATTCGGGCGCGACCTCCCATTCACACCAGCAATGGAGGGGCGGATGTCAGATAGTCGCGAAAGCTATTCGGACCGAATGAGGGCTCAAGGGAAGTATTGCCTGGCCCTGGGATTCGATACGATGGGGTTCGGAGATCTCGATGGCTTCATGGTTCATGGAGAGCGCTTGGGTGGAAACCTGAAGCACGTCGACCCGACGAGAAGGCACCTGAACCGCGTCGTCATCGTCATGGGAGAGAAAGCGACGGAGCAGACCAAGACGCTCGATGTCGCGGCGCTCATCCAGGAAGAAGCAATGCTTGCCGCGGTCAGGAACATGAACTCGAACACCGCCGGCCTGAGGACGAACATGCGCAAGCCGACGAAGGCGAAGGCGGTCCGCAGGGCCGGCCCTCAGCCGCCCTGCTACCGCACCAAGACCTCCTCGGGTCCGCTGCGTGAAGGCGTCTTGGCGTTGCACCGGGACTGGTTCCTTGCGGATGAGGATTGCCCCCGGAAAGACCGGATCCGGTTCCTGAACGACAAGGGCATGTGGGTAGAGCACGACCGCCGCAAGTACCATCTCTTTGCGGAGATCGGGACGCGCTTCCTGCTCGAGACGTTCGGTGAGGCCGTGGTGTTCGCGCGCTTCGATGGAGACGAGCAGGCAGGCCACATCCACTTCGTTCTGGCCTGCGCCGTCGAAGAGAAGCCGAGCCACCGATACGCGCAAGGCCGGACCATGTTCGTTCCGTCCGCGATCCCTGCGATCCGTGACCGAACCGAGACTCAGGTCATCAACGGGAAGGAGGTCGAGGTCGAGATCACGGGCTACGAGAACGCCCAGAACCTCGCCGGGCAGTTCTTCGAGGGCCCCGAGTTCGCGCATCTCAACATCGTGCGGGCCGAGCCGAAGTCCGCCCTGATCCGCGAGGCCGAGATGATGGCGGAAGGCGAGCGGACCCGCATGCAGGATGAGCACGAGGTCGAGCCGCTGTTTGCGGATCCGGTCCCGGACGGCGCGCCGAATGCGGTGAGGCAATTCCTTCTTCAACGAGCGAAAGCGCGTCAGGACGCCGAGAAGCTCATCAGCGAGAAGAAGGGCAGGACGGTTCGTTCTGGCCCGGCCCAGGGCTGGGCGCTCGACTATCTGGAAGCCCTCGGCGTCATCACGCCGGAAGATCGTAAGGTCCACTCGACGCGCCGCGCTCAAGCCGAGTTTCTGGCGACGTTCCAGAGCACGTTCGGCACGCCGGAAGAGATGATGGCGGACCCCGATCTGGTCGCCGACAGGGCGGTGGACCTGGCCCGAAAGAAGATCGCCGAGGTGGCGGCTCAAGCCGCCGAGGAGCGGGCGCGCGAGGACGCCAGAGCGGCCGCCGTGCGGGATGCCGACGACTTCCTGGAGCGGGTCGCGATGGGGACCCAGCGAACCCAGGAGGGGCTCGATGCCCGGGCGGCTCTCGAGGCCAAACTGGCAGAGGAAAAGTTCTTGGCCGAGGCTGATCGGAAGGCTGCTGATGAGGCCGCTCGGGCCGAGCGCGACCGCCTGATCGCCGAAGCAAAAGAAGAAGCGTCGGGAATCGTCGGGAGCGCGAAGACGGAGGCCCAGGCCATCGTCGTCGAGGCGCTGACCGAGGCCAAGTCGATCCTAACCAGGGCCCGCAGGAAGGCCGATGAGTGGCTCACCATGGCAGCCGAAAAGGCCAGCCATTGGCTAAACGTGGGGGCGGTCGTGAAGACCTTGGCGAAGGTCACGGGCTTTGGGAGCCGCCCCGAGATCCTGGAGGCCGATGCGGCGGCCGAGGCTCTCAAGGCAGATCCCGACTTCCAGCGGGTCCGTCAGAAGGATCAAGCGCGCTGATCATGTCGGACCAGCTTCGGACATCACCGGCGCGGCAGACGGCGGTGGAGATCAAGGAACTGGTGGGCTGAGAAGCGGTTGGAGCGCCGGGCCAGATCGGGGGCCAGAAGCCGCAGGGCATCTCCGGCCTGCCCCCTCATGGCGCGATACATCTCTTCCATGTAAAAGGCGTCGACCGGTCGCCAGGGTGCACGGTAGAGGTTCCCGACCGAGAGGGTCCCGACCTGTGCCTCACGGCGTTTGAGGACGCCCAGCACCCAGAGAGGTACCTGCTTGATCTCGAAGTATGGATGCTCGGATCCGTCCTTGAAGCGATGGAAGTTGATCTCCACGCGGTAGAGGGTCAGGCCGATGACGACGGAAGCGGACACGTAGTCAGGTCCGACGTGATGCCCAAAGGGGATCAGGTGCATCAGGACCTCCCGAACCAGGCGTCGAGGCGACGGGGCATGGACAACAGGTCATGGTTGGCGATCAGGCCGAAGTGCCTGGCGACCTGGGGCATGAGGAAGCGAAAGGCGGCGCGCTCGGATTGCCGGCTCGTCATCGGGCGATCCTCGAAGGTGAAGGCGTAGGCCAGGCCTATGGAGGAGAGGTGGTGGAGGTCGTGGCTGTCCAGGTTGCCTGCCAGGATCCGAGCCAGCCGCCAATCGATGGCACGCGCCGGACTGACGTGGGTGACGATCAGGTGGCCGCGGAGTTCGGGGCAGGACGGCTCATCGATCCCGACCGGGACGACAAAGGTCACCGTGTAGATCGTGCGGCTGTCGAAGCTGCGGGCGCAACCGAAGGCGTAGTAAGCGGCATCATGGCAGAAGCCGAGGAGGTGCATCGTAGATCCTTGGACTGAGGCGGCGGCGATCATCGCCTCCAGACCAAGGAGATGGGTACGGTCCTCGCGCCTCAGGAACTCAAGCGATCTATCTCCAAAGAAGAAGTCAGGCAGGCAAAGCCTTGCACATCTGACTGGTCCTCAACGCATGCAATATCTTGGCCGTGGCGGTGCACCTGGGTCGAAGCGACATGGTCCCGAGACCCTCCCCAGTATTCGACGAGGCGCAAACAAGCTACTCTTACGGCGGTTGATGATCATGCTCGAGGTCGCCTTCGAAAAGCGGCGAGACAGTGTCAGATCCGATAAGAAGGGCACGATCCAGCCGGCCATTCCGCGCTTCGCAACTCGTTTCCGGCACAAGAAGGCAGGCGTGGCAGGCCGCGCCGTGGAGGTGGCGATCGTCGTGCTGATCGTCAGGCCGATGTTCCACACAGACCGGGTCATTGGAACAGGTCGTGAGACCATCGAGAGCGCGGGCCAAGAGTTTCGGCACCTGCGAGGCCATGTCGCTCAGGCCTCCGAGGGTTCCCTGCCCGCCCGAGGTTGCCGTGTAGATGAGCAGACCGTACCGCGGGACACCGTCAGGCTTGCTCGCGTAGATGCGCTCCTTCAGGGAAGAGAGTGGGTATCCGCATTCCAGGGACAACTCGATCATCAGCGCATGGCTGAGGCTGTGGAGCGCCCAGTAGACGACACCGAGATGTTCAGGATGCTGAACGCCTCTCCGACGTGCTTCGAGCTCCTCCCCTCGACGCAATCGCCGCGCATGATCCACGACCTCCGGTCGCGAAGCCCAAGCCGCGATCGTTTCGGGATCAAGATGCAGGAAGATGCCCTCGCCGAGCTGTTCGACCGCCGGGAACCACGCAGTCCCAGCGCCGACCGGCGCGCCTTTCACAGCAAGGTGGATCTCGTCGAGCTCGCTTTCCGTGGCCGACGGCGCCGCCTCAAGGCGGGTGAAGCCGTAGATGCAGGCCACCTCCCTGAGCCGGTCGACTCGGACGAGCCCCGCCAGAAGGCCCTTGATCCTTGAAGGGATGACGAGGGTGTCCAGATCCAGTCGTCGCCCCAGAAGGCGCGAGTTCGCTCCTTCCCGACCAATCGTTGCCGTCGGTGCAGACAGTCGGTCGAACTCCTCGATACGTGGATCGGGATGCTGTCCAGATCCGCCCCCTCCACGGGTCGCCAGGGCTTCCAAAATCTCTTCGTCGGTAAATGGCGCAAAGGCAGGAGCAGTTTGCGGAAGAGCCCTGAGCGTCGCAAGGAAGCCGGGCAAGGCGCGGATAGCCTCCACGGTGGACCAATGATCTTCCAGTGCGGCAGCGGCCGCAGCGCTCTCGACCGGCATCGAGATCACCGACACGACCTGCGGGAAGTAGGCGTTGGTCGCCGATCGTGCGAGGAGATGCAGGTGCTGATCGCATCCCTCCTCCGGCCGATCCCAACGATTCATCCAGGGGCTCGAGCCGTCGCATCGGCCGAGGATGTGGGGAACATGTAGAGCGGCGAGCGACACCGATCGGCCGCAGTCGCAGCGAACCGTCACGTCGGTCGGGTCGGAGCTTACGCCTCGTTCGACCCATCGCAGCGGCCGTCGGCAGGTGTCGCCAGCCTCATGAACCATCCTCCGCCAGTCGATGTCCCGCAGATGACCCTTTGGGCAGGCGGCGACGAAGCGGATCGGGCTGACCCTGACTTCGGTGCCATCGATATTGCCTCGGAGCGACTCATCCGATTTGACCGTCAGGTTCCTGAATTTCGTCATGAGGCGCCGCGTCTCGCCGCCCGTGGGAGCTTCGCCCTTTGCCGGGTCGCAGACGAACCACTCCGGGAAGATCCGGACAGGCACGTGAGGGCGTTTGGCGTCCTTGCGGTCGGGATCGTGCAATGGCGGGGTTCGCAGGGAGGGCACCGCGCCGTCAGGAAGCCGGACATCATCGAGCTGTTCCAGCAGGAGGCGGCTCAGGCGTGGCTCCTCGATCAGCCGCGACACGCCCTCGGCGCCGAGCCGCCAATCCTGCACCCCCGCCACGATCACCCCCTGCTCAGGCATGTCCATCATCGCGCCCGGCCCGTAGGTGTAGAGGAACTGGCTGAATCCTTGGGTAACGTCGTTTGTCATGGGCTCGTCTTCATGGGACTTCCGTCAGGGCGCCTGAGCATCAGGAGCGCCGCGGGCTCTGTTTCTCGCATGGATCGGCCGGCCGCGAACCACGCGCGCCGGCCATCGAGATCCGTGGGCAGAGGCTTCAGGGGTTCCTGAAGGAGTCGCTGAGGTTCAACGCCTTTGTCGTAACGGAACTCGCCACCGCCGTTCGTTTGCTCGTCTGCGATGGCGGCCCAGGCGGCCCGCAGATCGTCGAGCCGAGACAGCACGCCCGCGCGCTCGTCCGGCGACAGGTCGGACAGCACCATCTTCGCGGTCACCTCGTCGCGCACGATCCGAACGACCTCATCGCGCGAGGCTGCCCGTTCGGCAGCCTCAGAGGGCGTGAGGGCTGGGTCGAGGTGGCGGACGGCGGCGACCAGCATGGCCGCGAGCGCACGGTCTAGCGCGCGCGAGGCGAACGGCGTCACGCTGGTGGCCTCCACCGCGCGATAGAAGCTCATGTGGAAGGCGCGGAACTGCTCGTGGTGCGTGCGGTCGCGCGGCTTGTGAAGGTTGAGCAGCGTCACCACCAGCCCCGGCCTTCCCCGAGACCGGCCGACCCGGGAGGTCGCCTGAATGTACTCCGCAGCCGTCTTGGGCTGCCCCTGCACCACCATGAGGCCGAGCCGCGGGATGTCAAGGCCTACGGAGATCATGTTCGTCGCGAGCGCCACATGGGCCGAACCCTTGTCGGCGGCCGGCAGGCCCAGCGCCTTGCGCGCCTTGGCGACCTTGTCGGTGGCCACCCGCGAGGTCAGCTCGATCGTCTCGTGCAGAGAGCGATTCACGAAGGGCGCGCCGGCCGGCGCTTCGCGAACTCGGTCCACGCCGTAGTGGGAGAGGTTCCTGCGAACTTCGTCGTCGACGATCCGCCGCGCGCCGCCGAGTTCGCGGAGCGCGTTGAAGTAGCAAAGGGCCGTCAGGTAAGGATCCGCAGGATCTTCCTTCGTCCCGGCCGAGAGGGCACCCGCCCCCGCAAGAAGCGTTTGGAGCGTCCGCAAGAACACCCGCTTCGGCCCCTGCCCCGGCGCGCCGACGCCCAGATAGAGCCGTCCCGGGGTACCCCGATCCGTTTCCGCGAAGAAGCTGTCATGGCGGCATGGGCCCGGCGGCGGGAAGATGCGTGTCTCCCCCCTGCCAAACAGGGCTCTGATCTGCTTGTCGGCGCGTCGCACCGTCGCCGTCGAGGCCACGATCTTGGGCCCACGCCGGACGCCGTTCACCATTCTCGAGGCCAGCAGGTCGAAGGCCGTCTCGTAAAGGCCCGCCACCGTCCCGAGCGGTCCCGATATCAGGTGCAGCTCATCCTGAATCACGAGGTCGATGGCCGGCAGTTCTTGCGGAAGCTTCCGGCCTTCACGCGGCTCGGCGGCGCCGTAGAACCCGGCGCCATTATGACGGTCGACATGGCCGAAGAACGCGCCTGATCTCCCCTCCCAAGGCACGTTGGCGAATTTATCCACCGTGGCGATCATGAAGGCTGGCAGACGGCGATAGATCTCCTCGTCCACCGAGACGATCGGCAGCCGCTCGGCAAACTCGCAGGTCGGGTTCGAGCAGTTCACGATCAGCTGGGCGGGCTTCATCATGTTCGGCCGGGCGGTAAAACAGTCCGGCCCGATCTCGTGACCGCACCAGGGGCAGGCTTTGAGCGGCAGGGGCGTGGGTCCGCCCTGCTTCTTCATGCGTTTCAGCCACCCCACGAGCGTCCGATCAACGTCGTCCTTGTTCGACCCCATGCGGTTCGGCGTCACTGCGCCGCCGACCCAAAGCCCAATCTCGATCGGCCAGTCCCCCAGGCGCTTGCCCCCCACCCGCTCGAGCTCGAGCGCGCAGACGAGACCCGCCGCGCGCGAGAGCTGGTCGAGCGTGAGGAGGCGCAGCGTGTAGCGCATCACGACACTCAGCCCCGCCCCGGTCAGGCCTGGGTTCGCGAGCCGCCGGCGCGCGATGGCGAAAGCCGCGAGGCCGAGGTAGGCCTCCGTCTTGCCACCGCCTGTCGGGAAGAACAGAAGATCCACGACCGGCCGATCCTCGCTCTCGCGGTCAGCGAGGCCGTCGAGGTTGAGGAGGATGAAGGCGATCTGGAACAGGCGCCACTTCGGCGGCCCGAGCTCATCCGGCGCAACCTTCCGCTCCACGGCCTCGCGTCGCCGGTTCGAGCGGGCGATGGCGCGGTTCATGATCGCGAAGGCTTCGCGCGACATGGGATCGCCGGAGAGACGCCTCAGGCCTTTCTCGATCCGCGCGCGCGCCTCGCCGATCTCCTTCAGGCAGCGCTCGGCCACCTCGCGCCGGCGCGGGGCCAGGGTGCCCACAGTCGCCGCCTAAGCGGTCGCCCATTTGCCGTATAGCCTCGGCAGCGCATCCAGCAGAGCCCGCAGGGCCTCGGGCCCCTTCTCCGCCGCAGCCGCCAGCTCCTCCATCCGCAGCTCCACCCCCTCGCGGGCCAAGTCGGCGGTGACGCCCTTGACCTCCTCGCAGGGCAGCGGCTCGGTCCAGACGCGATGGATGCGCCCCCCGCGCGGCTCCTCCCAGTCGGCCGACACGTTGTGGCCGGCCGCGAAGGTGCAGGCCTCGCCGTAATGGAGGTCGGCCAGCCGCTCGTCGGGATCCTCGGAGTGGTAGGTCGAGAGGTCGTCGCGCGGGGCGAAGCCCTCCTCGCAGGACAGCTCCAGCCGCGCCTGGAACGCCGTGGCGATGTCCGCATACCGGCGAACAACGCGGGCGCGGCGGTTGACCAGGAACACGCTCACCGCCCGCGTCCGGCGGACGGTCCCGTCGGGCAGAACGGTCTCGCGCACTGGGCGCACCCGCAGCGCGAGCTCCAGCCCGTCTGCGAAGGCCATCCGGCCCGGCGTCCGGCTTCCCGGCACCACGACATCCCGCGCGCCCTCGATCAGGTCCAGAACGACCCGCTCCTCGCGCGGGATGCGCCGCCAGGTGAGGTCCGAGGCGTAGGGCTTCCGAACGGGCTTGCCGTCTTCGCCCAGCAGTGGCGCCTCGCCCTCCGGGGGTGCGGCCTCGGGCATGACCAGCGCAGCCTCGAGCGGCGGCTCGGGCTGGTAGTCGCCCCAGGTGACGCGGGCCTCGATCCTCGACGCCCCCTCGGGCACGAGCACCGTGAGCCCCACCGACGACGGAAGGAAGCTCCGCTTTTTCGCGGGCCCGCCCTCCGCCGCCCCCTCGTCGTCGCGTACGGCCTCGTCGCCCAGAGTCTCCTCGCCGCGCAGGTCGTCCACGGCGGCCTCGGCCCGATCCTCCTGCGAGGGCGGCGGCGCCATGGGCGCATCGATGGAGGGCGCGATCATCCCGGCGAGATAGAAGGTCGAGGGCGGGACCTTGCCCAGCACCTCGCGCTCGAGGTCCCGGTCAAGGTCCGGATGCGGGCCGATCAGGTCGCGCCGGAGCATCTCCACGAGGCGCTCTCGGACTTCTACGGGCGATGCGGGCTTGGGCAGGACCGAGAGGCGGTCGACGGGCTTGGGCGGTTCGGCGTGATCGTCAGGCATTCGTACCCCTTACTCGGCCGCAGCCTGACTGAGGCGTTTGGCGCGATCAAGGCGGCTCTCGGACTGGGCTGCCTTCATCTCCTCGGCGTGGCGTTCTGCGTTCAGGGCGAGGAGGCGCTTCAGGACCTCGTCGCGGATCTCCTGCGGCCAGTGGAGGCGGCCCTGGTAGGTGTGCTCGTCCTCCGGCTCGCCGGGCTGGCCGCCCTTGTCGTTCTCGTCCCCGGGCTTCTCGAGGAACACAGGGCGGACCGCCTCCGCGAGGTCGTCCCAGCCGTAGGCCCGCAGCACCGCCCGGTCCATGGCCTCGTGGAGGTCGCGGAGCCGCGTGATCCCCTCGTCCGTCCGCTCGGGGTCGTGAAAGCGGTTGTAGGTCTTGGTCATGCCGAGGTCGGTGGCGGCCATGAGCGAGGCGCGGTGGTCATGGTATGCATGCCCAGCCGCCTCGAGCATGGGTGCTGTCTCGTAGCCGGGAGGGAGGGGGAACGTCTCAAATACGTCTGATGGATTGTATGTCAGTCCATCACCCCGACTCGCTCCTGCAAAGCGGTTCCACACCTCATGCACTCTCGACTGAACTACTGAAAAAAACGAATAGGAGTCGGACGCGAGAACCACAAGCTTGTGCGAATATATCAGGCCGGTCGGAAGGCGCGCAAATGCATGATGAGCGGACGCCGCGGCACTGTGCACCAAGACGTTTTTCAATGTTGCAATGGCGCTGTATAGACCAGGGCGACGGTCCGCATACTGCCACCAGCGATTGCGTATTGCGTCACGCTTCTGCCCATCCCGATCCGGCTTTACTCTTTGCCGGACGATTTCAATAAGTTCAGGCCAATCCTCAGCCACAGGGTCTGGAAAATCGGCTGGCACCAGTCCTTCAAACAGGCACTGCTTTTGCTCATGAAGAGACATCGTATGCCATGACTTCAAATTCGAGCGCCGACCGAGAGGCATGGAGGAAAAATCAATTGCGTATCGACTATGCGAGTGACTTGGGGAATTACATGCCTCATCCCCTCCAATAAAAGGAAAAATTCGCTCTCTGTTTCGTACGTTCCTATTGATTAGCTGCTCAAGAGCATCAAGGCTCTCGGCCTGCCCCTTGGCAGCCGCCTCATCGTCGAAAGTGAAGCCGATGCCAAGGAGAAAAGAACCAACAAAAGATATTGAGTCGTTCTCCCCAAGTTGAAACGGCGAACTATCGTGACTTCCTTCGGCCAGATAGGCCGAGATTCGATCTACCCGCTTACCGTTAAGCACAGCACAGGCTGAGGGTCCCTTTAGAATATGGACCACACTTACCTTTACAGAGGCTTCGCCGGGCCACATAAAATTTCTATCCGCACGGATAATAGACCCGCCAAGATCGATGATGCTCTTTAGCCCAGTTTCCCGTGTATCACCTTGGCGAATTGTATCGGTAGCTATAAGCCCTGAAGCACCTTCCTGTCGAAGCA
This sequence comes from Rubellimicrobium rubrum, assembly GCF_006152115.1. Taxonomy (GTDB): domain Bacteria; phylum Pseudomonadota; class Alphaproteobacteria; order Rhodobacterales; family Rhodobacteraceae; genus Rubellimicrobium; species Rubellimicrobium rubrum. Next base: position 39,667 of record NZ_VDFU01000005.1, on the reverse strand, counting down.
GATAGAACGCACGCCGGAAAAAGTGAGCCGAAAGGTCAGCGCTCCTTGATCCTTCAGGGTGCAAATGCTCCAGCCAAAGACTGTAGGAGTCTCCAAAGTAGGTGGAAATGATCTTTCCGCCCAGAAAGGGCGGATTTCCCACCATGGCATCGAAGCCGCCCTGCTCGAAGACCTCGGGAAATTCGACCTCCCAATGGAACGGCGTGATCCCCTGCGCCCGCGCCTGCCCCGCGCGGGCGTGGGACAGGTCGAAGCCGTGGAGCCCGTCGCGGCTCTTGCTGTCGAACTCCCCCTGGAACGCCTTCATGGCGGCCAGGCGGGCCTTGGGCTTCTCGGCCGCGAAGAAGGTGGCGACGATGGCATCCGCCGTCGCGCGGATGTCGGCCAGCCGGCTCTCGGCCGTGCGGAGGAGGCCCGAAAGCTCCACCTCCGAGGCGTCGTGCGGCGCGCGCCGGACCAGAGACCGCGCCTCGCGCCAGCCCTTGAGCCGCTCCTGCACCGCCCCCCGCAGGAACAGCGCCGCGTCGCGGTTGTCGTGGGTCCAGGACCCCTGCGCGATCTGCTCGGCCGAAAGCCCCACGAGGCTGTCCCCCGCCTTGATCGCGTGGTCGAGGAAGGTGAACTCGTGCTCAGCGGCCAGCGTAGCGAGCCAGAGCGAGAGTTTGGCGAGGTCCGCCGCCATGGGGTTGCGGTCCACCCCGTAGAGGCAGCGCTGCGCCACGAGCCGGCGGGCGTGGGTGGCCTCGTCCTCGTCGGGCGGAATTGCGGGTTTGAGGTAGTCGTGCTTGCCCCAGGCCTTCTCGAGCCGCTCCCCGATCTGCCGGCACGCCTCCACGAGGAAGGCGCCCGACCCGCAGGCCGGATCGCAGACCTTGAGGTCGAGGACATCATCGGGCCGGGCATCTTCGCCCAGCCGCTCGAAGGCCGGGGCGAGGGCATGGGCCACGATGGGCGCTGTGAGCGACCGGGGCGTGTAGTGGCTCCCCGACCGCCGTCGCTCTTCGGTGGGCTGGAGGATTGGGTGCCCCGGCGGGATAGGCGCCCTTTCCGGCGAGCCGCGGGGGTCCGCCACGGCGCCGAGGGCCGCGAGGAGGTCGGCTTCGACTGTGGCCTTGAGGGCAGCGTCCCAGGCCTTGCCCTTGGCCTCGACGCCCTGCTCCTTGAGCCACTTCTGCCTCCCCCCTGGCTTGAGGCGGAGGAGCGAGTCCACGCCAACGAAGGTGGGAAGGCGCTTCTCGTCCCGGACACAGATCATGCGCTCCGACGCGGCTTCGGCTGTGAAGCCCATGACGGTCTCGTAGACCGAGCCGATCTGCTCCACGTCGAGCGCGCGATAGGAGACCCGCTCCCGCGCCCCGTCGGCCGTGCGGGCGGGCAGCGTCATCAGCCCGCGCAGGATGCGATGGACGCAGCCGTCCGAGACCCGGAGGATCGCCTCCGACCCGCCCGGCACGCCGCCTTCGAGGAACGGGAAGACTCTGGGGTCGAAGAGCTTGCCGCCCCGTCCCTTGATCCAGTGCGGGTGCCCCTCGTGGACCAGCCGGAACACCGACAGGAGCTGCCCCCAGCCGCCATACCGGTCGTCCATCGTGTCGGGGTTCGTGGCTTGGTCATCCTCAAGCCGCGCGAAGAGGGTGGCGACCGAGTAGCCCGATTGCCAGAGATCCCGCGCGCGAGGCGCGCGCTCGGTGGGGAGAAGATCTCGGTCCTCGGCGTAAAGCAGGAATACGAGCCTCATGAGGGCCGTGAGCAGGCCCTCATAGAGATGCTGCGGCCGCTCCCGTGCCAAGACGCCGATAGTCTCCGGGTCGGCGCGGTGAAGCCCACGCAGAAGTTCGTGGAGGGCGCCGAGGACCTGCTCCGAAAGCTTCTCGGAGACGTCGTTCTGCGCCTCGCGGGAGGCTTTCATGAGGGGATGGAGCCGGTTCTCCACCGGCCCCGTGAACAGCCTCTGGTTCCCCAGGGCGACCTTCAGGCCGCCGAGGAGCGCCCGACCCTCGGTCCGCGCCAGCGCCGCCAGTGGCCAGGTCATCCATCCCGCCGTCTCGCCCCGCGGCGCATAGATCAGCCGAAGGGCGTTGCGGGCCACGAGGACGCCGGCCTCGACGCCGGTCTCGCGGACCATGCGCTCGAGCCGCTGATGGGGGGACGCCGGCCACCCCTCTTCCTGCCCGCGCTCATCTGCGTCCAGGTCCGGCCGGATCAGGACGAGGAGCTGCGCGGGAGGCAGGCCCTCGGCTGGGCGTGGCCAGAGCACCGCCCAGTCGGGGGAGACATGCGTTTCGTATTCGGATACGGGAACAGTGAGCCGATCAGGCAGTTCCGGCCCTCCCGGCGCGCCGGCTACGAGGCTGGCCGGCCATCGCAGCACGCCGCCGAAGAACGACCAGGGATCGCGAAGCGCGAACTGCGCATCGTCGGATCGCCGGTCCTCCCGCGGGTCGAGCCCGAGCGCCTCGGCAGCCTCCTCCGAGTCCGTCGCACGCTGCCTATCCGGCTCGAGCCCCTTCTCGCGAAGCACGTTGGCCCCGAGCACCAGCCCTTGCGGCCTGATCTCGCCCAGCCACAGGTCCGTCGCGTCCGCCGGCCGATCCCCCCTCATGCCTGCCCCTCCGGCCAAAGATAGACGATCCCGACCGGCTCCACCTGCCGCGCGGCGATCCGGTAGCCCTCGCGCACACGCGCGGGCTCGGCCTCGATATCGCGCTCGAGGCGCGCCACCTTGTCATCCCAGGACTTCCGGTCCGCCTCCTTCTGCCGCCTCTCGCGGTCAGCCTGCGCGCGCTCCTCGTCGCTCCGGAGATCCAGAACGCCCTGCGCCGGCGGAACCCATTCAGCGCGAGCCGCGGCCACGCGGGCGAGCTGCCGGCGAATGAGGTCGGCGATGGCGGCCGCCTCTCGCTCTCCATTCTCCTGAAGCTGGCCGCGCGCCACCTCCTCGGCAGTTCGTGCTCGCTCCTCGGCATGAGAGCGAAGGTCGGCGACGTCCCGGGCCACCCAGGCTGCGATCCGCTCCGCGATGTCCGGGCGGACCGAGCCGCCGCCCCGCAGAGCCTCATGCAATTGTGCCAGGGTGGCGGCCTCTCCTTGTTCGCCGAAGGGGCTGAGCGGACGCAACTCGCGGTCCGCGTCACGCCAGCGTGCGGTCACGGGGATGATCTCCTCGTGGAGCCTCTGGCCGGCTGGCCCATAGAGCGCCAAGCGGGAAATCAGCACCACCCGGGCCTGCGGCCCGCCCGCTGGCACAATCGCCACGCGATCGAGGGCGTCGGCAAAGCCCCTCGCACGGAACCGCGACACGAGCCGCTTCACGAGGCGGTGCTCGAGGTGCAGTTGGACGACGTCCTGAGGCTCGGGTTGGCCTTGGCGCAGAGTCGGCGGCGCGAAGACGAGCCCTCGTGGCGGGTTCTTCGCTCGCCACCTGGCCAGTTCGCGTGCGCCCGGCGGCCGGCCAGGGCGCAGTTCATCGAGGAGAGATTGCCAGCTCGGATCACCGGCAAAGGCCGGATCATCAGGGCTGAGATGGAGGGCCTCCGGAACGCTGAAATCTCCAGGGCGCAGGGCCGTCCCGCGCCCCACGAGCCCGAGCGCCTGGTCCACGACCACCCTGAGATCTCTCGGATCCACGCCGATCCGTCTTCGCGCGCGTTCCTGGATCGCGGCCAGCCTGTCGTTCTCCTGCCTGAGCCGCTCGAGCCGCGTCGTGCTCTCGTCTCCCATCTCGCGCCGTGCCGCCTCGACCCCCCTGGGCGCATCGGCGGCCAGCACCCGCGCGAGCTCCCGGGCTTCGCCGCGCCCGATCCCCGCCCGAAGCCGACCCTCGATGTCCTCGCGGATCACCTGTCCCGCGGCGCCGAGCTCGCGCCGGATGCGCTCGGTCTTGGCGACAAGGGCGTCGAGAACGCGATCCTCCTCGCGCTGCGCATAGGAGAAGTAGCGGCAGGTCACGATAGCGGAGGGCTGGAGCTTGCGATCGATTCGTCCGTTGCGCTGCTCGAGGCGTGACGGGTTCCAGGGCAGATCGAAGTGGAACAGGTCGTGGCAGCGCGCCTGAAGGTTGATGCCCTCCCGGGCGGCATCGGTGCAGACGAGGATCCTCACCCGGGTCTTCTCGAACGAGGCATTGAACTCGATCTTGATGCGGTCGCGCGTGTCCTGGTCCGCCCGGCCGGTGAAGCGCAGGATGCGCCCCTCGACATCGACGCCCAAGCCGTCGAGCGCCTCCTCAAGCCTCGCCACGAGCCACCGATGGGTGTCCTCCCATTCGGTGAAGATGATGAGCCGCCGGTCCAGCCATGCCGTGCCGTCGAGCATCTCGGCCCGGATCCACTCCACGATCCGCTCAACCCGCGCGTCCGGCCGGTGCCGATGCGCGTCGGCCAGCGCCAGCATCTCGTCGATCCGCGTCAGGGCCAGCGGCTCGCCCCTGCCCGCCAGCCTCCGAGTCTCGGTCGCGATGCGGTCGTCGTCCTCCGGCTCTTCGCTCTCGACGAGGGCCCGGCGTTCGAGGGTGCGGCGGTGCGTGGAAAGGCTGCGGTGGAAGGCGGCCAGAGACGAGAACAGGCGTTGCTGAAACAGCGCCAGGAGAAAGCGCGTGGACTGTGACCCGCCCGCGCCGGCCACCATGTCGGCCAGCATCGCGGCAAGGCGTAGCTCCGGGGCGTCCTCGGGCAGGCCGCTGATGACGACAGGCTCCACCCGGCGCTCAGGGAAGGGCTCGCCCAACTGGCGCAGATCCTCCTTGAGGCGCCGCACCATGACGGGCTCGAGATCCTCGGGCTCGACCGGAATGCCGCGGGTGAACCGCTGCGGATCGAGGATCTCAAGCAGCGTCGAAAAGGCGTTGGAGTGGCCGTTGTGCGGGGTGGCCGACAGGAACAGGCGGTGCTCGAAGCGCCCGGCAAGATCCCGGACCGCTCGCGTCATCTGGCTTTCCGTGGCATAGGTTCCGCTGCCCGACGGAGCCGCATGGTGAGCCTCGTCGAGGATCAGGAGGGAGCCGGGCCGGAACGCGCCAAGGCTGTCCCGGAGCGGGCCGGCATACGCGTCCTCGGCTAGGACGGCGTGGGACAGGGCGAAGAAGGACCCGAGCGCCCAGGGATTCGCTCCGAACCCACGCATCCGACGCGTCCAGGCCAAATGCTCCGCGTCCACGGCCGTCAGGTCGAGGCCGAACTTCTGCGCCATCTCGTCCTGCCATTGCAGGATCATTGAGGCGGGCGCGGCGACCACGACGAAGTCGATGCGCCGTCGGAGAAGAAGTTCGCGAACGATGAGGCCGGCCTCGACAGTCTTGCCCAAGCCCACATCATCCGCGATCAGGAGATTCGCTCGCGGAAGATCCAGCGCCTTGCGGAGCGGCAGGAGCTGGTACGGGTCGAGCCGGATGCCCGACCGGAACGGCGCCTGGAATAGCGACCGATCCGCGGCCGAAGCGGTCCCCCATTCGGTGACCCTTAGGTGTGCGCCCAAATCATTGGCTTCTGCCGGCAGCGCTGATGCGAGGCCAGACCATTCGTCCGAGAGCCCCCGCCATGTCCGCTCCGCGCCGAGGCAGACGTCCAGCGTCTCGCCCTGCGCGTCGTCGTCGATGCAGACCAGCCTGTGAGCCGCGGGTCGGCCATCAATCGCGGACTGGACCAGCCATCGCCGGCCTCTCGCCTGGACCAGATCTCCGATTACTACGTTGGCCACCGCTCAACCCCCCTGCCCTCAAGGAGCAATGAACTAGGACTTCTGCCGAAGGCAAGTTGTCCCAGGGACGACGTCATCGAGAGCACTCAGATCGTGACATCAGGATCGGACAAAGGTGTCGATCGCTCCGCCGTTGACCCCCTCCGGAGCAGACAAGCCGATGCTGATCTATGGGTACGAAGGGCCACAAGGCAGTCGCAGCTACGTGGCCCATGACAAATTCAGACGATAGGCCAAGAGGAAGGCTGGGAGCTGTGGCACCCTGACACAAACGAGATTGAGGATATCGACGACGCAGCTTGAGAAACCCTGGACGCCGCCCTTCGCCTACGATTAGCAGTCGAGGGGCGGCTCGTAGGCCGCCCCGTTCAGGCCCTGACGATCTGACTGCCTCTCGACGGCATCCGTGTGCCGGCGTGGGTCTGCGACGATCTACAGAGGGGAGCGGTCACAGAGTCGAAGCCGTCGTGTAATAATCACGGAAGTAAGGGGCTGTCGGCGTCAGGTGGTTATCTTTGCAGGCTCACTGCAAGGCCGTTCCATTCGGGCAAAGAGGGAAACGGAGCGTTGCTGAATGAGTAAAGAGGGCCCGTGGCAAAACCGGACGGCTAAATCCTTCGATGGACTTAATGCGCTGGTTGGCCTCGCCCAAGGGCGTGGTAGCCATGAAGCAGACATGCGCGATACCCAAGCAGCCGGTAGCCTTCGGGATGACAAGCTTCCCCTGGGGAAGGTGCTTTTCTTGCCGCTCGCAGCGGAGGTCATCCAGCTGTCCGATCGCGGCTTCGGCTATGCGACAACAGTCGCAGGGCAACGCCTCTTCTTCCACCGCAACGCTGGTATCCGACGGGACGACTTCAATGTCTTGAAGGCCGGGGACGCCATCTTCGCGATCGTGGGAAGCGATCCAAGGCGGCCGGATCGAAAGGAGATCGTCCGTTGGGCTGCGTCGGATCGCATCGCCTGGGATGACGGCGCCCCTGAGGATCAGGCCTCTTGGGACACGATCCGTCGGGCACGACTGGAGAACCGTGTTCAGCGGCTGGAGCCGGTGCTTCGGCCGGATTGGTACGTCCAAAAGTGGGGATCGGCGCCCGCGCCGGCGGACCTCAATGACGACCTTCTACGCGAATTCGTTCTCGCGCGCATTGGAAGCATGGCACCGGACGAGATCGAGCGGCTCGATCCCCTGAGCCTTTCGGGATCGGCGCTCTATGCCTTCGCCCAATGCTTCGACACGACGCATCCGGACGCCTTGGCCCTGCTCGATGACGTTCTGGCGGAGCGCCTGCCGCTGCTCGGTCGACCCGGACCGCGCGTGCTCGCCCGCGCGTCGGAGGCACGGCGCGCGGAGGTGGTGACATGGTTCGTGCGCGCCGGAGGGGCCGAGACTGCCGCAGAGGAGCGCGATACTATGCTCACCGGGCGGGCGCCCTGGGAGGTTGAGGCGGTAACGCACCTGCTGGCGTCCGGTCTCCCGCATGGGGCAGGCCTGGTACGCTGGCTCGAGGCATTGCACAACAATGGTCTCTTGCCTGAGGGTTTCGCCGAAGCAGTCGCTGGGACTGACGGGATACAGGTCCTCCGATACCTAGAGCTCCTCCCTGATACGCAGGGGAATGCTCTTTTGTGTGTAGCGGCGGCCACCGATGAGAGGCGCGTCGCCGCGATAGCTCTGCGGCCAGACCTTGCCGCAGAGCTCGCGCGCCGCGCGGCTCTTGCGTTTGATTTGGAGACTGATGGGCGAACGACGAGGCAGATTGGCATCGCCACGGCGGCGGGAAGCTGCTTGCTGCTCGATGGAGGCGGACCTGAGGAGCAGGCGGAGGCGCTCGCCACACTGAGCCGGCGTCTTTCCGAGGCGCCGATCGTCGTCGGCCACAACGTCCTCGCCTGGGACCTCCCAATCGTCCGGCAGGAGGGCATCACTCCGCTCGCGACTGGCATCGTCTGGGACACGCTTCTCGTGGAGATGCTGCTGGACCCGCGCGCGGTATCCCATGCCTTGGGCGGAGCGCACCGCGCCGATATGGACGCGGCCGACGCGCTCGCGCTCTTCCATAGGCAACTCGACCGCTTTCCCGATTCCTTTGCGGCCTCGATCCTGACCGATCCGCCTGCATGCAGCGCCGCGCTCGTCGGGCGCATGGCACAGGCGCTCAAGGACGCTCCCCTCGAGGCAGCGCCGCTCCCGCGCTGGGTCGCGGACCGCGAGCTTGGCCGCAACAGGCCCATTCTCGCCCCGCGCCACGCCATCGACGACCTCGCTTGGACCCGCGGCGTCGACGTCGTCTCGACGCCGGACGGGGGGGGCCTCCCGGTCGACCTCCTTGTTGTCGACGCGAGCGCCCTGCGCGCCGACTCCGCATTCGCTTCGGGCTCCGATCCGCGGGCTGCGGTCCTCCTGGCGCTGGCCGAGCGCTGCGCGACCGCGGGAATCGCGCTGCGAGTCGCGATGCTCCCGCCCTGGCTGCTCGAGGGGTCTCCAGGCTCCGCTGTCCGCCGCGCGGCCGGGCCTGCGGCAGCGCAGGCCTTGCGGGCGTGCCCACTGCCGCCCGCGGGTCCGTGGTGGGAAACCTTTGACGCCGGGTCTCTGCGTGTCTTGTCGTGGACCGGTCCGGTCCGCCTTCTTCCGGCGCCGCCAACAGCGGCGGACGCGCCGCAGGTCGGCCCGGCGCCTTTGGGAGGGCTCGTATGGGAGGAGAGTGCGGGGTGCTGGGCACAACCCGACCCCGTCGCGGCGCGTCTGGAGGTGTCTCCAACGATGCGGCGGTTCGGGACCGCATGCCTCCCGGCGGAGGCGATCGTGCCGCCGGGTCCAGCACCAAAGACCCCAGTGCCGCTCGTGCCCGAGCGACGGGCGATCCGCATGAGCCCCGGGGGGTTCGATGCCGCCACCTACTGGGCCGACGTCGTCGGCGAGGTGGTCGGGCTGGCGGCGGAGGGAGAAGTCCGTGCGCTTCTCGTCGGCTCTAGCAGAAGCCGGGCGCTCCTGTCCCTCCTCGAGAAGGCGTTGGCTGAGATCGGTCATGGTGAGGTCAAGGCGGAGCACGTCAGCCGTGGCGAGCACCTGAAGCGGGCGTCTCGCATTGGTGGGACAGTCGTCCTGCTGACAGAGGAGTGGAGGGAGTGGCACAGGCTTGCCGAGGCGCAGGGCATCGTGCTTCGCCCACTCGTGGAGGCGCTGCCCGTCGAGGAATGGCACGCCCTCGCGTGTGTCGCACCAGACCCTTTGAGGTCCCCGCCGGGACCGATCACGCGCGCCGACATCGCCGCCAGACTGGTCGAAACATCTCGCACGTATCTCGAGGCTTGGCTTCAGGAAAGCGGGATCGCCGCCGCCCGGGTGGCGCCCGTGCTGCTCGATCCGCGTGCCGGCGAGCTGGTACGCCCGCTCAGCGGCCGCCTCGCGCCGCGGCCGGCGCTCCCGGCCCTGCCGGAGGGCGCGCGCCGCAGGCTGGTAGACATTCTCGAGCCGCTCGCGGTCCGGCGCGAGCCGGCGCCGTCTGACATCAAGGCAATGGAGGCCTTCCTGGTTGCGCACTGGCAGCCGCCTGGCAGGCAGGGCAACGCCGTGGAGGGCTTCAAGCCCACCCAGCGCAGAGCCATGGACGCGATCTTGCGCCGACAAGAGGACGTCGTCGTAACGCTGCCAACCGGAGAGGGAAAGTCCGTCCTCTTCCAAGTCCCCGCGCTGTGCCGGGGCCTGCGTCATCGCCGTCTCACGCTCGTACTGTCGCCTCTCAGGGCGCTGATGCGGGATCAGGTCGAGCGGCTGCGCATGCAGGGCTTCGATGCTTCGGCAGACTACCTGAACGCCGACCGTCCGAGGCACGAAAAGACCGAGATCCTCGAGGGCCTGCTCGATCACAGGATCGTCCTTCTCTACGTGGCGCCAGAGCGCCTGCGCGACCCCATCTTTCGCGACGTGCTCGGGCGACGGATCGCGGCCGACGCTGGGCTGGAGCGACTGGTCCTGGACGAGGCGCATTGTCTGAACCAGTGGGGGTTTGAGTTCCGGCCCGACTACTTCTTTGCAGTAAGAGAGGTTTTCCACTGGACCGACGCCGCAGGCGCGCCGGACGCGTCAGAGACGGCAGCCGAAGCGCTCCCGGACGCTCCCATGCAAGAGGCCGGGCCGGCCGCTCCCGTTCTCATGCTGTCGGCCACGCACACCGCCGCCGACCGGGACGCGCTCGCTGCGGTCCTGAAGTCGGCGGGCGGGCCGGGCCGAAGCGTGCCCTTGACGCCGGTGCCGCCGCCCAACGAGCAGCCCCATCCGCTGCGCGAGCACATCGAGGTCCGGACCGAGAAGATGGGCGGCGCCATCCTCGGGAAGAAGGAGTTCGACAAAGGTCTACCAGAACGGATGCCTCATCTCGCGGCAGCCGTCCGCGCGGCGCGGGAGAACGGCGCGCGCACCGGCCAGCGCAGCGGTGTGCTTGTCTTCGTGACACGCCGTACTCATGCCGAGGCCGTCGCTTCGGCGCTCGCGCAGGAGACGGGAGCAGCGTCCGAAGCGTTTCACGCCGGCCTTCCCGCCGGCCTGCGCGAGGAGCTTGTAGAGGAGTTCCGCGAGGGGCGCATCGACGTGCTCGTCGCCACGAAGGCCTTCGGAATGGGGATGGACATTCCCGACATCCACCATGTCGTGCACCTGTCGCCTCCGGCCTACCTGGAGGACTACATGCAGGAGGTCGGCCGGATCGGCCGCGGCGCCCGGGAGCGGAAGGCTGCGGGGATGGAGCGATTCCCAGCGACGTTGCTGTGGTCCCCGGCCGATTTCGCCACCGCGCGGGACTTGCGCAAGAAGAACGAGGTTACTGAAGCGTCGATCCGAAGGTTCCATGACGAGTTGCGGAAGCGTGCAACTGGGGATCGGGTGATCGTTCCTACCTACGGTTACGAAGAGTTCTTCAGCGACGGCCACAAGCGCGCGCTGGAGACCCACTGTCGGATGTCGCTTCATTGGCTGGAAGAGGCAGGTCGGCTGAAACTCGTCAACCTCGTCCGCACGTCGCTCTCTGTGGTCCTACATGCCGACGCGTTGCGAAGGATCGCGGGGGAGAAGAGCACTACGGCACACGCAGCGGGTCAGCTTCTCGCGATGCACGGCGACGACGGTTCGCCCAGCAACCGCGCGGCCGGCGGGTCAGGGCAGCGCGTCCTACTCGACGTCGGCGCCTTGAGTCGTGCCTGCGGACATGCCGGAACGGACGACACCCTCGTGGCTCTCGCAGAGCTCCGCGACAGGCGTGCCATCGAAGTCGAATGGCGGCTGTCGGCGAGCCCCCTGCGGCTCTGGAAACAGCCACCCGACCGGACGGACGCGCTGATCGACGCCGTCCAAAAGGGGATTGAGCGGCTCATCAAGCGGGCCACGGGGCCAGGTGCCGAATTTGATCCAACCGGCTTGATGAAGGAGGTCGGCGACGCGCGCGACAACGAAGAGGACGTTTTCGCAGGGGCCACCGAGGAGGAGCGAAAGTGCTTCCGACAGGCTTGGACATGGGCGTTGAAATCACTCGCTCTGTCCTGCGGGATTTACCTTAGGCAGGTATCGCAGAAGGAAGGGCTCGCATGGCGAGTCCGGCTTCCCCTGACGGAGGAGCGCAAGGCGCATCGGCGCGCCGAAAAGCTGCTCCAGACCGTTCGAGGACTGATTACACAGGTGCGACGGGGCGATCCCGAAACGGTTTCCGTGGATGCCGGCGACCTCGTGAAGCTGGTCAAGGAGGTCCACCAGGGTTTCAGCACCCGCGACCTCGACGCCACCCTCCGTCTGGCATCAGCGCTACGCCAACTCTCGATCCGCGAGGAGCTGCTGCCTAGCCATTACGAGGTCGCGCTTCGGGGCGAAGGCACCGGGCTGGAGGGGCAACTGGAGTTGGCGGCGCGACTTGCCTCGGTGAACTCGCACGCTGAGGCCCGCCTCGTTGTGATGGAAGCCTTTTGCGGCATCCCCGAGGCTGCGCGGGACGGGTTTGTCAGAGGCTACATGGCATGCCGCGACGCGTCGGAGGTCGAGGCACTCCTCGTGCAGCAGTTGGGCACCGTCTCCGAGGCGGACGCCAGCCTCTCGGAGTTCGTGAAAAACCTGCTACGCCGCTATCGTGGCGAGGCCGTGGAAGAGCATTTCGCGCGATTCAAGTCGTCCGAGGAGCCGGCGCAATGGAAGGCGATCACGCATCCATACAACCGGCCGATGCTGGTGAACGCGGGGCCTGGTGCCGGAAAGACGGCCGTGCTCGTTGCCCGGATCGTGCATCTGCTACACGTGCAGGGCCTCAAGCCGGGCGAGATCCTCGTCCTCGCCTTCAACCGCGCCGTCGTGCAGGAAATCCGCGCGCGGGTGGCCGCGGTGTTCCACGATCTAGGCTACGGCGGTTATACCCGTGACCTGCGGGTCCAAACGTTTCACGCGCTGGCGACGAGGCACCTTCCGGAGGGACCGCGCAGGAGGGACGAGAACGTCCTCGACGCTTTAGGGGACCGCCTGCGCCTGAGGCCCTTCCTTGCCGCCGAAGTCGCGGCGGGCTGCCGCTGCATCCTCGTCGACGAGTTCCAGGACGCCAACGATGCGATCTTTGGCGTCATCAAGAGCCTTGCCGAGGCTTCGGGGGCTGGGATCTTCGCCATCGGCGATGATGATCAGGACATCACGCGGTGGAATCGTGCCTGCGGCGCGTTCTCCGGAACCTACTTCGAGCGGTACGAGCAGACGTTCGGAACCAGTCCGGAAGACCTTTGCGCACTCACGGTGAACTTCCGCTCGGGGCGCGCGATCGTGGAGGGCAGCGAGCGCGACCTGGCGGCAATGCTGGATCGCAGTCCTGTCAGCGCGCGCCTGAAGCGCTCCGCGCTACGCGCGCGTGCGGATGCGCCGCCAGGCGAATGGCAGGTCGAGGATTGCCGGGGCCGTTCCTGGAACGACGTGGTCGCGTATGTGACACGGCGCCTTGCCGATTTCCCGAAGGACCGGTCCGTCGCGATCCTTTGCCGAAGCAACGCCGACGTGGACCGTCTGAAGGAGCCGTTGACGGCGGTGCTACCCGGCCTGAGGGTCCAGAAACGGAGCGAGATCCTGAATGTCGCTGACTGCCGCCATGTCGGGTTGTGGCTGGACCTGCTCGACCAGCGGATTGCCCAGGGAGACGACGCCGCCACGACAGACCTGCACGACACGCTCCTCGACGAATTTCGCAAGACAATCCGCATCCCGGAGACGAGGGGCGATGGCGAAGGCATGCGAGACCTTGCGGCCCTATGGACCTGCGTGCGGGAGGAGGATCGCGAGGCCCGCCTGTCCGACGTCGCCGACTTCCTGAGGAGTTGGCTCCGGCCTGACGACGTCGACCGTCTCGTGGGTCGCGGGGCCACGCGGATCCTTTCGACGATCCACAAGGTGAAGGGGCTGGAGTTCGACGATGTGATCGTGATGCCGTCCACCTCGGCCTTCCCCATGGGCGGCGACGATCCGGCGCGTGCAGCGGCCGAGGAGGCCCGCGTCCTCTACGTTGCCGGGACCCGTGCCAAGAAGCGCATGCTGAGGCTGCACGGCGAACGCGAGTCCGCATGGCTCGCCGACCCGCCGCGCCCCCTCGCGGGCCGTGACGACAGCCGGTTTCTCAGGGGGAATGGGGCTGAGATCGACTTGGGCTGGACGGCGGATGGCCGGGGGTTCAATACAGACCCTGCGGGTCTCCACGACTACATCCAAGCGCATGTTGCAGTCGGCGATCCGATCGCCGTCGGTGGCCGTGGCGGCGGTGCCGGGCGCTCCCTCTTCCATGTAGATGCCTCAGGCAAGCGCACCCAGGTGGGGTTCCTCGCGTGGGACACCGGGGCCGCGGGTTCGGGACCGGATCTTCGTGTTGCCGCCGTCGTCCGCTTCGCCCCGGACGTGCCGCCCCGGTGGACCGATGGCCGCACATGGGCCTACGCCGTCCTCGTGGAGGGACGGCTTCGTTGAGGTTGAGATGCTGAACGACCCCGACTTTGTCCCCGCCTGAAGGATGGGCGGATCGTCGTGGTGGAATATAAGGGAGCGCATCTGGTAGGGGCGCCGGAGCGCGGGAGAAGCGCCTCCTCGAAGATCTTTGGGCTCGCAGCGCGGACAACACCGCCTCGATCACGAACGCCCTCCTTTGGACGCCTTCCCACGAAAGGGGGTGAGCGGACATGCGCCATTGCAGCATGACAGCTGCGGCCGGCGTCGCGATGCGGTCGCACGCACGGGCTCCAGCGAAGAGCCACTTGGTGACGTGCGTCGGCCAGCAACAGACATCTGCGAGGGATGCTGGCTGGTCGTCGCCCGGAATGGTCTCATACCACTTAAACCGGAATTCGTACCTCGCGGACAGGCAGGCCGATCTCCCTCGATCCGGTTATGCGGTGTTGTTCGATGGAGCGCGTCATAAACTCGCGCATGGCGTCGATCGTCGCGGTCCTGCCTTCTCGGGCGCGATTGAAACAGGCTTGGGCCGAGGCTTCGAATTCGTTACGCATCCCGAGGACGGCAAGGTCGCCCGCCGGGATCTCTTGTTGCCCGACAGCGAAGTACAGCAAACCGTCCGCGTCCTGAGCCTCAGCAAGTCTGTAAAGGTTCAGCCGGGCGGTCGAGGCGCGCCTGCACCATGACGCGGAGACGAACTCGGCCCGCCAGGATCTGAATTGCTCGATGGAGGTACAGATCCTCCTTTTTGCCGCGAAGGTGTCTTCGATCGCCCTCTTCAGACAATCGGCCACGGCGCCTTGAATTGATATCGCGGCCATGTCCGCCGGGGTGAAAGTGTCGTCGCCCCACGTCCTCACGGCACCTCCTTCAGTCAAAGGGTTGCGCTCATCCGCTGATCGAAGCACGTAGAGCAGAGACCCATCCAGCGACGACCTGTCGCAGCTTACCCGCAGATCTGAGAGCATTGCGGCAGCCCGTTCAAAAACAGCCTGTGCGGACAAGGCAGAACCTGCGAAAGCCACGTCGACACTGCCGGCAATCGTCGCGGGGCCGTATCTATTGAAGTGGCCATCAGGATAGAACTGCGGCTCGCGAACCATGACCTGAATCCGGCGAATTTTTTGAAAGTCGTCATCAAGAGTTTGGCGGCCGTCGAGGGTGGAGATCGCGCTGTCGCACAATACGAACACTCCGACCTCGACGTAAGCGCGATCCTCGGCGGGCGTGTCGCCCCAGAGATCCTCCTCAAGTTCGAACGCATGTCCTGCGAGTACTAGAGTCATGTGAAAGGGCCTACTGAAGTTACTGATGCGGTGCATCAAGCACTTGGGCGAGCGGCTCTCAACCTGAACCTTCGAGGGCCAAACCGCCGAAATCCAGATCCGTGCCGCCCTCCCTGATCGCTTCACCGCCCTCGGCACTTCCGAATCACGGCACGCTGCATAGAGCCGCTGGGATCAGGGGATCCACTCTTCAGGGCGCGACGAACGAAGCCGCTTCACAGCCTCATGTATGCGCCGTGTCAGCATCGCGGACCCTTCCTACTGTCGGCTACGGTTGCTCTATCACCTCGGCGTCCGCCGCTCGCCTCTCCGGCCTTCACCCGTTCACCTTGTGAACCCTGGATTTGACACCCAGAAGCTTGGCCCTTGCAGCCAGTTCCGAAGGCAGCTCTCGTTCAGTCAGGAGGATCATTCGCACGACCACATCGACTGGCAGGCGTGTTGCACGGATCACCTCCCGGTACTTCACGCATTGGTAGATTCCGCGACGAAGATCGTCGTCGCTGGACAAGCAGGACTTGACCTCTACCACCGCGAACTCTTCTCCTTTCGTAAAGAGAACGTCGACCCGGTCGCCTGACAACAGATCGCTCTCCGTAGTTCCCTCGAACCCCCGCGAAAGACCGAATTCGCCTGGGTTATCGCGAGCCCACTTTTTCAGCCGCCGGTGCTGTTCGCTCTCACCCTTGCCGCGCGGAAATTCCGTCTCCGGTGGCTTGCCATCCTGCTCTGTGAAATTTCTTCGCTCCAGCCTGTCTGGGCGATCGCCAAACGCCTCCCGGAAGACAAGATCCCAGCCTTCGTATTTCTTGACCGCCTCACGGACGCTCCTCACGACTTCGAGCTTGCGATCTCTGTCTAAGTGTTCCCACGTTCGGCCTCGCAATGCTCGCCAAAGGTTGTCGTGATACCAGGCGAAGCCATTGCCCGGAATTCCAGACGTGCTGGTGACCAGCGCATTAATGGGAGGGGCATCGTCAGCGACGGAGGTGATATTGCTCATCATTTTGCCCGCGACGCCACCGATGTGGAGGGGGAAGATCTTTGTGGTCTTTAGCTCTCGCTCCAGCATCCTGGCGGCTTCGCCATAGGTGACGAATGGCTCGTCCATCGTTTCCAGTTTTTCGAGGAGAAGGGAAAGGAGGTATGGTGCCCCTGTCCGTTCAAGCCACTCCCTCTCGTAAGACATCTCCACCCCTTACCGGCCGAATATCTTGCAGACACATGGGCGAATGCTCCCATTCAGAGATTAGCCTCTTATGCCGTAGATGTGAAAGTCCTGTTTCTCGCTACGGTTGAGAGGGGCTCAGAGTCGCCCAGGTCGGGTTTCATCCTTCGCGTCCATCTGTCAGGTCGACCTGTGCTCGTACGGGTGGTGGAGGACCGGGCGAGGCGCATTCCGGTGGCGTGGGGGCTCGTGCCTATGCTGGTGGGAGTGAGTTCATAGCTTCGGACAAGCTCACCCGCTCTGGCTGGGGTCGCCTCGACAGCGAATGGACCGTCCTGCGTCGGCAGGCTGGCCCACCAAAACCAGTTGGTGCTTGCTAAGACGAAGAAAACTTGGACGAGAGCTCCTGACCAGGTTCTGTACGGGGTTTGAACGGATTCGGCACGTCGGGCCAACGTTCTAGGACTACCCGAGCCGGCAGACGCACCTGCCACGTATAAGCCAAGCTACTCATTTCAAAAGTTTTTATGGCGCACCCGACAGGATTCGAACCTGTGACCTCTGCCTTCGGAGGGCAGCACTCTATCCAGCTGAGCTACGGGTGCCTAGGGCGGAGATAGGCTAAGCGAGCGACTACCGCAACCGTAAACCTCACGCAAAGAGATCGCGGCAAAGTTCCAAGCCTGACACCAAGGCGTCAACCTCCTCGACCGTGTTGTAGAGCCCGAACGACGCACGGCAGGTCGCCCCGACTCCCATGTGCTGGAGGAGCGGCATCGCGCAATGCGTGCCTGCCCGGACGGCGATTCCCCGGCGATCCAGGACGGTCGAGATGTCGTGGGCGTGCGCTCCGTCCATCGTGAAGGAGAAGATCGCCCCCTTTCCGTCGCTCGTGCCCTGAAGCTGAAGCCAGTTCAAGCCACCCAGCCGCTCGCGTGCGTAATCGCGCAGCGTTCGCTCGTGGGCTGCGATGTTCGCCATGCCCAAGTCGGTCATGTAGTCCAGGGCGGCTCCGAAGCCGATGGTCTGCACGATGCCAGGCGTCCCGGCTTCGAACTTCATCGGCGGATCGGCATAGGTGATCAGGTCGCGGGTGACCTCCCGGATCATGTCGCCGCCGCCGAGGAAAGGGCGCATCTCATTCATCCGGTCGCGCCGTATGAAGATGGCGCCAGATCCCGACGGGCCATAAAGCTTGTGACCCGTGACGGCGTAGAAGTCACAACCGATCGACTGCAGGTCGACCGGCATGTGAACCGCGCCCTGACTGCCGTCCACGAGCACAGGCACGCCTTTCTCGTGCGCGCCGGCCACGATGGACTTTACGTCAATCACCGAGCCGGTCACGTTCGACATCTGCGTCACTGCGACCAGCTTGGTCCGCGGCCCGATTGCATCGATCATCGCCTGCGGGTCGAGATCGCCCTTGGCGTCGCACTCTACCCATTTCAGGACAACGCCCTGTCGCTCCCTCAGGAAATGCCACGGCACGATGTTGGCGTGATGCTCGAGCAGAGACAGGACGATCTCGTCGCCCGCTTCCATGCGCGGCATGGCCCAGCCATAAGCGACGAGGTTGATGCCTTCGGTCGTACCCGACGTGAAGACGATTTCGTCCTCAGTGGGGGCGTTCAGGAAGCGCGCGACCTTGCCGCGAACAGCTTCGTACCGCTCCGTCGCCAGAGAGGAGAGCGTGTGCAGGCCGCGATGAACGTTCGCGTACTCCTCGGCGTAGCCGCGCGTCACAGCGTCTATGACGGCCTTTGGCTTTTGCGCCGACGCTCCGTTGTCGAGGTAGACCAGCGGCTTTCCGTGGATCTCGCGTGAGAGGATCGGAAAGTCCGAACGGATGCGTTGCACATCATACATCAGGTGGGCCTCCAAAGCCCAGGAACACGAGGAGCGACGATAGCGCTATGCCCACGATCACGGCCCCCAGGAGCAGGGCAAGCACGGCTCGGCCAAGACCCTGGAACCCGTGAAGGGTCCGGGTGAAGTGGATCAGGCACCATAACAGGATGCCCAGGCTGGCCAGCGCCAGCACCGGGGCGAGCGGAGGAAGCAGCAGCCCCGCCACGATCTGCACAAGCTGGACCGCGATGGCGATCACCTCGATCCAAACCGCGACGAGGAGCGACTGACTGAAACGGCCAACGCCGCCCAGGATCTGCCCGCCCACCTGCAGGGCCCCTGCGGACAGCAGCAGTGAGGCGACCAGCATTGCCGCATGCATGAGCGGGCTGAGGACCACCTCACCCCCGGCCGTCGGGATGGAGAAGGTTCCGCCAGCCAACATGCCAACAAGCAGCGCATCGAGAACCGAGACAAGCACGGCACCTTGCACAACTGTCCCCAGCGAGGGGCGGAGGTTCAGCAGCTGTTCGGCCGCATGCTGCGGGGCTGCGACGCTGTCCCGCATCATCGTCACGAGATCCGAGCCGCTATAGGCCATGCGTTCGCGGCATCGTGGCCGCCTCCTTTTGTGCGAGCCACCAGAAGGCGACGAAGACCCCGATCCAAACTACGCCCGCAAGGTTGGCCAAGGCAGAACTGCCCGTCAGACCCGCAAGCAGTCCCGTCAGCAACCCCAACGGGGCTGTCGCCAGCCACGACCAGAACAAGGCCAAGCGCGCACCGTAGGCCGTGCCATGCCCACCCGCTAGGCGCGAGACCGCATGCACGATCCCGGCCGCACCATAGAACACGAGCGGCCAGATGATCATCCAGCCCAGAAGCGCGTAGGCGACCAACCGACTGAATTCGTCCTGTTCGGCTTGGGCGGTCCGCATCAGTCGCGGCCATTGGGCCACGAAGATGAGCCCGCACCCGATCATGAGAAACGCCAGAGCCCTCGACTCGTTGACCCCGCGAGCAAGATGCTCCCGGACAACCTGTCGCGGGCCTTGAACCAGGCTCCGCCGGATGTCGGCCGTCAGTCCCATCAGCGCCGGCGAGCCAGCCAGCCTTCGAGGCGCTTGGACAGATCCGACGCAAGCCGATCGTCAGCGATCTCTTCGAGCGACTCCCGAAGGAAGGCGAGCGTCAGCAGATCCTTGGCATCGCGTTCGGGCACGCCCCGCGACCGAAGATAGAACAACGCGGTCTCGTCGATCGCGCCAGCCGTCGAGCCATGCGAGCACTTGACATCGTCGGCATAGATTTCCAGCTCGGGCTTTGCGAGGAACTGGCTCTCCTCGTCGAGTAGCAACGCTTGGGAGAGCTGGTAGCCATCAGTCCGCTGGGCACCTGGCCTGACCAGGATCTTGCCCTGGAAGACACCGACCGCCCCATTGCGAACGACCTTCTTGAACACCTGCCGGCTTTCGCAGCCCTCGGCGGCGTGTGTGACGAAGACGGTGTCGTCGTGGTGGAAATCACCATCGCCCACCGCTGCGCCGGCCACATGAGCCACAGCTTCTTCGCCGCCCAAGGTGACGACGATCTCGTTCCTGGTCAGCACACCGTTAAAGGTCAAGGTGAACGATCGGAAGTCGGCCTTCGACGCCAGCCGGGCAAAGATGTGCGTCACCGTCCGGCGCTGATGGTCGCGACCCTGGGTGCGGACATGATGCAGGCTGGCGCCTTCTGCGACGTCGACCTCCATCACGCTGTTGAAGCGCGCCGCGGCTGGTCCGGTCTCGAGCAGCGTGAGACTCGCCCCGGCCTCCACCTTCACGAGGTGGTGCAGCATGGCGTCGGCCCGGTCATCGACATGACGATAGATGAGGTGCACGGGTCGCGCGACTGCTTCGGTCACATGGATGACCAGCCCCTCTTCGGCAAAGGCAGTGTTCATCGTCGCAAGGGGGCGCGCGACGGGTTTCTGCCCTTCGCCCTCGAGAACACCAAAGAGGCTCTGCGCCCAATGGATATCGCGGGATGCGGCGTCGGCCAGCCGTTCGATCGATACGCCTGCCAGATCGAGGCTGTCCGACGCTTCCGAGTCGAACCGGCCATCCACGAACACAAGACGTAGGGCGTCCACGTCCGGAAAGGCGACACCGTCGTCATCAACAATCGGAGCCGCCGGAAGTGGTTCGGGCACGACGAGGCTCTGCGGATCCGTGAACCGCCAGTATTCGTCCCGACGGACAGGCAGCCCCATCTCCTCGACCCGCTCGCGCGCGCTAGTCCGGGCCGCCCGAGCCCAGGTACCACCGCTCGGGAGCGTCATGCCCTCCAGACGGGTGGTCGTCGCCTGCAGACGAAGGTTTGGCCGGTTCATTGCGCCTCCGCCAGGATATCGGCATAGCCGTTCGCTTCGACGTCCCGCGCGAGCTCGGGGCCGCCGGTCCGAATGATCCGGCCATTGGCCATGATGTGCACCACATCCGGGGTGATATGATCGAGAAGACGCTGGTAATGCGTAATGACCAGAAAGGCCCGCCCCGCATCGCGCAAGGCGTTCACGCCCTCGGACACCAAGCGCATCGCATCGACATCAAGGCCCGAGTCGGTCTCGTCCAAGATGCACATGCGGGGCTCCAGCACCGCCATCTGGAGGATCTCGTTGCGCTTCTTCTCACCGCCCGAGAAACCCACATTGATTGGGCGCTTCAGCATGTCGGCATCGATCTTGAGCGACTGCGCCTTTTGACGGACCAGCTTGAGGAAATCAGCGGCCGACACCTCCTCCTCGCCCCGCGCCTTGCGCTGGGCGTTCAGGGCGGTGCGGAGAAACGTCATATTGCCGACGCCCGGAATTTCCACAGGATACTGGAACGCCAGGAACACGCCGGCTGCTGCCCGCTCCTCGGGCTCAAGTGCCAGAAGATCGATGTCATCCAGATGGGCGGAGCCCTCGGTCACCTTGTACCCGTCGCGGCCGGCCAGAACATAGGACAGTGTGGATTTGCCCGATCCGTTCGGCCCCATAATCGCGTGCACCTGGCCCGCACCCACCGAAAGATCGAGACCCTTGAGGATCGGCTTGGCGCCGTCCTCGAGTTCGACATGCAAGTTCTTGATGTCCAGCATCGAATTCTCCTGCCACCAAGGGCCCACTGCTGTTCTTGTCATGCCTCCCCGCACCGACGTTCCCGTCGCGGGAAAGGACTGCTGCTCACTGGCTCAGGCGAACCGCCGTACCGGTCGCCGTGACCAGGAGCATCGAGTTGACCACCTGGTGGCCCAAGCTCACGCCGATCACCGCATCGGCTCCTTTTGCGGCGGCCCGGCTCTTCAGGTCCCGAAGCACGGCATCGCGTGCCTCGGTCAAGCTGGACCCGACCGACGCAGGACTGCGCCGGAACCGTGCCAGGAACCCCCGCGAGGGTTCCTGTATCACCTCGGCGCCCAGCACGACTTCGGCGGCGACGATACCTATATAGGCCGACACGTCCCGGCCCTCGAGGTTCGAGGTCGTGGTGACCGTGATAACCCTCACCAGGGGCTCGGCCCCGCGAAGCCCAAGGTCACCGGGCCTCGCCTCGGATGCCATGGCACGCAGGACCGGCTCCCTGCGGATCGTGGACCTAGACATCAGCCGACGCTCCCTTCCAGGGAGATGGCCACGAGTTGCTGCGCCTCGACCATGAACTCCATGGGGAGAACCTGCAGCACCTCCTTGCAGAAGCCGTTCACCACAAGCGCCACGGCCTCTTCCTCGCCAACGCCGCGCGAACGGCAGTAGAAGAGCTGGTCGTCGTCCACCTTGGAGGTCGTGGCCTCATGCTCCACGCGCGAGGAGGTGTTCTTGACCTCAATGTAGGGGACGGTGTGCGCCCCGCACTTGTCGCCGATCAGGAGCGAGTCGCACTGCGTGTAGTTGCGCGATTCCGCCGCCTTGGGGTGCATCGAGACGAGGCCCCGATAAGTGTTCTGAGCCCGTCCGGCCGAGATGCCCTTAGACACAATGCGCGACTTGGTGCGCTTGCCCAGGTGGACCATCTTGGTGCCGGTATCGGCCTGCTGGTGGTTGTTGGCAATGGCGATGGAGTAGAACTCGCCCTGGCTATCGTTGCCGCGCAGGATGCAGGACGGATACTTCCAGGTAATGGCAGAGCCGGTCTCAACTTGCGTCCACATGACCTTGGCGCGGTCGCCGCGGCACTCGGCGCGCTTGGTCACGTAGTTCAGCACGCCGCCCTTGCCGTTCTCGTCGCCGGGATACCAGTTCTGGACGGTCGAGTATTTCACCTCGGCGTCTTCTTCCACGATGATTTCGACCACAGCAGCATGAAGCTGGGCCACATCGCGCTTGGGCGCGGTGCAACCTTCGAGATAGGACACATAGCTGCCCTTGTCGGCGATGATCAGCGTGCGCTCGAACTGCCCCGTATTCTCCGCGTTGATGCGGAAGTATGTGGACAATTCCATCGGACAGCGGACGCCCGGCGGGATGTACACGAAGGACCCGTCCGAGAAGACGGCGCTGTTGAGCGTGGCGTAGAAGTTGTCCGACGGCGGGACCACGCTCCCCAGGTACTTCTTCACCAGAGCGGGGTGTTCGCGGATCGCCTCGGAGATCGAGCAGAAGATCACGCCGGCCTTCGCCAGTTCGGCCTTGAAGGTCGTGCCGACGGAAACCGAGTCGAACACGGCGTCTACGGCGACCTTACGCGGCTCCTCGCCTTCGGGGCGTTCGACGCCCGCAAGGATCTCCTGCTCCTTCAGAGGGATGCCGAGCTTCTTGTAAGTGTCGAGCAGCTTGGGATCGACCTCGTCGAGCGACTTGGGCTTGACGGCCATGCTCTTGGGACGCGCGTAGTAGTACTGGTCCTGAAAGTCGATTTCGGGGAGCGTCAGGAGCGGCCAGTGGCGCGGCTCCTCCAGTTGCTGCCAGCGCTCGTAAGCCTGCAGCCGCCAATCGAGCATCCACTCGGGCTCGCCGTTCTTGTCGGAGATGAGACGCACGATGTCCTCGTTCAGGCCCTTGGGCGCGAACTCGGTTTCGATGTCGGTCTGGAATCCGTATTTGTAGGCGCCCAGCGAGGCAACGGCCGCGACGGTCGCCTCGTCCACGCCCTCGCGCACCTCCAGAGCGGTTTCTCGCGCCTCGAGGGCGTCGGCTCGAATCTCCATCACCGGAGCTTCGGTTCGATCATCAAGAGCGGCCATCATCGTTCCTCTCTCGTCCCGGACTCAGGCGGCCCGGCTACGTTGCTTGCGTCTGGCAGCGGTGAAGGCGTCGGCAAACCGCAACACCTCCTCCTCTGTCGTGGCGGGCCCAAGGGACACGCGCAACGCGCATCCCGCAGAGCCTTCGTCAAATCCCATGGCCCGGAGGACATTGCTGGCTCGAGCCTTGCCGGACGAACAAGCCGACCCGGCCGAAACGGCAAACCCTGCAAGATCCATCGCCATCACCTGCGTCTCGCCCTTCCAGCCCGGCGTCACGATCAGGCTGGTGTTGGGCAGGCGCCGCGACCGGCGCCCCACCAATATGGTATCAGGGGAGTCGGCCTCAAGCGCAGTTTCTAGAATATCTCTAAACTGCGTGACCTGTTCCCACACGCCGTCTGCCAAGTCGCGTAAGGCCGCTTGGGCCGCAGCCGCCATGCCTGCGACGGCCATCAGGTTCTCGGTTCCGGCCCGGCGGCCCATTTCCTGACCGCCGCCCCTGAGGCGAGACTGCAGGTGATGGCCCCTTGGAACAACAAGCGCACCCACCCCTTTAGGGCCGCCGAACTTGTGTGCCGACAGGAAGACCATCCCGGTGCCAGTCCAGTCATGAGCGTAAGGCAGCCGGCCGACCGCCTGGGTGATGTCGCTTACGGCCAGACCTGGCGGCAGATCCTGCACGATCCCACTCTCGGAGTTCGCAAGCTGCAGGGTGCTCGATGCTGGGTCCGTAACCGCCACAGCGCCGTCGCGCCCGACCGAAAGATCCGCATCCGTCCAAGCCAGCACTGCCTCGTGCTCTACTCCGCCCGATCGCAGGTTGCGGCCTTCCAAAGCCAAGGCCGCGGCCTCAGTTGCACCCGAGGTGAAGATCAGATCCGCCTGTGTCGCCCCCAGGGCTTCGAGAAGCCTTTCACGGGATGCCTCGATGAGGCCCTTAGCAGCCCGCCCCTCTGCATGGACGGACGACGGGTTGCCCACGAGGTCCATGGCATCGATCATCGCTTGGCGCGCTTCGGGGCGAAGCGGCGCGGTAGCGTTGTGGTCCAGGTAAATGCGGGGCCTCACTCGTCCACCAACTCCAGAAGCGACGGGACGGCCGGGCACGGCGCCAACTGATTCTTCACCACGTCGGACAGGCGGGTCTGATGCAGGAACACGTAGACTTGGGCCGAGAGCCCTTCCCATAGCCTGTCGGTCAGTGCTTGCGCCATGGTGCCAGAGACTCCCTGCCTGGCGCCCGCGCCCTTGTGCAGTGCGCTCACCGTTTCATCGACCGCACCCAGGATGTCCGCGATGCGGATCTCAGACGCAGGGCGACCCAGCCGATATCCCCCACCGGGACCGCGAACCGAGTCCACCAGACCGACGCGGCGGAGCTTGACGAAAAGCTGCTCCAGATAGGGCAGCGAAATATCCTGGCGTTTCGCGATCTCTCCAAGATTGACCAATGAGCCGTCGGGCTGCATCGCGATATCCGCGAGCGCCACCATCGCGTAACGACCTTTTGTCGAGAGCTTCATGCCCTAACCCCAAACGCCAATTCCGTTGACGCGCGCCGACCGCATCTTTAACTGCTGCCCATCGCCAGGTCCTTTCGGGACGCTGGATTAGAACTGTTCTAAGGTGCCCGAGGCTTTCTGTCAAGAAATCCCCTGGCCTGCCACCGCAAGGGACGTGCATGCCTGAAGTCATCTTCCCCGGCCCCGAAGGTCGGCTCGAAGGCCGCTACCATCCGCAGAAGGACCGTGACGCCCCGATCGCCATCGTGCTTCATCCGCATCCGCAGTTCGGCGGGACGATGAACAACCGCGTCGTGTACAACCTGCATTACGCGTTCCATCAGCTCGGGTTCACGGTGCTGCGCTTCAATTTCCGCGGTGTTGGGCGGAGCCAAGGCGAGTACGACCAAGGGATCGGAGAGCTTTCGGACGCGGCTGCCGCTCTCGATTACCTTCAGGCCATGAACACCAACGCCAAGCATTGCTGGGTTGCGGGCTTCAGCTTCGGCGCGTGGATCGGGATGCAACTCCTGATGCGGCGGCCCGAGATCACGGGCTTCATTTCCGTGTCGCCGCCCGCCAACATGTATGACTTCAGCTTCCTTGCCCCCTGCCCCTCTTCCGGCCTGATCATCAACGGCTCGGCGGATCGGGTCGCACCGCCCGCCGATACGGTCGGGCTGGTCAACAAGCTCCATGAGCAAAAGGGCATCACCATCACCCATGAGGTCGTGGAGGGCGCCGGCCACTTCTTCGAAGATCCCTACATGGACAAGATGATCGACTCGGTGAAGACTTATGTGAAGCGGCGGCTGACCGAGACGACCCGCTGATGCCCTCCCTGACCGAAGAGATCGCGGATGCGCTGGCTCTCGACGTGATCAGGGCCGCGCAGGAGTTGGGCGACGACGAACTGATTGCCGAGATCGCGAACATTATCGGCGCCTCGTCGACGACCACGCAGGAGGCGTTCATGACCGCCGTGCGGGTGCGCCTGTCCGAGCAAAGGGCGCGCCGCACCTTGGCCGAGCGGTTGTCCAAGGGTCCTGCCGGAGGGGCGCGACGCGGTGCCGGGGGCCGGCAACTTCCCGATCTGCCAGAAGATAGCGCCCATTGAACGATCGCCTGTCCGCGCAGATGGGGTTTCTGCTCGAGGCGGATCGCCTGAAGTCGGTGCTCAGGGCAACCACGCTGGCCGACGGTTCCAGGGTCGAGAACTCGGGTGAACATAGCTGGCATCTCGCGCTCTACGCGATGGTCCTGCGGGACCAGGCAGCCCCGGGCGTGAACATCGACCGGGTGATGCGGATGCTCATCCTTCACGACCTCGTGGAGATCGACGTGGGCGACGTGCCCATCCATTCGGCCAATGGGGCTGCGCATGGCTCCGCCGAGGTGCTCGCGGCGGAGCGTGCTGCGGCGGACCGGATCTTCGGGCTCCTGCCGCCCGATCTCGGCTCTGAGTTCCGGGCGTTGTGGGAGGAGTTCGAGGCTGCAGAGTCGCCAGACGCGGTCTTCGCCAAGAGCCTCGACCGGGTGCAGCCGGTGATGCAGAACCTCGCAAGCGGCGGGGGGACGTGGGTCACTTACGGCGTCACGGCCGACCAGCTCGAAAGCCGGGTAGGCGTCAAGGTGGCACGAGGGGCGCCAACGCTATGGGCATGGGTCCAGGAGAAGACCACGGCTTGGTTCGCTGCGCGCTGAACGTGCTGGTGTAGGCTGCTGCAACGGAGACCCGGCGATGGGTCGATGTCGATCATCGCTAAGGAACAAGGGCCGCTCGCCCACACGATCGATCAGGCGGCTGCAAAGGACTCGGAGCGGGTCGCATACCACGGCATACCAGCTTTCCCCGTCCTCACGGATGCGCTACACGGCGCCCGAGCCCACCTCTGGCCGAAGGCACGCCCCATGACCAAGATCAAAGTCGAGAACCCCGTCGTCGAGCTCGACGGCGACGAGATGACCCGGATCATCTGGGACTTCATCAAGAAGAAGCTGATCCTGCCCTATCTGGATCTCGACCTGAAGTACTACGACCTCGGCATCGAGGAGCGGGACCGGACCAACGACCAGATCACGGTCGATGCGGCCAACGCCATCAAGCAGCACGGCGTGGGCGTGAAATGCGCGACCATCACCCCCGACGAGCAGCGCGTGGAGGAGTTCGGGCTCAAGCAGATGTGGAAGTCCCCCAATGGGACGATCCGCAACATCCTGGGCGGCGTCATCTTCCGTCAGCCGATCATCTGCCGGAACGTGCCGCGCCTTGTCCCGGGCTGGACCAAGCCGATCGTGGTGGGCCGCCACGCCTATGGCGACCAGTACCGTGCCACGGACTTCCGGTTCCCCGGCAAGGGAAAGCTGACGATGCGCTTCGTCGGCGAGGACGGGACAGTCATCGAGCGTGACGTGTTCGACGCCCCCTCCTCCGGCGTGGCCATGGGGATGTACAACCTCGACGAGTCGATCATCGACTTCGCACGGGCTTCGCTCAATTACGGGCTCAACCTTGGGTGGCCGGTCTATCTGTCGACCAAGAACACCATCCTCAAAGCCTATGACGGCCGCTTCAAGGATCTGTTCCAGCAGGTCTACGACGAAGAGTTCGCCGAGTTGTTCAAGGCCAAGGGCATCACCTACGAGCATCGCCTGATCGACGACATGGTCGCCTCGGCGCTGAAATGGTCGGGCGGTTATGTCTGGGCCACCAAGAACTACGACGGCGACGTGCAGTCCGATACGGTGGCGCAGGGCTTTGGAAGCCTCGGCCTGATGACGTCGGTGCTGATGACGCCCGACGGGAAGACGGTGGAGGCCGAGGCGGCGCACGGGACCGTCACCCGGCACTTCCGGCAGCACCAAAAGGGCGAGCAGACCTCAACCAACTCCATCGCGTCGATCTATGCCTGGACCGGCGGCCTGAAGCATCGCGCGAAGCTCGACAACAACGCCGACCTTATGCGGTTCGCCGATACGCTGGAGAAGGTCACCGTCCAGACCGTGGAGGATGGGTTCATGACCAAGGACCTCGCGCTGCTCGTGGGTCCTGACCAGAAGTGGCTGACCACGATGGGTTATCTCGAGAAGGTGGATGAGTACCTCAACAAGGCCCTGGCGGGCTGAGCCGCCCCGGGGGCGCGGACCCGTCGTGTCTGCGTCCCCATCATCCGCAGGTGCAGCCCACACCTTGGTCGAGGATGCCCAGGGGATTGCCTTCGGCACCGTGATGGCGGCCGTGGGCGTCAGCCTCCTCACTCATCTTGGCCTGATCACAGGGCAGACGGCGGGTCTGGCGGTACTGGCCTCCTACCTGACCGGTCTCCCGTTCGGCGCCGTGTTCTTCGTCATCAACCTCCCCTTCTACTGTCTAGGCTGGAAGAGGATGGGCGCAGGCTTCACGGCAAAGACCTTCCTCGCGGTCGCGGCCCTGTCGGTCCTGTCGATGCTGGTACCGCGCTGGTTGGACTTCGGCCACGTCGACTCGGTCTTCGGTGCCGTGCTGTTCGGGCTCTGCTCTGGGGCCGGCCTGCTGGCACTGTTCCGGCACGGCGCGTCGCTGGGCGGCGTCGGCATCGTGGCGATACTGATCCAGGACCGGACAGGCTTCCGGGCGGGCTGGACCCAACTCGGATTCGATGCCCTTCTGTTCGCGGTGGCCCTGCTTCTTCTGGATCTCCGGACCGTGGCTCTGAGCGCATTGGGAGCAGTCGTCTTGAACCTCGTCATCGCGATCAATCATCGGCGCGACCGGTACATGGCCTACTGATACGCCAAGATCGAGAACCCCAGGGGAACTAAGGCTCAGCCTTTCCGTTGGCGCATCACATGCGCGCGAGCGTCGTCGCTTGCGTGCCCTGAAAGGAAAGCGCCGCCTATGCACGGGATCATCTACCTTATCGGCCTGATCGTGGTCGTTCTTGCCATCCTCTCATTCCTGGGACTGAGCTGACATGGCTGACCGCACCATCATCACGCCTTCCTCATCCACCTCGACCACGACTTCGGCTGCGGGGTTCTCGTCGGGTTCTGGGGCTGCCGCTGCGCCCGGGCATTACGTGGACTGGCATTCGATCATCGCGGGCGCTGTCGTTGCGACGGCCATCGGGGTGGTCTTTGCGGGGTTCGGAGCCGCACTGGGCCTCTCCGCTCTGTCGCCCCAGCAGGGAGAGGGAAACGGCACGCTGTCCCTGATCCTCACTGGAGTATGGGCGCTTGTCACCATCCTAGCCTCATACGGTGCGGGCGGCTATGTGGCGGGTCGCATGCGCCGACGCGTCGAAGCCGCGACCCCGGACGAGGTCAGCGCGCGCGACTCCATCCATGGGATGGTGGTCTGGGGTCTTGGGGTCCTGATCGGGGCCTGGATCGCGGGCAACGTGCTTGGCTCTGCGGCGAACGCAGTGACGAACGTGGCCCAGGGTGCGGCCCAAGCCGTCGGATCGGTGGCGCAGGGTCTTGGCTCGGCTGCGGGTGGCGCGGCTCAAGCCGCCACTGACGCCGCGGCCGGCGACGGCGGAACCGGTGGGCTCGACCTGTCGGGCTTCAACCCCATCGAAGCCGTCAACAACCGCCTCCTTCGCGGAACCGGCGAGCAGGTCGATCCGAACGCCACGGTGTCGCCTGTTGCACGTGACGTGCTGTTCGAGGTCGCCCGTACGGGCGAGCTCACGGAGGACAATCGCGCGATCCTGGCCGAAGAGGTCGCCCGCAACTCCACCCTGACCCCCGACGAGGCGAATGCCCGGATCGACCAAGCCGTGGAGCAGGTGACGCAACTTCGGGACGAAGCGCAGCAGCGGGTGGATCAGGCGGCCCAGGCGGCTCGCGATGCCGCCGACGCAGCCCGGCGCGCGGCCGTCCTGACCGGGTTCCTGGTTGCGGCCGGCTTTGCCATCGCGCTTGGGGCGGCCATGTACGGAGCCGGCTTGGGCGGCCGTCATCGTGACGAAGGAAGGATGCTGTACCTCTTCCGTAGCTACTGATCCGTGCCTATATGACGCATGGGAAAGGGGGCGGCCTGCCCGGGCCGCCCCTAGCCTTTTCTGCATATGCATTGTACTGCCGCCACGTTCCCCGAAAGAGAGTCTCATGGACATCCGCAATATCGCGATCATCGCGCACGTCGACCACGGCAAGACGACCCTGGTGGACCAGCTCCTCAAGCAGTCCGGCGCGTTCCGCGACAATCAAGCGGTGGCCGAGCGGGCCATGGACTCGAACGACATTGAGCGTGAGCGGGGAATTACCATCCTCGCCAAATGCACCTCGGTCGAGTGGAAGGGAACGCGCATCAACATCGTCGACACCCCCGGCCACGCCGATTTCGGCGGTGAGGTGGAGCGGATCCTGAGCATGGTTGACGGCGTCTGCCTTCTGGTGGACGCGGCCGAAGGCCCGATGCCGCAAACGAAGTTCGTGACCTCCAAGGCGCTGGCTCTGGGCCTCAAGCCCATCGTGGTGCTCAACAAGGTGGACAAGCCCGAGGCTGACCCCGACCGCGCTCTCGACCAGTGCTTCGACCTCTTCGCCGCGCTCGGGGCGACAGACGAGCAGCTTGATTTCCCGCACATCTACGCGTCGGGCCGCGCGGGCTGGGCCGATCTGGAACTGGACGGATCACGCCAGAACTTGGATGCGCTGTTCGATCTGGTTGTTCGGCATGTGGAGCCGCCGCGGCAGCTCGCGCAGATGCAGCAGCCGTTCCGGATGCTGGCCACCACGCTTTCGGCCGACCCCTTTATCGGGCGGATCCTGACCGGCCGCGTGGAATCCGGGACCCTTCGGGCAGGCGAAACCGTCAAGGCCTTGTCCCGCTCGGGCGAAAAGCTGGAGCAGTTCCGAGTGTCCAAGATCCTCGCGTTTCGTGGACTTTCGTCGCAGGCGATCGACGTGGCCGAAGCTGGTGACATCGTTACTTTGGCCGGCATGTCCAAGGCGACGGTGGCTGATACCATCTGCGACCTGTCTCTCGATATTCCTCTCCCAGCCCAGCCCATCGACCCGCCGACCATCTCGGTCACGTTCGGGATCAACGATTCGCCCCTGGCTGGTCGGGACGGCAAGAAGGTGCAGTCCCGCGTGATCCGCGAGCGGCTCCTGAAGGAAGCGGAACTGAACGTCGCCATCAAGGTGACCGACACACCGGGCGGCGACGCTTTTGAGGTTGCTGGCCGCGGCGAGCTTCAGATGGGCGTGCTGATCGAGAATATGCGTCGTGAGGGCTTCGAGCTCTCGATCTCGCGGCCCCGAGTGCTCTTTAAGGAAGAGAACGGCGTCCGCATGGAGCCGATCGAAGAAGTCACCATCGACGTCGATGATGAATACACCGGCGCGGTGGTCGAAAAGCTGACCGGCCCACGGAAGGGCGACCTGGTCGAAATGCGGCCAGCTGGGGCTGGCAAGACCCGCATCATCGCCCATGTGCCGTCGCGTGGCTTGATCGGGTATCAAGGCGAGTTCCTGACCGATACGCGCGGGTCGGGCGTCCTGAACCGAATCTTCCACGGCTGGGCTCCTCACAAGGGTGAGATCCAGGGCCGCCGGCAAGGCGTCCTGATCTCGATGGAGAACGGCGCGGCGGTCGCGTATGCTCTTTGGAACCTTGAAGACCGGGGCCGCATGTTCGTGAACCCACAGGACCCGGTGTACGAAGGCATGATCATCGGTGAGCATTCCCGTGACAACGACCTCGAGGTGAACCCGCTCAAGGGCAAGAAGCTGACGAACGTCCGCGCGTCGGGTACTGACGAAGCGGTGCGGCTGACACCCCCCATCCTCATGTCGCTCGAGCAGGCGATCGCTTACATCGACGACGACGAGTTGGTCGAAGTGACGCCGAATGCCATTCGTTTGCGGAAGCGCTTCCTCGATCCCCATGAGCGGAAACGTCAAGCCAAGGCTAGCTGATCTGCATCTGGATTGAGTGAGAGGGGCGGCTAAGCCGCCCCTCAAGGTCTTCGATGCAGCGGGTTGTCTGGTACTGGTTCCAGCACGGATGGGTCCGGCGACCTTGAACCAGAGATCCGCGCCAGACCGGTTGGACAAAGATCGAGGATGACGCAACGACCGCAGGCTGGATCGCGGAATGTGCAGCAGCGTTGGCCGTGGAGCATCAGAACTTCGTGGTGATCGTAGACCGCCTGGGCATCCCAATCGGCGGGCAGCAAGGCCGCCAGCGCCGAGTGGGACGGGCCGACGTTCATTGAACTTGGAATGAGACCGGTTCGTTGAGCGACCCGGTGATGATGACTGTCTACCGGAAGCGCTGCCCGGCGAAGTTGGCTGAAAGAGAGGACTGCCGCGCTCGTCTTGGGGCCGATCCCTGGAATGGCTTCCAGCCAACTGCGAGCCTCCTGCACGGAGAGGCTCTCCAGAAAATCCAAGGCCAGGACTCCGTGCCGATCAGTGATGGCGCGCAGGATGGCTTGGATGCGAGGGGCCTTCTGTTCCGGCCAGGTCACCCCCCTTATGTGATGCTGGACTTCGGCTGTCGGTGCATCGCGCAGGGCTTCCCAATCCGGATAATGCTCGCGGAGTGCTTTGAAGGCGCGGCCCGAGTCCTGGTTCCGAGTGCGATGGGACAGCAGGGATGAGATCAGTTCGCTGAGCGGATCGAGGTCATGGAAATAGGCAATGGGACATCCATAGGCCTGGCAAAGGCGCTGATGTATTTCCAGCGCTTTGCCCTGTCGTGACTCAAGGTCCGTGCGATCCTGCCCCATAAGGACGGAATCGCTGAACTCCTGTCTTGGTTCCCCGGAAGCTTGATACCCGTGGCGCGGTTCCTGCTCAGTCCATCTCCTCGACCACTACGAGATCCCGCACAGCAGCTCCACGCGCATGATCGAGCGCAGCCTGATAACCGGCGGACTCGTAGCAGGCCACGGCCGCCTCGAGACTGGGGAACCGGGCTACCACGTTGCGCGGACGGTCGGCACCCTCGAGCTGTCTGTAGCGACCGCCCCGTGCCAGGAATACGCCGCCATGAGCGGCAATTGCCTCGGTCGCCAGCTTCGCGTAGCGACCGTATGCCTCCGCGTCCGACACTTGGACATGGGCAATCCATAGCGCGGTCATGCGAAGACTCCTTCGATCACGGCTTCAGCGGCCTTGATCGCGGCGTCGGCGTTCGCTGCGCTAGAAGCGCCGCCCTGGGCCAGATCAGCCCGCCCGCCCCCGCCCTTCCCGCCCAGTTCGGTAACAGCAGCGCGGAGGAGGTCGACAGCCGAAAGTCTTTGGGCAAGGTCCGCCGTCACACCAGCCGCTACGGCCGCTTTACCCTGATCCTCGGTGATCAGAAGCACGGCACCCGAGCCCAGTTCTGCCTTCATGCCGTCGATCAGGGCCGGAAGCTCCCGGCCGGTCACGCCGGACAGCACTTGCGCTCGGAAGGAGATGCCGCGCACCTCGCGTGCGGGGTTGGCGCCCGCCGCTGGTCCGCCCATCGCGCGCTCCCGCCGAAGTTGCGCCACTTCGTTCTGCAGGGCGCGACGTTCGTCCAACAGCGTCTTGACCCGTCCCGCGGCCTCCCCGACCGGAGCCTTGAGCAGGCCTGCGATCTCCTGAAGGGATCGTTCGCGGGCTCGGAGGTGGTCAAGCGCTGCCTGACCCGTCAGGGCCTCAACACGCCGGATGCCAGCGGCCGAAGCACTGTCCGACAACATGACGAATGCGCCGATGTCGCCCAATCGGCTGACATGAGTCCCACCGCACAATTCGAGCGAATAGGTCTGTCCCTTTGCGCCCTTGCCAGAGCCTTCCAGCTCTCCCATCGAGACCACCCGGACCTCGTCTCCATACTTCTCCCCAAACAGCGCCTGGGCCCCTAGTCCCCGCGCATCGTCGGGGGACATGAGCCTGGTCTCCACGACTCCGTTGCGACGGATGTGGTCGTTGACCTCACGCTCGACTCGCTCGATCTCCTGAGCCGAAAGGCCTTGGCCGTGGGAGAAGTCGAAGCGCAGACGGTCAGGGGCATTCAGGCTACCCCGCTGGGCGACATGGTCTCCCAGGGCGCGGCGCAGCGCCTCGTTCAGCAAATGTGTCGCCGAATGGTTCGCACGAATGGCCGAGCGCCGGTCGTGATCGACCGTCAGTTTCGCTGGCTGGCTTCGTGCGACACGACCCTCGACCACCTCGCCGTCGTGGATCACCACCCCGGCAGAACGGCGCGTGTCGGTCACCCGTACTTTGCCCGTGTCGGTGGCGATCACGCCGGTGTCGCCGACCTGCCCACCCGACTCGGCATAGAACGGCGTCTGGTTCACGACGATCTGCACACGATCCCCGGCACTCGCCTCCTCGACCGCCGAGCTGTCCCGAACAACGGCAAGAACCTGACCCTCAACCTCCTCGGTGTCATAGCCCAAGAATTCGGTCGTGCCGTTCTGTTCGGCCAGGTCGAACCAGATCCGAGCATCCGTCGCGTCGCCCGACCCGGCCCAGGAGGCACGGGCGCGAGCCTTCTCCTCGGCCAGAGCCGCTTCGAAACCAGCCACGTCCACGCTACGGCCCTTCTCGCGCAACGCGTCCTGCGTCAGATCAAGAGGGAATCCGTAAGTTCCATACAGCCGGAATGCCGCATCGCCGGGAAGGTCTGCCCCATCTGGCAACCGGGCCAGTTCGTCGTCCAAAAGGCGCAGACCACGGTCCAGTGTTTCCCGGAACTTGCTTTCCTCCCGCTTCAGCGTGTCGGTGATGAGGGCCTGACCGCGCGACAGTTCGGGATAGGCCGCACCCATCTGCTGCACGAGCGCGGGGACGAGGCGATGCATCACCGGATCCTTGGCGCCGAGCATTGCCGCATGACGCATGGCACGGCGCATGATCCGGCGAAGGACATAGCCACGGCCTTCGTTGGATGGCATCACGCCATCAGCGATCAGGAAGGACGTGGAGCGCAAGTGGTCCGCGATGACGCGGTGGTGAGTCTTGCCGGGGCCATCCGGGTCCGAGTGCGTCGCGTGGGCCGAGGCCTCGATCAACGAGCGCATCAGGTCCGTGTCGTAATTGTCGTGCTTGCCTTGGAGCAGTGCGCCAATCCGCTCGAGCCCCATCCCAGTATCGATCGACGGGCGCGGCAGAGCGGAGCGGGAGCCGTCCTCGAACTGCTCGTACTGCATGAACACGAGATTCCAGATCTCGATGAACCGGTCGCCGTCCTGATCGGCCGAGCCCGGGGGCCCGCCCCAGACAGAAGGGCCGTGATCGTAGAAGATCTCGGTGCAGGGGCCACAGGGACCGGTCGGACCCATCATCCAGAAGTTGTCGCTGGTGGGAATGCGAATGATACGGTCGTCCGACAGACCCGCAACCTTCTTCCAGATGTCCGCAGCCTCATCGTCGGTGTGATAGACGGTCACGAGGAGGCGGTTTCCGTCGATGCCGAAGTCCTTGGTCAGAAGCTCCCACGCGTAGGGGATCGCGTTCTCCTTGAAGTAATCTCCAAAGGAGAAGTTACCCAGCATCTCGAAGAAGGTGTGGTGACGGGCCGTATAGCCGACGTTGTCGAGGTCATTGTGCTTGCCGCCCGCTCGGACACATTTCTGGGCCGTGGTAGCCCGCTTGTATGAGCGGCTTTCAAGTCCGGTGAAGACGTTCTTGAACTGGACCATGCCCGAGTTCGTGAACATCAGGGTCGGATCGTTCCGCGGCACAAGCGGCGAGGAGGACACGACCTCATGGTCGTGACGGCCAAAGAAGTCGAGGAAGGTCGAACGGATATCGGCGAGGCTGGTCATGGCGGAGTCCCCGGAAGCGGCCGCTGTGGAATAGCCCTCGCGCGGGTCCGGGTCCAGTGTCTCGCCCAAAGTTCCGGAATGCCAGTCAGCAAAGCGAAACGGGCGGAGCCTTGCGGCCCCGCCCGTTCCCCAACCTTTCAGCCGACGATCACATCTCGACGATGTCGCCGTCCTCGTCATGCCCATCGCTCGGGACCGAGAAGTCGAGGCCGTGAGCGGCCCTGATCTTGTCTTCGATGGAATTCGAGACGTCGGGATGGTCCCTGAGGAACTGCTTGGCGTTCTCCCGGCCCTGCCCGATGCGTTCATCGCCATAGGAGAACCAGCTTCCTGATTTCTCC
This sequence comes from Rubellimicrobium rubrum, assembly GCF_006152115.1. Taxonomy (GTDB): domain Bacteria; phylum Pseudomonadota; class Alphaproteobacteria; order Rhodobacterales; family Rhodobacteraceae; genus Rubellimicrobium; species Rubellimicrobium rubrum. Next base: position 3,918 of record NZ_VDFU01000005.1, on the reverse strand, counting down.
ACGACTCCGGCCTTCACGCCCAGATCGAGGATCTCGCCGGTCTTCGAGATCCCTTCGCCGTACATGATGTCGAACTCGACTTCCTTAAACGGCGGAGCGACCTTGTTCTTGACGACCTTGACCCGTGTCGTGTTGCCCACGACCTCGTCCCGGTCCTTGATCGCTCCGATGCGACGGATGTCCATGCGCACGCTCGCGTAGAACTTCAGCGCGTTGCCACCTGTGGTCGTCTCGGGCGAGCCGAACATCACGCCGATCTTCATCCGGATCTGGTTGATGAAGATAACCATGCAGTTCGAGCGGCTGATCGAGCCAGTGAGCTTGCGCATGGCCTGCGACATCAGGCGGGCGTGAACGCCAACTGATGAGTCGCCCATGTCACCTTCCAGTTCGGACTTCGGCGTCAATGCGGCCACCGAGTCGACGACCACAAGGCTGACAGCGCCGGAGCGAACCAGGGTGTCCACGATCTCGAGCCCCTGCTCACCCGTATCGGGCTGGGAAATCAGCAACTCGTCAAGGTTGACGCCCAACTTCTTGGCGTATTGCGGGTCGAGCGCGTGCTCTGCGTCGACGAAGGCGCAGACGCCGCCCAGCTTCTGCATCTCGGCCACGACATGAAGGGTCAGCGTGGTCTTACCAGACGACTCGGGCCCGTAGATCTCGATGATGCGGCCCTTGGGAAGGCCCCCGATGCCTAAGGCGATATCAAGGCCCAGCGACCCGGTCGAGCATGCCTCGATCTCGGGCATCTGGTTCTGCCCGCCGAGCTTCATGATTGAGCCCTTGCCGAACTGCCGCTCGATCTGCTGCAGTGCGCTTTCCAAGGCCTTCTGCTTATCGGCCGTCTTTTTGTCGGTCATTGTGAGGAGGTCTGCCACTGCCATGTCCTGAACCCTATATCCCATGGCCGCCCCTTGGCGGCAATCAGGCCTTTTGTTCCCGTCTTGTTCCGGTCTTGTTCCGGTCTTCAGATATGGGACCAAACCGTGAACATTTCAAGCTGAATCCGTGCTTCGGAGCCTAGCACGGCCATGGTTAATTCGGTGTGAGCAGGACCTCGCCGACGTGCATCGCCGACTTGAAAATCACGGTGCAGCCTGCTGCCGACTTCTTACCGGGCAAGGATGAGATCGGCCCGCAGACCGCCAAGACGCGTGCTCTCGCCCAGCCGGAGACTGCCGCCGTGGGTCCGTGCGATATCGGCTACTATGGCAAGGCCTAAGCCCACCCCAGGGCTGTTCTGGTTGCGCGCTGCATCGAGGCGGGTGAACGGTCGCATCGCCTCGTCGCGCCTTTCGGGCGGTATGCCGGGTCCGTCATCCTCGACCGACAGCCGGACCATCCGATCCCCGAATGCAAGACCGACCCGCGCCTGCGATCCATAGATCAGGGCATTCCCGATGAGGTTCTCCAAGGCACGGCGGACCGCCATCGAACGAAGCGGAACGGGCCCAGGATCCTCACCGGCCACGTCATCCAGTGACACGGCCGCGCCCGATCGCTGGAAGTCCTCGACTACCGTGTGGACAAGGTCCGTCAGGCGCACTGTCTCCTGAGCATCGCCAGCGTCTCCTCGTGCGAAAGCGAGGAACGCGTCCACCATCCGGCTCATATCGTCGACGTCGCGGACAAGCTCCTTGGCATCCTCGTCATCCAGAAAGGACAATCCCAGCCGTAGCCGCGTTAGTGGCGTGCGCAGGTCATGGCTTATGCCGGCCAGCATGGCGGTTCTCGCTTGGGTCTGCCGATCGATCCTGTTCCGCATGTCCAGAAAGGCCATACCCGCAGCACGAACCTCGCTCGCTCCGGAGGGACGGAACGGGACGACTCGACCCCGACCATAGGCCGTAGCCGCCTGGGCCAGCCGTTGAATGGGGCGGAGCTGGTTTCGCAGGAACAGGTACGCCACCGTCGTCAGCACGAGCCCAAGCACGACCGTCAGAACCAGTAGCTGGTGCGGGTTGCTGGCTGCGATGCGCTCACGGGAGAAGCCCACTTCGAGAGAGCCGAACGGGGTCGCAAGCCAGATGGTGACCTCGCGGGACACACTCAGGTCGACGGCTTGCAACTCTGGCAGGTCGGTTCTCAAGGTCTCCACCATGGCACGACCTGACAGGTCCCACCGGCCAATCGAGCTCACCGGGGATGCTTCGGGCCGGAGATCAACCCGCAGGTCCAGCGGAACGGCAGCGGCGGTGGCATAGGCCAGGGCCGAGCCGGGATCGGACGCGGAGCTGGTGGCCTCTGCCAGAAAGCGCAGTTCCAGCAGGAGCGAGCGGGTCATCTGCCGCGTGACGTCCTCGTAGTAGCGCTGGACAAAGCTGACCGAGACCGCAAGTTGAAGGGCCACGACGGGCAGCAGCAGGATCAGCGCGGCGCGCGCTACCAGCGACCGAGGCATGCGATCATGAAGCCAGGCGCGAAACATGGGTTCAAGCCTAGCCGCGCCGGCACAGCCGGGAAAGTGGTGACGCAAGCATCTCTGAGAAGCCATCCATCCAGTCGGTCCTATCCGCCATGACAAGCGCTCAAGTCGGATGGGGAGTGCAGCTGGCGCCGGGCGTAGTGCGAATCCGGGCTCCAAACCCTTCACCCTTCACTGCCCAAGGGACGAACACGTACATCTTGGGTGAGACCTCGCCCTGCGTCATCGACCCTGGCCCAGATCACGAAGGCCACCTTGAGGCGGTGCTGGCGGAGCTGCGGGGGCGCAGGCCGGCCGCGATCCTTGTCACGCACGCGCACCGGGATCATTCGGGGCTGGCGCCCGCACTTGCCCACAGAACCGGAGCGCCGGTGATGGCGTTTGGCGACGCCTGGGCAGGTCTCCGGCCAGGGTCGGGACGCCTCGGGCCTGAATGGGGCGCGGATCTGCATTTTGCACCTGATCAGCTTCTTGCCGATGGAGAGCGCATCCGGCTGGAAGATCGTGACCTCATCGTGTGGCACACGCCGGGTCACATGGGGAATCACCTGTGCTTTGACGATGGTGCAGGGCTATTTACCGGGGACCATGCCATGGGCTTCGCGACCAGCATCGTGTCCCCGCCCGAAGGCGACATGGGGGACTACATCAGGTCGCTCGAACGACTCCTGACGCTTGGACAACGGCAGCTTCTGCCTGGGCATGGAGAGCCAGTCGCAGACGGGCAGGCGCGTCTATCCGAGTTGATGGCTCATCGCCGAACCCGCGAGGCCCAAGTACTGCTCTTGCTGAAACAGGGGCCTGCCACACCCGTCGAAGTGGCCAAGGTCCTTTATCCGAATCTACATAGCCAATTGGGATCAGCGGCCGCCAGGACCGTCCTGGCTCATCTGCTATTGCTGGAACGGACGTCTCAGGTCGCGCGTGAAGGCCCGCCTGGCATAGATACACCCTTCCGCTGCGTATGAACCAACAGGCACGTTTCCCCTCTGGACGCCGCCAAACACCATTGCTATAGCCGCCCCGTGTTCCGGCGTAGCTCAGCGGTAGAGCAGTTGACTGTTAATCAATTGGTCGTAGGTTCGATCCCTACCGCCGGAGCCACAATGAGAAGAAGCTGTTGATCTGGTGAATTTTCGCCTGTCTGGAGTCGAGCCCAAACCGATTCGATGCACAACCGGTGCACACGGAGCCGAACCTTGGGAGCAACACGACGCGGACAACGGCATCTCGAGCAACGCTCTGGCGGTTTTCTCTGGCAACGGCGCTGGCTGCGCCGTAGGCGACCGGGTCCCCTGGACCCCATCTGTAAATCGACACTCGTTTTCGGCCTGCGCACCCACCTCCTCTCCGACGCGAGGATCCTGGCCCTGCGCCAGACAGACATGTCTGACCCGGGTTCAATCTTAGTGCACGACGGGCTGCCCCTGACCCTGAGTTTGGTCTGGGGTTTATGCCAGGTTTCGGGCAAGGTGAGCTTGGTCTGCGCA
>NZ_VDFU01000061.1 GCF_006152115.1 Rubellimicrobium rubrum | reverse complement strand
CCTGTGAGACCTTGGCCAGCTTGTTACCGGATCCCAGCAGCACCTCTGACCATTGGGCTCCAACATGGCGGGCAGAGGATGAATGGCGCAGGATCCTGCAAGACCTTCGCTGGGCGCGCAGCCCACGCGCGTCCAAAGTCGTCGACGCACATCTCGGAATTGTATAAGGCGCAGCCTTGCACAGGATTGAGGCCACGCGAGGAGACGCGCCCTTGACCACCCAGGACGTCGACCGGATAGAGCAACTCGAGCAACACATCGCTGCCCTCGAGTCCGAGAACACCCGCCTTCGGGCCGGTGCCGAGCTCAACAGCCGAACGGTTGAGCATCTGGCCCAAGAGGCGGTCCGCTGCAGCGAGGAGCGGCTAAGCTACGTTCTCGCAATCAGGACCGTTGGTGTCATGTTCTGGGGCCAAGGCTTTGCCCTGACCGACGTGAATGAGGCCTTCCTGCACATGACGGGCTTCACGCGGCAGGAGGCTCTGGGAAAGACGTGGCAGGAGCTCACGCCACCGGAGTTCCATGAGGCGACCTGGAAGGCCGTGAACGAAGTGACCAGTCTGGGCGAGACCACGCCCTACGAGAAACAGTACGTTCGCAAGGACGGCTCGCGCTGGTGGGGGCTCTTCGCGGCTCGCAAGGGTGGGGACGAGGTGGTAGAGTTCGTCCTCGACATCACGGCCCGCAAGGAGGCCGAAGCGGCGCTCCGCCTCAGCGAGGCGCGCTTCCGCGCCGCCGTAGAGGCTATGCAGGGTCGGCTCTGGACCAACGACGCCACGGGGCGGATGGTGGGAGAGCAACCCGGCTGGGCGGCCCTGACGGGGCAGTCGTTCGACGAGTACCAAGGCTATGGCTGGACCAGCGCAGTTCATCCCGATGACGTCGAGCCCACGGTCGAGGCATGGCGGGTCGCCGTCGCTGCGCAGCGCCCCTTCGGCATCGAACATCGTGTGCGCCGTCAGGACGGCGCGTGGCGCCTGTTCGCTCTACGCGCCCTTCCCGCCCGCGATGACACCGGCGAAGTGCGCGAGTGGGTGGGCGTCCACACCGACATCAGCAATCGTCGTGCGCGCGAAGCTGAGCTGCGCGAGCTGAACGAGACCCTGGAGATGCGTGTCGCGCAGGCGGTAGCCGAGCGCGCCCACGCCGAAGAAGCCCTGCGTCAGAGCCAGAAGATGGAAGCCGTGGGCCAGCTTACAGGCGGGCTGGCCCACGACTTCAACAACCTGCTGACCGGGATCACAGGCTCGCTCGACCTCATGGGGACCCGGCTGCGGCAGGGCCGGACCGGGGAGCTCGAGCGCTACATCGGCGCGGCCATGACCTCGGCCCAGCGGGCGGCTGCGCTCACGCATCGCCTGCTGGCCTTTTCACGACGCCAGCCGCTCGATCCCAAGCCCGTGGAAGCCAACCGACTGCTCGCGGACATGGAGGACATGGTCAAGCGCACTCACGGTCCGGGGATCGCGCTGGAGATGAAGCTCGCAGGTAACTTGTGGCGCACATTGTGCGATCCCGTGCAGCTCGAAAGCGCGATCCTGAACCTGTGCATCAACGCCCGCGACGCTATGGTGGAGGGGGGCAAGCTGACGATCGAGACGGCCAACATTCACCTGGAGGAGGCCTGCGTGGCACCCCACGACATGACGCCTGGCTCCTATGTGACCATCAGCGTCGTCGACAACGGAGCCGGCATGTCGCCCGAGGTGCTGGCCCGAGCCTTCGATCCGTTTTTCACGACCAAGCCCATCGGGCAAGGCACCGGTCTTGGTCTGTCGATGGTCTATGGGTTCGCCAAGCAGTCCGAGGGTCACGTCCGGGTCATCTCCAACGAGGGCCAGGGCACCACCGTGAAGCTCTATCTGCCCCGCCATCGCGGCGAGGCTAGTGACGAGGACGAGGGGACAGGCTTGGCCTCGGTGCCGCGCGCGGAAGCCGGTGAGACGGTTCTTGTGGTGGAGGACGAGCCCGTCGTGCGCGCGCTCATAATCGAAGTCCTGAACGATTTGGGCTACCAAGCGCTCGAGGCTGCGGACGGGCCCTCAGGCCTTAGGCTCGCCCAGTCGGGCCAGCGCATCGACCTTTTGGTCACGGACGTGGGTTTGCCGGGCCTCAACGGCCGCCAGCTCGCGGATCAAGCGCGCTTGACGCGCCCCAACCTGAAGGTGCTGTTCATCACCGGCTACGCCGCGAACACAACCCAAGCGGGCGGCTTCCTGGAACCCGGGATGGGCATGATGACTAAGCCCTTTTCAGTGGACACCCTGATGCTGCGGATCCGCGAGATGATCGAGGTGCGGGCAGGATGAAGTTGCCGGATTGTCTTTGCCGCACGAGTGATGTGAACGCCACTGAGCACCATACTGCAAATCTGTTGACGTAATTTCGGCTATGCGAATCGCACCTGTCGCGGCTCGGGTAGAACCCGCACGCTTATGGCTCAAGAACCGGCGGCGCATTGCAACCCGATACGATCGCCTCGCCCGCAGCTATCTCGCCAGCCTGGCCCTGGTTTCTGCCGCCCCAGCTTGGACCTAGATGATTTTCTTGACCTAGATCACAGACAGGTCGGTTCCCGAGAGCGCCTCTCGAAAATGCTCGCTCGTGCTAAGCCCGCACGCGGCGGTGCTGTGTATACCATTAAGTGGAGCACCGCCTGGTCCAACAGAACCGGTGCGGCCCACAGGAGCGCGGAGGCGTCGAGGACGTAGGCGCCCTGCCCTCCTGGTCTGGTCACGTTGACCGTATCGGCTTCGGCTACGTCACTCAACGGTATCACCTGGAGCAATGTCCATCTCCCGTCGGAAGGCGGCCGGGATCACCAGCTTGCCGCCTTCCACGATCTTGACCCGCTGCGATGGCATGGCAGGGCGCTCCAGATAATCATTCCAGCATGGTTGGTTCATTGGACTGGGTGACATAGCTGACTATGTCACTCGGTCACCTGCTGGCGGGGACTCGGGCTGGCCAAGCACTCAACTATGCGCAAGCTCGCTGTTGCGAGTGTCGCAGGCGGGATGCTCGACAATTTCATTGAACGCCACCGGGCCGGACCTGTGTCGCTTGGCCTCGTACATGGCCAGGTCGGCCTGGCGCACCAAGTCGTCGCCATGTACCAAGTCCGCCGTTTGCACAGCAAAGCCCATGGCCGCCCGAAGGTGGAGCGAGTGGCCCTGAACCTCGAAGGGAACAACGAGCGTCCGCTCAACCTCCTGGGCGAGCCGTACAGTCCTGGGGCCAGCATCGGGCCCGGTCAGCACGAACACGAACTCGTCGCCCCCAATCCGCGCGATCCGGCAGCCTGGTGTGGTCAGCGGCGCAAGCCGTTCCGCCATCCACCGGATCACGAGGTCGCCCGTGGCGTGGCCGATGTCGTCGTTGATGCGCTTGAAGCCGTTGAGGTCGAGAAACAGGATGGCACGCTCCTCCGCCCGAGCGGGCTGAGCCAGGATCTCGCCGAAGGCGAAGCGGTTGGGCAGCCCGGTAAGCGCATCGGTGCGCGCCGCCATGGCCGACCGCTTCTCAGCCTCGATGAGGTGATGCGCGCTGCGACGTGTGAGCACCATGCCCAGGAGCACCAGCCCCGTGGCGAGAGCCATAACAAGGAGGAGCAAGGGCAGCATCCGGTGCAGCAGGCGCGTTCCTGCCAAGGGCGTCTGCCACGACACGTGCGCGACCGGCTGTCCGTCCGCTCCCTCAAGCGGCAGCGACAGGCGGTCCGCGGGCGGCAGGCGGGTGATCTCGAGATCGTCGAGCAGGGTGCTCCTGGCAACCACGTCAAGCAGGGCATCGTTGACCCGGCGTCCGATTAGGAGGCGGGCGACCTGTGCGTCCGGCGCAGGTTCTTCGGCTTCGGTCCGCTCGACGCGGGACGCAGCGATGGCGAACAGCTCGTCTCCGCTGAGCGCAAAGAAGGTTACGCCGCTTGAGGCCCCTAGGGGCACCTCCTGCAGCCGGGCGTCGGCTCCCTCCAGCGTCGCCTGGGACAGCAGGCCCGTCGTACCCTCTGGCGCTCCTGTGTCCATCCAGCCCACGTCCCGCGGCAAGGGGCCGCCCCACTCGACGACAAGGTGGAACAGGTCGTCGTAGTACGTCGTGGAGGCGCCGACGTTCTCCGATAGCCAAGCCATGTCCAGCGCCGCTGTGGCGTCGACCACATCGGGCCACTTGGCATAGTCGAGGTTGGTTACCAGGGTCTGGTTGAGGACGTTGGAGAAGGCCGTACGCACCATGCTGCCTGAGTGGTCACGCGACTGCTGATCAAGCGCGCGGGTCATCCAGACAATCGACACGGCCGTGGTCAGCACGAGCACGACGATTGCGCCCACCATGACGGCGGCAATGCGTCCAGGAAGCGTGCTGGTGGTCATGGCTGCTCGCGTGGTGCTCCAAAGCTAGGCCGAGCTACACCAGCTGCAGTGTCGTCGAAGTTAACTCGACCGCCCTAAGTGCAACTGAAATGTATCTAAAGCGTCGGAGCAGAAGTTGTTCGTAAGGCGCAAGAGCCCTCAAAAGGTCTAAGTTCTCAACCATGACATCGTCCAACGGCTTCTGAATGTCTGATGGAGCCCAGCCGCTAAGGATGGGGGGAGGCAAATGGAAGGTAACAGCATGATTGCGAGAGAGGACGAGCGCCTGCAGGTCCTTCGCAACCTGCGCCTTCTGGATACGGCCCCCAGCGAGAGCTTTGATCGCATTACACGGATGGCGGCTAAGCTGTTCGATCTGCCCATCGCAGCCGTCTCGCTCACCGACGGTCACCGGCAGTGGTTCAAGTCCAAGGTCGGTGTTGAGCACAACTCCATACCTCGGATCAAAGCTCCCTGCGCCCGGGTTGCCGAAGAAGCGGACATGTTGGTCATCCCGGACCTTGGGGCTGACGCTCATTATGCCGACAGCCATCTGGCCGCCTCAGGGATCCGGTTCTATGCAGGCGCGCCTTTGGTCACCTCCGACGGCTTCGGCCTGGGAGCCCTGTGCGTCCTGGGCACGGAGCCTAGACACGCGAGCCCGGACGAGCTTGCGGCGCTTCATGACCTCGCCGCCATAGTCATGTCCCAGATCGAACTCCAGCACGCCTATGGGCGCATCGATCCGGTGAGCCAGCTTCCGAACCGGACCCAGTTCTTGGAGGATCTCGACGATCTGGCCCTCGGCAGCGTCGGCGCTAAGCGCTTGGCCGTTCTCGTCGACATTGGACGGATGGACCAAGTGGCCAGCCTAACCAGCATCCATGGAACCGGTGCTGTGGACGACATCGTAGAGGCGATGGCGAGGCGGTTCCAGGACGAGATAGGCCCTGAGCGGACAGTGTATCACGTAGGACCGACACAGTTTGCCCTTCTTGCTCCGGCTGAAATCGAGGTGCAGGCCTACCTCGACACCTTGAGAATGAGGTTGAAGGGCACGAGGTCCGAGGTAACGACCCATTTTGTCATGACGCCCGCGATCGGGGTCGCCCCTTTCGTTGTGGGCCGGACCACTGCCAAGGACGTCCTGAGAACGGCCTACAGCGCCGTTCAGGTGGCCTACGGCCGCGCGGATAGCGTCAGCCTCTACTCCGAGGCGAGCGACGTCTCCCATTCCCGCCGGCACGGACTGCTCGCCAGCTTTGGCAGCGCCCTGGTGAGATCAGGCGAGTTACGAGCCGTATTTCAGCCCCGGATCGACCTCGCGAGCAGGCACTGCGTTAGCGTCGAAGCCCTTCTCCGTTGGGCCCACCCCACCCTTGGCCCTGTGTCCCCGGCAGAGTTCATCCCGGTCGTGGAGCAGTCGGGCTTGGCCCGCCCAATGACGGAATGGGTGCTGGGGAACGCTTTGCGCAAGGTGGCCGACTGGCGCGCTTCCGGTACGGATCTCCATGTCTCCGTGAACGTGACCTCCTCGAACGTCGAAGATGTCGCGTTCGTGGAAACCGTGTCGGCCATGCTGGACCGGCTCAGAGTGCCTGCCGCAGCGCTGGAACTCGAGATCACCGAGGGCACCGTGATGGGAAACACGGCTCAGGCCGTCACTTGCCTTACGGGCCTGCGCTCCCTTGGCGTCCGGGTGTCCATCGACGACTTCGGGACGGGCTACAGCAGTCTGTCCTATCTGCGCCGCCTGCCCATCGATGCCGTCAAGATCGACCAGTCCTTTGTTCGCAATATGGTGACAGACGAGAAGGACCATAGCCTTGTGCGGTCTCTGGTCGGGCTTTCGCATGACCTCGGGTTCCGAGTAGTCGCCGAAGGGGTCGAAACCGACACCGACCGTGTCCTCCTCGAGCGCATGGGATGCGACGAAGGCCAAGGCTACCTGTTCGCGAGACCCCTGGAGGCGTCGGACTTCCCGCTTTGGCTGGATGCTTTTCACGCCCCAGCTCGGGTCTCCCAGCGACGCGAGCTTGTAGAGCTCACGGGCTGAGAGACCAAGGGCGTCCAACTACGGGGTTCAACGAAACCAGCTCTGTTAAGGTGTCCTTATATTCGAGGGCTGGGTCGGCCAGGCCGGCCGCTTGCCGCACCGTTCATAACGCAGAACCTTCGGACACTGGTGGTGACGTCTGAGCCAAGTGATAAATGCGGCGAGGAGCGAGTGGGAGCCGTGGACTGGCTGGCGGGTGCGATGACCTGGTCTGGGGACACCAACCCACCAGGAAGAGGGGCCTTGGTCAGCGACTTGCTTTCGCTTAGTCTCGCCTGTGTTGGAGAGCCACGCCAGATGCCGTTGTGCCGCCTTGTCTACGCGTCGCTCCGGGGGCCTCGTTCGCCGAGCGACCTGGTCAAGATCCTTGAGACGTCCGAGGCCCGGAACGCGGTCGAGGCCATCACTGGGGCCCTTGTCCTGACGCCGGACCACTACCTGCAACTGCTGGAAGGCGAGCGCAGGGTGGTCGACGCCTGCTATCAGAGGATCTGTCGCGATCCCCGCCATAGCTATGTGGGACTGATCCTGTTTGAGTTGATCGACGAGCGATTGTTCCCCGACTGGAGCATGTCAGCCGTCGACCTGTCTGAGGGCGACGGCATGGCACCTTACACCGAGGGAAAGGAGTTCCGCCCGGAGGAGCTGCCCAGGGCCGTCATCGAGCAACTCTTTCGGGACGTGGCCGCAAGGCTGAGACGGCGCTGACGACGCGCGGCGAGGCGCCGTCTGTGCCCTCCCCCTCACTACCTCCAAGGCGGTACGATCGATCAGCCTGGCGCCGTTCACCTGACTGACGCTGGCGCAAGGAGTCTGATGGTTTGAAAACCAATCAGGTGAAGCGCCTGAAGGACCTCAGGAAAGAAGATCGGGGTGCCCAGCCAGGACCTCAGCTCCAGCTGGTGCTGCGTCCTGTTCTACTGGATCAGTTCGACAACTGCGCCAGCGTCCACCCTGCCCAAGCCGGGCAATGTTGCCGAACACAGATGGCGTCCAAGCCTTCGCGAAGCGCAAAACGGACGCCGAGGCTGTAACTCTTCTCCGAGTTGATCTATCTCTACGCTGTCTCGCGTGGACCACTAGCGGAGCAGGGGCATGCCGGACAGGCTTGGCGAGGGCCACGAACGGCTTTGTCGCTGTG
>NZ_VDFU01000060.1 GCF_006152115.1 Rubellimicrobium rubrum | reverse complement strand
TGCTGCTTCGCCATGAGCTAACTGGTAGTCGAGCCATGTGTCGAACAGAGCGCCCAGACGCCGGAACTCAGCCATCATCTCGTCCTTAGTGCGTCGAGCCAAGCTGTGCCTCCCTGAGGTATTGAGAAGGTCTATTTTTGGCAAAGCGCGAGCCAAAGGGCTTCGACAGTCCCGCCGCAATTTTCAGGGCTCATTTGTGGGTATGGCGGAGGGAGGCTCCGCCATCGTCGGGGCGCAAAAGGCAACGCTGTAGGGCAACCCGGGATCAGGCGACGGTCTGTCCCCTCTTCTGACCCCTTATGCGGGCGGATGAGCCCCTGCGCGGGAGGCGGGGTCAAGCCGTCCCGCAGGCTTAAGCCGAGGACACGGCTTGAGGCTGCTGGACGCGCCCACGCTCCGGTCTGTCCCTTTGGTGCTTTGCATCCAAAGGGACTGCCCAGCGGCGAGCGGTCTTCTTTCGCTCTCCTTGCTCTAGGACCGGTCCCTGAGCCGGTTGGGTCCCGGCCCTTGCTCCAACCCCAACCTGGCCAGCCGCCGTTACAGTCCCCACCCATTGTCATGCCCATGGCTCAGGCCCTGGCTGTGCGTCCGCTCGCGCCCGCGCTCCTGCTCCAGGAGCCTGATCCGCTCGGCCTCGCGCTCGCGGACTACTTCGCCAACTCGGCCATCAACCTGTTCACGGCATCGATCAAGGCGCGTGTTTGCAGCGTCTGCCTGGTCAAGCCTGAGGCCAAGTCGTCCAAGTGCGCGCTCAAGGCCTCCTGTCTCTGCTCGATGGCCTCGATCCGCGCCCCAGCTTGCCTGGACAAGGCCGAGAGCGCGCTCGCCGTGGCCTCGGACTGCTTGAGCGAGGCCTCGGATGCGCTCGCCAAGCTCTCGAACTGAGCGAGCAAGGCGCGCTCGAAGGGCGTGAGGCTGTCCATCCTCTAGCTCCCATCCGTCCGCGCTTGGGGCCGCACGGGCGGCGCCTCGCCCAAGGGCAGCACCAGGCAGGGCCTCTGCTCCTCGCCCCGCCGACAGGTCACGGCCATGGTTCCCTCCGGCACCAGGAGATAGCTCCGCCCCTCGAAGCGGAATGTCTGGTATAGGACGATCCCCTCCGTGCCGGATGCTGTCCCCGACCACGTGGCCCTCCAGCCGCTCGGGCTCATCCAGAGCCAGAGCAACAAGGCCGTGAGCGCCGCCATGGTGAGCCAAGTCAGCGCCAGGGCCGCCCACCACCAGCGGCCCCAGCGCCTGAGCCTGCTCAAGTCCCGGCTCAAGGGCTGCATCGCGCTCTCGAGCGCCGCGTGCAAAGAGCCGCTCATGGAAGAGAGCGCGGTCTCGGACTCGTGCCTCAACCTCTCGCCAAGCTGCCTCAGCTCGCTCGTGGTCAGGCGCTCGATCTCGGCCGACTGCGTGGCCAGCCTCTCGGCGAGACGCTCGGTCAAGCTCTGCGTCATAGCTCCAGCCCTTCTCGTAAAGGCGGCCCTTCATGCGGAGGCGCTCGCCGCTCTCGGGATCGGCCACCGTCAGGTAATCCTTGCCTTGGCGCGGGACGCTCAGGCCCGCCCCCTCCAGCGCCTCGACGAGGCTTGCCCGGTCGGTCACCTGGCCAGCCGCCACCAGTGCCGTGACATAGGCATGCACCCCCTCGCGGCCCGCCCGGAGCGTCAGCCCTTCGGAGGCGTGCGCGTGGGCCGGCACCCCGTGCATCTCGCGGGCGCGGGCCGGGTCGTCGGGCCGGGCCCAGCCGTGCTGGAAGTTGAGCGCGTCTCGGAGGGGGGCAAAGGTGCGCTCCCAGCCCGGGGGTGCGATGTTGAGCGCCCGTCCTGTGGTCAGCTCCACCCGGGGCACCACGAAGTGCAGCTCGACCCGGCCGCCTCGCCTCTCGCGTCCCGCCTCGTCCACCCCGGACCCAGGCCCCGTATGGGTGTGGCGCACCCAGGTGATATCGAACTGCTCGGGGTCGAGCCCGGCAAAGGCCACCCGCTCAAAGGCATCCATCGCATGGTGCTGCTCGACGTCCGAGGGCGCGTCCTCGGGGGCGAAGCTCAGCACCCCGTGGGTGTAGGTCCAACGCCGCGACAGGCTGTCGATCAGGTCACGGGTGCGGTTCATGTCGCCGCGGATCACCTCGGGGGCGGCATGCTCACGCCCCTGTCGGGCAGCGTCTGTCAGGTAGGCGGCCACCGTGCCCCCGCCGCCCCGCCCGCTGGAGGTGAACTTGATCAGCATGGCCCGGGCTCCCCGGGGCTGGAGCCAAGCTCGGCGGCTCCGGGCGAGGCCGCGTCCTCCGCCTCGGGGTCGGCTCGCGTGTAGGCGCGCCGCAGCGCCGCCAGCTCGCGGTCGATCGCGATGAGGCGCACCAAGAGTGCCGCCGCTGGCACCGGTTCCTGCCGGTTGGCGGCGCGGGCGAGCTGGTTGAGGTTGTTGCCGAGCCGCGCGAGCTCGCGCAGGAGCGCCGGGTCCACCGAGGGCGCCTCACGGCGGGGCCGGCGTGGGCGTTGCCCATCGAGGAGGGCGCGCACCAAGTCCGACAGCGACACGCCCCGGCTCTCCGCCAGCGCCTGCCAGCGGGCCTTGTCTTGGGGTGTGGTGCGGATCTCGACGCGCATGGACCGGGGTCTCCGGGCGGGGGGTGCTGGGGGGCCACCAGGGTCCCCCGGCCGGGGTTGCGGGGCTGGCCCCGTGCCGTGCGCCAGCGCGGCCCTTCTTGGGGGATTGAAGGGGGCGTCCCGCCCCCTCACCAGCTTCGGGGCTGGGCGCGGCACGCGTCCGGACGCGAGTATGCTGGTGTACACTCAACTTCAAGGCAAGCGCCAAGCTGCACGGTCCAGGGGGGACAGGTCGCCCTCAGGCTGGGATCGGCGGAAACTGCCTCATCGGGCTAGGAAGGAAGGACGCTCGCCGCTGGGCAGTCCCTTTGGATGCAAAGCACCAAAGGGACAGACCGGAGCGTGGGCGCGTCCAGCAGCCTCAAGCCGTGTCCTCGGCTTAAGCCTGCGGGACGGCTTGACCCCGCCTCCCGCGCTGGACCGGACCAACAGGTGGAACGAGGTCGATCAGGCGCGGCCGAACAGGCGGGCTAGGACACCAGCCCAGGGGTTGGGCTGGACGGAAGCCACGGCAGGCTCGGTCACGGTGAGAGAAGGTGCAGGAGGAGCGGACACCACGCGCTCGACCGTCAGCGCCAGGACTCTTTCCTCGGAACGGTCCAGGCGCTTGCGCAGATCGGCCACCGTTTCCTGAAACGTCTCGCGCTCCCGATCGGCCAGCTCCCGCACCTGCTCTGCGATCTGGCGCTCTCGCACGACCTGCTGCTCAAGGAGATGCACCTGGAGCTGGAGCAAGGCCGTGTCAGGGCCAATTGGCTGGGCCGTTTCAGCTTGTTCAGCCCGTTTCTCGTCATGTCGTGCCGTTACATCCGGCTTGTTCACTGAAATGGTTGGAAAGACGCGGGCCAGTTCCGAGGCGTCGATCCTGTAGCTCTTGTCTGCCTCTCGCCGGGCCGACAACTTCCCGGTTTTGATGGCCCGGAAAATCGTGGGGCGGCTGAGGGCCGTAGCTTGGGCGGCTTCGGTAAGAGTGTATTCCACAGCGTTTCTCGCAGCTTCTGAGCCGTTTCTGAACTGTTCATGACACGCCTGAGCGCCGTCTCAGACACGTTTCCTGAAACGCTGGCTCACAACAAGCCTCTTGAAGCTCTGCGGGATGCGTTCCGCTCTTGCTGTGCTCTTAGAGAGAATCCTTAGCTTGGGATTCCGACCGTCTGGCGGACTCGCGTTCCTGCACCTTGCGACCCATGTCCGCGAGCGCCTGCGCAAGCGGGCTGCTCGCCACGTCGAAGAGGGCCAGCTCGTCCAAGGGCAGGCTCGCCTTGTGGGCCGCCAGCTCGGCCGCGCGGACCTCTTGGGCGTGGATCACGTCCTCGGGCAAGGGCGGGACCGCGCCCAGGCGCCCCAGGAGCCGCGCCGCCCGGAGCGGGATCATCATGCGATAGGCGTTGCTCGCCTGGCGCACCCGGGGCCCGCACCCCTCCGTCTGCCCGGTAGGCTCGTAGCGGCGCAGCCAGTCGAGAAAGCCGTGCTCGCGGAGCGCCCGGAGAGCGCGCCAGACCGCATCCCGAGACCGCTTGAGCTTGGCCATGAGCGTGTCGAGCGAGGGGTCGAGCCGCCCCGTGCGGAAGCTCACGAGGTTGGCCAGCAGCTCCAGCACCTCGAGCGCGACGTGCCCCAGGGGGCCGTTCCGCCGCCCGGCTTGTCGCTCCATAAGATCATAGCGGCGGGCGGCCAGCAGCACGCGCCGGACCTCCTGGCGGTCTGTCCTGCGCCAGAAGACGCGCTCGCAGCGCCCGACCAGGCGCGAGTGCCGGCGCACCGGCTGGCGGTCGGGCGCGGGCGGAGCCGAGCCGGCCAGGGCCGCTCCGATGGTCGTGAACATGATCTGTCGTCCTCCATAACGAGGAAGACCGACAGGGCGGGGCCACTCACGCGCAAGGCAAAGCTCACCCGTGGCAAGAATCCTCTTGCAAGCGTCCGGCCGACTATGGGAAGCTGAGTTTGCACACATCAGTTTTCCCAGCCTCGGCTGGATATGAGGCCCGCCCCTGGCGGGTCTTCGTATTTTCGGGCGTTCGCTTCCCTTTGTGGTCCCTCTGCCGCCCGGCCCTGAGTCCAAGCGGCGCTCGCCGTCATGGTGACGGATGCGTGACCCGCAGGCAACAAGGTTTCAGCCTGGGGGCGAGCCGGTTCGCTTGGCCCCGCTCACTCGAAGAGCGGCTGCACCCGCGCCAGGACCTCGTCCATGATGAAGTCGGGCACCCGCTCCGAGAACCGCGCGCCACGCGCCTTCAGGTCGAGCGCGCGGAGCTGGTTGCAGAGCACCACGCCCGAGGCGTTGGTGCCGGCGCCCGAGAGCGACACGGCAAAGCCCCGGTCGCGGGCGAAGTTGCCCCCTTGGGTGATGGGCGCCACGATGGGAGTGCCAAGGGCGTTGAACGCCTTGGGCGTGAGGATCAGCACATAGCGGGGGTTGGCCTGCTCGCGCCCCTTGGTGGGGTTCAGATCGACGTGCCAGACGTCGCCGCGCTCCATCAGGTCGGGTCCGTCACAGGGCTTCGCCGCCCACCGGGGGAGCCTCGTCCCACGCGCGTGCCTCCTCGCTCAGGGGGGCGTCCGCGTCGCACTGAGCCACCAGTTCGGCGAGGGAGTAGCGCGGCCGGGGCCGGGGCTCGACCACGAGCCGGCCTTCCTCAATGCGGAGCGCCACCTTCACGTTCGGTCCGAGCCCCATGCTGTCGAGCACGGGCTTGGGGATCGCCATCATGACCGAGCCGCCGACCGTGCGCAGGGTGGATGTGAGCATGGCTGCCTCCTGTTATACTTAGGTATAACGTAAGGCGTGAGCGCTCGCAAGGAAGCGCTCCCGCTCACCTACACAGTCGTCCGATGGTGGCATGGTGGACGTTGTAGCTCCTGGCAATGGCCGACAGGCTCTCGCCTTGGTCGTGCCGGCGCCGGGCCTCTTGCTGCTGATGAGGCGTGAGCTTGTAGGGCCGTCCCATCTTGCGCCCCTCCTTCTTGGCTCGGGCCCGACCCTCGCCGGTTCTGGCGCGGATCAGCTCGCGCTCGAACTCCGCGAGGCCCGCCAGCACCGTCAGCATGAGCCGGCCGTGCGGCGTGGTGGTGTCGGCCCAAGGGTCGGCAAGCGAGCGGAACATGGTGCCCTTCTCGGCTAGGGCGCCCAGCACGTTGAGGAGATCCCGCGTGCTCCGCGCCAGCCGATCCAGGCGCGTCACCAGCACCACGTCCCCGTGCTCCACCTCGGCGAGGAGCTTGGCGAGCTGCGCCCGGTCACGCTTGGCGCCCGAGGCCGTCTCGCGGAACACTCGGGTAGCCCCGGCTGCCGCGAGCTGCTCGAGTTGCGCCGCCAGAGACTGGCCGTCCGTGGACACCCTCGCGTAACCCAGGAGCCGACCGCTCGGCAGGGCACCAGGATCATGGGCAACGGGGACTTGCGGCGAGGCGCCTTTCGCGCGGGACATACGCGCGACGTAAGCCCTTGCGGCGCTTGGGTCCAGCCAGCGGTCACAAAGTCACGAAATACGCACAAAGCGAGGTGTCATGTCCCGCATAGGCAAGGTCTAGTGAGACGTGTATTCGGGCAACTGAAGGTGAGAAGCGCTATACCGTGCCTTGGCGATGCCAAGATGGTGATGGAGGCTGCTGGGACAGTCAACGCGACCAAACCGGCACCCGAGGACCATATGAGCAGCGAACTGCTGGACGTATGTCGAACGTCAGTACAGAGCCTTTTGCGCGCTGGGGTGCTGACGCTTCGCTACTTGGGTCTTGTCGCAGGCTATGCGGCGCTCCTCGCGCTCGTGATTGACTTGGTCATGGCTATGTTCGAACGGCCACGAGACGTGAACTTCGGTCTGACACTTCATTTGGTATGGCTGGCCCTCGTCCTCCAAGGCGCAGTGGGTTTCTTGCTCGTGGGTCGCCTACAGTGGTGGGGGCTGGTTATCTATCAGACCGCCACATTGATGTTGGTCACGTTCGTCCTGTTCCCGGCAGCCGGTTGGGTTCCCTTCTTAACGATCATCGTAACAGCCTGCCTCGCCTGCCTCCCCATCTTGCACTGGAAAAGCTCACGAGGGAGGCTCCGCCCGTTCTCTTGCTAGGAAGGTGGACGGAAGGGTGGATAGAGCCACGATCCCGAGCGGCCTAGCACAGTGGCAGAGGGCTTCCAGCGCCGTCTTCGGTGCCGGAGGTCGGCACAGGCTTATGCCGTCAAGCGCCACCCGTGACGAAGCTGAGATGGGTCACGCGCCGCTCATCCTCTGACCAGTTCGCAGCCAGCTCGTTCAGGGCAGCAGGCAGAAAGCTGTCGAAGTCAGGCCAGCGGAAGATCTCCTGGGAGGTCTCCCGGTCCGCTGAGACGACCTCGCCCGAGCGAGTTTCGAGCAACCACACGCTCCGTCGGCCATGTTCTGCTCCCCCGAAGATGATGCCGTCGAACCTTTGGTGGAACCCACCTTGGCCCATGTTCGTGGTGACCACATTGTAGGCTCGCCAGACCCGAGGAGGCTCTGAGTGCAGGGCTGGACCAAAGAGGCTGAACGCTTTCGAGAACAGGTTGAAGCCGTTCATCTCGCACCAGAGGCGAGGATGCCGGAACGCCTCAAGGAAGCGGTTCTCCGCATGGAAGCGATCCAGCTCCTCCGACGCATGAGGCAGCATTACTTGGTGGAGCCAGCCTCGGTTCGTGGTCTCCGTTGAAGAGCCCCAGATCAGAGCGTCGTGCCGTTGGTCGAACCCATACCGATCCCATGGCTCGAGGAAGTGCCGGAGGTTGGCCAAAGCCGTCATTGCATTCATGGGATCAGTGTCTCCGAGCTACACCCGCCACTCGAAGGGTATACGGGGACACATGCAAGGTCGCCTCAACCAGCAGGGTAAGGGGTGCTTTGCCTGCCGCGCTATGGTGCTTTGGTCAGGCACCGAACGCACCTAAGGTTGGTGCCCACGCTCACTGTCTCGCCTGCTCCTCGAACTCCCAGTGCAAGGCTCTGAGCCGCTTCAACTCATCGGCTGAAAGGTCCGTCTGGTCTAAAGGGTCAAGCAAGTTCTTGAGCAGATACCATTCGGTCTCATCTCGGATCTGGCCGCGTTTCAGGATCGCTCGCGCCATCCGGACAGGATCTCCCGCATCGGCCCACCACTCACGACCAGTGCGCTCGCGATAGTAGGCGAGGAAGCCAGTAGCTGAAGGCCAGCCCTCCTGTAGACCATCTCGGATCATATCATTGATGTCGTTGAGACCTTGCTTGGTCCCCTCCAGCACGTCGCTTAGACGCGGGCCGCCGGGCTTGACCAGGGTCAGTATGTCGTTGCTCCGACGAGTTTTCTGATAGGCCTTCTGCATTGCTGCTTCGCCATGAGCTAACTGGTAGTCGAGCCATGTGTCGAACAGAGCGCCCAGACGCCGGAACTCAGCCATCATCTCGTCCTTAGTGCGTCGAGCCAAGCTGTGCCTCCCTGAGGTATTGAGAAGGTCTATTTTT
>NZ_VDFU01000059.1 GCF_006152115.1 Rubellimicrobium rubrum | reverse complement strand
GCATCTGCACGGTATGGGTGGTCTCGGTGGCGGCCGCCGCACCAGCCAGAAGAGCAAAGACGGCGGCGGTGGTGAGGACGAGGGGGTGCGCGCCGGCCCGAGCCAGAGCGGGAGCCCGGACGGGAGTTGTGACGGGGGCCAGGGCGGGGCCCCAAAGCAGAGCGAACATGCGAGCGGTCCTTTCGGGGATGCAGTTTGCCGCGCCCCGGTCTAGGCTCCCTCCCCACACCGGTCGTTGTCAGACCGCAAACTCCGGAGGAACGTGTACAGGGCTCTGTCCTTGGCGGCACAGCCTTCAAGCAGAGGGGCGGGTCAGGACAAAGGTCGTGGCTCCGGCCAGCGCCAAGCCTTGCACGGCCAGCACGGTGAGGGGCAGCCCCAGCAGCAGCGCGCCAGCAAAGGAGGCGCCCATCAGCAGGCAGGCCATCGTCTTGTGCTGCCGGCGTATGGCGCCGCGAGTCTCCCAATCGCGGATCGCAGGGCCGAAATAGCGGCTGTTCTCCAGCCTTGCTCGCATCCTGGGTGAGCCTTTCCCAAAGGCGAACGCGGCCAGGATCATGAACGGGGTGGTAGGCATGACTGGCAGGACGACGCCGATGAGCCCGAGCGTCAGCGCGACATAGCCCGTCACGATCCAGAAAAGGCGCACCGGCATCATGACGGCACAGCCCCCAGGATTCGGCTCTGTTCGATCACGGTGCCGTCGGCCGTGAGAACCAGCCGGACGGTGACAGTCCCATAGCGGAACGTGAGCCGGAACCGTCCCAGATCCTCGCCCTCGCCACGCTCGAACCGCCGGGTCAGGTGGCCCTCGCGCATCAGGTCCGGCACCTGTGCGGCATCGACTCCCAGGAGCGGGCCCAGATCCTGCGCGTCGATCACAAACCCGCCCTCTGGCGTGGGCTCCAGCCGCATGATGCTCTCCTGCTCGTGCCTGGGATGTGGGATGGCTTGGTTGCGGATCAACTTTGCCGAGGGCTCATGCCCGGCCGGTCTGACCCTGCCGCTTCCCGCTTGGCCGGGTCCTCAGGCGTTGGCCGGCGGGTAGCCTGCGTCGTCCAGGGCCTTCCTCAGCGCCGCCGGATCGGCCGAGCTCTGGATCCTGACTTCGCGGGTCGGGAGGTCGGCCTCCACTTGGGCGGCGGGGTCCACGCCCTGCACTGCCTTGCTGACACGCCGGACGCACGCGCCGCAGCTCATGTCGGGGATGTCGAAGCGGATCATGGTGACCTCTCAGATCAAGAACCAGGCCCAGATGGGGGTTGCCATCGTGGCAAGGTCAAGAGGGTGCCATGTCACGACTTCTTCGCGTTGGGCGCTTGACCTTCCCACGGTGGGAACCCTTATGTCCCCTGTCGTCGCAATCCGACGGGAGTGAAGCCCATGGAGAATGTCGTCGGCCCGCAGCGTGCGGGCACGCCGGACTTGGCGAGGATCAGCCTTACGGTCGATGGCATGACCTGCGCGTCCTGCGTGTCCCATGTGGAGAAGGCGGTAAGCAAGGTGCCGGGCGTGTCCTCGGTCAGCGTGAACCTCGCCACGGAGCGTGCCGACGTGGCCTTTGCCGGTCAACCCAACCTCGCCGCCCTTTTCCATGCCATCGAGGATGCGGGTTATTCCGTGCCCGAGGACAGCGTGGAGATCGGGGTGGAAGGGATGTCCTGCGCGTCTTGCGTGGCGCATGTCGAAAAGGCGCTGTCGAAGGTTCCGGGCGTTCTGGAGACATCCGTGAATCTCGCGACCGAGAGGGCGCAAATACGCTTTGCACGAGGAGCGGTGTCGGCCGCCGATCTGGAAGGCGCCATCCGCGATGCGGGCTACGAGCCCCACCGGATCGAAGCCGGGCCTGTCGCCGAGGATCGCGAACGGGACACGCGGGAACGCGAGTTGGGCACGCTCCGCCGCTCGCTGCTTTGGGCTGCCGCCCTGACGGCCCCGGTTTTCGTGCTGGAAATGGGCTCGCACCTGATTCCCTGGGTTCACGACCGCGTCATGGGCACCATCGGAATGCGGAAGTCTTGGCTCCTCCAATTCGCGCTCACATCGCTCGTGCTGTTCGGGCCGGGGCTCCGCTTCTTTCGCCGGGGCCTGCCCGCACTGAGGCGACTTGCGCCCGACATGAACTCGCTCGTGGCGATGGGGACGCTTGCCGCATGGGGGTATTCGGTTGCGGCCACCTTTGCCCCGGGACTGCTGCCTGCGGGCACGGTCAACGTGTATTACGAAGCGGCGGCCGTGATCGTGACGCTGATCCTGCTCGGACGCTTTCTGGAGGCCAAGGCGCGGGGACGCACCTCCGAGGCGATCAAGCGGCTGGTGGGCCTGCAGGCCAGGACGGCGCGGGTCCGGCGCGATGGCACTGCCCGGGACGTGCCGTTGACCGAGGTGCGCGCGGGCGACATCGTCGAGGTTCGCCCCGGCGAGAGGCTGCCCGTCGACGGCGAGGTGGTCGAAGGGTCCTCCTATGTGGACGAATCGATGATCACCGGCGAGCCCGTGCCCGTCGCCAAGGGCGCGGGCAGCGCCGTCGTGGGCGGCACCATCAACAGGACGGGAGCTTTCGCCTTCCGAGCCACCAGGGTGGGTGGGGACACGGTGCTGGCCCAGATCATCCGCATGGTCGAGCAGGCGCAAGGCTCCAAGCTGCCGATCCAGGCGCTGGTGGACAAGGTCACGGCCTGGTTCGTGCCCGCCGTCATGGCTGTCGCGGCGATCACCTTCCTCATCTGGCTCATCTTCGGACCCGATCCTGCACTGAGCTTCGCGCTGGTGAACGCCGTCGCCGTTCTGATCATCGCCTGTCCCTGCGCGATGGGCCTCGCCACCCCGACCTCCATCATGGTCGGCACCGGCCGCGCGGCCGAGATGGGTGTGCTGTTCCGCCGGGGCGAGGCACTTCAGACCCTGCGGGACGTCGAGGTGGTCGCGCTCGACAAGACCGGCACCCTGACCGAAGGGCGGCCGGAACTGACCGATCTCGCGCCTGCGCCCGGATTCGCGGCGTCCGAGGTGCTTGCGCTGGTCGCCGCCGTCGAGGCGAGGTCCGAGCATCCGATCGCCGAGGCAATTCTCCGGGCTGCCAGAGGGCAGGGCCTGCGGCTTGGAAACGTCGAGAGCTTCGAGGCCGTGCCGGGCTATGGCGTGGTCGGCCGCGTTGACGGACGCCGGGTGGAGGTCGGGGCCGACCGATACATGACCCGACTCGGCCACGAGGTCGGAGCCTTCGCCGCTGAGGTGGCACGGCTCGGCGCCGAGGCGCGGACACCGCTCTTCGTGGCCATCGATGGCCGGCTGGCCGGGATGCTCGCGGTCGCGGACCCGGTCAAGGCGACCACCCCCGAGGCGATCCGTGCGCTGCACGACATGGGCCTGAGGGTGGCGATGATCACCGGCGACAACCGCGCCACGGCAGAGGCGGTGGCGCGAAGCCTTGGCATCGACGAGGTGATTCCCGAGGTGCTGCCCGACGGGAAGGTTCGCGCGCTGGCAGGGCTGCGGGACGGCGGGCGCCGGGTCGCCTTCGTGGGCGACGGCATCAACGACGCCCCTGCCTTGGCCGAGGCGGATGTGGGCCTGGCGATCGGCACGGGCACTGACGTCGCTATCGAGTCGGCGGATGTGGTGCTGATGGGCGGCGACCTGCGCGGGGTCGTGAACGCGATCGGGCTCAGCCGCGCGACGATCCGCAATATCCGGCAGAACCTGTTCTGGGCCTTTGCCTACAATGCGGCCTTGATCCCTGTCGCGGCGGGCATCCTGTATCCGGCGAATGGGGTGCTGTTGTCCCCCGTCCTCGCGGCCGGTGCGATGGCGCTTTCCAGCGTCTTTGTCCTCACCAACGCCTTGCGGCTACGCGCCTTCCGGCCCCGCCTGGGCCATGGGGCGCCGGACTCGGACGGGCATGCGGGGGCCGCCGTCCATCCGCAAGTGGCCTGAGCGGAAGGGAGAAACGGATGAACATCGGTCAGGCTGCGCAGGCTTCGGGCGTCAGCGCCAAGATGATCCGCTACTACGAGGAGATCGGGCTCGTGCCGAAGGCCGCCCGGCGCGAGAGCGGCTATCGCGACTACGAGGAGGCGGACATCCACCGCCTCCGCTTTATCCGCCGCGCCCGGGACCTGGGCTTCACGGTTGATCAGATCGGGGAACTCCTGGGGCTCTGGGCCGACCGCTCGCGCGCAAGCAGCAATGTCAAGACGTTGGCGCTGAGCCATGTCGAAGAGTTGCGCCGCAAGAAGGCCGAAATCGAAGGCATGATCGCGACCCTGGAAAGCCTTGCCCAAAGTTGCCATGGCGACGACCGGCCG
The DNA here is from genome assembly GCF_006152115.1 of Rubellimicrobium rubrum. Classification (GTDB taxonomy): domain Bacteria; phylum Pseudomonadota; class Alphaproteobacteria; order Rhodobacterales; family Rhodobacteraceae; genus Rubellimicrobium; species Rubellimicrobium rubrum. Next base: position 4,516 of record NZ_VDFU01000059.1, on the reverse strand, counting down.
GACTGCCCGATCCTTGAGGAACTCGGTGCCGCGGGCCACGATGTCTCCGGCCTGCAAGCTCAACCCCGCCGCTTTGGGGCGCCGGGCTTCTCGCCGCGGCGGGGCTAGGGGGCGGTGGGCCCTATGGGATCGGGCTGGCCATCAAGCCGGAAAGCTGTGCACGCCGCCATCGACGGCGATGCGCGACACCGTCCGGAGGTTGATCGAGCGCGGAGCCCTCGCGCGAACGTCCCAGACGGGCAGCAGGTGAGGATGGCGCTCCTGGCGCGTGAAGGTCGCCCGCTTGGCGGCTTCACTGGCGGCATCGCCCTTGAGGCGGTGGCGCAGCGCGGCAGGCTGGACCTGCATGCGCCGTTCCGTGCCGTCCTTCTTGACAAAGGTGACGGCGCAGAAGCGCCCCCCGGCGGATTCGATGAGGTCGCGCTTGGCGACAAGATCTGACCGCTCGGCCCAAGGCGAAGCCTTCGGGGCCCGGCGGTCCTGGCCGGACAGGTTCATGTCTGATCTTTCGGTGGGATTGGATGGTGAATATGGTAACTATGTCACTTCAATTCAACGGGTTGACCCTGTTTCCGACCACCTTGTCGTACAGGGGGCAGGGCGGCGCGCCGGGTGGACTGTCCTGCGGTGCGGCGGGGGCCGTAACGACCCTGACCCACGTCCGATCCTTCGGAACGATCTTGCCAGCGGTCGACGGATGGTGCGCCGCCGAAGGCGTCCGCTATGCTTCGCGTCGCCCATATCCGGAAAGGTGCCGCATGATCGTCCGCAACAAGCCCCGGATCTGGGAACTGGCCTTCGCGCTGCGCGGATCGGTGGTGCCCCATATCGCGGGGCCGCTCCTGTCGCTGGTCTTGATCGCGGGGGCACTCGTGTGGCTGGAGCAGAGCTATCATCCCCTTCCCGCGATAGACGCCACGCCCTTTACGGTTTTCGGCATTGCGCTGTCGCTGTTCCTGGGCTTTCGCAACAACGCGGCCTACGACCGCTGGTGGGAAGCGCGCCGGCTTTGGGGCGGGCTGCTGGCCGACCTGCGCAGCTTTGCCCGCGAGGCGCGCCTGTTCGTCCAAGACGAGCCGCTGCGCCGCGAGATGCTGGAAGTGGCGCTGTCCTTCCTGCATCTGCATCGGGCCAGCCTCCGCCGCCGCACCGAAGCGATCGAGGACGGCCTTGCGGAGTTTCGGGACGCCGCGCATCCGCCCGACGCCGCCCTTGACCGGCTGGGCCAGTTGATGGCTGGAGCCTTGGCGCGCGGCGCCATCGACGGCTTCGGCGCGCGAACCCTGAGCGCGCGCTTGTCCAGCATGGCCCTGCAGCAGGCCGGCTGCGAACGGATCGCCGGGACGCCCTTACCCTTTGTCTATTCCCTGCTGATCTACCGAACGACCTACCTGTACTGCCTCATGCTCCCGTTGGCGCTGATCGGGGCGGCGGGCTGGCTCACCCCCCTGTTCGTGGGCGTGGCGGCCTATGTGTTCCTGGGTCTTGCCGAAGTGTCCGAGGAGTTGAGCCAGCCTTTCGGCGACAACGTGAATGCCCTTCCTCTCGATGCGATCTGCCGGGCGGCCGAGATCAGCCTCGCGCCGCATCTGGGGCAACAGGCGCCTGCGCCGCTTCTCCCCAAGGATTTCCACCTGACCTGATCCGAACGGCGCAGACCAGGCGCCCCAGTCGCGTCGCGCAGGGGCCTCAATCCGGCCCGAGTTCCCCGCTAACCAGGACGTCGCAAGGACGCCCGACAGCCGTTCCGACCTCGGGCCAGTTGACCCACTCCACTGCCCGGAGATCCTCATGTCTCGGCTGCCCATCACCCTGGCGTTCGTGCTTTGGCCCGCCTTGTCCTCCGCCGGGGCCGACCTGACCTACGGCGTTGCGCTGGACGGCGGTCGGGCTGCCAGCGAACTGCGCCTGACCCGCTGCGAGGCGGCCTGCTCGGCGCAGGTCCTCTACACCAATCGGTTCCTGCGTGGATCGGCCTTCACCCGGCAGTTCTTGCTCGATCTCGATGGCATTCATGTGGGGATCACCATCATCGACGGCGAGGGCGAGGCGGCCGAACGGTTCTCGGTGACCCCCCCTCCGGGCTTCTTTGTCGAACCGGCCGAGCTTTTTGTCGAAGAGAACAGCACGGGCGTCATCACGCTTTATCCGTCGCCCATGTCCTGATCCGTGGCGCTCTCTCGATCCGGGCGGTCCGCCGACCTAGGTTGGGTCTTGCCCCTCGACGGAGACCCCCATGACGGATCGATCCGACCGGACGGCCACGACGCCTGACCGGCTGCGCCAAGTTCTGGACGGCTGCGCGACGGGTGCGCTGCCGCCAAATATCGCGCTGCTCCGGCTGGTGACGGAGGCCGTCCGTCCTGAGGAGGTCGAGGACGCGCTGGCACGGGCCAGCACCGAATCCCAGGGTGAGGCGGCCGGTCGTCTGGGGGCAGCCCTGGCCCTTTGCCGCGAGAACCCGCAAGCCTTCGGCTACGTGAAGTCGGTCCTGCATGGCGTCGACCATGACGGCCCGACGAACGGGCAGGGGGTCGCTCATTGGGCCGACACCTTCGACCGTCTGGCCATGGCCGCCCCCGAGGGGGGCGTCGCCCTTTATGCGCTGGGCAACCCCGACCTCCTGAAGGCCGCGACCGAGGAGGTGGTGGCTTGGCTGGCTGCGCACCGGCTGACGAGGTCCGATGCGCGCGTGGTCGAGATCGGCTGCGGCATCGGGCGTTTCGTCGCGGCGCTGGCCCCCCATGTGGGCCATGTGACGGGGCTCGATATCTCTCCAGGAATGATCGCCCGCGCGCAGGAGCGTTGTGCCGGGCTCCCGAACGTGGCGCTTCGGGTGTCGTCCGGGGCGGATCTGGCTGACGTGCCGGACGGGGCGGCTGACCTCGTGCTCGCGGCGGATGTGTTCCCCTATCTGGTTCAGGCCGGCGGGGACGTTGCCACGACCCATATCCACGAGGCCGCCCGCGTGCTGGCCGAAGGCGGGCATCTTGCCATCCTGAACTACTCCTACCGGGGCGATTCCGGGCGCGACCTCCAGGAGATCGAGGCGCTTGCAGCCCCCGCTGGACTTGTGGTTCGCCGTTCCGCCCTCCAGGACTTCTCCCTGTGGGATGCGGCGACCTTTCTTCTTGGAAAGAACCAGGGGGCCGGGAAGGTCAGCCGGACGCGGGACGGCGGATGATCCGACGCTGCATGGGAACGGGCCGGGCGCCCCAGACTCCCTTGTAGGATTCGTGGCCCCGGAGAAAATCGAACTGGGTTACGCCCTCACGATCCGCTTGTGACATCGCCAGCCCCACCAGCATGGCCGAGGGACTGAGCTTGGCATGAGCCGGGTCGAAGCCTCCGTTGTAGCCGTGATGCGCCCAAGGTCCGGCCAGCACCATCAGCACTGCGATCCGCTCCGCCCCGAGCCGAACCTCGTGAAGTCGCAGGAGGCCGGCCCGAGCCAGCGCGGGCCCTGCCTCGCGCAAGAAGGCGCCCATCAAGGGATCGGCCAGAACCCCCTTTGCCCCCCAGCGGAGTGCGTTGAGGCGGAGCAGATCCTCGATTGCGGTCCCGACCTCTTCCGGCGCGACAAGGCCGACCGAGCCACCCAGCCGCGCCAGTTGCCGAAGGGCGTGCCGCCAGTGCGACCTCTGCCGCCCGGATGCGGCGCCCAGGCCGTTCTCGCCTTCGAGAGGGGCGATGAGGCAAGCGTCCCCCGCCATGCGCTCGTCCGTCCACTCAGTGGGGTTTTCGGCCGCGAGAAGCGGGGAGTCGGTCGCGAGTTGCTGCAGATCGATCCGCTCGAAGTTTTCGGGAGCCGCATCCGGCAGGGCGCTGAGCAGGAGCGGGGCCTCGGCCTCGTAGCCCGGCTCGATCAGCGCATCGCCCCGATCGCTCGGACCGGTGCCCGCCAGGAGCAACGCGCCCTGCCAGCAGAAGACTGGCACGATTCCGACCAGCCTCCCCTCGGCCCGAAGCAGAGCCGCTCCGCATCGATGGGGCGCGAAGTGCCTGGCCCAGGACAGGAGCCAAGCCGGGGACTGGAATGGCGTCGCACTGGGGCAACGACGCCAGAGAGCATCCCACTCCGGTTCGAGCCCGGCAAGCGACTCGGGCCGAACGACCTCGACGGTGACGATGTCCGATCGGTGCAGGAGGCCGTCGGCCAGGACCGTGTTCATGGCTGTGTTCGGGCTGCGGTCCCTTGTCCGCCGAAGAAAGCGGAACGCTTGATGTCCAAAGGCATGTCGAGCTCCTGTGCTGCCTTTCCAGACTAGAGGGCGGTATAGGGCGGTTTCCAGAGGCATCTTGGAGGGCCGCTTCAAGGACGGCGACGGCTTGGGCCGTGGCGTGCCCACATGGCCGATCCGCACCGGGGCCGGCGTCCCCAAAAGGATCTGCGTCGCAGGTTGTTCCAGCACAACGTCTTCGACCGGCGTGAGTGTCACCGTCCCTGTGACACGCAATAGAGGAGAAGATCATGCTGTCGCGCAGAGCTGCCCTGATGGTTGGCGCCGGGCTCGCC
>NZ_VDFU01000058.1 GCF_006152115.1 Rubellimicrobium rubrum | reverse complement strand
GGATCCGAGCACGACCAATGTCAACCTCAAGGACTCTCGTCATGAACGAGGGACGACCAGGGGGCAGGTCAGTGTGCCCAACGGCCCGCGGCCGTGCGGCTCTCTTCCAGTGCTCGCCTGCTTGCGGCCCGCCTTCCGGTGCCCTCGCCGGAGGTCTTCGGACCGATGGCAAGCCATCGCTCCAAGATCCATAATGCGGGATCGTCATCCCGGCCAGACTTGGACCAGCGCGCGGATGATGGGAGCGAGCACGCCCGAGCCGTAATCAGCGCACGAAGCCGTTGGTGAGGGTCTTGGGCCGCCTATAGATGGCTGGCGCATCCTGCCACCGTACCCGGTGCGCAGCATATGGAGCATCCCACTCAGCAGTCGCCCAGCATCCACTAGGGGTTGACTGGCGCCCTCGAAACCTGCGGGCACAGCGTATCTGCCTGCTCAACCGTCAGGCAGACCTGTCCGTGCATGCGGCCTTTTCAGGTCAGAGGAGACGAGACAGCTAAAGCGCCGAAGCGCCGGAGCCCTTTGCAGGTCCTGAACTTGGCCGGTTTTCGCTCCGGACAGGCTGGCTGGCCAGAGATCCGTGCATGGTTTGACGGTCTCTAGGTTCCCTTATAGAGGGAACACCGCAAACAGAAATGTCAGGTCTCGTTTTGATCCTCCATAGTTCCAGCGCCCTGTTGCCGGAGCCCTTGGCGCTAGGGATCTTAAGGAGACTGGAACCATTCCTGGTGCCGGCAGATCCGGTGCATCCGGCCTTGCTGCCTCCGAGAAAACCGCCGCAAGGTCGGCGATCCCCCTACTGCGGTTCGGCGCAGTTTAGCCAGTAGTCCAGAGGAGCGACCTTCGGCGTGCCAGTTCCCACCTTCCTTTGCGTCGGGGCTCAAGAGGCCGGGACTTCGTGGTTCCGTTCCATGCTCGAGCAGCACCCGAGCGTCTATCTCCCGCCCCTCAAGGAGATCCACTTCTTCGATTACATCCATCTTCCGCATCACCGGAACTGGGTCGCCTCGAATTTTGCCGCGAGCTTGAAGCATCTGCGGCGTCAGGGAGGGGACGTCGATTATCTCGACCGCCTTGAGCGCCTGCCTCGTGAAACGGATGAATGGTACGCTGCGGTCTTTGGTGACCCTAGGGCCCATGGTCGCCTTTGCGGTGAGATTACGCCAGCATATTCGATCCTGTCCCAAGTAGGCATTGAACACGTCCATAGACTTAACCCCGACATCAGGATCATCTTCATCATCCGAGATCCCGTCGACCGGGCCTTGGCACAACTCAAGGCGAATGCTGCACAGGCAGGGTTGGACAGGGTCCCGGAAGACATCCTCGAACGCGGACCGACCATGCGCGGCGTCATCGCCCGGAGCGCCTACCATGCGAACATCGAGCACTGGGAAAAGGTCGTTCCGCCTGAACAGATCCTTTACCTGCCTTATCGGATGATTGCCCTCGACCCGGGCCGTTTCATGGCCGAAGTAGAGCACTTCCTTGGCCTCCGAGGGCACGAGTACGTTGGCCTTGGCAAAGCCCCGCATGACCGTGCGATTGCGATCGATCCGGAGGTATCCAAGGCCCTCGAACTCGACCTGGAAGGGGAACGCATCTATCTTTCTGGTCGGTTCAGCAATGCCTTCAGCGAGGGCCGGGCCGTTGTGGCTGGACGGTCCAAAGGTACGCTCGCGAAAGCGGCAAAGCCGGGGCGGACAGTGTCGCAGGTGGTAATCCATGCGGGCATTCACCGGACCGGCACGACGAGCCTGCAGCAGTTCCTGTCAGGCAACCGTACGGCCCTTGCCGCCGAGGGGGTCAGCTATCCCGGCGGGCGGGTCCACCACCAGCATCTGGCATGGGGGCTCAGGCGCGGAGAGATTTCAACCTCGGACATGCTGGATCATATAGCGATGCAGGAGGGCAAGGCCTCCACGGTCGTGCTCAGCGCCGAGGACTTCTGCATCCTTACGGACCTCGCCTGGGTGGAGACGATCGCGAAGACCTACCCGACCCGCGTGGTCTTCTATCTGCGGCGGCAGGACCACTGGCTGATGTCCTGGTATAATCAGCATGTCAAATGGCCGTTCGAGACACGCAAGGCCCAGATGGCGCCAGACGAGTTCCTAGCATCCATCGAGGACTTCTACTGGCTCGACTTCTCGACGTTGCTCGGGCGATGGGAGGCCGCGATAGGGGCCGAGAACGTGTCGATCGGCGTGCTGGAGAAAGGTCAGGTCGGCGATGTGGTGAACGATTTCGTCGATCGGGTCGGCCTTTGCCGGGACGGGCTGTCCTTTGGGGAAAAAAGGATCAATGACAGCCTGCCCGTTCATGTTCTGGAGATTGCACGGCATTTGGGCTTGGCAGGTATGGCCCCGTCCGAGCGCATGCGCCTGCTCGGGGCGATCAGGGCCGCTTTCGCCGACAAGCCTGCGCCGGCCTCTACGGTCTATTCGCCCGAGGAACGCCAATCGGTCCTTGACCGCTTTGCCCGGTCCAATCATCAGGTCGCGAGACGGTACTTCGCGCGCGACGAGCTGTTCCTGGAGCCACCTCCAGCGCCTGATGCCCCTTATTTCCACTTTCCCGACATGGCGCGGCAAGAGTTGATCCGGGAATGGGTGGCACCAGTCATCAGGCAGCTTGTCAGCCCAGACGGCCGAAAGTAGCGCGTAGTTGATCTGCTCAGATAGGGACGCCTGTTTTGAAGATAGCCTTTGTGATTCTTGCGCACGAGCGGCCGCAGCATGTGATGGAGCTTTGCGAAGTCCTGGTCGCGTCGACTACCGACGCGGTCGCATTTATCCACTATGACCTTCGCTCCCCGGATGCCGACTACGAGACGCTCAAGGCTGCGGTTGCGCAGAACGAGCGCATCCGCCTCGTTCACGCCCGGGTCGCCGGACGCTGGGGCAGCTTCGGGTTGATCGAAGCGCCGCTCAACGCGCTCGCGCAGGTCGAAGCCGAGGGGCTCGAACCGGATTACGTCATGCTGCTCAGTGGATCCTGTCTGCCCTGTCGTCCCCTGGCGCAGCTCGAACGCTACCTCGAACAGAACGCCGGCCGCGAGTTCATCGAGGCCGAAGACGAGAGCTGGGTCGGCAACGGCTGGCGCTCGGAGCGCTGGCGCTATCGGTTCTGGTTCGACCACAAGACGCAGCATACGGCTGAATGGGCTTTTCTGCAGATGCAGCGCCTGCTGCGACTGAAACGCCGCTTTCCCGAGGGGCTTGAACCACGCTTCGGCTCGCAATGGTGGACGCTCACCTGGAGAACCTGCCGCGCCATCCTCGCGGATGTGCGGGCCAAACCCGACCGCCTTCGCTTCTTTCGCTCGGTCTGGATCCCCGACGAGATGTTCTTCCAGACCTATGCGCGCAAGCTGGCGGGCCCGGACCGGATTACCGGCTTCGGCCTGACCCACTTCCAGTTCACCAATCGTGGCAAGCCCGTCGTCTATCATGACGACCACATCGGGTATGTGGGCACGCTGCCGCGATTCTTCGTCCGCAAGGCCGGTCCAAGGGCAGAAGCCCTGCGGCGACATTGCTTCTCACTTGCCGCTCTGCCCGATGACGGCGCGCCTCTTCAAGAAATCGGAGAGCGTCGTTACGATTATCAGCTGACGGTTGAAGCACAGACCCACTATCCGACGCCGGGCCAACTCTTCTACCGGAGCCAGTACGTCGACACGACTGACCCCGTGCTGTCCTCGATCCGGGCGCCCTATGTCGTCCTTGTCGGTCCGCCAGTTTTGACACGGGCTGTGGCCGACCGGATTGGCGGCACCTTGTCCAACCAGTTCACGATCTTCGGCGAAGTCTTCGCTCCTGACAGGGTCGATCTGGGCCCTGGGCGGGCTTCGATCGGTGGCCTGCATCGAGACGACGTCGCCATTCGCAACGCGCACCCCGCCTTGTTTCTGGTCCGGCTGCGATCCCGCACAACTGCATGCCCCGTGATCACTTGGTCTCCGTTCCACCACGCTTCACTGCTTGAGGCCGTCCTTCGGGATCCCCAAGCGCTGATCGTGGCCTGCCTGCCTTTCACGGAAGAGGAGGGTCAAGACCGGCGACTTCTCCATCTCGCCAGCCACCCCGACCGGTTGACGATTCCGATCTCGCCGGGGCTGCTGCCGGAGTACTCTCCGCAGCTGATCCGAAAGCTGCTGTTTGACATCTTGGGCGAACCCAGGGGCAACTGGCCTCATTGGCTGGGCAGCTTGCTGTCCTACAGGGAGCAGCCGACTGCCCCCTGGGCTCGTGATCGGATCATTGCGATGCCTTGGTCCTGGGGCGAGGAGCAGTCGGCCAGTGAACTCCATCGGGAACTCTTCAGCAGGTCTCTCGCGGCCTGCCGCTTCCGCACCCGGCCTTGGTTCGCAGCCCTCCAAAGCGTCCTGCAAAACGTGGCCCAAGGAAAAGAGATGGAGCGCCGGATTAACGAACTTCTTGCGGACTTCGCAATCTGCGATGAATCCGCCGCATCCACGCAGAAGCACCAACTGGTGATAGGAGCGGGCGCTGCGCCGGTCGGTGGCGAACAGGTGGCCGTATGAAACGCAGGATCCGCAGCGCACTCCGCAACCTGCTCCTGATCCCACACTTCGCCACACTGGAACTCAGGGATCGCCGGGCAGGGCGGCAACTCCGGCTGGTGCAAGATCGTCTTGACCGGGTCAGGCCTCGCGACATCCTCCTCGTGACCTGCCTCCGCAACGAACGGCTTCGCTTGCCGGCCTTTGCCGACTATTATCGCCGGCTGGGCGTCAGCCACTTCCTCATCGTTGACAACGACTCGGACGATGGCCTGATGGACTGGGCGGCCGAACAGGCCGACGTTTCGGTCTGGCATACTGGTGCGAGTTACCGAGAGTCGAATTTCGGCATGCTGTGGGTGAACGACCTCCTGCGACGTCATGGCAGCGGGCACTGGTGCGTGGTCGTCGATCCCGACGAGTTCCTCGTCTATCCGAGGATAGAAACGCGCGACCTGCATGCCCTCACCCAGTACCTCGAGGACGACCGCCGTCATTGCCTGCATGCGGTCCTGATCGATGCCTATTCCGACCGTCCCTTGTCGGAAACCGTTCTGGAAGAAGGCGCCGATCCGTTCGAGGTCTGTCCGTTCTTCGATCGGGATGGATACATCCAGCGAGAGGGCTGGGGCCGAGGTGCCTGGGTGCAGGGAGGTCCGAGACTGAGGGTGCATTTCCGCGACCGACCGCTCGAGGCACCAGCGCTCAACAAAATTCCCCTGATCCGCTGGAAGCGTTATTATCATTATCGCAGCTCGATGCACGACGCTTACCCGCGAAGACTGAATCGCGCTCATGCACCCGGCGAGGTATCAACGACCGGAGCGCTCTTTCACTTCAAGATGGTCGCGAGTCTCAGGAGCAAGGCCGAGGAGGAGGAGCGTCGCGGGCAGCACTATGCCGGCGGCCGGGAGTACGCTCGTTACCGCAAGGAGCAGGAAAGCTGTTTCTTCGAGCCGGACATCAGCATGCGCTACGAGAGTTCAAGCCAGCTTGCCAAGCTGGGGATCATGTCGCCCGGGCGCTGGTTCTGAGCTCGGATGAGGGTAAGGCGGGGACGACGTTGCGGTCGTCCTTGCCCCGACCGAGCGAACGCCGGGCTGATCCCGGCTTCCGCTCTCGCAGAAGTTCCTCTCGGGGAGGCATCGTCCTCAACAAGCTAAGGGCACCACCGGGGCTACGGGCCCCGGCAGTCTTACCTAGCGCTTAGGCGTTCTCGTAGCAGAAATCCCGAACTTGCCTCTTGCGGTCCATGTTCTCCGCGTCTCGCTCGAGAATCCGGGCCGGTCGTACGCTGGGCGTCCCATCGATCATGCCGGGTACATACTTCTTGAAGCTGGACCCGAGATGCACGACGGAACGATGCTTGTCGTTGTAGTAGAGCCCGTCTTGGACGAAGACCCCGGAGCAGCCGAGCCGGGCCGCGATCAGGTGCGGATGGAACCGCTGGGTCACCATATAGTCGTTCGGACCGACCGGTAGCGGTTGGAAGACAAGCTGGTGGCAGTCGAGCACACGCATGTCTGGCAGCGCCCGACGCAGGTTGTCCAGGTTGCGGTCTGCGAAGTTGGGGACGCAGTTCCAGTAGGTGACCTCGTCAAAAGCTGGCGCGATGGCGAGGATCTCTGCCTGCAAGCCCTGCAGTTCTGGCCCGAACTCCTGTCGGAGGAAGCACAGGTGCAGCCGTCGGGGTGTGTTCTCTTCTACGCCCGAGACGTAGCGGACCATGTAAGTGTCATCGACGCCGTTCACCAGGTTCGCCCTGTTGTTGAGCAGGTTGAACAGCTTGTCGTAGCCATAGACGTCCCGGCATTCGAACAGGGCAAATTCGGACAACGCCTCCGCCAACGGAGCGGTATTCTCGCGCGCATCGAAGTGAAGCGGCGTGAGACCAATGCCGGTGGCAAAGATCTTTGCACCAAACTGCCGTTTGACCGCCGCCGCAAAGCCGATGAGGAACCCCGAGTCCGGCCGGATTCCCGAATTGATGTATCCGCCGCCAAAGATGTGGAAGGTCGCCGAGTCCTCGATCGCTTCGAGAGCCTCTCGCAGTTGAGGGAACTCTGCATAGGTGCCGTTCGAGAAGAAATCGAGCCCATGGCGAACGCCGGTCAGGAAGCGTTCGCCGGCATTCTTGATCCCTGCGAACTGCGTCTTGATTGTAGTGTTGGCGAAGATCTTGATGCCGCTCAAGTTTTGGACGCGATCACCGTCCAACCCGAAGAATGTCCTCGGGGTGTTAATGCTGTTACAGTCGAGCGTGATCCGTGCCTCAGGGGACCGCTCCGACAGGTAATCGAGCCACGCCTTCGCGATGAGTTCGTCACCGAAGTTCGGAGCGCCGTTCCCTCCCAAGAGGTATGCGTTCTTCCTGACCATCTTGCCTGCCTGCCTGCCTGTTCGTCAGCCGCCTTATGAGATGCGACCCGAGCAAGGTCAAACCGTGACTTCTGCGGTGCGCACTGCCAAGCCAGCCTCGCTGAGTGCCGAACTGGGTACTGTCGGCCATCTCACGAGGAGGACTCATGTCGCAGACGAGAAACAACCATGAGATGGTGAGCCAAGCTGCGGCCTGGGTGAACGTGATGATGCCGCTGGCGAGGACGTCGGCGGAGGCTATCCGATCCCTTGGTGCGGCCGAGGCGACCTGACATTGCTGGAGCAACGGTGATGTCGCGCGCAAGTTCGCTAAGGCAGGATGGCTCAAGGAACCGGGACAAGAGATTGAGCCACCGTCTCGCCCCTAGTTCGAGAGATGGTAGCGAGACCGGGTGCTGAAGGCGGTTCTCGACCGTTCCCTTGGACCACCTCATTTCAATAGAAGTCTTGTGGGAGGATGTGTCAGCCCCTTGCGACGCTGGCCAGCCGTGCAACAGGGCCACTCCGTAGCTTGGCGTCTCTGAGCGCGAGTCCGCAGCAGGACATCCCGCGGTGTTGTCTGAGCTTCCAATGAGCCCGTTCGTCTGATCGAGACCCGGCCTGCGAAGTCCATCAGAACCAGCGGCCATCAGCACCGCAGTCGAAGGCCGGAAACCTGACCATCCCCCCGACGGGATCAGCATCCACTCAAGTCAGCACTCGCAGGATAGGGCCATCCAGACATGAGGACATCTATGCGTCGGTTCTCCTCGTCGAGCCGCATCCAACGCCATCGCCGGGGACCTCATCAGCCCACGGCTACAGCCGAGGTTGCACCAGATCCAAGCCCTCCGATCGCACTGCCGAGGTGATGCTAGTTCAACGATGCGATGCTGGCGGCCTCAGTCTCGACAGAGATCGTGATCTCTTGGCCATATCTGGCGAAACTGTACAGCGATCCTTCATGTCCTGGCATGCCGAACGCCAAGGCGTCACCGTCCTGCATGGGCATGACAACTCGCATCGGTTCGCCGTCCGCGGTCCGGTCGCGGAAGGTGGCTGTCACCTCGATCGCGCCTTCAGCCGCCTCGGTCCAATAAGCGACCATGTCGAGTTCGCCGTCATGCAAGCTCCCAGCAGCGAGGGCACGGCTGATCGTGACTTCCTCGGCTTGGGCGGGTGAAATCAGCATCGTGCCAAGCAGGGTAACAAGAGCAATTGTCCTGATCATGAATAAAGTCCCTGATAATGTGCAATTCGCTGCACGAGTGGTTGTCAATGTAAACGAGTGGGCCGAATAATGATGCAAGTGGCCCTACACTCCGAGGTCGGTGAAAGCTTTGGGCCGCAAGATGACATGCTAGATGTCCGATAAGGACATACGTCTCAATGGCGGAAATCCTGACCTAGGCTGGTGCCAGCATCGCGTGTGGGAGCATTTTTGTCGCGAGGCAAGGAGACCAATGCTTCCGGTCCTGACCGCCGGAGGACATCGCCATACCCACCCTCGAGAGTTTGCTTGCTCTTCTCGTCACCATCCGGGTGCTCGCGCCTGGGCAATTCGTTGAAGTCGAGGCGGCGCTCGCGACGCACGGCACCGGGCCATTCTGTGGGCCAGCAACCAAGAACTCCGACGGCTACGCTCGGTGGATGCTGGCCCGCGCCGATGGCTAGCTGCCGACACTCCTGCCGCTGATCAGCTGAGCAGGACGGCCGACTGGCCGATCAGGGTCCGGATCGGCGGTAGCGCCGGTCCGGACATCGCGAACAGCGTACAACTCCATAGTCCTATGCTCACTCGCCGGTGCCCTGGCCGCGGCTATGTTGACTTTGTCATGGACAACGCCTCTGCTGGATCCGCTTTTGCCCTGCCCATGGTGGGCGCCATTGGGCTTTGCTCCTACGCCGCTGTGTAGCGCGTCTCCGTCTCAGGCGGCGACGCGGTTCTCAAGCGCACCGGCTACCCCCACTCCTCGGGCAATGCGATCGCAGCTTGGCTCAAGGCACTCGCAGCGCGTGGTGCCGACGTTGTGACGCCCGACCCTCTCTTCGCCTCCAACCCTCGCCGGGTCGAAGACGAGTGGCCCAGCGAATGGGTGGTCTACCCGGTCGTCGAGGGGGCGGGCTACACGGGCAGGGGGCGCCGATTGGAGCGGCCGGCCACTTCCTGGCCCGCCTCCACGCTGTGAGTGCCGACCTCGGGCCTGGCATGATCGCGGGCCCGCGGCTCCCCCTGTGGTCCGAGACGTGGGTTCTAGAGCATGCGGACTGCGCTGCGGGTGTGCTGTCGCTCAAAACGCCCCACCTCGCGCCAGCCTGGGACACTGCCCGGGACGACCTGCTTCAACGCCATGAGGCGGCCCGCGCTCAACTCCCCATGCCGAGTTGCCGGTCTGCGCCTGGTCCAGAACACAAGGCCTCCAATCTCGTCTTCGTCGCGCCCGACCGGCTTGTGCCAATCGACCCTGACCACGCGGGCCGCGTCTCACGCGTCGATGACTTCTCCTGCGCGCTCCTGCTCTTCCACGTAGACCACGCCGGCTCGCCAGGGCGACTCTTCAACCCCACGGAGTGGCGCGGCTTTTTGAGCGGCTATTCGTCGGTCGTGTGACTGACGAAAGCCGAGCGGGACTCTTGGCCCGACATCCTGCTGGTGGGCTGGACTGATCAGGCCGTCTGGCTTCTCAGAGCCTGACCCGAAAAGAGTTGAGCGGCATCAGCGGGCTGTGACTCCGTCTGGCGGCCAAGCACGACGGA